>NZ_JAFBDO010000003.1 GCF_016908295.1 Thalassobacillus pellis
TCCCTCAGAGACGATGAGGTAGATAGGTCCGAGGTGGAAGCGTGGTGACACGTGGAGCTGACGGATACTAATCGATCGAGGACTTCCCTATACAAGAAAGACGCATGTCGCGTGAATGTCTGCCGCTTATCTAGTTTTGAGGGTTTGCAAAAAACTCTTGCTTTTTTTGGAAAAAGGTCATATAATAAACCTTGTCCCTAAAAAAAGAAGGTCTAGTGGTGATGGCGGAGAGGTCACACCTGTTCCCATGCCGAACACAGCAGTTAAGCTCTCCAGCGCCGATGGTAGTCGGGTTTATCCCCGTGAGAGTAGGACACCGCTAGGCTGATTACCTCTTTCAAAAGTAATCACTTACAGCATGAATTTATCGTAAGAATTCTGATGAACGATTCTTACACTATCGCGGGATGGAGCAGTCTGGTAGCTCGTCGGGCTCATAACCCGAAGGTCGCAGGTTCAAATCCTGCTCCCGCAACCAATTAATTTCAACTTACAGCACTGAATTAACATCTTTGCTAGTTGAAGGTTAGAGTACTTTAGTGCAACCAATTAATTTCAACTAACTACGGTAAGTAAGATTAGTTAAATGTACATATCAATTTAAGAATGGTCCGGTAGTTCAGTTGGTTAGAATGCCTGCCTGTCACGCAGGAGGTCGCGGGTTCGAGTCCCGTCCGGACCGCCACTTATAACTATGATTTAAACAGCCTTAGGATAATTCCTAAGGCTTTTGTTATTGTCTGGAAAATTATCGAATACAGATAACCTTTTTTATCCGTCATCCAGCTGCAGCGCCTACCCCCTCGAGGTCTTAAGTCAATCCTCTCTGTGACAAAGGACGTCACGGCGAGGTTCGTCTTAAGCTGGTCGGGGGTGAGCACGGCGCTTCCGCTTTTGGGATGCACTTTTTTATTTTCCAATTGTAAATTGATATAATGTACATATGACTAAAAAGATTAAAGGAGGGCAGAGCATGGACGAGTTTTCTTTTATTGATTCCATCCGCCAGTCGACGTATTCGCAGCCATCGTTAATTAAAGGGATTGGGGATGATGCAGCGGTCTTCCGTGCAGATAACCGCGACGTTGTAACAGCGGTAGACACCTTGGTAGAAGGTGTGCATTTTTCCCGAGAGACGATGGAACCGCATCATATCGGTCATCGGGCATTGGCTGTCAATATCAGTGATTTGGCTGCCATGGGTGCTGCCCCTGCTTTTTATATGGTATCGATTGTTATCCCTGAATCTTGGAATGACGAAGACTTACAGGGGATCTACCGTGGAATGAAAAAACTGGCTAGAAAGCACAAGATGGATTTGATTGGCGGTGATACAGTTTCCGGTAAGGAGCTTGTACTGACCGTAACAGTTTTCGGATACACGGTGCCCGGTAAGAGCAGGTACAGAAGTGCTGCGAAAGCTGGGGATGTATTGTTTGTCACTGGGACGCTTGGGGATGCCCAAGCTGGTTTGGAAATGCTGTTAGGAAATATCTCCAATGACAACGAGGAAGCATTCCACTATTTCGTACGTCGCCACCGTACCCCGGAGCCCCCAGTCGGGTTTGCAATGAAATTGGAAGGGATAGTACGGGTAGCTTTAAACGATCTTAGTGATGGAATTGCCAGTGAAGCAAATGAAATTTCGGAAGCTTCTGATGTATGCTTGCACTTGGAATATGAAAAGCTGCCGTATGCGTCTTTTCTGGACACTTTTCAAGAAGAAAAGCGGGAACAATGGATGCTATCTGGAGGAGAAGACTTTGAATTGCTGGGAGCTGTTTCTGAGAAGGAGTGGCCGGCAATTGAAAAAGCTGCTAAGGAAGCAGGTACTACCGTAACAAAAATCGGTTACGTTACCGAAAAAAAACAGAGCGATGCCTGTGTTTTTCTTCATAAAAATGGAGCAAAAAAAGTGCTGACAAAATCAGGGTATACACATCTACAGGGGAACAGGTGATTACGGTGAAAGTTTTTCATATTAAAACGAACTCTCCGGAGGAAACGATGGAGGCAGCCAGAAAGCTTGGCGAACGATTGGAAGCCGGCGATGTCCTGACGCTGGAGGGTGATCTCGGTTCTGGCAAGACGACATTTACGAAAGGACTGGGAAAAGGACTCGGTGTCAAGCGGACCATCAACAGTCCTACATTTACGATCGTGAAAGAATATATGGGCAGGATCCCGTTGTTTCATATGGATGCCTATCGACTAGAGGAAAGTGAAGAGGATATCGGCTTTGATGAATACTTCCATGGGGATGGGGCTACAGTGGTAGAATGGGCGCAATATATCGAAGAATACCTGCCGGAAGCCCGACTCGATATTACGATCACTTATGTCAATGAAACGGTCCGTTCCATTGAATTGAAACCTAATGTGGAGCGCTTTGAAAAGATTTGCGAGGAGCTTTTTGTATGAATATATTAGCAATAGATACTTCCAATCAGGTGTTGGGAGTGGCGATTTTGAAAAATGGAGAAATAGCCGGAGAATTAATGACTAATATAAAAAAGAACCACTCTGTCCGTCTGATGCCTGCTATCGATCAGCTAATGAAAGATACGGATACAATTCCGGCAAATCTTGATCGGATCGTTGTTGCAAAAGGGCCGGGCTCTTATACCGGAGTGCGCATCGGGCTGACGACAGCAAAAACAATGGCCTGGTCACTTGGAATTCCGGTAGTCGGTATCTCCAGCCTGGAATTCCTGGCAAACCAGGGCTCCTTTTTTAATGGATACATATGCCCTTTTTTTGATGCCAGAAGGGGACTCGTCTATACAGGGCTGTATGATAATGGGGGCCAGATCGTGAAAGAAGAGAAAAATATTCTTTTCACCGACTGGCTGAGAGAGCTCAGGCAGGAAGGAAAGCCTGTCTTATTTTTAAGTCAGGACTTCGCCAAGCATCAGGAATCGATTGAAGAATATCTGGGAGACCTTGCTGTCATTCCCGAGTTGCAATGGCACATTCCAAGACCCGGCGCATTAGCTGTCCTGGGTGCGGAAAGAGAACCAGATCCGTTGCATGCGCTTGTTCCGAATTACTTAAGGCTGGTGGAAGCGGAAACAAAGTGGCTGGAGCAGCAGGAGAATAAGTAATGGAGCATGTTAACATACGGGATATGTCGGAGGGCGACCTGGAAGAAGTGATGAGGATTGAGCATGCCTCCTTTTCGGTGCCCTGGACCCGGAAGTCATTTGAACAGGAACTGAATGAAAATAAGTATGCGAGTTATTTTATTATTGAAGACGAACAAGGGGTGTTTGGTTACTGCGGTTTATGGATGATCATCGATGAAGCGCATATCACCAATATTGCCCTGCTGCCTGAATACAGAGGCGGTGGCTATGGAGCAAGGTTGTTCGAGCACACCGTAGAAAAAGCAAAAGAAGCTGGAGCTATCCTGTTATCATTGGAGGTTCGTGTTTCCAATCTTCAAGCGCAGCACATGTACAGGAAATTCGGCCTCGTTCCTGGAGGCATCCGGAAGAATTATTACACGGATAATGGAGAGGACGCATTAGTGATGTGGGTGAACTTTTATGAAAACAAATGAACGGATATTAGCAATTGAAACAAGTTGTGATGAAACGGCAGTCGCCATAATAGAAAATGGACGAAATCTGCTTGCCAATGTTGTTGCATCACAAATTGAAAGTCACAAACGCTTTGGAGGCGTGGTTCCTGAAATTGCCTCACGACACCATATTGAACAAATTACGATTACCATAGAAGAGGCACTGGAACAGGCATCCATGACTATCGATGATATCGATGCCATCGCTGTGACAGAGGGGCCAGGATTGGTTGGTGCCCTGCTGGTCGGAGTCAATGCTGCCAAATCCCTTGCTTTTGCAAAACAGAAACCGCTCGTCGGTGTACATCATATCGCAGGCCATATCTATGCCAACAGGCTTGAAAAGGAATTTGAATTCCCGCTGCTGTCGCTCGTAGTGTCAGGGGGACATACAGAACTGATTCTTATGAAGGAACACGGCAGTTTTGAAGTGATCGGGGAAACACGAGATGACGCAGCGGGAGAAGCTTATGACAAGGTGGCCAGAACGCTGAAACTGCCTTACCCCGGGGGACCGGAAATAGATAAGCTTGCCCAGGAAGGCGAGGTCACAATTGATTTTCCGAGGGCGTGGCTTGAGGATGGTTCGTACGATTTCAGTTTCAGCGGGTTAAAATCTGCAGTTATCAACAAGCTGCACAACGCCAGGCAGAAAAACGAACACCTGAAGCCAGAGGATGTAGCCGCCAGTTTCCAGGAAAGTGTTGTCGACGTGTTATCCACAAAGACGTTTCAGGCAGCCCAAGAACATCAGGTGAAACAGGTGATAGTGGCAGGAGGAGTAGCTGCCAACAAAGGTCTCCGCAAAGCACTGGAGGAGAAGTTTACAGGCGGTGAGATCGACCTGTTAATACCTCCGCTTTCATTGTGTACAGATAACGCGGCGATGATTGCTGCAGCAGGAACTGTCGCTTATCAGCAAGGTCATCGAGCAGGGTGGGATTTGAATGCCAATCCTTCTTTAAATTTGGAGCACTACGCCGCAAGAAGCAAAAGTTAAGATGGAAACTGACTTCCTTGTTAAAAGGAGGTCTTTTTTTATCCACAAATGTATATTTATGCTGTGGGTAATCAAACGATTAGCTGTGATTTTACAGTATTCATTTAAGGTTGTGGATAGTGTGGGTAAAATCAGTATTATCTGTGGATAATGTGCATAAACCTGTGTAAAAGTTTAAATTCGGTGTTTATACTGTGAATAACTGTGTGGATATAGTAATGGAGGATTGAATAACTTATAAAGCAAAAATCAATCATAAATTTGGACAACAGTAAATGGGCCTGTGTAAACTAAGGTAAATGGATAAGTACATAAGGGGAGTGTTTTTTTGAAAAGAATCACATTGGGAACCAACGGTCTAAAATCAGGGGAAATTGCGTTAGGGTGCATGAGGATGAACAAGCTTTCTGCGAAAGGAGCTGCCGATGTCATATCAAATGCAATAGAAGCAGGCGTGGACTTATTCGATCATGCTGATATTTACGGAAAAGGGATGTCAGAGGAAGTTTTTGCAAAAGCAATGGACATGGTGTCTGCCAAGCGTGAAGATATGATTCTACAGACAAAATGCGGCATCAGGGACGGTTTTTTCGATTTTTCCAGGGAACATATCCTTGATTCTGTGGAGGGCAGTCTAAAAAGGTTACAAACCGACTATATTGATATATTGCTGCTCCATCGCCCGGATACCTTGATGGATCCGGAAGAGGTGGCAGAAGCATTCACCAAGCTCAAGGAAAGTGGGAAAGCCCGTCACTTTGGGGTGAGTAACCAGAATCCCTCGCAAATCGAATTGTTGAAACAGTATATGAAAGAAGATCTGATCATAAATCAGCTGCAACTGAGCTTGATGCACACTCCGATGATAGATGCAGGGCTGAATGTGAATATGAGGCACGATCCGGCGACCGTCCGGGATAACGGGGTGCTGGAATACAGCAGATTGAACAACATGACGATTCAGGCATGGTCTCCTTTTCAATATGGCATGATCAAAGGAGCTTTCATTGGCAATGATGATTTCCCTGAAGTGAATGCCAAACTTCAGGAATTCGCAGAGAAAAAAGGTGTGACAGACTCCGCAATTGCAATTGCCTGGATTTTGCGCCATCCTGCTAACATCCAGCCGGTGGTCGGAACAATGAATACGCAGCGAATGAGAGATATAGCTGAGGCTTCCCATGTGGAACTAAGCCGAAAAGAATGGTATGAGCTGTATAAAGCTGCCGGCAATGAACTGCCTTAAGATGGTAACAATTATAAAGGAGCATCATTATGGACTTTGTAGCATTAGACTTTGAAACTGCCAATTCCTACAGAGGAAGCGTCTGTTCTATAGGAATCGTCGAGTACCGGAACAGCAGGCCTGAAAAGGAATATTATCGCCTTGTGAAACCGAAGCGGAATTACTTTGCCCCGATGAATATCAACGTCCATGGAATCACGAAAGAGCATGTAGTGGATGCCAGGGAGTTCGACGCTCTTTGGGCGGAAGAAATCCGGGAGCTGTTGGAAGGGAAGTTTGTGGTTGCCCATAACGCTCAGTTCGATATGGGAGTACTCCGGGCAACTCTTGATACGTACAATATTGCCTATCCCATGCTTGCCTACAATTGCACGGTCAACATAGCAAAGAAAACATGGCCGCTGCCCCGGTATAACTTAAAAGCTGTCGCCAATCATGTCGGCTTCCGGTTTAACCATCACCATGCGCTTGAAGATGCAAAAGCTGCCGGCCACATCTTATTGAGGGCTGGCGAAGAGCTGAACGCTGGCAATGTCAAAGAGCTGGTGGAGAAGACGCAGACCATCAACGGGATGATGTTTGATACGGGATATGAGCCTGCCCGTTTGAATAAGAAGAAAAGGGCAAAGCGGGCGGAAGCTAAATCCTTTATCGCCGCCACCAGTGAATTTGACCGGTCTCATCCATTCTATGGCGCTTCCTTCGTATTCACCGGAAAGCTTGATGGAATGAAGCGGGAGGAAGCGATCCAGCGTGTCGTTGATCTCGGGGGAGAATGGCAGTCAACCTTAGAGGCTGAAACGAATTACGTCGTTGTGGGGAACCAGGCATACGAAAACTATCAGAATGGAAAGAAAAGCAGTAAACTCGAACGAGCGGAAACATTAATGAGCCAGGGGCATTCTATTGAAATCATTTCTGAAAAAGAGTTTTTACAGCATGTGAAAAGCTCATTTTGATAAGAAAAGCCACTGAAAAAGTAATTTATAATCAAAAGGAGCTGTTAAAGTCTGTTGTTGATTCTAACGAATCGCTTGCCGGCGGATGCTTGCCGCGGGCACGGCCTCAGCTAACTTGGTCAAAAAGATCGTTTGACCAAGTGGATCTTCGGCTCGCGCTGTTCCCGCAGGCGTCACCGCCTCTCGCTCATCGTAGAATCAACCATGATATAACCGTATATCGTTAAAAACTTTAACAGCGGCCAATCTATAAAAGGTGATTTGCTTTGATTTTAGAGAAAATCACCTTTTTCCCTTGTTCAACAAAGCACTATATAAAACCTCATGAAGGTATAGAGGTCATAGAATCCCTTTAAATTAAATCAAAAGCAGAATTGCCTTGCCAACCCCTGACAAGCTTAAGCCTATTCTGTCGTGACGCTCTTTATTACAGCAAGGAGCGATCGTTTTTTAAAATAGCATACCTTATCTAAACTTTCCCTATTTCGGAGGTCTCCAATGAGCTTTTTTCATAGCTTAGTTGCTTTTCGCTCGAGATGCCGGTGGTCTTTTAAAAATTCAGGATGGATTGCTCTTGCCTGATCTCGCAGATGGCCAAGATTTACTCCGGCACCGAATTGGTAGGCTTGCCAGACAATCTTCGTACAATACTGCTCATGATTGACGCTGCCAAGAGGTGTGAGAATCCGGTAATCTGCCCGGGGGTATTTTTCGGTAAGATCCTCCAGGTAACCAGCAGCGTTTCTACCGACGATAGGAACTTTCGGAGAAAAAATGCTGATTGAACGGAATTTACGGAAGTAATCAGATACCTGATCTTCTACTATACCAGCAGGAATGGAATGGACGACTTTGTGTTTCAGGTTAACGATTCCAACATGGCCGACGAATTTTGATTCGCTTTTCCCGATTGGTGTAAACAACAGATCTCCCGGCTGTATGGAAATAGAAGTTCCGGGATACAAAGATTTCTCACTATCGACTATCGGTGCTCTCGCTTTTCTCGGTTTGAAAAAGAAAACTGCCACACCGAGCAGCGTGCTTATCAATATCATGAGGCTGCGACTGAATTTCATAGATAACCTTCCTTTATCAGAAAAAACTTACATACATCGTAGAACAGAAACCCAAAAGGCACAACTACACCAATCACCCCGTGAGAAACAGAAAATGGAAATTGGAAAAAAGCAACACCCCGGGAGAAACTTATTATGGAAAGGGGAGCTAGCATGAGAACGAGTCAGGAAATGATGGATGTGATTCTGGGCACTGCTAAACAGGATGCGCGAGTGCGGGCAGTTATAATGAACGGTTCAAGAGTTAATCCTTTGGTTACACCCGACAGGTTTCAAGATTATGATATTGTATATTTCGTCAGTGACATTGAAAGCTTTACCAGAGACCACAGCTGGGTCGATGTATTCGGGGAGCGGCTGATCATGCAGATGCCTGATGCCATGCAGCTGTATTCGGGGGATGGGTCAAATCCACATCGTTTTGCTTACCTCATGCAGTTTACCGACGGCAACCGTATCGACCTCACCTTAATAACGACTGCTCACCTTCCAGATAAGTTCGACAGCCTAAGTAAAGTATTACTCGACAAAGATGGGATTATTCCCTTCCTCCCAGAAGCTAATGATTCAGATTATCACGTGAAAAAGCCTTCAGAAAAAGATTTTGCTGCTTGCTCCAATGAGTTCTGGTGGGTGAGCACGTATGTGGCAAAGGGTTTATGGAGACGTGAGCTTCCTTATGCGAAGGCAATGATGGAAGGACCTGTCCGAAACATGCTGGAAAGAATGATTGCCTGGTATATCGGTACAAAAAATGAGTTTGGGGTCAGTGTCGGCAGTCAGGGAAAATATTTTGAATATTATTTAGATCAAGCAACCTGGAATGCCTATGTAGCCACCTTTACGGATGGAAGTTACGAAAACTGCTGGAGGGGGCTGTTTGCCATGTGTGACTTATTCATTAAAATAGGGGGCGAGACAGCTGAAAGCCTTCATTATCACCCTCCTGTCGAAATGCAGGTGTATGAATATCTGGAAAAAGTCCGCCGCATGCCACAAAAATGAAAAACCAGCCAATCTATCAGACTGGCTGGTTTTTCTCATTTCGTATGCAATTCTTCCCATTCTTCCATAAGGTTTTCCAGTCTTACGTTAAGCTCATGGTTGGATTCCGTCAGTGCCAGTGCTTTTTCATGGTCCTGATAAATATCAGGATCACATAGCTGATCATCGTTTTCTTCAATTTGCGCTTCGATTTCCGAAATTTCGTGCTCGATTTCTGTAATTCTGCGCTGGCGTTTACGGGCTTCCCGCTTTTCAGCTTTATCCTGCTTGAAAGTCGTTTTATTACTGGAGCTTTCACTCGCCTGTTCTTCACGGTCCTGTTTTTCCAGCTGTTCCAGTTCGTATTCCTCTTGTTTTTTTGCGAGGTAATAATCGTAATCCCCAAGAAACATTCTTGATTCGCCAGGGTTCATCTCGAATACCTGTGTGGCGATTTTATTGATGAAATAACGGTCGTGGGATACAAACAATATCGTTCCAGGGAAATCAACGAGAGCAGCTTCAAGGACTTCTTTACTGTCGAGGTCAAGGTGGTTCGTCGGCTCGTCCAAAATCAACAGATTCGCCTGCTGCATCATCAGTTTCGCAAGGGACAATCGAGCTTTTTCCCCACCACTGAGTGCGGATACAGGTTTCAGTACATCCTCCCCCGAAAAAAGGAAGTTGCCGAGGATCGTCCGAATATCTTTTTCGTTACGGTTCGGGTACTCGTCCCACAGCTCATTCAGTACTGTTTTTGTGGAGTCAAGTTTTGTCTGTTCCTGGTCGTAATAGCCGACCTGTACGTTCGTCCCAATCTGGATCGTCCCTTTTTGCGCTTTCAAATCACCAATGACTGTTTTCAGCAATGTTGTTTTCCCGACGCCATTCGGTCCGACAAGGGCGATGCTGTCTCCGCGGTTGACATCGAGGCTGACATGGTTGAATAGGAATGGCTCATTTTCTCTGTAGCTAAAAGCAAGGTCACGGATTCGAAGCACGTCATTGCCGCTTTGCCGGGAGATCTGGAAAGAAAACTTGGCAGACTGATTTTCATCCTTCGGCTTATCGACACGCTCCATTTTTTCAAGCTGCTTCCGTCTGCTTTGAGCGCGCTTACTGGTGGTAGCCCGGACGATGTTCTTCTGGATGAAGTCCTCCATCCGTTTGATTTCCGCCTGCTGCTTTTCAAACTGCTTCATCTCTAATTCGAAATCCTGTTCTTTCTTTTCCAAATAATCACTATAGTTGCCGTGGTATTTTTTCGAAGATTGAAAGGCAATTTCATACACGGTTCGTACGATTTTGTCCAAAAAGTATCGGTCGTGAGAAACGATGACGACTGCCCCCTCGTAGCCTTGCAGGTAGGTTTCCAGCCAGCCAAGTGTTTCGATATCCAGGTGGTTGGTCGGCTCATCCAAAATAAGCACGTCAGGCTTGGATAACAACAGCTTCCCAAGAGCTAGTCTTGTTTTCTGTCCGCCGCTTAGCGTATGAATCGGAGTGCTCCAGTCAAAATCCCGGAAATTAAGCCCGTTCAATACTGATTTGATGTCTGCTTCATAATGATAGCCGCCTTCTGTCTTGAATGCCTGCTGCTTAGAATCATATTCCTTTAGCAGCTGCTGGTACCGGCCTTCATCGGCAAGCAAATCCGGATCAGCCATCTGCGCTTCCATATCGCGTAATTCTCGTTCCGTTCGCTTCAGTCCGGAGAAAACACTCTCCATTTCGTCCCAGATGGTCCGATCCGATTCGAGCCCTGTGTTCTGAGCCAGGTATCCGATCGCCACACCCTTCGGCCGGTAGATATCACCGGCATCATGGGAGAACTCTCCAGCCATGATTTTCAATAATGTTGATTTTCCTGCGCCATTCCTTCCGACAATGGCGATTCTGTCATTCGTTTGTACTTCTATTTTAATGTTCGATAAAATGAGTTCAGCACCGAAACGTTTTTCAATCTGGTTCATTTGCATCAGAATCATATTTGTTCACCTCAATGGTTCAAGTGTATCTCACTTTAAAGCGGGCAGGCAAGAAGCATGATGGTGAGATTGTGAAAAACTTAACGACTTAGTTCTGGATTTTTGGTAAAATAGAAGCACTACGTAAAAAAGCTATTCTTTTAGAAGGAGGAAGGACGTTGTCGGAATTCACGCATTTCAACCAGCAGGGAAGAGCACGGATGGTAGATATTTCACAAAAAAAAGACACCGTCCGGACAGCGACTGCCATTTCAAGTGTGGAAGTCAACGAAGAAATATATCAGAAAGTCAACAATCGAGAAATAGAAAAGGGTGACGTGCTGTCGGTAGCACAAGTAGCCGGAATCATGGCTGCCAAAAAAACACCAGATTGGATACCAATGTGCCATCCCTTGCAGCTGAAGGGTGTCGATATCCAGTTTGAATGGAAAGAAAAAGCAGAACAATACGAGCTGATAATCCAGGCTTCTGTCAAAACAAAAGGAAGTACAGGAGTTGAAATGGAAGCGCTCACTGCCGCGTCAGCGACGGCCTTGACGGTTTATGACATGTGCAAGGCGGTCGATAAAGGGATGATCATCGGCCCTACATATCTAATGGAAAAAACGGGCGGTAAGAGCGGGGATTTCCAGAGGGAAAGTAAGGAGTGATAACAGTGCATATCGAACAACAAAAAATACCACAAGCCACTGCGAAGCGGCTTCCATTATATTATCGATTCTTGAACAACCTGTATAACCAGGGGAAAATGCGGGTTTCCTCCAAGGAGCTGAGCGAAGCGGTCAAAGTCGATTCGGCTACGATCCGCAGGGATTTTTCCTATTTCGGAGCACTCGGGAAAAAAGGATACGGCTACAATGTCGAGTACCTGTTATCCTTTTTCCGCAAGACACTAGATCAGGATGAGACCACCAAGGTTGCCCTAATCGGGGTCGGAAACCTTGGTACCGCGTTTCTTCATTATAATTTTATGAAAAACAATAATACGAAAATCCAGTTTGCCTTTGATACGAATGAGGGGAAAATCGGAACGGAAGTAGGCGGCGTGCCCGTCGCCCATATTGATGACCTGGAAGAAAAAATCGGCGAAGATATTTCCGTGGCGATCCTGACCGTTCCCTCCTCAGCCGCACAGGGAATCGCTGACAGACTGGTGAAGGCAGGCGTTTCCGGCATCCTGAACTTCACACCGGCAAGAATTACCGTGCCGGATCACGTCCGGGTGCACCACATTGACCTTGCTGTCGAGCTGCAGGCACTGGTTTACTTTTTAAAACATTATCCACTGGATGTAGAGGAGAACATCGAGTCTGATGAAGAGGATTAAGGATGGCCAAAACGGCTGTCCTTTTTCTTTGGAAAGCATACGGTTCTTAACACCATGAATGGGTATGGTATAATGTTCCGAGTTACGAAATAACAAGCGGGGAGGGGAAAGCATGAGCAAATTACCGTCAAAATGGCTGGTGGTCGTTTCTGTCCTGTTCGGGACATTTACGGTCATTTTGAATAACAGCATGCTTAACCCGACACTGCCGAGATTTATGGAAATATTCAACACGGATGCGGTAGCTGTCGGCTGGATGCTGACGATATTCATGGTATCTATGGGAATGACCATGCCGCTCACCGGCTATTTTGGAGATCGTTTTGGCAAGAAAAAGGTATATATAGCGGGTCTTACGATTTTTATCATCGGCTCGATCTGCGGTGCATTATCAACAACGCTTGGATTGATTATTGCGTCCCGTGCGATACAGGGGGTCGCCGGCGGGCTGATGATGCCGATTGCGATGGCACTGATTTTCCAGGCTTTCCCCAAAGATGAACGAGGACTTGCGGTCGGGATATATGGGGTGGCAGCGATGGTCGCTCCGGCAATCGGGCCGACTGTCGGCGGTGTTATTATCCAGTTTTTCGACTGGCAATGGCTATTTCTCTTCAATATTCCTTTCGGCTTGATCGGCCTGTTATTATCCAGTAAATATTTGAAACCAACGGAGACCAATCCTGATATAAAATTTGATGCGGTCGGCTTTGTCATTGTTACAGCTGGAATCGGCTCGATCCTTTATGCACTCGGTCGAGGGAAAACGCTTGATTTACTGCTGTCCCCGGTCAATATGAGCCTGATCATCGGCGGGATTATCGCACTGATTGCTTTTGTTTATTATGAAAATCGTCAGGAGCAGCCACTGCTTAACCTGTCTGTATTTAAGGTTCCTACGTATACAGTGTCGATTCTCGTCACGTCCGCCACATCTATCGGTTTATTCTCCGGAATATTCCTGCTCCCGTTATTAATCCAGAATGTATACGGTCTTGGAGAAATAAAAACAGGGCTGTTATTTCTTCCTGCGGCAGCAGCGAGCGGGCTGTTCATGTCGATTGGCGGAAGGATTCTCGATAAAAAAGGGCCGAAATATGTCGTTCCGCCTGGACTGGCCATCATGGCGGCAGCCACTTTGGGATTGAGCTTTCTGAAGCTCGGTACGCCTTACTGGTGGATCATGATTCTGAATACCATTCGCGGCCTAGGCATGGGGATGGGTAATATGCCGGCAACGACCTCAGGCATGAATGCGATTCCCGAAGGCCTGGTCGCTCAAGGTTCAGCGATGAACAGCATCTTACGGCAGATTTCCTCCTCGTTCGGCATTGTCTTTTTCTCAATCTATTATGAAGTAAGGCGAACGGTAGTTGCCGCCAACACGGAAATGGATATGCAGGCGGCGACATTACAGACATTGAATGAAGCATTCCTCGTTTCAGCTGTTATCCTGATCATCGCAATTCCGCTTTCCTTCATATTAAAAGGTGTCGAAAAAGATAAAAAATAAAACAGCCCGGCTGATGCAAGGATTGCTGAAAGTGTTCTAGCTGTTAAAGCTTGGTGTTGATTCTTACGACAGGGGATGCACGCTGACCAGAATACGCTCGCCCAGCGGTAAAATGTGCTCGCCAGAACGCTTGCCGCGGGCACGACCTATGGACAAAGAAAAAACGGTCTGCATGGACATAGAAATCCATACAGACCGTTTTTGACTGGCTGATGACAGAATCTGGTAGCTCATCCTGCCAGAAACCAGGGCTCCTTTGAAATTTTCTTATGACAGATAAAGATGTCTTGTTACTACATTCAATATTGGTGGGCGGCCTTTAAGCTTAAACCTTAATCTTATGTTTATGCCTTCCATTCTCGGGCGAGGAGGCCATACAAATGCATGTCATAAGTCTCGCCATCACGGAGGACGAATTCCCGATGGCTTCCTTCTTTTGTAAATCCGAGTTTTTCATAAAGCCGAATGGCGGGAAGGTTGTATGAAAAGACAGTCAGCTGCAGGCGGTGCAAGTTGCATTCGTTAAAGGCGAAGTCGATCAGCAGGCTCATTGCTTCTGTGCCATATCCTTTTCCCTGATGCTGTTTGCTGCCAATTGCTATGCTCACCCACCCGTTCTGTTGGCTCCATAAAATACTGTCGAGCTCCACATAGCCAATCAATTCATTATCCACCCCGCGAATTGCGAAGGTGAATTGGCTGTTAGAGTCAGAAATTTCATCCAGCCAGGACTCAAGCTGGTCAACCGTTTTCGGCAAAGCGGGAAGTGCGTCAAACCGCCGCGAAAAATCGGTATCCTCATACCAGGAAGCAATCGTCGGCAAGTCCGATTTTGTCAGACGGTTCAAATAGACCTGTGTGCCCCTCAACAATGTTTCCATATGTAAAAACCCCCTTATATAAAAAAGGAGATGCCCCTCGATTGCCAGGCTCCGGCAAAGGTGTAGGGACGCCTCCTGCTGTCACTTTTTATCTGATGATTTTTTCAACCGTAAATGTAAGTTAAAGAGCCTGATCGATACAGCGAAATCAAAGGTGGCAAGTATCGCCAGGAAGATGGTGATAAAGTTCCAGATGGTATCTTCCACACTTTGTGCCGCTATATAAGTGAAAACTAACCCCATAATGAAATAAAGGGAAGCCATGAATAGCGGTGATGTCCTCATAATAATAAGCCTCCAAAAATGGTTTGTAACTGTTCAAACTGTTCCTGCATTCTCCTGAAATCTTCTTCAGACATGCTGTATTGCCCGATCACAACAACCGTATTCATTGCCATATGGGCGATGATCGGTGTGATGATGCTTTTGGTCTTTACATAAAGATATGCAAACACGATGCCCATTGCCATATAAACAATCATATGGGTGAAGTCAAAATGGGACGCGGCAAACGCAAGTGCAGAAACGATGACGGCAATGATGAAATTCGTACGTTTATAAATCGAACCGAAAATGATTTTCCGGAAAATGATTTCTTCCAATATCGGAGCGAACAGCACCATCACTAAGATGAATAATGGTGAAAGTCTGGCGAACTCCATCAATTCCTGCGTGTTCTGTGAACCGGGCTTGATTCCAAGCAGGAATGTCTCGATCAAAATAGCGATGATCTGAGCGAAGTAGGCAAGAAAAACACCAAGGAATGACCACAATGCGATATTTCCGGCACTGGATCGCTCACGGACTTCTGATGCTTGTTTCATATCCGGCTTCAGCAAGAATATAATGATCAAGGTGGCGACGAAAAAGCTGAACACAGCCCAAATGCTAATCGAATAATCCTGCTTCAATCCCAAACTTGTCAGGATTGGCACACCAATTACGGATGAAAACTGCGCCAGTACATATATAGCAATGATATACCAATATCTCGCGGTCAAGTTTCAACGACTCCTTTTCGTACAGACTATTAATCTAATTGTCACTCTCCGTATTTTAACATAATTAAAAAGAACCTCGTAATAATTAGGGTTTGAGCATTAGCATTTCTTCCCAAAAAAATTGAAAAAAAAATCGACCTTCACTCTTGCAAAATAAAAATGAATTGGCTATTATAAGAATTGTGTTAGCACTCGTCATCATTGAGTGCTAAAATCTAAAATCAAATTAAGAATCACATTTGAGGAGGGTGTCCGAATTGTTAAAGCCACTTGGAGATCGTATTGTGATTGAAATCGTAAAACAGGAAGAAAAAACAGCGAGCGGAATCGTACTTCCAGACTCTGCTAAAGAAAAGCCTCAGGAAGGCAAGGTAGTAGCAGTAGGTACGGGACGCGTAACGGATAACGGTGAAAAGGTAGCGCTTGAAGTTTCTGAAGGCGACCATGTCATCTATTCCAAATTCGCTGGTACAGAAGTTAAATATGAAGGCAAAGAATACCTAGTCGTCCGCGAAAGCGACGTATTGGCTGTCATTCAGTAATTAAGTCTTTCCAAATAAAATACTTACATTTACAAGTTTGATAAGGAGGGCATTTTCATGGCTAAAGAAATCAAGTTTAATGAAGAAGCACGCCGCGCGATGCTTCGAGGTGTAGATACACTTGCTAATGCTGTCAAAGTGACACTTGGACCAAAAGGACGTAACGTAGTACTTGAGAAAAAATACGGTTCTCCATTGATCACGAACGACGGTGTAACAATCGCGAAAGAAATCGAACTGGAAGATCACTTCGAGAACATGGGTGCACAGCTCGTTTCTGAAGTAGCTTCTAAAACAAACGACGTAGCTGGTGACGGTACAACTACAGCAACAGTCCTGGCACAAGCAATGATCCGTGAAGGATTGAAAAACGTTGCTTCCGGTGCAAACCCAGTAGGTGTACGCCGCGGTATCGAAAAAGCGGTTCAGCTTGCTACTGAAGAACTGCGCAATATTTCCAAGCCGATCGAAGGTAAAGATTCCATCGCACAAGTTGCTTCCATCTCTGCATCTGATGACGAAGTGGGTCAATTGATCGCAGAAGCTATGGAGCGCGTAGGTAACGACGGTGTCATTACAATCGAAGAATCCAAAGGCTTCAACACTGAGCTTGAAGTAGTAGAAGGTATGCAATTCGATCGTGGATATGCTTCTCCATATATGGTTACTGACCAGGATAAAATGGAAGCAGTCCTTGAAGATCCTTACATTCTGATCACAGACAAGAAAATCGGCAACATCCAGGAAGTACTTCCTGTCCTAGAGCAGGTTGTACAACAAGGCAAGCCACTACTAATGATCGCTGAAGACGTAGAAGGGGAAGCACTTGCTACACTAGTAGTGAACAAGCTTCGTGGAACATTCAACGCTGTAGCTGTTAAAGCTCCAGGATTCGGTGACCGTCGTAAAGCAATGCTTGAAGACATTGCTACATTGACTGGTGCTGAAGTAGTGACAGAAGACCTTGGACTTGACCTGAAAAACACAGGCATCGAGCAATTGGGTCGCGCTTCCAAAGTTGTTGTAACAAAAGAAAACACAACTATTGTTGAAGGTGCTGGGAACGCAGAGCAAATCGCTTCCCGCGTAACACAAATCCGTGCACAAGCAGAAGAAACAACTTCTGAATTCGATAAAGAAAAACTGCAAGAGCGTCTTGCTAAGCTTTCCGGCGGCGTAGCTGTCATCAAAGTCGGTGCTGCTACTGAAACAGAATTGAAAGAGCGTAAACTGCGCATCGAAGACGCATTGAACTCTACACGTGCGGCAGTAGAAGAAGGTATCGTAGCTGGTGGTGGAACAGCATACGCCAACATCTACAAAAAAGTAGCTGACCTTGACCTAACAGGTGACGAAGCTACAGGTGCCCAAATCGTCGTACGCGCACTAGAAGAGCCAGTACGTCAAATCGCTCACAACTCCGGACTTGAAGGATCCATCGTTGTCGAGCGCCTCAAAGGTGAAAAAGTCGGCATTGGCTTTAACGCAGCAACAGGCGAATGGGTAAACATGGTCGAATCAGGCATCGTCGACCCAACAAAAGTAACACGTTCCGCACTACAAAACGCAGCTTCCGTAGCAGCTATGTTCTTGACTACAGAAGCAGTCGTTGCTGATCTTCCAGAAGAAGACAACGGCGCAGGCGGCGGCATGCCAGACATGGGTGGCATGGGCGGAATGGGCGGCATGATGTAGTCATGCACCCATGACCCTTGATATCAAGGGTTTAGCTTCACCCATAATGTCAAAATGACTTACTTTTGACATACTTTACTTGGCGGGGAAAACACTATAGATCTAATGAGTCTCTCATAAGTTCACTGAACTTTTGGGAGGCTTTTTCTTCCATGTTTTCAGTAATGTGTGCGTATATATTCATAGTGGTGTTTATATCTCCATGATCTAATCGTTGCTGATTTCCTTAACTCCTACTCCTGCTTCAATTAATAGAGAGGTGTGGGGGTGTCGTAAGGAATGAGGGGTAAGTTCCTTATCGATACCACTTATTTTTAATAAACGTCTCATATGGGTGTTTACGGTCTTTAAGAATTCAGGGTATCCAAGGTTTTTAACTTCCTTAGCAAAAACAAAATCCAGTTGAGTATATTCGTTTTCCATTTTCTCAATGAGATCATCCTGGTGCTCCTTGTGTTTTTTGAGGACCTGAATTACCCCAACATCCATTTTTAGAGTTCTGCCACATACTCGTAACCATAGGTTTCGACACTATGCCGCTAACGGGCGTAATTCAAGAATATTGGTATATGACTTTTGTTCCGTTTAAGGGGGACTTTTCTTGTAGATGAATTGTGGAGAATTTTACACTCTATCCTGATTAGACACAAAACAAAAAGCAGGGGCTTTCTATAAGTGAACTTCCCTGCTTTTATTTGTTATCTTTTCCCTCAATCTCCTTAGATTTTTTCACTAAATATTGAAAGTAACTTTCCAATTCCCTTATCTGCTCTGGACTCATTGACTTCCACTTTTCCAAATCAAAAAAAGCTGCATCTTCGATTCCGTATTGGTCCATCAATTTATTTGCTTCTTTTATAGAATCAAATTCATTGCTTTTATCCACTTGATAATTTGAAATATCTAATCGGCCTAAAAGGTAATCGGTGGATACATCAAAAAGGTCAGCTATTTTGTTCACAGTATCTATAGTAGGAATTTTAGTACCTCTCTCGTATGCTGTGTAAGTTGTTCGGGCTACTCCAATTTGTTTGGCAATATAATCCTGAGTCCAATTTGGGTTTTCTTCTTTTTTTATTTGTCGGCTTCGTTTCAGCCTATCTGAAAAATTCATGTTAAACCACTATTAAAAGATGTTCTAAACCTTATGGGGGTGAATAAATTGAGGATGTGGTTAAAAGGGATTCGACTTCAGAAGGATTTAACGCAAGAACAAACAGCTATTAAATCAAACATATCGAGAAGCTATTATAATCATATTGAATCGGGAGTTAAAAATCCTACAGTAGAAACAGCAAAGGATATAGCTTTTGCCTTAGAGTTCAAGTGGACTTCCAATTTCAGAAGGAAATCTCACTGATCTACTTGTTGTCTTAACATTGGGAGGATTGGGCTTCCTATTTCGTGGTTTAATTCCAAAAAAAGTAATAACGGAACCGTTTTGATAGAGAATAGAATATTAGTATAGTAAAATATTACCTTATTTTGTGATTTTGCTGAAATAACTAATTTCATGTAGTAGGATTTATTTGGCAAGTAAATTACATAAAATGGGGGTACTTACTATGTTGAAGAAATTTACGTTATTAACTTTGTCTGTGGTCATGCTTTTTAGCTTCATGATTCCTTCTACATCGTTTGCAGAGAATATTGAGCCAAATGTAGATGCTATTGAGGATATGGAGTTGACACCTGAGGAACAGAAACGTGCAGATGAATTGTGGGAGCAATATGTCGCAATTAATACGATATTAGAGAATTTAAACGAGGAAGAACAAGAGAGATTTTTAGATGCGTTACTTAATCCTAATTTTGATCCATCAAAATTCAAAGATAATGTCTCATTAGCAAAGGGTACTCAAGAAGTGAAAAATCTTGATTATATGTTTGAAGTCCTTGGGTCTTCTGTACAGTTTTCCTCAGATGTTGAACTGTTACGATAAAGGAGAATGGGAACTTAGTTGCTACCAAATCAACTGGAGATCAGAAAGTTGTAACATATGGTTTTTGGGGTGGTGTTTGGGATGCAACTAAATGTGCGGCTTCTATTGCTGCAGTATTTGTCCCAGGAGCTAAAGCATATAGAGCAATCAAAGCCTTAGGCGGAGTTAAAAATACTGTAAAATTATTAGCTGGGGCATCTAATGCCGACGACTGGCTAGCAATCGGTGGGTGGGGCAGCAGCTGAAATTCTTGGTATTGCAGGAGTTCAAAAATACTGCTTTGGCTAACGGAGGTGATGATTAAATGAATGGTGAGACATTAAAACCAAAAGGCATTTTGAATCCAATTAGTCATGGATTAATGTCCCTACTAGTCTATGGAATGATATTTGTTGCGCTTATGCTTGCATTTAACGGGCCGATTACTATTGAAACACTGGTTATGCCTGCAGTTTTTATTTATATAGCAGTTCGATTAACAGAATATATAACAATAAAAAAAACAAATAGTGTGCCAAGGTGGCTGGTATTAGGGTCTTTCAGTTTATCTATTTTAACAGCCGCGATCATGACGATATTGTTAATATGAAGGACGAAAAAGGAGAGGGAGATAATCCCCCTCCGTTTTTTCATATCTTAACACTTATAGTTTTGAATGTGTTGGCTTTTTTATTACCAGAAGATCAAATTAATTAATGGATAAAAAGATTGTAAAGCCCCTGTGAGCGTTTTTTCAGCCTTGCAGGGGTTGTTAGGTCATCCAGCCATTTCTGGTTGACCTATTTTTTATAGGTTATTATTTAAGTAGCCGGGGAAGGACGTTCCTGCCTATACTGGATGAGCAAAAGGCTGAAGAGATAGAATTTGCCATTGAAATTAGCTGTTAAAGATGACCTTACCATCAAGGTTCAGTACCACAATGGCTTTGATTTTAGTTATAGATCCTCATAGTCATAAGGTGCGATGCATAGGTCTGAGTGATAAGCTGAATTTCATGATTTATTAGATAATAATTTTGTATTAAATTTTCTAAATATTGTTGAAATTATTGGTCCGTAGGTATAATATGTAACCAGTGAAGGAACGCTTGTTCGTTTTACATTTCAACTGGCAGGGAAGATTGGAATAATTTGATAACAGTTCTGTAGTTTTTAACTTTGAAAGATTATCACTAAACAGTGAAGGGATTGGTTTGATGCAAGTTGTAAATAAAATGTTTCTAGAACAACTTGAATTGCATTGCCATGAGAATGATTGGTTTGCATCTATGGATCAGGCGCTTCATGGAGTTAACGCAGCTGAGGCAGCATGGACTAGTTCGGGTTCGGGAACTAGCAATTCGATTTGGCAGATTGTCAACCACTTAATATTTTGGAATGAAGACATAACCCATCGAATTAAGGGTACAGAGAATCCGCATAAGGTAGAAGACAATGAAGAAACCTTTGGAAATCCCGGTGATCCAGAAGATGAAATTGGGTGGGCCCAGACAGTGGAGCGTCTTAATGAAGTCATGAATAAATTAAAAAAGGTCATTGCGGACCTTGACGATGAAAAGTTAAAAGCTCCGTATGCAACTAAAAGGTACTCTATTGGGCATTTACTTAGCAATATCATGATGCACGATACGTATCATCTTGGCCAAATTGTTTTATTGCGAAAGTTGCAATCCTCTTGGGGTGGTGTTGATTGGTCTTAAAGCAAATATATCAACGACATTCCTCGGTTAAACAAGAAAAATTTCAATGCGGAAAAGCATGAAAAACTTATCAATGACGCTCATCACAACTTGCTTCAAGATGCCGCAAGAAAAAATCAAAGTAACACCGAAGAAGAAGATAAAGTTTGATGAAGTACAAGCTGGCCAGCTTTTATACGGTAAAGGATTTGATTAAACAGTTGAACAAGCAAGCAGGAAAAGAAAAAGGAGAATAAACACGCCTGGTAATGAAGCGCTCCGCCAGTACCTGTCTTGACCCATAAAGATACAAACGTTTGTGTCTACTTTATGCTGAAAGTTCCTGCAATGAAAATGAATATCAGGAAAAACCAATCGGCTTGATAAAAGATATAGCACTCATTCAAAGAACATATGGGAAAAGAGAATATGAAACCTTTAAAGAATCATAGGGGGTCCTATAGATCGGAATAGCTTCTGCTCAAAAGATATGGAATGATAGTCCGAACCCGTAATATAGCAGATTCGGGAGAAAAAAGGAAAGGATGATTAGGATAACTCCCAATAAAATGGGAAAAACTTTCTTTTTCCAGATTCCGATATGGACGACCGTCATACCAAGGGAATACCCTAAAAACACATAGGTTCCCATTGCGCTTAAAATCGTAAACGCACCTAGTATGACAAACAAGAAAGCACTTAATAGGTATTTCATCAAAGTCCATTCTCCTTCCTTTCTAATAAACGTAAAAATTGGAGGACGGCTAAAAGAAGCACGCCCCCTTTGTTATGCTCAGGATTTCGGATCGATGATGTCTTTCTTCTTTAGTACAGATAGAACGACATTTTTGGCATCTGTGCCGGATCCATCAATATTTACGGCAAATGCCCACGTGTCTTTTTCAGTGGTGACGAACCCGACATACCAACCTAAACCAAAATCCGAGAGTCTTGTTCCTGTTTTTCCATGGACCGTATATTCATCTTGTTCGTCATCTATCATCATTCGTTTCACTATTTTTTGATGCTTTTCGTCAAATGGCAACCGTTCCTTGACTAACTTTTCAATAAAATGAATTTGTTCTCTAGCGGTAATTTCAAGGGTGTTGTCCAGCGAAAATCTATCAATTCCACCAGAGATATCTCGATTTCCATAGTTCATGAGGTTTACATACTGTTCCATTTGTTCTTCCCCGATGTCACGGGCCATGTCTTGATAATACCAGATCACAGAATGCCTCATTCCTGAAGCGAGGGTATGGTCTCGATTCAATACTTCAAACTCCCTGGTGACGCCATCCCAACGTTTCACCTCATATTCATCTCGAACCGCCGATGTTTGGAGTCCGATCAAGGCGTTAGCCACCTTAAAGGTTGATTCTGGGGTAAATCTTTCTCTGCTCCTCTCCTGGTTATACACAAATACCTTGTCCTTTTTAAGATTTTTCAGTACCATCGTCCCGTCTTTTTCGTTAAATAGTTCCTCAATCTTCAGCTTTTTCTCTTTGTGACCAATGTTCCCTTTGGCACTCGTTCCAACGGACGCCCCCGTCCATACGAGCAAGAATGCAAGTAAAACCAATAACCCAAACACGAAACTTCTTCAATTTTTTCTCCTCCCGCCAAATAAGATTTTCCGTGATAGCCATAGCATGGATGCTAACTTATACTATACGCATCAGCTGATAGATTAGGTAGCATTGTTTTTGTCATCTGTACCCTTACAGTTCAGACGAGGAGGAGAAAAATGGGTAATAAATACGAAGAGGCAAGGAAGGAAATCGAAAGAAGAATTAGCGAAGGGGTCATCCAACCTGGCGAACGCCTACCGTCAGTAAGAAAGTTATCCAGTGAACTTCAATGTAGCATTAATACAGTTATTAAGGCTTACGATCAATTGGAGAAACAACACATGATTTATTCGGTACCAAAGAGTGGTTATTTTCTGGTAGGAAGTCATCAAACGATCAATAACTCCCAAACGGAGCTCATTGATTTCTCCTCTGCCGGACCCGACCGTAGTCGAATGCCTTACCGGGATTATCAGCATTGTATGAACCAGGCAATTGAATGGTACAAAGAAGAGATGTTTCATTACTCTGAGCCGCTGGGACTAGATGTGTTGCGTCGGCAGCTTTCTAAACAGCTCCAAGATCTCCAAGTGTTTGCCCCTTCTGAGCGGGTCTGTGTCGTCTCAGGATCTCAGCAGGCGCTTGATCTTCTCCTTACCCTTCCTTTTCCAAATGGGAAAGACGTGATTTGCACGGAACAACCTACACATCCTAGTTTCATACAATCCCTTACCTCCCGTGGGTTGAAAGTCAGAGGGATTGAGATGACAAATAAGGGAATTGATCTGGAACAGTTAGAACGAATCTTTCATGAGACAGAAGTGAAGTTATTCTACACCGTGTCTCGGTTTCAGAATCCGACAGGGTATTGTTATACCAACCTTGAAAAGCAGAAAATAGTGGAACTCGCACAAAAATATGACGTATACATACTGGAAGACGATTATATGGGCGACCTTGATATGAAAAGAAAGGCAGATCCTATGTTTGCTTATGACCCGTCTGGAAGAGTGATTTATACAAAGAGCTTCTCCAAAGTGCTTTTGCCTGGATTAAGGCTTGGAGTAGCTGTGTTACCTGAAGTCCTCCTTGACAGCTTTGCCAAAGCCAAATTTGCAGCAGATGTCCATACCCCCGTCGTCACCCAGGGGGCTTTAGAAATCTATTTACAAAGTGGCATGTACAAAGCACACATACAGAAACTCCGAAGACAGTACAAACGGAAAGGTACCCTTCTAAAACAGGCTTATCAGAAACATCTCCCTAAAGAAGCAGCGTTTACTGGCGGGGAATCCGGTTTTTATTCCACCATAGAACTGCCCAAACGAATGAAAGCGAGGCGTCTCGTGAATCACCTCAAACACAAGAATGTACTAGTACAGGATGCAACGAATATGTACCTTCCCGCATATCGTAAAGAAAACCGGATCCGCCTGAGTGTGTCGCAGGTTAAAGACCAGAACATTGAGTTAGGCATAAAGAAGATTAGCGAATGTATAAGCGAGTTACTTTGAATGAGGCTATAACTTACATTTTTAATACCTTCTTTTAAACCAATAGAAGGAGGCAGCTGTATTTTTTGTAGGCTTTGGCGGCATGTTCATTAAGATTTTGCTTACTACCTTAAAGAAATACCAGGAACCTTCTTTTTTGTGGACGGCAAAAATCCTGCAGTGAACGCAATCTTCCCACACCACCATCCTAAATTTGATATAGATGAAGAAACCATTCTTACGATAGGAAAAGTGTTTTTACTCTCGCTGATGAATCATCAAGTGATTCCAGAAAATGCTGCAGACTAGAGAAAAGCCTCTCAAAAGTTTATAAACTCTTGAAAGGCATGTTTTAAGTAACCAGTCAAAATCCAGTCAAATTGTTCTCAAAGCCTGTTATATCAAGGGTTAGGGCATATTACATCATGCCGCCCATTTACTGTAGTAAATAAAAGAAGATCAGAAGTAAGAGATAAAAACCCCGAATAAGGGAACTTTTTTATCAGTATCCATTATTCGGGGGATATTCATTCAGATACGGGAATAGCTTTTTTTATTAAAAATCTAGTTTTGGACGAGATCCATCTGTAACTCCAAGTCTTTTATTTTTGCTTTAGGTAAAAGAATACTTTCAAAGTCAAAGTCTTTTAGTTCCATTCCTTTATTCAACTTATGAGGTAAATCTGGGTTGGCTAAGGCGCTTGTTCCTACAGAGATTAAGTCTGCATGATTATCTATTAATAATTGTTCAGCCTTATCAGGGTCACCTAACTTACCATTAGCGATAACAGGAAGTTTTCCAAAGTCTTTTGCAGCCTGAGCTAATGTTCGTGTATTTTCTCCAAAAGTAGGGTTCGTTGCATCTCCATCGGTAACATGAATATAGTCTAATGAAGTCTGTCCAAGTTGGGAGAAGATATATTCTGCTTCTTTTTCCCCTTCGGCCCATTTGTGATCTGGGTCAGCAACTTTAATTTGTGAGATGCGAATTCCTAGAATATAATCGGAACTTACGGCATTACGGATATCTTGAATGATTTCAAGTATAATCCGTAATCTGTTTTCTTTGGATCCACCAAATTGGTCTTCACGATGATTTAAATAGTCAGTTAAGAATTGATCTAGTAAATACCCATTTGCTCCATGAATTTCAACACCATCGAATCCAGCTTCTTTCGCACGAACAGCACTTTGGACAAATGCGTCTTTCACTTGTTTAATATCTTGCTCAGTCATTGCTTTAGGTGTTTGGAATGGTCCAGATCCACCATAGAACCCTAATTGCTCTCCCTTAGGAGGTACATCTGAAGAGGAAATTGTTTCATTCGTGTACACATTACCTTGACTTTGACCGCCAGCATGCATGAGTTGTGCAATCATTAGAGAGTCGTGGTTATGAACAGCGTTAACGACAGGTTTCCATGCTTGGACATGATCTTCTCTTGCAAGACCAGGTTGATCATCATAACCCTGACTGTAACTTTCGTCTATATATATACCTTCTGAAATAATGGCGCTAAAGCCACCTTTAGCATAACGTTCGTAATATTGTTTCATTGTATCATTGGCACGACCATCTTGCTCTGCACTTATTCGTGTCATAGGAGCAACTACGTATCGGTTCTTTAACGTTTTGTTTTTTATTACTGTATTTAAAAAAAGCTTTTCTTGGTTCAACCTATACACCCTTTCTTCTAATCATAGATGCATCATAACACGATAGAAATCTCGAATTCAGTATTTCTGCTTTACATACTCAACGTTTTGCTGGGGAATTAATGAATCCAGACATATACTACAAAGTTCATTGGCAAAATCAGATGACGGTTTACACTGGGAACGCGATTTTATGCTTATATAGAAAAGTCCATTAGAATAATTGAGTAATATAATTGGAATGAAAGTCAACACCTTTCCCACTAAAATTCAGTTTAATCGAACAAGCTATTTTTAAAAGTCGATTTCTAAATACAAGAAATCGACTTTTATGTTGAAATTTATATAACGTTATAATTTGGCATTTTCCTTACGCTTCCTCTATCCTATCAGGTACTCTTGCATCTGAAAGCAGTCTGTATAGTAATAACATTTCGTACACTTTAGTTATTATTTCATAACCTCGTAATCAAGCTTCCTTGCCCCGCTATTTTCATAAATTTTCGTATTTATGAGTTTCAAATCGTTCTTAGTTATTATGTTGATTGCCACTCCCAAGTATAAAGTTACCTAAGTTCTCCTGTTCCCTTCCCAGAGATACGTTTATTTCGTATGCAATAAAGGTATACCTCCGCCTTGTATTTCATGGACACTAAAAAGTTGCTGAGCTGGTATCAACCAATTTGTTTGTGTGACGTTCGCTTTTTTATTAAGCGAAAGGAATTTTGCTTCATGCACAAGAAAGTGTTATAGAGACCAAATAAATCAAATTTATTGTCGATTCATTAAAGGTTAGTTCGTCGTATATATAGAAGCGGAATTACCCGAATGAATGTTACATACGGCGAAACGGCGTGCGATCGATTTTATGCGAAGGGCAAAGTTGCGTGATCAGAAATATGGAGAAATCGCCCACGGTATGGATTTGTATAAAGAGGTAGATGTGGATTATGCTTTGGACGGGGAGATCGATGATGATCTCCTTCGTCTGATTTTTATGACCTGCCACCCAGTGCTATCACAAAATGCCAGAGTTGCCCTAACGCTACGCCTGTTATGCGGACTTACTACCGATGAAATTGCACGTTCTTTCCTTATTGCCGAATCTACGATTGCCCAGCGAATCGTCCGTGCCAAGAGAACCCTCAGATCCAAGAAAGTACCTTTTGATGTGCCAACAGGGGGAGCACTCAAAGACCGTCTGTCTGCCGTACTTGAAGTGATTTACCTAATGTTCAATGAAGGATATTCAGCAACATCAGGTAATGACTGGATCCGCCCATTACTATGTCAGGAGGCATTGAGACTGGGACGTATACTAGCCGAGATCGTTCCTCATGAATCGGAAGTTCACGGGCTCGTTTCCCTTATGGAGATTCAAGCTTCCCGGCTTAAAACTCGAGTTAACCCCAAAGGAGAACCGGTTCGTCTGTTGGAACAAAATCGAGCGAAGTGGGATCAATTGTTGATCCGCCGGGGCTTAGCGGCATTGGAGCGCAGCCAGAAGCTTGGAAGCACACTCGGTCCGTACGCATTGCAGGCCGCGATTTCTGCTTGTCATGCGGAAGCCCCTACGGCAACTGAGACTGATTGGATCCGTATCGCTGCCCTTTACGAAGCATTGGCCAGAGTAACACCATCGCCGATCGTCGAATTAAACCGGGCGGTTGCCATATCAATGGCATTTGGACCTTCTTACGGACTACAGATTGTCGACGAGCTTTGTGCCGAACCCTCCTTAAAAGGATACCATCTACTGCCTAGCGTTCGTGGCGATCTACTGGTCAAGCTGGGGCGATGCGATGAAGCCCGTACAGAATTTGAACGTGCGTCGTCGATGACCCGGAATGACCGTGAGAAGGAGCTTTTATTGAACCGGGCAAATGATTGTGAGTCCTAAAGCATTGAATTAACTTTCTTCGCCTTGTCGATTACAGCGTTCCTCGTTCGTCGCTTCAAAAGTCATCTTCCAACAAGTAAGAATTAAAGATTCTTTTCTTCTAGTCGAAATATAGGAGAAGTTTTGGTGTGTCCTCAAATCCTTTGATAGACAAGGATTTGGAACCCAATAAACTTATATTGACTAGTATTTAAAAATCATCCATTATAACCTAAAAGCCTCTCAAGAGTTTATCAACCTTTGAGAGGCATTTCTTTTAATAGTGGCCAGTCTTCTTATTTTATAACTCCTTTTTTATTAAAATCCCCTTTATTCTCAAAATTTTGTTCGCTTCAGAAAGATAATTTCAGTTGATCTTCAAGGCGGTCCAAGTTCTGTTCGTTCGCCTCGATGACAAACTTTTTTACTTTATTGCATTCATCCGGCGTATCGAAGAGCATACGCCAGATGAGCTTGGTTTGCCCATCCAATTTGGATAAGGTAATGGTCAGTAGAAACTCATGATCCGGTTCCAGATGACGAAGGGCGATTTTTTTAGATTCAACGACCTCTAAAAAGACACTCTTATTTTCATAGTCGATGCCATCGGGTCCATGCATGATGTAGTGCCAATGGCCACCAGGCTTCATATCGAATTCGTAGAACGTGTTCGAAAACCCTTTCGGTCCCCACCATTTTTTCAGTTTATCCGGATTGCTGAATGCTTTGAAAATGTGTTCTCGAGAGGCATGGAAGATGCGGGAATTGACGATCTCGCGGTCTGAAATTTTCTCAGATGGGTTATTATCTGTCGCATCGTTTAATGACATTACAAAAACCTCCTTTTTTGTAAGTTAATTAGTTTCACGTACGTTCCGTAGTACTTCACCCAATTTGTCCAAGATAACTTTCGTTCCGTGTTCGCGCTGGGAGGACGTATCGTGGCCGTCGAGAAAAGCTCCTTGCTCGGTATAGATGAGTTGAGACCCGGTTTCCGTAGGGTGGAACTCTACCGTCGTCACGGATACCGATATTCGTGTTTCATCGAGATCCATGGTATAGGAATAGACGATACGTTCATCAGGAACGATTTCCTGATAGCGAGCTTCAAAAGTGAAGATGGGGCCGTCTTGTGGACCCCCTCGATTGGTTTCTTTCCCACCCACTCGAAAGTCGAACTCATCGGCTTTTGAAAACCATTGTGCTTTCGTTTCTGGATCTGACCAGGCAGCGAATACTTGAGCCGGCGAAATATCATGGGTCCTCTCAATTACAAACGTGTCATGCGTTGCAATTCGTTTACTCATCATTCATCCTCCTTTGATAATAACGTTAGGGCTGGTTGTCGAAAAGGGCACCAAGCTTGTCGAGGTGGTGCTCCATGCTTTTCTGTTGTTCGTTAAAATATTTTTCATGACTCTGTTTCATCATATCTAATAATTTTGTGAAATCCTCCACAGTTAAGGGCTCTTCCATTTTCAACAGGTTTGATACATTTTGTAATTCTTTTAACAGCTTCTGTTGAATTCTTATTTTTTCCTTTAGTCGATCTATTTGAATTGATACGATTTCGAAGGGATTGTAATCTTCTTCAGAAAGAATAGATTTAATTTCATCAAGTGATAAACCAAGATCTTTTAATGCTAGAATTTGTTGTAGGCGGGAAATATCAGATTTATTATACAACCTGTATCCTGCATCCGAATATTCAGATGGAGAGTATAAACCAATTTGATCATAATATCTTAAGGTTCGAATGGTTAAGCCTGTTAACTTAGCAAGTTCGCCTATTTTCCAATATCTTCTTCCTGCAATAATCATCCCCTCATTTCGCGCGATTTTTTTACCGGTGACTTTACTATATACCGTTACGTCACGTCAGGGTCAAGGTTAAAATAGAAATATATTCTAAATTACTTCCTATGAGTAGGCCGAGCTAATCGGGTCTAAGATAGGAGAAAAGTGGATCCCAGTTACCAATAGCCAATAAAATATGGTGGGGGTATACCTTTTGAAGGACATAATTGTTAAGCTGCGAATGGGAGGGTAATAGTGGTTTCTGCATTTAATCAATTTACTTATTAAGGAAAACCTTGGTATATTAAGGTTCTATAGGGACTGTTTATATTAACTGAGCTTGTGAATGGGCGGTATTTTAGTTTTTTTTCGATGAATAACTGTCCGTAAAACTATCACTTCAAAAGTTCAAGAAAAGCAATGAAGTTTATGAGAAAAAACGGCCGCTTATACCCTGATTAAAATTCTAATTATGGAGGGAATAACGATGTATTCATTTAATGGAATTGGTATGGGTTTAGGAAATTTATCAAAATTGTCTAATGCTGTGACTCGTTCTATTAGTGCGGAAAATCTCACAGGTGTAAAAGGGAAAGGGGGAATGGCTAGAGTAGGAACAGGTGCTAAACCGGCAAGAGATTTGGGACAAGGGTGGAAAGTATCCCCGTCTGTTGCTGTTCCGGCCAACGGTTCTTTTACTTTAGGTGAGATTACTGGTCCAGGTGTTATACAGCATATGTGGATGACTTGTACTCCAAATGCATGGCGTAATTTCATTTTTAATAATTTATTGGGATGGTGAAGAAGAACCTTCAGTGCGAGTACCTTTAGGTGATTTTTTCTGTAATGGATGGTGTGAGCGCTCGAACGTAAACTCAATACCGATTTCTGTAAATCCAGCAGGTGGATTCAATAGTTATTGGGAAATGCCTTTCCGGAAGTCGGCTAAAATTGTGATGGAAAATTTAGCGGATCACGAAACGATTCTTTATTATCAAATTGATTATACATTAACCGAAGTTCCGGAGGATATGGCTTATTTTCATGCGCAATGGCGTCGAAGTAACCCTGTACAAGCAGAGGATGTACATACGATTATTGATGGGATAAAAGGAAAAGGGCATTATGTAGGAACCTATATGGCTTGGCAAGTAAATAGTAACGGGTGGTGGGGAGAAGGAGAAATAAAGTTCTATATGGATGGAGATAATCAATATCCAACCATTTGCGGAACGGGAACGGAAGACTATTTCGGGGGAGCTTGGAATTTTGAGCAACCTCAAGGAGAGTATGGTACATTTTCTACTCCTTACCTTGGATTCCACCAAGTTATTAAGCCAGATGGTTTGTATCGTGCTAACCAAAGGTTTGGTATGTATCGTTGGCATATTATGGATCCCGTTCGATTTGCGGAAGAGCTAAAGGTGACAATCCAAGCATTGGGATGGCGTTCGGAAGGGCGATACCATGCACGGCAAGATGACATTGCATCTGTAGCTTATTGGTATCAGACCGAACCGCATGCAACATTCCCTGCATTACCAGATAAAGACGGCTTGGAAGTTATTTAATCTATTTTTATGAGATGTAGAAAAAGCGTTGGCTGCCTTTGAAAAGCTAGCTTACCTTGAAAATCCGAATGATGTAGAATGAGATGCAGCGATTCTACGATTTAAATTTACTTTCGAGGTTAGCTGGAAAGTGGCTAAGCAATATACATATGACATTGAAGGGGTAGATGCCGGCTCTCCTAAGAGCGTCATTCGCAAATGCAGGGAAGTTCACTTGTTGGAGGATGAAGAGGCTGTTCTGGCTTTGGAAATGGTAAATGTTCGAAATTTGACCGTCCATACCTATAATGAGGAAGTGGCCACTAAAATCCACAAAAATTTCACCCGTTATAATAACCTTCTCCATCAATGGGTTGAACGAATGAATGATAAAGTGATCGAATAGCCATTAAAAGATAAAGCCCAAGACGGTAGCAACTAAGTCTAGGGCTGAGAAAATATTATTTTGATTTGTTTATTTTATCTAGAAATCCAAGCCTTCATTAATCATTGATACTTTAACTATGTCACTGAAGTTGGGTCATGGATTGATAGCGTAGAAACAAGTGAAATTGTTGAAGAACTTTTTTACCGAAAAGAAAAACCCCACCCGATGTAAAATGAATGTTTTTACGCCGGGTGGGGTTTTATTTTAATAGGTTTCTTTATATCTTCACCTATTCTCTTAATAATATAACTTCCCTTAATTTTGCAGGGGCTCTTCCCTGTCTATCCAATTTTGAGACCATTTTTCCAACTCATTCATAAGTGCCTCTAATGCTGCCCCTTTTTCGGTCAATGAATATTCAATTCGAATAGGGGTTTCAGCAATGGGGCATATCCACTTTCATGTTTCTCAATTAGAAAAAGCGTCTCCTGGATGTGTGAAATTCCATGCTCTGATTGAATCTTAAGGGAATGACTTATTGAATACACCTACAATCAAGCGAATTAGGAAGGATGAACTGGACCTAATTTCCGTTAAAAATGGCGAACCCACACAATGGGATTCGCCTCTTTTAGATAATAGGGTACGGGGTTCTTCGAAAAAAACGCCTATATTTTCCGTTTCTGTATTATCTAATTTAAGAAGAGGGTTTTCGCTGTTCTCCATTAACTGAGCTGAGGTTCTTTTTTAGGGCTAATTGGCTCATTACGTATAGTTGCTTGAGCTGCTGCCAGCCGTGCAGAAGGAACACGGAAAGGGGAACAGCTTACATAATCCATTCCTAAATCAAAACAAAATTGTATGGATTCTTTTTCTCCGCCATGTTCACCGCAAATCCCTGTTTTCAGCGCAGGCTTAACTTCTCGGCCCAATTTCACACCACTTTCTACGAGCTTTCCGACACCTTCTTGGTCTAACGAAACAAATGGATTTCTGTGCAGCACATCGCTTTCCACATAATGCTGGAGAAACTTGCCTTCTGCATCGTCTCGGCTAAATCCAAATGTTGTTTGAGTTAAATCGTTCGTTCCAAAAGAGAAGAAGTCTGCTTCTTCGGCAATTTGATCAGCTGTAAGGGCTGCGCGTGGTGTTTCAATCATGGTTCCAATAAGGTAATCAAAGTCTTGTCCTGATTCTCTCTGGACTTGCTCACCAATATTAACGACCAGTTGACGCATTTTTTTCAGTTCATTCACATGGCTGACCAAAGGAATCATGATTTCGGATTTAACGTTGATCCCTTTTTTCATCACGTTAGACATCGCATGGAAGATGGCCTTGACTTGCATTTCGTAAATTTCAGGATACATCATACCTAAGCGACAGCCCCGGTGTCCTAACATGGGGTTAGATTCTTCTAAGAGTCTTACTTTTCGTAAAAGATTTTGCTTTTCATGTAACTCGGATGAATCCTGGTCGGTCAGCTGCAGCTTTGTTACCTCAACGAGCAGCTCTTCTTTGTCCGGCAAAAACTCATGGAGGGGCGGGTCTAATAAGCGAACGGTAATCGGGTGTCCTTGCATCGTTTCAAATATTTGTTCAAAATCCTGCTGCTGCATAGGGAGGAGTTGATCGAGAGCGCTTTTCCGTTCCTCGGTCGTTTCAGACAGGATCATACTTTGTACCGTAGGAATACGCGATGCATCCATAAACATATGCTCTGTACGGCAAAGTCCAATACCTCCTGCTCCGAATTCCAGTGCTTTCTCAGCATCGACTGGATTATCAGCATTAGCTCTGACTCCCATTTTGGCCGCTTCATCAGCCCAGCTTAGCAGTAATTGGAATTCATCTGAAAGCTCTGGTTCGATCATTGGAATTTCACCAAGGAAGATTTCACCTGTTGAACCATCAATAGTAATGGTGTCTCCATGATTCACAGTTGTAGACCCTGTGATAAATTGTTTGGAATCCAAGTGAATCTTTATGGAATCACAGCCGCATATGCAGGCTTTTCCCATACCTCTAGCTACAACGGCAGCATGGCTTGTCATTCCACCGCGGCTCGTAACTGTAGCCTGGGAAGCCACAATTCCATGGATATCATCAGGTGTAGTCTCAGGGCGGACAAGGATAACCTTTTTTCCATCCTTTGAAAGTTCCTCGGCTTCATCCGCATCAAAGACGACTTGGCCTGTTGCTGCTCCGGGAGAAGCGGGCAAGCCTGTGGCAAGTTGTTCCCTTGTATGTTCAGGGTCGATTCGGTGGTGGAGCAGCTGATTAAGTTGATCAGGATCCACAAGTAAAAGGGCTTCTCGTTCATCCATGATTTTTTCTTTAACCATTTCAACAGCTATTCTAATAGCGGCCTGGGCGGTTCGTTTACCTGTTCTCGTTTGAAGAATGAACAGATTTCCACGTTCAACAGTGAATTCAATATCCTGCATATCCTTGTAATGGTTATCTAACAGCTGGCAAGTATCAACCAATTGTTGATAGACATGCGGCATATCCTCCTTGAGGCTGGCAATTGGCTGAGGTGTACGGATACCTGCCACAACGTCTTCTCCTTGAGCATTAATCAAATATTCTCCATAAAGCTTAGACTCGCCTGTGGATGGATTACGGGTAAAAGCGACTCCCGTACCAGAACCATCTCCCATATTTCCAAAGACCATGCTTTGAATATTAACTGCTGTACCAAGGTGGCCAGGGATATTGTGAAGGCGCCGATATAAAATTGCCCGCTGATTATTCCATGAATCAAACACGGCATTGATGGTAAGGAAAAGTTGTTCTTTTGGATCCTGGGGAAAGTTTCGTTTCGCATGTTTGGGCACAATCGCTTTGAATTCTTGAATCACCTGTTTCCAATCCTCTGCTGTCAGTTCTGTATCAGAATGGTAACCCTTTTCTTCGCGAATATCTTCTAACCGTTGTTCAAAAAAGTAGTTATTTACATCCAGTACGACATTACTAAACATTTGAATAAACCTGCGATAAGAATCATAAGCGAACCGAGGATTGTTGGTAATTTCCGCCATTCCTTTTACTGTGTCATCATTCATTCCCAGGTTTAAAACAGTATCCATCATTCCAGGCATGGAATGTACTGCGCCTGATCGGACGGAAACAAGCAGCGGATTGGTTGGATCACCTAATCTTTTGCCTGTTTTTGCCTCAAGGGTTTGAAGTGATTCTAAAATTTGGGATTCAATTTCTGGTGAGATGACCTGTCCTGCATCGTAATAGGCATTACAAGCAGCGGTGGTAATTGTAAAACCGTAAGGAACGGGTAACCCAATTCGGGTCATTTCAGCTAAATTAGCGCCTTTTCCTCCAAGTAGTTCTTTCTTTCCTTTTTCAGGTTGATCAAATAGGAATACAAATTGATTATCCATTATGCATAGCTCCCCCTTTTATTAAACATGGCTAAAATGATATCAGCCGTCTCTTCTATAGCCTTATTTGATACATCAATGATTGGACAGCCGATTTTTTTCATAATGTTTTCCGCACAAGTTAGTTCTTCAAAGATTCGATCTAGTGAAGCATAATTCGCTGAGTTTGTTAATCCCAGCCTCTTTATTCGTTCTCTGCGAATTTCATTTAATTTTTCTGGTGAGATTATTAATCCAATGCACTTTTTTCTTGGAATTGTAAAAAGCTCTTGAGGAGGTGGAATCTCTGGGATGAGAGGTACATTGGCTACTTTGAATTGTTTGTTGGCTAAATACATGGAAAGCGGGGTCTTTGAGGTTCTGGAAACTCCTACAATGACAATGTCTGCTTGTGTTAATCCTCGTACTTCCTGGCCATCATCATATTTCACGGCAAATTCAATCGCCTCCACTCGTTTGAAATAGTTCTCGTCCAGCTTTCTCATTCGTCCCGGCTGATGATTGGGTTCGATATCAAATTTTTGAGTGAACGCTTCCATCAGAGGGTGCATCAAATCAACCGCAATTACCCCTTCTTCTTCTGCCCTTTGATCAAGATAGTGTTTTAAAGATGGAAGGACAATGGTGTAAGCAATGATGGAATGATTATACTTCGACACCGTGACGACATTATTAATATCCTGTTGGTTCTCTACATAGGAAGAATGCTTAATTTCAACTTCCTGCCCCAAAAATTGACTTGCCACGGCTTTTACCATCATGTCAGCTGTTTCTCCGACTGAATCAGACACGACATAGACTGTTTCCTTTTTGGACATTATTAATCTCCCTATTCTATAAGTAATCGAACCTGCCGATTGTAACGGCATGGTAAGTAAATATCCAATATATTTCTACATTCCCTCCCTTTATGAATGTGCTGTGTTAAATTAATATGTCACACTATTAACTGGATTTGTAGAAATGTGACACTCTATTTCGTTGGATAGTATATTATCATTGTTTTTGATTTGTTACAACAGGGAGATATTTATAAATTAATTTTCCGATAGCTGGAACAAGCAGAGATAACTAAGAATAGGATCTTGTCTCTGTAAATCGTTAATAATGGTTTGAGTTTAAGAGATAACACTTTTATGAAGTAGAATGTACTTTTTTATGCGAAACAATTTTCTGAGTTGACTTACTCCATCAATTCCCATATAATTTTACTCAATAACTGTTAACTGTTAACTTTTCAGAATATTCTCAGGGAGTTAAAATTATGAAGATTGAAAAGCAAAGCATCAGCAATCGAGTACTCGAATACTTACGTAAACAGATTATTTTAGGTCAGTACCAGAAAGGGGATCATTTGGTGGAAGCGGCACTTTCGAAAGAATTAGGGGTAAGCCGCGGGCCGATCAGGGAGGCAATCGCTAAGCTGGAAGCGGAGAATCTGGTAGAGAAACACTCCAACGGCAGGACGGTTGTAAAGCGATTTGACATTATCGATATCCAAAACCTTTATGATAGCCGCATCCTGTTGGAAACACATGCCCTCACGCAGATTGATCCTGAGGTATTAAAAAAGAATAAGGATGTTTTCTACCTTTTCGTTGGTCAAATGAATAAATCGTATCATCTGAAGCAAAGGGACATTGAATCGGATTTGGCGTTTCATAGCTATCTGGTTAAATTGACAGATAATAATACGCTCATTCAGCTTTGGACCTCATTGAAAGAAGTTTTTCGAACGTTGATTGATATCACCAGTGAAGTGACGGAGTCCAAACAGCAGGAAATCATTGATCAGCACATGAGAATTGTTGAAGGTTTGATTGCGGGGGATTTGGAAGATGCCCAAAAACGTTTAAGAGAACACTTACAAGATGCTTGTCACTATTGTTGTGAAGGTAAGAAATTAAATATGGGGAGAGATGAATATGTCTAATCAAAAAGTAAAATGCGCTATCATCGGTTCAGGTAATATCGGCACCGATTTAATGTACAAGCTGCTTCGAAGCGATAAGCTCGAACTCACTGCAATGGTTGGTATCGATCGTAATTCGAAAGGGTTGGCGCTGGCGAAGGAATTTGGTGTGAAGCCGATTTATAACGGGATTGATGGGCTGATAGAGGAACCAGAATTAGCAGAGGTTGTCTATGAAGCTACTTCGGCAAAAGCCCATGCTCATAATGCGCCCATTTTAAAAGACTTAGGAATGAAAGCGATTGATTTGACACCGGCAGCCGTAGGTCCTTTTTTAGTCCCGTCGGTAAATTTGAAGGAAGAAGAGATTGCCGAGCTGGATAACGTTAACATGGTTACATGCGGCGGTCAGGCAACTATCCCTATGGTGAAAGCGGTTTCTGATATTGTTAAGGTGAATTATGCGGAAATCGTAGCATCTATCTCCAGTAAGAGTGCTGGTCCCGGAACCCGCCAGAACATTGATGAATTTACAGTGACGACGGCTAATGCTCTGCGTGAGGTGGGGGGAGCCGATGAGTCTAAAGCTATCATTACACTAAATCCAGCAGAACCGCCGATCCTTATGCGGAACACGATTCATGTACAGACAGCAGAATCTGCAGATGCGTACCAGGAAGACATCTTGGCTTCCTTGGATTCCATGTTGCAAACCGTGCAGGGATATGTGAAAGGGTACCGTTTCAAAGCGGATCCGGTAATCAAAGGGAACGTTGTGACGGTCTCTGTGGAAGTGGAAGGAAACGGAGATTTTCTGCCTAAGTATGCGGGCAACCTGGATATCATTACTTCAGCGGCTGTGAAAACCGGGGAAGTTATGGCAGCACATATGACAAAGGAGGAAGCAGCACAATGAGCAATAATAGAAAAGTAGTTTTTAATGACGTGACATTACGGGATGGAATGCATGCTATTTCCCATCAATATTCAACCGAACAAATTGCAGAACTGACCCAGCTGATCGATGAGTCGGGCGTGGATATCATTGAAGCCACCCATGGAGACGGATTAGGCGGAAGCTCGATTCAGTATGGTTTTTCAAAAGAGTCAGAAGAAGACATTATAACTACAGCAGTAAAAAATGCTAAGAACGCAAAAGTAGGCGTGCTGCTCCTTCCTGGTATCGGTACAATTGACCATTTGGAGCAGGCAAGAGAATGGGGAGCCTCTGTTGTACGGGTTGCCACGCATTGCAGTGAAGCCGATGTTTCCGAACAACATATCAAAAAAGGCGTAGATTTGGGCATGGACACCGTTGGCTTCCTGATGATGTCCCACCGTTCGACGCCAGAGGATTTACTGGAAGAAGCTAAAAAGATGGAATCTTATGGAGCGGGGACGATTTATGTGGTAGATTCCGCCGGAGCATTGACAATGGATGATACCCGGAGAAGGATTGCCCTTTTCAAAGAAAACTTGAATACAGACATCGGGTTCCATGGCCATAATAACCTCTCCCTCGGCGTTGCCAACTCCATCATTGCACTGGAAGAAGGCGCGGACCGAATCGATACGAGCCTTGCCGGCATGGGTGCTGGAGCAGGAAATACGGCGACAGAACAGCTGGTAGCTGTCATGAACAAAATGGATATTCCTCATTCAGTAGATTTATATAAAGCAATGGATGCAGCAGAAAACGTAATGAAACCGATGATGAATCGTCCTGTCCAGATTGATCGACTGAGCCTGACGTTAGGCTATACCGGCGTTTACTCCAGTTTTCTATTATTCGCGGAAAGAGCAGGGAAAGAGTATGGCGTCGATCCGCGTGATATTTTGACAAAAATCAGTGAGATGGGTGCTGTCGGCGGCCAGGAAGACTGGATTATCGGAGTTGCCCAGGAATTGGCTAAAGAAAAAGCTCATGTGTAAATGAATGTCCGGGCGAGGTAAACATCTTTACCTGGAAAGCTACTATTATAAAAAGGGCAGTCTGATAGTTCGTAGCCGTTTATAAATGGAAGATTTAGTAATGGAGTGATTTTTTATAAAAGGTCTGTTTGGAGTTTTATCTCCATACAGATCTTTTTGTCTTTGTTTAGGGTTTAACAAAATGGTTGTTGGTAGATAACCATTTTAATTCCACAATGAGCGAGAGGCGGTGACGCCTGCGGGAACAGCGCGAGCCGAAGATCCACTTGGTCAAGAGATCTTGTTGACCAAGTTAGCTGAGGCCGTGCCCGCGGCAAGCATCCGCCGGTAAGCGATTCGGGAGAATAAACAACAAGCTTTACAGTTCATTTAGTCAATCATTGAGGTTGACAGACAGGCCTTACAAGCGCCTGAAATATCTTTCATCATACCCCAATCGTTCAGACGCCTCTTTTCCAGCTTCCATTACTTTTTTGGCTATATCCGGGAGTTTACTATCTTTCATGCGCTGGATAGGTCCAACTACGGTAATGGCGCTGACCACTTTTCCTTGATAGTCCCGTATCGGAGCAGCAACTGACTTTGTACCTTCCGTTAATTCTTCTGTACTGACGGCGTACCCTTTTTCACGTATGGACTTTAGTTCCTCTTTTAGTAAATCAGGATCCGTGATGCTGTTCTCTGTATGGGGGACTAACCCCTGATTAATGACAGCTTCTACAATATGATCGTCGCTAAAAGCAAGCAATACTTTACCTGAACTTGTGCAGTAGGAAGGGTTTCTCCTTCCGAGGTGTGTAAGAATACGGACTGGATGATTGCATTCCTCTTTATGGATATAAATCGTATCAAGACCATCCATGATCGCTAAGTGGGCTGTTTCCCCGGTATCATTAACTAGTTTATAAAGAACTGGAGCAGATTCTTTATGGATTTCGAGATTGTTGGTGACAATACCTCCAAGCGTGAGGACCGACATTCCTAATCTATAGGCGCTGGTTTTTTGATCTTTAATGACAAAACCTTCGCTGGCAAGTGTGGACAGTAAGCGGCTGACTGTGCTTTTTGCCAGACCTAAGGATTCTGCCAGTTCGCTTACCTTTTTGGTCGGTTCGTATGTAGAGAAACTTTTTAAAATAAGTAATGCATTTTTTACGGAAGAAAGTGTTTGCGGCTGCTTCTTTTTTGGCATGTTTTTCACCTCTGTTGAATGAAGTTCTTTATAAAGGAACATTTTTTATAAAGTGACTGATCGGTAATTATACGCTAATTATATAGAATCCTGAGCGATTTCTAAATAGTTGTTGTAGAAAAATTCAACTATTTTTGATTTTGTTGCATATAGAGGAACTGAAGTCTTTTTAAAAGCTTTGATCGTTTTTATAATGAGTTTGTACCGAATACAAAAGAGTTTTCAGAGAATTTTATATTTATTTATCGGAAACTGTTTTCATGTTTCCAAAAAATTAAGGAGGCTTTCTATATGCAAACAACTAAAACAAGAGCTGTTGATTGTGCCCATTACATTAATGGTGCCTATGTGCAGTCAGAAAATGGTAAAACATTTGAGAACGTTAATCCAGCAACAGAAGAAGTGTTGGGGGCCGTTGCAGAAGGTGGAAAAGGAGAAGTTGATCAGGCAGTAAGTGCTGCCAGAAAAGCACTTAAAGGTGAATGGGGAAACATGCCTTTAAAAAAACGGTCGAACATTATCCGCAAAATCGGTGATTTGATTTTGGAGAGAAAAGAGGAACTCGCCGAGCTAGAATCGTTGGATACGGGTAAACCATTATGGCTTTCTAATAATGTTGATATTGATCGCGCAGCCAACAATTTCTATTTCTTTGCTGATTATATGACTTCCGTTGGAACGGAAGCTTATCAACAGGATGATATCGCCATTCATTATGCAGTTCGTCGCCCTGTCGGTGTCGTGGGACTCATTAACCCATGGAACTTGCCACTATTCCTGATGACTTGGAAGTTGGCTCCGGCTCTTGCAGCCGGTAATACAGCTGTGATGAAACCATCTGAAGTGACTCCAATGACAGCAACCGTGCTGGCTCAGATTTGTAAAGATGCTGGTGTGCCGGATGGAGTGGTCAATATGGTCCATGGCTTTGGGGAAACAGGTGCTGCCCTTTCTTCTCATGATGATGTGGATGCGATTGCCTTTACTGGTGAGACGGTTACTGGTACGGCAATCATGAAGGCTGCCGCACCAACATTAAAGAAACTTTCCTTTGAACTTGGCGGCAAGAACCCGAACGTGATTTTTGCAGATGCTGACTTGGATGATGTCATTGAAACTACGATTAAATCCAGTTTCATTAACCAAGGGGAAGTTTGCTTATGTGGTTCTAGAATTTATGTGGAACGTTCCGCTTATGATGAGTTTCTTGAACGATTCACAGCGAAAACTAAAGAACTTAAAGTTGGTGATCCTTTCGATCCGGATACCAACGTTGGAGCGTTGGTCAGTGAAGAACATTATAACAAAGTGGTCAGCTACCTGGATATTTCCAAGGAAGAAGGCGGTACATTCCTGACAGGTGGTAAGCCTGCGGAAGGTTTTGATAAAGGATTCTTCGTGGAACCAACGATTATTACAGGGCTTGGAAGTGAAGCCAGATGTGTACGCGAAGAAATCTTCGGTCCGGTCGTAACCGTGGTTCCGTTCGATACCGAAGAAGAGGTGCTGGAACAAGTTAATGATACGCATTATGGATTAAGTGCAAGTCTTTGGACGAGTGATATCAAACGTGCTACCCGCTTCAGTGGACAGATCGAAGCCGGTATGGTTTGGGTGAACACATGGTTCCTTCGAGACCTACGCACACCATTCGGAGGTATGAAGCGTAGTGGTATCGGCCGTGAAGGCGGGGCTCACAGTTTTGATTTCTACTCGGAATTAACCAATATTACGTTAAAAATGTAGGAGGATGACAGTGAAAACAGATAACCTAACGAAACAGGAAACCCATGTGAAACACTTATTAGAGGCGTGGAGTAAAGGTGAAGGGGTTCAGCCGCTCACAGAGCTGGATCCTGAGCTCTCCCTTGATGAAGCCTACCAGGTGCAATTACACACGATACAACAAAAAGTGGAACAAGGGCAGCGGATAACGGGGAAGAAAATCGGTTTGACATCCAAAGCCATGCAAGAGTCATTAGGTGTAAATGAACCGGACTATGGCCATTTATTAGATCAGATGGAGTGTCCGAATCGAGGTAAGATCTCTTCTGCACAAGTCTTACAACCAAGAGTGGAAGGGGAAATAGCCTTTATCTTAAAAGGCGATTTAGTGGGGCCTCATGTAACGACCTTAGATGTATTAAAGGCCACGGATGTCGTAGTGCCAGCACTTGAAATCGTAGACAGCCGTATTAAAGACTGGAAGGTTACTTTAGCTGATACAGTGGCCGATAATGCTTCTTCAGGCATGTATATCCTCGGAGGAAGACCGAAAAAAGTGGAAGACGTAAACTTGAAGCAAATGGGGATGGCACTCTATAAAAATGATGAGTTACTTAACACAGGTGTTGGAGCTGCAGCTTTAGGCGATCCGGCAAAATGTGTGGCCTGGCTCGCCAATAAACTGGCGGGTTATGATATTACATTAAAAGCAGGCGAAATTATTCTATCAGGAGCATTATCTGCTGCCATGCCTGCTGAACCTGGTGATCATTTTTACGCAAAATTTGCTGATTTAGGAGAAGTGCACGTTTCATTCACGGAGTAAAGGAAGGTTATTATAATGGATAATCATATGATCAAAGAGCTTGCTGATTATGTACATCATGCAGAAAAAGAAAAACGGGAAATAACAAAAATTACCGCTGAATTATATCCTGAACTTTCTATAGATGAGGCGTACATCATTCAAGAAGAATTGATTCGCCAAAAGAATGCAGAAGGTAAACAAATCATTGGTCCGAAAATGGGCATAACCAGTGAGGCTAAGATGAAACAGATGGATGTGGATGATCCGATTTATGGCTATGTATTCGATAATATGGTTGTGGAGGACGGAGACTCCATTTCCATTTCAGATTATATTCATCCTAAAGTGGAACCTGAAATCGGATTTATCTTAGCAAGAGATTTAGAAGGACCAAACACGACCGCTCTTGATGTATTGCGGGCAACAGAGTATGTATTCCCGGCAATAGAGATTATTGACAGCCGATATGAGAACTTCAACTTTACACTGCCGGACGTTATTGCAGATAATACTTCTGCAGCGGGTGCCGTGTTTGGCACCTATTTCAGAAAACCTGATGAACTGGACCTTGATGTTGTGGGTGTGACACTATCCATAAATGGAAAAATCCAGTCATTGGGAGCCGGGGCCGCTGTACTTGGAAACCCAGCCAATTCAGTTGCCAGACTGGCCAATATGTTAAGTAAAAAAGGAGAAAAGGTAAAAGCGGGACAGCCGATTTTAACCGGCGGTGTCACAGCAGCGGTTCGCCTATCTCCTGGTGATTTTGTTCAAGCTGAATACGGCGGACTAGGTACCGTGTCGTTTTTTGTAAAAGAATAATAGAAATGATTCAGAGAGGGTGACGGACTTGCCTATTATCAATGTTCAAATGATGGAGGGAAGAGATCCCGATAAAATTGAAACACTGATGAAGAATCTGACTGAAACAGTCAGTGAGACACTGGGTGCTCCTAAGGAAAATGTACGTGTACTTGTTAACGAAGTACCAAAAACGCATTGGTCAATTGGTGGTACAAGTGCAAAAGAATTAAGGAAATAAGAAAGCACAAAAGACGATTCTCTGACTTCCAGCTAATCTTTTGAAGCATGGAAGCAGCAGAATCGTCTTTTCATATATTAGGCCTCTGTATATTTATGATTAATAATCGAGTAAATGATTTTTTTAGCCAAACTCTCGATGCGAGAATTATTTCGAAATTGGACATAGACTTCATTTGGAATATTATATATTTCATCGATTTCCCGGATTTCCACTTCAGCTTCGTATCTTCTATCAATCCCCAGTTTAGGAATAATTCCAATTCCAATCTCATTGGCAACAGCATTTAGAAGCATTTCGTTGTTATCGACATCCATACGGGTTATATTCTGGGCGCCTATCAGGTGTTTATCTATTAACCTCCACAAGGTGGAATTCCTTTTGTAACTTATGATCGTTTCCCCATTTAAGTCTTCTACATGAAGTGCTTGCTTTTGACATAATTGATGGTGTTTTGGCAGGACAACTACCAGATTATTATCAAATAAGTATTCTGAAATAATATCAGGATTATTTGATAGAGCATTTCTGGTAAATATTAAATCTACCTCTCCTGATAACGCACGTTCATTTAAACTGACAGAATCATATCCTTCTATCACTTGAACATCAATATCCCCTAACGATTTAATCGTTTTTAAAAGTTCTACAATAAATGAATGGGAGTATCCGGGAGAGAAGCCGACTTTGATGATTGGCTCTTTAACCATGTTGGGGATTTCTTTGGAATGATTAATATATAATAGTATATTTTTTGCGTATTCGATGAACAGATTGGCTTCTTTCGTTAAAAAGATTTCGTGGCCGATTCTTTCAAAGAGTTGACATTGAAGAATTTCTTCCAAAGCTTTTATTCGTGAGGTAACGGTCGGTTGTGTGACATTAAGAACTTCAGCAGCCTTTGAATAGCTTCTATATTTGACAATGGTAAGAAACGTATGTAATTGGCATTCATTCATCTGGTTTCCTCCTAAAAACTTCCTTATTAATTTCCCAGAAGAGGCTTACACAACTCACGGTGCATAGGGAAACTTATTTGACTTAACAGAATCTATTTAAAGACTTTAATATAGAAAGCGCTTTCAAACATTGCTGAAAAAGTTATGGAATCAACCCCTGGTAAACTGTTATTTCCAATAGTTCATAGGGGGAAGGTCTCCTCAAAATGAAACGTACGATAATTATATTTATAAAGAAGTTAACATGTCAACTGTAGTGACAGATTATTCTGTATTTACAAATCAGTTGTATAAATTATTTTTTAATATTCATGGAAAAGTAAAGTAATATTCAATTGGTATCTAAAAATTCTGACTAATATAATAAAAAGTAAGCAATTTAAAACACATGAATATGGTGATAACCAGCTAAGGAGGAAATTAGAAAACTTATGTAAGGGTTTACAAGATAAATAAGGGAAAGGAAGGGCTTTAGTTTGGAAGATAAGCTGATGAGTGAAACATTGGAAGGCAAAGTTGCAATTGTCACAGGATCTGCAAGAGGAATTGGTCGTGCAATCGCATTAAAGCTGGCTAATTCAGGTGCTAATGTGTTAATTAGCGGTACAAATAAGGAAAGAACAAAAAAAGCTTCTGAAGAAATACAAGCGTTAACAAAGTCAGAAATCAAATACTACGCCGGAGATCTTTCCAAAGAAGAGAATGTGGAAGAAATGGTAGACTACACCATCGACCAATGGGGAAAGATCGACATTTTAGTCAATAACGCAGGGGGAGGGGTCATTATGCCTTTCCTTGAACAAACCCCGGAAACCTTGAAAACGACTATTGATCGGAATTTATGGACGGCGGTTTGGTCCTGTTATAAAGTTCTGCCGCACATGGTGAAGGCGGAATATGGCCGAATTATCAATGTAGGTGCTGATTCCGTAAGAAATGGTCTATGGGAACACGCAGCCTACAATGCTGCGAAAGGCGGTGTCCATGCCATGACTACTGGCTTGGCAAGGGAATTCGCCGAAGGGGATATTACAGTAAATACGGTGGCACCACCAGCAGTCGACTGTGAAGCATTAGACAGAATAAGAGAGAACAGAGACAACGAATTAGTAGATAAATATATTGGCATCATTCCTAAAGGGAGAGCTGCCACGGAAGAAGAAGTTGCTGATTCAGTCTGGTATTTATCTACCGATGGCGCCAGCTTCATCACTGGTCAAGTGATCAGTGTTAATGGCGGAAGCAATATGCTTTAGTAATCTAACAACGAGGTGAATAAAATGGAAGAATTAATCCGCGATAATCGGGAGAAAAATGAATTTCTTGTTCATAGAAGTGTATTTACGGAAAAAGAAATGCTGGCAAGAGAACGTGCCGAAATTTTTAATAAATGCTGGTTGTTTATTGGCCATGAAACAGAGATTCCTGAAAAAGGGGATTACAAACGGAAAAAAGTTGGTGGACGTAATTTACTTCTAGTTCATAGTCAGGATGGGGAAATTAGAGCACTGTATAATACCTGCCCCCACCGTGGTGCGCTTGTGGCTAGGGAAAATGAAGGTAATTCCAGAGTATTCCGTTGTTTCTACCATGCATGGAGCTTTAAAAACGATGGTGAATTGAATGGTATGCCAGGAAAAGATGGCTTCCCTGATGATTTTAACTGCGATGGTTCGAAAAATATGAAAGCGGTTAACCGACTGGAAGGTTATCGTGGGTTTCTGTTCGTCAACTTCGATGACGAGGCTATTTCCCTGGAGGAATACTTAGGGAATGCCAAGGAATATATTGACCTGGCGGCAGATCAATCCGAAGCCGGACTGGAAGTTCTGGGCGGAGTACAACAATACAGTGTCCGGGCGAATTGGAAACTGTTAGCTGAAAATAGCGTGGATCTTTATCACGGGATGCCTACCCATAAGACTTATTTTGATATTAAGCAAGCACAGGATCCTGGAATTAAGCGCGTAAAACTGGAAGGAAAGGGCAAAGACCTTGGAAACGGTCATGCCGTGATGGAGTATGTGGCTCCATGGGGAAGGCCGGTTGCTCAGTGGACTCCGATTTGGAGTGAGGAATTGAAACAGGATATGGATAAAATGAAAGAAAGATTAGTAGAAAGGTTCGGAGAGGAACGTGCCGATCGAATCGCTAACTATAACCGCAACATCATCATTTTCCCAAATCTGGTTATTAACGACATTATGGCGATTACAGCAAGAACTTTCTATCCGTCGAGTCCGGGATATATGGAAGTATCCGGCTATTCACTGGCTCCTAAAAGAGAAGATGAAGAGCATCGAATGGCAAGAAATAATAACTTTTTAGAATTCCTTGGACCAGGCGGTTTTGCGACTCCTGATGACAACGAAGCATTGGAACTATGTCAGGAAGCTTATAACAATAACCAGGAAGTGCAATGGAATGATATTTCCAAAGGGATGGTCAGAGGAGAAGAAAATGCCATGGCCACAGATGAAATTCAAATGAGGAGCTTCTGGAGGCAATATAAGGTCAGAATCGAGGAGTCCATGAAGAAGGAGGTTGCTCAGACATGACAGTTGCAACACTAACACGGCAAGATGTCGTTGATTTCCTATATAAAGAAGCCCAATTACTGGATGAATGGAAATTAAAAGAATGGGCGGCATTATTTACGGATGATGGCACGTATAAGATTCCTCCGATCGGGGAGCCCGAGGCCAGTCCGACGGAATCGCTGTTTTATGTCCATGATAATCGGACAAGGCTCCAGGAGCGGGCAGAGCGGCTTTTGAAGAAGGAAGCCCATGTGGAATATCCACATTCTATTACGCTTCGAAACTACCATAACATTCTGGTTAGTGGTCTTGGTTCTGATGTGATTACGGTGGAGTGCAACTTTACTACCCACCGAACTAAAAGAGAAGTGTTAGATACGTTTATTGGCAAACACACGTATGAAATTGTTCAGCAAAATGGCGGACTTGCAATCAAAAGTAAAAAAGTTGTCTTGTATCTGGATAGTTTAAGGCCGCATGGGAAAATCAGTTTAATTCTTTAATCGATTTCTAAGGGAGAGGTGGTGAATGGTATGAGTAAAGAACAGGAAGTATACGACATTACCATTGTAGGCGGAGGTCCGGTAGGTATGTTTACTGCCTTCTACGCGGGGATGCGCCAGGCGAGTGTGAAAATCATTGAGAGCCTGCCGCAACTGGGCGGCCAGCTGGCTGCATTATATCCGGATAAATACGTCTATGATGTCGCCGGATTTCCCAAGGTCAAAGCCAAGGATCTAGTAACTCAGTTAAATCAACAAATGGACCTCTTTGAGAATGAGGTTTGCCTGGGTGAAGAAGTCAAAGAGGTCACAAAAGAAAATGATATTTTTACAATCAAAACAAATACACAGACCCATTATTCGAAAACGATCATCGTAACAGCTGGGAATGGTGCCTTTAAACCCCGTAACATGAATTTAGATAGAGAAGAACAATACAAAGGAAAGAATCTTCATTATAGTATCGAGGATATCAACGATTTTAAAGATAAAGATGTGGTCGTATGCGGCGGAGGAGATTCAGCGGTAGATTGGGCGCTTATGTTAGAGAACATCGCTTCATCCGTGAACATTGTCCATCGAAGAGACCGATTCAGAGCCCATGAACATAGTGTCAATTTATTAAAGAATTCATCTGTAAATATTTTAACTCCTTATAGTCCCTGTGAATTATTGGGAGAGGAAAGAATAGAGTGCGTAAAATTGAAAAAAGCCAAAACGGAAGAATTACTGGAATTAGTTGCAGATGAATACCTGGTCAATTATGGTTTTATATCCAATCTCGGCCCTATCAATGACTGGGGACTAGAAATAGAAAAGAACTCGATTTTGGTAAATTCAAAAGCGGAAACGAATATTCCCGGCATCTATGCAGCGGGAGATATTTCAACATATCCTGGCAAAGTCAAATTAATGGCCACCGGTTTTGGTGAAGCACCGATTGCCGTGAGTAATGCAAAGGTTTACATCAATCCAGACGAATCCTTACACGCGGCTCATAGTACAACCATTATGAGCAAGAAGGATAAGAAGAAGAAAGAAAAAGTAGTCATTTAATATAAGAAAGACTGTTTTGTTAAAAGAGGAGGAACTATATATGTCAAAAGTAAAAGAAGAAGTAATCAGTAAGGAATCAGCCCAGGAGAGGCTGGAGACGTATTTACGTACAGTTGCCCATATTGGCCATGTTGAAATCAGTGTAACTAATTTTGAACAATCGCTATGGTTTTTTACCGAAGTCATGGGTCTTGTATTAACCGAGACGGATGGGGATCGTGCTTATTTGAGGGCATGGCAGGACTTTGACCATCACACCCTGGTGCTGAAGGCTTCGAATACATCCGAAGTGAACCGTATGGGATGGCGTGTAAGCACGAAGGAATCCCTGGAACTATTCGAAAAACAATTACAAGTAATGAATATTGACTATCACTGGGTAGCGGGTGGACAAAAGAAAGCGTTAGGAGATGCAATTCATTTTAAATCCCCATCCGGCATACCGGTTGAATTATATTGGGAAAAAGAATTGTTTGTAACGGATGATCCGGCTTTGAAGTCGAATTTACCTAGTCATCCAAGTAAGTATATGGCAAAAGGTGTCTCTCCTCGCCGTTTTGACCATGTCAATCTCATGGTAAATGATGTTGCCAAAGAACAGGAATGGTGGACAGATTTACTCGGTATTCACCATCGTTATTATATTCAAAACCAGGAGGATGTCCGTTTAGGTTCCTGGTTGAGCCGGACCAATATCGCACATGAAATCGCGTTTATGAGAAACTCCAACCAGGATGGAACGGTGTTTCACCATTTAGCCTATTACCTCGATTCTCCGGATGAACTCCTGCGTGCATCCAATATTATGGCTGAAAACGGCATTAAGATAGAGTGGGGCCCTGGTAAGCATGGTACCAGTGGAGCGCAATTCATCTATGTTTTTGAACCCTCAGGACATCGGGTGGAAATCTGGACAGGTGGCATTCTTATGTTTTCTCCAGATTGGGAACCGATTAAATGGTCTTCGGATGTTGGTCAGTTAGGTCTGGAAATGTGGGGAAGTACACCACCGGAATCTTACCTGACTTATGGAACGAAAATAGGAGAATAAGGGAAATGAAGAGGCTGGCTTGCTGGTCTCTTCATTGCAAAATTATCAAGGCTGGGAGAGTTCATTTTTGAAACAAAACCTGAACATTGATTTTCATACACATATCATTTCAGAGGAATTTTTGAATTTAGCCGAAAAATACGGCGATGATCGCTGGCCAGTTTTAGAGAAAACGACGTGTGATTGTGGTGCCAACATTATGATAAAGGGGAATAAATTCAGGGAGATTACGGATCAGACGTGGGATGCAGAAAAGCGGCTGAGCGATATGGACAAAGAAGGTATTGATATTCAAGTTTTATCCCCGATACCAGTTACTTTCAGTTATTGGGCTGACCCGGACCAAGGATTAGAAATGGCCAGATTCCAGAACGATTTCATTGCATCCGTCACACGTGAACACCCTGACAGGTTCATTGGGTTAGCTACCGTCCCATTACAGGATGTTGATTTAGCCATAGAAGAAATGGATCGGGCGGTCAATGAATTGGGGTTAAAAGGGATTGAAATAGGAAGTAACGTAGAGGGCAAGAATCTCGATGATGAGACATTAGAGCGGTTTTTCAAGGCTGCAAACGATCAGGAAGTCCCTTTGTTTGTACACCCGTGGGCAACGTTAGGGAGAGAACGGATGCCGCGTCACAACTTCATGTATATGGTGGGGATGCCCTCTGAAACAGCACTGGCAGCAGGGAGTATCATAATGAGCGGAATGCTGGATAAGTATCCAAAACTTAAGTTGTGTTTCGCCCATGGTGGCGGTGCTTTGCCTTATTTATTACCAAGGATGGATAAAGGCTGGCATGTATGGCCGCAAATCAGAAAGACGGAGAAGCCGCCAAGTCATTATGCGAAACGGCTCTATTATGATTCACTCGTTTACGAGGAAGAGAATTTGCAGTTTATGATCGATAAATTTGGTGTTGACCAGATCATAGCAGGATCCGATTATCCATTCTTATTACGCGAAGCACCATCCGGTAAAGTGGTCGACCGATTGTCGACACTGCGTGACGCGGAACGGGAAAAAATACTCGGACTGAACGCTTTAGAATTTTTAAGTCTTGATAAAGAACAGTATTCAAAGTCGGTCAGCGGTGAATTTAGTACGAAATGAAACTAGATGATTGAGACAGATAGGAAACACGTCATCAAAAAAGAAAGAAAAGGAGAGGATCATCTTGGCTTTTGTAATAACAAGTCCCTGTGGTCAGGAAAAGGCAGCAGAGTGTGTGGACGTATGCCCGGTTGATTGTATTGAAGAAGGGGAGGATCAATACTTTATTGATCCCAATACCTGTATAGACTGTGGTGCTTGTGTCGCGGCTTGCCCAGTCGATGCAATCGTTGATGAACATGAGTTATCACCCGATCAGGAAGTACAACTGGAAAAAGCCGAAAACTTCTTCGGTTAGGGAGCGGGGGCACGTCGCTCCCTTGAATCCCTAGCTGAATTTATATATATTTTCGGGAATGTTGGATGCAACATTCCCTTTTTTTATACTTGTACCAGACAAAGAACGAAATGGAGAGTGGACAATGGCAGACGTTAGGAAAATTAACAAAGTTTTAGTAGCAAATCGCGGAGAAATTGCTATTCGCGTTTTCCGGGCATGTACAGAGCTGGACATTCGCACTGTAGCAGTCTATTCCCAGGAAGACACTGGTTCCTACCACAGGTATAAAGCAGATGAAGCTTATTTAGTAGGGGAAGGAAAGAAGCCGATCGATGCCTATCTGGATATCGAAGGCATTATTGAAATCGCGAAGCGTGTCGGCGTTGATGCGATTCATCCTGGTTATGGGTTCTTATCGGAAAATATAGAGTTTGCCCGTCGTTGTGAGCAGGAGGGGATCATTTTTATTGGGCCGACGAGCGAACATTTAAATATGTTTGGAGATAAAGTGAAAGCACGTGACCAAGCGGTTCAGGCAGATATACCTGTGATACCTGGAAGTGATGGCCCCGTAAGCGGCCTTCAGGAAATCCGCGATTTTGGAGAGGAACACGGCTATCCATTAATGATAAAGGCAGCTATGGGTGGCGGCGGCCGCGGGATGCGCGTGGTCCGGAGTGCCGATAACCTGGACGAATCTTACGATAGAGCACGATCTGAAGCACGCGCTGCTTTTGGCAGTGATGAAGTCTATGTAGAAAGGTTAATCGAAGAACCAAAACATATTGAAGTTCAAATCATCTGCGATGCTGATGGCAATATTGTGCATTTATATGAAAGAGACTGTTCGGTTCAGCGACGCCATCAGAAAGTAGTAGAGGTGGCTCCGAGCGTAAGCCTGACAAACGAATTGAGGGAGAGAATTTGCCAGGCAGCCGTCAAGCTGATGGACAATGTCAAATACATCAACGCAGGAACCGTTGAATTCCTGGTTACTGAGAATGAATTTTACTTTATTGAAGTGAATCCGCGTGTACAAGTGGAGCATACAATCACAGAGATGATCACAGGAGTCGATATAGTCCAAACGCAAATTCTTATAGCTGAAGGATACGGACTGCATGGCAATCGAATTGGCATACCAGCACAGGAAGAGATTCATACCCATGGATACGCCATCCAATCCCGGGTGACCACAGAAGACCCTCTGAACAATTTTATGCCTGACACAGGCAAGATCATGGCCTACCGGACAGGTGGCGGATTCGGTGTGCGGCTTGATGCCGGAAATGGATTCCAGGGAGCAGTTATATCCCCATTCTATGATTCTTTGCTAGTGAAGCTGTCGACATGGGCATTAAGTTTTGATCAGGCCGCTCAAAAAATGGTGCGTAACTTAAAAGAGTTCCGAATCCGTGGTATCAAGACTAACATTCCATTTCTGGAAAACGTCATTCAGCACAAACAATTCCTTTCTGGGGAGTACCATACAACTTTCATCGATCGATCACCTGAGTTGTTTGTATTTCCGAAAAGAAAAGACCGCGGGACGAAGATGCTGTCCTATATCGCCGACCGGACTGTCAACGGTTTTGAAGGGAATGGAAACAGGAAGAAACCAGCGTATTCCAAACCCAGAATTCCTAAAATTAAACACTACGAGTCGATTCCAAGCGGGACCAAGCAGATTCTGGAGGAACGTGGAGCAGAGGGGCTTGCCGAATGGCTGAAGGAACGGGAAGAAGTACTGATGACAGATACAACTTTCCGCGATGCCCACCAGTCCTTATTAGCCACAAGGGTCCGGACGAAAGATCTGGAAAATATCGCAGAGCCGACAGCCTGTCTGCTTCCGGAGTTGTTTTCCCTGGAAATGTGGGGAGGCGCAACTTTTGATGTAGCCTACCGATTTCTCAATGAGGATCCATGGGAGCGGTTATTGAAATTGCGCAACAAGGCACCAAACGTCCTGTTCCAAATGCTGCTCAGGGCTTCCAATGCGGTAGGATATAAAAACTACCCGGACAACTTAATTCGTGAATTTGTAGAGAAAAGTGCCGATGCAGGCATTGATGTTTTCCGTATTTTCGACAGTCTCAATTGGATCGAAGGAATGAAGCTGACGATTGATGCGGTCAGGGAAAGTGGCAAGGTAGCTGAGGCCGCGATGTGCTACACCGGGGATATTCTGGATTCCAGTCGTCCGAAATATGACCTGGCATATTATCAAAAGGTAGCGAAAGAATTGCAGGATGCTGGAGCACATATTCTCGGGATTAAAGATATGGCAGGATTGTTAAAACCGGAAGCTGCGTATCAGTTGATCTCCACCTTGAAAGAAACGATTGATATACCGATCCATTTGCATACACACGACACAAGCGGAAACGGCCTGTTCACATATTCCCGTGCCGTTGAAGCAGGAGTTGATGTCGTCGATGTGGCCGCAGGCTCCATGTCAGGTTTAACTTCCCAGCCGAGTGCCAGCAGCCTATACTACGCATTAGAAGGAAGTGAAAGAAAGCCCAACGTTGATATTAGCGCTTATGAAAAACTGGGACGCTACTGGGAGGATACAAGAAAATACTATCAGGACTTTGAAAGCGGCATGATTGCGCCGCACACAGAGGTATATGAACATGAAATGCCTGGAGGGCAGTACAGTAATCTTCAGCAGCAGGCCAAAGCAGTCGGGCTTGGCTCCCGGTGGGACGAGGTGAAGACCATGTACCGTCGCGTCAACGATATGTTCGGAGACATCGTCAAAGTAACACCATCTTCAAAAATTGTTGGGGACATGGCGCTTTATATGGTACAAAATGATTTAAATGAAGACGATATTTATGAAAAAGGGGAAACCTTAGACTTCCCGGATAGTGTAGTAGAGTTTTTCCAAGGATATTTAGGTCAGCCTTATGGTGGATTTCCTGCCGAACTGCAGCGGATCATCTTAAAAGGACGCGAGCCGATTCATGTACGTCCAGGTGAACTGCTGGATCCTGTTGACTTCACTAATCTGAAAGAGACTCTGTTTCATTCCCTTGATAGACAAGTCACAAGCTTTGATATGATCAGCTATGCACTGTATCCGAAAGTGTTCATGGACCACCAAAAATTCATGGAGCAATATGGCAATGTGTCCGTGCTGGATACCCCGACTTTCTTCTATGGGATGAGACTTGGAGAAGAAATCGAGCTGGATATCGAGCAGGGGAAGACGCTGATTGTCAAATTGATTTCTATTGGAGAGCCGCAAATCGACGGAACGAGGACCGTCTTCTTTGAATTGAACGGTCAGCCCCGTGAGATAGTCGTCAAGGATGAAAATGTAAAAGCTGCTGTCAAGGAGCGGCCGAAAGTGGATAAATCGAATGATAAACACATCGGGGCATCGATGCCAGGAACGGTTATCAAGGTCATATCTGAAAAAGGGGAACATGTGAAAAAAGGAGATCATTTAATGATCACAGAAGCGATGAAGATGGAAACAACCGTCCAAGCCCCTTTTGATGGAAAAATCAAGGATATTTATGTTGAAAATAATGACGCCATTCATGTAGGAGATTTACTGATAGAATTGGAATGATAATCATTAGATCAAATTACAGATCAATCGTTAATTGGTGTAATAAGAACCAATGTCAGACACGTAGGTAGAGGCATGAAATAAAGAAATTAGAAGATACTTGCATATGAAAAAGCCGAAGGTCGTTGTGCCTGCACAGCGCCTGCGGCTTATTTAATCCTCTTGAATTTCAGATATTATAGTTAGTTAAGGATACTACTTAGAGTTTTACAATTTTCACGAAGTCGAGAGCTTCTTTGCAAAAATTTTATACAATCTTAAAGGAAAAAAAAAGAGAAAAGCGCAATGGGCTTTTCTCATCTGGAAAAAGACTTATTTCGAAACAGAGAAACTTTTCTCTTCGGTCACTCCACCATTCTCTTCTGTAAACTCGTCAAGCAGAGCACGTACTTCATCGGTGGATTTTGTGTTCATCAGCTGATTTCTTAACTCACTTGCTCCACGGAATCCACGGACATATATTTTGAAAAAGCGAAGGAGTGGTTTGAAGAGACGCGGCTCGAGTTCTTCGGAATATTTATCATGAAGGTCGAGTTGCAGGCGAAGTAGGTCTAGCAGTTCTTCGCTTGTATGCTCTTTCTTTTCTTTTTCAAAAGCGAATGGGTTATGGAAGACCCCTCTGCCGATCATTACTCCGTCCACACCGTATTTTTCCACTAGTTCAAGACCTTTCTGTCGGTCAGGAATATCTCCGTTAATCGTCAGAAGCGTATCAGGAGCCACTTCATCACGGAGTTTCTTGATCTCGGGAATCAATTCCCAGTGAGCCGGGACCTTACTCATTTCTTTTTTCGTACGGAGATGAATGGAAAGGTTGACGATATCCTGTTCCAGAAGATGCTTCAGCCATTCATGCCATTCATTCACTTTCGTGTAACCGAGACGGGTCTTTACACTGACAGGCAGGCCACCCGCTTTGGCAGCCTGGATGATTTCCGCTGCGACATCTGGTCGGCGGATCAGTCCACAGCCTTTCCCTTTCGTTGCGACATTAGGCGCAGGGCAGCCCATATTGATATCGACGCCCCGATATCCCATCTCTGCCATCCCGATACTCATTTGGCGGAAGTAATCTGGTTTATCCCCCCAAATGTGCGCGACGATCGGCTGCTCATCTTCCGTAAACGTCAAACGTCCCCGCAGGCTGTCTTTGCCTTTTGGATGGCAGTAGCTCTCCGTATTCGTAAATTCCGTAAAAAACACGTCTGGTCTTGCCGCTTCACTCACAACATGACGAAACACGACATCCGTCACTGCTTCCATTGGCGCCAAAACAAAAAAAGGCCGCGGCAACTCATGCCAAAAGTTATCTTTCATAATATATCTGAACCTTTCTTTTAGGGAACACAGTAGTTCCAAAAATTAAAAAGTATTATTTCTAACTTATCTATATCCAATTAATTTGCATTTCAACCAATATATTTTAATAGTATCAGACGAAAAGTGCAAGGGAAATAGGATATTGGAAGGGCTGGAAAAGAGTGGGGAAGGTGTCTGTGCTTCCTTTCGGTTATTTGTAAAATCTATCAAAATTCAATTAACACCAACAAATTTAAATGAATTTATTCTAAGATAATATTATTTGTTTATCCACTGTACAAACTAAGTTCTTTTTGTTAATCTGAATTCACCGCACCATAAATTGGAAAACAATAAGCGGTCATGTTTTTTCATAGAAAAGAAAGCGTTATCATCCATATTGCTGGTGCTTGCAGTAGGTTTTTGATGGACCTTATGTGAAAATCGACGCTTACAGGAAGGTGTGCGACGCCATTTTAAAAAGGGAAGGGGGTAATCCTTCAACTTCAAGGACTTACGCCGTAAGTGAATTCAATATTTTGGTTTTAATTTAAATCTTTCCAGTCGAGTTGGAATATCGAATAGTGCTAGTTTAACCATTAAATAATTAAGTTAATGTTGAAAGATTCAATTATAAAAGTGATTTCTGGAATGGAAGGAGGTAGGAGTAGTTTTATCTGCTGCTCTGACAAAAATGAAAAAGTATAAGAATTTCTATATAGTATTAATCACACTGGTGGCCACACTTGGAGGATTGCTTTTTGGGTATGATACCGCGGTCATATCAGGCGCGGAAGGCCCCCTGCAGACGTATTTTGCTGATGGATTGAATTTAAGTTCCCTGGTTCATGGGTTAACGGTTTCCAGTGCCCTGATTGGATGTATTATCGGCGGGTTATTGTCTGGCCTATTCGCAACTAAGTTAGGAAGAAAAAGAACGTTAATTTTGTCTGCTCTTTTGTTTCTGGCTTCTGCTTTAGGTTCTGCTTACCCTGAAGTATTATTCTTCACTGTAGGTGAGCCAACATATGGGCTCCTAATAGCATTTAACCTTTACCGGATCATCGGAGGAATTGGTGTAGGCCTTGCGTCTGCTGTCGCTCCAATGTATATCGGGGAAGTGGCTCCATCAGAAATCAGGGGCAGGTTAGTATCACTCAACCAATTCGCTATCATTTTTGGAATGCTTGTCGTTTATTTTGTAAATTGGGGGATTGCCCGTGGCCAAACGGAAACTTGGGTCAATGAAATAGGGTGGCGCCTCATGTTCGCATCTGAAGCAATCCCGGCTTTATTGTTCTTGCTGTTTTTATTCACTGTTCCGGAAACACCTCGTTATTTAGCTTCACAAAATAAACAGGATGAAGCTTTGAAAGTTTTAAAGAGAATTTATGAACAGACAATGGCAAAGGCGACGTTATACGAAATTAATCAATCCTTCGATACAAAAAAGGGTAAATTGTTTTCTTTTGGTGTTTCCATCGTAGTCGTAGGGATACTGCTATCTGTGTTTCAGCAATTTGTTGGTATAAATGTAGCTTTATACTATGCTCCGCGTATTTTTGAGAGCATGGGGGCGGGGCGGGATGCTTCCATGTTCCAAACGATTATTATGGGGCTGGTAAATGTGATTTTCACAATTATAGCCATCTTGACTGTCGATAAATTTGGAAGAAAGCCATTGTTGATTATCGGATCAATAGGTATGACAATTGGAATGTTTGGAGTTGCCGGTTTGGCCTTTGCCGATGCTATCGGCATAGCGACACTTGTGTTCATCATCATCTACACAGCTTCCTTTATGATGTCTTGGGGGCCGATCGTTTGGGTACTGATTTCTGAAATCTTCCCGAACAAAATCAGAGGAAAAGCGGTAGCAATCGCAGTTGCCTCTCAATGGGCAGCTAACTACTTCATTTCTTCCACGTATCCAATGATGATGGAATTCAGCGGCGGCTTTACGTATACCTTTTACGGAGTAATGAGTATACTGTCCGGACTTTTTGTGTGGAAGTTTGTTCCAGAAACTAAAGGAAAATCACTGGAGCAGCTGGAAATGAGATTAAGGGAAAACCGCACATCCAAATCAAATCAAAAATCGTACGCTCAATCGAATTAATAGCACAGATAACTTCTTTCCATTAAATCCAAAATCTTAGATTATTTCTTGTATCCTATTTAATCTCAAGGTAATACATGCAAGTTGAATTACAGAATATATAAGCGTTATTAAGCATAGGAACACTATAAAATTAAAATGCCTCTCATAAGTTCACTGAACTTTCGAGAGGTTTTTGTTTTGAGTGGATATGCGCATATATCCATATAGTGTGTGATCAAAAAAAGGACTAGGCATGGCTTTCATTTATTTTTTTTACGTTTAAATTTCCAATATTAACCAATCTAAATAACTTCCACCTACTTATTTAGATCATAATACCCAAAAGAGTAAATATTCTAAATTTTTTGTAAAATACTATTGTAAACGCTTTCTAGTATTGCTAGTATACTAGTAATAACAGAAACTAACATACTAGTATGGTAATTATTCTAAAATGCAAAGTATCCAGGAGGTGAGTTGAAGTGGGTGTTTTTTTAAAAACACTGGAGGAAACACCTAGGCATGGCGGTCCATAGGAGGGGAATAAAGTGAATGTATCAAATGTAATTCCAGCTCAAAAATCAGTAAGAGAGTTTGCGTACTCCACATTAAAAGAACAGATAATGAAATTAGAATTAGAACCAGGTAGAAAAATTTCAGAAAGTGAAATTACAAAAAACTTAACAGTAAGCAGGACGCCAATAAGAGAAGCGTTTCAGCGGTTAGCACAGGAAGAATTGCTGGTTATTTATCCGCAAAGAGGCACTGAAGTATCCAAGATAGATTTGGATCATGTAGAGGAGGCCAGGTTTCTAAGGGAAAATACCGAAAGAGGTATAGTAAAAGAGGCTTGTCTCGAGTTCAGTGAAGAATACTTGTTTCAATTAGAAATGAACCTCAATATGCAGGAACTATGTGACAAGAAGCAAAACTACTCTCGCTTATATCAATTGGATGATGAATTCCATCGTATTTTATTCTCTGGTTGTAAAAAAGACCGGATTTGGAACTTGCTACAACAAATGAATAGCCACTTTAATAGATTAAGGATCTTGCGGCTATCGTCAGGAATGGAATGGGACAATATTATTACACAGCATAAGAAAATCTACGAATTGATATTATCCAAAGATACCGACAAAGTAGACGAAGTAATGGAAAAGCACCTAAAGCTGGTTGTTACGGAAAAAGACGTTTTAAAAGAAAAATACCCTGATTATTTTAAATAACCAGGGCCTTTCTATGCTTAACTTTTTAGACTAAATAAGCTTTTTCAGTATTTGATAAAAGGGACTAATAGTTGATGGGATATGAAAAGAATAAATCATATGGAGGAATAAGAATGTTAAAAAAGAATAAAATGCTCGTATTTCTGGCCTCTATAATAGTTGCACTCCTTTTTTCGGGCTGTCAGGGAGGCACAGCAGATGAGGCATCTGGAGAAGCAGAGAATAACGAAGACGCTGTTCAACTTCGGGTCTTACACAGTTTTACCGGAGCACAACCTCAAGCACCTGTCATTGAACCTGCATTTAAAGAATTTGATAATAATCACAAAGATATTGATTTGAAAATTGAAACAGCGGCGGGGAACACCATTTTAGAACAGCTTAAAACAGAAATGGCGGCTGACGATGCGCCAGATGTGTTTACTCACTGGGGGATGCGTCGTACGGAAAACTATATTAAAAATGGTGTCATACCAGATATCTCAGGACTGATAGAGGAAGATAATTTGAAAGAACAGTATAGAGAGGGAGCATTCGGTCCCGTTACTTATAAAGGTGGAATTTATGGGCTTCCATTTCAAGGTTATAGCTACTACTTTATGATCAATAAAAAGTTATTTGAAGAACATAATGTTAAAGTTCCAACTACTTATGAAGAATTAAAGGATGCAGTTGTTAAATTTAAAGAAGCTGGATATATTCCGTTTGCAGCAAATAACCACAGTGCCCGTTACATGCTATTAACATGGTTTGCTCAAAAGAAAAATTATGAAGACTTGGTCGCTCACTCTACTGCTGAGAAACCTTTTGGTGATGCATTGTTAGAAGCAGCACAGAAAGCTGATGAGTTAGCTGAACTTGGAGCTTTTCCTGAAGGGTATATGAATATGGCTACGGCCCAATCATTAGAGCTTTTCCATGCTGAACAAGCTCCGATGTTCTATCAGCATAGTTGGACAATTGGGTCTATTGACCCTGAATTGCTGAAAAACTACCAGGTTATTCCTTTTCCTTTGGGAGATAGTGAATCTGTACCAACTACTTTAGCAGGCACAGGCCACTTCATATATATGAGTAAAGATGCTTATGAAGATCCAGAAAAGCGAGAAGCAGCTTGGAAACTAATGAACAAGATAGCTGGTAAAGAGGTTGGAAGACAGTTTGTTGAAAAAATTGCTAATCAGACCCCATTAAAAGTGGAGTACGATGTGGATAAAGTAAACCCTGTTCTTAATGAGGTATTAAAAAATATTGATAGGTCAGAAAACGTATTACCTTCTTATGAAGAAGAATTGTTTGCTTCTGCCGTTGAAGGCGAATACTGGCCACTGACGGACTCTTTGCTCTTGCAAAAAATTGAGCCTAAAGAGTATGTGGAACAAATGAATGCCATAATTGAAGAAAACCCGAATGTGCAGTTTGAAAAGTAAGGAGCAAGTGGGAAGTTGAAAAATTTTGTGGAGGGATAAGCACTGTCCCTCCGCTTAAAGAAAGCGAGGAAACATTAGTGATACAACAAAAACGATGGATACTGGCGCTTTTTGCACTTCCTACATTGCTATTTTACACATACTTTTTTATCAGCCCAGTACTTAATACGTTTTATATTAGCTTCTTTAAATGGGATGGAATAGGTGAGAAGGTTTTTCTTTTTCTAGGTAACTATATGGAACTGCTTAAGGATCCCATTTTTTATTCTGCCCTTGCTCACACATTATACTGGGTAGCATTGGTTATTTTAGTGCAGATTCCTGTTGGATTTCTCCTTGCCTATTTTATTTACCAAAAAGTTAAAGCATATAAGTTTTTGAGGACCGTCTACTTTATTCCGGTTATTACATCATCTGTTGCCGTTTCATTGGCATTTTCCTTTATTTATGAAGCTCAGTTCGGTATTTTGAATAGTTTTTTAAAATTAATTGGGCTTGACCAGTTCACCACAGCATGGCTGACTGACCCAAATACAGCGATGACAGCCGTATCTCTTCCGTTTGTCTGGAACTACATTGGTTTAATGATGGTTATTCTTTTTTCAGGTTTACAGAGTGTACCTGATGAACTTTTGGAAGCAGGGAAAATGGATGGAGTAAACAGTTGGCAGAAAATTGCCTATATCATCTTACCATCAATACGAAATGTATTAGTTATCTGTTTTGTACTAGGTATTTCCTATGCTTTTAAGCAGTTCGATTATGTTCTATTACTGACCAACGGAGGACCTGTCCACCAAACAGAAGTTACAGGAACATACATGTATAAGCAGGGTTTTGATGAAAGCAGGTATGGTTACGGAAATGCTATTGCCATTACGATGATGTTCATCGTGATAGTTTTTACTGCTATAGTAAACAAAGTGCTTCAATCTAAAGAATGAGATTAACAGATAGGGTGATAATCATGGCAACTGATAATACTGTATTAAAAAGTGAGACAGTTCCTAATCCTCCGGAAGAAAGGAAGCCAGTCATGAAGAATCATAAGCCTTATAAAACTGGCGATACGACGAAAAAAGTGACCGCTAATATTCTGAAGTACACCTTTATATGGGGTTATTTCGCCATCACATTTGGATTGTTTGTGTGGGTGCTAATGACTTCGTTTAAAGATAACCGGGAAATTTTCTCCAGTCCGTTTGGGCTGCCAGAATCAATAGAATTCAGTAACTATATTTTTGCCTTATTTGAAGTCAACATGTCTATGTACTTGTGGAATAGTCTTCTGGTGGCATTAGCTACTGTTCTTTTTTGCTTTATATTAGGTTCAACTGTTTCGTTTGTATTGAGTCGATTCAAATTTAGAGGCAATTTCTTTATTTACATGCTTTTTATAATTGGTCTGACTATCCCGCTTCAATCGTTAATATTTCCGATGTTCTTTAAAATGCATACCATCGGGCTCAGAGATACATTAATAGGCCTTATTATAGTGTATACAGCTTTAAATTTACCGAAAACGGTGTTTCTGTTAGTGGGTTTTATGAAAGGTATACCAAAAGAGATGGAAGAAGCTGCAATTATAGACGGTTGTAATTACTGGCAGGTATTTTCAAAAGTGATCATACCAATGAGTAAACCTGCTTTAGCGACAGTGGGGATTCTTGTATTCATTTCCGCATGGAATGAATATATTTTTGCGACTGTTTTAATTTCATCAGATGCCATCAGTACATTACCGCTAGGATTAGCAAGCTTCCAGTCCTCTCATCTAAGTGAATACGGTCTGATAGCAGCTGGTGTGATTATTTCTATTATTCCAGTCTTAATCGTTTATATGATTTTCCAAGAGCAGATTATTAAAGGCATGGCTTCTGGAGCAGTTAAAGGATAATTTTTACCCTCAAGAAAACAAGGGAGTTTTTAAATGGACAGCCGACAAGTAAGATGTAGAAAATGCCCCCAGTAGAGTTGAACTATAGGATTTACAATAATGCTATGGAGCTTATGTAAATGTGGAAAATTTGTGCTTCCTTAACTAGAGGACGCTATAAGAGTTATAAATATTAGTTTAGGAGGAATGAAACATGTTTAACGTTGCTATTATTGGAACAGGAGCTATTGCGCCATCTCACATTAAGGGTTATAAAGAATTTTCTGAAGAGTGCAAAATTTCAGCACTCTGTGATCTTTATCCGGAAAAAGCAAAAAAAACATCCGAACAATTTGGCTTGGATGTAGATGTAGTCCAAGACTATCAGGAGCTCGTTTATCGAGATGATATTGATTTAGTTTCTGTCTGCACTCCTCCTTATACACATGCAGACATTGCAATAGATTTTCTGAATGGGGGAAAGCACGTTATCGTCGAAAAACCAATGGCTTCATCTCTAGAAGAGTGTGATGCCATGAATAAAGCAGCAGAAAAAAACGGCAAGATTTTATCGATTATTGCTCAGAACCGATTCCGTTCTCCAATGATGAAGTTAAAACATGTGCTTGATACTGGGTTGATTGGCCCCGTTTTACATACTCAGGTCGATTCTTTCTGGTGGAGAGGCCATAGTTATTATGACTTATGGTGGAGAGGGACCTGGGAAAAAGAAGGTGGCGGCTGTACCTTGAACCATGCGGTCCATCATATAGATATTTTTCAGTGGATGAACGGAATGCCGGATGAAATAACAGCTGTGTTTAGTAATACCGCCCATGATAATGCGGAAGTGGAAGATTTATCGGTTACAATTGGCCGATATGAAAATGGAGCACTTGCACAAATTACAAGCTCTGTGGTACATCATGGGGAGGAGCAACAGTTAGTATTCCAAGGTAAAAAAGCAAGGGTTTCCTCGCCGTGGAAGTTGAAAGCTTCCAAGTCAATGGAAAATGGTTTCCCAGAAGAAGATCGAGATTTAGAAGATAAGCTACAGCATGTCTATGACCAGCAACCTGATTTGGAATATGAAGGGCATCCAGGCCAGATACTTGATGTACTGAAGACTTTAAAAGGTGATGGAGAAGTGCTTGTAGATGGCATTCAAGGCAGAAAAACGCTTGAGTTGATTACAGCAATTTATGAATCTTCTACTTTTAAACGGCCTGTAAAGTTGCCATTAAGTCCAGACAGTCCTTTTTATACAAGAGCTGGAGTGCTGGAACATGCACCTCATTTCTATGAAAAGAGCAAAACCATTAAAAACTTTACCAATAATAACATTACAACTTAGCCAGTCGAATTATCTAGCGAGAGATAATGATAAAGTAAAGTGATGGAATTAATTATGTTCCAATAAGGATATATGGCCGGTTGTAGAGAAGGTAGCTTTTCTAACTTGTGCCATTTATAAAGTTAGGACTAAGGATGTTGAATTTTAACAAGCAGATGAAAAGAGAAAATATGTTAGATTTGTAGTATTTTTTGGAAGGTAACAATTAGTTTAAATACTATTTTGGCTATAAGTACTAAAGACTCTTCATTTGATTTTTAGTTATACTATTCAAATGAAGAGTCTTTAGATTAAAAAAGAGATGGTGGGGTTACCATCTCCATTCAAAAAGTTCTTATTCGTTTTCCTCTAATGATTCGTCGTTCGTTTCTTCATTCATCCCAGATTCATCTTCATGGACTTCTATTTGGTCAGAAGCAGAACCCACGATGCTTTCTTTCAATTTACTATCTCGGACTTTAATGCCCTGTTGTCCTCCCATCTCATCATTATTTTTTCCTGCAATGCCGCTGCGGCCATTTCCATCGGCAAACTGTGAATTCTTATTTTCAGATTCACTATGGTCGATGGCATTTTGTCCACCCTGGTTGGCGTTGGCACCTACATCATTGTTAATCTGACCTCCACCCTCAGCTCGAGGTGCAATTTCCGGACTTATACTGCCTTCATTTTTCGTGTCATATTGGATGATGACAATATTAAACGAACCTGTAATATTAATCGAACCGGGGGTTGAAGTATCTTCTGCTCCATTGTTCTCTTCCTGGTTTGTTTGTTGTTGGTTTTCTTGTTCTCGTTCATTATCTTTAGGATATAAAAACATAATTTCACCTCCATGTATTAGATTATGATTACGATTAGGAAATGGTTGTACGATTTTACTAAGGTTGTACTGTTAGCATTGTTCAGCTGAATGGCCTAATGCTCGTCATTACGACAAACACTGTATTTTAGCTATTATTCATGAAGGTAAATGCTTCTTCAGGAAAAAAACTACATTTCTGATAGATAAATATTGGAGACTTGGAATCATAAGCATGAAAAAAAGCCTTTCAATAGTTTAAACTCAACTATTAAAGGCTTTCAAAATGGTAGTTTGAAATAATGTTATGATTTTTTCTTCTTTGTTTTTTTCATCGATTTTAGTAGATATCCACCTTTAAACTTACGTGGTTCATAAGAAATGATGAAGGCATTTGGCTCATATTCCTCGATCATATCTGTTACATTATCTTCCAAGCTTCTTTTCGTCAAAATCTGAAGCTGGTAACGGACACTATCTTTTCCCATTCCTTCAAATACGGTTACTCCGAAACCATTATTCCTAAGTGTGGAAACCAGTTCATTATTCATGTGCATTAAGTTAACAGTAAGGTTTGTATATCCCAATGCCATTTTATTTTCAATGTAATTTCCTAAAAAGATTCCTGCTGCAAAGCCCAGGGCATAAACAAGCATCTCCGGGATGCTTTGCTCTCCACTTAGGACAATGGATAAACCAAATACATAAATCAGAGCTTCCATAAATCCAAAAATAGAAGCAAATACGCTCATGTTTTTAACGACAAAAATAATTCGAAGAGATAATGTTGGCACTAATATGATTTGTAATAAAAAAATTAAAAGGATGCTCGACATTTGTATATCCTTTCTGAAAATATCTTTTAGTTTACAATATGCTTGGACTAATTACATATGTCCAAACATTCATGTAAATTCACTTATCACATATTATCCCCCATATCCAGACATCATGTAAAGCGGAGCAAATTTACTATAAAGTGATTATCCTAACAAAATATTGTGCAAAAGACGCCGTTTTGAAATAATTGGTTATATGGAGAGCTCATGAAATAAATAATGTCGCTATTTTATTGTAAAACTAATTACGGTAAGGTGATGAAAATGATTGTTGGCAGGGTTTTATTCTTGTTAGGCATGGCTTTTGTCTTTTTTAGTATTGTTATGCTTGTAATGGTACCTTTTTCAAATGGTGGAGGAGGTTTCATTCCTCCATTGTTTGCATTGTTAAATGGCTTGATTGCAATGGGGGTAGGAGAGTTAGTGATAGAAGTAAATCATAGAAGGAAGATGGAGGCTGCCAAGTAATTTATTTTACTAACTGGGGGAGAAGAGTCGTACTTGCAATTGCTTTATTTACCATATGTATTTATCTAATTTACACCGTTAATTAAAGTAATTATAAATACAAGCGCCTGAGTATGACGGATATCCGGAAAAGTATCAAACTACAATTACCAGGGGCGATTCTCTAACCATAAGAAATCGCCCCTTTTTACTTCGAAGCAGTCAAAAATGTTTTATGAAACGAAGGCACAATAATTTCGTAAATATATTAGGAGTGTAGTGGGAACTTAGCTGTTTTTACATTAGTTTTAAGTGAAAAAAAAATAACACATTAACGAAGAGACGATTCTATGCGAGTTTGTCTAAAAGTGCATGTAAGAGACAACATAAAAATTAGAATAGGAGACATGGCATGAAAAAGGGTTATACTGGCCTGTATCACCTGTTTAATTTTAATTGGGTGCAGTGAATATACGATGCGTCCGAAATCTTGGCGAAGTGACCGAAGTTACTGAAGAAAGCATCTCAATTAATGGCCCATTAAGAATGGAGGGAGTCCGTTGAGGATCTTAGTTGTCGAAGATGATAAAACGATTGCTTCGGGACTTGAATACACGTTACAGAACGAAGGGTATGAAACCGTCATTTGTACAGACGCTGCCACCGCTGCAGAGGAAATAACCAGGCAGCTGCGCGAATTGGATCTTTGCTTGCTGGATTTGTCGCTGCCCGATGGCAGTGGTTATGATTTATGTGAATTGGTGAAAAAGCGTTCGGACAAGCCTGTCATTTTTTTAACAGCATTTGATGATGAAGTCAATGTAGTAATGGGACTAGACATGGGAGCAGATGATTACATAACGAAGCCTTTTCGAATAAGGGAGCTGCTTTCGAGAATAAAATCTGTCATGCGCCGATATCAGAAACAGGCACAATCGCAAACGATGGATCATGTTGATATTGGGCATATTCGTGTCCATACGACTGAGGGCAAGGTATATAAAAATGGTGAGGAAGTATTTATGACAGCATTGGAATACCGGCTGTTATTGATGTTTGCCAATCATATCGGACAAGTGTTGACTAGAGCGCAATTGCTGGAATGGATTTGGGATGTGGCTGGTGATTTTGTCAATGACAACACGCTTACAGTGTACATTAAAAGGCTCAGAGAGAAGCTTGAGGATGACCCTCGCCATCCGGAAATTATAAAAACAGTTCGTGGGCTGGGGTACAAGGTCGGTGATTAAGTGTTAAGAAATAGGGAGATTCAGATTCTTATTGCTCTTTTCTGTTTTGTGACTGTCATCGCTGCGGGGATAGGAGCTTTCATTTATTCTGCTTCGGTTGTCGTTTTTATTTTTATTCTGTCTGCTTTACTGGTGGTGATCAGCCTCCTCTTCACGGCTTTGCGTTATCGTGAAATCGCAAATTTGTCCAGCTATTTAAGAAAGATACAAAGTGGGGATTACAGCCTGGATATCAGAGATAACCGCGAAGGGGAGCTTAGTATTTTGAAAAACGACATTTATAAAGTTACTTTGATGCTTTCAGAACAAGGGGAACTGTTGCAGAAGGATAAAACCAATCTGACTGATGCCATATCGGATATATCACATCAACTAAAAACCCCGCTTACCTCCATGACGGTCATGGCCGACTTGCTGAATGATGTCGAGCTCGACAATAATAAGCGGATAGAGTTCACCCGAAATATTCAAATTCAATTAGAAAGACTGGAATGGCTCGTTTCGTCTTTATTGAAGCTTTCCAAAATTGACGCAGGAACACTGCTTTTCCAGCAGGAAAAGGTACGGGTAGCCGACGTGCTTCAAAAGGCGATGGAGCCTGTGCTTATTCCGATTGATGTGAAGCAACTCAACATAAGTATTACAGGTGCAGAGCAGGTTTATTTTACAGGGGATTTTAACTGGACGGTGGAAGCACTTCTCAACATTCTGAAAAATTCCGTGGGGCATACAGAAGAAAAAGGCGAAATTAATATTACTTTTTCTGAAAATGCCCTGTTTACGGAAATCACTATTCAGGATTCCGGAAAAGGTATTCCGAAAGAAGATCTTCCTTATATTTTCAAGCGGTTCTATAAAGGAAAAAATGCAGGAGAAGATAGCGTCGGGATCGGCCTTGCCATGGCTCACAGCATCATTACTAACCAAAATGGGAGTATCGAAGTCTTCAGCAAAGAAGGAGAAGGGACCCGTTTCCAGGTGAAATTCTATAAACAAGTCATTTAACGATATCATAGGTGACGATATTGTCACTTTGGAGTCACCGGAGCGTCATTTTAGACAGATATACTGAAAGCACCAAATGAACATGGAGGTTTCAATATGGAGATTTTAAAAATAGAAAATCTGTCTAAAGTGTATGGTAAGGGGGAAACAGCGGTTAAAGCACTTGATGACGTTTCCTTTTCCGTAGACAAAGGAGAATTTGTGGTCATCATAGGGCCGTCTGGTTCAGGGAAGTCCACCCTGCTGCATCTTCTGGGTGGTGTCGATCAGCCGACAAGCGGCAAAGTCTGGGTTGATCAAACAGATATGTATGAGCTTGACGAATCGCAGCTTGCCATCTTCAGGAGAAGACAGATTGGGTTGGTATACCAATTTTATAACCTGATTCCCATTTTGACTGTGGAGGAAAACATCACACTTCCCATGCTGTTGGATTCTCACAAAGTTGACCAGAAACAGTTCAAGGAGATTGTGAGGATTCTGGGGATTGAAGATCGGTTGAATTATCTTCCGAATCAGCTATCAGGAGGACAACAGCAGAGGGTGTCGATTGGCAGGGCGTTAGTCAGTAATCCATCGATTGTCCTTGCCGATGAGCCAACAGGAAACCTCGATAGTAAAAACAGTGAGGAAATCATGGAACTGCTAAAAATGTTCAATAAGACATACAACCAGACATTATTGGTTATCACCCATGATGAACGTATAGCTTTACAAGCGGATCGTGTCATTTCCATTAAAGATGGAAGGATCGCCAATGATGAGGTGATCCGTCCGTGAATATTGTTCAAAAGCTGACCCTTCGCCATATGAAAAAGAACAAGCGCAGGACACTGGTCACTCTCATTGGTGTCATTATTTCCGTAGCTATGGTGACGGCGGTAGTCACGCTTTCAGTATCTTTTCTGGATGTGATGAAGCGACAAACCATTTCCGAGAGTGGGGAGTGGCACGTCCAGTATGAAAATGTGGATGCACAACAGGTAGAAGCTATAGAGAAAGATGAACATACGAAAAAACTTATCATCGAAAATGAGCTGGGATTTGCAGAGCTTGAACAATCCGCTAATAAAAGTAAGCCTTATGTATTCATAAAACAATTCAATGGACAAGGGCTAATGCAGTTTCCTATTGAAATAAAGGAAGGCCGTCTGCCGAAGAAGGAAACGGAGGTTATAATTTCCGAAGAGCTTTTGAACGATGGGGAATTGGCTTATGAAATAGGGGATCAGCTAACCTTGAAAGTGGGACCAAGGTATAAAGAAGGTACCAACTTGCCTTTAACACAGAGGGACCCCTTGCAATCCAATGAACACGGGGTTACCGAAAGCATTCGGGTAGAATCAACAGAAAATTTCACCATTGTAGGCGTTATGGAACGCCCGGCCTGGGAGCCATCCTGGTCACCAGGATATACCATCGTCGGTTATATCAACCAGACGCAACTGAAAGCCGCCCAAAAAGTAGATGCAATTGTGGTATTAAAAGATGTGACGGGATCCCTGTACGAGCATGCGGAAGCATTAGCTGAAAAACATGGTATTGAAAAAGTTTCTTTTCATAGTGAACTTCTTCGTTATTATGGAGTTTCCTCCAACAATAATTTGAACCGTACCATGCTGATGCTTGCTTCAGTGATTATGGCTGTCATTATCATCGGGTCTATTGCACTAATTTATAATGCGTTTGCCATCAGTGTTTCTGAGCGGACAAGGCATCTGGGCATGCTCTCCAGTGTAGGGGCGACAAAAAAACAAAAACGAAATGCTGTATTATTTGAAGGGGTAATCATAGGATTGATCAGTATCCCGGTCGGTTTACTGGCGGGGACAGGTGGAATCGCCATCACTTTTTCCTTCATAAATTCTTACCTTGGAGGTGCACTTGGAATTCCGCAGAAGCTTGAGGTAGTGGTTACTCCGGTATCGATTACAGCTTCATGCATAATTTCGATGGCGACTATTTTCTTTTCAGCTTACCTCCCTGCACGAAGAGCTTCGAACATCTCTGCCATTGATGCGATTTGCCAAAGTCAGGACGTTAAGCTATCCAGAAAAACAGTCAAATCTTCTCCTTTAGTCAGGAAGCTTTTCGGGATAGAGGCGGAAATTGGCCTTAAAAATATGAAAAGGAATAAACGAAGGTACCTGGCTACGATCTTTTCACTAGTCGTCAGCATCGTCCTCTTCTTATCCGTATCTTTTTTCACAAATAACTTGAAAAAGTCTTATGAGGTTTCACAGCAGGATATCAATTTTGACATACGCGTAGCCGGGAGCAGCCAAATGGGTTCATCAGACTTTGATCCCTTTACCAACTTGAGGAATGTTACGGATTCCATTATCATTCAGCAATTGGATTTAAACACGTTTGTGGAGTCGGAATTGATCGCTGATCCGTTGAAAGAAGTGGTGAAACAGGATGAGAGTGTCCTTGAAAACGGAAAATATCCTTATTACGTGGTGCTGCATGCTTTAGATAAAAAGAGCTTCCAAAGGTATTCGAAAAAAGCAGGAGCAGATATGGAAAACCTTAAAAATGGAGAACATCCGGGTGTGATTCTTATTGGGGAAATCAGCTATCAAGACGTGCAAAGCGGAAAGTTCCATGAAATAAACCCCATCCATACCACTACAGGCAAGGTGCTGGATTTGTTCTATATGAACCCTGAAACTGAAAAACGGAAACTTATCAATAAAGTAGAGATCAGTGCCATAACAGATGTCGTGCCAATGGGAGTAAATACAGCTGGCCTTGGCGGTATGGATTTAATCGTTTCTACAGAAATGATCGATGAAATAATCACGGAACCCGTTGGCCAGAAAAGAACAACTTTGTATATGGAAAGCTCGGATCCAATGTCGACCCAACGGGCACTGGAAGATGTAAAAAAATCAGGGATGTATGTGTATAATGTCCATCAGGAACGCCAAAAAGATGAGCAGGCTGTCATGCTTTTGTCCATCTTTGCATATGGATTCATCGCATTGATTACAGCCATTTCAATTGCAAATATATTCAATACGATTTCTACAAGCATCTCCCTGAGAAAACGAGAGTTTGCCATGTTGAAATCTATGGGCATGACGCCAAAAGGTTTTGATAGAATGATCCATTATGAAAGTGTTTTTTATGGAATCAAAGCCCTGATGTATGGCTTGCCGATCGCGCTTGTTGTCATGTTCCTTTTACACTTATCCTTTGGAAATACCTTTGACTATGGAATCTTAATGCCATGGTGGGATATCATCTTTGTAATTGTCGCTATCTTTTTAATTGTAGGAATAGCCATGTTGTATTCAATTCGTAAAATTAAAAAGGAAAATATTATTGAAGCACTGAAACAGGAAAATATCTGAGAGAGCATTGGAAGGAAAAGGAGCGACTGTCCGAAGTAGTCGCTCCTTTCTTGACAGACAGTATATGGGGAAAGGCGCTAATGGTTTTGTGTACCTGCATCTCTTTATGCTCGAGGCAGCGGAGAATAAGCTCGCCGGCCCCACTTTATGCTCGAGTCAACAGAGAATTTTCTCCCCATATTCCACTTTAAGATCGGCCTTCAATATTTTGCATCAAGTCATGCCTGCACAAAGCTGAGCCTGCAAAAAAGTTAATCCTGCATAATCGTGCACAAAAAGTCGGGTACATACATTTTACTCTTGCTATTCTATTGGTGAAGGAGGTCACTGCAATGGATTTACTCAAGCATATGAATGAAGCAATGAACTATATCGAAGAAAACCTGACGGAAGAAATAGATTTCAGGGTGGTTGCAAGGTTAGCCCAATGCTCTGAATACCACTTTAAAAGGATGTTTCCTTTCCTTGCAGGAATTACATTATCAGAATATATCCGTCGCAGACGCCTTAGCCTGGCTGCATTCGAACTTCATCATAGTTCCTTAAGAGTAATTGATGTGGCGGTTAAATATGGGTATAATTCACCAGATTCGTTTAGTAGAGCTTTTCATAGTTTACATGGTGTAACCCCGTCAGAAGCAAGAAAATGTGGCCGGCAATTAAAAGCTTTTCCGCGGATGACCTTCCAATTATCAATAAAAGGAGTAGATGAAATGGATTATCGAATTGAACAGAAAGATGCTTTTAATGTTGTGGGGGTCATGAAAAGAGTTGCCATAATCTTTGAAGGAGAAAACCCGGAAATTACGGAAATGTGGAAAACCTTGACGAAGGAAAAAATGAGTCAGTTAAAGAAACTCTCTAATATCGAACCTGATGGTATGATTCAGGCTTCCACGAACTTTTCAGAAGGCCGTATGGAAGGAAAAGGGCAACTTGATCACTATATAGGAGTGGCAACAACAAAAGAGTGTCCTGAAAATTATTCAAAACTTGAAGTTCCTGCTTTAACATGGGCGGTATTCGAATCAACTGGGCCTTTTCCTGGTACATTACAAGAAACATGGGGAAGGATTTACTCTGAGTGGTTTCCATCATCTAGCTATCAAATAACAGAAGGTCCCGAACTCTTGTCGATCAAAAGTGAAGATCTAACAACATCATCTGTAAAGAGCGAAATTTGGATTCCTGTCACGAGAAAATAATTTTACTGGGCTGCTTTGCGCATTTTGACATTATTCTGACTTAGAATTTACCATCTGGGCGATTATCCAATAGGAGATAATCGTCCATTTTTTACATGACCAGTTATTCATTCCATAGGCATGAATTTCGCAATAGCTGAATAAATTTTGAAACTATTATCAGAAGAGAGACGTACTTTAGTAGTAGTTAATAGGTAAGGGCGCTTTTATTACTCTGCTTTGATTAAATATGTATAAAGGTGTGTTTTATTTTGGGTATTATAATAGCAATATTAACTATCATATCTTCCGCAGGGTTTCTATATTACTGGGGAAAATCAGGTTATGACTGGGGCACCACAGAACCAAAAAAGAAGAATGAAGAATGATTCTCGCAGTGTGTTATTCAGCAATTTAGCTTAGTCGTATCAGTGATTTGAAGTATACAAAAAGAGAAGGACTGCCACTATATGTTAGGGGCAGTCCTTTTCATGATAGTTCGTTTTACTGCTGTCTTGCTTTTGTATATAATGAAGGGTCAAGGAAGAAGGGAAGTGCCTATGAATAAACGAAAGAGCAATGGATATAAAAAATCAAAAAATAAATATAACCGCTCCAATAAACCTAAGGGGCAACAGCACAATGGGCGGGGAAGCCGAACTGCCAGCAAACCAAAAGGCACCAAAAAGCATCAGCACAGCAAAAAGCCCGTAACCATAGAGGTGACCTGCTCCGGCTTAACCAACGAGGGTAAAGGCATTGTCGAGTGGGAAGGGAAGAAGCTGGAAGTAGCACATTTAATGCCTGGTGAAAAGGCAGTAGTAACCGTGTCGACCAGGGGGCGAAATGTTACCGCAGAGCTGAAGAGGGTGATTACTCCCTCAAATGACAGGATTAACCCGCCTTGTGTTCATTATTATGAGTGCGGCGGGTGTCAGCTGCAGCATATGAACGAGCAGGCGCAAAAGCGCTTCAAGCAGGAAACCATTGATAAACTTATGCAATCGTTCGGAAAACCGGAAGCTATTTTGACTATGGACCACCCGTATGATTATCGAAATAAAAGCCATACAACATTCGGGCTGAATAAGGAGCGGCAGGTCATTGGCGGGCTGTACGCTCAGAACTCTCACCAGATCATACCGATGGAACGTTGTCTTATTCATGATCCAAAAGCGGACGAGATTGTCCAGACTATCAAGGAAATTATGAAGGGTTCTAAAATGCAGCCATACAACGAAGACACTGGGCATGGCTTTTTACGACACGTTCTAGTGAAGGTCGGTAAGGTCAGTGGGGAAATCATGGTAGTGCTTGTTGCTGCTTCCCCTGTTTTCAAGGGCAAGAAGAATTTTGTGAAAGCCCTGCGTAAGGCTCATCCAGAAATTACTACCCTCTTGCTGAATGTTAATAACCGGGACACCAGCATGGTTTTAGGCGACCAGGAGAAAGTGCTGTTCGGCAAAGGGACCATAACGGATACCCTCTGTGGGCTTAAGTTCGATATATCAGCGAAATCCTTTTATCAGATCAATCCGGTCCAGACGGAAAAGTTATATGCGAAGGCCATAGAGATGGCAGAACTGACTGGAAAGGAAACCGTGATAGATGCCTACTGCGGAATTGGCACGATCGGCCTGATTGCCAGCCGAAAAGCTGGAAAGGTTATTGGTGTGGAGCAGAATAAGGATGCGGTCCGTGATGCCATCCATAATTCAAAGCGCAACGGCGTGAAGAATGCACGATTCTATCAGGGGGACGCTGGGCAGTTCATGGTGCAGATGGCAGCACGCGGGGAAAAAGCCGATGTAGTGATAATGGATCCACCACGGAGCGGAAGTGACGAAGCGTTCTTATCCAGTGTGGTGAAGCTGCAGCCGAAGCTGGTAGTGTATGTATCCTGTAACCCGGCTACACAGGCAAGGGATATGGGATATTTGGTGAAAAACGGTTATGCGGTTGAAAGCATTCAGCCGGTGGATATGTTTCCTCAGACCATGCATGTAGAAGCAGTAACAAAATTAGTACGGAAAGATAAAGCAGGTAACCAATAAAGGGTTCCTGCTTTTTTTAGTGCCGACTAATACTTGAAACCTTGCAAGAAAAATACATAAATGCTCTGTCCATATAACTATCCTATTATATATACTCATACAATACTTTGGGGGTGAAAAAGTGGCGAGAATAAAGTACACAAGCTCAGATGTTGGCTTAATGGCAAGAATGATGAGAGCGGAAGCTATAGGGGAAGGAAAGCAAGGAATGTTGTATGTCGGGAACGTAATAGTTAATAGAGGGGTAGCGGATTGTTTAGACTTCAAAGATTTAAGAACCATTCGGGATGTCATCTTTCAAGTACAAGGAGGAAATTATTCGTTTGAAGCTGTCCAGAAAGGTAATGTATTTTATCAAAGGGCTAGATCCGCTGAAAAAAGGCTGGCAAGGAAGAATTTAGAATTTTGGAGGGACCACCCAGCGAAATTTGCTTTATGGTATTTCAACCCATATGGTCCATGTCCTTCCACATGGTATGGTCAACCTTTTACTGGTCAATTTAAAAACCATTGTTATTATGAACCTGAAGCAGGAACATGTGCCAGTGTTTATTGAGAAGTGTACTTATAACCACGAGGGTCTTAGTGTATAGTCTGGGTAAGAAAACACGAGATGGATCTTTTATGAAAGTAGACGGCTATTTTATAACAATAGCCGTCTATTCTATATAAGAATCTTTTTGGAGATACTGCCATATGGAGGAACAGAATTGATAAAGGTGCCGGGTGAAAATGAACATATAAATTAGAATAAGAACCATATATTCTGATTGTCTCGTACCCGAATCTTCAAAAGAGTTAAAAAAGAGCAAGTGGTGTAAAGATGAAAAATAATACCCCAAACATAATAGTAATATATCCATTACGTTTCTTCCTTTTCAAATCTTCTAATCCACTTAGTAATAGGATTAGTCCAAATAGAAAACCATACCACGGTGACAATAACGTTACTGATTCCAATACAAACGAAGATAGTAGATAAATACCAAAAGAGACGGTAATAATCATCGACAGTAGCTTTAACAAACAACTACCCCCTTTCCTTCAGCATAGGCGTGGTTACTGAAAATACTATCACACTTTTTTGGTACCTGAGGGGTGTTTTCTTACATATTTATCCCATTTGCAGCAGCGTAATATCTTTGCTGTTTTTCTTATTTTAGAGAAAAGGAAAATTGTTGCTCATTATGGAAATAGATAATGGAATAGTAGACTATAAACAAAATGGAGGAAGGAGTTAAAGGAATGGAAAAAACGGATTCAATCACGTTAAATGGTGTGAGAGAAATCGGGGAAAAGAAATTAGTCGGTTTTCGAGTAGTCTGCGAGGATATGAAAGGTTATGGTGAGGAAATACCAAAGACTTCTATGATGCTTGACAGACGAAAAGACGAGATAAAGCAGTTGATTGAGCCTGTAAAGCTTATTGGTGCTTTTAAAGCAGGAGAAACTTCCGAAGGAGACGATGGTTACTGGGTTTGTTATGAAGTGCGAGATTTTGAGGATATTCCTGAAGATATGGTTTCTTTAATTATTCCTGAGCAGAAATATGCCGTACTACATTTCAAGGGTCATGCATCGGAAATTTTTAAGGTTTATACGCATCTACATAAATGGGTCAAGGAGAATGGATATCAGAGATCACCTGAGAAGTGGACGCTGGAAATCTACTCTGATTGGACGGAAAATGAAGACGAAGTAGATCTATGTGATCCAATTGATTAATAACGAATAAAAATTCTTCACAGATGTTTCATCCGTTAGCGATTTTTACAAATAAAAAATGGGCGACTACCGTCAGTCGCCCCTATGTTCAGCTGGTATAATGCAGCTTAGGATGGGGGTCTATTCGAACATGGAAAGGTCGATAGTTTCCGCCATTTTTTTATAACCGGCATCGTTAGGGTGGAGGTGGTCACCCGCGTCATATTTAGGCAGGTAGCGTGCAGGGTTTTCCGGATTTCTCAAAGCTTTGTCGAAATCGATCACTCCATCAAACGCTTTACTTGTCCTGATCCATTCATTTACTTCCTGGCGGGTCTTTTCCCCTTTCTCTGTGTATAACCCTGAACCTTTAAAAGGAGTCAACGTGCCTCCATAAATTTTCAAACCTTCATCATGAGCAGCTTCGATTATTTTTTTCATTTCCTCAATAATTTTATTCGCACCAATGTCCGGATGGTGTCGGATGTCATTTAACCCTTGATGAAGAATCACTCCCTTGACACCTGTTTGAGTAAAAACATCCTGTTCTAGCCTTGCCATAGTCTTTTCCCCTTTTTTAGGAGGACTGTTCAACAATTGATTGGCAGAAATCCCTGCGTTCAAAACGGACAATTTAACTTTCGATTTTTTCTTGTTCATCCGTTTTGCTAAATAATCGGGCCAGCGATGGTTTGCATTCAAAGTCGAATGATTGCCATTAGCAATCGAACTTCCCACGACCACAAGGGATCCTTTGACTGAAGTATCGGTTGTTACATCGATGCCGCCAAGCCAGAACCAAGCTTCTTCTTCCTTATCGAAAGAGGAAGCACTTGTGTCTGATACGTGATTTCCATCAGATATATAGGTGGTTTGCATCGAACGGGGATGCCAAGTTACAGGTCCAGTGTCATCCTTAACGAAAAGACTGACAGCGAGGTTCTCCCCGTTTTTGACTTTGAAGGGGATAGGATCACTGTATACTACTTCGCCAGGGGGGATTGTCACTTGCTGATCACCTTTAAAGGAAATTTGCTTGGCAGTGCCTGGAACAGTTTCAGCTCCTTCGTTTGCAGCTGCTACTTGTACCTTTTCAATGGACAATGGATCTTTGCTAAACGCATTGGATAGCTGAATACGCATTTCATTGCCATCAATATGAGGGTGGACGATCATTCGTATGGTCTTGTTTTCAAAACCTTGTTGGGAAATCCCCTCTTTAAAAGGGGCCTGCATACTTGCTGACCAGGCAGCTACCCACTTAGTTTCATCGTCGCCATTTTCTATCTCATCAGCTTTTTCAGTCTCATTCATACCCGTACAACCTGTTAACAATGCAAGGAATAATAAAACATAAGCCAGAAAAATTTTATACTTCATTAAAAAACACCCGCTTTGATCACATCTTTATTGACTATTATAATGTAACGTTAATTTACCCATTTGTTAAAGGGACAATCAGCATATGAAAAAATACCAATATAACTATCAAATGTTCTAAAATTAAGTATTGCAAATTATGGAAGTAGATTGAAGGAGTTCCAGGATCACCTGCATTAAAAAAGCCTTTCGTTAGTTCAGGGAACTTTTGAGAGGCTTTTTTTCGTATTTTTAAATTTTATTTTATTCCATAGTAATCCTTATACCAATCAATAAATTTGCTCACGCCTTCTTCGATTGAAGTATCCGGCTTGTAGCCGACATCACGTATCAAATCATCGATATTTGCATAGGTGGCGGGGACATCGCCATCCTGCATGGGCAGAAGCTTCTTTTTGGCCCTGATTCCGAGCTTATCTTCGATAGCGTTAATAAAATCCAAGAGTTTAACCGGCTTGTTGTTTCCGATGTTATAAATTTTATAAGGGGCGTGACTTGTACCAGGATGTAAGCCCATTATCGGGTTAGGCACAGGGGGATGATCGATCAGCCGAATAATACCTTCGACGATATCATCAATGTAGGTGAAATCTCTTTTCATATTTCCGTGGTTATACACATCGATGGGGTTTCCTTCCAAGATTGCTTTTGTGAATCGAAACAAGGCCATATCAGGTCGTCCCCAAGGTCCATATACGGTAAAGAAGCGGAGGCCTGTTGTCGGCAATTGATAAAGGTGGCTGTAAGTGTGAGCCATCAGTTCGTTGGCTTTTTTTGTAGCAGCATATAAACTGACGGGATGGTCGACATTGTCCTCAACGGAAAACGGCATTTTCTTATTCATGCCGTAGACGGAGCTGGAAGATGCATAAATCAAGTGGTCGACGTGATGATGACGGCATGCTTCCAGGATGTTGATGAAGCCGACTATATTTGAATCGATATAGGAGAAAGGGTTTTCCAAGCTGTAACGGACACCAGCCTGGGCTGCAAGATCTATTACGACTGAAGGTTTGTGCTTTGCGAATAGAGCCGTGACAGCTTCCCGATCTTCCCGTTCGATTTTCTCAAAAATAAACTGACTGTTGTTTAATAATTGCAATCGGTCTTGCTTCAATTTGACGCTGTAATAGTCATTCAAGTTATCAATACCGATGACAGTCTGCCCCATATGGAGCAGCCTCCTGGCGACGTGGAAACCGATGAATCCTGCTGTTCCAGTGACCAGAATGGTGCGCTCATTTTTATTCGGTGTTATCATGCTTCTTCGTCCTATCGTTGGTAATGATAACCTTGGATTCATCGCCGAACACCAGATGCATGACCTCTTCGTCCCCATCCAATCCCACAATTACCGCTTTTTCGCCGAATATACTGTCTGTGATTTCGTAGGGGATGTTTTCAAGATGTGATCCTTTTAACAGGATACTGTTTTTGAGTACGCAATTTTTCACGATAGCGTCCGATTCGATTGATACATATGGACCTATAACTGAATTATCGATTGTACAGTTTTCTCCGATGTCGACAGGAGGGATGATGACGGAGCCGTCTGTCTTACTATCGATGAAGTCATCGTCCGTGGTGCGGGAATAGTGTTTTAGCATCCACTGGTTGGCTTCCAGCCAGCGGTCGATCGTTCCGACGTCAAAGGTCGGTTTCGTTGTTTTTACGTGATTGATGGTATAACCCTGATCGATCATCCATTGGATAGCATCGGTGATTTCGTATTCCCCTCTTGCCGATGGAGAAATAGCATGGATTGCCTTGAATATTGTCGGCTGGAACATATAAGCTCCAATGACAGCCAAATTAGATTTAGGCTCTTTTGGTTTTTCTTCGAGTTCAATAATTTTGTTGTCTTTTATTTTCGCTATACCGTAATCTTCCGGCTTACTGACTTCCGTTACCATGACCGTGCCGTGAGTGGATTCTTTCTGGAAGGATTCTTGTATTAAATCTAACGGTTCATCGATCAGATTGTCACCTAACAACAACACCATAGGGTCAGATCCGATAAAATCTTCTGCCTGGGCAACGGCATGGGCGATTCCCTTCGGTTCTTGTTGATAGATATAATGAATTCGGACGTTCTTATTGGTATAAGCATGTAATGATTTCCTGAACAGTTCTTCCTGCTGAGGCTTGATGACAAGGCCGATATCCTGGATTCCAAGATTGGATAATTGCTCAATTCCATAGCTGATGACGGGACGGTTGGCAACAGGCAATAACGGTTTTGGTTTGGTTTGTGATAATGGACGCAGCCTTGTTCCATTCCCGGCAGTCAAAATTAACCCTTTCATACATTTCTCCTTTCTAAGAAGTTTCTAAGGATAGCCAATCCCTTCATAGTGAAACTCCCATTCGTTTAGTTTTTCAGGTTTTAACATATTCCTGCCGTCAAATATGGCAGGATGCCGGACAAGATTCCGTATCTTAGCCCAGTCAAGTTCTTCATACTGTGGCCAATTGGTACAAATGATAATGGCATCAGAATCCTTAACGACTTCATAAAGGTCATCACTTTGGTGGACGCCTCTATTTCTCCATTCTTCAGATAAGGCCACAATCGGGTCATGGACCACAACTGATGCCTGCTCTTCCAGCAAGTGATGGATGACTGGCATAGAAACGGACTCCCGGGTATCGTCTGTGTAAGGCTTGAATGCCAGACCGAGTACAGCTATTTTTTTTCCTTTGAAGGACTTCAAATGCTGCCGTGTTTTTGTCAGTAAATATGTCGGCTGCTGTTGGTTGACTTGCTCGACTTCCCGCAGAATATGGAGTGGAGCTTGCTTATCATTTGCCGTCCACAACAGTTCCTTGACGTCTTTTGGAAAGCAGGATCCTCCGTAGCCTAACCCTGCATCCAGGAAAGATGGTCCGATTCGCTTATCCAGACCTATGCCTTTGGAGATATCACGGACGTTGATGCCGAGCTTGTCGCAAAGTTTTGCTATTTCATTTATGAAAGAGATTTTCGTCGCTAAAAAAGCGTTGGAAGCATATTTGATCATTTCGGCTGCCCGTGGTGTAGTCTGCAACAAAGGGCAAGTCCAGTTCTTGTAAATACGAGTGACTGTTTCCAGTGCGTCACCTATGTGGCTTCCAATCACAATCCTGTCTGGATAAAGAGCGTCTTGTAAGGCGCTGCCTTCTCGCAGGAATTCAGGGTTCATGACCACTTTGACTGGAGAAGCGTCTTTACTGGCTTCCATCACCCACTGCTCCACATTCTCTGTCGTGCCGACTGGTACGGTACTTTTGACAACGATTATTTTCTCGTTATTTTTAAACCTCCCGATCATTTGAGCAGCATTTTTAATATAGGTGAGGTCTGCGTTCCCGTTTTCCAGAGAAGGAGTTCCAACTGTAATGAACAAAATATCATTATTAACAATTGCCTGGCGGGCTTCTGTAGTGAATTGAAGCTTTTTCGCTTTGACTTGCTCCCGTAGCATTTCCTCCAGTCCAGGTTCATAGAAATATAGATTTCCTTTTTTAAGCGAATCTATTTTTTTGGGATCTATGTCCAATCCAGTGACCTCATGGCCGGCACGAGCCAATACAACGCCCATGGTCGTTCCGACATATCCCTGCCCTATAATTAAAATTCTCATAACACTTTCTCCTCGAATTGTAATGATACGATTACTATATTGTTAGTCTCCCTAATAGAAACGGCGGATGACCGCTGATTATAAAGAAAGGCACTCCTCATGGGTAAGGAATCACACTTCTTCATGGGTTTTCTAATGCTGCCTATTTTTACCTTTTGTAAGTAAACAATCCATACAATGTTCGGTAAGTGGAATAGGATGGTTGTACTACGGAGGTGAAAGTATGATAAATGAAATGATTGAACCATGGTCGGAAGAAAATCTTGATGAAAGTTTGGGAGATTCCCTGTATGTCCCATCCTATATCGAAGAAATGGGGTGGAAAGTTTTAGAGTCATACGATTTTAAGCAGGTGGATAGTATGACGGTCATGGCGACAAAGCCTTTTAAAGGCGGAGCAATTTGGAAAATAGAAACGGATAAAGGTCCATTCAGTTTAAAGCTACTACACCGAAGGCCGACACAAAGCAAGTTTTGTCTTGGAGCCCAGGAATATTTGGTAAAAGAAAAGAAGGCTAACGTTCCAGCTATCATCCCGACAAAAGATGGGGTGAATTACGTGGAAATGGGAGGAAAACTTTGGTTTGTCGCCCATTGGGTGGAATCCCTTCGTCCATTAACAGAGAGCCTGGAAGGAACGAAACAGCTGTGCAATGCGTTAGGCGAATTTCATAAATTGACCAAGGGCTATGTCCCGCCGTCCGATGCGGAATTTGTCTCTCGTCTTCATCGGTGGCCGAGAACTTATGAACGTGTCGAAAAGAAATTAGACTGGTTCCGGGATATTGCGAATGCTTATCATGAGCTGCCGTCAAGCGATACAATTCTTTCGGTCATCGATATGTATCAGGAACAGGCACGGAATGCTCGCACTCGTCTTGCCGAGTCTCCATATGAACAGATACTTGCTAGCGGAACAGAAGAAGCAAGCCTCGTCCATCAGGACTATGGGTGGTCCAATGCACAGCTTGCTGATAATGGAATGTGGGTCATCGATTTGGACGGAGTGTCTTTTGATATTGCGATCCGGGACTTGAGAAAGTTGATCATCGACCGGATGCATGCCTTGGAAACATGGGATGTGGAGTACATCAGGGCAATGATCCAGGCCTATGAGGAAGCAAACCCGATAACGGATGAGGAGTACCAAATGTTGCTCATTGATTTATCACTCCCGAATTTATTTTATAAATTTATTAAACCCATCGTCTATTCCCCTACAACGTTTATGACAGAGGCAGTCGATCAGGAGCTGCAGTTATTGATCCAACTGGAAGAAGAAAAGTGGCCGGTTTTACAGCAATTGGCTCAAGACAGGAAAGGAGGACTCTCATTTAAATGAAAATATTAATTATATGTACGGAAAAATTGCCGGTTCCGCCTATTCGCGGAGGTGCCATTCAGACATATATTGCCGGAGCATTGCCAAATTTGAGGCATAAACATCAAATCACTGTTCTTGGAAGAAGTGATGCGTCCTTGCCAGATGACGAACTGCAGGATGGCGTCCGTTATTGCAGGGTAGGGGGTGGATTGTTAGAGATCTATCGGGATAACGTCGTCGATTTCCTGCAATCCTCCTCGGAGCGCTATGACTTGATTCATATCTTTAACCGCCCTCGTCTGGTCAATCCAATCCGGGCATTAGCACCCAATTCGAAAATAGTGTTAAGCATGCATAACGACATGTTTAAACCGGAAAAAATCGATCCTGAGGAAGGAGCTGCGGTAGTAGAAAACGTAGATAAAATCATTACCATCAGCAATTATATCGGGCAGACTATTCAAGATTTATTCCCAGCTGCTGCCCCCAAACTGCAGACTATCTATTCTGGGGTTGACCTGGACCGTTTCGTCCCTTCTTATTCCCCAAAAGCGACAACAATAAGGTCAAGGATACGTAAGGAACATAACCTTACGAATAAGAAAGTCATCTTGTATGCTGGGAGGCTCTCCCCGAATAAAGGAATTGACGTCCTTATTCGGGCAATCCCTGAATTAGCCAAAAAGCATAAAGATATAGCTTTGGTTATCATGGGAAGTAAATGGTTCAGCGATAATTCCATTACGGATTATATTGCCTATGTACGCGCCTTGGCAGACCGTCTCCCTATCCCCGTTATCCAAACAGGCTTCGTTTCCCCTGATAAAATTCACGAATGGTTTGTTGCATCTGATCTATTCGTCTGTACCTCGCAATGGCAAGAGCCGTTGGCCAGGGTCCATTATGAAGCGATGGCCGCAGCATTGCCCATTGTAACTACGAACCGAGGCGGGAACACGGAGGTTATCGAGCCCCATAAAAATGGCATTGTAGTAGAAAATCCTCCAAACCCAGGAGAGTTTGTTGAGCACATTTCTTACCTCCTTTCCAATCCGGAAAAAGGGAAGAATATGGGCAGATACGGACGTACATTGGCAGAACAGTACTATAGCTGGGATCGGGTAGTCAATGATATCGCTTCTGTTTGGGATGAGATGGAGAATATGCCTGTTAAGAAGACCGAAACGATTCACTCTACTGAACCTGATCAGCAGGCGGAAGAAAATACAGTCGTATTGCCGGAGGAAACTATTCCAATTGAGTCTGGTATTGAAGTTGAAAAAGAAAAATCTCCAAAACCAGAAGAACCTGCTCCTATTGAGCATAGCCAGAAAACGAAGAGAAGGAGATGGCTTGGAAGGGAAACCACAGGAAGCAGATTTCCCGAAAAAGTTGAAGAATTAAGCCGCATGTATCAAGAACCGACCTCAGGGGGAGACAGCCTGCCACAGGATAATTCGGTTCAGACAGGAAAGGAGGATATTCCTGGTATGAAGAACGAAGAACATTCCTTAACTAATATAGAGGATGAGAGCAGCTCTAACGCGTTGTTTGTGGAAGATGAAGAAAGCAGTTCTATCGAGATGTTTACAGAAGAAAGCAGCTCCGCTGAGGCGGAACAAGTAGAAAAACCGAGACGGAAACTGATCTGGAAACAAAAATAACGGTAACTGTTCAGTGTGGAAATAAAAAAGTTTTCATAAGTGCAGATTACCCTTTAAGAACCAGAGGCTGAAGTGGCTGATTTTTAAAACCTTATATGAGCGCAATTCATGTTTGAATTGCGCTCGATAAATGAGGGAACCCCATTGATTACCTTATATTTTTTATTTAGCAGGACGCTTCATAGAAGGTTCTGTTTATATTGATTTAGTTTACTTAAGTTAAAACTTTTTGAGAATTAGGACAAAAAGTCATACGTAGTTATAGAAAGGAGTGAAGGTGAGGGGGGAGAGTCTTATAAATTCAATTGTTGCAAGGTCATTAGATGAAATAAGATTTTGGTCCAGGATTATGAAGGAACATGCACTATTTCTGAGTTTAGGGTTTACGTATGAACAGAAGCAATTGATTGACGAAGCAAATCAGTTTATTACTATTTTTGAAAGGATTGAAGAGAAATTAACTAGGTACACGGTAAACTCTGATATACGTCAAATTCAAGCTTTTAATGCAGAAGTTTATCAAGCAGCTGTCGCCATATGGAACTATAAGAGGAAAGTGCTCGGTTTAACTTTACGTTGTGAAATTCGTTCAAATAACTACCCTTTATTGATTGACCATATTAGTAGAGAAGCCGCTTACTTTGCCAATAGGTTAAAAGAACTTAATGAAGGGAAACTAGCCCCAGAACCAGATGCTATTATTGAAGAAAATGTCTTCTTTCTAAGAATCATGGCAGATCATGCTAAGTTCATAGGACACCTTTTAGATCCTTCGGAGAGAAAGTTAGTGGCACAGGCAAGAGAGTTCAGTCATGATTTTGACCAATTATTATTCCAGGCAGTTGATTTGGATTCGATGCAGCCACAATCAGAAACTATACCTCTACTAGATCAGTTCTTAGACCAGAATAGGGTATCTGTTACTTCATTAAGAGATTTTAAGAAAACTGCCAGAGAATTAATAGAGGAATGTCGTATTAAGAGTAATATACATCCCCTCTTAGCAGATCACACATTTAGAGAAGCAGAAAGGTTTTTGGAAATCATAGATTTATTTGAGGCTAGTCTGAAAAAGGCATAAAGCAAAACATATGATGTGGTTAATAAAATGACATGAGAACATCCCCATAAAGACAATTTTTTAGATGATACTTAGTTTTTACCTGGTGTAAGAAACGGAAAAGCTGAAGACCCTGGTACAATACCAGGGCTTTTTTTTGAACTTTAATATCAATGTTTACACTATTAGAAAGCAGCCGTTTTTCACAAAATATGTCTATTCACCTATAATTAACATGCTTTTAAGAAATAATGATGTTGGGAAGTATGGCATACTAACAAAGAATCCAGGAAAAGATAATAAAAAAACTACAGAATTCTCTTTAATCGAAAGGGGCCTCTATGCATTTTCATGAAGTATTTATCGAAATATTAATGTTGATGGCTATTTCCATTTTTGTGATAGGGATAGCCAAACTAATTAAACAACCTTATTCCATAGCCCTTGTGATGGTAGGGATCATACTAGGCTTAACCGAGATTACCGTATTTGAAGCAGCGGAAAACTTCATAACCCAATCGAATGTTTTTCATGCGATTATAGTTTCTTTGTTTTTGCCTATTTTGTTGGGTGACGCTACATTAAAGATGCCGATAGAGCACTTTTTTGAATACAAAGCTGTTTCCTTTTCCATGGCTTTCTTAGGAACCTTTACAACATTCCTGGTAATTGGACTCTGCACTTATTTTTTACTTGATCTCTCGCTGGTAGTAGCTTTCACTTTTGCAGCATTAATGAGTGCCACAGATCCAATTAGTGTCATTACTATTTTTAAAAATCTGGGGGTATCAGAAAAACTTTCTACTGTAATGGAAACAGAATCATTATTTAATGATGGTATTGCTGTTGTTTTATTTAATATTACTACGATCTATTTATTGTCCTATATGGAAATGGGCCTTGCCGGAGTTGGCAGTGGTATTTTACTATTTTTAAAATTTGTCATTGGTGGCACTGTAGTGGGTGCAATACTCGGTTTTTTTATCTCCCAGGTGATCCGTTTTTATGATGATTATCCATTCGAAATAGTTGTTTCTTTATTAATGTATTTTGGTAGTTATTTTATTGCTGAGCACTTCCATTTCTCAGGGGTTATAGCTGTTGTAGTCAGCGGTTTGATTTACGGAAGTTATGGAGCAAGAATCGGCATGACAGATACGACCAAAGTCAATATCAATTCGTTTATGGACACTATTACAGAAATAGCCAACAGCTTGATATTTTTGATGGTTGGGCTAGAGATTCGTAATATTGATTTCACGGATAAATGGCTATTGATTATTTGGGCGATCATAATTGTATTAATAGCAAGAACCCTCTCTCTTTATATGAGTACATCCTTATCTAAGAAAATACCTAGTAAATGGAAGGTGATCATGAACTGGGGTGGATTGAAGGGGAGTTTATCCATAGCTCTTGCCCTAAGTTTACCCACTTCCTTTGAAGGAAGGGATACAATATTAATATTGACATTCAGTGTAGTCGTATTTTCCTTGGTTATTCAGGGATTAACAATGAAACCGTTAATTATGAAGTTAGGTTTAAGGAAAGAGGGTTAAATCATTTACACTATTTCCTGAATCAAAAGGGTGCAACCTCTAGCGGGATTATCCATAATAATAAAAGTAAATTAGGGAGAAAGCGAACTGAAAGCAGACTATTAAACCTTCTGAAGACATATTAGAATTACAACCGAAGGAGCCATATATAAAGGTGCTGAACCGAATTACTGTCGGTTCAGCACCTTTTATATAGTTAGGGATCGATTCTGAAATAATCAGTTTTTCTTAATATATTTTCCATCTTATCATAAACTACGAAGCGGTATTTTTCCTCTTTAACATCTTCTTTGTTCACAATAAAAGTAGCGGTACCTTTATCTGAGCCTCTCCATTCTGTTTTAAAGAAAAGTAACTAAATAAACAGAACCACCTTTAAGAGGAAATATTCGTATTATGCACTACTTGTTCCAAGATCTGATTATAGGCATTTTCGGTTAGGATAGGATCTGGATCTACACCCTTTTTCTTTGGTACATCAAAATCTGAAAGAACGAAATGATGCTTTGCATTTACATCATGTCTAGCCAGGGAGTTCTTACAACAGGAAAGTATGCATCCGTCTAGGGCAATGATTTCTCTTCCGGATTTTGCAGTTCGAACAAGCGATTTTACATCACCACCAACCCCCGCAATACACGACATTTCTGCAACATCTGCACGGTCCATTTTAATGGCAATAGAATTGGCAGTCTGTGCTGCCGATGAACAGCCTGAGCAAGAATAAACAATTGGCAAATGATTTCTTTTCATAAAACTTCTCCTCCTAATTGCCTTTTATAGGCAAGAAATTTTATATCAACTTTAATTTATATTGATGATAAAATCAGTGAATTATATCACTGTGTTTTTTTGTGTGTGCTCATAGTGAAGGATGCTTATATAAGAGTTAAATCCAAAATTTTGGATATATAATAATTGAAGCTGGTTAATATACTTGGCGTCTGAATTTCCGTAACATATTCTTATAAAAATATAGGGAGAAAGAACCTTCACTAACTGTTAAACAATCATCATCTTTATGAAATTAGTTGTTAAAAAGCAACTTTTTTATCAATTTTTATTATCCAGGCGGATATCAAGATAATCATCCTCTTTCATGTGCTATTATATTTAATAATCGTTACTATTAAAGGAGGTTCCCAAACATGTTCACGTTAAGGAACGCTATTGGGATGCGACTCGAGGATATACAAGAGGAAAAAAAGCATTTACGGGAAATGATCAAGCAGCTTACGAAGGAACAACACGATTTGATAAGCCGATTAGAGCGTTTGGAGAATTATAGGGAAGATATGGACACAACCTCCCTTACCGCGACATTAACGGACTCGGATAGCGATATAAAAGGCATGGATACGGACATACCGACTGACATCGTGATAGAGAAAACAACAAATAAATACTTGGATAACGCAACTTCAAGCGCCTCGAAAAACGAATATGTGATTCCTACTGAACCGGAAGCTTATTCCCAGGATGGTTCAAAAAGTATGAGCTATAAGGAACTGACCCAAATTCTAATTAAATATGCTAAGGAACACAATAACCAGGTGGACCACAAAGAATTTGAACAATATTTGATTGATCAATACAATTTTACTCCAGTAAATTTTTCACATATTATTTGGAGAGCAAGAAAAGAAGATCCACGGTTAAGAAGTTTAATAAGTGGAAGCAGAAAAATAACAATACTAGATCATAGTGTGGTAGAGAAATAGCTATTATATTATCCATTTAGAAAAACGAAGGCTTGTCGCCAAGTCCTTTTGGCGAAAGCCTTCGTTTTTCTTATACTTGTAATTAGCTATTAACATGACTCCCGCCATTTACATGAAGCATCTGTCCTGTTACATAGCTCGAATCATCGCTGGCTAGATAAACATAAGCGGGAGCGACTTCCCTGGGCTGACCTGGTCGTCCCATGGGGTTATCAGAGCCAAATTCGGCCACTTGCTGTTTATCAAAGCTTGCCGGAATGAGTGGTGTCCATATCGGTCCAGGTGCGACACCATTTACTCGGATTCCTTTACCCACTAACGACTTGGCGAGAGACCGTGTAAACGTGGTAATTGCGCCTTTGGTCGATGAATAATCAATCAATTGTTCATTACCAGCATAGGCTGTGATGGAAGAAGTGTTAATGATAGAGCTGCCATTTGTCATATGGGGAAGGACTGCTTTAGCCATATAAAAGTAGGAAAAGATATTCACGCGAAATGTCTTTTCCAACTGCTCGTTTGTGATAGCCAGAAAATCCTCTTGTGGGTACTGGATGGCTGCATTATTTACTAGAATATCAATTTTCCCAAAATCCTTCGCGATTTGTTTGACGGCTGTTTCACAAAAGTCTGCATCGCCAATATCCCCACTTATCAGCAAGCATTTTCTCCCTTCATCCTCCACCAGTTTTTTCGTAAGTTCCGCGTCTTCATGTTCATTTAAATAGAGGATAGCAACGTCTGCACCTTCTTTTGCAAAATACAGACTTACTGCCCTGCCAATTCCACTGTCTCCTCCGGTAACTACCGAAACCTTTCCGGCCAACTTTCCGCTACCCTTATAATTATTATCTGCATATTCCGGCAATGGCTTCATTTCGTTTTCAAACCCGGGTTGGCGATTCTGATGCTGTTTGGGCTGTATTTCTTTCTTTTTATTAGGCATGTTTTTTCCCTCCTATGTAATCAATGGGTCACGAATTAGGATGTCCAGGAGGTACATATTTAACCATCTAAGGATACGGGAATAAGGAAAAAAATTAAAGGTCAGCCAGATAATTCTGACTGACCTTCAGGTTGTAAGTTAAAACCAATGAAGAGGAGCAGGGTTGGTGTTTTCATATACATGCTTCACTTCGGTATATTCTTCAAGCCCCTGTCTGCCAAGTTCCCGGCCAATTCCTGAGGACTTATAGCCTCCCCAAGGTGCCTGGGCGAAATAAGGATGGAAATCATTGATCCATACGGTCCCCATGCGAAGTTTGCCTGATAACCGCTCAGCCTTCCTTATATCCTTTGTCCAAACAGCTCCAGCCAGTCCATATTTGGAGTCGTTGGCTAACTCTACTGCCTTTTCTTCATTGCTAAATCGTTCGATTGTCAGCAGTGGCCCGAACGTTTCTTCCTGGACGATTCTCATGGAAGTATCACAATCGGTGAAGATTGTAGGTTCGTAAAAGAAGCCAGATTGTAGTTCTTCAGCTTCAGGACGTTTACCGCCGGTGAGAAGGTTCGCACCTTCGTTAATACCGATCGCCACATAGTTTTCCACTTTTTCACGATGTTCTTTTGAAATAAGCGGGCCGGACTGGGTAGAAGGGTCGAATCCATTTCCTAATTTTATTTGTTTCGTTCGTTCCACTAATGCTTGGACGAATTCATCGTGAATGGAATCTTGAATGAGTAATCGGGCGCCGGCTGAGCATACTTGCCCAGCATGGAAGAATACAGCATTTAAGGCTTGGTCTACAGCTGTTTCAAAGTCTGCGTCCTCAAATACTATATTCGGGTTTTTACCACCAAGTTCAAGGGCAATCTTTTTGAAATTGCCGGAAGCGGCGGTCATGATCTTGCGTCCGGTTTCAATGCCGCCCGTAAAGGATATAAGGTCTACGGAAGTGCTTTCAGCAAGCAATTGTCCTGTTTTGGATCCTTGTCCTAATACCAGGTTGGCTACTCCGTTCGGGATACCAGCTTCTTCTATTAATTCCATCACTTTAATCGTAGTTAACGGAGTAATCTCACTGGGTTTTATGACGAGTGTGTTCCCTGCTGCAAGTGCAGGAGCCAATTTCCAGGAAGCCTGCAATAGGGGGTAGTTCCATGGAGTGATTTGTCCACAAACCCCTACAGGTTCCCGAACAACTTTGCTTTTGGAATCGGGAAGGGGAGATTCGATCACCTCTCCGCCATCTTTATCAGCAAGACCGCCGTAATAACGGAAAACTTCCGCGATATCACTCATATCATCCAGGCTTTCCGTCAGGGTTTTTCCAGAATCTAATGTTTCTAGTTCGGCTAATTCCTGGTGATCCCTTTCAATCAGCTCGGCAATTTTTGATACGAGCTTCCCCCGTTCGGTTGCTGAGGTATGACGCCACTCTCCATTATCAAAAGCTTCTCTGGCAGCATCAATTGCGAGTTGTGTGTCAGTCTCATTCCCTTCAGGAACTTCTGCGATCTCCTCTTGATTAAATGGGTTGATGATTGTACGTGTATTACCGTCAACAGCGGGAACCCATTTACCATTAATGTACATATGTTTCTTGTTCATCATTATTCCTCCTTCAAAGACCATAAATCAACATGCCTAATAATCCGGAAATACTGATCACCCAAACAGGAGAGACCTTTTTGTACAGCAAAATAATCGCCAGGATCATAATAAGGTATTGAGGGTATTCTGCTGATCGTGAAAAAATGTCATTCTGGACGCCCATTCGGACACCTGCATATAAAATCAATGCAGTAATCACCGGATGAATGCCATATAAACTCTGACTGAGCAGCTGGGTCCTGGCATGGTGTGCAATTAGTTTTATCAGTAGCAATACCAGGATCAAGGAAGGCAGTAAATTACTGCCCGCCGCTATGATCGCACCTACTATTCCAGATGTCTGGTATCCTATAAATAAAGCTGTATTGGTTGCTATAGGTCCGGGAGCACTTCCGGCAATGGCAATGATGTCTGTAAATTGCTGTTGGGACAGCCATTGGTGTTCTCTGACAGCTTGTTCCATAAGAGGAATCATTGCATACCCTCCACCAAATCCGAACAAGCCGATTGTAAAAAACTCGATAAAAAGCTGAAAGAGCATAAGTGTTAGCTCCTTTTCTTACGATAGGCATGGAGAAGCCCACCTGCCAAAGCCCCTCCAATAATGAGAAAAACAGGAGAGATGGTCAGGCCGAAAAGCAGGACGACAGCAACAGTAAATAGCAGTAAGGTGAAAAGGTCGCGAATCGCACCTCTGCCAATTTTAAAACCTGCAAATAAGATCAGCCCGATAATTGCTGGCCGTATTCCTTTAAAAGCATCTTCAACAATAGGCAATTCCTGATACGTCAGAAAAAGGTAAGTTAACAGGACGATGATAAGAGCAGCCGGCAGCAGCATGCCGAGCATAGCCGCTAAGGCTCCGCCTATCCCGCGTACTTTGTAACCCATATATATCGAAGAATTAATAGCGATAGACCCTGGGGCTGATTGTGCAATTGCTATGATGTCAGGAACATCCCTGCGCATAAACCATCTCTTTTTGTTTACAATTTCACTTTCAATATGGGGAATCATTGCTATTCCCCCGCCAAAGGTAAGCGGACTGATTTTCATAAAGGTAAAAAATAAGTCAAAAAGGACATTTATATAGTTGTCGGTTTTATAAGGTTGTTTCGTTCGCGAAGACAATGGATTATTCCCCGCCCAAAACTCTTGTACTATGAGGCGGCTGCACTCTTGTATCAGGGTCAATGTAATGTTTTGCCTGACTAATAGCTGTAGGAGCTTCACCGAATCCTGTTGCAATCAGTTTTACCTTCCCGTCATAGGTGGTAATATCACCGGCAGCATAGATTCCGGAGATGTTAGTCTCCATCTTCTGATTGACAACTATGGCGTTCTTTTCGATTTCTAATCCCCATTCTTTAATTGCACCAAGGCTTGATAGAAAACCGTGGTTAACAATCAGGGAGTCTATTTCCAGATTTTCCGAGTGTTCACCTTTCGTTTCTTTTAAAACGACAGATTCTAAATGATCCTCTGTGCCTATCAGTTCATCGACCGCCATAGGTGTTTTGATTTGAACGTTTGTTTCTTTTAACTGATTGATACTATGCTCGTGAGCTCTGAATTGATTACGGCGGTGTACAAGTGTTGTTTCAGCTGCAATTTCTGAGAGCATGAGGGCCCAATCGACAGCTGAATCTCCTCCTCCTGATATACATACTCGTTGACCTTCGTGCGCATTGAGGTCAGTGATGGAGTAGAACAGATTTTTCCCCTCATACTTATGGGCGGTTTCATGCTTCAGGCGACGGGGTTGAAAGGCACCAGCGCCACTTGTTATCACCACTGTTCTGGCGTAATGGATCGCCTTTGTCGTTGTAATTTTAAAAAGTTGCTCTCCCAGCTTTTCGACATTTTGAACGTTTTCTTCGAGGCACATCTCAGGATCGAACTGATACGCCTGTTCTTCTAGCTGGTGGACGAGGTCTTTGGCCAATATTTTAGGATAACCTGCTACATCATAAATGTATTTTTCGGGGTATAAGGCCATCAGCTGACCGCCTGGCTGAGGCAAGCTGTCAATCAGCTTGACGGACATTTCCCGCATTCCGCCATAGAAAGCAGCAAATAAACCTGCAGGGCCACCACCGATAATAAGAACGTCAGATATATTTTCAGATTGGTTTATATTCATGTTCATCACCTTCTAGATCAATAGATTAATTATTTATAGAGAATGACATTTTCATCCTCTACTCGTACTTTAAAACTTGGCAGCTTTTTTTCAGGGTTAGCCAGCATCCTCCCCTCGTTCTTTATATCAAATTCTCTTCCATGCCAAGGGCAGCGAATAATTTCACCTTTACGGCAATGATGGTAATTTCCGGGTTCACTCTGAGAAGTATTAGCCCCGCACATCATTCCCTTGTCGAGGGGAGCACCTTGGTGGACACATTGATTCATAAAGGCATAGAAGTTGCCATCTGGCGTTCTGCAGATCAAGACATTTTGCTTCCCGAAAATGGATTCCTTCATTTCACCTGGCTGAATATCGGATGTTTTACAGACAACTTGTTCCTTCATGATATCCCTCCCTCGTGTTTGGTATTTTTGGATAAAAGTTCTTTGCATTTTCATAGAAGATTTTCTTTTTCAGTTCCGGGTCCAAATTCGGTAATGCCCGGTAAGGGGAATCATAGTCCCAGTGTGGATAGTCTGTAGCGAAACAGATCATTTCGTCTGTCCCCATTTGTTCCAAAAGAGATGTAAAGTCTTTTTTGCTCAACTCTTCCGAAGGCTGAGTGCAGAATCGAATCTGTTTTTTCATAATGTCGCTTGGCTTTCTTTTCAACCATGGAACTTCGTGACGTAAGTCCCTGTATTGCTGATCCATTTTCCACATCATATGAGGAATGAAAGTAAATCCACCTTCAATCATGATAAGCCCAAGGTTCGGAAACTTATCGAATACCCCATTAAAAATCATATTAGTGACTTGTTTCATATGAGCAGTAGGGATTAAGGTATGCCATTCGATAAAGTATCTTGGCCATTTCCCATAATAGATTGGCGGCTCATTGTGGTGCATTCCAATCATCAAGTTGTGCTTCTCAGCTGCTTCGAATATAGGGTGGTAGTACGGGTCGCCCCACATAATGTCATCGATCGGCAATAATACCTGTACCATTTTTGGGTGAGAACCGACTCTTTCAATTTCTGTCACGGCTTCATCACGATCCTGAGCGGCAACATGAACGGACCCATATAATCGCTCATCTTTATCTAACCATTTATCTATTTGCCAATTATTGTAGGCAGACGCTAACGCTGCCGCCATTTCGTGCCAACCGTGCATGGATGAAGGCGATGGGTCTAACGCCCCGGTTAAAATACCGAATTCATGACCAACATCATCTAAAAGTTGTTCCTGCATAAACGCTAAATCTGACCCTGCAGGTCTGCCATCTGGAACAATGGCATCTGCCCGGTCCACTCCTGCAATAGAAGGCTGCGTGTAAGGCATGTGTTTTTCCTGAAGCCAATGACAATTCGAGATATAATGCCTGAATGGCTCATCAAGATATTCAAGAAGCTCTCTATATTGCACTCGTTCATGAATATCTGTATCTACTAATGGAATCGGTTGTTTAGCCATAGGTAAATCCTCCTTGTTTGATGTTTGCATATAAGATAAACCTATCAACGAATTACATAAGCTCCAAACCTACTGAGAGCGACTGAGTATCATTCAGTAAGCCCAGTTCCTTTCAGTTCGTCTCAGTGAAGCTCAGTGCTAGAATTTTAATTTTTTTGATATGAGGTAACAGATTCTTGGGAATATGGCACTCTGGTCAAATGTAACTGTATCCCTTCCATACCTGAGAGGAGACTGGCGCGTTTTGTAGAAGTAGTAAATTGGGAATGAAAAAATGGGAGATTATTTTAGGAGGGTATGTTCTATGCTAAAGAAAATGGCAAGCGATGCTTTAGGTTTAAGTGATATTGGTAAAATCATTAAAAGAGAAGACTTCGATAAAACACAATCAGATGATTTTGTTTTGACAGAAGATGGGGAACGAATCCATTTTTTGATCAAGTCAAAAAGTGATGAGTACTGTTTTACTAATAAAGCCTTGATCCATTTGGATGGGGAAAAGGCTTCCAGCAGCAAGCGCAACATATATCGGTATGATTATTACAAGCATCCTATCAGGGACGTCTCTATTGAAACGGCTGGCACTATCGATTTGGATCTGGAAATTAAGTTTTCTATTGGGGACAGGAAATTAAGTATTGATATTGATAAGAATGAAGGAGAAGCGATCGCTGATCTTTACAAATCACTGGTAGCTATTTCACAAATTCAGGAAGACAATAGCCTGCATTCCGATTATGCCAAGGAAAGTCTGATTACGGCGCGAGAGTTGATAAAGGATAATCGTTTCCACGATAACGGTATTTCAAAGGAATTTGAAGAAGCAGCGAATTTTGCTTATAGCTGGTTTGCAGAAAAACATAAGCAAAATACCAGGAAAGATTTCAAAGATATTTTTGAAAAGTATATTCAAAACTAGATGAATCAAGCGCCTTTTTATGAGATTAAAGAGAGCACCAACAAGAAGGCTGCAAAATTGCACTTCCTCTATTAAATAGAGGTGGTGCTTTTTTATTGTTTTTAGCTTTAGCATTTTCCCTCTAATACGTAAACCGATCCTCTTTATGAGTGAAGGCGATAAGGCGAGATTCAGCTTAAGCCTGTCGGTGGGGGAGCACAATGCTAGTAGCTTTTGTTCGATACTTTCTCATGCATTTTTTTAGTTCCAAAAGGATAGGTTAAAGTAATTCGATATACCAAAGATGTTTATTTCATTTCATGTAGGGAGGGGAAATGATGCAGCTCTTTTATACGGTGCGTCCAGGAGATACCATTTCTCAAATAGCGAAGCGGTGGGGGCTGCCAGTGGGATCGGTTATCGCTGCGAACAATTTAGAACCGCCTTACACGATTTATGTTGGTCAGCAGCTGTCCGTTCCTCCTGGAGTGGATGTCGTTCGTGTCCGGCCTGGTGATTCAGTTTTTCAAATTGCACAGTCCTTTGGTGTGCCAATGTCTGTCTTGATTGAAGCCAATCAGCTGGTACCTCCATACACCATACAAACTGGGCAGTTGCTGAAGGTTCCGCCTGGTGTACCATATTACGTGGTGCAGCCTGGGGACACATTGTTTCAGATTGCAAGCAGATTTAATGTGGTAACGAGGGGAGCCAGTAATCCAGGCATGATCAGACAAGTAAACCAGCTTTCATCTGATGTGATTTTTCCGGGGGATCGACTGATTATTCCATATGCACCTCCAGGAGACCAGGGGCTGATCGCTTATACCTCCAGCCGTGGCGGAAGCTATGACATTTGGATATATGAGCCTGCCAGGGGAACGAGCAGGAGGATTACACAAGAATTAGGGGAGTCATTTTCTATTCCTTTCTGGTCCCAGGACAGCAGAAAAATTGCTTTTGTCGGCAGAGGAGGGATACTTTATGTCATTGATTTAGCGGGAGGTACGATTGCCCGAATTGACCAGTTCGCTGAAGGGTTAGGAGTTTATTTAAGCTGGTCTCCTGACAGCCGTAAACTGACCTATACAAAAAATGACACCATCATTATATATCAAACGGTTACCCACCAGGCGGAAAGGATTATTCAGCCTGGCGCTACTGATGTCCAGTGGTTTCCAAGCGGGGAGGCACTCCTCTATCAGGCACCTGATCAGTCTGGTGTCAGCCAGCTTTTTTATATTCAAACTGATGGAACAGGCAAACGGCAGATTACGCAAAACACTGGTGGGAGGCTCAACAATGTCCGGCTTTCCCCTGATGGGGCTTACGTGTTATATACTACTCCTGGGGTCAGCATCTCCCTTATTTACATCATTGAGCTTTCAAGCGGAAATGTGTTCGAAGTAAGTGGTGGCCCGCTTGCGAAAAATTATTTCCCGGTGTGGTCGCCCGATTCATCGACAATCGCTTACAGCGCCACTGCCCATGAGGATGTCGGATATTTTTCATTAATAAGGACTACAGAAAGACAAGGGCAGAACGACCGTACCATGGCAATTTCAGATTGCTTTGCTTCTCCTGTGACATGGTCACCTGATGGCCGGAAAATTGCATATCTGTCAGGGTGTAATTTTCAGGGTACTGCCAGCGAGATGTGGCTCATTGATTTGCTTCATCCAGTTCCTATCCAATTAATAACAGGTGATGCCATTACTTCTCTGCAATGGTCTCCCCGACCGATTGCAGTTTCCAAAAACACCTATACAAATAATGAATATCAAGTGCAATTTCAGTATCCTGCCCATTGGCAAAAGGTGACGGATGAAAGGTATGAAGGCCCGGATGGATTCTTCCAGATTTCAGCAATTTCTTCCGAGGACCCCCTTCATGTCGTATGTCAGAATGAAGCATTTCAGCAATTGCTGCCGTACGGTTCCGAACCTCGTGTGATCAGCACCAAAATCCAGGGACAGCAAGCATGCTTTATTTTTCCTTCACCAGACCAGCCTGCAGAAATGAACAATCAGGCAGCCTTGATTGTCCGGTACCCCGAGCCGGTTCAAATCGACGGAGAAACTTACAATTATTTTATTCTCTGGGCAGATCAGAGCCACTTAAGAGAGATAAGCTCGACGCTTGTTTTTTTATAACCCCTTTATAAGTTGATTATTCATCTCCCGCACTTTGTCATAAGACTCCAGCAGCTCTTCAGGTACCAGGTTTCTTCCATATTCCCAGGCATTTGTTTCAATTTCTGATTTCAACTGTGCTACTTCATCATCTTCACCATACATGAAGGTTCTCAGGTCGTGTTTGTGTTTCTTGAAGGTCAGATAGTAGCCGATCTCATGATAAAGAATAATCTTAACGAAATTTTCCTTCGTTTCATTGAGTTTGATTTTACTCATATAACCGTTGATTTCAAGATAGTTAAAATGAATCATATTGTACGAGACGTTATAACTCATAGGCGCAGACAGGTTGTTATTCGCTTCGTAATTAATATCTAAATTGTTCTCTTCCAATATATTTTTTATAATCTTTTCGATATCCCAAATATATAGCATTTTTGTAATCACTATCCTTTTATTGGTATTCTTACTCTTAATATAATTGAATTTTACAGTAATTTAAACTGGAAAAGGATACACCGTTGGATTAGGGAAGATTTTTAAGAAGGAGAGAGCTCGCATGGTTGAAAAGAATCAGCGCCGAAAAGGATTTTCTATCATATTGCTAGAATATGACTAAAGAAGTTTTTCAGAGAGTGAGGGGAAGCATGCCTGTATATATTGCATTTTTAAGAGGTATCAATGTAGGTGGGCACAATAAAATCAGAATGGCTGATTTAAGAGAGACGCTGGCAAAGCTAGATTTGCATAATTTGAAGACGTATATCCAGAGCGGTAATATTCTATTTAATAGTGAGGAGAATGAAGAGGATTTACAGAAGAAGATTGCCTTACAAATAGAGGATGCCTTTGATATTTCTACTCCTGTAGTGCTAAGGACTGCAGAACAACTGCAACAAATCATCCAGCAATGTCCATTTTCAAACGAAACCCTTACAGCAGCTGCGGCCACTGCAAAGGGCGAAAGTCTCCATGTTGCTTTGCTGCCGGAGGCACCTGGGGAGGATGGGGTTAATAAACTATTATCCTATACTGACGAAAAAGAACATGGCATCGTAAGTGGACGGGATGTATATCTTCTATTCCACGATAGTATTCGGAATTCGAAACTTGGCAATAACCTGAAAAAACTTGGTGTTCCTGCCACCGTGCGTAATTGGAAAACGTTGAAGAAGCTTACCGATATGGCGGAATAGTATAGCAGAAAAAGAATTTCATATAGACAAAATTATTAGAATTTTTAAAATAATACATTGATTTATCTGTTGATTATTGTTAAAATTGTTGATATTCAAAACATAATGTAAAATAACTGCCAATTCTAATCGACTCTGCTGGGACAAAGTGGAGCGACTCATTAGAACTAAGACCAGTTATATGCGCAGTGGTAGATATATGTTTATTTACTGATGCTGTGTGTATTGCTGGTTTTTTTATACATCAGAATGTATATAGTTTTCGCTAAGAAGTCCTCGATACAGTGAAAATTTTAAAAAGTATAAAACAAATTATTGCTTCACGAAAGACGATTAAATGCGAGTTAACTAAATATGCGGAGGGAGTATATGAATCATCTCATCGATCTCGACAGGAAATATTTTTTGCATCCTACTTCTTCTATACAGCAACAGCAAAGCCAGGGAGCGAAGTTGATTGTTGAAAGTGGTAATGGGGTCTACTTAAAGGATATGGATGGAAACACCTATATAGATGCGATGTCTTCGTTATGGAATGTCCATATCGGACATGGCAGGGAGGAGCTGGCCGATGCAGCGGCTGCCCAAATGAAGAAGCTGGCGTTCAGTTCTGCTTTTTCAACTTTTACCCACGAGCCGGCAATTAAGCTGGCTGAAAAAATTGCCTCGATTTCTCCTGAAACCCTGAATGCGGTTTTCTTTACCTCAGGTGGTTCGGAAGCCAATGATTCTGCCATAAAGCTAGTTCGCCACTATTGGAAAATCCAAGGACAGCCTGATCGCAGGAAAATAATTGCTTTAAAGCGCGCTTATCATGGGGTGGCTGCTGCTTCTACCAGCGCGACGGGCATTAAAGAATTCTGGGAGATGGCCGGTCATATGATGGGCGATTTCACCCATACAGATTCCACCTATCAAAGCACGACAAAAGATGCCATCGCATCTTTACGAAAAAAAATCGAAGAGGAGGGTCCGGAAACGATAGCAGCTTTTCTGGCTGAACCTGTCCAGGGTGCTGGAGGTGTGCTTATGCCATCAGAGGATTATTTTTCAGAAGTCAGGAAATTATGCGATGAATATGGAATTCTTTTCATTGCCGATGAAGTCATTACGGGATTTGGCCGTACAGGCAAAATGTTTGCTCTGGAACACTGGGGAGTAATACCAGATGTTATGACTTTTGCTAAAGGGGTGACAAGCGGATATATCCCCCTCGGTGGAGTAGTGATTTCAGATGCTGTCCATAACGTGCTCAAACAAAAATCAGAAGGTACGTTATTTCATGGTTTTACTTATAGCGGCCACCCAACGGCTGCTGCTGTAGGATTAAAAAATATAGAAGTGATAGAAAAAGAGGGACTGGTTGAAAATTCACATAGAATGGGAGCGAAGCTGCTGGCAGGCTTCGAACAAATCAAGAAAGAGCTGGATATAGTAGGGGATGTCCGAATGCTTGGTTTGCTGGGAGCAGTAGAACTCGTGAAAAACCCGGAGACTAACGAGCGGTTTTCCGGAGACTTGAAAGTGGCACCCAGGGTCATCGAGGAACTGCACCAGCGAGGCGTGATCTGCAGGGCAGTCACTTACGAAGGCATGGATATCATTTGTTTTGCCCCTCCATTAATCATTAATGAAAATCAGATAAATGAAATTTTGACAAAACTCCATGAATCGATACTTTCCATCCAGAACGAAATATTAGTTTAAAGAGATATGATTAAAATTTTACGGGAGGCAGGCGGTATGAATGGTGTAGATTTAATTTTTATAAATGGAAATGTAATAACGATGAATGAGGAGGCTCCCTCGGCAAGTGCTGTCGTAGTAACCAACGGGGAAGTCAGGTATGCCGGCGAAAACGAACAGGCGCTTATTTGGCGGGATGATGGAACAGAGGTGGTAGATTTAGAGGGAAAAACCTTGATGCCCAGTTTCATAGAAAGTCACCTTCACCCATCCATCTACGGTCTGACGTTACTTGAAGTGGATTGCAAGCCGGATACCACACCTTCGATAGAGACATTGATGGAGAAAATCAGAGAAAAAGCAGTTTCTTTACAAGAAGGCGAATGGATCAAAGGCTTTGGTTGGGATGACAGCAGGCTCTTAGAAAAACGTAACCCCACCAGATGGGACCTTGATGAAGTGGCACCCAATCATCCTGTTGTTATTAAACGGGCATGCGCCCATATGGCGGTGGCTAACTCGAAGGCGCTTGAGATAAGTGGAATATCAGAACATACTCCTAATCCTCAAGGGGGAAATATCGAATGGGATGCGGAGGGCAGACTGACGGGATTATTGCAGGAAAAAGCGCAGGGTTTACTTGCTGCCCCAAAGTATGATCAGGATGATATGGCCGAGGGGATGAAACGTGCTCAGGAAAAGTTCGCAGCCTGGGGAATCACCACTGTCCATGACATGTCTACCCAAACGGATGATCTCCAGTTATATCAAAGGTTACTAGAAAAAAATGAATTGAATGTAAGGGTGAGGCCCTGGATGTGGGCTATCGATCAAAATGGTTTTTCCGGTTCACTGGAAAATGTATTAAACGTCGGGTTGCGAAGTGGATTCGGGAATGAGCTTTTGAAAATACAAGGCTTGAAATTCATGCTGGATGGCAGTGTCGGCGGCAGAACAGCAGCTGTATCTGAAGCTTTTGAGGGGACTGAAAATACCGGAATACTTTACAACACTTTTGAAGAAATAGCTCCGTTGATGAAACGAGGTATCGAAGCCGGACTGCGAATTGCCATCCATGCAATCGGTGATCGTGCAATTGATGTAGCAGTGGATTCTTTCGCCGCTATTCATAACTCGAAGGACATTACCGGAATGCGTAACCGGATTGAACACTGTATATTACCTACAACCGAACACTTGGAGAAAATGAAAGAACTCAAACTGATTGCAGGTTCATCACTTGGTTTTTTCTATCAGATTGGTGATAACTATACGAGCAAGTTAGGAAAAGAGCGAATGAAACATGCTTTTCCACACAAGTCATATAAGGAGTACGGAATTATCGCTCCAGGGAATTCCGATTTACCTGTTACAGATGGGAACCCATGGATGGGCATCTATAGTGCAGTGACAAGGAAAACTTCCAGTGGACAGGCAGTTGGTGAAGAAGAAAACATTTGTGTATGGGATGCTTTGAAAGCCTATACATCTGATGCTGCATACAGCTCATGCGAAGAAGAGATGCTAGGGGTGATAAAACCGAACGCAAAAGCAGATTTAATGGTCATTTCAGATAATCCTCTTGAAATTGATCCAGAGAAATTGACAGAGATTCAAACCGAACGCACTTATTTACAAGGTACTTTAATATTTGATCAAACACGGAAGGGTGAATGCATTGTTTAGTGAGCAGCAGGAATTGATTTTGATATCTATCATTGCCGTATATTTCGTATTTTTATTCGGATTATCGGTATACATCAACAGAAGTATTAAAACATACGACGATTATAATGTCGCGGGGCGTTCTACGAAACTGTGGCCGTTAATTCTGACATTTGTCGGTACAGCTATCGGCGGGTCAATCCTCCTCGGCTATATGACCAAAGGCTATCTTTTGGGTATGGGGCAGCAATGGCTGGCCATTGGATTTACCTTGACTTCCATCGTTATTGCCATATTCATGATGAAGCGGATTCGCCTGCTGGGCGAGAAATACAATATGGTCACGTTAGGTGACTTTACTGCCCTTCGTTTTGGAGAGGGGGCGAGGCTGCCGACTGTTATCAGTATTCTTTGTGCATACTCTGCCATCACAGGGATGCAGTTTGTTGCGATCGCAACGATTTTGAAGCTGACCATCGGGTTGAGCATGACCACTGGTATCATTATAAGCTGGGTGCTCCTCACTTTGAAAACCTATTTCGGAGGACTGAAGTCAGTCATGATCCAGGATGCTATCCATGGAACAATTCAGACGGTAGGAATCTTCTTCTTGTTTGTTGTCATGCTGTTTATGGTAGGTGACTGGGGAGCATTTACAGAAAGAGCTGCTAACGCTGAAGCAGGAAATATGCTGGACATCTTTAACATAAGTCCTTCTGAATTCTGGGTTTATATGCTGACCATAGGGGCCTATCAGTTTGTCAGGCAGGATGTTTGGCAGCGTTTCTGGGCGGCGAAGGATATCAAAACGGCGAAAAACGGTTTTTGGGCAGCAATCGTACTTGGGTTCCTGACTGCCGCCGTCATCATTGTCATTGGAGTTCTCAGCAGATTCGGCTTGAACATTACAAGTGCTGATCCATCTTTGATCTACTACGAAATCATCGGGGCTGTATTGCCATTCCCATTGGTGATTATAATGCTTATTGCATTGCTGGCTACGGTGATATCCTGTGCGGATTCGTTCTTCCTGGCAGCGTCTTCCTCTATTGTTAATGACCTTGTCAAACCTCGTCTAGGAAAAGGCGTCAAGGACAGCCAAATGCTGACCTATAGCAGAATGTCCGTTGTGATCGTGTCAGTTATCTCCTTATTGCTGGCATTATATATCCCGCAGCTTGTCACTCTCTGGATTACAGGAAGCGCTATGCTGGTTTCAGGGCTGCTTGCCCCAGTGTTGTTCGGGTTATTCTGGCCGAAAACGACGAAAGCTGCAGGACTTTCCGGAATGTGGGTCGGTCTTGTAGTGGCAGTATTCTGGCAGATCGCCGGTCATCCGTTTGGTCTTCATCCTGTATTCCTGGGACTGCCTATTTCTATCCTGACAGTTCTGACTGTGACCTTCCTGTCCAAACCAGAACGTGAGAATGCTATGTATGAAGAATTGAAAAAGTCCAGTTAAGTACTGAAAATTTCCAACATTATATTATGTGAAGTAAAAAGCAACCTTTAGAAAGGCAGCCCCTTTCAAAGTCGGTTTGCTAAACGCTTCAAAACTATAATAATTACGTGACTGTCAAAGCTGCAATAGCTCTAAGCGCGAGTGAACCAACGCAGTTTAAAAAGCCAGTATGATCCCAAAATGGGTAATTACTGGCTTTTTTTGCATTTTAAGTAAGTTTACCTCTGTTAAAGGATTAAAGTAAAACTAAGGCTTTCGCCAAAGTACTTGGCGGCAAGCCGAGGTTTTCAAATTGATGGACATAGCTATTTATTTAGAAAAATAACTTAGGAGGCGTTTCATATGTGTGCAGTTGAATTAAAAAAAGGAAAAAGAGAATATCAGAACGGCGAGGGGTTTCGCATTTACAAACATGCAGCACATAACAGAATGTATTATATTGAATTGGAAGATGATGTGGTGAATCAATTTTTGGAGGATCTGAGGGATGTCAGTGACGAGCAATTGGAATACATTCCTTATATGAGGCTTGTAGTGGCTGATAAACTGCTCCAGCTGACGAGTGAAGATTTCGGCAGAATGGTGAGAGACATTCTGCATGACCGTGAGACAGGCGGGTTTACTATTGGCTTGCAGAACCAAACAACAGACCCTCAGGATTTTGTGAAGTTTTCTACAGCACTTAGCCACCTTGCTGGCTTGCCTAATTTCGATGCGATGTCAGGTAAATATTATGCCAGGTTTGCAGTAAAGCACACAGACAGCAGCGATTCCTATTTGCGTCAGGCTTATCGTTTGTTTACGCTTCATACAGATGGGACATATGTGGACGAACCGACAGACTGGCTGCTGATGATGAAAATGGATGAGCAGAACGCTATGGGTGGAAGGTCAAGGCTGCTTCATCTTGATGATTGGGAGGATCTTGACCATTTTTATCACCACCCTCTTGCTGCTTATCCATTTAAATATAAAGCTCCAGCGAGCAAGAACGTGGAAGAAGATGTATATCGACAGACTTTTTATGAACAAAACAACAAACCGTGCATTTGTTTCATTGATCAATTTGCATACCCAGAAACGATTGACCATGCGAACTATCTGAAGGATCTTTCCAGTTCCATGGAAAATTCAGAAGCGACGATTGGGCTTGATCTTCCAGTAGGGGACTTGATTATGCTGAATAATCGTTTTTGGCTTCATGGCAGGGAGCCATTTGAGGAAAACACGCAGCTTCACAGAGAATTGTTGCGGCAACGAGGCAGATTCGCGAAATAAATAACGTCAGAGGAGGAAAATCAGGAAATGTATGATTTCACTATAATAGGAGGAGGAATAATCGGATTATCCACCGCTTATTCACTTAAAAAAGCATATCCCCGAGCTAAAATTTCTGTAATGGAAAAGGAAAGCACTCTTGCAAGTCACCAAACCGGCCGGAACAGCGGTGTCATCCATTCCGGTGTCTACTATAAGCCTGGGAGCCTGAAAGCGAGAATGGCTAAACAAGGGTCTGCTTCTATGGTCGAGTTTTGTAAAGAGCATGGAATCGACCATGATGTATGTGGGAAGGTGCTTGTCGCCACTCATGAAGAGGAACTTCCCCGAATGGATGCCCTGTATGAAAGAGTCCAACAGAATAAGATTAATGTCACAAAAATCGGCCGAGAAGGATTGTTAGAAATAGAACCGCATGTCAATGGTTTGGCTGCACTGAAGGTTCCTACGACGGGGATTGTCAATTATAAGCAGGTGACAGAAAAGCTCGCATCTCTCATTACTGAGGCAGGTGTCGATTTATTTCTAGATACGAAAGTAAAAAATATCGAGGAAGTAAAAGAGGAGGTAGTCATTGATACAAACAGGGGATCATTCAAAACTGGTTTTTTGATCAACTGTGCCGGACTTCATAGTGATCGTCTGGTTGAAATGGCCCATATACACACTGATATTAAAATTGTGCCTTTTCGAGGTGAATATTTCACACTTGCCGATGAAAAACGCCACTTAGTCAAAGGATTGATTTACCCGATTCCTAATCCAGCCTTCCCATTTCTAGGCGTACATTTGACCAGGATGATCGACGGCAGCGTGCATGCGGGTCCCAATGCTGTACTTAGCCTGAAGCGGGAGGGATATCACAAAACTGCTTTCAGCCCAAAAGATACATTTGATGTTCTTACCTATCCGGGATTTTGGAAAATGGCAGGGGCAAACCTTCAGGAAGGATGGAAGGAAATGGTCCGCTCTTTCCATAAGAAGACATTTGTAAAAAGCTTGCAGCGTCTTGTTCCTGATATACAGCCTGACGATGTTATCCCTGCCAAAGCTGGTGTCCGTGCACAGGCCATGCTGAAGGATGGTCGGCTGGTAGATGATTTTCAAATCATTCCAGGTAAGCGTTCCATTCATGTTTGCAACGCTCCTTCCCCAGCTGCCACGGCTTCCCTTGAAATCGGGAAGGAAATCGTCAAACAAATTCCTGTACCAAGGCAAATAAAAGTAGGTTAAAGAAAAAGAATCTAGTTATAAAATATAAAATTTTTTAAAAAGAAGCCTTTTGGTGAAAAGATTTTAATGTTCAAAGTATAAAAAAATCACTCTTATTAGAATGGTTTTTGTTGATCTCCGTTGAGCGATCGGTGGTGACGCCTGCGGGAACAGTGCGGGCCGAAGATCCACATGGTCAAGTGACTTTCTTGACCAAGTTAGCCGAGGCCGTGCCCGCGGCAAGTATCCACCGACAAGCGATTTGCGAGATCCGGTATAGACATTAAAAAAAGCTGTCCCAGTAAGCCTAATACTGACTTATGGGAAAGCTCTATAATTTACAAATGAAGCTGATATTGCTTATAGGAATCTTTCAATGCTGCCGCAATCGCATTCCCGGCCTTGCCAAGATAAGCAGCATTCAACTGCTCTAGAGGCTCCTCTAGACCATCCTTCAGACTGTGACCTTTTAGAAGGTTCTTAATGTATTCTCGCCCATGATCCGTAGCCAATGTACAGGAAGCGTCAACGATCACCCCATACTTTTTGTCAAGTTCCAGGGTAAGTGTCAATGATTCAGAAATATGTGTGGCAGCTATCCCTGTAGGCAATTTGGAATGTCCCGCTACAAATAAGGTGTTCATGCTTTCTCCTCCATGTCTAATGATTGTATTTTCTATTGTAACAGATAACCATATCGGAAAAAGCTTATGGTAACAGGAGCAGTATAAAATATCGTATTAGGTCACATGATAACCAAAAAGTGCAGGTGGGCAGGCATGAAGATCATACTGATTTTTCTCTTTATACTAATTGGAATGGCAATGATCAGTGTTGGCATGGATTTATTAATGGGATTGGACGGGAGTTCTGCTTTTTTAAATATATTTAATCCCTTATGGGTAATTACACCATTTGGCTTTTCTCTTTTAACCTTATTATTCCTGCTGACTTTTTTAGACCCGATAATCCTTAAAAAAAGGAAAAAAAGATAACCTTTCTAAAACTTTAAGAAAGGTTATCTTTGTTAAGGATTAAAGTATAAGCAAAACTAAGACTGTCTTCGTATCAATGCAATAATAAGTAAAACCAGAGGTACCCCCATTTGAAGTGGAAGACTGACATAGTAAGTGGCAACTACTAGCCCTTCTTTAATATGATGGGCATAGCTGTCCGCGATAAACATGGAAGATAGTAAAATAACTACACAAAAAGGAAAGATCAATCCCTTGTAAGAAGGAAGACGAAATAGTTCTGAAGCACACATTAAAGCCCCGTAGAAGAAGACGGCTATTTTAAAAAAACCGCCAATTATTAATGTCATAACCACCGCAATATCCAATCGTTGGAAAAAGCCACTCATGTTGATCAGTCCAATGGAAGAGAGCAAGGGGAAAGTAGATCGCGTGGCAACATGAACACCAAGTACTGCAATATTCATCCCTACAACCCATATCAATAACAGACCGCTGATACTCATAGAGGTCCAGCCAATTCTCAGGCTTAGCCGTGGATGATCCAGATAGGGAAGAAGCAGAGTGAACACAATCATTTCCCCAAACGGAAAAGTGTAAGTGAGAGGGGCTGTTTCCAATACAGGCTTCCATCCATGTTCCAGAACGGGGCGTAGTTGATTGATATTAATCATACCGGAAACAAGTACCATAGTTGTTCCTACTACTCCTATTATCAATAACGCAAAAAAGAATACCTCTCCTGTCCTTGCCAGGACTTCGATTCCTTTATGGAGGACATAGGCTACAGCTAAAATCATAATGGCGTTTATCACCAGCATCGGTGTATAGATATAGGTGGAGGTTGTCAGTAATTCACCAAAGTCTCGCAAATCTCTGGCAGCGATGTATAAAAAGTAAAAAAGGTATACCATTCCGAGCAATGCGCCAGCGTATTTACCTAGAATTTTCTTCATATAACCGGTTAAAGGCAGGTCGGGGTACAGTTGAAAAAGCTTATTATACACCAGATACAGGATTAAACCGGCAATCAAACCGAGCAAAACCGCCAGCCATGCGTCCTTTTTAGCCCCAAGCCCCGGACTGACTACGATAGCAGTACCCAATTCGAACAAAAACATCAAGACGAATAACTGCCAGCCGGTAACTTTTGCTTTCTCCATACTACCCCTCCCTCCGTTTTATTGATTACTTTTTCTTTAAAATTAGTGGTTCTTTCCGGAGTCCGGTGCCGCGAATGAAAACTTTGACGTTCACCTGGAAATCCATATCTGCAAAACTCTCGCTCCAATTTTTCTTCATTTTCTTCCAGGCTTTTGGATCAGCACGATTGATGGCTTCTCCAAAACCAAATATGTCGTTATTTTGCTCTTGAGCAGCTTCCACAGCTTTTGTTACTTCCTGTTTGATTTCCGCAGCAAATCTTTTATCTAACCAAGACATGTTATCAGGATTGCTTAAATCTATGGCACATGCTATATCAGCTAGCTGTCCCTCTGCCCGGATATTCAACGTAATTTTCGGTTTGCCTTTTACCACTTTGGGCTGCCAGCGGGTATGGGTCCGCAGGATTTCAGCCGCCATCGCTCCCTCGTCTGGGTTACAGTTAGCAGAAAGGATGGCACGGTTAACATTATTCTGCACCCAGGCAACCCCCCGAGCTTTTTCACCTTCAAACCATCCTCTCAGTTTTCCGTCTTTGAATAAAGCAAGTCCATTCACTTTTACGAGCGAGTCAGGTGTTGCCTGCATATTGACGGCTGAAGATTGACCTTTGGCCAAATCTCCGACAAGCTCTATGCCACCTAAGGAAAGTCCCTTGCTTTTACCGGATAACATCTGCGCGACATCATTGATATTCCGCTCTGGTGATTCTCCCCATGCCTGTTCTGATTTCTCAATGATTTCCTGGATTTTGATAGCCGGTATTCTTTCCAATGGGCTTAGGATGCTTAGTATCGACTTGGCTTCTCCACCTTTTGCGATGAGAACCAGTGTAGTGGAGCGGAAGTCGTGGTACCTCTCGATAAAATCAAATATTTTTTTCAGTCCTTCTTCTGCAGCTAAATCTTCTCCGATAATCAACACACCTGTGTGGGAAAAGGTGAGTAAACGCGGGGCTTTTTGTGTTACCTTCCGTATGGTCTCAAGGATGGTCTTCCCTGTTTCACTGTATGTGGTAACAGCTGCTCCCTGACCTTGGCCTGTTTTCCCACCCGCCACTCGCCCGGGGTTGACGATTTGAAAGGACACCTGGTATAAATCGTCTTCTGTTTTATCGATTCCCATCCCCATTACAAGAGCAAGGTCACCTGTTTCTTTATGGTCCCAACAACCAGACAACAGTACAGTACCTAATAAAACCCAAATCAATAGAAACTTGTGCGACATTTTTGGAATCACCACGCTATTTCCTTCTCAATTATTTTTACTCTCATCAGGTGGGGTTGGTTTATTGTCTTTTCCTTGCTGCCTCATATTTTCCTGGTTGACTAAGCGAGGACGGAGAACCATGGACCATAAAGGCTGGCGGACAAGGGTATCCTTAATATCGGCCCAGATGAACGGTGCAAAAGGACTTAAGTAAGGAATTCCGAATGAGCGCAGGCTGGTCAAGTGAGCAATGAGAATAAACAAAGCCATGGCAACACCATATAGACCGAAGCTTCCCGCCAGAAGCATAATGATGAACCTTAGCAGACGTGCTGGGATGCCAATATTGTAAGACGGAAAAGCAAAGCTTGCGATACCTGTGAATGCTACAACAATTACAGTTGCTGCTGAAACGAGACCAGCCTGGACTGCCGCTTGTCCGAGAACGAGACCACCAACAATGGAGACAGCCTGGCCGACAGCCCTCGGCATGCGGAGCCCGGCTTCACGCAAAATTTCAAAAGTAATCTCCATAAGCATGACCTCGATAAAGAGCGGAAAGGGCACCCCCTCGTTCTGCGCCGCGAAACTGATGAGCAGGCGGGTGGGAACCATTTGGGGATGAAAGGTTGTCAAGGCAATATAAAGAGAAGGGGTCAGCAGCGTGAGTGTATAGCACAACATTCTCAACAAGCGTAAAGTCGACCCCATAAGAAAATGCTGATAATAATCGGCTGGTGACTGGAAAAATTGAATAAACAAAGCCGGAATGACGAGCACGTAAGGAGTGCCATCAACAAGAATGGCGATCCGACCCTCAAGGAGATTTCCGACAACACCATCTGGCCGCTCTGTGTTATAGATGGTTGGGAAAGGGCTATAAGGGTGATCCTGAATTAATTGTTCGATATAACCGGATTCAAGAATGCCGTCGATATCAATTCCTTTCAGCCTGTCCCTAGCTTCTTGGAGGACCTTTTCATTAGCGATCCCTTTAATGTACATAATAGCCACATCCGTTTGAGTGACACTTCCGATTTGGATGGTCTCCAGCCATAAGTTCGGGCTCTTTATTCGTTTTCTTATCAGGGCGGCATTTGTTCCAATTGATTCTGTAAATGCTTCTTTCGGTCCACGGATCACAAGCTGGGAAGTGGGTTCAGAAATTTTTCTTGATTCTCCGCCTTTGGTGTATGCCGTAACAATATCTGCACAGCCATCCACCACTACGATGGTATGGCCGGATAATAGGGATAAGATCATTTTATCCCAGTCCTGAATGACATTTATCTTTCCAACGGAGAGTACATGAGTCTTGATAAAATCAAAAATCCCCTTTTTCGTGGCAGTTTCCACTTCGGGGGTCTCTATTTTAATTGATTCCAACACAAACTCGCTGACAGTTTGTTCATCTACCAGTCCATTCATGTAAATGATTGCAGCATTCAAGGCTGGATTATTACCTATTGTGAATTCTCTAATCACCAAATCTGTACTGTTACCGAGTTCTTTTTTGATTTTATTCAGGTTATTCGTTAAATTTTGGTCCAGGTTCCGATCGCGTTTTTCGGTTGAATTTTGCACACTTTTTTTATCTGTTAACTTTTTAGGCCTTTTCATGGTTACGTTTCCTCCTGAGGCCGCACTACGATATCCTAAATATATAACCTACATTATTGACATATAGCTGTGTTTTAAACATGGACACGAAGATTACTTCAAGACGCTTTATGGATCGCTATTTATTCAGAGCAAGTATATATGGATTCCTCCTAAAAGCATTCTCTATATACTATTTTTTTGTGCATTTTTTTTCTCCGCCAGGAACATTGAAGTTTAAGACAACAGAGTCTAAATTAATGGAATTCTGCTTCTATTAAATGTAAAATCATAGATTAGCAGCATAAGTGTTCGATTTAGAAGTTTGAGTCAGGAAAGGTGTCTGAATTATATGATCCATAATCCAACAGGAAAAGAACGCATCGGTCTGGCTTTTTTATTGGGGATGCTAGGGGTATTAGGACCGCTTAACATTGATATGTATTTACCAAGCTTTCCTGGAATTGCGGAGGAGTTCGGGGTAAGTGCCTCCCTTGTACAGCTCAGTTTGACTGCATGCCTGGTTGGACTTGCTGCAGGGCAGATAGTGGTAGGGCCGATCAGTGATGCACAGGGCAGAAGAAAACCACTGATGATATTCATTTTCCTATTCGCATTATCATCGTTATTTTGTGCTTTGGCGCCAAATATTGGTCTTTTAATTGTCGCCAGGTTCTTGCAAGGTTTTACTGCTTCCGCTGGAATTGTACTTTCCCGTGCAGTTGTACGTGATGTCTTCAGTGGAAGAGAGCTTACGAAATTCTTTGCACTTCTTATGGTCATCAATGCGACAGCACCAATGATTGCTCCGATAACTGGTGGAGCCATCCTACTGCTGCCATTCGCAAGCTGGCAGACAATTTTCTATTTTTTAGCATTATTAGGACTGCTAATAGTTTTGACGGTTGCTATACGACTGCCTGAAACGTTACCTCGTGAAAAGCGAATACCAAGTTCAATTGGGGAAGCCCTTCGAACAATAGGCAGGCTGTTGAAAGATCGTTCATTCATTGGCTATGCCCTCACCATCGGATTTATTCACGGAGGAAGCTTCGCCTATGTATCCGGAACTCCATTCGTGTATCAGGGTATTTATGGGGTGTCCCCGCAAGTGTTCAGTATTTTGTTCGGGATAAATGGTCTGGCAATAATCACCGGAAGTTTCATCATTGGCCGCCTTGGAGGAATCATTCACGAAAGGAGTCTGCTTCGAGCTGCTGTCATCATAGCAGTAAGTGCCACTTCGGTCCTTCTGATTATGACCATCATAGAAGGACCGTTGGCAACACTAGTGATACCGATATTCATTTATATGACTTCCATGGGAATGATTCTGACTAGTACCTTCACACTTGCAATGGAGCATCAGGGGCATCGCGCTGGGAGTGCAAGTGCTGTCCTGGGAATGCTTCCGTTAATTTTCGGTTCCATCGTTTCACCATTAGTTGGTATTAATGAAACCACAGCCGTGCCGATGGGGCTGATTTTATTCCTTACTTCATCTATCGGTTCTATTGCTTTTTTCACTCTGACAAAAAAGTCTGCAGTAAGAGAAGCTTAAAGTAAGTCCAAAGAAAAAGAGACCGTCCATATATTCTAAAGCCGATAGGACGGTCTCATTTTTTTTTATTTCTTAATAGTTTCTTTAAGAGTCTTATATTCGTCGATAGATATTTCACCTTTGGCAAGTCGTTCTTCTAGTATATTTATAGCAGTATGGCTGTTGTGAGGATTTTCGTAATACCTCTGTTTCAAGAGAATGATAGTGATAATAAGCAGGCCTGCCAGTAGTAAGAAACCAATGGGGTGAAAATAACCCCAGTGCATGATTCATCACTCCTTAGCTCATTAAAATTAATTCATATACTGATACTTACTGTGTTTTTGCCTTCTCCTTCCCCATGGTTTAAACACAGAAATAGCAAAAATCAGAATAAGGGTGAAAAGCTGTAAAATGATACCAACCCAAAGGTCCAATTGTACAATAGCGCTAGTGGTCGGAAACGTTGTTGAGGTTACCTTCGTAAGGGCACGATTAGTCCAAGCTTCCATAGCCCAAACATTTAAACCAAATAAAAGGAGGGTTAAGCCTTCCTTCGCTAAAATCCAGTAATATTTGAACAAGCCCCACTTCGTCCAAACGGAGAGCAGCACTCCTGTAATGATTGTTGCGAAAGTGGAGGCTCTTACAGAAGTCTCGGATAATAAATGCATGATTTGATAACAGGCTTCCATGAGATTACTATCTTCCGTTGAAGAGGCAGCGATGCTAAGAAGGAGGAAGGTAACCATGTTTCCGAACATAATTGCACAGAACAAAAGGTGGAAAATTAGGAGCCACCTTCTGGGCTTTATGGACAAATTCAATTTTCATCACCTCCTTGTCTTGTTTCTTTAATGTAGCAAGCAGGAATAAACGAACTCTGAATTAAATATAAAAAATTGATAAACGATGGAATAAAAAACACTCTTCCCCACAAAAGGTAAGAGTGATGAATAATCGTTAAGCTATTATCCTTTAAAGCGGTACCCTGCACCCAAAACCGTCAGGATATACTGTGGATCGTTGGTTTCTTTTTCAATTTTTTTGCGGATTTTTTTGATATGGACAGTAACAGTCGCGTTATCCCCTAAAGCATCCAGCCCCCATATTTTTTCGAATAATTGCTCCTTTGAGAATACCTGATTTGGATGAGTAGCTAAAAAGGTAAGTAAATCAAATTCTTTGGTAGTCAACTCAACCTCTTTTCCATCTGTGAAAACCTGTCTGGACGAAGGGTTAATAAGGAGACCGCGAATTTGGATTTCTTCAGATGCAGGGTGTTGAATCAATCGTTGATACCTTGCTAAGTGCGCTTTTACCCGTGCAACCAACTCGGTGGGACTGAATGGTTTGACGATAAAATCATCAGCTCCTAACCCGAATCCTCGTACTTTGTCCATATCTTCATATTTGGCTGAAACCATCAGGATCGGAATATTCGATTCTTTACGTATTTGTTTGCAAATTTCAAAGCCACTGATGGAAGGGAGCATTAAATCGAGGAGTATTAAATCATATTTTTCATTTCTCACTGCTTCCAGTCCGGCTTTTCCATCAGAAGCAATATGGACCGCAAAGTTTTCTATCTCCAGAAAGTCTTTTTCCAATTCAGCAATTGTATGATCATCTTCTATGATCAGTATCTTTTTACTCATAACTTTCACCTTCATTGACAGACTTTTTTAGAATAAAGTGAACACTTAATCCGGCGCCCTCAGCATTTTCCGCCCACATGGAGCCTCCATGTGCCTGGATGATTTGTGCTGCGATTGCCAGTCCAAGACCGCTTCCGCCTTGATGGCGGGCTTGTTCTGCCTGGTAAAATTGGTTGAAAATGTGTGAGAGTTCAGAGGAAGGGACTCCTGGCCCGTTGTCCGTAATGCTTATTTCGACTTCTTTTTCTCGATTTATAAGTGAAACAGCAATCCTGCCATGTTTTTGTTCCATATATTTTACACTATTATAGATAATATTTTCGATGGATCGAGCCAGCTTGTCCCTGTCTAATGTAACCATCAGCTCTGTTTCTTCTGTGCTAAATGTGACCAATATGCCTTTTTCATGAAGATCGTCTTTTATTTCATCAATATAATCCTGTACGAATTCATTCATATTGACTATTTCAAAGTTGAACGGCAGCTTTTTTAAATCCAAGGTTGAATATAAAGATAGTTCCTCTATCAATCGATTCATATAAGCTGCTTTCGTGTAGATGATTTCAAGATAGCGCCGGCGTTTGTCCTCCGTATTCGCTACTCCAACTTGTATTCCTTCCACATAACCCATGATCGAGGTGATTGGGGTTTTAAGATCATGGGAAATATTAGCAATCAATTCCTTCCTATTACTTTCATATTTCTCTCGCAGTTCGATGGATTCCTTCACTTGAGATCGCATGGCATCAAAAGTTCGCACTAGTCTGCCAAGTTCATCGTTCCTAGAGGAATGGATGGAAAAGTTATAATCTCCGTTTTTCATTTTAAAGGATGCTTCGGATAGCTGGTTAACCGGTCTCAGTATACTCTTCGATACTAAATAAGATAATATACCGTTGGTCAGTACTAAGATTATAACCAGGGAAAGAATAATAACTGGGAAAAATGTTCGGGCAAAGGTGGGAAAGGACTCGGAACGACTCAAAAGATAAATTGCGCCTTTCGTGCCATCAGCAAAATAAAAATCATGATGTCTAATGGTATACGGTGTTTTTCCCAGCCATGTATATGTGGAATTATCTTTAATATCCTTCAAGTCTTTGTGAGAAAGAGTAGTTAAGGAATCTGACGCATAAAGGATTTGTTTTCCTTTATTAATGATGATTTTCAGGTTTTCACTATCTGCCTGTTCGGTTAATTTATTAATGTATTGTTTATCATCCAGCTTTCCTTGTTCTAAGGAAGCAGTTTTCACTAAACTATCGTATAGCTCTATATTCTCTGAGGCACGGTGCATCCATTGATTGCCGGAATCCTGGAAGCTTTCTCTTCCCCCTAGGACGATATGCAGCAAGACGAGAATGAAAATGATTATGATGATCGGCAATAGGATCATTGCCGCATTCGACATGAAAAGGCGTTTACGAATAGACATTCTTTTCTCCTTCAATAAGTAGTTATATACGTACTATACATAATAAATAGTGCCGCTAAACATTTATAAAAAAATTTATAAAAATTTTATAAATAATGCTGTCGAGAGATATTGAAATACGTATCGTTCTCAAATTCCAATTACCGCAAATTCGCATTCGCCAAACAGACCCCAGGGATTATTCGTTACCCCGAAGAAGATATCATGACAGGTTAACAAAATTCTTAAGATATATAGCCTCTCATTAGTTTTTTGAACTTTTGAGGGGCTTTTTATATTTTCTTTTAATTAGGACAAGATAGAATAAGGATTTTTATTTGGGAGGTTTATTATTATGCAGACGGAACACAACATTCGCCTTACCACCAGTGAATTGGCCTCGCTGTGGACTGCTTACATGAATAATAGCATGTCTTATTGTATGCTTAAGTATTTTAAAGAACATACCCAGGATAAGGACATTCTTTCTGTAGTTGAATTGGCTCTTCATATATCCGAAACGGTGCTGGGGAACATTGAAGAGATCTATAGAAAAGAAAATCATGCGATTCCTGTGGCTTTTAATGAACAAGAGGATGTTAACCTCCATGCGCCAGCATTATATTCGGATACTTTTCACTTAAATTATATTCATAATATGGCGAGGCACGGTATGACTTCGTATGGATCTTCTTTTGCTGGCTGTGCACGTTCTGATGTCCTGGAATTAATGTCCAAAACTATTGATATGACCAGAGAATTATATGAAAAGTCATTACATGTTTTATTAGAAAAAGGATTATATTCCAGACCGGCGTCTATTCCCCTCCCTGAGAAAGCCGAATTCATTTCAAAACAAGGTTATTTAACGGGATGGTTTGGGGAAAGAAGACCGATGAACACGATAGAAATCATGAATTTCTATAATAATATACAGCGCAATGCTGTTGGAAAAGCTCTTCTGTTAGGGTTTGGACAAACAGCCTGCTTGAAGGAAGTTCGAAATTACATGGCCAGGGGGGCACAAATTGCTGATAAAGTCATCAAAATTCTGGCCCATATCTTATCCGAAGAAAATATTTCTGATACGCAGACTTTTGATTCAGAAGTGCTGAAATCAACAACAGCACCTTTTTCAGATAAGTTAATGATGTTTCAGGTATCGCTTTTATCGGGCATGTCAATTGGATACTATGGGGTAGCCTTAGGGACTGTTTCCAGACATGATTTAGGCACAAAGTTCATGCGTATCATGATGGAGGCCATGCATTATGCAGAGGATGGAGCGAACATTCTTATTGAGCATGATTGGATGGAAAAACCTCCTGCTTCAATTGATAATATGGAGATAGCAAAAACTAAAAGGAAATAGTGATAGATGCGTGGAAAAGAATCCGGTTGAAAAACTATTATGGTCTGTCGCGTTACCAGGGTTTGGTCAATTTTTAAACGGGAAATATTTCAAAGGTACTTTATTAGTGATCCTAGAGTTTCTAATCAATGTACAAGCTAACTTTAATGTGTTGATTATTTCAAGCTTTCAAGGGGATATTCAAAAAGCGGTCGAGCAAGCGGATTATGCGTGGCTGATGTTTTATCCATGCTTGTACTTTTTTGCGATATGGGATGCCTGGAAAGACGCAGGCGGAGGAAAAAGCAGGTATGATTTCTTGCCGTTTGTATTCGCAGCTTATTTTGTTACCATTGGTTTAATTTACTCTTCAAGCCTGACCCTGTTCAATATTTTGTTAGGGCCGTTATGGCTCCCGATGTTATTTGTTATTCCAGGAATAGCAAGTGGGTTTCTTATTCAAAAAGTAATGATTAAAATAACGGGATGAATTATTCAGAGGCCATGGTTTCGGTATTACCGAGAACCATGGCCTCTGATTTTTATATTAAGGTATGCTTGGAGCTTTGTAAAAAAACGCAAGTGATATTCACAAACCTCCATTAGGGCCGTTCTTAGTGAAATACGACTTTAATAGGCATCCGTAGAAGTTGCAGGTTTCTCTTCTGTGAAAAAATGCAATTTATTCGCAGCGAACAAACCAGTGAACGCTCCGATAAAAAGGGCAAATAATATGGTGCTAAGGGAGCCGATGAGTCCAAATTTCATTGTCATGAGGAACAATATAGCAACTGTCAGAAAGGTCATGGTTGAAAGCGAAATCCAGAGCGTACGATCTTTTATTTTAGAGGATAAAAGAGGGGTAAGTACTGGTTTGTCTGCTTCTTTGGCAATGGCTTTGAGCCTTGGTAAATTAACTAGTGGCCCTGTGAGAGTCATGCTTATCAAGGTGATAAGTGAAACGTTCACCCAGGCAATATTCCATCCCCAGGAAACAGAAGTGAGATAGATACCAGGTAGTAAAATGAACAATACACTTACAGGAAGCACTTTATCAGATTTTACAGCCAAACCTGCCCAAAGCCTAATAGCTTCAATTTGGTTAGTGCGTGACATGGCAGCAACTGCAGTTAGAACAAGGGAGACACCAGCAAACATAAGAATTACACCGAAGATGTGCAAAAACAAAAAGACATTGTACACCATTCCAATCCCTTCTTTCCGTTTCTTTCACCCTATTATAAAGGAAAAAAGAAGAGTGTTGGTAAAAAGCATTCGACAATTAAAAATACTGTGTCAGATTTTCTTACATACTCGTTGTGCGAATTTTCAGAAGTTGCTATGATTTTTATTGACACGTTATGTTAACAAATATGACATATAGGGAGAGAAGTTTATATGGATGCTTTGTTCTTGATGAACAATCTATGGATTGTGGTTTGTACGGTTCTGGTTCTGCTGATGCAAGGAGGATTCATTTTATTGGAGGCTGGGTCAACAAGGATGAAAAATGCCGGTCATATTGCCGGTAAAACGGTATTTACTGTCGGTATTGTTTCCATAGTCTTTTGGGCATTTGGGTATGGGCTTATTTACGGTGAAGGGAATGCACTTATTGGATTTGGGAATTTCTTTTATGGAGATGCCACAACAATGGGAGAAGGACTGGCAGGATCTGTAGACTTCTTTTTTCAGCTGGCCTTTGCTGCAATCGCGATGACGATTGCATTTGGCGGATTTGCTGAACGTGCGAAATTAACCGCCTATGTAGTTTTTGCATTACTGTTTTCTGTACTGATCTACCCAGTAATCGCTCATTGGATCTGGGGTGGAGGCTGGCTGGCAGAACACGGCAAGCAGGATTTCGCAGGTTCGACAGTTGTCCATCTCACAGGAGCTATGGCAGCCTTAGCTGCAACCATTATTTTAAAGCCGCGGATCGGAAAATATAACAAAGATGGTTCTTCCAATGAAATTGCCGGACATAATCAGGTATTTACAGCTCTCGGCGTACTTGTCCTATGGGTAGGCTGGTTCGGGTTTAATGCAGGGAGCACATTCGGCGTTGCGGATGCCTTTTTCGGGTACGTGGCACTTAATACACAATTGGCGGCAGGTGCCGGAGCGATAGGTGCTATGCTTATTGTATGGGCAGTTACCGGTAAAGCCGATGTACCGACTACTTTGAATGGCGCCCTTGCCGGTCTAGTGGCAATTACGGCTTCCTGTGCTTTTGTGGAGCCATGGGCGGCAGTGGTCATCGGGTTAATCGGAGGTATCATCGTATTCTTCAGTATGCGTTTTTTTGACCGGAAAAGAATCGATGACCCGATTTTTGCCTTATCGGTCCATGGAACCGTAGGGGTGTGGGGAACGTTGTCTAATGGCTTGTTTGCTACACCGGAATTAGCAACCGTGGGAAGGCCGGGCTTGTTTTACGGCGGCGGATTAGAACAGCTTGGCGTGCAGGTGCTGGGTGTAGTGAGCTGCGGTCTATATGCGTTTATCGTTTCTTACATTCTTTTGAAAGTAATGGAGAAAGTGATGGGAGGTCTCCGTGTCACCGAAGAGGAAGAAATCATCGGGCTTGATCTTAGTGAACACGGCGGTTACGGCTATCCTGAAGCCTTGTCCCGTCCGGAAACGAAAACAGGATCATGATTAATGGCAGTCGTTCTGAAAAAGGAATGGTGTCTGTGTTATCTAATTATACAGAGATAAAAAAATGGCGGCAGGAAAATATCCTGGAGGCAGCCGATAACCACAAAGAATTGAATGATTTTCATGATCAGGTCATCCGGAAAACGGTCCGGCTGGTAATGGAAAAGGTAGAGCGTGAGCAGGGGGAGCCACCTGCTCCCTTTGCGTTTTATTTAATGGGAAGCGGGGGCAGGTCAGAGCAGCTGCTGTGGAGTGATCAGGACCATGGTATTGTGTTTGATGGCCCGGATACATGTCAGCACTATTTCCTGGCACTTGGGAAAGAAATCAGTCAGGCTTTAATGATCGTTGGTTATGAAAAGTGTGATGGGAATATTATGGCTTCTAACCCCGTCTGGTGCAAGTCGCTCACGGCTGCCAGGATACAAAATTTAGAGTGGCTGAAAGAAGCTAGCTGGGAAACTCTCCGCTACTTTTCGATATTTACTGATTCGCGGGCCTTGATAGGCGATGAAAACTTATTAAAAGAACTGAAAGGGGAGGCGTTTGATATGCTGGATAACCACCCCCATCTATATGCTCGCCTGATTGATAATATGGAATTCATTAAAAGGAGCATCGGTATTTTTGGCCAGCTGCTCCCTGAGCAAAGCGGAGGAAAGGCTGGTCTATTGGACTTGAAGGAAACGGCGTTTTTCCCATATGTCAATTCGACTCGCGTATTAGCATTGAAAAAGAACTGCTTTGCTTCATCGACACTAGAAAGGTTTAATGAGCTTGCTGCCTTATATCCTTTTGTGGAGTCTTTTAAAAAAGATTTCTCTAATCTGCTGGAGTTTCGACTGGCATACGGCAGAAAAGCGAAAAGCTATGATAAGATGCACGAGATTTCAATCAGCTGCATGTCTAAGCATGAAAAAAAGGAATTGAAGCGGTTGATCAAGCATGGTCACGAGCTCTTTTCTAAAACCAAACAATTAATCAAGCGTGAGGACAAATGGTGAATCCATTTATCCAATTGGTAAAGCATCTTTCCAATAGTCTTGGAGGTATTACTTCGCTGAACCAGACGAACCCTGGGAAAGTCGCTTATTTGAGAAATTTGGAACGAGAGTTGCAGTCGAGAGATGTGCTGGATATTCCCTTTGACGAGCTGCCCGTGGTCGTTTTTGATTTAGAGACAACTGGCTTTTTCCCTTATACAGGAGACAGGATTCTCTCCATCGGGGCTGTAAAAATGATCGGGACAAAAATAATCGAGTCGGAAACCTTTTATTCGCTTATTTATTGTGATTCACTTTTGTCAGAAGAGGTCAAGGAGCTGACAGGTATTACACAGGAAATGGTGGAAAAAGCGCCTTCGCTCCGTGATGTCTTGAAAGACTTTTATCGTTTTATTAAAAGTGATGTGCTTGTTGCCCATCATGCGATTCATGAACAACAGTTTATGCGTCATGCTACATGGCTTGCCCTTAGAAAGAGTTTCCAACACCGGATTGTCGATACATCTTTTCTGACTAAAATTGCGTATAAGGAAAAACAGCTTGTAACCCTGGATGAATGCTGTAAATATTATGGAATAACAATCACACAGCGACACCATGCCCTGCAAGATGCCATGGCTACTGCGCTATTATGGAAGGAAAATATCAACGAAATCCAGAAAATGGGCTACTATAGCTTAAAAGACGTTTATATTCATCTCGCTAAACAGGGTTGAGGCATACTATATAAGGAAGCCCTTTACTGGCAGACGTTAAAAAATTAAAGAGAGGAGAGGGGCCGTGTCTGAAGATTACAAGACGAAAAAAGTGATTTCCATTGGTGTGGTAAAGGAACTTACAGGCCTCTCAGAAAGACAGATTCGCTACAATGAAGAAAGAAAATTAATCTTTCCGGAACGTACACCAAACGGGACACGAAAATATTCTTTTTCAGATATTGAAACTTTGGTGAAAATAGCGGAAAAACGGGAAGAAGGCGTCCAATCGATGGAATTGAAGCAAGAACTAAAGAAGGAAAAAGACAGAGAAGAGACAGAAGCTCAAATGCGCAAAAAAATGATTCGTGGACAATTGAATGCCCATTTTCGCATGAACGAAGGGCGGTAGTTGGCAAGCTAACCTGCAAATAGCAGGTTGGCTTTTTTTATTAAACCTGGTTAGCGCGGAAGGGATTCTTATTTACTTGTATCGTGAATGCCTATGCTAATAAGCAAATCTAAATGAAAAAACTATGTAAGCTTTCCTTACATATGTAATGTTTACCATAAATATCCTTGCTAGACTAATAAACAATCAATGAAATATAAAAAATTTCCAAATCCTCAATCTTATACATTACCTGTTGGAGGTGAATGAATGAGTAAACAAAAGCTTGTTGTAATTGGAAATGGAATGGCAGGAATGCGTTGTGTTGAGTATATACTCGCGGAGGACCCATCCAAATATGACATCACTGTTTTTGGGCAGGAGCCACATGGAAACTATAACCGGATCATGCTCTCTTCTGTCCTTCAGGGAGATGCTTCCTTTAAGGAAATTATCCTTCACCAACGTAGCTGGTATAAACAAAATAATATTAAGCTATTTGCAGGTGAGGAAGTAGTTTCAATTGATAAGGACCAGAAAAAAATAATCAGCAAAAAAGGCAGAGAAGCTTCCTATGACAAATTGATTTTAGCAACTGGGTCATCTCCATTCATTTTACCTCTTCCTGGCGTGGAGAAGGATGGAGTCCTTAGTTTCAGGACTATACTGGATTGCCAAATGATTATAGAAAAAGCAAAAAGGCATAAAAAGGCAGTGGTCATTGGCGGCGGTTTGCTAGGTATAGAAGCTGCCAAGGGGCTCTTGCATCAGGGGATGATAGTGGATGTCATTCATATCTCAAATTATTTAATGGAAAAACAACTTGATCCAACAGCTTCTCATATGTTGAAAAGCAAGCTGAAAAAGCAGGGGATGAATTTTCTGCTTGATAGGGAGACCGAAGAAATAATTGGCAATAAAAGAGTAAAAGGCTTACGGTTCACGGATGGTTCGGAAATAGAGGCTGATCTTGTGGTCATGGCCGCTGGTGTCAAACCAAATGTGAAACTGGCAGCCGACAGCGGAATCAATACGAATCGCGGAGTTATAGTTGATGACTTTCTGCAAACCAGCAGCCCAGACATTTATGCGATCGGGGAATGTGCAGAGCATAACGGGAGGGTTTATGGGCTGGTGAAGCCTTTATTTGAACAGGCCGCTATTCTCGCGAAGCATTTGTGCCAAAAGCAAACTTCCAGTTACAAGGGTTCTATTCTTTCCACTCAATTGAAAGTTTCAGGCATCGATGTTTTTTCAGCAGGAGACATCCTGCCTTCATCAACGACACCAACTATTCAATATAGAAATGACATTGAAGCGATTTATAAAAAGGTATACTTCGATGGAGATCGAGTAATTGGAGCAGTACTTTTTGGAGATACGAGGGGAAGTACACAGCTACTGGAGGCGATCACCAAACAAAAAGTGTTTTTGGACCAGGATAAATATTCTTTATTAAATACATCCAGCTCCACTAGTAAAGCAGCTTCAGCACCCCTTAGTGAACATATTTGTACGTGTAACAGCGTAACCAAAGAAACAATCATCCATGCTGTTAAGAAAAAAAGTATCTCAACAGTGGAAGAAGTGAAAAAATGTACCAGGGCTTCGAGTTCATGTGGTGGATGCAAGCCAAGGGTCGCTGAACTGCTGGATTATATCCGTAGTGACAGCTATGACGAGGAAACTGGCGATCGATCGTTCTGTAAATGTACCACCTTAACAGAAAAAGAAGTTGTCGAAAGAATAGAGAATGGTGAATTTTTGAGTGTGCGGGTGGTAATGGATAAACTCGGCTGGCAGAACAAAAATGGTTGTTCGATTTGTCATCCCGCTTTGAATTATTATCTTAGCAGAAAGAATCCTCTCTTTTATTCAAAGGAAGAGAAGCTGCCTCTCCCTCATGATGGAGGGCGGATGGTAACACCGAAATTAGAAGGGGGGGTACTCGATACCCGCAAGCTAAGAAGTATTGTTGAAATAGCTGAAAAGTACCCTTCCACCCAAATTGCTGTTTCAGAGGAACAACGTGTCCATTTGTTCGGTATGAAGCGGGAGGATGTCCCGGGTATTATAGAGGATCTAAAAATGCCTATTGAGCGTAAAGGAGAGCCTCAGATATTCATCAAGGCGGATATCGCCCCGTCCGGATGCGGATGCAAGAAGTATGATGCACTTCCATTGGTGCAAAACCTTGAAGGAATGCTAGGCGTGCTCAAGCCTCCCCATTCTATAAAAGCAGTCGTGTCGACGTGTAAGCATTCTGTTCATGCCTGCAGGAAGAACGATTTTGCTGCAGTAAAGGTGTACGATTGTTGGGAAGTATATGTTGGGGGCAGTTTTGAAAGTCAAGCAGGCGAATTGTTTTGCGTTATCCAAACGGAAAAAGAGGCAGGCCAGGTGATAATGGCACTGATTGAATATTACAGAAGCACGGCGTTCTATCAGGAAACGGTCCAGGATTGGCTGAATCGATTAAACATGATAGCTGTCAGGGAAGCTATTTTCTCTAAAGAATCACAAGACCAGTTACTTTCAAGTCTGGAAAGACACATTTCCATTGTTAATGGTCCGGAGGGTGTAGGCACGCTGGGATGAGAAAGGGGTGTGTAAAGGTTGACTAAACAATTATTGGATCATTTTCGGACCAAGCAGAAAAATGCAGCTTCCGACATGGTATATGAAACACAATGTCCCTTTTGTAGCATGCAGTGCAAAATGAAGCTGATTGAACAAAAAGTGATTTCTAGAAATTCTTACAAAGCCGTTGGTCAAGAGAATCCGACTTCACGAGGCCGTCTTTGTATAAAAGGAATGAACGCCCATCAGCATGTATTCCACAATGAACGGATTACAGAGCCGCTTTTGAATGTCGACGGTGAGTTTATACCCATAGGCTGGGAGGAAGCATTGGAGGTTATCAGCAGGAATTTTGCAACAATTCAAAGAGAAGATGGACCACATGCTTTATCTGTTTATGGCAGTGCATCTCTTACCAATGAGGAGGCCTATCTTTTAGGGAAATTTGCCAGGGTAGCTTTAAAAACAAAGCACATTGATTATAACGGTCGTTATTGCATGTCATCGGCTGCTAGTGCTGCTAATCAATCATTTGGGATCGACCGGGGACTTACGAACCCTCTTCAGGATATTTCCCATACGCGCTGCATTATTTTGGCAGGCACGAATATCGCCGAGTGCCAGCCGACCATCATGCCTTATTTTGAACAGGCAAAGGAAAATGGAGCATTTATCATTGCTGTTGATCCAAGAGAAACAGCCACAACCAGGCTTGCCGATCTTCATTTACAAAACAAGCCGGGGACTGATGTTGCAGTCGGAAATGCGCTTCTGAAAGTAATATTAGGGGAAGGGCTGGCTGATGAACAATTTCTAAAGGAACGTGTGGATGGATATGAAAAAGTGGTTAAAGAACTGAAGAGTCTTGACCAGAATAAGTGTGCTGAACAAGCAGGAATCCCGATAGAGTATATTTATCAGGCGGCACGGATATTTGCCAGCGAGTCTTCGGGAATGATTTTCACCGCAAGGGGCATCGAACAACAAATTGACGGAACGGAAGCTGTCTGTACGTACATCAATATTTTGCTGGCCACAGGAAAGATAGGAAAACCTTATTCGGGATTTGGGGCGGTTACCGGCCAGGGAAATGGCCAGGGAGCAAGGGAGCATGGCCAAAAGGCTGACCAATTGCCTGGTTACCGCTCCATAGAAGATAAAAAGGATCGCCAATACATCGCCAAAGTTTGGGGAGTGGACGAGAAGGAGCTGCCAGGTAAAGGAGTTTCTGCGTATGAACTTTTCGAAAGAGCGTCTGATGGAGCGGTTACAGGGATGCTTATTATGGGATCAAACCCAGTCATCTCAAGTCCACATGCTCATTTCGTAACAAAGTCTTTAAAGAAGCTCAAATTTCTGGTAACTGCCGACCTTTTTCTATCGGAAACATCACAACTGGCTGACTTGGTGTTACCTGCTGCCTCCTATATAGAAGATGAAGGGACAATGACAAATATCGAAGGAAGGGTGACGTTAAGAGAAGCTAGCCGACCGTTACCTGGAGAGGTAAGGAGAGATTGGCAAATCATATGTGACATAGCAAAGGAGATGGGAACGAAAAATAAGTTTTCTTTTAAAAGTGCAGAAGAAGTATTTGAAGAGCTCAGAATTGCCAGTAAAGGCGGAAGAGCAGATTACTCCGGAATCACCTACGAGCGGATAAGGAAGGAAAGCGGCATTTTGTGGCCTTGTTACGACCTGGAACATAAGGGGACGGAACGTTTATTTGAACAGAGATTTGCCCATGAAAACGGAAAAGCCAGAATGATCTTTACTGGTAAACATCAGGTAACAAAAGGTGAGCAATCTGAGGAGTTCCCATTATTGTTAACGAATGGACGGGTAATGGCTCATTATTTGACGGGTGAGCAAACGAGAAGAAGTTCTTCTCTGGAAGCAAGGAATTTCGAAGCTGATATGCAAATTCACCCAGAAACAGCTAGGCGGTACAACATTCCTGACGAAACATTGGTAAAAGTAGAATCGCAACATGGGAAAATCATTGCTAGAAGCAAATGGTCGACTGATACCCGCAAGGACACGATTTTTGTTCCCTTTCATTGGGGGAAGCGGCAAACCGTAAACCGGATGGTCAGGGATGATTTCGATCCAACCAGCCTTATGCCCGGGTTTAAGCGTACGCCCGTTAGAATCAATCGATTAGAATAGTTTATCAATTTACTTGGAGGGATACAGTGCAATGAGAAAAAAGAAATTAGTGCTGATAGGAAATGGGATGGCAGGTATACATACCATTGAAGAAATCATCAAGCAGGCTCCAGGGCAGTTTGATATTACTGTTTTTGGTAAGGAACCCTACCCGAATTACAATCGTATTCAGTTGTCAAAGGTGCTTCAGGGGGACACGGAAATCGAAGACATTACGTTGAACAACTGGGAATGGTATGAGGAAAATAATATCACTTTATATGCAGGTGAAGCAGTTACTTCCATTAATACAAAAGACCAGGTTTTGGAAACGGACAAACATCGGGAGCTGCCTTATGACCACTTAATTCTTGCGACTGGGTCCAATCCGTTCATGCTTCCCCTTCCTGGAGTGGAAAAGGAAGGAGTTACTGCCTTCCGTGATATCAAGGATTGTGAGGAAATGATTGCAGCTTCTTCCAAGTATCAAAAGGCAGCAGTCATCGGTGGCGGTCTGTTAGGATTGGAAGCTGCCCGGGGCCTTTTGAATCTGGGTATGGAAGTGGATGTCATTCATATTGCCGATTATTTGATGGAAAGGCAGCTGGATAAAACGGCGGGAATGATGCTGCAAAAAGAACTGGAAGAACAAGGGATGAATTTTCTGCTTGAAAAGCAGACCGCATCGATTACGGGCAAAGACCGGGCCAGAGGGCTGCTGTTTAAGGATGGGGAAAAAATCAAAGCTGACTTAGTCGTGATGGCGGTAGGTATCAAACCGAACATAGCATTAGCTAAGGAATCAGGTATTCCGGTCAACCGGGGAATCCTTGTCAACGATCATATGAAAACAGAGATAAAGAATGTTTACGCTGTTGGAGAATGTGCGGAGCATAAAGGAATGGTTTATGGTCTTGTTGCCCCCCTGTATCAACAGGGGCAAGAACTCGCAAAACACATTTGCGGTATCGATAGCGAGGGGTATCAGGGTTCGGTATTAGCTACGCAGCTAAAGGTTTCTGGAGTTGATGTATTTTCCACTGGAAAAATCAACGAAGACAGCACAACAAAAAGCTATAAAGTTTTTGATGAGTGGAGAGGCATTTATCAAAAAGTGCTTATCGATGATGGGAAGATTAGTGGGGCTGTATTATTTGGTGATACCAAAGACGGGAACCGGCTGTTAAGTCTAATTAACAAAGGAGCCGGCATTGAAGAATATTTAGACGGAAAGCAGTCAAAAGTAACTGGCAGTGGTCCAATATCTGAAATGCCTTCGGATGAGATCATATGCGGCTGTAATGGCGTTAGCAAAGGTACCATTATCGAAGCTATCCAAAGTCAGGATCTGAAGACTGTCGAACAGGTAAAAGGCTGCACGAGCGCCTCACGCTCTTGCGGAGGCTGCTCATCACTCGTCTCAGATATATTGGAACATACATTAGGTGATGAATATCATCACAATCAACAAGAGTCGATCTGTTCCTGCACCCCGCATACGAGGGATGAGGTCATTGAGGAGATCAAGCATAAAGGATTGACCCATACAAAAGAGGTCATGAACGTTCTTGGTTGGAAGTCTGAGGAAGGATGCTCAAAATGTAAGCCTGCATTGAATTATTATTTGGGAATGCTTAATCCGACAGAATATCAGGACGAGAAAGAGTCACGTTTTGTTAATGAGCGTCTCCATGCCAATATACAGAAGGACGGTACGTATTCGGTCGTACCACGGATGTACGGAGGCGTGACCAATGCGGAAGAATTGAGAAAGGTCGCAAATATAGCAGATAAATGCCAGGTGAAATTGATCAAGGTAACAGGTGGGCAGCGTCTAGATTTACTCGGTGTCAAAAAAGAGGATCTTCCAAATATCTGGTCAGAGCTAGATATGCCTTCAGGCTCTGCTTATGCGAAGGGCTTACGTACTGTGAAAACCTGTGTCGGGGCTGACTTTTGCCGATTTGGAACACAAGATTCCATCGGTTTAGGGGTGAAAATGGAAAAGAAATTTGAAGGGCTTAATACCCCTCATAAAGTGAAGATGAGTGTATCTGCCTGCCCGAGAAACTGCGCAGAGGGATCAGTGAAAGATGTTGGGGTCGTCGGCCTCGATGGCGAATTCGAAATCTATGTCGGGGGTAATGGTGGCACACATATGAGGAAGGCGGAGCTGCTTGCCAAAGTCAAGACAGAACAAGAAGTAATGGAAACAACAGCTGCATTTTTGCAGCATTACCGGGAAAATGCCAGTTACTTGGAAAGAACATCAGCATGGGTAGAACGTGTCGGGATTGAGCACGTGAAAGAAGTTTTGTCTGATAAAAATACATTTATTAATCTAGTTCAACGTATGGATGAAGCCTTGTCAATTGTACAGGAACCATGGAAAGAAGCGTTGGAGGATGGAAGGCTATTGCGAGATCTTTACCAGAATGTGAAAGTTCCTACAAAGTCAAAATAAACCATTACAGGAGGGGTGTGTATGCAGCAATTGACGAATAAGGTTTTTGTTGCAAAGGCAAGTGAGCTTCCAGACAAATTAGGAAAAACTGTCCAGTTCAGAGGGATGGAATTAGCTATTTTCAAATTAGCGGGAGGAAAGGTAAAAGCGATTGAAAACAGGTGTCCACATAAAGGTGGTGTGCTGGCAGAAGGGATGGTAAGCGGCGAACACGTTTTTTGCCCAATGCATGACTGGAAAATCAATATTTCTGATGGCAAGGTTCAAGCGCCAGATCATGGATGTGTTCAAACGTATCAAGTGGAAGTGGAAGACGATAATATATTCGTAATGCTGCCAGATGGTCAGTAATAAATAATCCTATAGGAGGGCTTTTATGGCAAGGGTTTATTTAGTTGGTGCTGGTCCTGGCGACCCGGAGCTTATTACCGTGAAGGCTCTGAAAAGTATTCGAGATGCAGACGTCATTTTATATGATCGCTTAGTCAATAAGAAACTACTTATGGAAGCAAAAGAGGATGCACATTTAGTCTTTTGCGGAAAGCATCCAAAATTTCATATTTTGAAACAGGAAACAATCCAGCATCTTTTAGTTAAATATGCGAAACAAGGGAAGACTGTTGTTCGTTTGAAAGGCGGGGATCCTTTTGTATTCGGACGTGGCGGGGAAGAGGTGGAATCACTTGCAAAGCATCAGATCTCTTATGAAGTCATTCCTGGAATCACATCAGGTATCGCTGCGCCAGCTTATGCGGATATCCCCATAACTCATCGGGACATGGGAAGCTCTTTTGCCGTTATTGCTGGACATCGCTGCGAGGGAAGAGACAAAGAAGTCGATTGGAAAGGGATTTCTGCAAGTATCGACACGATCGCTATATATATGGGAGTCAGTAATCTTCCTTTTATCTGTGAGCAGCTACTGAAATACAAAGATGCACAAACTCCTGTGGCTATCATTCAAGAAGGTACGACGGAAAATCAGCGTGTGGAGACAGGAACATTAGGTACCATTGTGCAAATCGTAGAAGAAACAGGGATGTGCAATCCAGCTATGATTATTGTCGGAGAAGTTGTCCGGTTCCGGGAACGACTTCACCAATTGGAGGCCTGGCATGACACAACGACAGGGTTAAGCATGGTTGAAGCTTAATGAAAGCAGGAAAGGTTTACAAGTTAATAATATGGAGTCTGCCCCCGATCTTATCTATATGAGCGGGGGTTTTTCCGTGAAAGGTAAAAAGTGGATTTTTTCAAGTTTATTGTTATAATTCTTCAATTTCGGGTAGTGAAAGAGGGCCGGGGAAAAAACATAGTATCATAATTTTAGGAGGATTCGATGAACAAGAAGAGATTAATTGACTACAAAATATTCGTGCCCTCATTGTTGATCATAATTGGAATCAGTATTCCGTTTGCTCTTTACGAAAGTCAATCATTAAAACTGCTTAATTCCATTTTTGCTTTCATTGTAGATGTATTCAGCTGGGGTTACTTATGGTATGGAATAATCCTGCTTGCTGCTGGATTGTACTTATCTTTCTCAAAATATGGTCAGGTAGTTCTGGGGGATCCTAAAGAAAAACCTCGCTTCAATTTGTTTGAATATGCTTCCATATTGATTGCGATGGGGATTGGCTCCACAATCATGCGGACAGGTATGCTGCAATGGACTTCTGTGGCGAACGATCCCCCTCCAGGGGTCGAACCTGGTTCTGCAACGGCGCTCCTATGGGGAAATTCTTATAGTATGTTCCTATGGGGCTTCCAGGTTTTTGCGATTTTTGTCATGGCAGCACCAGCTATGGGATATATTTTGCATGTGAAAAAGCGGCCGCTGATGAGAATTTCAGAAGCCTGCCGGGTATTGTTCGGGGATAAATTTACCGATGGAATCGGCGGGAAGATTCTTGACGTATTGTTCCTCATCAGTATTCTGTCCGGTGCAGCTGTCACGTTGGGCCTTGGTACGCCAATCATCACCCATAACTTGTCCAATCTGTTAGGGATCAAAGTGTCTTTCACGATGACTATCATTGTCACACTTGTTTGGGTATTCTTATTCTCCTTGAGTGCTTATTTAGGTATTGAAAAAGGGATCAAACGTTTAAGTACATGGAATATGTATTTGGCAGGCTTTTTTGCTGTGTTCATAATTATCGGCGGGCCTGGGGTATTCATCTTGAACTATTTTACCGACAGTGTATCGTTTTTGTTGACCAATTACCTTGATTTTTCCTTGAATACCGAATCGGTCTATCAGGCAGAACCTACACATATTCAGAGTAATACAGTTTTCTGGTTTGCCTACAGTGCAACTTGGGCCATGCTTCATAGTGTCTTTGCTGCAAAGATTTCTAAAGGAAGAACGATCAAAGAAATGATTCTTACCTATCTACTTGCACCTACACTCATTTCCTGGCTGGCTACAGGAGTGCTCGGAGGATTAGGGGTGCATCGGTATCTGATGGGAGATATGTCCATTTTGAAATTGGTGGAGAACGAAGCAAGAATGGCAGCAATACCTGAGATACTTGCTACGCTCCCGTTCGGACAAATCGCAATTATCTTGTTCATGATCGTTGCCCTTATTTTCTTGACCACAACACTTGATTCGACTACCTATACTGTGGCAGCGTACACAAGTACTAGAGATATGAGTAAATATGAACCGCCCAAAACGCTGCGGGTCATCATTGCTGCTGTCATTACTGCAGTGGCGTTAGTACTGATGCGTATTGGAGGACTGGCTCCTTTGGAAGTCATAGCAGGTCTCATGGGACTTCCGATCATCCTGGTACAATTCCTCCTCATTTATGCGGCAAAGAAAATGATTGATAAAGACCAGGCATGGAAGACAAATGTAAGAGAGTAATATGATTATACAAGGAGCAGTCTTTTGAACAGCTCCTTGTCTGGGGTATCCCGCGAGAAATAAGTAATTTCTTCGTGGGATTTTTCTTATGGTTATATGTGCTTCTGATAATTTTTGATCGAACAATGATAACCGATAGTACGTATACGCTCCAGTGAACGCGCGAATATCAGTTCTTTCCGTTTAGTCTTAAGAGACCAATCTTTCAGAAAATTATGTTATCCTACAAATATTATCATTTCGTAAATATCCAATTTTTAGGCACCCCTGGGGTGACAGAAAAAGGAAAATATCCTATAGGCGAGGAGAGTAAGGATGGGTAATCGGAACACCTTAACCATATTTCATAATGGAAAGATTTTTACAGCTAACGATGACCAGTTTTATGCCAGTGCAATGGTCGTAAAAGATGGCCGTTTGGCTTGGGTTGGTCAGGATGATGAAATAGAAGGAATGGAAGGTGAGCGGGTTGATCTTGAGCAAAGGCGTGTCATTCCTGGGTTTATCGATGCCCATATGCACCCGCTGCATCTGGCAAAAACAGCAAAGCAAGTACCATGTACTCCTCCAAAGGTTCAGTCTATCACTGATCTTATCCAGGAAATCAAAAGCAGAAAGGTAGAGCTACCTGAGGGCGCCTGGCTGGAAGGGTGGGGATTCGATGAAGGGAAACTTACTGAACGCAGAACCCCGACAAGGTGGGATCTTGATAAGGCGAGTTCAAATACGCCAGCATTATTTATGCGTGCTTATGGTCATATCGCCGTAGCTAATAGTGTGGCATTACGTTTAGCCGGAATCACCAGGGAAACACCTGACCCTGCTGGCGGAGAAATTGACAGAGATGAAAATGGCGAACCGACTGGAATCTTAAAAGAGAATGCTAAAGATTTAGTGGCAGAAGTGATGCCTTCATTGAGGCAAGTAGAAAACATTTCACTGCTTACCGAAAACAGTAAGGAACTGGCCCGCTTAGGCATTACTACGATTACTGATTTAATGGCACGTAAAAAAGAAGAGGATGATATGGATCTGTATTCGTTAGCTCATCAACAAGGATTGAAGCAGCGTGTGGTTATCTATTATAAGTGGGAGGATATCAAAGATGACCCACGAATTAACGAGGAGGCAAAAAACAGGGCAAATCCTGTGTATGTCGGGGGACTGAAGTTATTTGCTGATGGCAGTGTTTCTGGGAGAACAGCTTGGGTAAACACCCCTTATATCGATCAGCCAGATAATGTAGGTATACAGACCACGACAAAAAAGGAGTTGCTTGATGCAGCAGAAGCAGCAGAGCAAAATGGTGTGCAATTAGCTGTTCATGCTATGGGAGAACAGGCAATCAAGCTTATCGTCGAAACTTTTGCAGACAGGCCGGGATGGTTGAATGAAGGACCGTCGATACGTATCGAGCATGCATCTTTTTTGAATGATGACATAACTAGACTGGCAGTAAAGGCAGGAATTGCCTTTGTGACTCAGCCTATTTTCGTGTATTCGGAAATTGAGAGCTATCTTGGGAATCTGGGGTTGGAACGGACCCAGCTTTCTTATCCAATCCGGATGATGCTTGAACATGGTGCAACTGTGGCTTTTTCCTCCGATGCTCCCGGCAATGCATGGGCGGAACCTGTAGATCCGTTTATCGGGATTAAATCCGCTGTAACCAGAAGGGCGTACGATGGATCGGATATCGGACAAAATGAGAAAATAGATACAGCCACAGCCATCAAACTATACACCCGGGTCGCTCAGGAAGTAACCAGAGTTCCTGGAATAGGTCAGCTGCAGCCTGGTAACCATGCTGATTTCATCATATTGGACCGTGATATTTTAGATATAGACGCAGAATCGATCGATCAAGTTCAAGTGGTAGAAACCTATATAAATGGGGAATGCGTTTATAAAAAATAGATTACTAGATAAATATTACTTCGTATCCCGATGGGTAAGAGAGATGTTTCATCCTTTTTGAAGTGGGAAGAAAAAAAGAAGGTTATGTATACTGGATTAACCAAATGATTCCAATATATTTCCCTATGATAACTGTTATGCATTTATTTTATATGCAAATCTTACTGTGCTGACTGCCTTCTCATAATTTCCACATTCTCCAATCCCCACATGCAAGCTGCAGTTTTCTATAAGAGTACCAGGTTATCAGGCGGGCGGACTATTTTTAACATATTATTATCTTCTGCCTGTTATTTTTTTTAAGTTAGCAATTTCCCATTGCAGGAATTCGTAATTTTTTTGGAGGCGCATTTATTAATAGGTATAGGAGTGGTTTGTGTAATGGAAGAAACGAAAGTGAAAAGTGAACACAAGCGATTAAGTGTCGGAAGTGTTATCAAAAGAGCACTGTTTATTCTAATAGGCGGTATTTTAATGGGGGCGGGGCTTGAAATCTTTCTTGTCCCAAACGGAATTATGGATGGAGGAATTGTAGGGGTTTCTATCATTTTATCCTATGTAACGGCTATTCAAATTGGAATATTCCTCTTTGTTTTGAACCTGCCATTTCTTTTCCTCGGTTATAAAATATTAGGAAAAACCTTTTCGATATCAACTTTATTCGGGATTACCGTCCTATCTGTGACGACGACTTTCTTGCACCATGTACCTGCTTTTACAGAGGATTTATTACTAGCAACGGTTTTTGGCGGCATCACGATAGGCGCAGGTATTGGACTTGTCATTCGTTATGGAGGTGCCCTTGACGGTACAGAAATATTAGCTATCTTGTTCAACCGGAAGATGATTTTTTCCGTCGGAGAAATCATCATGTTCATGAACTTTTTCATATTTACTATAGGGGGCTTTGTTTTGGGATGGAACAATGCCATGTATTCTGTTCTAGCCTATTTTATTGCCTTCAAAACAATTGACATCGTAATTGACGGTCTTGATGAATCAAAATCTGCAACGATTATCAGTGACCAGCATAAGGAAATCGGGGAAGCCATTATCGATCGTCTTGGAAGAGGTGTCACATACTTTCATGGAGAAGGAGCGTATACAGGAGAGAATAAGAAAATCGTGTATTGTATCGTAACCCGACTTGAGGAGGCAAAGCTTAAGTCGATTGTCGATGAGATTGATCCAGGAGCTTTTTTGGCTGTGGCTGATGTAGATGAAGTTCGTGGAGGAAGGTTTAAGAAGCGTAATATACATTAAATCTTAAAAAAGATCCGCATTCCTATAAATAGGAATAGCGGATCGTTATTTTTGTTTAATTAATTCCGTTCGATCAGGCGCTTGAGGCGGTTCTTCCATCCAACCATTCTCAATCATGATATCCAGCCCGTCTTTTGCAAATAAGGCGATCTCCACGGATAATCTTTGATACTGGAACACAAGATCATATCGCAGACTTGCTGTGGATGCGGTCGAATAGTTCCCTTGTCCGCTCGCACTCAGCACGCTCATTAAGAACATCATTAACCTGTCGGAATAAACAGGGACCGTAGAGCTGGTGATGCAGTTGCCCCAGGACATGGGTGGATGAATATCAGAATTGTGGAGGATGTCCTGAAAAGTTTTCAAATGTTTTCGTGAGATTTCTCTACCTCTTTTCATATAATTCCTGACAGCATCTGATTGGGCGGTTTGGGCAAAAGCTGTACAGATCATTTCACCGACGGCGTTTGTTTTGGTATTTTCAAAACAATGAAGTATTTCGATATCGTTAAGTGTCCTTTTGTGAAAAGGGTTGAATCCATTTGAGATATAGGATTTCCCTTCGATAAATTCTACACGTTCGGGTTTTTCAATATACGGGGGGCGGATGAGGAACCCCTTTTCCAGGCCGGTATCGATAATATTGTTAAATAACCTGGACGTTTCCATAATTTGGCTTGTAAAAAGTGTACGAATATCGCTACGGGTAGCGGTTGACTGCGCGATACTCCATGACAGCATCCCTGCCTTGCCAAGGTTCTCCAAAAATGTCCACATAAAGTTATCTGTGGACAGCCTAGGAGCATGTATATCTACATCTGTTTCATCAAACCCTCTCGGAACAGGGATTTTTTCTGTTTTAAATAATTGCTTCATCTCTTCCACTATATTAAGTGCAATGCTTAAAGACTGTTCAACTAAACGGGAAACATCCTCATCTTCTACTGTTTCAGAAAAATGTCTCAAAATTTGTACGGACATTGTGTTTTGCAAATATTGCGTCCAAAGCATAGCTATTTCAGACGAAGTTATATTTGGTTTATCCATTCCATCACCTGCTTTTCAACTACTTCTTTGGGCATTAGGTTACCCTGGTTAAAAAATTATAGTCACGTTATTAGCTTTCGTTGTTGTAAATAAATACCATTACATTGTTTTTGATATCATTTTATTAGCCCTATAAAAACAGGTATAATGGATAGAAAATGACAGAATTAGGTGGTAAATCGATGGAATCTATCGGAAAAATACCGGAAAGCATGCAGGCGATGGATGTGTTAACGAGCATTGGCGAAAACATTTTAATCGCGGATGAGGATTATTATATATCATGGATGAATCCAAATGCGGCCAAACTTCTTTCAGCAGTTGCACCTTTATTTGGCTTTGAGAAAGCAGAGGATCTGCTCGGGAAGAACATGGATAAATTCCATAAGCGACCAGTATACCAAAGGGAGCTGGTTAAAAGTCTCACGAAAACCCATAGAGCAAGAATCAATATCAAAGATCAATTTGTGGCAGATATTGTAGTTACCCCTATTTCAAATGAGAATGCCGAAACAAAAGGGTTTGTAGTGATGCTGATGGACGTAACAACCAAAGCAGAAGAAGAGAGGAGAAAGGATAAGCTCATTGAAGAGTTATCAACTCCGTTAATCAAAATTTGGGAAAAGGCGATTGCTGTTCCGCTCATAGGGGAGCTTGAAAGGGAACGGGCAGATAGATTAATTACATACTTGCTTCAGGAATGTGCCGATACTGAAATAGAGTATGCCTTGCTCGATTTAAGTGGCTTAACTTCCATTGATCAGGAAACAGGACATTATTTAGGACAATTGATTGAAAGTGTGAAACTAATTGGCACGGAATGTATTATAGTTGGGGTTGGCCCTAAACTGGCAATGTCTTTTGAAGCTTTTCAGTCAAAAGTTACCACCTTTCGAAATGCCCATGCAGGTTTGGAATATATAATTAATAGATGAAACTGACAAAACCTTTCGCGTCTATAGTGCTGCGAAAGGTTTTTTTTCTCCGCCAGTGGTTCAGTCGTTTTGTTACAGAGGTAATAGGGAAAGATTAACAATATCGATTATTGAAAAATGGCGAAAGGACGAGGGGCATTGCTATTTAGAGGGACACATATCAAAGATTTGAGCAAGGCTTCAATTATTACAATTTTAGTTGGATTTGTGCTGCTCGGCAGTGCAACTTATTTATTCTTTTCTCTGGCTGAAGAAGTTCTTGAGCGAGAAAAGTTTGCCATAGACCAGGCTACAACGGCATTTGTCAATAAAATAACCAACCCTTTAATAAATACCATCATGGGATACGTCACCGAAGCAGGGTCTGTTCTTTTTCTTACTATTGGGACTATAGTGGTTGTTGGTATCTTATTTTTCTTTTCGAAATTCAGTAAGTGTGTACCACTATTTTTCATCATTGACATGGTAGGAATCAGTATTCTGACCAAGGTGTTGAAGCTCTTATTTGAAAGAAAGAGGCCAGATGTGTTAGCGAAATATGATGGGACAGGTTTCAGTTTTCCAAGTGGTCATTCTACAGGTGCGATTACGTTTTACGGTTTCCTCATTTATTTAGTCATTATTAGCCCAATGAGATCACGGTGGAAATGGGTTATCAATATCTTGATTGGTTTATTTGCGGTTTCTATAGCATTTAGCCGTGTCTTTTTAGGTGTTCATTATATAACCGACATATTGGCAGGACTGGCGTTTGGGCTGGCATGGCTGCTGATTTGTATTATCGGCCTCGAGTTGATGCTATGGCGTCAAAGGCGTCGACGCTATCATCAGACGATTAAAGAGCGGATGGAAAATAATTCAGATATAAAATAACTAATTTTCGTGTAAAAAGTTCAGAACTGATTTAAACATAATGCCCCTTTTAAACGGCAGCCTCTCTTTTGCGGAGAGGCTTTTTTATATTTTAAAACGAAGCCTTCTCGACGTATTACCAACACATTCAGGAAGGACGAGGGAAAGTGAGATTTTCTAATATCATTCTTTTCTCATAAGAAACCGGAAGTTTACACAAAATAACGTGTAATGAATGGAAAAAGATGAGGGGGCTTATGATGAAAGTTGCTGAATTGTTTGTGAAGTGCCTGGAGAATGAAGGGGTTGAATACATTTTTGGAGTGCCCGGGGAAGAGAACATTGATCTGATGGATGCATTGCTTGATTCATCGATTGAGTTTATCGTGACCCGCCATGAAACGAGTGCAGCGTTCATGGCTGGAGCGTATGGAAGACTTACCGGGAAGCCTGGGGTCTGTCTGGCAACGCTCGGGCCGGGCGCAACCAACCTGTTGACGGGTGTAGCCAATGCCAATATGGATCATTGTCCGTTAATTGCTATTACCGGGCAGGCCGGTTTGAATCGTCAGCATAAAATATCACATCAATACTATGACTTAGTAGATATTTATGAGCCGGTTACAAAATGGAATGCCCAAATCAAGACGGGTGAAATCGTACCGGAAGTAGTTAGGAAAGCATATCAACTGGCTATGCAGGAGAAACCTGGCGCCACACACATTGACCTTCCTGAGGATATTGCAGGAATGGAGATTGAAGCTGTTGAACCGCTTCCGATTACAGGGCATGCTCTCCCGCAGGCTGATGAATCCATCATTGAACAAGCTGCTGGTTTAATAGCAGATGCTGAATATCCTTTGATTATTGCTGGCAATGGTGTGACGCGCTGCAAAGCAGCAGATGTTTTGCAAAAGCTGGCCGAGAAGACAGATATCCCTGTTGTACATTCCTTTATGGGGAAAGGTGCTGTTTCGTGGGAGCATGAATTGAGCTTGCTGACAGCAGGAATCAGTGGCAAAGACTATATCACCTGCGGATTCGAGAGGTCTGATCTGGTCATTACAATAGGACTTGATATGGCAGAAACCCCGCCGCGAAACTGGAATCCGGAAAGATCTATTCCAGTACTTCATATAGATACCGAAGAAGCAGAAATTGATGCCTATTACCCTGTCACTTTGAACGTCGTTGGTGATATAAAAGAGAATCTGCAGGAATTGGTGAATGTCATTCCTGAAAAGGAACGTAACTTAGACTGGGCCAAATCCATCAGGGAAAAAGCGCTTAGTGAACTCGAGAGTTATAAGCAGGACACAGCTTTTCCGGTAAAGCCTCAGAAAATCATCGCAGACTTGCGTGAGGTTCTACGTGATGAAGATATTGCTATTTCTGATGTTGGAGCTCACAAAATGTGGATGGCAAGGATGTACCATACTGCGAAACCAGACACTTGTTTAATTTCTAATGGACTCGCTTCAATGGGGGTGGCAGTTCCTGGGGCAATCGCAGCAAAAATGGTCTATCCGGAGCGAAGTATCGTTGCCGTCTGCGGGGACGGGGCTTTCCTGATGACAAGCGCTGAACTTGAAACAGCGGTCAGACTGAATCTGCCCATTGTCATTTTATTATGGCGAGATGATGGTTATGGATTAATTGAATGGCACCAGATGAAAAAATTTGAACGTTCCTCCTATATTCGTTTCGGGAACCCGGATTTTATCCAGCTGGCAAAGTCTTTCGGTTTTGAAGCAATCAGCATTGAAAAAGCAGAGGACCTGCGTCCATCCCTTGAGCGAGCGATTGCTATGAAAAAGCCAGTGTTGATCGATTGTCCAGTCGATTACAGTGAGAATATGAAATTGACAGAAAAATTAAAGAAGATCAATTGTGAATGAGGTGACGATATGAGAATTGGATCCATCATTAATGGCCAGGAATACAACGAAGCGAACAGAAAGACACTGGCTGTCCATAACCCTTACAATCAGGAAAAGGTTGCAGATGTCGCCTTAGCCACCGTCAATGATCTCCATCAGGCCGTAGACCAATGTTATGAAACGTTTCACCAGACGATGAAAAAGATGCCTGCCTACCAGCGTTCAGATATTTTACTAAAAGCAGCCAGGCTGCTTGAGGAACGAAAAGAAGATTTTGCAGAAACAATTGTAAAAGAAGCGGGTAAACCATTGAAATACAGTCGGGGTGAGGTTGATAGAGCGGTGCAGGTACTGCGTTTCGCCTCCGAAAGCGCAAAACATATCTACAGTGAAGTGATTCCTCTGGATGCTGCCATAGGAGGAGAGAACCGATTAGGTTTCACTAAACGGATTCCGCTTGGCGTGGTTGCTGCCATCACTCCTTTTAACTTTCCGTTGAATCTCTCCCTTCATAAGATTGCTCCGGCAATTGCAGCAGGAAATACGCTCGTTTTTAAACCAGCAGAAAAGACTCCTATTTCTGCTTATATGCTCGTTAAACTGCTCCATGATGCAGGACTGCCAAAAGGAGCACTCAACCTTGTTATGGGAGAAGGCGGGGAAATTGGCGACCCGCTAGTCAAGCATGAAAAAGTTCATAAGGTCACATTTACCGGCAGCTTGCCAGTTGGAAAAGAAATCCGCAAAAACGCCGGTTTCAAGAAAATCACTTTGGAACTAGGCTCGAACTCACCTAATATTATTTTTGATGATGTCGATATTGATCATGTTGTTGCTGATCTTGTTAAAGGTGCTTTCGCCTTCTCCGGACAAGTTTGTATTTCTGCTCAGCGAATCTACGTTCATAAATCCTTGTATGATTCATTTTTAATGGCATATATCAAAAAGACAGAAGCACTAGTAGTCGGCGATCCAATGAATGAAGAAACCGACTTTGGACCGATGATCAACGAAGAGGAAGCGAAGAGAGCGAAGCTTTGGATTGACGATGCAGCGTCTAAAGGAGCCACAATCGAAACTGGCGGGGAACGCCGCGGCACTATCCTGAAACCCACGATCATGACCAACGTAAAAGACGATATGAAAATCATTGCGGAAGAAGTTTTCGCCCCGATTGTATCCGTTATTCCTTTTGAGACAGAGGAAGAAGTCGTAAAGGAATCGAATGATTCGATCTATGGCTTGCAGGCCGGGGTGTTCACAAAAGATATCAATCGAGCGCTTCGTGTTGCTGACCAGTTGGAAATGGGCGGAGTATGGATCAACGAAATATCAACCTACCGCCAAGACAATCATCCATATGGAGGCGTCAAACAAAGCGGCATCGGACGGGAAGGCGTTAAATATGCAGTAGAAGATATGACCGAAGAAAAGTTCATCGGCATCAATTTAAATGAAGAAAGATCGTGATAAAAGAAAGAATCCATGGAGAACGATTCGTTTCTCCATGGATTTTGCTTGTTGATGGGCGAATGATACCAGAGTCAGGCCGAGCATAGCATTTACGCGTTAGCGAGCATATTTTACACCTGGGCAATCATAAATAGAGCATGTATGAGCGTATTTCCATATGGACGATCATACATAGAGCAAGAGCTCTCGTATTTTTCGTATGAGTGAGCATATAACCTTACATGAACGCTTTTAGCTTTGGGATAAATCGGAATCTTTGATCCATCCCCTGGCATGCATAGCCTTAACAAGATGATTGATACCAACCATATAGGCTGCATCCCGCATCCGGCAGTCCTTTTCTTTGCGCATCTCCGTAACACTTTCAAATCCAAACAGCATTTTTTCCTCGAGCTTTTTGTTGATTTCATCCTCTTTCCAGTAGTAGTTCATGTTGTTTTGTACCCACTCAAAGTAGGAAACGGTTACACCGCCTGCGTTACAGAGGATATCTGGAATGACAAAGATACCTTTTTCCTCTAAAATTTTATCTCCTTCAGGAGTAGTAGGGCCATTGGCGGCTTCGGCTAAAATCTTTGCTTTTATAGTCGGAGCTGTTTGTTTGTTAACCTGGTTTTCGATAGCTGCCGGTATAAGAATATCCACGTCCAGGCCGAACATTTCTTCATTGGTGATTGGGTCAGCATTTTTATAATCGGAAGCATAATTCTCTTTGTCGCCAACAAAATCCAATAAGTCAGGGATATCTAATCCTTCTTTGTTGTAGATTCCGCCTTTAGCGTCCGTGACGGCGACTATTTTGACACCTAATTCATGCAAAAACTTAGCGGTCATACTGCCGACATTGCCAAATCCCTGCAAAGCTGCAGTAGCATTGCTTAGATCCAAATCCAGTACTCGAGCTGCTTCACGGATTGTAATAACAACGCCTCTTCCAGTTGCCTCCAGCCTTCCCAGGGACCCGCCTATAATAATTGGCTTCCCAGTCACCATTCCAGGGATGTTATAACCACGGAGTTGGTCGAATTCATCGACCATCCAGCCCATAACCTCGGGATTTGTATTGACGTCGGGTGCAGGGATGTCTTTCTGGGGTCCAATGATCGGCGTTATTTTACGGATATAGGTCCGGCTCAATGTTTCAAGCTCCCGCTCCGATAACTTTTCTGGATCGACTATTACACCGCCTTTTCCTCCGCCAAACGGCAGATCTACGATAGCTGCTTTTAACGACATCCAGATCGACAGTGCCTTCACCTCGTCCACAGTCACTTTTGGATGGAACCGTATCCCGCCTTTAGTAGGGCCTAAAATATCGATATGCTGAGAACGATAGCCGGTGAAGTTCTCTATAGAACCATCATCCATACGGACAGGTATCGATACTTCAAACATTCTCATCGGCTTTTTCAGTACATGATAGACATTTTCATTTAAACCAAGAGTATGAACAGATTCTTTAAGTAAACTTTTTACAATTTCATATGGATTTTGACCTTGAGTAGTAATATCAGCTTCTGCTTTATCATGGTTGTTTTTTGTCATGTCGTATTCCCCCTAAAAAGGTACATTCTACTTAATAAAATTCCTCTAAATGCACACTTTTATACCCAGCAAAAAAACAGCTAGTATTCCTGAAGAATACTCAAAGCTTTCAAGCACAGAGAAACTAACAGCAGGAGGCATAGGATGAATTTTTAAGGTAATGTAATTTCCCTGTAAATTTATATCAGTAGTGTTTTTTAGTAATTCCTTAACTTATAAAATGATGGAGAGTGGAACGTTTATTGCGTCGTTTCATGAGAGGAGGATAATGGTGATTATTATTTTAAGTATTATTTCTGTATTTTGATTTAATTAAATTTCAAATTAATGAGAGAAGGTATATAGTTTGAAGAGTCATATTTTGAAAAAAACCGTCATCGGAGCCTTTACCATAGGACTTATTGCGGACGCGGGAACACTACCTGAACTCGTGGCTGCATCCGATAAGCAGAAAGCTGTAAATAATCAGGAACGTCTGCCGCTTGGAATCTCCCACCTTCCTGAAATATCCTCTTGGTCACCGTAGATGCCCGCAAACCTAGAGAAAGTATCGGCGCCAGCTTTTTTGAAAGTGCTCAGATATTGATATCAAACGCCTTTTCAGGAATTTTCATTCCCTGAAAAGGCGTCTTTTAAAATAATGCTGTTCAGAATATAAAGAATTTTGAATTTTCACCATTGACGGAAAAATAATCGTTTGTTAGGATGAAAACGATTACCAAAAACGTTTTCGTAAATCGATAGGAATGATAACTATGACATCTATTCAGGATATAGCAAAAAAAGCAGGCGTATCTATTTCCACTGTGTCGAGAACATTGAACAATTATCCGGATGTAGGACAGAAGACAAGAGAAAAAATCCTGAAGATAGCGGAGGAGATGAATTATTTTCCAAACGCTGTGGCAAGAAGTCTTGTGCAGAAGAAAACCTTCACCATCGGTATGTTTTTCGGAAACAACATGAATCTCGGCTTTGATCACCCCTTCTTTCTGGATGTCATTTCTGCAGTCAGGGAAGTCGTGGGAAATGCTGGTTATGATTTGCTGGTATTCACCAATAAAAATAAAAACCGATCAACTTATACCACTTTATGCAGGGAAAGAAGCGTAGATGGTGTCCTTATGTTATTGACCGGGGAAGGCAAAAAGAAGAATGAGCAAATGCTTGAACTTCAGTCTAGCGGGATACCATGTGTAGCCATTGATATTCCTCTTGTAGGCGACAAATGTACCTATGTCGAGTCAGATAATTACACTGGTGCGAGCGATGCAGTAAAACATTTAGTCGAATTAGGCCATCGGAAAATTGGTTTTATCGGTGGAGATGAAATCAGTAAAACGAGCTATGATCGCATGAGAGGCTATCAGGATACTTTGATTGAAAAAGGTGTAGGTGTAAGGCCTGAGTACATTCAATTAGGTCACTTTTCCTCTGAGAAAGCGTCGAAGGCTACAAGAAAGCTGATGAAGGATAATCCTGAAATAACAGCGTTTTTTGTGGTCAGTGATGAGATGGCATGTGCCGTAATGGACACACTGCAGGAGCTTGGATTCCGAGTTCCGGAAGATATATCCTTGGTAGGATTTGATGATATCAAGGAAGCTGTTCATTATTCACCGCCTCTTACGACAATAAAACAAATGAAGTATGAAATAGGGAGCGAAGCAGCCAAAATTTTACTGCAAATCATAAATGATAAAAGCTTCCACCCTGAACCCAAGACGTTGCCGTGTGAATTAGTAGTCAGAAAATCAACTGCCCATAAGGTGGATTGAATTTTTACACTTTATGAAAGTTTAACTGTGTTAAAGGGTTAAAGTATATGTAAAACTAAGGCTTTCGTCATAAGGAATTGGGGACAGGCCAAGTTTTTTCTAATACATTAAGCAAGTATAAAGTTTTTGTGAAAATGCTATTCGGCGTAGGGAAATTTGAAGTTCTAAGTATAAGAAAAACTAATCATTCACGGAAGGGCGAGTGAATGCGGTTTTTCTAATAGAATTTACAAAAACGTTTTCGGAGAGGGAGGAAATAATATGAAAAAAAGTTGGGCGAGTTTTGTCAGGATGGGAGTTTTAGGGTTTGTTTTACTGCTATTAGCTGCTTGTAACTCAGAGTCGAGTGGAGATGGTAAGGTCGCGATTGAATATTGGCATATGCAAGTAGAGGAAGAACGGGTCAATGTCATTGAAGAATTAATTGCAGACTTTGAAGAAAAGAACCCTGATATTGATGTAAAGCAGGTTCCGATTGCGGAAGGAGACTTCCCGACTAAAATCTCTGCTTCCCTTGGAGCCGGGCAGATGCCTGCATTGCTTGAGGTAGGGGTTGACCAGGCTTTGATGCTGGGGCAGGAGAATGTACTTTCTACTGAATTGCACACTAAAATCATCAAGGACATTGGTAAAGACGACTTTTACGATGGCGCTTTAAACTTTACGAGAGCACCAGGAGAGAATGGCTATTATGGCGTCCCAATGTACGGTTGGGTGCAAGGCATTTGGTACAGGAAAGACTTATTCAAGGAAAAAGGTCTTGAACCTCCTACTAACTGGGAGAATATCCTCAAAGCTGCGAAGGCTTTCCATGACCCTGACAATGATAAATATGGAATAGTTGTCGGTACGAATGAAGATGACTTTGCAGAGCAGACATTCAGTCAATATGCTATTTCAAACAAAGCGCGGGTTTTTGGTAAGGAAGGCAAAATTAATTTTAACTCCAACGAAATGGTTGAAGCCCTGGACTATTATAAACAGCTTTCACAATTCACCCCTCCGGGAGCGGAGAGCTGGCGCGAAGCACGAGAATTGTATCTTTCTGAACGCGCACCTATGGTCATGTACTCCTCTTACTTGATGAGTGACTTGGTATCGAATGATATGGCTGATGTGACTGGATTTGCCATCCCTGAGAAAAAACAGCCGGCAACCTTTGGCCAAATTACATCCCTGGCAATACCAAATACGGTAAGCGACGAGGAAAAAGCCGCTTCTGAAAAGTTCCTTCGATTCTTGATGGAAGATGAAAATTACATCAAATATCTCCATATGTCTCCAGGGGGGGCTAATCCAACTCTTAAATCAATTGCAGAATCTGAGAAGTACTTGAGTAACGAAACGCTTAAAGCTTATGGAGAAGGTGCTGCGGATATTGCAGCAGGATTAGAATCACTTAAACGATTCGGATTCCAGGAAAATACTGTCTATCCGGAAATGGGAGATATTTCGTCCAAACATATCATAGGTAAGGCCATATTCAATATGACGGTGCAGGATCAGTCCCCGAAAGAAGTTGCTGAGAAAGCACAAGAGTCAATGAAAAAAACTGTAAATCAGTAGGTGATGACTTTTTATAAGGAAGTGTAATAAATGCAAATGGAACAATCCTTAAAAAGTAAACAGAGGAAGAAGAGCAGCATGAAGAAAAGAGAAGCAAGGCTGGGGTATTTATTAATTGCCCCTTCCTTTCTTCTGGTGGGTGCGATCATTTTTTACCCAATACTATATAATCTTTATTTGAGTGTTCATGACGTGTCATTGAACCCGAACGCTCCTGATATATTTATAGGATTACAAAACTATAAGAATCTGCTCACTGATCCATCTTTCTGGAATTCCATATGGGTAACGATCATATTTACTGTCGCTACAGTAGCTGGGGCAACTATTATGGGACTTGCTGTCGCCCTGCTTATGAATAACAAATTCAAAGGGAGAGGCATGGCTCGTGCCATGATCCTCCTCCCCTATGTAGCACCATTGATTTCCATCGTTTTCGTTTTTCAGTATATGTTCAATCCCGTTTATGGAATGGTCAATTACACTCTCGTCGAGCAGCTTGGTATTTTGAATCAGAGTATTGATTGGCTTGACTCACCTGATGCTGCATTATGGCTGGTGATTATTTTTGATATCTGGCATTTGTTCCCATTCTCGTTCATGATGATCCTGGCGAAGCTTCAGTCCATTGATGACTCTCTATATGAAGCGGCGGAAATGGATGGGGCGAATATGTGGCATCGAATCCGTCATATTACCATACCTGAGTTAACATTCGTTATCGGTTCGCTTGTGATATTACGGTTCATCTGGAACTTCTACAAATTTGATGAAGTTTATCTGCTGACCAAGCAGGTACCTGTTGTCGGTGTGTATACGTATCAAACGGCGTTTTCTACTTATAACCATGGTATGGCAGCAGCGATAACGGCGACACTGTTTGTGCTGGTCATGCTGTTTGTGCTTACAGCGGTAAGGAAGGTGTTAAAATGGTGACCAAAAATAAAGCGATCAATAGAATCATCCTCTATTGCCTGATAACACTCACGGTAGTGACTACCGTATTCCCCTTTTTCGTGATGTTGAGTACTGCATTGAAACCAAAAGGGGCGGCAACAGCTTCTGTACCAAATTTGATTCCCGATAACATTACCTGGACACATTTCAAGGATGTACTGAATCCAAATGTGTTTCCTTTCTGGAATTATTTCACCAACAGCCTGATCATTTCGGGAATTACTGCCTTCCTCGCAGTAGTCATTGGCGTATTTGGAGCGTACAGCTTCGCACGACTGGAGTATAAGGGCAGAAGCGCGTTTCAAAAAGGCGTTCTGATGATTTATATGTTTTCCGGGGTATTACTCGTAGTCCCACTCTATCAAATGATCAGTTCTCTAAATCTGTATGATACGAAAATTTCATTAATAGCCACTTACTTAGTACTGACCATGCCTGTTTCCTTGTATATGCTTGGTAACTATTTCAGGACAATTCCGTATTCTCTTGAGGAAGCCGCCATGATTGACGGCTTGAGCAGGTTTAAAGTGATTATCAAAATTGTAATACCATTATCTATTCCTTCTATCGTATCCGTGTTTGTCTATGTATTCATGATTGCCTGGAACGATTACCTGTTTGCATCTGTGTTTATTACTTCGGAAGAACATATGACACTGCCTCTTGGTCTTAGTCAATTATTCCATACGAAACACTATGTTTGGGGCAGAATGATGGCTGCTTCTTTATTGACAGCTGTACCAGTGGTCGTCCTGTTCGGATTGCTTGAAAAATACTTTTCAGGCGGTTTGACCGAAGGAGGAGTCAAAGGGTGACCGATCAAAAATCAAGGAGGAAATGAGATGAGCAAACAATTGATTGCTGCTGCACCTGGTGAAGCCGCTATTGCCACGTATGAAGATACTGAATTACAGCCACACCAAATAAAGGTGAGAGTTACTCACGCCTCACCGAAGCATGGATCTGAACTGGCGGACTTTCGTGGGGAGAGTCCTTTTATTGAGGAATATTATGACACCGAGTGGAAGATGTTTATCAAGAGGAAAGAAAGGCAGGAGCATTTAGTCAAATTCGGAGAATGGAATCTCGGGAATCAGTGGGTTGGAATAGTTACGGAGGTTGGAGAAGAAGTCACTGATGTTAAAGAAGGAGACAGGGTATGCACGTATGGCGGTGTACGAGAGACGCACATTGTAGATGCAGTTAACAACCCTCGGCTCTATAAGGTGCCTGATGATATGTCCTGGAAGAATGCGGTCTGCTACGACCCTGCTCAATATGCTCTAGGAGGTATTCGGGACAGTAAGCTGAGAATGGGAGATCGTGTTGCGGTTATCGGTCTTGGTGCAATCGGACAAATTGCAGCACAGATGGCTGCAAATGCAGGGGCAAGTTTTGTAGCTGTTATTGACCCAATTGAAGTCAGGAGAGAGGCTGCTCTTAAAGCTGGTGCGGATGCCGCCTTTGATCCAATCGGACAGGATGTCGGTTTGGAGCTTAAGAAAGCGACCGATAAGCTTGGAGTCGATGTCATCATCGAGACAAGTGCCAGCCAATTTGCACTTCAAGACGCATTGAGAGGTCTTGCGTATGGGGGGGCTATTGCCTATGTCGGCTGGGCAAGAGAATTTAAACATGGCTTAAACCTTGGCAGGGAAGCGCATTTCAATAATGCTAATATTGTATTTTCCCGGGCTGGAAGTGAACCTAACCCCGACTATCCCCGCTGGGACCGGCGAAGAATTGAAGATGTCTGCTGGGAGCTGTTGAAATCCGGGAAAATTAATTGCGAAGATATTGTAAATCCCGTGGTGCCATTTGAAAAATCAGCGGAAGCCTATGAGGAATATGTTGATAAAAAACCGGAACTGAGTATCAAATTGGGCATTACTTTCGAAAAATAGCACTGTATCGGAGGTTTTTTTATGAAACTCGCAACACAGGACAAACCATTTTTTCCAACTGACTTTAAAGACAAATTTGATTATGTACGTGGTTTGGGTTTCGAAGCATTTGAAATCGATGGTAAGGATCTGGTCAGAAACTTTGAGGAAGTGAAAGCGGCGAGCGAGCAGGCGTCCTTGCCGGTGGTGACAGCGTGTGGAGGTTATAATGGCTGGATTGGTGATTTTGATGAAAAAAAAAGAGAGAATGGGATTAGGGAAATCCAGGAAATCCTGAAATGTCTCGGTGAAATTGGCGGGAAAGGTATCGTCATACCTGCTGCATGGGGGATGTTTTCCAAGCGTCTGCCTCCTATGGTACCGCCAAGAACGGAACAGGAGGATCGGGAAGTGCTCCTGGATTCATTAGGAAAGCTGAACGAGACAGCTGTAGAGACAGATACTAAAATTTATCTGGAACCCTTGAATCGCTATGAAGACTATATGATCAATAAACTGCAATATGCACAGGAGCTCATCAAAGAAGGAAATTTCTCTAGCGTTGAAATCATAGCGGACTTTTTCCACATGAACATTGAGGAGCCGAAAATGGATGAAAGCCTTACAGCGGTAAAAGAACAGTTAGGGCATGTACATATTGCTGATAGTAACCGGTTTGAACCTGGTAATGCACATCTTGATTTCTTACCAGGCTTTGAAGCTTTAAAGCAAATAGGGTATGAAGGCTATCTTGCTTTTGAGTGCCGTGTACTTGGCGAGCCAGCTGAAGAACGGTATGCCCAGTCTGTCACTTATATCAAAAAATGTCTGAAAGAAATCGGTGTTTCCTGATTTACCCCTGCTAAACAAAGGGCTGTTATTCGAACATAGCATTACTCAGCAGTCTTGTCTGCTGGAGGATGCCCTGGAAAAAGGTGAATATAATCTATTAGGTACTGTTGAAAACTCATGCGAATAGTGAAGCAGAGTGGTTTGGAGGCTAAAAATGAGTGTTAAAACCCCGATAAAAAAGGAAAGTATTAAAAGAAAACTGGAGTTCCTTTATGGCGAAAAAAGCAAAGATATTTATCAGGATATAGAAAAATTAATTCAAACATATGCGGCGAGGAACAAAGAAAGTAAACCGTGGGTCACAGAAAATGATGTCATGTTGATTACCTATGGTGATTCGATAAGAGAACCAGGCAAAAAACCGTTGCAGACGTTAAAGGAATTCCTGGTGGATTATGGTGACAGTACTAATTCAGTTCATATTCTGCCTTTTTACCCTTATACATCCGATGACGGCTTTTCCGTAGTGGATTACAGGGAGATTGATTCCGAGCTTGGTAATTGGAACCTTGTAAATGATCTAGCAGAGCATTTTGATTTGATGTTTGATGCAGTCATCAACCATATGTCAAAAAGCAGCGAATGGTTTCAAGGTTTTCTATCAGATGATGATAAATACAAGGGCTTTTTTATTGAAGCGGATCCTTCCTTGGATTACAGCAAGGTTACACGCCCGCGAGCACTGCCATTATTAACTTCTTTTTCTACTGAAAATGGCGAAAAACATGTGTGGACTACCTTTAGCGAGGACCAGGTAGACTTGAATTACAAAAATCCCGAGGTACTACTGGAAATACTGGATATATTGAACATGTATGTAATCAATGGAGCACGTTATATCAGGCTAGATGCTATCGGTTTCATGTGGAAAAGGTTAGGAACCAGCTGCATGCATTTGGAGGAAACCCATACCCTTATAAAATTGATTCGGGAAGTATTGGACCATAGTGCCCCAGGTACCATTCTGATTACGGAAACCAATGTCCCGCATAAAGACAATATCAGTTACTTCGGCAACGGGCATGACGAAGCTCAGATGGTCTATCAATTCCCGTTGCCTCCTTTAACTCTTTATTCTTTTTTGAATAATAATGCCAGGAAACTATCAGAGTGGGCTGACAGTCTTGAACCACTCACTCCCGAAACATCTTATTTTAATTTTCTCGCGTCCCATGATGGAATCGGGATGAGGCCGACAGAAGGTATACTTTCCGAAGAAGAGAAAGATAGGATGGTGGCTAAAACGAAAGAGCATGGAGGATATGTCTCTTACAAGGATAATGGAGATGGCACAAATAGTCCTTATGAATTGAATATCAATTATCTCGATGCATTGACACATCCGAACGAAAATGAAGAAATTCGGATTGAGCGTTTTATTGCTGCCCAGTCTGTTTTATTATCCGTTATAGGCGTGCCAGGGGTCTATATCCATAGCTTGCTTGGTTCACAGAACTATTATAAAGGTGTCGAGGAATCCGGGATCAATAGACGGATTAACCGTGAAAAGTTAGATAAGCATGAATTGGTTTCTGAGTTGAATGACGACACTCTAAGAGGAAAAGTTTTCCACCAGCTATCCGAACGTATTAAACTTAGAAGACAGCAATCTGCTTTTCATCCGAATGCTGCGCAAGAAGTACTATTTCTAGATGACCGTGTTTTTTCCATTATCAGGAGTAATGAAGAGACAAGGGAAAGTATTCTTGTGTTGATTAACGTTTCAGATGAAAGTGTCTCTTTAAAAGTAGATTATCAAGGAAGAGATATAATCAGCGGTCAACAGATAGATAGGGAGCTTACACTAGATAAACTCCAGACAATGTGGATAAAAATATAAGACAAAAGGATATCCAAGTGGATCTTCAGCTCGTACGTCACCGCCTATCGCTCAACGTGGACAACGACGATATAACCGTACATCGTTATAACTTTTACAGCTGCGATTTTAAAAAGGGTGATTGTCTTTGACTTCAAAGATAATCACCCTTTTTCCCTTTGCAAAAACGCAGGGATAATGAGTGTTAAGACAAGGATTGGTTTTAATCCTGACTTGAACTTAGGGATGTATAATTCAGCAAGTTATGAATTATATGCATGCTTGTGCTGATTTAATCGATAGAAGAGGCGGAAGACGAGCAGGCCGATGGTTCCGGTCAAAGCCATATAGCCCATGATTTCATACAGTATAGACCCTCCATAATTATCCAGTGTGAATCCTCCGAACAATGCCCCGATAATGCCGGACAATCCAAAGCTGATACTTAAGAATAATAAATGTCCGGTAGACTGTAATTCGTCTGGTACGATTTCGCTTAAAAACTCAAGACAGCTGACATAAAGAACCGCAAAACAAATGCCATGAGTGAGCTGAAGGAACATGATTTCTACTGGCTGATCTGCGATGGACATGAACAGCCAGCGGAAGCTGTATATGAAACCAGCGAATATCACAAATGTAAGTGGCTGAAAACGCCTGAACCAGTAAGCGCTAAAAGCAAAAACCAATGCTTCACTGAATACACCGATGAACCAAAGCCATCCTATAAGTCCTTCGTCGCCTCCCAAATCAGTGACATACATCCCGATAAAATTATCGTTGGTACGGTGAGTTGTGGTAATAAACATCACTGTTGCCAAAAAGAATATCAGCTTTTTGTTGACGGCTAGTTTTGCAGCATCTTTAAATGCGATTGGTTTGTCACTCACAGAAGCATCATTAAGCAGGAACCCGATCATGATTGTCATGGCTACTATAATGAAAAAAGGAAAGTACAAGTATTGAATTCCGATTATTGAAAGTATTTTTCCGGTTATTAATGACGTACAGGCAAAACCGAGGGATCCCCACATCCTGATTTTACCGAAGGGGATGTGATTATTCATAGATGTTTTTTTAGCCAGGTTATCACCCAGGCCTCCGAGCGCAGACATGAATAGGAAAAAGAAAGCGAATATGATCACCAGTGAAGTAAATGCATCCATGTTGAATAAAAAAATACTGCTGATAAGAAGGCCGATAAGACATAATATCAGCGTTTTCTTTACGGTTTTATATTTATCGCTGTAATATCCCCATAATGGCTGTGAGAATAAGCCGATAAAAGGCCCGATAGCCAATAGGAAGCCGATTTCTGATCCGGTGAAACCTTTATCTTCAAAATAAATTGGCAGATAGCTGATAACCAGTGTAATGATCGAGTTACTGAAAAAAAGAAAGACACAGAGAAATAATATTGGGTTATTTTTTGTCAAAGTCGCTTCTCCTTATATTAACAAATGTATTATGCAATCAATTTGGTCTGATGAGTTTGGACTTTACACTTTCTGATAGTGTAGCGTATTAGCATCATTTTCCAAAGCAATAACAATCTATTTTGAGAAAACAGCAACAGGCGAGGACATCGAAAAAGTGGCATATAATCTAAAAAAGCTGTTAAAGCTTGTCGTTGATTCTCACGGATGATTGCCACGGGCACGGCCTCAAGCCTTCTTTTCATTGTGAGATGGCGACTTTTATGGCACATTGAATAACGAATAGTTGTACTCCTTAAACTTAAAAGAAAAAACAGGCTGTATAGGTATTTAAAACTCCATACAGCCTGTTTTAAGCTTCTCTCTTTTGATTCTTATATGGAGAAAACTCTGTTTCTTCCTAAGCTTTTAGCCTGGTATAGTGCGTCGTCTGCCTGCTTGAACACAGCATCTACCGTAGCTGTCTGTTCGCTCAGACTGCTCGCTCCAATCGATACACTAATCGTGATTTTTCGTCCGTCGGGTAAAAGGAAAAAGTGGTTTTCGACGGCTTTTCTCAGCCGTTCTGCAATTTCCAATGCGTGCGAAGGTATACAGTTATCAAGTAATATAGAGAATTCCTCTCCTCCGTTTCGAAAGACTTTGTCCGTTGGCCGGGCATTGATCTGTATGATATTGCTTAATTGCTTGAGCACGACGTCTCCACAGTCATGTCCGTAAGTGTCGTTCACCTGCTTAAAATGATCAATATCAATGAGTAAGAGGGAAATATCCCTGTGTTGTTGATTAGCAGATATGATCCATTCATTCAATGTAGAATAGAATTGCCTGACGTTAGCAAGTCCCGTAAGATAGTCTGTTTTGGAATCATTTTTGAATTGAAGAAACATTTTTTTGGAATGCTGAACGTCGCGAAAAAAACCATAGGTGAGTAGACCAGACGGAATTGAAATCATCCAAAAGAAACCTATAATTTCCCTGAACAACCCAATGTCAGGGATCGATATGTATAGAAAAGTTGTTATTATGCCCATACTGACCACGTTCATAATCAGTATAGTTTGGAGGTTTTTCCCCCTCAGATATCTGACGATTATGATCATGGCGAAAGCAATAAGAAATATAAAAACAAAGGACATTAACGAGGTTTCATTGATACCGAACAAGAATCTGGAGCCGGCAATTACCAAGGTTGCAACGACAGTAGGAGCGATACCACCGTAATAAGCGATGATGATAATAGGGATGTGCCGCAAGTCGATAAGTACATTACCGGTGGCATCAATGGAAAAAATCATCAGCAATAAACCGATCAAGCCTGTCATATAACCAGCCCGAACTTTTTCCCTGATACTCGAATTTAAGCTGACAGGCTCTTTGATTAGCTTTCCCAATATGTAAAAACCGGCGATCATTACCGCCGCGTTACCAATTAGATCTTTAAGCAGAAGTAACATGTCATAACCTCACTATCTTTATGTCACATAAGAAATAAAATAATTCTTTTTAAAAAATAAACTCTAATCCCATTTAATCAGAAAATCATTGTAATTTATAATGTCTGTTTTAAGCTTGGTAAGAATATTTCCATTAGAGTTCCTTTATAAGGTTTATCGGGTAAATAAATAATAACATTAAGACAAAACTACAGATCAACAGCTCCTGGGATAAGGTGAAAAATGATATAAAGCTCGCCAAAATGGCACTTTCCAAAAGGATTTAGATTTTTTGCATATATTTTCTCTGACTGTACACATTAAGGGTGATTTAATATCACAAGGAGGAAATAGAAATGCTTAAAAAAGTGATTTATTTAATTTGTTCTCTATCTCTTGTTGCAACAGTTTTCAGTGCTCCTGCATTTGCCGAGGGTAACAATAACAATAATAATAATTATGATACTGGCGAAGGTATCGTTAATGATGCAGAAAATGGCATCGAGGATATCGGAAATGATGCTGAAAATGGTGTGGAGAACATGGAGAACGACGTGGAAAATATGGCAAATGAAGCAGGAGATGAGGGCACAAACTGGAGCTGGGTTGGATTGCTCGGTCTTGTTGGTCTCCTTGGTCTGCGAAAACGTGATGAAAGAACAGCCGACTAAAGAAGAATCCTTCGGGGTTCTTTTTTTTGCTGCCACTATAGGGAAGTTATCTTTGTCAAAAGGTTAAAGTATAAGTAAAACCAGTAAATCTAAGCCTTTCGCCATACTTGGCGACAAGCCAGGTTTTTCTAAAAAAGGTGAATTAATTTTATGAGGTTACACACAATATCATGGACTTTCAAAAAAAGGAGAGAAAATAATGTCTCAACAACAAGCACAACAAACATTGCAACAAATTGCCCAAATTGCTCAACAATTACAGCAGCAAGAGCAGCAAAACGCTCAACAGCTTCAAGCCCAGCAAGGACAGCAGCCGGGTGGCCAGCAAATGGGTACGCAGCAGCAAATGGCACAACGCGAGCAAAACGCCGCTCAACAGCTGCAGCAGATCCAGCAGCTAGCCCAGCAATGCCAGCAGCAAATGAATCAACAATAATCCTCCAGTCAGGATGTGAAGAAACCCGGGTGAAATATTCATCCGGGTTTTGTTTGGACTTTTTTACCCGATATATTATTAGATGGGCATGGGTAAAGTAATGATGATACATTCCATGCTATAATTGGGAAAAGTATGTATGTCAGATTGTTAACCATTGGCAGTCTATCTTTTTCAAGAATCTAATACTCATACCTGATCCAGCGTACATTACCGGGGAAGTACAATGTTAGAAAACTATATAAGATCCTCTCAAATTTGGCAGGCAGACTTTGAAGGGATAGTTTTCATGAATCACTGAAAGGGTCCTTTACGATAAACATGACCAAAGCAGACCATTATACGAAAAATAGCTAAGAGAGGCTGGAACATTAGTAAAACAATGGTATCAGAACGGACGATAAAAATTGAATTGTATTTATGCATAGCACTAGCGTAGCCCAAATACGAAATCCCCCGAAGAACAGCACGAATCGAAAATCCAACTGGCCAAGCGACCTTCTTGATGAAGTTAGCTCTAACTTTGCCCACGGAAAGAGAAGCGTTTGGACGGAGATTTGGTAAACCCCATTTCTTGCCCCACACAAAATCCGAACTGATTTCAATGAAATTGTTCGGGTTATTTTATGCTTATTCAGCTTTTTTCCGGCCCCTTATTATGAATGAGCAATGATGTTTTCAAAAAAGCGTACATTTTAAAGCTGGAAGTTGTACACATTTTTCCATAAGTGTGAGTTTTGTCCCAGCCCCCATTATGTAGTATAGTTAGAATAGACAAAAGATTTAAAAAACAGGTTATTGCAGGATACTGAGAGGAGTCAACTTGATGACCCAGCAGCTTTATTTATATGAACCTAAAATTTCTGAAGTGTTGCGAAATGTGAAAAAAGTCATGGTAGGCAAAGAAGAGACAGCATTACTCAGCGTGGTCGCATTGCTTGCGAAAGGTCATGTCCTGTTGGAGGATGTGCCGGGGGTCGGTAAGACTATGCTGGTTCGGACATTGGCAAAGTCTCTGGATTGTGACTTTAAGCGGATTCAGTTCACCCCGGATTTACTTCCTTCTGATGTGACCGGAGTTTCTATTTATAACCCGAAAGAAATGGAGTTTGAGTTTCGTCCGGGACCTATACTGGGAAATATTGTCCTGGCTGATGAAATCAATAGAACCTCTCCCAAAACCCAATCAGCCTTGCTGGAGGGGATGGAAGAGTCGAGTATAACAGTTGAGGGATCGCCCGTTCCGCTGAAAGAACCATTTTTCGTAATGGCTACCCAGAACCCGATTGAGTATGAAGGAACCTACCCGCTTCCAGAAGCGCAGCTTGATCGTTTCCTCCTAAAGCTCAATATGGGCTACCCGACTGTCCAGCAGGAAATCGAAATGCTGAACAGAACTTCGGGAGAGCATCCTTTAGCACTTGTATCAGCTGTCCTTACAAAAGACGAGCTGGTGGAAATCCAAAACAAGGTGACAGACGTTTACGTGGATGCCACAGTTCAACGGTATATTGTTGAAATTGTTACAGCGACCAGAAAACATTCAGGCGTCTATCTTGGAGTCAGTCCGCGTGGCTCGATAGCGTTGATGAAAGCCGCGAAAGCCTATGCTTATATCCATGATAGGGATTATGTCATACCAGATGATGTGAAGTTTCTTGCTCCGCACGTTTTGCCCCACCGTATCATTCTTACCTCAGAGTCGAAATTCGAGGGTTTTACCCCGGAAGGCATAACAAAAAACATCCTGGAAGAAATTTCTGTTCCGGTGAAAAGGGATACGCATGAATGAGACAAACGGTAGGTTTTTCACTTAAATTGTTGATAGTACTGGTGATTTTTGCGGTACTCTTTTCTTATGCAATGTTTCAGGGCGGATTTGTCAGCTGGTTCCTGTTTATTGCTTTTCTGCCATTTCTTCTTTATATGTTCTTTCTGTTGTTCTATCCGATGCAAAATTGGCAGATGGAACGGCGGTTATCGAAACGGATAGTTCAGGCTGGGGAATCGGTCCATATTGAAGTAATACTGACCAGGAAGTTTCCGTTCCCTTTGTATTATTGTGTTATGGAAGAATATTTCCCCGCCACTTTGCAGAAAAAAGATACACACCTTGAGAAATATAAATGGCTGAATCAGCCGGAAAGGCTGGAACATGACCGTATCGTTAAAGCCGTGACTTTTCCATGGTTCCGTAAGAGAATAAGTTTTCATTATGAATTGGACCAGGTGCCGCGGGGAGAGCATAAATTGGGGTCACTCCGAATCAAAACGGGAGATTTTTTCGGCTTTATTAAAAAGGAACACGTATTTAAGACTGGCCATACGTTGATTGCTTTCCCTTACCAGCGCAATGTGCAATTCAAAGAACGTGTATACAGTTATGAACAGGGGGCGAGCCCGTCCGTTACCATGAGTGATAAAAACACCAATATTGTCGCAGGTGTACGGGATTATATGCCAGGAGACCGTTTTCAATGGATAGACTGGAAGACCACTGCAAAGAAAAATGAAATTATGACAAAGGAATTTGAGCAGGAAAAGAGTATGGACATGGTTCTGGTACTTGATGCCTGTTTTCATGAGGGAATGAACCCTATTGCTTTTGAAGGAGCTGTCGAGCTGGCTGATTCTCTAATGAAAGTTCTTTATGAAAAGTCTTCTAATCTTACCGTGATTACCATCGGTGACAAGAAAGGGTTCTTTCCCTTCCAGCAGGATCAGCGTCAGCGGGATAATCTTCGCAGGCATTTTTCAGTTATAAAACCTTCCGGAAGAGTTTCATTCGGAAAACAGCTAAGAGGAGAGCAGCTTCCGCCAGGGATTATACTGATGGTGGTCACGACCGTCATCAATCAGGAAATTAAAGATTCCATGGAACGGCTTGCTCAAAAATCCAAGCGTGTCGTGTTGTTTCTTGTGACAGCAACTGGTGATATCACCGATTTGGACAGACAATTAATCAGACAACTGAATTATCGCAATATAACCGTGAATGTACTGACAGAAGAACAGTTAATTAAACAGCAATTCGAGGTGAACACATGATGCAGGGTTTATCTCAGGACCATAAACAGTTTTATTACCAGCTTGTCATTTACTTGTGTGGTTTCCTGCTATTCTGGGAATGGCTGAGACCACTCGAAAAAATTACAGATACGGAAAACATCGGTATCTTTATTATCTTTGCAGCTTTTTGTTTTTTTATATCAGCTTTGCAAATCAGTTGGTGGATGGGGATGCCGCTGAAACTTATTGGCCTCATCTTTATCCTGGATGGGCTATTCATTTATAATAGCCTGTTCAGTCTGGATTGGTTCATAGTGGTTTACCGGCAGCTCGTCTATAATTTTCAGATGATCCAGGCACAGAATTGGTGGGGAATGACCCCATTCTTCAGGAGTCTCCTGTTCTTGCTGTTATTATGGCTGATGAGTTATCTGCTCTACTATTGGTTTGTAGTTGCCAAGCGTCTGTTCGTGTTCGTACTGATGACCTTCATCTTTATTACCGTTGTAGATACCTTCACTGTCTATGATGGAAAATGGGCAATTGTGAGGATATTCATCATATCCTTGGTTGCGCTGGGTATAACTAACTTTTCCAAAGAAATGGAAACAGAAGAAATACCGCTGAAGGGAGTATCCAAAATCAGACGTTTGATTTTGCCGCTCTTCGGGATGATTCTTTTGTCTACCATAGTCGGTTATGCTGCACCAAAACCGGATCCTAAATGGGCGGATCCAGTTCCTTACATTGAGAATGCTATAGGCGGTGGAGGAAAGGTCGTTCAAAAAGTCGGTTATGGGGAAGATGATACGCGGTTGGGGGGCTCTTTTATTCAGGATGAAACTCCCGTGTTCCAGGCTGCTGCCCAGGGAGAACGTTACTGGCGGATTGAATCGAAGAACCACTATACTGGTAAGGGCTGGGAAAACACATTGGAGCCTGAAATTGAAATAGTCCAGGATGGTAACCTTAACCTGAAAACCTACGAGAAAGAGGTCAAAACAGAAGAGCGGTACACGATTGTCAACTTCACCCCAGACGCGAACATAGATAAGCTTGTTTATCCTTATGGAGCCGGTGATTTAGAATCCTACCCGGAACAATTTGAATTGCACTCTAATCAGACAAATGGCATGGTGGAAACATTCGTTGGCAATAATCCGCGGCAGATTCCCGGTTACAAAATGAAATTTGACGATCCATCGTTTGAATATGACCAGCTGCGTAATGCGGACGGGGAAGACCCGGATTACATCAAGGATGTCTATTTGCAGCTGCCGGAAACACTGCCGAATAGGGTCAGGAACCTCGCTGCCCAGATAACAGAGGGAGAAGAAAACCGTTACGATGCGGCTAAAGCTGTGGAAAGTTATTTCTCTGCAAATGGATTTGAATATGCAACTAAAGATGTCCCGGTGCCGGAGGAAAACCAGGATTACGTCGATCAGTTCTTATTTGAATCCCAACGGGGCTATTGTGATAATTTCTCTACCTCTATGGTTGTGCTGCTGCGTGCAGCTGACATTCCGGCTAGATGGGTAAAGGGATTTACCGGTGGTGAGCGGACGGAAGAGACCGTGATCCTTGATGACGATGAAACGTATAATTTTTACCAGGTAACCAATGGGAATGCACACTCCTGGGTGGAAGTTTACTTCCCGGAAGTAGGATGGGTCCCTTTTGAGCCGACTCAAGGCTTTTCTAACCCGACGGACTTCTATATCGATTTTGAAGAATCGGGTAATACCAATTCTGAAGAAACGGCCCCTCAGCCGGAGACAGAAAATGAACAAAGCACCGGCCAGCCGGAAAACTTTATGGAAGACATGGAAGAAGCTTCCGGGGGGATGAGTGCTGCAAATGATGAGAGTAACAGATGGTTTTATATTGGAATTATAACAGCAGTATTGTTGGTGGGTCTCATACTTTATGTGACCAGGCTGCGCTGGATCTCTGCTTATTTACTGAAGAAATACAAACGGCAAACGGATTCAGGAACATACCATCAGGCTTATAACCACTTGCTTAAGGTGCTGGATAAAAAGGTACTTGCCAGAAAATCAAACGTAACACTACGGGAGTACGCCCGTGCTATCGATCAGCATTTTCAATCTAATGAGATGAGGGTGCTTACCCATCATTATGAACGTGCGCTGTATCGTAATGAAGATCAACCGGAGCAGTGGAAGAAAGTAACTGAATTATGGGAAAATTTAATAAGAAAGGCATTGTCTTGATTCTTGGCACATGCATTGATAGAATTGATGGAAATTGAGCTAAGCGACCTTCATATACCCTCGAAAATATGGTTCGAGCGTCTCTACCAGGATACCGTAAATTTCCTGACTATGAAGGCAGACATCCGTTTGTTCTGTCCGTATTCTGGATTTCTGCCTTCCTGTATTAAGGGGCAGGAGTCCAGTTTTTTTATACTTTAAGAAAATTTAACTTTGTTAAAGGATTAAAGTATAAGTAAAACGAAGGCTTTCGCCATAAGGACTTGGCGACAAGCCGATTTTTCTAATTGTATTACGGGGGAATCCGAAGGTGTTGCTAAACGAAGGGGAGCTGACAACATGACACAAATGGACGAGAAGATACTCGTACTTGATTTTGGAAGCCAATATAACCAGTTAATTACACGGCGCATTCGTGAATTCGGTGTATACAGCGAATTACATTCCCATAAGCTTACAGCTGATGAAATTAAAAAAATGAACCCAAAGGGAATTATTCTTTCCGGCGGGCCGAACAGTGTTTACGGGGAAAACAGTTTTCGCTGTGATGAAGCTATTTTTGACCTGGATATACCTGTACTGGGCATCTGCTACGGAATGCAGCTGATGACTCATCACTACGGCGGGAAAGTGGAGCGTGCAAATGAACGGGAGTACGGGAAAGCTGCCATCACGTTGAAGGAATCTTCTCCTGTCTTGTTTGGTGATACACCTCTAGTCCAGACTGTGTGGATGAGCCACAGTGATAAAGTGATTGAAGCACCGCCAGGCTTTACATTGGATGCGACCAGTCCATCCTGTCCTGTTGCCGCATTCAGTGACGATGAAAGAAAGCTCTATGGCGTTCAATTCCACCCAGAAGTACGCCATTCCGAATATGGCAACGAGCTGTTAAAGCAGTTCGTGTTTGAAGTATGCCATTGTGAAGGCGACTGGACAATGGAAAACTTCATTGACATGGAAGTAGAAAAGATCCGTGAGCAGGTAGGCGACCAGAAGGTGCTGTGTGCATTGAGCGGTGGTGTTGATTCATCAGTTGTCGCGGCTTTGATCCACAAAGCTATCGGCGATCAGTTGACTTGTATTTTTGTCGACCATGGACTTCTAAGAAAAGGGGAAGCAGACAGTGTCATGCGGACCTTTCGAGACGATTTCCATATGAATGTCATCAAAGTTGACGCGAAAGAACGGTTCATGAAAAAACTTGCAGGTGTATCTGACCCAGAGCAAAAAAGAAAAATCATCGGAAATGAATTCATCTACGTTTTTGATGATGAGGCAGCTAAATTAAAGGATACACATTTCCTTGCCCAGGGTACGCTTTACACGGATATCATCGAAAGTGGTACCGATACTGCTCAGACGATCAAGTCCCACCATAACGTAGGCGGACTTCCGGAAGAAATGGATTTTGAATTGATCGAACCCCTGAACACCCTATTCAAGGATGAAGTTCGGAAATTGGGATCTGAGCTTGGAGTTGCTGATGAAATAGTCTGGAGACAGCCTTTCCCCGGGCCTGGCCTTGCTATCCGAGTGCTAGGGGAAATCACTGAAGAAAAATTGAAAATCGTCCGTGAATCTGACGCCATTTTACGCGAGGAAATCAAAAATGCCGGACTTGAGCGGGAGGTTTGGCAATACTTCACTGTACTTCCGAATTTCCGCTCTGTTGGTGTAATGGGTGATACACGCACGTATGATCACACAATTGGTATCCGAGCAGTCACTTCCATTGATGGCATGACTTCGGACTGGGCGCGGATTCCGTGGGATGTTCTTGAAAAGATATCTACGCGCTGCGTCAACGAAGTCGACCATATCAACCGCGTCGTTTATGACGTGACAAGCAAGCCACCTGCCACAATAGAGTGGGAATAAACGAACGAATATATAGTATGTCTGTTTATTGTTCGGTTTTCAGCTTGACATTTTTAAAAGAGCATCGTACCATGGACATGGATTAAATAGTATAAAGATTTACCGACGTATAATTTTGGGGATATGGCCCATAAGTTTCTACCAGGCTGCCGTAAATGGCCTGACTACGTGGTGAAATTAAAAATGTCCGTGGGTACGTTTCTGCGGATTGCCGTGATTTCATTGCGCCGGTCAGCACTCCTGGAATTTCTGGGAGTGTTTTTTTGTTTTTTGGTAATTACTTTGCTGCGGGCTTCATCCAGCTCCAGCGCCTACCCCCTCGAGGTCTTAAGCCAATCCTCTCTGTGACAAAGAACGCCACGGTGAGGCTTGACTTAAGCAGGTCGGGGGTGAGCAAGGCGCTTGCACTTTTGATTATACGTCTGGGTTCAGAATAAGGGGGAAATACCATGAGAAAATATTTTAGATTTGAGGAATTGGGTACGAATTATCGTACGGAATTCATGGCAGGACTAACGACATTTCTGGCTATGGCTTATATATTGTTCGTCAATCCTAACACGCTAGCGCTTGTAGGGATTGAGGAGCTTCCGGAAGGTGTCACCCGAATTGACCAGGGTGCTGTCTTTACCGCTACGGCGATAGCTGCTGCCTTCGGATCGCTGGTAATGGGAATATTTGCACGTTATCCGATTGCGCTCGCTCCTGGAATGGGGCTTAATGCTTTCTTCGCCTATACGGTTGTCCTTGGCTATGGAATTCCGTGGGAAACAGCGCTCGCTGGTGTATTGGCATCTGGACTTATATTTATCGTACTGACATTGACTGGGTTACGCGAGCAGATCATTAATGCCATTCCAGCCAACCTGAAAATGGCGGTCGGAGCTGGAATCGGTTTGTTTATTGCTTTTATTGGTTTTCAAAGCTCTGGTATCATTCAGGCAAATGAAGCAACATTGGTTGCACTTGGTGATCTGACTGAGCCGACGACACTCCTAGCTATTTTCGGTATCTTCGTATCTGTCATTCTATTGTCGCTTGGCATTAAAGGTGGAATCTTCTATGGTATGATTCTGACAGCCATCGCCGGTATGATGACAGGTCTGATTCATACTCCACAGGGTGCAGGGGATATCGTAAGTTCGGTTCCCAGCGTTGCTCCTACTTTCGGTCAGGCAATCATGCACTTTGATGATATCTTTACGATAGAAATGCTTGTCGTTATTCTGACATTCCTTTTTGTCGACTTTTTTGATACAGCAGGGACATTAGTCGCTGTTTCTACCCAGGCAGGCTTCATGAAGGACAACAAACTGCCTCGTGCTGGTCGGGCGTTATTTTCCGATTCTGCTGCGACTGTTGTAGGTGCGGTTGTTGGTACCTCTACAACTACGTCTTATATTGAGTCAACGGCTGGTGTAGGAGCAGGTGGACGGACAGGCTTCACTTCTGTTGTTACAGCAGGCTTTTTCCTGCTTGCTTTATTCTTCTCACCTTTACTGGCAGTCGTTACCGCTGAAGTGACGGCCCCGGCGCTAATCATTGTTGGTGTGCTGATGGCCTCATCTTTAAAGAATGTGGAGTGGGAGAAGTTCGAAATTGCTGTCCCGGCATTTTTCGTCATAATCGCGATGCCGCTTACCTACAGCATCGCAACAGGGATTGCTCTAGGGTTCATCTTTTACCCGATTACGATGATTATGAAAGGCCGTATGAAAGAAATTCATCCAATTATGTATTTTCTGTTTGTTGTATTCGTGCTTTATTTCATTTTCTTATCCTAATATTAAAAGGACCAATGCCGAGCTGCTTTCAGGCATTGGTCCTTTATTCTATAAGTCGGGGGTGAGCATGTCGCTTGCACTTTTGTCTCATCCAGTTCCAGCGCCAACCCCCTCGAGGGCTTAAGCCGATCCTCTCTGTGAAAAAATCGTCACGGCGAGGCCTGGCTTAAGCTGGTCGGGGGTGAGCATGTCGCTTGCACTTTTGTGAATAGACTCAATCATCTTCCAGGTTGGTGATGCGAATGCGGTTTTTATTGCTTGTATCTGAAATAAGGCGATGGAGCTGGATGATCAGCAAGCCGTGTTTATAGGAAGCTTGTATTTTATCACTTCTAACTGGATAGGGGAGGTCGATTTTTCGTTCAAATGCCCCTTGCATGATTTCTCCTTTTACCTGCTGGCCGCCTTTTTGGTTGACCTCCACTATCCCTTTGATCTCCAGAACAGCATGGTCAACAAAGACATCGACTTTGTTCATGTCGTTTAAACCAGGAATGCTGAACATACATAACAGTTCATTATCATATTGGTAAAGGTTCATTTGCGGTAATGGAGGTTTCACAAGTCCTTCAAAATCACCCCAAAAATCATTTCCAAAAAAACGATCAAGGTTTTTTTTCCAATCGTCAAATTGATTCATGATTAACCTGCCTCTCCCTTAAAATGTAAAAAAATCTAAGATTCCATTGTGTAAGTATTATTTGGTGTTATATAGTGTATGCATATGTTTTACCTGTGTGAATGCCCAGGCAAGAAACCAGGTACGATGAAAATAAAGGAGGGCCGTCTATGCTCGATAACGCCTTGGTCATGGTAGTGATCATTCTTGCTATCAACGTGACCTATGTATCTTTTTTCACGATCAGGATGATTTTGACGCTGAAGGGACAGCGGTACTTGGCTGCTTTTATCAGCATGTTTGAAGTGATCATCTATATTGTCGGACTTGGTCTTGTGCTGGAAAACCTTGATCAGATTCAAAATTTGATCGCTTACGCCATTGGATATGCCCTGGGTGTCATAGCAGGGATGAAAATCGAAGAGAAGCTTGCCCTAGGCTATATTACTGTGAATGTCATTTCCTCGAGCCCGGATATCGAATTCACCCGCAAGCTCAGGGACAAAGGGTACGGAGTGACCAGCTGGTTTGCTTACGGAATGGAAGGAGACCGGCTTGCCATGCAGATCCTTACGCCGCGGAAATATGAACTGAAACTGTATGATACAATACGGACCCTCGATCCCAAGGCGTTCATCATCGCTTATGAGCCCAAACAGATTCATGGAGGCTTCTGGGTCAAACAGGTAAGGAAAGGAAGGTTGGCTGGTGGGAAAAAACAAGAAAATGCGCTTTGAAGTTCAGGAAGGCGAAACGATTGAACAATGTTTAGCAAGAATGAAGAAGGAAGGCTATACACCTGTCAGGCGTACAGAGGAGCCGATCTTCAAGGAAGTTATCAGAAACGGTGAAAAAGATTATGAAGTGATTGACAGTCACATCGTTTTTCATGCAGTAAAGCAGTGAATACGAACGATTCATTTCCGGTAACTTTCCAATGTTCGTGTTTAACGTTGACAAGTGTTTAACCTCCCTGCTATGATGAATATAGAAACTTCATACGGTACCTCATATAACGACGGGAATAAGGCCCGTAAGTCTCTACCCGGCGACCGTAAATTGCTGGACTATGGGGAAGAATGGATCAGTATTGTCGATGTTGCAATGCTGCATTCGGCTTTGCTATGCCTATCTTTCTTCTCTATACGTTCAGAGAAAAAAGATAGGCTTTTTTGGTATCCATTTATGAGAAAGTGATGAAAATTTTATATCCTATAGAAGAGAGGGATTTGATGGCGCAGGTCGGTGTAATCATGGGAAGTATTTCTGATTGGAACACAATGAAAGCAGCTTGCGAGGTGCTTGAGGAACTCGGTATTGATTATAAAAAAGAAATCATTTCCGCGCATCGTACCCCTGAGGATATGTTCCGATATGCGGAGGATGCTAGAAATAAAGGATTGAAGGTTATTATTGCCGGAGCGGGTGGTGCAGCGCATCTGCCGGGCATGGTTGCCGCTAAAACAACTTTACCTGTCATCGGGGTCCCTGTTGAATCAAAAGCATTGAAAGGGATGGACTCCCTTCTGTCGATTGTGCAGATGCCTGGCGGAGTACCTGTTGCTACAGTAGCAATTGGAACTGCTGGCGCAAAAAATGCCGGAATCCTTGCTGCAGAAATGATTGGGGCTTTTGATGAAATGACAGCAGCTAGATTACAAGACTACCGTAAACAAATGAAAGAAAAAGTAGATGGAATGAGGAGCGAGCTTCATGACAGTTAAACTTTCACCAGGCCAGACAATCGGAATACTCGGGGGCGGACAGCTCGGAAGAATGATGGCAGTCGCCGCCAAGCACATGGGCTTTCGCATTGCAGTACTTGATCCAAAAGAAGATTGTCCGACAGCTCAAGTAGCAGATCATCACGTCCAGGCAGCATATAACGATCTTGAAGCTGCAAAGCAGCTGAGCGGGCTCAGTGACGTTGTCACCTATGAGTTTGAAAATGTCGACCTTGAGGTTGCGAATTTGCTTGAGAAAGAGGGGAAGCTGCCCCAGGGGTCCTATCCATTGAAGGTCACACAGAACCGGGAACTGGAGAAACGGGTATCTGTAGATGCCGGGCTGAACGTTCCGGAATACCGTATTATTCAAACAGTTGAACAGCTGAAGGATGCCGTACAGCAGATTGGCTTTCCCGCTATCGTTAAGACAATCACCGGCGGATACGATGGGAAAGGCCAGTTCAAACTAGAAAAAGAAGAGGACTTACAGGAAGCAGTGTCCTTTATTGCTCCTGACTCCACTTATATAATCGAGCAATTCATCGCTTTTGACCGCGAAATTTCAGTCGTATTCACACGCAGTCAGCTGGGAGAAATCAACTACTTTCCGATTGCGGAAAACAAGCATAAACAGCAGATTCTCCATCAGACACAGATACCTGCCGCAATCACCGAGCAAATAGCTGATAAAGCGAAAGAAACGGCAAGAAAGCTTGCGGAAGAACTGGATGTTGTCGGGACGTTCACCGTCGAATTGTTTGTCAATGAAGACAACGTCTATGTCAATGAGATGGCACCGCGGCCGCATAATTCCGGCCACTATACCATTGAAGCGTGCAATGTATCCCAGTTTGAACAGCACGTCCGTGCTATTTGCGGCCTTCCATTACTGACAGTCCAGGCATTTCCGGCAGCTGTCATGGTCAATATTCTTGGTGAAGACCGGGAAGAACTGTTCCGGAGGTTGACGGATTTGCCTGAGTTCCATCTCCATGACTACGGGAAGGAAGAAGCGCGTCCGAAGCGGAAGATGGGGCACGTGACCCTGATCGGTAATACATTGGATGAACTTTTACATCGGATAGAAGAAAATAAACTCGCCACATGGTAAAGTGTTGGGTGGGACAGTATTAGGAGGAATCACATGATTGATCGTTATACGCGTCCAGAAATGGGAGCCATCTGGACGGAAGAAAACAAATTCAAAGCCTGGCTTGAAGTTGAACTGCTCGCCTGTGAGGCTTGGAGTGAGCTCGGTATTATTCCAAAAGAAGACGTCGAGAAGCTCCGTCAGCATGCTTCATTCGATATCGAGCGCATCTATGAAATCGAGAGAGAAACCCGACACGATGTGGTTGCCTTTACACGGGCAGTATCTGAAACGGTTGGGGAAGAAAGGAAGTGGGTCCATTACGGTCTGACATCCACTGATGTGGTCGACACAGCCCTTTCCTATTTGCTCAAACAGGCGAATGTAATCATCAGGAAGGACTTGGAGAATTTCATCGAGATCCTTGCCGAAAAAGCACGGGAGCATAAGCATACCGTCATGATGGGTCGTACTCACGGGGTCCATGCCGAGCCGACAACTTTCGGATTGAAGCTGGCTCTCTGGTATGAAGAGATGAAGCGTAACATGGAGCGGCTTGACCTGGCGATCGACCAGATTGAGGTGGGTAAACTCTCAGGCGCAGTCGGAACCTATGCAAACATCGACCCCTATGTGGAGGAACATGTCTGCCGGGAACTCGGCTTGAAGCCCGCACCGGTATCCACCCAGACATTACAGCGTGACCGTCATGCCCATTACGTATCGACACTTGCATTGATTGCGACTTCGATTGAAAAAATAGCAGTTGAAATCCGCGGTCTTCAGAAAACCGAAACACGTGAAGTGGAGGAATTTTTCGCCAAAGGACAGAAAGGTTCATCTGCGATGCCGCATAAACGGAATCCGATTGGGTCTGAAAACATGACCGGCATGGCGAGAGTACTGCGCGGCGAAATGATGACAGCCTTCGAAAATGTTGCCCTCTGGCACGAACGGGATATCTCTCATTCATCTGCTGAACGGGTTATCCTGCCGGATGCAACTATCGCCATCAACTATATGCTTAATCGCTTCGGGAATATCGTGAAGAATTTGACCGTCTTCCCAGAGCAGATGCAGGCGAATATGGAAAAAACATTCGGGTTGATTTTCTCCCAACGCGTCTTGCTGACATTAATCGATGAAGGCATGGTCCGCGAAGAAGCATATGACCTTGTCCAGCCGAAGGCGATGGAAGCGTGGGAAAAAGCAATCCCATTCCGTGAATTGATTGAATCAGATGAAAAAATTACATCAACACTGTCCCCTGAACAAATCGAACAATGCTTTGATTATAACCACCATTTGAAAAACGTCGATCGTATTTTCGAACGGATCGGTTTGTAATCCATCAGGAGGGGAGGAGCACATGGTGTTCCTTCCTTTACTTTTACCAAATGAGGTGTTGCAGCGATGAAAGGCTCCTTACTTTACGAAGGAAAAGCAAAAAAGGTTTATCATGTAACGGATAACGATAATCAATTGGTTCTTTCTTATAAGAATGATGCCACTGCATTCAACGGAAAGAAAAAAGACAGTTTTGAAGGAAAAGGGCGTCTCAACAACCTGATTACTTCCCGGGTATTTGAATACCTGAACCAACAACATATTCCCTCCCATTTTATTGAAGCTTTGAACGAAACAGAGCAGCTCGTCCAAAAAACGACAATCATCCCACTGGAGGTTGTTGTCAGGAATGTGGCTGCCGGCAGCTTGACAAGAAGGCTGGCTATTCAGGAGAAAACGAAGCTTCAGCCACCAATCATTGAGCTCTTTTATAAAAAGGATGAGCTGGATGACCCCCTCATTAATGACGACCATGCCAAATTGCTGGCCGGCGTTACCGAGCATGAACTTGACCAGATTAAAATTGAGGCACTGAAAATCAATGAAGTGCTGAAAGGCTTATTTTTGCAGGCAGGACTGACATTGGTAGATTTTAAGTTAGAGTTTGGCCGCTTTGATGATAACACCATCGTACTGGCTGACGAGATTTCCCCTGATACGTGCCGTCTTTGGGATGTTGAGACAGGCGAAAAAATGGATAAAGATGTATTCCGCGAAAGCATCGGCAACTTGATTGAAGTCTATGAAACTATTTTACAGCGACTGGAGGAGAAACTATGCACAAAGTAAAGATCTACATCACATTAAAAGAAGGCGTCCTTGACCCACAGGGAAAGGCAGTGCAGCATTCCTTGAATACCCTTGATTTTGGCAACGTTAATGAAGTGAGAGTCGGTAAATATATGGAAGTCATGATGGAAGACTCTGAGAAAATCGAAAAGCAGGTAGAGGAGATGTGCGACAAACTGCTTGCCAATCCGGTCATCGAAGACTATTCCTACCAGATCGAGGAGGTCATCGCGTGAAATTCGCCGTCGTTGTTTTTCCTGGGTCAAATTGTGACCGTGACATGTATCATGCTGTAAAAGATGGACTGAATGAGGAAGTGGACATGGTTTGGTATCAGGAAGCTGATCTTTCCCAATATGATGCGATCCTGCTGCCAGGAGGTTTCTCTTATGGAGATTACCTCCGTTCCGGAGCGATTGCTTCCACCTCTGATATCGTCGCTCAAATTAAGGAAGCAGCAGAAGCCGGGAAGCCGATCTTAGGAGTTTGCAACGGGTTTCAAATTTTGCTTGAAACAGGGCTACTGCCAGGAGCCATGCTGCCGAACCGTGACTTGAAGTTCATCTGCCATCACGAAGAACTGCAAGTGGAGAACAATGAAACGATGTTTACTTCCAAATACCAGGAGGGTGAAAAGATACAAATCCCGATCGCCCATGGGGATGGAAACTATTATTGTGACAAATCGATCCTTGGAGAGCTGAAACAAAACGACCAGATTGTGTTCACGTATACAAATAACCCAAATGGATCGACCGGAGATATCGCAGGCATTGTAAACGAACAGGGGAATGTCCTTGGGATGATGCCGCACCCGGAACGGGCTGTTGAAAGCTTGCTGGGAAATGAAGACGGCCTCCGCTTGTTCCAATCGATCCTGACGTATTGGAGGAATAACCATGCCATCCATGCTTGAAATCAGCCCTGAACAAATCGAAGATAAGCGTCTCTATGCCGAAATGGGCTTAAACGATGCGGAATACAAACAAATCACCGACCTGCTTGGAAGACGTCCAAATCATACGGAAGTCGGTTTGTTTTCCGTGATGTGGTCCGAGCATTGCAGTTATAAAAATTCCAAACCCCTTTTGAGGAAATTCCCGACTGAGGCCCCCCATGTTTTGCAAGGTCCCGGAGAAGGAGCGGGAGTCGTCGACATCGGCGATGGCCAGGCAGTCGTCTTCAAAATCGAAAGTCACAATCACCCGTCTGCTGTGGAGCCCTATCAGGGTGCAGCAACAGGTGTCGGAGGAATTATCCGTGACGTCTTTTCAATGGGAGCGCGTCCAATCGCCCTTCTTAACTCCCTTCGTTTCGGTTCACTGAAGCATCCTCGGATCAAGTATTTATTCGAAGAAGTCGTCCGAGGTATCGCCGGATACGGGAACTGTGTCGGTGTTCCGACTGTTGGAGGCGAAGTGCAGTTCGACGATTCCTATGAAGCCAATCCGCTCGTCAATGCCATGTGTGTAGGCTTGATTAAGCATGAAGAACTGCAAAAGGGGATTGCGGCAGGAGTCGGCAACACAGTCATGTATGTCGGAGCAAAAACAGGCCGTGACGGCATCCATGGGGCGACGTTCGCTTCCGAAGAATTAAGCGAAGAAGCAGAAAGCAAGCGGCCATCCGTCCAGGTTGGTGATCCATTTATGGAAAAATTACTGATCGAGGCTTGCCTGGAAGTCATCCATCATGATGCCCTTGTCGGCATTCAGGATATGGGAGCTGCCGGGCTCACGTCTTCTGCCAGTGAAATGGCGAGCAAGGCGGGGACAGGAATGGTTATGGATCTTGATCATATACCTCAGCGCGAAAAAGACATGACAGCGTACGAAATGATGCTGTCAGAATCTCAGGAGCGGATGTTGTTAGTCATTGAACAAGGCAGAGAGAAAGAAATTCAGGCGATTTTTGAGAAATATGACCTTGAAGCTGTAGCGGTGGGCGAAGTAATCGAAGAGAAACGGTTCCGTTTGCTGCATCATGGAGAAGTCGTTGCTGACGTTCCGGTCGATGCCCTGGCAGAAGACGCACCTGTCTATCATCAGCCATCTGAGGTTCCAGCTTATTATAGGGAATTTCAGGCGATGGAAGATTACAAGCCTGCAGTAGAAAATTATAAAGAAACGTTAATTCAGTTGTTAAAACAGCCGACAATTGCCAGTAAAGAATGGGTCTACGATCAATATGACACGATGGTCCAGACAAACACTGTAGTGACTCCAGGCTCTGACGCAGCGGTGCTTCGTGTACGTGGAACGGATAAAGCACTTGCGATGACGACTGACTGTAACTCCCGCTACATTTATCTCGACCCGGAAACGGGCGGTAAAATTGCTGTCGCTGAAGCCGCACGTAATATCGTCTGTTCCGGTGGCAGACCGCTGGGATTGACAGATGGACTTAATTTCGGTTCACCAGAAAACCCGGAAATATTCTGGCAGATGGAAAAGAGTGTCGATGGGATGAGCAGTGCCTGTCAATCACTTGGTACACCAGTAATCAGTGGAAATGTTTCTTTATATAACGAATCTTACGGAAAAGCCATCTACCCTACTCCAATCGTCGGTATGGTCGGACTTATCGAACAAACGGAGCATATCACCCGGTCAGATTTCAAACAGGCTGGCGATTTGATTTATATGATTGGTAAGACAGAAACAGAATTTGGCGGCAGTGAGCTTCAAGGCATGATCGAAGGCCGTCATTTCGGAAAAGCTCCACATCTTGACTTGAATGTGGAAAAAGAAAGACAGGAAGTACTGCTTGCAGCAATCCAGGCAGGTATGGTGCAGTCTGCCCATGACATTTCAGAAGGCGGGCTTGCTGTTGCTCTCGCAGAAAGTTTATTTTCGAATGGATTAGGCTGTAAGGTCGAGCTTTCTGGAGACAAGACAGCTGCCTTGTTTTCCGAAACACAATCTCGATTCATCGTCACTGTAGCTCCAGACCACCAGGAACAGTTTGAACAAATGATGACCGAGGCTTCTTTCATCGGTACCGTCACGGATGACGGCCGATATTCTGTACTTGTTGACGAAAAAAACGTCATTAATGCGGATACACAAGAATTGAAGGAAGCCTGGAAAGGAGCAATTCCATGCTTGGTGAAATCAAAGGCCTAAATGAAGAATGCGGCATCTTTGGCGTGTGGGGACATGAAGAAGCAGCACAGATCACGTATTATGGTCTCCACGCTTTACAGCATCGCGGCCAGGAAGGCGCAGGCATCGTCGTCAGTGACGGAGAAGAATTGAAGCTTGCGAAGGGACTCGGTCTTGTGAACGATGTCTTCCGTCAGGACCAGCTCGCTGATATGGAAGGGCATGCGGCTATTGGCCATGTACGGTATGCGACCCAGGGAGGAGGCGGCTATGAAAACGTCCAGCCGCTTCTGTTCCGTTCCCAGAAAAGCAGCATGGCTGTTACGCATAACGGCAACCTCGTCAATGCTCAGGCATTAAAATACCAGCTGGAGGCGCAGGGAAGCATCCTGCAGACGACCTCCGATACGGAAGTGCTCGCCCATTTAATTAAACGAAGCGGCCATCTGGATATGGAACAAGCATTGACCCAGGCCCTTTCTATGATCAAAGGTGCCTATGCATTTACGATCATGACAGAGCGTCAGCTGTTTGTCGCCCTTGATCCAAGGGGCCTGCGTCCGATATCGATCGGACGCCTCGGTGATGCGTATGTAGTAGCATCAGAAACATGCGCTTTTGACGTTATTGGAGCCACCTATGAGCGGGATGTGCAGCCAGGAGAATTATTGATTATTGATGATAACGGCATCCAGTCGCACCGGTTCTCGGCGCAGATTCAACGTACGCTCTGCTCCATGGAGCATGTTTATTTCTCCCGTCCGGACAGTGACTTAGACGGTATCAATGTCCATTCTTCGCGAAAACGGATGGGGAAAGCTCTGGCTAATGAGGCACCGGTTGAAGCAGACGTCGTTACCGGTGTGCCTGATTCAAGCATATCAGCTGCGATTGGATATGCCGAAGAAGCAGGTATCCCGTACGAGCTTGGCATGATTAAGAACCGGTATGTCGGGCGGACGTTCATCCAGCCATCTCAGGAACTTCGCGAACAAGGTGTCAAGATGAAACTGTCCCCTGTACGCGGTATCGTAAACGGAAAACGCGTCGTTATGGTTGATGATTCGATTGTCAGGGGAACGACAAGCCGCCGGATCGTGAAGATGCTGAAGGAAGCGGGAGCAACGGAAGTCCATGTCCGGATCGCATCCCCACCGATCAAGAACCCGTGTTACTACGGTATTGATACATCGACGGAAGGGGAATTGATCGCTGCCAACCACGGTCTTGAGGAAATGAAGGAAATCATCGGTGCGGACAGTCTCGCCTTTTTATCTGTGGAAGGACTGGAAGATGCGATTTACCAGGGAAATCAATCCATGGAACACGGACCATGTGCAGCATGTTTTACAGGAAACTACCCGACAGAAATCTACCCGAATACGGTACATCCTTATGAAAAAGCATAATTTTGCAATGGAAATGAGGGAATGAAAATGAGTGAAAGCTATAAACAGGCCGGAGTCGATGTCGAAGCAGGCTATCAGGCTGTCGAAAAAATGAAAAAACATGTCACACGTACGCTGCGTCCTGAAGTGATTGGCGGATTGGGTTCATTTGCCGGGCTGTTTGATATCAGCAAATTCGCTTATGACCATCCTGTATTAGTAACAGGGACGGACGGGGTCGGGACGAAGCTGATGCTCGCTTTTGAGATGGATCATCATGATACCATTGGCGTCGACGTTGTCGCTATGTGCGTCAATGATATTGTCGCTCAAGGAGCTGATCCTTTGTTCTTCCTCGATTACATTGCCTGTGGCAAAAACAATCCAGACCAGATTGAACAAATTGTCAAAGGCATTGCTGACGGCTGTGAGCAGTCCGGCTGCTCGCTGATTGGCGGTGAGACGGCAGAGATGCCGGGCATGTATGAGGAAGAGGAATATGATCTGGCTGGTTTTGTCGTGGGGATTGCGGATAAGAAGCAATTGATTACAGGAGAAGACATCCGTCCGGGGGATGCGGTTATCGGTTTGCCATCAAACGGTATTCACTCCAACGGTTTCTCCCTCGTCCGTAAAATTTTAAAAGATCAGGGGCTTGATTTACAGGAAACTTATCCTGGGTTTGATCGCCCGCTCGGAAAGGTTTTGCTTGAGCCGACGAGAATTTATGCCAGTGAAATACAGACTATCAAGCAAACAGCTGCTATCAAAGGTATCGCCCACATAACCGGCGGCGGTTTCCATGAAAACCTTCCACGGACACTTCCTGAAGGATTCGGAGTCGAAATAGACCGTTCCAGCTGGGATATGCCGGAAATTTTTCAATTCCTTAAACAAAAAAGTGCGCTGCCTGAGAAAGAAATGTTCGGAGTTTTCAATATGGGAATCGGAATGGCAGTAATTGTTTCGGAAGCTGTCCGGGAGGAAGTCATGGCACAGCTGGAAGCGGCTGGTAAAAAGGCTTATCATATTGGTGTGGTCTCTAAAGAAGAAGGGATCCACTGGTCATGAAACGAATTGCCATTTTTGCATCAGGTACAGGCAGCAACTTCGACGCCATCATCCAGGCGGTTGATGAGGGGAAACTAGATTGTGAAATTGAACTGCTTGTCTGTGATCGCAGCAATGCCCCTGTCATTGAGAAAGCACAAGCGAAGAACATAGACACATTCATTTTCCGAGCAAAGAACTACTCGGATAAAGCAGCTTATGAACAGGAAATTTTAAATATTTGCCGGGAAAAGGAGATCGAATGGATTTTCCTTGCCGGCTATATGCGCCTGATCGGCCCCACACTACTGAAGCCTTTTGAGAGCCGGATTGTCAATATCCACCCTTCCCTTCTGCCTGCATTCCCAGGCAAGGATGCCATCGGCCAGGCTTTTGACAAACAGGTGAAAATAACCGGGGTGACGATTCATTTCGTTGATAACGGAATGGATACAGGCCCGATCATTGAACAAGAAGCCGTCCGCATCGAAGCAGCAGATACAAAAGCCACCCTGCAAAAAAAGATCCAGGCAATAGAACATCGTCTATACCCAAGTGTCATCCACTCGTTACTTGTTGAGGAGGAAGTGAAATGAACGAAAAAAAGCGAGCATTATTAAGTGTGTCCAATAAAACCGGTCTTACTGATTTTGCAAAGGACCTGACAAGCCTTGGCTATGAACTTGTTTCCACTGGCGGTACAAAACGCGCGCTGGAAGAAGCGGGCCTGGATGTCTTATCGGTATCAGAAGTGACAAAATTCCCGGAAATCATGGATGGACGAGTGAAGACCCTTCATCCGGCAGTCCATAGTGCGTTACTTGCTAAACGTGATAACGACACCCATATGGATCAGCTGCGGAAGCTTGAACTGGATGCCATTGACATGGTTGTTGTGAATTTATATCCATTTAAGGAAACGATAGCAAAACCGGATGTGACAGAAGAGGATGCCATCGAAAATATCGATATCGGCGGACCGACAATGCTCCGTGCAGCTGCTAAGAATTTCAAGGACGTAACCGTACTTGTCGATCCAGAAGATTACACAACGGTAACCGATGCATTGAAAAATGGGGAGCTCTCTATGGAAGTAAGGAAGCGGCTTGCGGCCAAAGTCTATCGTCACACCGCGAACTATGACGCGATGATTGCGTCTTATTTCACAGAACTGACAGAAGATGACTACCCTGAAACCTACACCGTTACATACGAAAAGGCACAGTCCCTTCGTTACGGTGAAAACCCGCACCAGACTGCCGCTTTCTATAAAGAAGCAAGCACAACAGGGGCAAGCCTTGCAAGCGCAGAGCAGCTTAATGGCAAGGAACTCTCCTACAACAATATTCAGGATGCAAACGCTGCTCTTGAAATTCTTCTCGAATTTTCAAAGCCGGCAGCAGTGGCTGTGAAACATATGAACCCTTGTGGTGTTGGTACCGGGGAATCGATAGAACAGGCGTACCAGAAAGCATATGAAGGTGACCCTGTCTCCATTTTCGGAGGAATAGTAGCTGTAAACAGGGAAGTGGACCTTACGACTGCAGAGAAAATGAAAGAGATTTTTCTGGAAATCATCATCGCCCCGAAATTCAGTGCCGATGCGTTAGAAGTCCTGAAGCAAAAGAAAAATCTCCGCCTGTTAGAAGTTGAACTGGAAAAACCAGTTCATCAGCCAAGAAAGCTGACTTCTGTAAGCGGCGGGGTTCTTGTCCAGGATACCGACCAGGGCAGCTTAGATGATGTGGAGCTGAAAGTGGCAACGGAACGGAAACCAACAGAACAAGAACTCGAAGACTTGAAATTGAGCTGGCAGGTTGTGAAACATGTAAAGTCCAATGCCATAGTTGTAGCGAAGGCGGATCAGACGCTTGGTGTCGGAGCTGGGCAGATGAACCGGGTCGGTGCCGCTAAAATCGCTTTGGAACAAGCCGGGGAAAAAGCACGCGGAGCTGTGATGGCTTCAGATGCATTTTTCCCGATGCCGGATACAGTGGAGGCAGCTGCTGAAGCCGGAATCACTGCTATCATCCAGCCTGGCGGGTCCAAGCGTGATCAGGACTCCATAGATGCCTGCAACAAGCACGGCGTAGCGATGGTCTTCACCTCCATGCGCCATTTCAAACATTAATAAAGGAGTGGATCAGTATGAATGTGTTGGTCATCGGACGCGGCGGACGTGAGCACAGTATTATCCAAAAGCTCTGTCAGAGCCCGCAGGTGGAAAAAGTCTACGCAGCGCCAGGCAACGGCGGTATCGAGGAACAGGCGGAACGGATCGATATCAAAGAGACGGACAGCAGCCAGCTGATTCACTTTGCTAAGGAGAATCAGGTAGCATGGACAATCGTCGGTCCTGAAAATCCTCTGATCGACGGAATTGTAGACGACTTTCAAGCTGCCGGCCTGAAGGTTTTTGGTCCTGTAAAACAGGCTGCCCTCATTGAAGGCAGCAAGCATTTTGCCAAATCCCTGATGGAAAAATACGAAATTCCTACAGCTGCATACGAAGTATTTACGGAAGCGGCTGACGCTAAAAAATACGTCCATGAAAAAGGCGCCCCAATCGTCATCAAGGCAGATGGTCTTGCTGCCGGAAAAGGCGTCGTCGTTGCAGAAACGGTAGCTGCTGCTGATCAGGCAATTGAAGATATGCTTATTCACGGCCAGTTCGGCAACGCAAGCAGGGAAATAGTCATTGAAGACTTTTTAGAAGGAGAAGAATTTTCCCTGATGGCTTTTGTGAACGGCAGTCAGGTTCATGCGATGATTCCTTCCCAGGATCATAAGCGTGCTTTTAATGGTGACGAGGGACCGAATACAGGTGGAATGGGCGCATATGCACCTGTACCATTCCTGTCTGAGGAGGAAGTCAATAAGGCGGTGACGACCATTTTGGAACCTGCCGCGAAAGCAATGGTGGAGGAAGGATCCCCTTTTACAGGTATTTTGTATGCCGGGCTGATCCAGACATCAGAAGGAGCAAAAGTAATTGAATTCAATGCTCGCTTCGGAGATCCGGAAACACAGGTAGTACTGCCATTGTTGAAAAATGATCTTATCCAGGTTATCGCTGATGTTATGGAAGGCAATGATCCGCAATTGGAATGGCGTGACGGATATTGTGGCGGTGTGGTTGTCGCATCAAGCGGCTATCCTGGCTCGTACGATAAAGGTGCCATTCTTCCTGAGCTTACCAGCACCAATGATACGCAGGTTGTCCATGCCGGCACGAAACGTTCTGGTGGTGCTTACGTTTCTGATGGAGGGCGAGTACTGCTTGTAAGCGGTCGGGCGGAAGCGTTGGGTAAGGCACTGGACATGGTTTACTCCAAACTTGTTGCTTTCGAAAGGTATGACGGCTTTTTTTATCGTCATGATATCGGCAAAAGCGCCCTGCATAAATAAGCGAAATAAAAAAACACGTGGCCACCCCGTGAGAACCATATTCTGGTTCTCACGGGGTGGCCACGTTCTTCTTCTTTATGTTTCAAGATGGGTTAATGGCGCTTTCGTGCTGGTGTTTTCTATCGTCATCCATCATATCGATGCCGGTCTTGGCGGCTGCTGTAACCGGGCAGTATCGGACGATGCCCTCCGCTACCTTCATTGCTCCGGCCATGATCATCCAGAGGTTAGGCTTATCATATGGGCGTTTGATAGAGCGGATGACATAAAAAACCATCAAGGTTAACCCTCCCGTGATCCGGAACATGGCATTCAAGATTCCGATATTTGGTTTCACTCTTAACATGTCAGGTTTCTCCCTTCTCATAAATCGATTGCTTGCTGCTTCAAAACTTTACTGCGTTCAAGCCCTCCATGTGTTACGATAGAAAAAAACTCCAACGAATGGGGGATTGGACATGAATGAACATCGTTTTCGCTGGCGGAACCGGCAGCTGAGAGAGCATGCTGCCATCATAGATGGAAAGCTTCCGCCGACCAAGTTAATCAAGAATGCTACGTACTTGAACGTTTACATAAAACAATGGATGGAAGGCAACATCTGGATCGACAAGGACCGTATCGTCTATGTCGGTAAAGAATTGCCGGAAAACATGGATGGTGCTTCTGTCATCGATGCTGAAGGACAATACATTGTTCCAGGTTATGTCGAGCCGCATTCCCATCCGTTCCAACTTTATAATCCCCAGAGCCTGGCACTTTATGCAGCAAAAACGGGGACGACCACACTTGTGAATGACAATCTGATGTGGCTTTTTTTGTTGGATAAAAAGAAAGCGTTTTCTTTATTGGAAAAATTCGTCGAACTGCCTGCTTCCGTGTTTTGGTGGGCACGATATGATTCCCAGTCAGCGCTTCAGGAAAAAGATAATGAACAATTTTCGGAAAATGTCCTGCCATGGCTGCAGCATGATGCTGTCATCCAAGGCGGGGAATTGACAGCATGGCCGGAAGTTATGAAAGGCGATGACCAGATGCTTTACTGGATGCAGGAAACGACGAGACTGAGAAAACCGGTTGAAGGCCACCTGCCTGGAGCTTCAGAACGGACATTAACAAAAATGAGACTCCTTGGTGTTGATTCAGACCATGAGTCAATGACCGCCGATGATGTTGTGAAGCGGCTGGAAATCGGATATAGTGTCGGCCTGCGATACTCCTCGATCCGACCTGATTTGCCGGATATTTTAAAAGAACTGGTGAACAGGAATCATACCCAGTTTGACAGGATGATGCTTACTACTGACGGATCGACACCAGGCTTTTATGAGTCTGGCATCATGAATCCGTGTATCAAGATTGCCATCGAAGCCGGGGTGCCAGTGATTGATGCTTATTTGATGGCTTCCTATCAGCCGGCCAGACACTTCGGCCTTGATTATCGTATCGGAAGTATCGCGCCTGGAAGAACTGCACATTTGAACTTTTTATCAGACCCGGAGGACCCAGTCCCTCATTCTATCATTGCGAAAGGGGAATGGGTAAAACGCAATGGAAAAGAAGTGCTGGAAGAGAAACCGATCCATTGGATGAATTATGGCGTTACACCTCTTCATTTGAAATGGGAACTCCATGATGATGATCTTGAATTTTCCATGCCGCTTGGGATGGAAATGGTGAATGACGTCATTATGAAACCTTATGCGGTCAAATTAGATGCCTCCACTGACGTGCTGCCAGATAATCAGAAAGAATCCTTTCTGCTCCTCATTGATCGGGAGGGAGAGTGGAGGGTGAACACAATACTGAAAGGGTACACCAGCCAACTTGGCGGCCTCGTGAGTTCCTACTCTAATACGGGCGATATTGTCCTGATCGGTAAAAGGAAGACAGATATGAAACTCGCATTCAATCGGATGAGAGAAATTGGAGGCGGGATTGTTCTGGCCCACAAAGGAAAAATCATTTTTGAGATGCCGCTGAAGCTTTCTGGGGTAATGTCTGACAAACCAATGGAAACAGTCATGGAAAAGGAAAAAGATCTTCGGGAGATTCTACAGTCATTTGGTTATCCATTCGGCGATCCGGTATACACACTCCTGTTTTTATCTTCCGTGCATTTACCGTACATCAGAATCACTCCGGTTGGAATTTTGGATGTCAAAAAGAAAGAGGTACTCTTTCCTGCAATAATGCGTTAAAATGTAGAAGAGAAAAAATAAGGCTTTAAGGGTGGGAATAAGTGAAAAAGTATTTAATAGGACTCCTGATGCTTAGCTTGATAGCTTTGGCAGCCTGTTCAGAAGAAGGAGCCAGTCCAAAAAATACAGAGAAAGAAAAGAGCGGCGAAGTCGAAGAAAAAGAAAAAGAACCGGCTGAAACCGCAGAAAAGAAACAAGTCTATCCGCTTACTGGTAAGGTGACCGACAAGAGTATTGACCACCGGGCGCTGGCCGTCATGGTCAATAATCATACGAAGGCCAGGCCACAGACCGGTTTGAGTGACGCAGACATAGTCTATGAAGTTTTGGCAGAAGGTATGATTACCAGATTTCTTGCCGTATTCCACAGTGAAATTCCGGACACGATCGGTCCGGTAAGAAGCGCAAGACCTTATTACGTTGAACTCGCAAAAGGGTTTGACGCCATTTATATCTACCATGGGGCTGCGAAATTCATCGATGAACAGATTCAAAAGGATGGTATCGATTTTCTTAATGGTGCCTATTATGATAATGATGGGAAATTATTTGAACGGGCCAGTTTCCGCGAGGCACCACACAATTCCTATCTTCTGACATCTGGAATAAAGGACGCCTTGGAACGAAAAGGATATGATATGGAAAAGAAAATGGAGCCACTGCCTTTTTCGGAAAAAGGTAATGCAGCCGACGGTGGAAAACTTGTCTCTAAGCTCAAAATCGTCTATTCTAATAATCCGTTGGAGACAGTTTCCTACAGCTACAATAAGAAAAGTGAAAAATACGTTCGCTCCAGTGACGGAGAACTTTCAGTCGAATATGGAAAAGAGAAAGCTCTTGCCGTCGATAATGTCTTCATCGTTGAAACAAAACACCGGGTAGTTGATTCAGCTGGAAGAAGAAAAGTGGATTTGACATCCGGTGGTAAAGGGTACCTGTTACAAAAAGGGAAGCTTCATGAAGTTACATGGAAAAACGAGGACGGCAGAATCGTCCCAGAAAATATGGAGTTTGTGCCAGGACAGACATGGATCAACATCGTACCTGAGGATCCTGGTATCAGTCGTTCCGTTTCATTTATGGAAGCAGAATAGGAGGAGTACATCCATGCAGATTGATAAATTGCGAGGAAAGACACTCGATCAGCTATTTGAATCGATCCTCGCCTTAGAAAGTGTAGAAGAATGTTATCGATTTTTCGATGACCTGGCCACAATGAATGAGGTCCAGTCATTGGCACAGCGCCTTGAAGTAGCACGCATGCTGCGGGAGGGCTATACCTATCATAAAATTGAAACCGAAACCGGAGCATCGACAGCGACAATTTCCCGCGTGAAACGCAGTCTTAACTATGGGAATGACGCTTACCAGATGGCGCTCGACCGGCTTGCACACAAAGATCGCACCTGACGTTGTCAGTCTGCGATCTTTTCTTTTGAGGCAGAAAATCAGTGGCATGCTGAAAGCGATTCTTTTCCTATTTATAAAGGTACAAAGTGTGTACATAGTACTGCTGGGCTGAGAACCCAAATCCTTGCTCCGCTGATTCTGAGCTATGAACCGCTGATATCGGCTCCCTTCCGCTGATGATATCTCGAAACGTTCCCGTTGATGGGAGAATGAGATAGCCTGGATTTCCAAGTATGGCTTTTTCAGGTGTGGTTATGGTGCTACGCTGAGGAAAGGAATCTCACTCCTGCCGGCAGAAAAAGCAGCTAGAGGAAAAGAGGCAACTGAAAAACGGTAGAATTAGATAAGGTATGGATTTAAAATAGCGGTTGTCCATCGCTGGGATAAAGAGCGTTACGCTAAGGATTGGTTTAAGCTTGTCATAGGTGGACAAGGCACTTGAAATAATTTTAAGGGATTCGATGCTCTCTATACCTTAATGTGGTTTTATTTAATGTTTTTTGCACAGGAAAAAAGGGTGATATTCTTTAAAATCAAAGAAAATCACCCTTTTTAAAATTGCCGCTATTAAAGTTTATAACGATATATGGTTATATCATGGGTGATTCCACGATGAGCGAGTGGCGGTGACGCCTGCGGGAACAGCACGGGCCTATGATCCACTTGGTCAAGTGGTTTTCTTGACCAAGAAGGCTTTAGGCCGTGCCCGCGGCAAGCATCCGCCGGCAAGCGATTCAGGAGAATCAACAACAAACTTTAACATGTCCTTTCGATTATAAAGGTCTTTTTCAGTGACTGAAAGGAAAACTCAGGGGTTCCTTCACAAGCTGTAAATACTTCTTAAAGCATCTCGAAAAACTGCCACTTAGACATCCATCCCCTGGTTCCTTTTCGACAGGGATTTTTGCTATAATATAATAATGGACAACAGTATTGGAGGACAGAATCGTGTACAATGTGAACGAGTGGCAACATGTTTTCAAGCTCGATCCAAATAAAGATATCTCGGATGAAAATCTTGAGAAAATATGTGATTCAGGGACAGATGCAGTCATCGTCGGCGGAACAGATGATGTCACACTTGACGGGGTGCTGAATCTGCTGGCGAGAATCCGGCGTTATGCAGTGCCTTGCGTGCTGGAAATTTCGAATCTCGAGTCGATTACACCGGGGTTTGATTTTTATTTCATCCCTATGGTCATGAATAGTCAGGACAAAACATGGATGATGGACATGCAGCATCAGGCTGTTAAGGAGTATGGCGACCTCATGGATTGGGAAGAGCTGTTTGTCGAGGGTTACTGCATTCTTAACCCGGATGCGAAAGCATTCAAGCATACAAATAGCAGGCTTCCTGACAGGGAAGATGTCATTGCCTATGCCCGAATGGCAGAGCACATGTATCATTTGCCGGTTTTTTACTTAGAATACAGCGGAATATACGGCGATGCCGGGCTTGTCGAAGAAGTGAAAAGTACATTAAACAAGACAAAATTATTCTACGGCGGAGGCATCACTAATGCAGAACAGGCAAAAGAAATGAAACAGCATGCCGATGTCATCGTGGTCGGAAATGTAATATATGAAGATATCAAGTCTGCTATCAAGACGGTCAAGGCAGCAAAAGGATAATTATTAAAAGGATGGTGTAGACATGACCCAGGCAATCAACGGGTTATTGAAAGGCCTTAACGAACAACAACGAAATGCAGTTACCCATACGGAAGGGCCTCTGCTCATCATGGCAGGAGCAGGTAGTGGAAAGACACGTGTGCTGACGCACCGGATTGCTTACCTGATGGAAGAAAAAGAAGTGTCCCCCCGCAGTATTTTGGCGATTACGTTTACAAATAAAGCAGCTCGTGAAATGAAAGAGCGTGTCGAGCGGCTCGTAGGATCGGCAGGTGACCAGCTTTGGATGTCCACATTCCACTCCATGTGTGTCCGTATTTTGCGGAGGGATATCGACCGGATCGGATATGAACGCAATTTTTCCATTCTTGATTCAAGCGACCAGTTGTCAGTCATCAAGCAGGTGTTGAAGCAGCTTAACCTTGATCCGAAAAAATGGGATCCACGCGCCATGCTTGGTGCCATCAGCGGAGCGAAAAATGAACTCATGTCCCCGGAGGATTATGCCCAGCAGGCTGGAGGATTTTACGAAGAACAAGTCGCAGAAGTATATAAACGCTACCAGAAAACCCTCGTGAAGAATCAATCGCTTGATTTTGATGACTTGATCATGCAGACACTGAACCTGTTCGACAGGCTTCCAGAGGTATTGGAATATTACCAGCGCCGGTTCCAATACATCCACGTGGATGAGTATCAGGATACGAACCATGCGCAGTATCAGCTCGTCAATCAGCTGGCAAGCAAGTACAAGAACCTCTGTGTCGTTGGAGATTCTGACCAATCCATCTACCGCTGGCGAGGAGCAGATATTAAGAATATCCTGTCCTTTGAAAAAGACTACCCGAACGCCCGTGTCATCCTGCTTGAACAGAACTATCGTTCCACCAAAACAATTCTTGATGCAGCTAACAAAGTAATCGAGAACAACTCAGGCAGGAAACCGAAGCGCCTTTGGACGGATAATGACGGCGGCGAGAAAATTTATTACCAGGAAGCAGCGACTGAACGGGAAGAAGGTCTTTTTGTTACGAATAAAATTGAAGAACTCGTCCATAACGGAAAATGCAGCTATAAAGATGTGGCGATTCTGTATCGGACAAATGCCCAATCACGTACGATTGAGGAAACATTCGTCAAAGCAGGTATTCCCTATCAAATGATTGGCGGTACGAAGTTCTACGACCGTAAAGAAATCAAGGATATGCTCGCTTACCTGCGTCTGATCGCAAACCCGAATGATGATTTGAGTTTTGCGCGTGTGATCAATGAACCAAAACGTGGTGTCGGAAAAACAAGCATGGAGAAGCTTCAGGCTTACGCTACAGATCACGATATTTCCTTGTACGATGCTGCAGCTGAAGTAGATTTTGTCGGCGTCAGTGCAAAAGCTGCGAAGTCAATCATCAACTTCCGGACAATGATCAAAAAATGGACCCAGCAGCAGGAATTCCTGTCAGCCACGGATATGGTGCAGGAGGTAATCGAAAAAACCGGTTACGAAGAAATGCTGAAAAATGAGAAAAGCATCGAAGCACAAAGTCGTCTGGAAAACATTGAAGAGTTCAAATCGGTTACCAAAAACTTCGAAGAAAACAGCGATGACAAAACATTGATTGCATTTTTGACCGATCTTGCACTTATTGCCGATATCGATCAGATGGACGAAGATCCGATGGGGGATAATAAAGTCGTCCTCATGACACTCCATTCTGCAAAAGGGCTGGAATTTCCAATTGTCTTTTTGATTGGAATGGAAGAGAACGTATTCCCGCACAGCAGGTCCATTATGGATGATGATGAAATGGAAGAGGAGCGTCGTCTCGCTTATGTTGGTATAACCCGGGCGGAAAAGCAGCTATACATGACTCATGCGAAGATGCGCACCTTATATGGAAGAACGAACATGAATCCGGTCAGCCGTTTCATCAATGAAATACCTCAAGAAATGATGGAAGGGAAAGCTGCCAAAGAAAGCTTCCCATTTTTCAATCAGAATAAACAGACTGCAGGTTTTCAACAAAAGCCGCAGCCTAAAAGGGCTGCTCAGAAAATCAGAGATAGACAAACGTCAGGCGGAGAGAAAGTCACCTGGCAGGCTGGCGATAAGGCAAACCATAAAAAGTGGGGCGAAGGAACAGTCGTCAAGGTACAGGGGGAAGGTGAAGCAATGGAGCTTGATATCGCATTCCCGGCACCAGTCGGCGTCAAGCGCCTTCTTGCTAAATTTGCACCAATCACAAAAGGATAAGGCGAGGTGGCCGTTATGAATCAGACAGAAGCGAAGCAAAAGGTGGAAGAGCTTCGGGAGCAGCTGAACCGGTATAACTATGAATATCACGTTCAGGATAACCCGAGTGTTTCCGATTATGAATACGACATGAAAATGCGTGAACTGGTGGACCTCGAGGAGCAGTTTCCTGATCTGGTAACGGCAGACTCTCCATCCCAGCGTGTCGGTGGGCCGCCGCTTGACGCATTCCAGAAAGTCCAGCACAATGTGCCGATGCTGAGTCTGGGGAATGCCTTTAACGAAGAAGAACTGAGGGACTTTGATCGCCGTGCCCGCGGAGGTGTCGATGAAGACATCCAATATGTCTGTGAACTGAAAATCGATGGACTTGCTGTATCACTCACTTACGAGGACGGCCTGTTTGTTCGCGGGGCGACAAGAGGCGATGGTACAACCGGAGAAGACATCACCAAAAATTTACGAACTATCCGTAATATACCGCTCCGGCTGAAGGAAGCTGAATCACTGGAGGTCCGCGGGGAAGCGTATATGCCGAAAAGGTCCTTTATCAAGCTAAATGAAGAAAAAGAAGCGAATGGGGAAGAGCCCTTTGCCAATCCGAGAAATGCGGCTGCTGGCTCACTGCGCCAGCTCGACCCGAAGATTGCTGCTAAACGAAATTTAGATATCTTTTTATACGGTGTCGGTGAATGGCAGACCAGTGAACTGGGGTCCCATAGTGAGCGGCTTGAGAAAATGGAGCAGCTCGGGTTGAAAACGAATCCCGAATGGCAAAAATGTGATGATATTGACGCTGTCATCGACTATGTTAATGGCTGGGTAGAACGCCGGATGGACCTTGACTATGAAATTGATGGTATTGTCATCAAAGTTGATCGGCTGGATCAACAGGAGGCACTGGGGTTCACTGCAAAAAGCCCGAGGTGGGCGATCGCTTATAAATTCCCTGCAGAAGAGGCGATTACGAAGTTAAAGGACATCGAACTCAGTGTAGGAAGGACAGGGGCGGTTACACCGACAGCTCTTCTTGACCCGGTCAAAGTGGCAGGAACGACAGTACAACGGGCATCTCTTCATAATGAAGATCTGATAAGAGAGAAGGACATCCGGATTGGGGATACCGTCGTTATCAAAAAAGCCGGTGATATCATTCCTGAAGTCGTCCGCGTATTGACGGAAGAACGGACTGGGGAAGAAAAGGAATATTACATGCCTGAGCATTGCCCCGAGTGCGGCAGTGAATTGGTGCGGCTTGAAGAAGAGGTAGCACTGCGCTGCATCAACCCGAATTGTCCTGCCCAGCTTAGAGAAGGATTAATTCACTTTGTTTCCCGAAATGCCATGAATATTGATGGACTCGGAGAAAAAGTGATCGCCCAGCTTTTTAAAGAAAACTTAGTCGCAACCATTGCCGATTTGTACAAATTGGCACGGGAAGAGTTACTGAAACTAGAAAGAATGGGCGAGAAGTCTGTAGATAACCTGCTAAACGCTATTCATGCTTCTAAAGAAAATTCTCTCGAAAGACTGTTATTCGGTCTTGGTATCCGCTATGTCGGATCCAAAGCGGCCAAAACATTGGCAGAAGCATTCGGAACGATGGATAATCTCCAAAAAGCAAGCTATGAGGACTTGCTGGCTATAAATGAAATTGGAGATAAAATGGCTGACTCGATCTACCGTTATTTTGAAGAAGAGAAAGTAGAAGCACTGATTTCCGAGCTGAAAGAGCTTGGGCTTAATATGGAATACAAAGGACGCAGGAAAAGCGAACAGGCAAGCGACTCTCCATTCACAGGCAAAACGATAGTTTTAACAGGGAAAATGGAATCTTTTACGCGTTCTGAAGCAAAGCAGAACGTAGAAGATCTCGGAGGAAAAATAACTGGAAGCGTAAGCAAAAACACGGACTTGCTGATTGCAGGGGAAGATGCCGGATCGAAGCTTGACAAAGCACGGGAGCTTGGTGTGGAAATTTGGGATGAAGAGAAGTTTAAACAGGCATTAAATGCTTAGGGAGTGTAGTTATGAGGAAGTTGCATGTATTATGGATGAGTTCTCTCCTCCTGGTGCTGACCGCATGTATGCCGGTCTATGAAAATAATGAGGAAATCGTTCAGGAATCAGCAGAAGACAGTAAAAATCAGACAGCCATCGTCCCAAAGTACAGCATTACGGACAAACAGTACAAAATGATTTTGACAGAAGACGGCCCGAAACCGGCAGCAGCAAGAGGAGTCATCGTAAGTCAGATCAGCAATCGCCTGGATGTCGATGAATTGGAAACGGGGCTGCTGCGCCATTCCAAGGAATACTTCAGTCCGGAATCCCATTACTTTCAGGCAGGGCAGTACTTGGATGAAAATGAGATTCTTTCCATGATTGACGGACTCAATCCTCCGCGTGAAGAATTGGAAAAAGAGGAAGACTATCGAAAGAATCCGAGGGTGCTCTCCCATATTCTGGAGCAAAACTTTTTAACGAAAAATGATGAGGGGGTAGCCAAACTGTCTGGCATCTCCATTGGCCTCGCATTGAAATCGACTTATGATTTCCAGACAGAAATCGGAGGCCCGACTTACCATGAAGATATCTCTAAAAAGGATATGGTGGCCAAAGGGAAACAGTATGCCGCCAAGGTTCTGGAGAAAATCAGGAAAACGGACGGCCTTAAGGATATCCCGGTCATGATTGCCCTATATAGAGAAGAGGAATCCGGCGCCATGGTTCCTGGTAACTTCGTCATGAAAGCCTATGTAAAAGGTGGAGCCAGCAAAATCAATGATTGGGAAGAGATAAATGAAGACCACATTCTATTCCCATCTAGTGAAGCAGAAGAAAAACATTTCGAAGATACCCAGTTGATGAGCGAATTTAGGGAAGAAGTTTCCCAGTACTTCCCGAATTTCGTAGGGTTTATCGGAGACGGATTTTATATCAACGGTAACATGAGAGAATTGTCAATCGACATACCGATTCAATTCTATTCCAAATCAGAAGTAGTAGGCTTCACCCAATATGTCTATGGCCTGGTTGTAGAAATGCTGCCAGATGATTATTTGATAGAAGTCAATATCCATAGCAACAAAAAACCGGAAAGTGTTATTATCAAAGAACCAGGCAAAGAGGAGCCAAATGTTCATATCTATTAAGTAGAAAAGCCTATTGATAGTCAGGCAGCAGCCGGATTGTCAGAAGGCTTTTTAGTGTTTGGAAAGGGGGATGAAATCAGCGGACGGAGGCAGAGAATCAGCGGAAGAGAGCCATAAATCAGCGTTCGGGAATAAAACCCCTGGCCAGAATCACGTCCATCTGCACGAGCTACTCTACCAAAATTGAAATAGGAATCGATTAAAAAGTATTACCCCTTTACAGTGCTTCGACAAATGGCGTCATAAATGATTGAACAGTTGGGGAAGATAGGATAGAATGTTTTATGGAAGCGCTTTATTAAATACATAAATTATAAAAAAGCGGCCTTCCATTACGATTTCTATTTCCCAAGGAGGCGTTGTAGAATGGTAATACCTTACAAACACGAACCATTCACAGATTTCAGTTTGGAGGAAAATCGTCAGGCGATGCAAGAGGCGATTTCAAAAGTGGAATCTGATTTAGGAAAAGAATATCCACTGATCATCGGCGGAGAGCGAGTCATGACTGATGATAAAATTAAAGTAATTAATCCGGCTAATAAAAAAGAAGTCATTGGCTATGTATCCAAAGCGAACCAGGAGCTTGCTGAAAAAGCACATAAAATTGCAGATGAAACATTTGAATGGTGGCGGAAAACGAAAGCACAATTCCGTGCTGACATTCTATTCCGTGCAGCTGCCATTGTCAGACGCCGCCGTCATGAATTCACGGCTCATCTAGTCAAAGAAGGCGGTAAGCCATGGAAGGAAGCTGATGCTGATACAGCAGAAGCAATTGACTTCATGGAATACTATGGCAGACAGATGCTTCGGATTGATGAAGGATTTGAAGTGGAGTCTCGTCCGATTGAAAACAACCGTTATCATTACATTCCCCTTGGTGTCGGTGTGGTCATTTCACCTTGGAATTTCTTATTTGCCATCATGTGCGGCACGACTGTTGCTGCTATGGTTTCTGGTAACACGGTACTTTTGAAACCTGCTAGTGCGACTCCGGTTATTGCTTATAAAATGATGGAAGTGCTTGAAGAAGCAGGGCTTCCGGCAGGTGTCATCAACTACGTGCCTGGAAGCGGAAAAGAAGTGGGTGACTACCTCGTCGATCATCCGCGCACACGTTTCATCAGCTTCACTGGTTCCCGTGAAGTTGGAACCCGTATTTTCGAACGTGCGGCAAAAGTTCATCCAGGGCAAAAGTGGCTGAAGCGCACGATCATCGAAATGGGCGGTAAAGACACAATAGTTGTCGACAAAGATTCTGACCTGGAACTGGCTGCGGATGCAATTACGTATTCTGCATTTGGTTTCTCCGGTCAAAAATGTTCTGCCTGCTCTCGCGTAGTAGCCCACGAAGATGTCTATGAGGATTTATTGGCACGAGTCGTGGAGAAAACGAAAGAGACTGTTAATTACGGGGATCCTTCTGATAACAAATCCTACATGGGACCAGTCATAGACCAAGGCGCTTACGATAAAATTTTAAGCTATATTTCTAAAGGAAAAGACGAAGGCCGTCTGATGCATGGCGGAAAAGGTGATGACAGCAAAGGATGGTTCGTGGAGCCGACGATTTTCGCTGATGTCGATCCCCATGCAACCATCATGCAGGAAGAAATTTTCGGACCTGTTGTAGCATTTACCAAAGCGGAATCATTTGATGAAGCGTTGAAAATTGCCAATAATACCGAATATGGCCTTACTGGTGCAGTAATCACAAATAATCGTGAGCACCTGGAAAAAGCTCGTGAAGATTTCCACGTCGGTAACCTATATTTCAACCGCGGATGTACCGCTGCAATTGTCGGGTACCATCCATTTGGCGGTTTTAATATGTCAGGTACCGATTCCAAAGCAGGCGGCCCGGATTATCTGCTTCATCACATGCAAGGCAAAACTACATCGGAAATGTTATAAAACTATAAGAAAACCTCTTCCCAGAAAATGGGGAGAGGTTTTTTTATTTTATGGGAAAGACTAGGGGGTAATAGGGAGGGAAAGCGCTTGTAGTTACAAGGACCTACCTGGAAATTAAAAAAACTTTAAATTTTTATTTATTACATTTTGTGAATATATATTGTATTTTGAAAAAATAAATGGTTGAATAGACTGCTAATACGTATATTTATACAGTAAATTGTCGATGGTATAATTTTTGCAATGTTCTAACTCTTGAGATATGATATAGTCGTAGATGTGTCTGAAATTTATACCCCTGCGACTTTCGCCTTACAATTTTGAATTGTGTGAAAGTTGAATAGGGGTGAATATCGGAAAAAACGACACAAAAATTATGGAGGTGGAAAAATGGAAGATTTCGCATTATCTGGTGCGACATGGTTCTGGTTATTCGTGCCAATGCCAATATTAATCCTACTATCCGTTATAACTTTAGTTACAGAAAGGAGAAAATAAACAACAATGGATACTCCAACGTTAATTACGTTTATCGTCTATTTAATTGGTATGCTCGGTATTGGATTTGCCGCATACAAAATGACAAGCAATTTATCTGATTATGTATTAGGAGGAAGAAGCCTCGGCCCAGGCGTCGCTGCGCTAAGTGCTGGTGCTTCTGATATGAGTGGCTGGCTCTTGCTCGGTTTACCAGGTGCGATATATGCAAGCGGGCTCGGTTCTGCATGGATTGGTGTCGGCCTTGCTATTGGTGCCTATTTAAACTGGCAATTTGTTGCCCGCCGTCTTCGTGTTTACACAGAAGTAGCGAACGACTCGATAACAGTTCCGGATTATTTTGAAAATCGTTTTCAGGATAAGTCCCGTATTTTGCGTGTATTTTCTGCACTGGTAATCCTTCTATTCTTTACTTTTTATACCTCTTCCGGAATGGTTGCAGGTGCTAAATTATTTGAGGCTTCATTTGGTTTGACTTATACCCAATCCTTATGGGTAGGTGCAATTGTAACTATCTCTTATACATTCCTTGGCGGATTCTTAGCGGTCAGCTGGACAGACTTTGTACAAGGTATTTTGATGTTCCTTGCATTGATTGCTGTTCCTATTGTTGCCATTCAAGAAATGGGAGGCTGGGACGCTACTATTGATGCTGTCGGCAGTATTTCAGGAACTCACCTGGATATGGTTCAGGGTGTCGGTATCATGGCGATCATTTCCTCACTGGCATGGGGGCTTGGTTACTTCGGTCAGCCTCATATAGTCGTCCGGTTTATGGCATTACGTAAACCGAATGATGTGCCAAAAGCCCGTTTCATCGGTATGACATGGATGATACTTGGTCTTTATGGCGCGATTTTCACTGGTCTTGTCGGTTTAGCTTATATCAACTCTCAGGATGTCGGCATGCTCAGTGAATTTGGGGTTACTTTGATTAATGAAAATGGTGTCCAAATGCTGGATGACCCTGAGAAAATCTTTATTTCGTTCTCACAAATTCTATTCCATCCCGTAATTTCGGGGATTCTGCTGGCGGCAATCCTTGCTGCAATCATGAGTACGATTGATTCCCAGCTGCTCGTTTCCTCTTCAGCATTGGCGGAAGACTTCTATAAAGCGATTTTCCGTAAAAATGCTACTGAGCGTGAACTAGTATGGATCGGCCGCGGCGCGGTTGCAATCATTGCATTGATTGCCATCCTGCTTGCGGGTAACCCGGAAAGCTCTGTACTTGAGTTAGTATCTTACGCATGGGCAGGGTTCGGTGCCGCCTTCGGTCCGATCATCTTATTGTCCTTGTACTGGAGAGGAATTACTCGTAATGGTGCAGTTGCCGGTATGATCGTAGGTGCTGTCACTGTCGTTATCTGGGGTGATTTCCTAAGCGGTGGTATCTTCGACCTTTATGAAATTGTTCCAGGGTTCCTGTTGAATACAATCGTGGCTGTACTTGTAAGTAAGGCTGGCCAGAAGCCATCCAAAGAAGTTACTGACATGTTTGACGAAGCTGCACGCAGATAAACATTCAAGCTCATTCCTGCTTTTGCGGGAATGAGCTTTTTTAATTGTCTTGGAAAGTAAACGGCAGTAGTACATCCAGCTCCATCTTCCGCCCCCTCGAGGTCTTAAGCAGATTTTCCCTCTCACAAAGAACATCACGATAAAACCAATTAGGACTGAGCAAGGAACTATTTTTTCAGGCTTAAAAGGAATCGGCATGTAATCCCCGATAAATGGCAAGAATGGAAGGTGGGGAACCTTTTTATATATTAGGTTGTATTAAATTTTTGCAGAAACTTTTCCCCGTATTGAAATTTAAAGTTTCGATTATAAGAACAACCAACGCATTCACGTAAGGACGAATGAATGCGAGTTTTTCTAAAAATAGCTTAGAAGTATGAGGGGACAGGCATTTTGTGTTACGATAAAAAAGGTGAAAAATGTAGAACGTTGCTTACCTATCGATTGATTTGGTATTATCAAATATTATGTGGAAACGAATTGAATGGAGGTATGGACCATGTCACGAATCAGTAAAGAGCAAGTAAAACACGTGGCTAATCTGGCGAGACTTGCTATTTCCGAAGACGAGGCAGACCTGTTCACAAAACAGCTCGATGATATCATCACATACGCGGAACAGCTGAATGAACTGGATACAAGCGATGTCGAGCCAACGACACATGTCCTTGACTTAAAGAATGTCATGCGAAAAGACGAGCCGAAAAAATGGCTGGAAAAAGAAGACGTATTGAACAATGCACCTGAACATCAGGACGGGCAGTTCAAAGTTCCGTCTATCTTGGAATAAGGAGGTACACTATGTCACTGTTTGATTATACATTAAAAGAGCTTCAGGAGAAGCTACATAAGAAAGAAATAAGCGTGACCGACCTCGTGGAAGAATCCTACCAACGCATTGAAGCGGTGGATGGAGAGGTCAAAGCGTTTTTGACATTGAATAAAGAAGCTGCACTGAAGCAGGCAGAAGAACTGGATGCTGCGCGTGGGGCCGAATCGGCAGCATTGTTCGGACTCCCAATCGGTGTAAAAGATAATATCGTAACCAAAGGACTGCGTACCACTTGTGCCAGTCAGTTCCTCGATAATTTCCGCGACCCGCTGTATGATGCGACGGTTGTTGAAAAATTGGCTCAGGCAAAATCAGTAACGATCGGGAAATTGAACATGGACGAGTTTGCGATGGGCTCTTCCAATGAAAACTCAAGCTACTATGCGACACGTAACCCGTGGAACACAGACTACGTGCCAGGCGGCTCCAGTGGGGGGTCTGCCGCCTCTGTTGCTGCAGGAGAAGTGTTCTTTTCCCTTGGTTCTGACACCGGCGGCTCGATCCGCCAGCCGGCAGCATTCTGTGGAGTGGTAGGCCTGAAGCCGACATATGGACGTGTATCCCGTTTCGGCCTAGTGGCATTTGCTTCCTCTCTTGACCAGATCGGTCCGATTACGCGTACAGTAGAGGACAATGCGTTTCTGCTTGAGACGATTGCCGGCTACGATAAAATGGACTCTACTTCTGCGGATGTGGACGTGCCAAAATATACGGAAGCTTTGACAGGCGATGTCAAAGGACTGCGGATCGCCGTGCCGAAAGAATATTTAGGCGAAGGTGTTACACCGGAAGTAAAAGAAGCAGTGATGAATGCGTTGAAGAAATATGAAGAATTAGGTGCGACATGGGAAGAAGTCTCCCTTCCGCACTCCAAATATGCGGTTGCCACTTACTACCTGCTTGCATCTTCAGAAGCATCTGCGAACTTGGCACGCTTTGATGGTGTCCGCTACGGTGTGCGCACGCAGAACGCGGAAACGATGCTCGATATGTTCAAACGCTCCCGTTCCGAAGGCTTTGGAGAAGAAGTAAAGCGGAGAATCATGCTCGGTACATTTGCATTAAGCTCAGGCTACTATGATGCCTACTATAAAAAGGCTCAGCAGGTACGGACATTAATTAAGCGTGACTTCGAAAGCGTTCTGGAAAACTATGATGTCGTGATCGGACCTACTACACCGACTCCTGCCTTTAAAGTCGGTGAAAAAGTGGACGATCCGTTGACCATGTATGCGAACGATATCCTGACAATCCCTGTAAATCTGGCTGGGGTTCCTGGGATTTCCGTGCCATGTGGATTCTCATCTGATGGCCTGCCGATCGGCTTGCAGATCATCGGAAAGCATTTCGACGAAAGCACAGTCTATCGCACCGCCCATGCCTTTGAGCAAGCGACAGACTTTCATAAACAACGCCCGTCCATTGGAGGTGCGCAAGCATGAATTTTGAAACAGTAATCGGTCTGGAAGTCCATGTGGAGCTAAAAACGAATTCGAAGATTTTCAGCCCGTCTCCGAATATGTTTGGGGATGAGCCGAATACCAACGTCAATCCAATCGACCTTGGGTACCCTGGTGTTCTTCCGGTACTCAATGAAGAAGCGGTAAACTTCGCAATGAAAGCCGCGATGGCTCTTAATTGTGACATTGCAACGGATACGAAGTTCGATCGGAAAAATTACTTCTACCCAGATAATCCAAAAGCCTATCAGATTTCCCAGTTCGATCAGCCGATCGGGGAGAATGGTTATATCGAAATCGAAGTCGATGGCGTGAAAAAACGGATCGGTATCACTCGCTTGCATCTGGAAGAAGATGCGGGGAAATTAACGCACAGTGATGATGGTTATTCTCTTGTCGACTATAACCGTCAAGGCACACCGCTTGTTGAGATCGTATCGGAGCCCGATATTCGCTCTCCGCAGGAAGCGTATGCTTATCTGGAAAAATTGAAAAATATTATCCAATACACAGGAGTTTCTGACTGTAAAATGGAAGAGGGCTCTCTGCGTTGTGACGCTAACCTTTCCCTGCGCCCGATTGGGCAAGAGGAATTCGGTACAAAAACCGAGCTGAAGAACCTGAACTCCTTTTCATATGTACAAAAAGGACTCGAGTTCGAAGAAAAACGTCAGGCACAGGTACTGCTGTCCGGAGGAGAAATTCTGCAGGAAACACGCCGCTATGATGAGCAGACGAAAGAAACTATCCTGATGCGTGTCAAAGAAGGGTCTGACGACTACCGTTACTTCCCTGAACCTGACCTTGTCCCATTATATATCGATGAAGCATGGAAAGAGCGCGTCCGTTCCCAGATTCCTGAGCTTCCGGATGCCCGTAAGAAGAGATACATCGAAAACTTGGAGCTTCCGGAATATGACGCGATGGTGCTTACCAATAATAAAGCGATGTCTGACTTTTTCGAGGAAACAATCGAGCATGGCGCTGATATTAAACAGGCATCCAACTGGCTGATGGGGGAAGTGTCTGCCCATTTGAACAAGCAGCAAAAAGAATTTGACGAGCTTGCCTTGACTCCTGAATCACTGGCAAAAATGATCAAGCTGCTGGAAGATGGCACGATTTCATCCAAAATTGCGAAGAAAGTCTTCGCAGAACTGGTGGAGAAAGGCGGAGACCCGGAAAAAATCGTCAAAGATAAAGGACTTGTCCAAATTTCTGATGAAGGTCAGCTAACAGAAATCATTACGAAGATTCTGGATAATAACCAGCAATCCATCGAAGACTATAAGAACGGTAAAGACCGTGCTCTTGGCTTCCTTGTCGGCCAGGTGATGAAAGAGACAAAAGGCCAGGCGAACCCGCCGATGGTCAACAAAATCCTTCTGGCAGAGATGGAAAAACGCTGAATAACTGTCAAGGGACTAGACTTTTCCAGAGAATTCTATTAGTATAGACACGGTGAGTAAAGACCGGCCTGCAAAAGCACGCATAGGACTGCGTGCTTTTGTATGTTTGATATTCAGCCTCATATATTATAGTAAATATAGAACACAGCCAATGGAACAAGCCTGGATGAGGGGGAGACCTTATGAAACGTGCTCGGATCATCTATAATCCGACCTCCGGAAGGGAAGTATTTAGAAAAGTTTTACCTGATGTACTGCAGCGCTTCGAACAAGCTGGCTATGAGACATCCACCCATGCTACGACATGTGCTGGAGATGCTACAGAAGCGGCTACCATTGCGGTACAAAGAGGTTTTGATATAGTTGTCGCAGCAGGCGGCGATGGTACGATAAACGAAGTCATCAACGGACTGGCTGAACAGGAAAACCGTCCTAAGCTTGGCATCATTCCTGTCGGCACCACGAATGACTTTGCCAGAGCCTTGTGTCTGCCTCGCAACAATATCCATAAAGCCGTTGATGTCATTTTAGATGACCATCATGTCGCTCTGGATATCGGTCGTGTGAATGATCAATATTTCATGAACATTGCCGGCGGTGGAAAACTGACTGAGCTTTCCTATGAGGTACCAAGTAAACTGAAAACAATGCTGGGCCAGCTGGCATATTATTTGAAAGGCATGGAAATGCTCCCTTCCTTACGGCCGACTTCCGTGGAAATAGAATACGACGGGAAAGAATATAAAGGGGAAATCATGCTGTTCCTCGTTTCCAACACCAATTCAGTTGGCGGTTTTGAGAAGCTTGCCCCGGATGCTAAGATGAATGACGGGTTATTTGATCTGTTGATCATCGAAAAAATGAACATGGCAGAATTCATCCGTCTTGCATCACTCGCGTTGCAAGGAAGACATTTGAATGATCCGCATATCATTTATACCAAAGCGAGTATGGTCAAAGTGCAGACAAATGAAAAGATGCAGTTGAATATTGACGGGGAATTTGGCGGATTATTGCCCGGGAAATTTGTAAACTTATATCGCCATATCGATTTTTTTGTCCCGAAAGACAGATTCAACCCGGATGATACACAAAATTGTTGATTAAAGTAAAAATCCTCGCTCTAGATGGAGCGGGGATTTTCGTTATTCCATGACTTTTATCGAAAATGCATAAAAGGAAACGCCGTTATTTTTTTCATCCTCCCCCTGCCAATAGGACATGATTTCGTAATAGTAAATGCCTGGCTCATGTGGAGTGGTGAGAGGGGTGGAACACTTTGTTTGAGTATCATTATGGATGACGGTTACATTCATATCTGTCGGTTTTTGGTGATCGTTGAAAGAGACTTGAATAGAAGAGCCGCCTTCAACAGGAATAGGATCTTGAAGAAGTTCAGGAGCACCGGCAGTATCAACACATGTTTTATCCCAGCAGTAAGAACCTTGCACAACTGGTATCGTTTCAGAGCCGACGATGACCTCGGGAAGAGGCGGTTTTTGTCCTTGCCCTGAACAGCTGGTTAGAATGATAATAATTCCAAAAAACTAATAATAAATGGTCTGCATGCAACTCACCTCGTAGATATAGTCGCTGCCTGACGTAAAGCGTTACGCACAAAGCTTTGAAAAATCGCTTTTTGCCTCGTTAGTATGTTAAAATTTTGAGAGTATAACCTTGAAAAGGACGATGTCTAATGGCTAAAAAGAAGCCACCTGTACAAAAGAATCAGACCATCGAACTGACCTTCGAAGACCTGACTCACGAAGGCGATGGAGTTGGAAAAATAGAGGGGTATCCGCTGTTTGTTCCCTATGCACTTCCAGGGGAAAAAGCTAAAGTAAAAGTCATTAAAGTAAAGAAAAACTTCGGGTTTGGCAAGCTTTTGGATGTACACGAGGCAAGCCCAGAACGAGTGGAGCCACCATGTGATGTCTTTTTCCAATGTGGAGGATGCCAAATTCAGCACATGAGATATCAGATGCAGCTGGACATGAAACAAAAACAAGTGAAAGATGCAATGAGAAAAATCGGTCATCTTGAAAATGTTCCCGTCCACCCTGTCAAGGGGATGAAGGATCCTTGGCGCTACCGTAATAAAGTCCAGATGCCAGTAGGCGAGCGTGATGGCAGACTGGTTGCAGGGTTTTATCAAAAGCGCAGCCACAATATTATCGATATGGATACTTGCGTAGTCCAGCAGGAATCTAATGACCGCATGATCGAGGCAGTGAGGCGTATCGCCGAGCGATATGGCATAGAAGCCTATGATGAAGACAATAACCGAGGAATCCTGCGTCATATCATGGTACGGACCGGCCAAAACACACAGGATGTCATGGTTGTATTGGTGACAAGAACGAAAGAACTGCCAAACAAGGACAAACTCGTGAACGAAATCCGAGAAGCCTATCCGAGTGTTAAATCGATTGTACAAAATATAAACCCTAAACAGACTAATGTCATCATGGGGAAAGAAACAACCGTGCTTTGGGGCGAAGAATATATTTATGACACAATCGGAGATATCAAATTCGCCATTTCACCGAAATCGTTCTACCAGATCAATCCGACACAGACAAAAGTGCTTTATGAGCAAGCATTGGATTATGCAGAACTTACAGGCAAAGAACAAGTCGTTGACGCCTACTGCGGAATCGGCACAATATCCCTGTTCCTTGCACAGAATGTAAAAAAAGTTTATGGTGTGGAAGTCGTTCCAGAAGCGGTGTCCGATGCCAAAGCTAATGCCAAGCTGAATAAAATTGAAAATGCCGAGTTCTATGTAGGAGAGGCAGAGAAAATCATGCCATGGTGGAAAGCACAAGGCCTGCAGCCCGATGTCATCGTTGTCGATCCTCCAAGGAAGGGCTGTGACGAAGAGCTGCTGAAGGCCATGATTGAAATGAAACCCGAACGTATCGTTTACGTATCGTGCAATCCATCCACATTAGCGCGGGATTTGCGCATCTTGGAAGATGGAGGGTTTGAGACAAAAGAGGTTCAGCCAGTGGATATGTTTCCACAGACTAGTCACGTGGAATGTGTATCTTGGCTGAAAAAAGTCAAACTAACTTGAAATAGGTGATTTGTAATCGATGCTAATAAAAAGTGGTTGTCCATCCCGGAAGATTTCAGAAAAGATGTCATCGATAATGTATTTTGCGTTTCTTGTATAGGGGCCGTTACTATAAAGGAGTTCATTATTGTACTGATCATCCTATAGGTGTTCTACTACAAGGAAAATGTGCGAATTGTGATAATGAAGTCGCAAGATTAGTGGAAATAGATGAATGAAATAAAAGGTATGATAGAACGTAAAAAGCGCTGATAGAGATGTTCCTCTACCAGCGCTTTTCGTTTGGGTTAAAGCTATTACTCCCCGAACGCTTCTGGAAGCATTTTAAAACCTTCAATCTCCGCATCCTCTTCGACTTCTATCATGATGCAGCGTTTCCCCTTATAGTTTACTTGTCGTACGTATTGCAGGTCCTGTGGACTGATGGAGATGTTAGCTATTTTCGTGTTGATTTTAATTGATTTTGATTTATATTTCGGAACGATACTGCTGGCATTCAGTTCGTACGCTTCATTGTCGGTAATTCGCTGGAAAGCTGCTTTCACTTTTTCACTCTCCACTTTCTGGCCGCTGCTATTTAAAACACGTTCCACTTCCTTGTAATCAAGCTTTGGGGCCTCGTCCTGGTCATTATCTTCGACAGCATTGTTGATTTCCTCATAAACGGTGGCAAGGGTAGATGGATTGATTTGGTCGCCAACGACATCTTTGATGACTTCTTCGAATAGCGCTTTATCCTCTTTAGCTGTCATTATTTCATCGCCGTTTAAAATTTCTTCAATAAACTGATGGTCAGGCTCATTGGCTTTTCCTGCAGCATATAGGATGTGGTTCACATCAGCAGCGTGATTTGTAAAGGAAGGGAAAAGGAATCCTGCCATGGGTGTGTTAAGGTCGATGACTGGATCGACCTCGATGTTGTACTTGAATTCTTTTTCGATATAGTCGAACTGCCACTCTCTTTTTGGCTCCTGTGTTTTGTTAATACTGCAGAGAATGAAGGAATGGGAATAAACGGCATCCCGTTCACTTTCCTCCGTTTCTTCATTACGTTTTTTCATTGGTTTCAGATATTCAGCGCGGATGAAAGTAATGACTACGTCTTTTTCGTACGGATTGTCCTTGATCATTTTTTCAGTCATCTGCAGCATTTGCTCTTTCCAATCCTCGACTTCACTGCTTAGTAAGCCTTTATGTAGAATTAGCTGCGTGTGATTTTCTGCATCGCGTTTTAATTTAAGTTCAAATAACTTTTCATTCAGCTGGCCAGTCAGTACTTTCTTGAAATTGTTCATAAAAAGTTCCTGTTGATCTCTATCAAGCATTTCGAATGGCTGGCTCTGGTGGTGGTAGATGTCAGTCGTTTCTTTCATAATGTATACGTTAAAGATGTCAGAGATCTTTAAAAGGTCGTTGTCTACTTTAAGCTGCCGGCGAATCCCTGCTATATCTTTTTTGTTCATGAAACGTCAACTCCTAAGCTCTATAGTTGTCATTCAATGGTAAATGATTCTTCTATTTTAACATGGCAAGTAATAGTATAGACGGTGAATTTTGAGGGATAGCTTAATGAACTTCTACGATAGCAGGGGAGGAAGTAGAAAGGGCATAGAGTAGTGAAAGGCGATATGATGCAAAGCATTATATGGAGACTGTTAGATAGAGTATTTTGAAATCCTGTATCGGTAAGCGATATGTAGGGATGGGTGTCAAGGGAGACAGCAAGATGAAGTATCGCTATGCGATATTGTCCTACTCCAGTATATTAATCAATGAAGTGCTTGTATCGCTAAGCAATACAAGCGATACCTCAACTGTATCGACACCCGATACAGTACTGGTAGTATTTAAAAATCAAACAGGCAAGCGATATGCACCTCGGCCATAATGAATATTACGATAGTCTCAATTGTCATAGATTTACTAATATTATGGGCTGAACGGCCCTTTATATTTTTTGTATCGTTAGGCGATATAACTCTTGCAAATCTAGTAAAAAACCTTCATATTTAAAAGAAAAGGAGGTACTGTATGCGACACGATATACAACCGAATGAACGTGCTTTCACTACGAAAGAAGTGGCTGAAGAAGTGGGCATTGCGACTCCGACTGTCCGGAAATATGGCCAAATCTTAGAACGCAACGGGTATGAGTTCTTTAAAGATGGCGATCGGCGTATTTTTGTGAAGTCTGATGTTGAAGCGCTCATAGCGATACGCGATACGGACTTGCCATTAGATGAAACGGCCAAAGGTCTTGTAAAGCGGCAGAAGGAAAGGCTGGAATCGGAGGAAACCAGTGTAGCGGTTAGCGATACATATGATAATTCCCTTCAGGATCCGAATCAACTGAAGGAGTACTTAAAGCTGTTGACTCAGGAACTAGCGGCGACTCGTGAGATGAATGTGCAATTATCAAACGATATGTCCCAGTTGAAAACCACTGTTTCCAGATTGCAGCAGGACCACCATGTGATTAGCGCCGGTATTGGAAATTCAGCTCAAAAGACCCAGATGAAAATAGAAAAGCTGACAGAGCAGCAAAGAACGCAATATGAGAGTTTGCTGGAACAAGAACGTGAAAAAAGTGAATATCTTGAACGTGAGCTTCAAAGTATGCGTGAAGAACAGCAAAGAGAGTGGCGTTCCCAAAATGACTTTAATAAAAAGCTTGAGGAGTCGGTCAACAGACCTAAGGGAACCTGGGAGAAGATTTTAGATATTTTCCGCAGTTAGAAATCATCCATCTATTATTATTGCTCTATGAATAGCGCTTGGGTCTGAATGGATTCAAGTGTTTTTGTTTGGCATGAAACGGGAGGAAGATAATGAAGGATTGGAAGAAATATATAACATTTATTTTGTTTGAACTGATGCTTTTCATTGCAGGCTTCAAATATTACTATCCAGATATGTTGCTGCCTGAAGTGAAACCGAGTATTTTTATTTTCATTTCCGCTGTCCTAATTTTTGCTCTTAGTTACTTATTCAAAACAGATTTTAAGTTGGAGGAGCCATTAGATGTCATCCTTTTGGTTCTGTTTGCTGGTTTTTTTACTGTGCTTAATTTAATAGATCCAGCCAAGGAAGCTATTCTTTCTTTTGATACGGCTTTTTATTGGCTATTGATTGCAGTAACAATTTATAAGATTTTTAAATGGATATCCAACAGAGACAAGCGGCATTCTGACAATTAGTCAGAGTGCTCTTTTTTATTTTCTGGGAAATGAAAACTTGATTTTCGTGAAAAACCTTTTGCAGTGGGCTGCATCCCGTCTCTGGCCATTCAAGTTCTTAAGTGGATCCTATCAGAACAATTGGGACTTTTTGCTATGGAGCGGTTTTGACAATGATGGCATACCATACTATAATATGAATATATTCATAAATGAACGCGTTCATTTTTAAAAAGCAGAATAGGAGGTCCACGTATGGCGGGTTTGCGTGAAGAAAAAAAGAAGCAGAACCAAAGGAATATCATCCAGACAGCAAGGAAGATTTTTACCGAGAAAGGGTATGCCAACACTACCATGACTACGATTGCCAAGGAAGCTAATGTCGGTACTGGGACGATCTACAATTATTATCCTTCGAAGGGGGCACTGCTGCTGACCATTTTTACAGAGGAAGTAGCAGAATTAGAAAAAGAAAATGAGATTTACATGAAACCGGCGAGTGGAAGTCTGATTGACACAGTAATGGCATTGATGAAGGATTTCACTGGTTTCTTTGACTTATATTCAAAAGAGTTCTGGCGGGAAATCATGCATGTCATGACAGAGGAAACTGACGAAAGCATTCAGTTACGCCGCGGATTGTTCGGGCTTGATGAGGAAGCCATGCAATGGGTGGAAGAGGTCATTGAAGTTAACGAAGACCGTTTTATCGTGCCGGTAAATCCGAAAGAGGCAGCCAGTGCTGTCTATGGTGTGACGTTAATGCAGACGATGAATTACATCTATGAAGAAGAAATGACAAAAGCCCAATTTTTACAGCAGCTCCATAAACAGATTGAATTTATATTTACCGGAAAGTTAAAAGGCTGAATGGAGGAAGGCATATGAGTAAGTTGCTGGAGGTAACAGGTGTCAACAAGTCATATCAAAGTGGTGGATCTCCTTTCCAGGCATTATCTGATGTACATCTAAGCATTGAACGAGGGGAAATTGTCGTGATCTTAGGACCGTCCGGATCAGGAAAGTCCACGCTTTTGAATGCGATTGGCGGGGTGGATCAGGTGGATGACGGTGAAATTCACGTTGCAGGGGAAGATATTACCCGGTTTCATGATAATAATCTGGTCGATTACCGTCGGGAAAAGGTAGGCTTTGTTTTTCAAATGTATAACCTGATCCCGAATCTGACCGTTTATGAAAACATAGAACTCACTTCTCATATCAGCAAGTCGCCGCTTGATATCGATGAATTGATTCATGCAGTTGGCCTTAAAGGAATGGCGGACCGTTTTCCAAGGGAACTGAGCGGTGGCCAGCAGCAGCGGGTATCGATTGCCCGTGCAATCGTTCGGAAACCGGAACTGCTTCTTTGTGATGAGCCGACTGGTGCTCTTGATTCCAGCACATCCAAGGAAATCCTTTCACTTATCCATCAAATGAATCAAAAGTATAACACTACGGTGTTGATCATCACACACGACCAGGGGATTACGGAGATGGCGGATCGTATCATCACGTTAAAAGACGGAAGAGTCGAATCGGATGTTAAAAATGAGCAGCCAGTTCTTCCTGAAAGGATGGAAGGCTGATGCCATTATGGAAAAAGCTTTTCAGGACGATTGCTGAGAAGAAAGCACAATATTTCTCCGCATGGCTGCTCGTTGTCATAAGTTCGGCGTTGTTTTACGCATTTACAGCTGCAGGGGCTAATCTGGTCGATAATCTGGAAACCTTTTATCAGGAAAACAACGTGGAAGATGCCCGATTTTTTGTCCAGCATCCATTAAAAAGTCCTCAGCAGTTGGAAGATAGGTTCCATGTACAGCTGGAAAAACAAATGTCTCTGGATGTTTCGATGGATGAAAATACTGACCTGCGCCTGATCAGCAATTCTGAAAAGATTAATCAGTATTCGGTTATTGAAGGGGAGAAGCTGCAAACAAAGGATGAAATTCTGTTGGATCAAGGTTTTGCAAAGGCCCATGCACTTGCTGTCGGGGAAGAAATGGAGTTAAAAGGAAAAACGTTCACTGTTGCAGGCACAATGGCGACTCCTGCATATATCTATCCATTGAAGTCCACTTCCGGGTTCCTTAAAAATCCGGATGCTTTTGGCGTAGCGATTGTCCAGGAGGATATATTGAAGAAATGGGAGAATGCCCATGACTATTACACGGTTCGTTTTCAGGAAGATAACAGGGGAGCATTCAAGGAAGCTGTTACCGAACAAAACCAAATCCTGAACTGGGTGGATAAAGAGGACAATAACCGGATTACTTTCATAAAAGGTGATATCACAGGCATCAAAAAAATGGGGGAAACCCTTCCTATTGGTATTCTCCTTATTACGCTTGTCATCATCAGTATTTTGCTCTGGAGATTGATGAAAAAGGAGTACGTGCAGATCGGTACTTTGTATGCACTCGGTTATAAAAAAGCTGAAATCATCAGGCACTATCTCAGTTATGCCGCTATTCTCGCGGTTACAGGAAGTCTCGCAGGAACAGTAATCGGATGGCTCCTAATGCATCCTTTGATGGCATCGTTTGCTCACTTTTATAATCTTCCAGTACTAGACACAAATCCATATTTCCCTTACCTGATCGTCAGTTTCCTGCTGCCAATGGTTTTCTTTCTTCCGCTGACCTATCTGCTAGTCCGCCGCGTGCTGAAGATTCCACCGGTTACCTTGATGAAAGGCGGAACGTTAAAAACAAAGGTAAATCGCATAGAACGTTTATTCAAGTTAAGGAAGCTGGACTTCAAGAAAAAATTTATTACGAGGGATATATTACGGAACCTTCCAAGGAGCGGATTTTTAGCGATTGGCGTCCTGTTCGCATCTCTTCTATTATTAATGGGATTCATCACCAAGGATTCGATGACTTACCTTGTAGATGAAAATTTTGAGAATGTCTACCATTATCAATACGAATATACTTTCAACCAGCTGCAAACGGGAGAACCTGAACATGGGCAGGCTGCAGCAAGTGCTCCTTTTGTAGTGCAAGATGATGAAGACCAGTCGCTAACCATAACAGGATTAAAACCGGGTAATACTGCTATTCAACTGGAAAGCATGACAGGAGAAGAGCTTGATTTTGATTCAGTAATCATGAATAAGTCGCTTGCTGAGAAGCTGGAGATATCCCCGGGTGATTCGCTTGAAGTCACAAATCAACTGTCAGGGGAAACCTTCTCCGTTACGGTTGATCATATTGCCAACTCCTACCTTGGAGATATGATCTACATGCCGCTTAAAAAATTCAATCAGCTGAATGGCTATCCTGAAAATAGTTATACGACTGTCTATTCCGATCAAAAACTTGATATTCCACAGGAAAAGCTGGCTGCTAAATCAGAAATATCCGATATGGTATCCGGTTTCGAAAAGATGATTGAGCCTCTTAATTACTTCATTGTTGCAATTGCATTGGCTGCAGCTGTTATCGCGATCATCATTATGTATATACTTATTTCGTTGATGATTGAGGAAAACAGCTATAAAATTTCGCTGATGAAAGTGCTTGGCTACCATAACAGAGAGATCCATAAGCTGGTGATCGGCTATAATCGCTGGTTTGTCATTCTCGGCTTTTTGTTGGGTATTCCAGTGACTTTTGTTTCTACATCCGCATTGTTAAATTCAGTTACGGCTGAAATGAATATCACGATTCCGGTAAAGATCGACTGGATAAACATCCTGATCAGTTTCTTTGTCATACTGGGTGCCTACTATGTCACCGTCCTGTTGAATAAACGCCAGCTTAAAAAGATATCCATGCAGGAAGCAATCAACCGAAGTACGGAATAACAAAAGAGGCAGAAACCTGATTTGGTTTCTGCTTCTATTTTATCTATTCACGATTTTATTGTAGGTATGAGCTGTCATTAAATAATAGATGGCATAGATCAAGATGAAAGCTGTAATTGCAGTAATGATTGGAATCAGGATACTGGATCCGATTAAATTAGAAATGAAATTAGTGATGAAGATTAATATGACTATGCTATGAACTATGCCAATAACTAACGGCAGGCTGAATACGAAAAGAATTTGTTTTTTAATGGAGTTTCTTATTTTGCTTTTGCTGACTCCGATATTACGAAGGATCTCGTAATTATATCGGACTTCATTGGCTTCGGTCAATTGTTTGAAGTAAAGGATACTTCCTGTCGCTGCCAGGAAAACCAGCCCTAAAAATCCAAAGATAAACAGGTTAAGTGCGTTACCTTCTTTTCCCTGTTTATATTGAGTATAGAAGGTAGAAGACACTTGGAAGTCTTCTGACAATAATTTATTTAATGTTTTTGCTGTTTCCTTTGTAGCTGTTTCATTTTCTACTTCATAAACCTTATAGGTCTTAGCTGGCATGTACTCAGTAATTTCAGCAAACAATTGATCGCTTATTACTATATAAAAATCCGGGTAATCAAACGGTAAGACACTTCCCTTAAACATGTCTACGAACTTTAACCTCATCGTGTCTTGTGGAAGATTCAGTTTGATGTTTTCGCCTATAAAATCGGAAGGGGCGTATTCTGTAAGTCTAGGTTGTATCACAACTGCTTCATTGCCTGATAAGGTGGCATTAAATTCTCTGTCCAAAGCTTTAGCAGCCTGGTTGTATGTGCTCTCAGGGATTAATTTAACCGGGTTCAGTTCATAATCAAGGTCAAAAGAGAGTTCGCCTTTCACGGGTACAACAGGGATATCAAGTGCAGATTCTATTGCATGTACTTTATCCTTTTGAATGATGTTGCGAACTTTTTCATCCTGCTGTTCGTTTTTTGACAGATGGTTGTAACTGAATGGAACAAGGCCTCTTGCACTCTCCTTGTTTCCGTAATAGCCTGTATAAGTTGCGGTGAAAAAGCCGATCGTTGCAGCACTTAATAAGGCTATAACAGTGAATGTCCGTGCATTACCCCTGATCCTGTATATTAACTGGGAAATGTTAATAAGGTTCGTTCCTTTATAAAAGAGTCTTTTATTTGTCTGTAATAATTTTAAAAGATAAAAGGTGACTGAACGAAAGAATAAATGAGTTCCAGTTACCAGTAACAGTAGGGAGACCCCATAGTTCTTTAATAAATATTCTAAATCAAGTACATCTGGAAATGGCCTGACAATCAACCAGTAACTAATCACAAGCAATACAACACCAGCTAAAGAAGAAAGAAATGAAGCCTTTGGCATTTGTTCCTCTTGTTTCTCTGCCTGAAAAAGCTCAATTAATTTAAAGCGATATATTAAACGATACCCTTGAATTGATGTAATCATAATAATTACTATAAAAACAGCTGACGTTTGTGCAATGGCAAGGAAAGATATTCCAAAATCAACTTCGGCAGCAGAACCCATCAGTCTGATCAATATCAGCGAAAATAACTTCGACAACAGTGAGCCAACAATAATTCCGACAACTAATGCAATCAGACCCATAACCAGATTTTCATAAAACAATAATTTTCCAATTGTTTTCTTCTTAAGGCCGAGTAAAGAATATAATCCTAATTCCTTTTTTCTCCTCCTGGTAAAAAAAGAATTAGAATAAAAGATGAAGGTGGAGACAAATATAAGCAGCATAAAAGATGAAATCATAAACATAAAACTCATCGTATCTGATAATTCAATACTATCCTGTATTTCTTCACTATATTGAAGGGAGACAAAAGTGAAATAGATTACCATACTGAAGACCATAGATATAAAATAAACAAAATAATGCCTGAAGTTACCCTGGATATTCTTTTTCGCTAAACTAAATAATGTCATTTGCCTCGCCTCCGAGTGCTGCTAATATATCTAATATTTTGTTGAAGAATTTTTTTCTGGATTTGTTTCCTTTTATCAGCTCCGTGAAAAGTTTTCCGTCTTTTATAAAGAGAATACGCTGGCTGTAACTTGCTGCATAGGCATCATGAGTGACCATCAGGATGGTGGCATTGTCGTTTGAACTTAAATCCTTCAAGGTCTCTAATAGATCAGTTGCTGACTTGGAATCCAACGCCCCGGTCGGCTCATCGGCAAGTACCAGGGTTGGATTCGTGATAATCGCCCGGGAAGCAGCAGTTCTTTGCTTCTGTCCTCCTGATATTTGATAGGGATATTTATCCAATATTGGCTCAATTCCAAACCTCCTGGCTACTGCGTTTAATCTCTGTGCTATATCAGTAACACTTGTTTTTGCGAGAGCTAACGGGAGTATGATGTTTTCCTTTACGGTCAGCGTATCTAACAAGTTATAATCCTGAAAGATGAACCCCAGCTTGTCGTGGCGGAAGGCTGCCAAAGTATCTTCACTCATATCAGTTATATTGCTGCTGTCAATTGTAATATCTCCCGATGTCGGCTCATCGATAGTCGCGAGTATATTCAGCAATGTAGACTTCCCTGCTCCTGAAGGTCCCATAATGCCTACGAATTCGCCTTCCTGGACAGACAGATCAATGTCTTCTAACGCAGTGAATACATTTCCTCTGGTGCCATATATCTTCTTAACTCTTTTTGCTTCCAATATTGTTTTCATGAATAAAATCCTCCTGCATTTGTTTATGTCTTCATTGTATCGGATAAAAGTATTTTTCAACCTTACAGTTTCCCGGTGTACCTTACAATTTTGTCACTATGATGAAAATCGTTGTTATTTTAGTTAATCTTAGGGATAAAGATGAAAACAGAGGAAGGTGCTCTATGAAAGTGATGATTGTAGAAGACGAGCCGACAATCAGGAAGTTGTTAGGAGATTCGATTAAAAAATATAATTTCGATGTCCATTCACTTGAAGATTTTAATGATGTATTAGGTTCCTACCTGAAAGAAAAGCCTCATATTATTTTGCTGGATATTAACCTGCCTATTTTTGATGGATTCTACTGGTGTGATAAAATCCGGGAAATATCCCAAGTGCCGATTATTTTCGTATCATCGAGAGGCACGCCTATGGATATGGTAATGGCGATGAATATGGGCGGAGATGATTATATCCAAAAACCGTTTGATATGGAAGTTGTGATCGCTAAAATAAGCGCTTTATTGCGGAGAACCTACTCCTATGTTGATAAACAGCCGAATGTCCTAGAACATAAGGGGATTATTTTAAATGTAGACAGTTGGAATATCAGCTGTAAGGATGAAAATGTAGAGCTTACAAAAACAGAGTTCATCATCCTTCAACTTCTCATGCAAAACAAGGGAAGCATTGTAAGCCGTAATAAAATGATGCGCAGGTTATGGAAGGATGAAAATTTCGTCGATGACAATACGCTGACAGTCAATATCAATCGGTTAAGGAAAAAAATTGCCCAGCTTAGTAAAGAAGAATTTATTACTACAAAAAAGGGAGAAGGTTATATAATTCTATGAATGCAGTGACATTCCTCAAGGATAGGATTCCTTTCCTTACTTTCTATATCACAATCATGTCATTCGTTTCTCTGATCATGTTTCTTAGCGTCGAGCACCATAATGCAGCTAATAATATTCTTTATACCAACATTACCTGTCTCTTTATTACTTTAATTTATCTGGCAGCAGGCTATTATAGGAAATGGGATTTTTATAGGGGGATAAATCAAGCAGCTAGGAATGATGAACACCATGAAATCACCCCGTTGCTTCCAGAACCCAAAAACGGGGAACAGAACTTATACATGGAGCTTCTGAAAAAATTAGACAGGGAGAAGATTAAACAGCTTGAAAATTTACAATCTGAAAAAAAGGATCAGCAGGAGTTCATTTTGTCATGGATTCATGAAATAAAACTGCCTATTGCTGCCAGCCATATGCTGATTGAAAACCATGATGATACATCTGTGGAAATCCTTGCAGATAAATTAGAAAATGAACTTAGCAAAATCGAGGAATATGTAGATCAAGCCTTGTATTACTCAAAGATTGATTCCTTTTCCAAAGACTATTTCATTACCGAAGTAAACATAAATAAAATTGTTAAAAACAGCGTGAAGAAGTATTCCAAACACTTCATTAATAAGAGAATCAGCCTTGGGGTGTGGGACGAAAAACAAACTGTGCAAAGTGACAGCAAGTGGCTTGGTTTTATCATTGACCAAGTTATGGCTAATGCGCTGAAATACACAGAAGAAGGTGGCAAGATTAATATTTTGTTTGAGGAAAATGATGTAGAAAAACGTTTAATATTGGAAGATGATGGGGTGGGGATTTCTCCTGAGGACATACCAAGGGTCTTTGAAAAAGGGTTTACCGGAGCGGTTGGAAGGACACATAACAAAGCCACGGGAATGGGTTTATACCTTTCCAGACAGTTAGCAGGAAAACTTGGCCATGAAATGTCGATTTCTTCTAAAGAAGGAAAGTATACGAAGGTGAACATTCATTTTCCTAAAATCAGAAACTACTACCGGTTATAGGTACTCTTTTCAAGCAAAGGAAAGACCTCTCTTGGATTGGAGAGGTCTTTCTATGTTAAGAATTATAGTTTTTAATCTGCTCGGTAATTTTACGCTGCCGTTCGAGTTCTTCCTGCCGGCGGGCTTCCCGGTAATCCTCGCGTATCGCTTTTAACAGCGATATGGCAGCGACAAACAATACAATGGAGAAAGGTAATGCCCCGACAAGGGATGCTGTCTGGAGTCCACTCAGTCCGGCACTGATGATCAGGATGATTGCGATGGCTGCAATCAGGGTCCCCCAGATCCCTTTTAGAATAACAGATGGATTCGGATCCCCATTAGATGTCATCATGCCAAGCACAAACGTTGCCGAGTCTGCTGATGTAATCAGGAAAGTGAACAACAGGCAGATAGACAGGACAGATAAAATTGTCCCTAAAGGCAAATGCTCCAGCATGCTGTAAAGGGCAGAAGTGGTGTCCTGTGCTACAGCCCCGGCTATATCCGTACCATGGAATAGATCCAGGTTGATGGCCGTTCCACCAAAAATACCGATCCAGATAATGCCGATAAACGGAGGTGCTACCATTACACCAAGAACGAATTCCCGTACTGTTCGTCCACGGGAAATACGGGCAACAAACATCCCGACGAATGGAGACCAGGCAATGGTCCATGCCCAATAATAAACCGGCCAGTCCTGAACCCATGTACCGTTCGTATACTGGTCAAGCCTCAAGCTTGCCTGGAAGAAGTTTTGCAGATAGTCACCAATACCCATGGTAATCGTTTCCAAAATAAAGCCAGTAGGACCGATAAATAATACGGTCAACATAAGGATCAATGCCAGTGCAAGGTTGATATTACTTAAGTATTTGATTCCACGGTCAAGACCCGAAAATGTGGAAGCCATAAAGAAGATAAACATGATTAGAACAATGATGATTTGTGTAGTTGTCCCGCCAGGAACGGCAAAGACAGCATCTAGTCCACCATTAATTTGCAGAACACTTAAGCCGAGAGTGGTCGCAACCCCCATCACTGTCGCGATAACTGCAGTTATGTCGATGGCGTTTCGCAGCGGCTTTTTGCCCGTACTGCCAATAACAGAGTTCATTGTGTCACTGATTAAGCTTCGTTCCTGCTGGCGGTAGATGAAGTACGAGAGTGCCAGTCCAACGAAAGTGAAAGACGCCCACTGGTGGACACCATTATTGAAGAATGCGTTCCACATCGCTGCCCTGGCAGCTTCAGGAGTTTCCGGTTCTACACCTGCAAATGGGGGCGGAGAACCAAAGTGAGTCATCGGCTCAGCAACTCCCCAGAAAACGATACTGACACCAAAACCACAACTGAACAACATGGCAATCCATGTGAACAATGGATATTTCGGTCTGACGTCGTCGCCGCCTAGTCTGATTTTTCCGTACTTACTGAAAGCCATATAAAAATTAAATACTACTAAAAATAGCACAAACACCATATAGAACCACCCGAATGTTTCGGCAATGAAGCTATATACGATGTCTGCTGAATCAGCAAGCTGTTTTGGAGCGGCTGCTCCCCAAATGGCAAATATAAGGATAATAGAAAAGGATACCCAAAAAATGCTGTTCATAAAATTAGTTTTTTTCTTGTTTTCATCCATATAATGTCTCCTTTTAAGATAATGTAGTAGGAAAATTATTATGAAAGCTGTATTTCTCCTGTCGTTTTCCAGGCATCAACCCCTATGGACAAAATACTTTCCCTTTACCCTATACCCAATAGAAATTAAATTAATGTCACAAAAATAACAATTAATTGGGAAATTTACAACCAGAAATTTCTAAAAATTAAGACAACACATCCTTCGTACTATAAAAAGTCCCGGAACGCCTGGAGAAGGCTCTGAAAAACGCAAGATTTAGAAAAGGTATGATTAAAAACGGTCTGTATGGAATTTTTATGTCCATGCAGACCGTTTTGTCTAGGATTTTCTAAAAATGGATGGTGAGCTGAGGCCGTGCCCGCGGCAAGCATCCGCCGGCAAGCGATTCGTATGAATTAACAACAAACTTTCAGAGTTCCTTCAGGTTGGCCGTATCCAGCTCTAGCTTTTGTTGATTATTCGCTTGTCTTTTTCCAAAGCTTTTTCTCCTGCCTCAAGTGTTTCAATGATCCGGTCCACGTCATAGACACTGCCGCGCCATGTTCCCCCGCTCACTTTCTGTAATGCAGCCCACAATCTGGTATCGTCAGGAAGGTGGTCGTGAGGGCGGATTCCTTCATGCTGGTCTCTACCTTCAAGTATCCTGGAACCTTCCTCAGCAGTAACGATATTTTCATCTGTTCCCAGGAAGTTTATGCTTCCAGTCAGTTGCTTTGTATCAATAGAAACTTCCACAATATCTTCATCCTTCAGTTTTCCAATCGGTCCGCCTGCAAGCCCCTCAGGGCCGATATGGCCGATACACGCCCCCGTGGATACTCCGGAAAAGCGGGCATCTGTCAGCAGGGTGACATATTTTCCATAGGATAAATGCTTGAGTGCGGAAGTAAGCTGATAAGTTTCTTCCATTCCTGTCCCTAAAGGGCCGCATCCGGTTACTACCATGATATCTCCTTTTTTGATATGTCCGTCCCGGATTGCGGTAATGGCATTTCTTTCACTGGTAAAAACTTTAGCTTTTCCTTTGTGATAAAAAACACCTTGCTCATCAATTACTTCCGGATCGATGGAGGTAGACTTAATGATGGATCCTTCAGGAGCAATATTTCCTATTGGAAAAGTGATCGTAGAACTCATGCCCTTTTCCTCAGCCTGCGTTGGGGACATGATTACATCCTCAGCCTGAATCTGATCAGCTTCTTCTAGTCGCTGCTTCATTTTTTTTCTGCGGTCTGATTGTTCCCACCAATCCAGGTTTTCCCCTAATGTTTTCCCCGTCACCGTCAGCACGTCCAAATAAAGCAGTCCCAAATCACGTAAATGAAGCATGACTTCTGGAACTCCGCCGGCAAGATAAGCTCGGACAGTCGGGTGATAATCCGGACCATTAGGTAAAACGCTTACAATTCTTGGCGTGCTTCGGTTAACTTTAATCCAGTCTTCCACTGCTGGAATGGTGCATCCAGCTGCGTGGGCGATTGCCGGAATGTGCAGCAGAAGGTTGGTGGACCCGCCAAAAGCAGCATGGACGACCATGGCATTGTGTATTGCCTCATCTGTGACGATGTCTTTGGTGGTTGTTTTCTCCTTAACGAGTTCAACTGCAGCCCGTGCCGACTGCCTCGCCATTTCCTTCCAAATGTCCTGGCCAGATGGCGCAAGCGCTGCATGGGGAATAGATAAGCCTAGTGCTTCTCCGACCACTTGAGCCGAAGCGGCTGTACCAAGAAATTGGCAGCCTCCCCCTGGAGTGGCACAGGCGCGGCATCCCAGTTCAGCAGCTTCTTTAAGGGAAAGTTCTTCATTGGAGTAGCGTGCGCCGATGGTTTGAACCTTACCTGCATCTTCTCCGGAAATAGGAGGGAGGGTAACCCCTCCGGGAATAATGACAGTCGGAAGGTCATGCATGGAAGCAAGGGCAATCATCATGGCAGGCAGCCCTTTGTCACAAGTAGCCACCCCAATGACAGCTTTTCGTGTCGGCAAGGATCGAATCAACCGCCGGTAAACCTGTGCTGCATCATTACGATAAGGGAAAGAATCGAACATTCCAAAAGTGCCCTGTGAACGGCCATCACAAGGGTCGCTTACGTAAGCTGCGAAAGGGACACCCTGAAATCGTGAGACTTCTTTGGCTGCTTCTTTCATCAGCATATCCACTTCCCAATGACCAGTATGGTATCCAAGTGCAATTGGTTCGCCGTCATTTCCCTTGATTCCTCCTTGTGTACTGAGCAGGAGGACTTGGTCACCCTGTAGTTGGTCCGGTTTCCAGCCCATACCGACGTTTTGGGACAATCCAAATAAATCACCGCTCGGGGAATTACGGAGCATGTGATCAGTAAGGGGGAGGGAACCTTCAGGACCAGGTGCCTTCGTTTTGATCTCCTGGATGTCAGCTTCTGAAAGGGTCATCAGTTCATCGATTGTGTAAGTCATAAAATACACTCCTTTAGTTTCACTTGTAAAATGATTATGAATATTGGGAATATTTTTGTCAAAACTCGTTTGACAAATAGAGAGAAAATTATGAATTCCACTTGCCATAAAGTGGTACTTACGTTATTATAACACTAGTTAGTTCATCCAATAAACAAACATAGTATAATTATCTTAAAATTTTGAGGAGGTGTACATGCAGGTAGCCTGATGATTTTAAAATGTTTGCGATAATTTGAAAACGCTAACAAAAGGGGAGATATCGATTGCTTAATAAAAAACTTTGGTGGATCACCTTAATAGCTCTTATATTCATTGTAGGTTGTCAGCCGACCTCGGGCGGCTCTGGTGAAGAAGACGGCTCGAAAACGTTAACGCTTTGGCATATTGAAACGGGACCATCAGAGAAAGCGTTATTAGACGCAGTCAAAAGATTTGAGGATTCCCATGAGGGAGTCAATGTTGAAGTTGTCAGGCAGGAAAACGATCCATATAAAACAAAACTGTCCGTTGCAATGGGCGGTGGGACACCTCCAGATGTATTCCATTCCTGGGGCGGCGGCTGGTTGGAAAAGTTCGTGGATGCCGGCCAGGTGAAAGATATTTCCAGTGATATCGACACTTCCGCTTATCTGCCTTCTGCTTTGACCCCTGCTACTTTTGATGGGAAAAATTATGGCGCTCCTTTAGCTATGGATATCGTACCAGTCTGGTATAACAAAGATATGTTCGAAAAATATGGGCTGGAAGAACCGAAGACTTATGAAGAACTGCTGAACATAGTAAAGACGTTAAAGGAAAATGACATTATCCCGTTTTCGATTGCTAACAAATCAAAATGGCCAGGATCATTTTATTACATGTATTTTGCTGAAAGAATTGGCGGTCCTGAATTATTCAGTGAAGCATTCAACAGGGAAGGTAGAGGCTTTGATGCGGAAGCATACGTGAAAGCAGGAGAAAAGATACAAGAACTTGTAAAAATGGGTGCTTTCCCGGACGGGTTCAACGGTATGAACTTTGACACAGGTCAATCACGGCAGCTTATCTATGCAGAGAAAGCAGGTATGATCATTCAAGGTAACTGGATGCTGGGAACAACCCGCGCGGATATGCCTGCGTTTGAAGAAAAGCTTGGATTCTTCCTGTTCCCTTCCATTGAAGGCGGAAAAGGATCCCGCCAGGATATCGTCGGTGGTGTCAGTCCTGTGTTCTCTGTTGCTGAAAAAACAGAATATCCTGATCTTGCTGCAGAATTAGTCAACGAGTTAGCGAGTAAGAAGACTGCTCAGCAGCTTGCCAATGAAGATGGTGCGATCTCTGCTGTAAAAGGCGTGGAGTATAAGGATCAATATGTGAAGAAAATAAATGAAGTGCTTCAGGAAGCAGAGTACCTGCAGACATTCTATGATCAGACTCTCCCTCCGGAGCTGGCGGAAGTACATTTGGATACCACCCAGGCCTTGTTCGGGTTATCCATGACTCCAGAGGAAGCTGCTAAGAAAACAGAAGAAAAGGCAAAAGAGGTATTGGAAAAATAATCACACAAAAACTGCATCAAGTTTAAGCAAGCTTGGTGCAGTTTTCTATGAAGTGAGGTGACAGGCTTGGCAGGACATGCAAAACAACTCACCTATGAAGATAACCGGCATCAAGAATCAGAGAAAGTATATCAGTCCTTAGAACCAGGTAGAAAAGTTAAGCCAAAAAAGCCAAAAAGGAATGGCGATGTAATGGTAATCTTCGCCTTCATGGCTCCGGCGCTGTTGATTTACGGTTTATACGTCGTTTATTCAATCGGGATGACTTTTTATTACAGTCTTTATGAATGGTCCGGCATCAGTAATACCATGGTGTTTCAGGGTCTGCAAAATTATGTGACTCTTATGCAGGACGGTATATTTTGGACATCCTTGCAAAATAACCTATTGCTCGTAGCTGCTTCTTTACTGACCCAGCTGCCCCTTGGCCTGATTATGGCGCTCTTGTTATTCAGCCCGGTGAAGGGGATGAGATTTTTCAGATCCATTTATTTCATGCCATTTCTCATGTCTACTGTAGCAATCGGTATTTTGTTCATCTACATTTATGACGGAAACTTTGGGATCATCAACCAGATATTAGGTCAGCTAGGTCTCGAATCATGGCAGCGTGGCTGGCTCGGGAATGAAGAAACTGCTATTTGGGCTGTAATCGCTACCGTATGCTGGCAGTTCGCCCCATTCTATATGATACTTTTCCGGGCAGCGATCGTTGGAATTCCCGAAGATCTTTATGAGGCTGCAGAAATTGATGGAGCCAGCCCAAGAAAGAAGTTTCTTCATATTACACTTCCGTTATTAATCCCGACTATTGTAACTTCAGCTATTTTATCCATCATCGGCTCGCTGAAATATTTCGATTTAATATTTGTCATGACCGATGGAGGGCCGAACAATTCGACAGAGTTGATGGCTACGTATATGTACGAACAGACTTTTACTAATTTCAATATGGGTTACGGAAGCAGTATTTCTTTCACGATGTTTTTAATTGCGCTGATTATAACCGTGTTTATCCTGTTCTTTGACCAAAAAAGGAAAGGGGAGAGCTAAATGTTGAAAAAACTGAATGAAGTTCCTTTATACATGCTGGCGATCTTTCTCCTGTTGTTTACAGGACTCCCATTTCTCATCATGGTGAGCGCCTCTTTTAAGACGCAGATGGAGTTTATGAGCTCTCCCTGGTCATGGCCGGATAAGTTCTCTTTTGAAAATTACCGGCTCTTGTTCGAGTCAGAATTCTTCCGGTTTTTTTATAACAGTGTGATTGTTTCGGTGATTTCCGTTGTAGCGGTAATCATACTCGCCGCAATGGCAAGTTATCCATTGGCACGTATGAAGTTCAGGTTAAGCCGACCTTTGTTCATTCTTTTTTTGGTAGGGATGATGATACCGATTCATACGACATTGATTCCTATCTTTCTGCTTACAAAGAACTTAGGTTTATATGATTCCATTTGGGCGCTGCCGGGTCCTTATATCGCTTTTGCTTTGCCTGTATCCATTGTCATTTTCACACAATTTTTAAAAGAGCTGCCGAAGGAACTGGAAGAATCAGCGAAAATGGATGGCTGTGGTCATTTTCGGTTATTTTGGAAAATCCTTTTTCCACTGCTCACCCCTGCTGTAGCTACCGTAGCCATCTATAATTTCATCCAGATATGGAATGAGTTCATTTTTGCACTGGTGCTGACGACGTCTCCTGAGAATGCCACACTGCCTTTAGGATTAAGGGAGTTTTACGGGCAATTCTCCGTCAATGTTCCGGGTATCATGGCTGCACTTACGCTTGGAAGTCTGCCATTGTTACTGATTTACCTTGTAGCACAGGAGAAAATAGTAAAAGGTATTGCTGCTGGTTCAGTCAAAGGTTAATGCTATTAAACTACTTTATAAATGGAAACGAAGGAAGGTTATATAAATGCCAACGATTACCAACCCCATTTTGCCAGGCTACCACCCTGATCCATCCATTCTAAGAGTTGGAGACGACTATTATATTGCGACCTCCACATTTGAATGGTTCCCGGGTGTCCAGATCCATCATTCCAAAGATCTGCAAAATTGGAAGCTGCTTACGTATCCGCTTACCAGGACCTCCCAGCTCGACATGATTGGAAATATCAATTCCGGGGGAGTCTGGGCGCCGTGTCTCAGCTATTCGGATGGAGTTTTCTACTTGATTTATACCGATGTAAAAAGCAGGAGTGGGGCATTTAAAGATACTCATAATTATCTGGTCACAGCAGAAAATATCAGCGGGCCATGGTCTGAACCTGTCTATTTGAACAGCAGTGGCTTTGATCCTTCACTCTATCATGAGGAAGATGGATCGAAGTGGCTGGTGAACATGATCTGGGATCATAGAAAAGGGACGAACTCCTTTGCCGGAATTGCCCTCCAGCAATTTTCTCCCGAGGAAAACAAGCTTGTTGGTCCAATTAAGAACATTTTTAAAGGAACGGAGCTGGGGCTTACCGAAGCTCCGCACATCTATAAACGTAATGGCTATTATTATCTGGTAACCGCTGAAGGAGGCACCGGATATGAGCACGCTGTGACAGTTGCCAGATCAACTCACCTGTCAGGTCCTTATGAGGTGGATCCGGAAAATCCTATTCTCACTTCTGATAAACAGGAAAGCTATCTGCAAAAAGCAGGACATGGCAGTATAGTAGAAACTCCTGATGGAGAATGGTATATGGCTCATTTGTGTGGACGCCCGGTGAAAGAAGGGAATTGTATTCTTGGAAGGGAGACAGCATTACAGAAATGCCGATGGACAGACGATGGATGGCTCCGTATCGAAGGTGGTCCGCATCCTCAGACGGCAATTGAGGTCACTTTTACTAATGAAAATAACGTAAAACCAGAAACATTTCGTGATGATTTTTCCAGTGATGAATTGAGCCTCCATTGGAACGCTCTCCGCCGTCCTTTTACGGATGACTGGCTTTCCTTAAAAGAGCGGCCGGGGTACTTGCGGCTGAAAGGACAGGAATCTATGAATTCTCTCCATCGGCAGAGCTTGTTGGCTAGGAGGCTCGAAACTTTTCAGGCGGAAGTAGAAACGGGGATCGCCTTTCAGCCGGAACACTTTCAGCAGATGGCTGGGCTTATTTTCTATTACGACACGGACGATTATGTTTACCTGAGAATCACCCACCATGAAGAAAAAGGCCTCATTCTTGGTATTATCCGTTCTAAACATGGCGTCTACGATGAATTATTAGAAGAAGAAATCAGTCTTCCGGAGCAGGATTATTATCATTTGAAGGCAGTACTCGACCATGAAAGACTATCTTTCTATTATTCCCTGGATGGAGAGAAGTGGGAGCTGGTGAAAAAGGAGATGGATATCAGCCACTTATCAGATGACGATGCTGATCTGATCCGGTTTACCGGCACATTCATTGGCTTATGTGCTCAGGACTTAAGCGGCCAGCAAAAACCAGCGGACTTTGATTATTTTCTATATAAGGAACTTCACTAGGCAGGGGGTTGAATCATGAATCACAATAAATTTTTCAATGCGCATCACTCGCCGATCGGGGCATTTGCCAGCTTTACACTCGGCTACAAAGGGGCAAAAGGCGGACTTGGCATCGAGCTTGGCAAGCCGGCTGATGAAAATGTCTATATAGGGCTGGAAACACGAGAAGGGGGAAAATACCAGGCACTTCCCTTTTTTGGTAAGTCTTCTGAAGATTTGGAACGCTTTGCTGTCGGAAATGAACAGACCGAGTCTAATAACGAGCTGATCAGTCATTTTCGTGATGATGCGATTGAGCGGGAGTTCAAACTTGGGAGTGATATATGGCGGGCTGGAGATCTGGAATTCAAATTATACTCACCTGCACTGGAAGTACCTGATCCCGAAACAGCAGATAAAGAAAGTTTAATAGATGCAATCATACCTGCTGTATATGCGGAGGTTACGATTGATAACCGGGAAGGAGACCAGTCCAGAAGAGCTTTTTTCGGCTATGAAGGTAGCGATCCCTATACAGCAATGAGGAGGCTGGACGACACAACCGAAGGCAGGTTATCAGGAATCGGTCAAGGACGTCGGACGGCAATTGTTACTGACAACGCAGATGTGAGGTCAGGGCTTGGTTTCACTATTGATAAAGTGCTGAATGTCGAGCATGAAGTCAATTTAGGTTTTGGTCTTGGGCTATGCGGCGCTCTTCTTATGGATGTTCCGGCAAGAGAAAAGAAAACGTTCCGCTTTGCGGTGTGCTTTTTTCAAGGCGGTTACGTCACAAGTGGTATCGATACGAGATATCTATACAGCGATTATTTCAAATCCATTGAGGAAACTGCCGAATATGCACTGGCTAACTTCAGCAGATTGAAAACCAAGTGCGAGGAAAGTGATAAATTGCATGAGGGGAAGGACCTGTCAGAAGAACAGCGTTTCATGCTTATTCATTCTATCAAAAGCTATTACGGCAACACACAGCTGTTAACCGATGACAGTAAACCACTTTGGGTCGTTAATGAAGGAGAATACCGAATGATGAATACCTTCGACCTGACAGTGGACCAGCTGTACTATGAGCTGGAGATGAATCCATGGGTAGTGAAAAATGTACTGGAACAGTTTATTGACCGTTACAGCTATCAAGATAAAGTAAGGTTCCCAAATGAGGATGAACTTTACCCTGGAGGAATCAGCTTTACGCACGACATGGGTGTCGCAAATGTCTTTTCCAGACCTGGACACTCGGCGTATGAATTTGCCGGGATTGATGACTGCTTCTCTTACATGACGCATGAAGAATTAGTCAACTGGCTATGCTGCATGACGGTTTATATTCATCAGACAAATGATAAGGATTTTGCAGGAAAGCACCAGCGTGTAATGGAACAAGCATTCGTAAGTATGGTAAACAGGGACCATCCTGATCCTGAAAAGCGAAACGGACTGATGGGACTGGACAGTGCCAACACAGAAGGTGGTGCAGAAATCACCACATACGACAGTCTGGATGTTTCCCTCGGACAGTCACGGAACAACATTTATCTCGCCACAAAATGCTGGGCAGTCTATGGGGCGCTGGAGAAGATATTCAGCGAAATGGAGAGACCTGAACTGTCTGAGCAGGCAAGAATGCAATCAGAGAAATGCGCCGAGACAATTGTCGGTGAAATGACAGAGGATGGCTATATTCCCGCAGTCATCACGGAAGGAAACGAATCGAAAATCATCCCAGCTATGGAAGGGTTGATATTTCCGTATTTTACAGGAAGAAAAGAATTACTCGAAGAAGAAGGAAAGTTCGGCTACTTCATCAAAGCATTAAAAGAACACACAATCAATGTATTGAAGCCGGGCATCTGCCTGTTCGAAGACGGAGGTTGGAAAATTTCCTCTACGAGCGATAATTCGTGGCTGAGCAAAATCTACCTCAGTCAATTCATCTATCGTGAAATTTTCGGCTTTCCATGGGGAGAAGCCGGTGAAAAAGCAGACCGCGCCCATGTTGCCTGGCTTGTCCACCCGGAGCATTCCTACTGGAGCTGGAGTGACCAGATCATTGCCGGAAAAATATCGGCGAGCCGCTATTATCCCAGAGGAGTGACAAGCATACTCTGGCTGATGGAGAAATAGTTCTCGTCCCGGAGTGAGATATGCTCGCCAAAGCCCTTAGTTCCAAAAAAATAAACGGAAGGTTGGAAAGCGATGAAAATCATTAAATATAAAGAAGAGGATGGATCTCTACAGCTGGCTGCTGTTACGGAAAAAGAGGAAATTTTCCCGCTCCCATATGAAGACTTCTTGACTATCATAGAGAAGGCGGAGAACCAGGGGATGACCTGCCTGGATTTAGTGGAACAAGCTATCGCCGATTCCCACATGCTACCTTATGCTTTGGATGAACTTACTCTGACGTTGCCCCTCCATGCTGGTGAAGTCTGGGCTGCTGGAGTTACTTACTTAAAAAGCAAGAAGGCAAGAAACTACGAAGCTTATGAAGGGAATGAAGAGGTTGCTGATTCCTATTACGATAAGGTTTATGATGCCGAACGGCCGGAAATTTTCTTCAAATCCACTGGGAGTAGAACGGTCGGGCCAGAGGATCCGGTGTATTTGCGAAATGATTCCAACTGGCAGATCCCTGAGCCTGAACTCGGTTTGATCCTGAACAGCAATGGCAGGATTGTAGGCTATACTGTCGGCAATGACATGAGCAGCAGGGATATTGAAGGAGAGAATCCGTTATACCTTCCGCAGGCAAAAATCTGGAAAGGCTCTTGTTCCTTTGGTCCCGCTATCCGGCTGGCTGAGACCGTGGAGGATCCATATGACCTGACGATAACATGTGAAATTTTCCGGGAAGACGAGAAAGTTTTTGAAGAATCAGCGAATACCTCCCAGCTGAAAAGGAAATATCATGAGCTTGTCGAATATTTACAACGGGACAATGATTTATTTTCAGGAACCGTCCTTTTTACCGGGACCTGCATCATTCCGCCAAACGAATTTACCTTGCAAAAAGGCGACCGAATTGAGATCACGATACCAGAAGTGGGCACATTGCGAAACCCTGTGCATGAACTAGTCGTGAAAAAAGCTACAGTTTAACCACAATAAGGAGGTAATCTGATGGAAACGAAAACGGAAACCAGGAACTATCTGAATTATATCAATGGAGCATGGAAAGAGGCGGATTCTGGCGAGGTGATTGAAAGCACGAACCCAGCTAATCCTGATGAAGTATTGGGATATGTACAAGGTTCAAGTGTGAATGATTTGAATCAGGCTGTAGAAGGAGCAAAAGAAGCCCAGCAAACATGGAAGAAATTAACCGGGGCTGAGCGAGGGAATCTGCTGTTTAAGGTGGCGGATGTCCTGGAGAGCAGGCTGGATGATATCGCAGAAACGATGACAAGGGAAATGGGTAAAACATTACCGGAAGCAAAAGGAGAGACAAACCGGGGTGTAGCGATTCTTCGCTATTACGCCGGAGAAGGCATGAGAAAAGAAGGCGACGTTATTCCTTCCACGGACAGTTCTGCTCTCATGTTCAGCAAGCGGGTGCCGCTTGGAGTAGCAGGGGTTATTACGCCATGGAACTTCCCGGTTGCCATCCCGATTTGGAAAATGGCTCCGGCTTTGATCTACGGAAACACAGTCGTGTTCAAACCGGCAACAGAAGCCGCCGTGACAGCTGCCAAAGTAGTAGAGTGCTTCGAGCAGGCAGGTTTTCCGGAAGGAGTTGTAAATTTTGTTACGGGAAAAGGTTCCGTCATCGGACAGGGGTTAGCTGAACACAAGGATGTAACTGCCGTAACCTTTACTGGCTCGAATACCACAGGCAATAATATTGGAAAAACCGTTGCGGCCCGTGGGGGAAAATATCAGCTCGAAATGGGCGGAAAGAATCCACTGATCGTTGCAGATGACTGTGATATCGACCTTGCTGTCGATGCCGCTATCAGTGGCGGTTTGAAATCCACTGGGCAGAAATGCACGTGCAGCAGCCGTGTGATTATCCAGGAAGGCGTCTATGAAAAATTCAAACAGAAGCTTTTAGAAAAAGTCAGCGGGATTTATGTCGGTGATGGTCTCGAAAGCAGTTCCTGGATGGGACCATGTGCCACTAAGGGACAGTTTGAAAGCGTACAGAAATACATCGATATTGGCGAAAAAGAAGGGGCGAAGCTATTATTTGGAGGACGACCTGTCAGTAATGATACTGGCGGCTATTATTTAGAGCCGACCATATTTGATAACGTCACCACCGACATGACCATCGCTCAGGAAGAGATTTTCGGACCAGTCCTTGCATTGATGAAAGTAAACACGATTGAGGAAGCTATCAATCTTGCAAATGACGTTGAGTTTGGTTTGAGTGCCTCTATTTTCACTAAAAATATCGAGCACATTCTCTCGTTCATAGATGATATCGAAGCTGGCCTCGTCCGCATTAATTCCGAGACAGCTGGTGTGGAGCTTCAAGCCCCGTTCGGCGGAATGAAAGCGTCAAGCTCTTATTCAAGAGAACAGGGAGAAGCTGCAAAAGAATTCTTTACTACGATAAAAACCGTTTTTATCAAAAGTTAACGTAAGCTATTCTCATTAAAATAACCAGTGCCCGTAAGATGACGGGCACTGGTTATTTTCGTTAAACAACTTGTTATTGGACATCAATCCGGTCAACTTCCGGTGCGGTCACTGGAGCGTCCTGCTGTTCCAGGTAGTCGATCATCGCATCTAATGCTAATGGTCCGGTGACCTGGTTTGTTCCTTCTTTAAGAACCGTAAAACCATCACCGCCAGTAGCTATAAAATTATTGACAGTAACCGTATATTGCTGCTGGCTATTAATAGGGTTGCCATTGCTGTCTGTCATAGAAACTATTTTTTCACCTGCTGGTGCAGATTCATCCCAAGTATAATGAAGTCCGGATACCTGTAAAATACGCGGGTATTCTCCAGCCCATTGCTGCTCAAGGACAGCCTTGATCTGCTCCCCAGTCAAGGTCATTTTCACAAGGTTGTTTCCAAAAGGAAGCATTGTGTAAAGCTCTCCCCAGGTAATTGGACCTTCATCCAGGCTGGCGCGGATGCCGCCAGGATTCATGAACGCAAAGTCGGTTCCCATTGCAGCTCGCTGAGAGTCAGCAACTAAGTTACCGAGAGAAGATTCTCCGCTGACATCTGCATCAGTTGTAATCGGTTCAGCAGCCTTCGCAATGACCTGATTGACAAGGTCCTCAATATCTTTGCTGTATTTTTCAACCATATTTTTCACAGTTGGATCAGGTTCGATTCTATCATGGTAAGTAGTTACAATGGATGCTTCCTGTGAAACAATATCTTTTGTTTTAGGATCAATCATCAGATCCACGTCGGAAAATGCCGTGCCATAAGAGTAAGATTGGACAATCAGTTTTCCATCTACCATCGTATTGGTATAAGAGTGGTTATGCCCGCCGAAAATGACATCTACCTCATCATCGATTTGAGGGGCAAATTCTACAACTTCACCAGAAGCATTGGAACCGTCCTGGTCAGAGTGGGAAGGAACATGGGCAAGGGTGACGATTGCTTCCACGCCTTTTGCTTTCAATTCTTCCACAGCTTTATTGATCGCTGTCGCTTCATCCGTAAACTTGACGCCTTCGATGCCGCTTGGAAGTACAATGTTCTTGGTTTCTGTTGTAACTACCCCGATGAAACCGATCGGCATGCCGTTTACTTTCTTGATTACATAGGGAGGAAGGATCGGATCTCCAGTCTCTTTATCAACGACGTTGGCTGCGGTATAAGGAAAATTTGCACCTTCGAAATATCCGGTTTTCGGGTGTTCCCCTCCATTGATAAGGCGCAACATTTCGTCCACACCCTCATCAAATTCATGGTTACCTAATGTACCCACATCAAAACCGATCTCGTTAAGTATTTCAATTGTCGGTTCATCCTGAAGCAGGGAAGAGACTGGGGAACTTGCGCCTACCACATCTCCTGCATGGACGATCAGCGTGTTCTTATTGGTCTGTTCATATTTATTAAGGTAAGCTGCCAAGTACTCTGCTCCACCTGCTTTTCTATCTCCAATAGTACGGTAAACATCTAACTGCCCATGGAAATCATTAATTCCTAAAAGCTGAACCGGTATGTACCTGTTCTTATAATTATCGTTTGAATTATCAGGATGGGCGGAAACAGACGAAGTAAACAGGGAAGAAGCCAAAAGCAAAGCGGGGAATAACTTTTTCACTTTAAACATAAATTACCTCCTGAAAAGTTGATTTTTTAACTCGAAACTTTCATTTATGTCAGATTACTAGAAAAATAGTCTTTAATATTAGATTGCGCGCTATCCTCCTTTCCCTTTGTCTGATTTCAAAAATATTTCCACTTCTTAATCATAACGTAATGTAAGGGATTGGTTATAGCCATCATGGCAAAAAAATATCATTTTTTTACATATTTTTTACGTTTACAAGGATAGGAGAATATGATCTATGGTTGAACTGCTTATCAAATCTGTATATAGTACAATACACATAGAGTAGGAATACACAGGAGGCTGCTATGTCCAGGATAAAATACATAAAAATATATGAAGATCTTAAACATAAAATAGAACAGGATATCTATAAGTATCAGGAATTGCTCCCGTCAGAAAATAAATTAGTGAAAGAATATGACTGCTCTCGGAATACCGTAAGACGAGCAATAAAAGAGCTGATTGACCAGGGGTATGTACAAACGAAGCATGGCCAGGGTGTACGTGTCATTTATCAGGAGTTTAAACAGAATGAATATATGTTTGGTGAAACGGAGACGTTCAAGCAATTTGCGATTAGAAATAAAAAACACTATCGTACAGAAGTGGTAACATTTCAGGAACTGACTGTCGATGAACACATCCATGAAATTACAACTATCCCGGCCGGTGTCGAAGTCTATTATTTGCAGCGTGTCCGCTATCTGGATGGGACGCCACTTATCATGGATTATAACTATTTCAGGAAAGACGTTGTAAAAGGGTTAACGGTCGATATTGCGGAGGATTCAATTTATGAATACTTGGCAAGAGAGCTGGATCAGAAAGCAGTAACTGCAAAAAGAAAAATGACTGTGGAAAAAGCAACTGACATGGATGAGAAATATCTGAGCTTAGATGGCTATAATTGTGTTGTCGTAGTAACCAGTCATATTTTCAATGCAGACGGAGTTATGTTTGAGCGGACCCAGTCACGGCACATGCCTGGAGATTTTGTGTTTTTTGACCAGACACAACGAAGAGGATGATAAAAAGTGTACGAGATGTCCTTAGGGACGCCCCGTACACTTTCTTTTTAAAGTTAGGAAATTATAAAATTTGGTCGTTGTGAGTAGACCTCTACAGCGAGCTACATCCATCTCCAGCGCCTACCCCCTCGAGGTCTTAAGCCGATCCTCTCTGTGACAAAGCCCGTCACGGCGAGGCTTGGCTTAAGCTTGTCGGGGGTGAACAAGGCGCTTGCGCTTTTGAAGCATCCATCTCCAGCACCTGCCCCCTCGAGGTCTTAAGCCGATCCTCTCTGTGCCAAGCCTGTCATGGCGAGACTTGACTTAAGCATTGGGGTGAACGAGGTGCTTACGCTTTTGTTCTGCATTTGTTACTTTTTCTTGAGCTGCCAGGTGGATAAAAACACTGGAAGTCCATGTATGAGCTAAGTCTCGTAGACCTTCACCTGTTTCTGCATGAAAGTTTTCGGCAAAGCCATTCTGTTTACAGAGTTCAAGAAACTTTTGTCTCACCTCTGAAGCTAATTCATGTTCTCCGCATTCTTCAAAAGCTTCTACAAAAAGGAGGGTGGTAGGGGCCCAGATTGGTCCTCTCCAATAAGCATCCTGCTCATAATAAGGACTGTCGAGTGCTTCCGAAGCTATTCCCCACTGTGTTAAATAGTTTTTGTCTTTTAGGACTCTGATGATCTTTTCTCTAACTGATTCGGGCAATTTCTTTGCCAAAATAATCGAAACCAGCGGAAGGATTCCCTGGCTTTCGATTACGCTTCCATCTTTCGTGAAACGTGCTGCTGGAATGTCATCAACCAGGAAGTGTTGACAAAATCTCTCGGTTAATTCCTCAGCCTGGCCCTCCCAATATTTTTCCTCTTGTTGTCGGTCCAGTTTACCTGCCACTACAGCAAGCATATCCATTGATTTGATCAAAAAGGCAGTCAGATCTGGTGAATCGATAATAGCAGCATTTCTGAAAACGGTGCTGTTATCCTGCCCGGAGTCGTTCCCGTGATGGTATTCCGGAATACCATCCTGATTGGAATCTTTGTAGCGGAAGTAAAATTCTACATGCCCTTTGATTTGCGTATAAACTTTTTCTAACTGGGTGGTGGTCAGCGTCATTTTTTCCATCATTTTTAACACAAAGTACCCTTGTACGGGAGGCTTGGAAAAATTCCAGCGAATAGTTGAATCACTAATGGAACCGGGGATTTGTCCTTTATCATCCTGATAGTCGAACAGGAGCTGAATTTGATCCCATGCCAGCTTATCATCAACACCAGCAAGTGCTAAGGCATTGAAAGCATTGTCCCAGCTCCAGACACCTGGGAAATTACTGTTGGACATAAACATAGCTTTTCGTTTTAACAGGCCTTCTTCATTAACAATGCATGTCCAATTAAGGTAAACGGCTTCCCTTAAAGTTTCTTGATACTCCTCAGGTACAGATGGCTGTCTGGATAAGAAATCGAGAAAATGGCTGGTGCTTTTATCGAGGGCTTTTTCAAAGCTGTATTCCCTCTCTTCTGGTATGGAACCGTGGGTGGGCACATCCTCCACCACACATAAAAATTCATGTGATCCATCCTCTGGTCCAATATGGATGCTGGATGAATTATCCGCTTTATTTGTACTTCCAACAGTATCCATAAATACGTTTTGCTTAAGAGATACGGAACCATCAGGAGCGAATATCAAATATTTCGTCAGGTTTTTATAGCTGTTGACGAGGCAGTACTCTTCCCCTTCTTTCCCCAACAAATAGTTATATTCAAAATTGAAAATAGGCTGGGTATCTAAAACAAGTCCAACCTGATTCCCGCTTCCCTTTACAAAAATTCTGGACTCATCTTCAAAACATACATGTAACTCTCCACCATCGAATTGAATGGAAATTTGGAATTCATTTGCCTGATAAGAATACTCAACAGGTTCTCCATTTTTAACAGGAATTATTTTAAGTGCATTTTGATGTTGTCTTGACTTTCCTCTGACTGAATTGATGTATAGGCCTTTTTTTTCATGGGTATCGCTTTCTTGATAGGTCAGGGCCAGATAGGAGCCGAAATGGCTCATTGGTGTAGTGGTGATATCCAAATTGTTGCACTCCTTTTCAAAATTTTCTTGACAACTTTTCATAACCATCTATACTGTACTATAACTAACTTGTTTAAACAAGTTAGTATTTTTGGAAGCGATTCATTATTAGAGGAGGCCGAGAAATGGGTTTTAAAGAGAACGTTGCCGACATTATTGAACAAATCGGCGGCCCAGAAAATGTAAATAATGTATCACATTGTGTCACAAGACTTCGTTTGGTCTTGGCAGATGAAAAAGCGGTCGATACAGAAGCTTTAGAAGAAAATGATCTGGTAAAAGGAACTTTCTTAGCAAATGGCCAATATCAAGTCATTATCGGACCCGGAGTAGTAGAAAAAGTCTACAATGAATTTGTTAAACAAACGAACGCAGATGAAGTCAGTAAGGATGAAATGAAAAAAATCGCATCCGATAACGGGAATATGCTTCAAAAAGGTGTTCGGGTATTAGCGGATATATTCATCCCAATCCTTCCAGCAATTGTAGCTGCCGGACTTCTGCTCGGATTGAATAACTTGCTCGCTAATCCTGGTATCTTTTTTGAAGATAAGTCTTTATTAGATGTATACAAAGGCTGGACAGGCTTTGCTGAATTCATAAATGTAATCGCAAACACTGCCTTTACGTTCCTCCCCGTATTAATCAGCTGGTCAGCGGCAAGGAAGTTTGGCGGAAGTCCTCTATTAGGGATTGTCCTAGGTTTACTATTAGTCCATCCGGCATTAATGTCTGCCTATGACTATGCTGCTAACCCTGAAGGTGTAGAATATTGGAACTTATTTGGGCTTGAAATCGCCAAAGTCGGCTATCAGGGACAAGTGCTTCCGGTTATATTTGCAGCCTGGCTGGTGACATGGTCGGAAAAACACCTGAAAAGCATCATTCCCGGCAATTTGCAAATGCTTTTTGTGGCACCGCTTGCATTAATTTTTGCTGGTTTGCTCACATTTGGAATCATCGGACCGATTACAATGACAGGATCCAGTTGGCTTACGGATGCAATCTTATACTTATTTGAAGTTTCTCCTGTCCTTGCTGGAGGAATCTATTCCTTCATTTCAGGACCGTTGATAATAACAGGAATGCATCATATATTCCTGGGGGTCAACTTGCAAATGGCCGGAACATTAGGTTATGTGACATTATGGCCAGTAAGCGAAACGGTAACACTGGCAATGGGTGCGGCGACATTGACGATGTTCTTCATTCTTAAGCAAAACCAGAAATTAAGAGGGGTATCTTTTGCGGCCACTATTTCTGCATGGCTCGGTGTTACAGAACCAGCTATCTATGGAATTAATCTCCGCTTCCGTTATCCATTCATAGCCGTGATGATTGGAAGTGCGGTCGGAGGCGCTTATATCGCTTCTCAAGGGGTAAAAGCCACTTCTGTGGGCGTAGGAGGATTGCTATCTTTCCTTTCTGTCTATCCGGAGCATTGGGTCTTTTATTTCACTGGCATGGGCCTTACATTTTTGGTCACCGTTGCATTGACGTATGGCTTTTATAAGAGTCACTTGTTTAAATCCGGCCAAGAGAGCGATAAGAAAGCAAAAAGCAAATCTCCTAAATCTATTAAGACAAAAAATGCAACAGTTCAATAAATCTATTACTAAAAGCCACTCAAATGGAGTGGCTTTTTTGCTTGTGGAGAATCGTTTCGTTTTTCATCAAGCTGTTTCTTCTGCCCTCAGGGCGATGTGCCTTCTTTGGCCTGGCGCCAGAAAAACTTCGCAAAATCCCATACTCGGTGCGAAAAAAGCAGCGGTAGCGAGCGAGGTATCAGCGGAACATGGGCCAGAATGAGCGGAATGAAGCCGTTATCAGCTGACGGAAGCGAGAAATCAGCGGACGGAGGCAGGAAATCAGTGGACGGGGCAAGAAAAGTAGCGGAGTGAAAAATAGAATCAGCGGAACTAGAATCTGGTTTTTTTAAAGGAATCCGTCATGAAAAGTTTGTATAGGTTTATAGACTGTTTCTTTTGGAAAGAAGGCAGTTAAGGAGGAAGAGTAATGTTAAAAAATAAAACGGCTCTCGTAACTGGTGGCGCAAATGGCATAGGAAAAGCAATTGTGGAGGAATTTGCAAGGAATGGTTTTTCCGTAATTTTCATTGATAAGGATAAGGAAATGGGGCAGGAGGTCTGTCGTAAAGGGAAAGAGCAGGGATGCCAGATAGAATTCAAGCATTGTGATGTATCTGATCCTATTGACGTGGAGAAAATCTTTACGGAAATTAAAGATGATTATGACAGTATCGATGTTTTAGTCAATAATGCAGGCATATCGAAATTTAAAAATTTTTGGGAGATGAAAGTGACTGACTGGGACGAAGTAATTTCCACTAATTTAAGCAGCATCTTTTATATTACTAAAGAAGCAGCTTTAATGATGAAAGAAAGAGGAGGCAGCATTATCAATATCGCCTCTACAAGAGCGGCGATGTCAGAACCTGATACGGAAGCTTATTCGGCAAGCAAAGGGGGGATAGTTGCCCTTACTCATGCACTTGCAATGACCTTGAGTGAGAACTATATTCGCGTAAATAGCATAAGTCCTGGATGGATTCAGACAGAAAACTACGACAGTCTGAGAGAAAAGGATCACTTCCAGCATCCCTCGAAAAGGGTTGGCAAGCCAGAAGATATTGCCAAAGCCTGTATGTTTTTAAGTAAAGAAGAAAATGATTTCATGAATGGTGAAAATTTAGTGATAGATGGGGGGATGACAAGAAAAATGATATATGAGCATTGAAGTCATTTATAGATGAAAGAAAACCAGTATGCCATAAAATTCATATGGAAAGTTAATGGCAACACGGTTGGTAAAAGTATCATGAACTTTAAACTAAAATGAATCCTACTACAAGAGTAAATGGCTGTCCGCATAAAAACCTCCATTTAGGGTAATGAAAATAGGACAAGCTAAGTTTAGTGGAGGGATTAAAGATGCAAAAGATGAACCGCGGAATTGTCACGGCGTTATCATCTATCGGTATAGCGCAAGCATTAAAAATACTGACCCATAAAAGGCTGACAGGAGAGTGGGATTTCAGACAGGTGGCTACTACAGGCGGCATGCCAAGCTCCCATTCTGCAGGGGTTTCCGCTTTAACTACGTATATTGCTTCCAATAAGGGAAGTCGTCACACGGAAACAGCACTTGCTACGGTATTTGGTGTCATCGTCATGTATGACGCCCAGGGAATCCGCCGTCATACCGGGGAGATAGCTCAATTAGTAAATGATTTGGAAGACAATTTCGCAGCGATATCAGGAGACTTTCCGAGCTTTGAATTTGTGGAGCGGGAGAAGGAATTGAAGGAATTATTGGGCCACCAGCCTATCGAGGTTCTCGGGGGAGCTTTGTTGGGAGGAATACTAGGATTTCTCTCGGCAAAATTAGAAAATAAATAGCCCATGTAAAGATGGTTTCTGATTGAATCAGAAATCATCTTTTTTGCTTTCCTTGATTTTCATGCTCACCAGGTTATAATGAAATAAATGTTTCGTAAATTTATTTTTATGAAGCAATTATTACCTATTGGTGGTGATGAGAAATGAATTCAGCAGCTCAAAAGGAATACATGGCAAAAACACAGCGCTCCAGAGAATTTTCCGCAGAAGCTAAAAAGGTGATGCCTGGGGGAGTTACTGCAAATATCAAATCTTTTGATCCGTACCCGGCCATTATGAAAAAAGGAAAAGGGGCTTGGTTATACGATGTAGACGGAAACGAGTACATCGACTACCTCCTTTCCTATGGGGCATTGATGCTGGGGCATGGCCACCCGGTGGTCAAAAAAGCAATCCACAATCAGATGGAGGAAGATGGAACAAACTTATTCGGTACGCCGCATCATTTGGAAATCGAAATGGGAAAGAAGCTGCAGGAGTTATATCCAAGTATGGAATTGCTCCGCTACACTAATTCGGGTACAGAAGCTACACTGCTTTCCATCAGAATAGCAAAAGCCTACACGGGCAAACAGAAGATTGCAAAATTCGAAGGACATTATCATGGCGGATACAATGAAGTATTACTAAGCGTAAACCCTCCTGTCCATGAGGCAGGTCCGGAAAGTGAACCCAAAGCTGTTCCGGAATCAAAAGGATTAGAGGCGTTTCATGAAGAGAGCACGATTGTGCTTCCGTTTAACGATCTGGAAGCGGCTGCTGAAATACTGTCTTATAGAAAGGATGAGCTGGCTGCTGTCATGTTGGAGCCGGTACAGGGAGGGTTTATTCCAGCCGAGCAATCCTTTATGGAAGGTCTCCGGAAGATCACCGAAGAGATGGATATTCTGCTCATTTTTGATGAAGTGAAGACTGGTTTCCGATTAGGATTGGGTGGTGCCCAGGAAATGTACAGAGTGAAGCCAGATATGACTGCTCTCGGTAAAGTTGTGGGGGGAGGATTCCCGGTCGGTATGGTCGGAGGAAGAAAAGATGTCATGATGGTGACCGCTCCAGCTGCGTCATCAGATGTCTTTGATGCCAGTCAAAGTACAAAATCGAATGCAAAGGATGTCTTATTCCATAGTGGTACCTACAATGGCCACCCAACGATATTGGCTGCCGGCCTCGCTACGATCAGGCATTTGGAGCAGGAACTCAATCATGTGTATGAGGTCACAGAGCGTTTAAAAAATGGCATCACTGACTTATTTGCACAGCATGGCATTTCCATAAAAACCGTGGGAAAAGGCTCCATTTTCAATGTTGTTATTACAGAGCAAGAAGAGATTAAAAATTATCGCCAGCTGCAACAGGCTGATTTTGCACTAAGAAAAGAAATAGATTTTCGCTTGCTAGCGGAAGGAATATATACTAAACCACTGAACCGTTACAGCGTTTCAACCGTTCATGGTGAGAAAGAAGTCAATCGGACATTGAATGCGTATGAAAAAGTATTGGAACAAATTTTTAGAAAGTAGGCAGCAGCCATGTCGAATATTTATCAGCATATTGCTGAGGTAATGAATACCATGAGTAAGTCACAAGTAAAAGTAGCTCGTTATATATTAGAGAATCCAAATACCGTTTCATTTTTAACAGTTGGTAAACTGGCAAAAGTGACAGAAGTCAGCGAAGCAACGGTTGTAAGGTTCGCGAACTTCCTGGGGTTTTCAGGGTATTCGGAGTTGCAGCAAAGTATACAGGAATCCGTCCAGCAGCAACTTTCCACTACAGAAAGACTGAAGATGTCGCAAGAAGTGTATAACGAAAGGGAAAAAGGAGTCCGCGAAGTTTTTTATGATGATATCGATAATATCAAAGCGACCATGGAGGAAATAGATCAAGAGAAATTCCAGGAAGCAGTGAACCATTTGGTAAGTGCCAATAACATCTATATTATCGCTAATCGCAGTGCAAAATCATTAGGTGTTTTCCTTCATTATTACCTTGATATGATGCTTGATAATGTGGAACTACTCCATTCCACAGAAAATGGGGCAGAGCGTTTACATCAATTAGACCAGAATGATGTCGTGTTTGGTATAAGCTTTGCCCGCTATACAAACAGCACGGTCGAGATGTTCGCTTATGCAAAAGAAAAGAAGGCTAAAACCATTGCGCTCACAGACAACCTGTTATCCCCGCTTTTTCCACAAGCAGATATTTCATTATTGGCGAAGAGCCGAATGCCGACAGTAATTGATTCATTCGCAGCACCATTAAGTGTGCTGAACGCCTTAATAACAGCTGTAAGTAAAGAAAGACAGGAATGCTTTCATGAGCGGCTAGATGCCCTGGAAGACATATGGAGTAAATTCGATGTTTTTTATAACAAATAGCAAGAAGCTGGGGCATAATGAAGAACAGCCGAACAATAGTTTAAATTGTTCGGCTGTTCTATTTGTACATCTTTTTTAATTCGTAACTGTTTGCTCAAGCCCATTTTCCAAAAATCTTTGCGTAATGAATGCAGCCATTCCCATAGGGGATGCGTGAGTGGACAATTGCGAATACGTTACATGGATGTCTTCCTGGTTGAACCCCATTGTCTGGGCCTGCAGCCTTTCAGTAATAACTGGTTCCAGCCATTTTCTGGCCATCACTAAGCGATTACCAATAATGACTTGTTCAGGGTTGAAGGTGTTGACCAAATTCAAAATGCCTTCAGCCAGGTATTTACCTGCGTGTTCAAAAAGACTGATTACCTTTGAATCACCATTCTCGGCATGCTCTACCAACTGTTCGAGGGTGATTGGCTGGGACTTTGATGTTTCCAGTCCAAGAGAACGTGCTTCTTCCAAGATTGCCTGCTCAGAAGCATACAGTTCCCAGCAGCCTTTTCGCCCGCAGCGACATTGTTTTCCATCCACATCAATCACCATGTGACCAATTTCTCCGGAATACCCTTTGGTACCTCGGTAGAGAGAATCGTTCAATATCAATCCGGCACCTACACCGATACCTGCACTTATATAGATGAGGTTCTCGCGTATTTCTTCTGTGCCATAGAGCTTAACTCCATAAGCACCGGCATTCGCCTCATTTTCAATCAGTATCGGGAGCGAAAATTCTCTTTCCAGTATTTCTTTAAGGGGAACATTATTCCAGCCCAGGTTAGGCGCTAGTAATACATTGCCATCGTGGTCGACAATCCCCGGGACGCCTACTCCAATACCAACGATTCCATTCGGGCTGTCCGGTGCAGCGGCTGAGAGGTTCCGGATCATGTCTTTCATCTTGTCGATGATTGCTTCTAATGACAATTGATGAAAGCTGATTTTCTGCTTTTCCACTATTTGACCTTTCAAGTCAGTCAAAATCCCCAACATATAATTAACACCAAGATCGATACCTATTGAATAACCTGCACGGTGGTTAAAGAGTAAAATAACAGGTTTTCGTCCGCCTCTCGATTCACCCATACCAGATTCACTGATCAATTTATCATCGAGCAGTTCACTGACAAGTGATGAAACTGTCCCACGGTTCAGCCCGGCTTTTTGCGATATAGCAGCACGGGAAATAGGTGCATGGTTGCGGATCATACGTAAAACAATTGATTTATTGATTTTTTTCACTAACTTCTGGTTGCCTGTTTCTGGCATCTGTATTTCTCTCCTCATAAAACAGCTATTCCCCTTATTATAAACATTATGGCCTATTTCTTCATCGTCTAAATAAAAATCTGTATTATCTAGTATAAACTTTGTTCATTAAATAGACAAACAAAGAAGAAAAATGATATAATTCAGACAACGAGAAAAGATGCATTTGCTTCTATCCTTATTACGAAAGGGGAGATTTTTGAAAGCGTTAACAGTCTTCGTTGGTAGCTTTTACATATTTCATGAAAAATAAGGAGGAATAAACGTAATGAGTTATTTTAATCAGGTTAACAAAGTAAGCTTTGAAGGAGCAGATTCGAAGAACCCATTTTCGTATAAGCATTATAACCCGAAAGAAACCGTCGCTGGTAAGACGATGGAGGAACATCTCCGATTTTCCGTCGCATACTGGCATACCTTTACAGCTGATGGGGCCGATCCGTTCGGGGCAGGAAATATGCAGCGCCCTTGGAATCATCTTCAGGGAATGGACCTGGCCAAAGCACGTGTCGAGGCGGCATTTGAACTATTTGAAAAATTGGATGTGCCATTTTTCTGTTTCCACGATGTTGATGTGGCACCGGAGGGAGACACGCTTGCTGAATCGAACCGTAATCTGGATGAAATTGTCGCAATGATAAAAGATTACATGAAAACCAGTAAGACGAAGCTGTTGTGGAATACCGCCAATATGTTTACACACCCACGCTTTGTACATGGGGCAGCTACCTCAAATAATGCGGACGTATTTGCCTATGCAGCCGCAAAGGTGAAAAAAGGTTTGGAAGTCGGTAAAGAGCTCGGTGGGGAAAACTATGTTTTTTGGGGCGGCCGTGAAGGTTATGAGACATTGTTGAACACGGACCTCAAGCTCGAACTTGATAACCTTGGCAGGTTCTATCATATGGCTATTGATTACGCAAAGGAAATCGGCTTTGACGGGCAATTCCTGATTGAACCGAAGCCGAAGGAGCCAACCAAGCACCAATACGACTTTGATGTGGCAAGCGGGCTGGCATTTTTACAAAAATATGATCTGACGGATCACTTCAAATTCAATATTGAAGCAAACCATGCGACGCTCGCGGGCCACACCTTTGAACACGAGCTTCGTTATGCAAGAGTAAATGACATGCTTGGATCTGTCGATGCTAACCAAGGGGACACCCTGCTTGGATGGGATACAGACGAATTCCCGACAGACTTGTATTCTACTACTCTGGCAATGTATGAAATATTGAAAAACGGTGGTCTTGGAAAAGGCGGCTTGAACTTTGATGCAAAGGTTCGCAGGGGTTCTTTCGAAGCTGACGACATTCTTTATTCCCATGTTGCCGGTATGGACAGTTTTGCTATTGGTTTGAAGGTGGCACAACGGTTAATCGATGACGGTGTTCTTGACGATTTTGTCTCCGAAAGGTACAGCAGCTTTACGGAAGGGATTGGAAAACAGGTAGTTGATGGAGAAACAGATTTTCATGCCCTTGAACAGCATGCGTTACAGCTTGGAGAAATCGAAAATCGTTCCGGGCGTCAGGAATGGCTCAAATCCGTTTTGAATCAATATCTATTGAATGTCAACGCAACTGTCGGAGCTAAATGATGTTAGAAAAGCGCTCACACTATTGAGCGCTTTTCCCATGTAATTTCATAGAAAGGATGGTAGATGATGAAGTATGTACTGGGAATTGATCTAGGGACAAGTGCCGTGAAGGTGCTGCTAGTCAATCAGGAAGGGGAAATTGAGCAGGAAGTATCAAAATCCTATCCTTTAATTCACGAAAAATCCGGTTACAGTGAGCAGAACCCTGAGGAGTGGGTGAACAAAACCCTGGAAGCGCTAAAAGAGCTTACAGAATCCTTTGATGGAGATATTGATAAAATAGAAGGAGTAAGTTTTGCCGGCCAAATGCATGGGCTAGTATTGCTGGATAGTAATCAAGATATTATTCGAAATGCGATTTTGTGGAATGATACCCGCACAACGAAGCAATGCCAGCATATTTATGACGAACTTGGAGAGAAGAAACTATTGGCCATTACAAAGAATCCGGCACTTGAAGGTTTTACATTACCTAAATTGCTCTGGGTAAAGGAAAACGAGGCTGAGAATTTCAGTAAAGCGGCGACGTTTCTCCTGCCAAAAGATTATTTACGATTCCGCCTGACAGGAAAAATCCACAGCGAATTCTCGGATGCGGCAGGCACGCTGTTGCTTGATGTTGCTGAACAGACATGGAGTAATGAAATGTGTGAAACATTCGGAATCACCAAAGACATGTGCCCGGAGCTTGTACATTCAGGAGACTTTGTAGGAAACCTCTCAGAAGAAACCGCTCAAGTGACAGGACTCTCTTCTTCTACGAAAGTTTTTGCCGGCGGTGCGGACAATGCCTGTGGAGCCATAGGTTCAGGAGTGTTATCAGAAGGGAAAACGATGTGCAGTATTGGAACTTCCGGAGTTGTTCTGTCATATGAACCGTCAGCTGACCTTGATTTTGAGGGAAAGGTCCACTATTTCAATCATGGAAAAGCAGATGCCTTTTATACTATGGGCGTCACACTGGCGGCTGGCCACAGCTTAAATTGGTTCAAAGACACCTTTGCTGCTGAAGAAAGTTTTGAAAGTCTGATGGAAGGAACTGAGGAAATCCCAATAGGAGCAAACGGACTACTGTTTACACCATACATATCGGGAGAGCGAACGCCCCACGCAGATGCGAATGTCCGAGGAAGCTTCATCGGCATGGACAGCTCCCATACAAAAAAAGATTTCGTACGCGCAGTCATGGAAGGAATCACTTTTTCTTTAAATGATTCGATTGAAATCTTCAGAGAAAACGGAAAAACCGTCAAGTCGATTGTCTCCATTGGCGGCGGTGCAAAAAACAAAGCATGGCTGCAAATACAGGCAGATATTTTCAACGCTCAAATAATCCGCCTCTCGAGCGAACAGGGGCCAGGCATGGGAGCGGCTATGTTAGCAGCCTACGGCAGTGATATTTTTGCTTCATTAGATGAATGTGCTCAAACATTCCTTTCTGAAAAGGACACCTTTGATCCTATCCCCAAAAACGTGGAAAAATACCAAAATCTTTACCAGTTGTACCGGCAAGTTTATCAACAAACCCATGAACTTAGCCGCAGTTTAGGCGAGTTCAGATAAATGGGGTATAATTTTTGAATTTCGGGTAAGCTAATGTTCATCAACTATGTCAGGAGATGAATATATGACTGAATCAGAACAAAAAGCTGCTAAACCCCAGGCGGAAAACTCGATGGGCAAGGAGCAGAAGCATAATAAAAAAGACGAAAAAATTCACTCTGAAAAGATCCGGTACGATAACGCTGATAAGATTTATGAATGATTAAACTGTCCTAAGACACTGGAATGAAACTACAAAAGCAAACAAAAGATGAACAATAAAAAACCTTTAAATGGAAGATTTAGAGCGTAGTCAATATCCTTAGACTCCAACCCGAACAATGTTACCAATTGTTCGGGTTTTCCTTTGATAAGCATCTTTGCTTCAGCTCTTTTTGATGAGGTAAAGCAAGGAAAGGTTGAGCAGGGGATGTACGATGAATTCATCGGAACGCCAAATTTATGCTGCAATAGGTTCTTATCTGCAGATGATTTATCTGAATAGTGAAACAAATAGTGGGGTTAAATCGTATAATAGTGAGAGGAAGCTTTATATATAAGAGGAGGTTTAAAATTTGTGTCAGTTCAAATCTGGGTTATTATAGGAGTTATCGTCTTGTTATCATGGCCGATCGTTAGATTGATAGTAACGGATCTATTTGGTTTGAAAAGGAATAAATTTTATGGAAACCAATTAATGAAAGAAAAAAAAGAACGTAATAAAACCACTTCTCAAATGGAAGCAGAAAGTTCATTGGAAGCAACCAGGTCACGAAATACAAACTTTCCTGGTTGAGAGCAGGATATAAATATAATTTATCAGAGGTGAGACAATGGGGTATGCGATAGGGATAGTAATCACTTGTGTTTTGTTTGGGGTGATCCGTGTTCTCCTTGGCATCCCATCAAACCGGGCCAACTCAAAAGAGTATCACGATCGTGATTATCCTTAAACGTTATCTTGCTTTTAAACTGATACGAAAGTAACGTTCGAATTGAAAGGATAGAGGGGAAAAAGTGAACATTTTATACGAAGAGATAGATGAAAAAGAAATAGAATTATGCCGGGAATTGTGCAATGAATTAATGATTTTCCAAAAATCGAAAGCATACATAAAACCTGAGTTGTTTGATGATATGAGCTTTGAAACACGTCTATTGCCTTCTTTACAGAGCGCGATACACAATTACACAGTGATCGTGAAAGATAGTAATGAAAATGAAATTGTAGCTTACGTATATGCCAATATTTCTCCTAAAGAAACTTATTCCAATGATTTTGCCACTTTCTTTGATATGGAATCTGTTAAAAAGAGTAATGTGGGCTGTTTATCTCAGTTTTATATAAAAGAGGGTTACCGCGATGCAGGAATTGGTTCAAGATTATTTTCGAAATCAATGGAGTGGTTGAATAGATTTAAAGATGTTGAGGATTACTTTATTTATGTTTCTAATGGAAATCATAATGCCTTGGAATTTTACCAGCGTAAAGGGTTCTATGTCAGTCATCAGATTCTGGATGGCTTTATTACGGTTCTGCGGAATAAGCAGCAAATCAAGGGGAGGGAAGGTGATATCAAATGAGTCAGTACATTTTATCACTTAGCTTTTTTATAATTTTTCTAATTTCCTTCTCATATTTTCTGGTAAAAAGAAAAAAAGCCGGTATTACTGGTATTAAAAGCGCCATTCCATCTATTTGCTTTTTTTTGATTGCTTTGATAAATTTTGCTGCTAATACGATGGATTTGCTTGGGAGCATTAGTTGGTTTCTGACAATAACCCTGATAATAGTTGGAGCATCTTTTACTAAATACCTCCCTATTGATACCTCACCATAGAAAAAATCAAGTTTAAATACCATTTTTACAAAAATTTTACGTTTAAATTACAGATCACCCCGAAATACAAATAATGTAAGCCATTTCATTATTATGTAAGGAGGGGTCAATTATGAAAAAAACAAAATACCTTGCACCGGTTTTGGCTTTAGGAATGACTTTTGGTTTTGGAACAAATGATGTCTCTGCAGAAAAAGCTATGGTAACTATCGAGAAAGGTGACACCCTTTGGAGCATCGCTCAACAGTATGAAGAGGTGACGGTTCAAGAATTGTATGAGTGGAATCCAGGTATTGAGGCTGATAATCTGCAAATAGGATCAGAAATAATGGTTAGTGACACAAAAGAAAATATTGATGAAGAATTTCACACCGTCAGGCCAGGTAGTACACTTTACAGTATTGCCAAATTACATGCAGGCGTGACTCTGGAAGACTTATATGATCTAAACCCTGGAATACAGCCACGAAATCTGCAGATAGGATCCGAAGTCAGGGTCAGTAAAGATGATAACTTAAAAGAAATGTATCACACGATCACTCCCGGCAGCACACTTATCAGCATCGCCAATCTGCATGCAGGTGTCACGTTGGAGGATCTATATGACTTGAATCCAGGGATTGAACCCCGTAATCTTCAGATTGGTTCTGAATTAAGAGTTCAATAATGGAATCTTTTATAAAGGCGCTCTATACAGGGCGCCTTTGTTTTACTTTAAGAAAGTTTAACTTTGTTAAAGGAATAAAGAATAAGCAAAACTAAGGCTTTCGCCATAAGGACTTGGCGACAAGCCAAGTTTTTCTAATGCTTTTTTTGCTGAAATATAAGAGAATACTTATAATTAAGACTTATGTATAAAACAGACAGAGGTGAGAAAATGATTATTATTTTATCTATTCTAATGTTATAAAATGGAGGGCGACGTTCATTGTTAACAACAGCTAAGTTGGAGATTACCATTGGCATTTTGACAATTGTAACCGGATTGCTTTATGTATTTAAGGTGTTTGGGGAGACGGAAGCTATCGTTCATACATGGGGGATACTAGCAGTGTTTATCGGTGTGATCATCATTTGCCTTGGAGTTTTTTCACAAAGGATAACAGATTTGCTGGCGATAATTCTGTTATTTTTCCTGTTACTATTCCAGACTCCTGCAATCGCACTTTGGTTTATCTTCCACGGAAGCGGGATATCGGATGGAAGTCCTCAGAGCGATTTGCCCACTGGTTGTTTGCAGTTCCCCATCTGTTCATCTTTTTGTTAGGCTTGGTCACAATTGCTTCTATATTAAAAAATAGAAAAGATCATCTGTCGGGAAGGGATTTTTTATAAATCCCTTCCCCTCATTTTTTATCCAGGCTTAAGCTTTTCGTTCAATTTCCTTGCTTCTTCCAAAGCATCCACATCATTTAAGATTTCTTCGGGCTTTCCTCCTTCTCCGAGGATATGCCCCTGATAGTTCATTCCTATAAAAGCACAAATATACTTGAACTGCTCGACTAATGGAATTCCTTTTGTTCGTGGGTCGTCTCCTCCGACAGCCAGGATATAAGCTGCTTTTTTCCCCATACTTTCTTTAAAATTGGGATATCTTGCATCCTTTAATGTCTGGGACCACCTGTCGACAAATGTTTTCATAGGGCTTGCCATGCCATACCAGTAAATAGGAGTAGCGAAAATCAATACATCCGCTTTTAGGACTGTTTCAATTATTTTATCATAATCGTCGACCACTTTATCAAAACCGCCAGGCTCATGTCGTTGGTCGGTTATATTCTTAATCTGGTAATCCTTAAGAAAAATTCTGTCAGCAGATATTCCCTCAAGTGCCTTTTCTGTCAATGCCTCTGTATTCCCGTTTTCACGGGTGCTTCCATATATAACAGCTACTTTCATTTTCCATCCCCTCTTAAATCAGTGTTATTTAAAATCTGCAAAATTTTTCCGACTATCAAGCTTATCATAGCATTTACATGTAATTTTCCTGATGGATTTGCTCATCCTTTTTACATTGGTAGAGTTAACTCTATTAAACTGCTATGTCGTGTCCACTGAGTAAGCTGATTTGTTGAAGCTTCGTTGATTCAGGTATAAAATGAACACTTTATAATGGATAAAATTTCGGAAAAGAGATGATCGGTTTGTCTAAATCGCTGACCTATACATTATTATTTCTTATCATGATGATCTGGGGCTTTAACGTCACTGCCATTAAAGTGCTGGTTGATAACTTTGCACCAGTTACAATTACAGCATTCCGGATACTTGTCGCCGGAATCGTGGTCATGCTGTTTCTCGGTATCAATAAAGAATTTCATCGGACGAACAAAACTCAGCTTGGTTATATTACCCTTGGGGCGCTAACAGGAATATTGGGACATCACTTCTTTTTGGCTACTGGTCTGACAATGACCAATGCATCTAATGCAGGGCTGATTCTAGGACTTGTTCCTCTGATGACTTCTGTGTTTGCCATTATATTTCTAGGAGATCGCCTGACTGTACTTAGAATGATTGGTATCATTCTCGGGTTTTCAGGAGTCGCCTTTATTGTGTTGAGCGGCGGGGGGAACGTCGGCAGTATTTCTCGTGGGGATGTGAACATTTTTCTTGCTGTAGTCACACAGGCCATCAGTTTTATTGCCATTAAACGGGCTACGGAATCGATGGATTCCCGTTTGATAACCGGATGGATGCAGATTATAGGTGCTTTCTTTTTATTCGTTGTCAGCCTGCAGCTGGAGCCAAGAGGGCTTGCCAGCCTGACAACTGGAAGTCCCGGTGCCTGGCTGGTATTTTTCGCCTCCGCTATATTAGCTACCGCCCTTGGACATATGGTATACAACAAGGCAATCGGCCAAATAGGTGCGGGCGAAACCGCCATATTCACAAATCTGACTCCATTTTTCTCACTGATCGGCGCGGTCGTATTTCTTGGGGAAACCATTGCCTGGCAGCAGCTTTTCGGATTTTTATTCATTGTCATGGGAGTTGTGCTGGGAACGGGAGCGTTGGATAAAAGGAAGGAAGACCAATTGGAAGCTGGTAAAAGCAGGCAGGTTGCCAGATGATTCACCATGTTGGTCTGATTACATTGTTCTAATATCGGGCAGAATGATTGAAAAACTGATTTCAGGTGACTAACAATGAAAATGTTATGTATAGACGGCGGCGGGATAAGAGGTGTTATGCCGATTGCAGTCTTACAGGAAATTGAAAGAGAACTGGGGCAATCGGTAGGGGAGTCCTTTGATGTGATTGCCGGGACAAGCACAGGTGCTATTATCGCGGCATCTACCGCAGTGGGTAAACCAATGGAAGATGTTCTCCATTCCTATAAGACGGCTGGGGCAAAAATTTTCATGCGTCAGGCAAAGGTAGGCTTTTTTAAGAGTGTCTATAGTGATCGTTATCTAAGGCGATTACTGAAAAAGGCATTTGGAGAAGTGACTCTTGCAGACATCTCTAAACAGCTGCTCATACCTGCAGTTGATATCACACATGGAAAACCATTTATTCATCGGTCGAATCCGACTAACCGTGAAAACGACGATGTGTCCATAAAGTTGTGGGATGCTGTATTATCTTCCTGTTCCGCACCTATTTATTTCCCACCGAATAATGTGAGGAACCGTTATTTATCTATCGATGGTGGTCTGTGGGCGAATAATCCCTCATTGGTATGTATCACAGAAGCAGTGCATCATTTAAAAGAAAGTTTAGAGGACATTCGTATCCTGTCACTGGGGACCGGTGATCAGAACATCGATTTTTCCATTGACAGTGAAAAATACTGGGGGGTGAAACAGTGGCTTCCTTTTCAGATACCTTCATTTAAGGTAACACCTAAGCTGTTGGACTTGGCACTTAATCTTTCTTCTGAGTCTGTGTCCTACCACTGTCAGCTGCTCCTCAGGGATAATTACCTAAGGATTAACAAAGCTCTTGGGGGAGAGGTCCCCTTTGATGATATAGCATTCATGGAAGAAATGATTAAGGTTGGAAAGCAGGTATATGACCAAAATCGCACAGAAATTATGGATTTTTTACAGGGATAAATAGAGGCTGATTTAAAAAACAGTCTGTATGGAGTTTTATGTCCATACAGACTGTTTTCTTGTCTAGCGGACAATGTAAATCCTATCGTTTTTTTGGTAACTAACAAACCTGCCGTAATTTAAGTTTTTTACAAGCAGCTTTAACTAAGTTTAATATGAAACAGGTTTCATTTTCTTGATTCAGTAATGGGCTTTCACGTACGGTTATATCATGGTTGATTCCACGATGAGCGAGAGGCGGTGACGCCTGCGGGAACAGCGCGAGCCGAAGATCCACTTGGTCAAGCGGTTTTTTTGACCAAGTTAGCTGAGGCCGTGCCCGCGGCAAGCACCGCCGCTAAGCGATTCGCGAGAATCAACAGCAAACTTTAACAGACTCTTTGGATTATAAATGATATTTTCAGTGGACTTTAATCGTTTCCTAGCTCCACTTTTCCGATATCAACAATAAAAAAATTTTATCCCATAGGTCTATTACAGACTTATGGGACAGCCCTTTCTTTGATTAAGTTTTTTTGTCCTAGACACAAGTGGCAAATTGCACCCTGTTTAAAAGTTACTTTTTAACGGATGATTGTTTTTTCTTTTTGGCTTTCTTGAATGCACGCAGTTTGATTTCGGAAATCTTCTCGCTTTGGTCTTCGGGCCACCATGCTCCACATTCTTCAGAAACAATACATGCAGCACAGGCATCCAGGTCGTATACTTTCATTCCTTGGATCGGAGGGGAGTACAGGTGCACCGTAATAAGGGGGTCTCCGCCTTTTCGCCCCATTTTATGTACCCCTTTCCGAGGAGAGAAAAATACGTCGCCTTTTTCCTTGTATTCATGGAACAGTACTTTTGGGAGCCGGTTTCCTTTTACTTTGTATACCGTTTGTTTCGTTGTGCCGTTGACTACTTGTATCCAGCCAATCGAGTCTCCGTGGTCATGAGGGGCACATTCGATGTCTGCCCAGTTCATTACAAGCAGTTCTGTATTCTCATCTTTGTACAGAGCTTTACGTTGATAGGGTTTATCTTCAGGTGGATGCAGATGTTCCTCCAACTCTTCCCTTGATATTGCCAGTTTATCAAGTGCTGTCTTCAAGTCTTCAGATTCAAAGGATTCCAATTTTCCCAGGACTTCTTTCGCCCGCCTCGTCAACTTCATCGAGCATCTCCCTTTCACATACATCTTTCTTCATTTTAGAAAATGACACGTAAATCTAATAATCCGCCCATTTTAATGTACGGAGTAACGAAGAGAAATATCACTAAGCAAGGTAAAAAATCGATGTAATCGAGCCATTTTACTGATGGGATTGTTTCGAAGGTTAGGAGGATAAACCGCCGACACAATGGAATTAAATAAAAGTGATAAAAAAATGACGGAAAGGAAGACTTTATGAAACCAAGAATAACAGTGATTACATTAGGGGTAGATGATTTAGAAAGTGCGGTGAGATTTTACGAGGAAGGACTAGGGTTGCCTACAGATGGGATAGTAGGCCAAGAATTTGAGCATGGTGCTGTTGCTTTCTTCGAATTGCAATATGGGCTGAAGCTCGCTGTCTGGAAAAGAGAGGACCTGGCCCATGAAGCTAAAGTACCGCTTGCTGCTCGAAGTGCCACTGAATTTTCGATAGGTCACAACGTTGGCAGTAAAGAGGAAGTGGACAGAGTGATTGTCCAGGCGAAAAGGGCTGGAGCAGTAATTACTGATACTCCGCATGAAACCTTTTGGGGAGGGTATTCCGCTCACTTCCAGGACCTGGATGGACATCTATGGGAGGTAGTTTGGAATCCGCATTGGGATTTAGAGGAATAAATCATTACCAGGTGAACACGAACTGCAGTCATTTTTAAAGGCTGGTCTAATTTTTTGATACAAGCGTATGTTGTAAGAAAGTTTGTATATGGGAGGACGCCGTATGTACAATCACCGGATCCGTCTCGCTGTAGCAGCATTCGCTTGTATCATTTTGAGCTTGTTTGTGGTGTTCAATTTCCATGGCATCACCGCTGAATCGGATGAACTGACGAAAAAGGAAATAATGAAAAGCATGCAAGATACCCAGGAGAAAAATAGACAGTTGGCAGAATTTCAGAAAGAGGTTCATGCACAACTTCAAAAGAGCGGGTTTGAAGCCAATCTTTCCTTTTCAATAAACCAGGTTTTCGCAGAGGAGAAGCCTTGGATTACTGTTTGGTTGACGGAAAGAAATTATAATGCAGAAAATGTCCTGGCTGTTAAGAAGATTATTGAAAATCAAGTGGAAATCTATGAATTAGGGGAAATCGATATTGAAGTTAAAGCGGAACGGCGGGAAGTAACGAGCAAAGAAGAGCAGGAAGAGTTAAAACTATACAGGGAATTAGCTGATATCACAGACCAAGCACTCGGAAATGTGGAAAGCCAGATGGCCATATCCTATATAATGGCTTCTGAAACTCCGGTAATTACAATTAAAATACTGGATCCGACTGCAGACTTTGTAGAGCAGAAAACGAAAATCAAGAGAATGGTAGAGGAAGCGATCTGGAAAGAAAAAGCGCTAAAGGTTAAAGTAAAAGTCAAAAAAACGAGCAAAACAGAGAAGCTTGAAATGAAGTGGCATCCAATCTTCCGTTCTGTAAGGGAAGAAATTGGCAAGAAATTCGATGTAGTCAATGGGTTTGGTACTTCTTTTCACCCCAGCCCTTTACAAATTATCATCAAAACAGACTTGTCACAGGCTTGGTGGTCACTATGGGGGACAAAGCGTGAAGCTAAGGAAATAGAGGACTATGTGCTCCAGGTCATCCAATTGAAAAGAGAAGATCTTAATGTAGAAGAAATACCATTTAAAATTATTATTCGTGATAAAAACCATAAGGCAATTAACACGCATAGGGAATGATTAACTCCATTTTCAAGGAAGAAAAAATCGCAAACTTAAGTTCGTTTTGAGATGTATTCGAATGGGTAAAAGTACCAGTAAGGAACGGCGGAGACCCCCTAGTGGATATTTGATAAATTTTTATGATTAAACCTTAAGAAAGCTGTCAGAAATATGTTGGATGTTTGTTGTAAACCCTTACAAAGATTGAGCGACAACATTTGACAATACTTGTCAGAATTTTATGATAAAAAGAATTGTAATCGTATAAGTAACATTTTATGCTAGTATTATGAACAATTTTGAAACATTCTGATAGAGAGAGAGGAGTGATAGTGTGATAGATGATACTGTATTAGAACATGATGTTTATTTATTCCATCAGGGGAACCTTCGTTATAGCTATCAGCTTCTCGGTGCACATGCGGATACACAAGATGGAATACCAGGCATTAGATTTGCTGTTTGGGCGCCGCATGGCGAACAAGTCAGTGTGGTCGGTGATTTCAATGACTGGGACGGCCGCCGTCACCCGATGAAGAAGTTGAATGAAAATGGCATCTGGTACACCTTTATCCCCCACCTCAAAAAGGGTACCGTCTATAAGTATGAAATCCTCACCCCGCACGGACATCTGAGGCTTAAAGCAGATCCGTACGGTTTCTCCAGTGAATTGCGTCCTGCCACAGCCTCCGTCGTCCATCCGCTTGATGGGTATGAATGGAATGATGAGTTATGGATGAAACGACGGCAAGAAATGAATCTCTATGAATCTCCCATTTCCATTTATGAGCTTCACTTAGGATCATGGAAAAATATTGAGCCGGAAGTTTTCTATAATTACCGGGAGTATGCGGATGAGGTCATTCCTTATGTCAAGGAGCTCGGTTATACACACATTGAATTGCTGCCGATTACGGAACATCCATTTGATCGTTCCTGGGGCTACCAGACAACGGGATACTATGCAGTGACTTCTCGATATGGGACGCCTGATGACTTCCGTTATTTTGTTGATCAATGCCACCAACACGGCATCGGGGTCATACTCGACTGGGTGCCGGGGCATTTCTGTAAGGATGAACACGGACTCAGAAGATTCGATGGGGAAGCCCTCTACGAATATGAAAATCCTCTTAAAGCGGAAAAACCCCAGTGGGGTACGCTAACCTTCGATTTCGGCCGCAATGAGGTGCAAAGCTTTCTGATTTCCAATGCTATTTATTGGCTGAAGGAATACCACCTGGACGGTCTTCGCGTCGATGCTGTCGCAAGCATGCTTTATCTCGATTTCGGCAAGGAAGATAGTGAATGGGAAGCGAATGAATATGGAGGGAGAGAAAACATTGAGGCTATTTCCTTTATCAAAAAAATGAATGAAGCGATTTTCGAGGAAGTGCCTGATGTCCTTATGATGGCGGAAGAATCAACCTCCTATCCACTCGTCAGTTCTCCGACTTATATTGGGGGACTAGGGTTTAACTATAAATGGAACATGGGCTGGATGAATGACATGCTCCGTTATATGGAAATGGATCCTATCCATAGGAAGTATAATCATAATTTGATTACCTTTTCGTTGTTCTACGCTTTTTCCGAAAATTTCGTTCTGCCGATATCTCATGATGAAGTAGTGCACGGAAAAAAGTCACTGCTGAATAAAATGCCAGGGGATTACTGGCAGAAATTCGCAAATCTACGCGCATTTCTGGCATTCATGTATGCCCATCCCGGGAAAAAGTTATTGTTCATGGGTTCGGAATTCGGCCAGTTCGATGAGTGGAAAGACCTGGAGGACATCGATTGGGAGCTGCTTGAATACGACTCACACGCAGCTGCTTTGAACTATACAAAGCAGCTTCATCAGCTTTACAAGGACATGCCGGCCCTATGGGAGCTGGATCATGATGAACGAGGCTTTACTTGGATCGACCCTAATAATTTTGAACAAAGTATCATTTCCTTTACGCGGAATAGCCGTCAGGAAAAAGATCAATTGATCGTTGTATGTAACTTCACTCCAGTCGTCTATCACGACTATAAGGTAGGAGTCCCTAAAGAAGGCGAATATAAAGAAATCTTTACAAGTGATGCTGCACATTTTGGCGGTTCCGGGCAGACGAATGGCCTGCCGCTGAAGACCAATCCAGAACCATGGCAAGGGCAGGATCAGCACATAACAATGACCATCCCGCCACTTGCGGTCAGTTTTCTAAAATATACGAACTCAAAAAAGGAGGAGACTCATGAATAAAGAATGTGTTGCCATGCTTTTAGCTGGTGGACAGGGTACCAGACTCAAATCATTGACCAAGCAGATCGCCAAGCCTGCTGTTTATTTTGGGGGGAAATATCGGATCATTGATTTTCCTCTAAGTAACTGTACCAATTCTGGCATTGATACGGTTGGAGTGCTGACGCAGTATGAACCGCTCATTTTAAATGATTATATTGGAATCGGTTCTTCCTGGGATTTGGATCGTAAATACGGCGGGGTATCCGTACTGCCGCCCTATATGCAGTCAGAAGGCGGCGGCTGGTACACTGGTACGGCAAATGCCATTTATCGGAACATAAAATTTTTGAATCAGTATAATCCCGAGCATGTCCTCGTGTTATCAGGGGACCACATATACAAAATGGATTACGGCAAAATGCTTGATTACCATAAGGAAACCGGAGCTGATGCGACGATATCAGTCATCCAGGTGCCATGGGAGGAAGCAAGCCGCTTCGGTCTCATGAATACTGACGGGGAAGGCGTCATCACGGAATTTGATGAAAAACCGCCTAACCCTCGAAGCAATCTGGCTTCCATGGGAGTTTACATTTTCCGCTGGGATGTACTGAAACAATACTTGATTGAGGACAATCAAAATGGCGAATCCTCCAATGATTTCGGAAAGGATATTATCCCTGCCCTATTGAATGATTACCGAAAACTGATGGCTTACAAATTTGAAGGGTACTGGAAGGACGTCGGAACAGTCGATAGTCTGTGGGAAGCAAACATGGACTTACTGAAAGAAGAGCCAGAACTGAATTTGAACGATTATTCCTGGCGAATTTATTCCAAAAACCCGAACCAGCCTGCACAATATATCGCGCAGAGTGCAAAGGTTTCGAATTCCCTAATCAATGAAGGATGCCGGATTTATGGGACAGTCGATACGTCTATTTTATTCTACGGGGTTAGAACAGAAGAAGGCTCACTTGTTAAGGATTCTGTCATCATGCCGAATGTAAAAATTGGAAAGAACGCCACTATCCACCGTGCCATTATTTCAGAAGGCACTGTCATTGAAGACGGTGCAGTCATCGGTGATCCGTCACCGGAAAGCGAAATCACATTGATTGCAAGAGAAGGCACTGTTATGGCGAAGAGTTATATGCATGAAACTATCAAGTAAGGAGGATACCATGGATAGAATAGCAGGCATTATAAATTTAGATCATGAACAGGATGTATTAGATGAACTCACTTATTTCCGATGCAGTGCCGCAGTCCCGTTTGCCGGCCGCTACCGGATGATAGACTTTGCGATTTCCAATATGGCGAATTCCCGGATAGATTCCGTTGCCGTATTTGCCCGGAGGAAATACCGTTCTTTAATGGACCATTTAGAGCAGGGAAAGTACTGGGATTTGGATCGCAAACGGGGAGGGTTGTTTATTCTTCCTCCTGACTGGAATGACCCGACGGATATATCTAAAGGTGATCTTCAGCATTTCCACAATAATATCGACTTCATCACGCGCACACTGGCTGATTATGTGGTGGTTACCGGAACACAGAATATCTGCAATATCAATTACGAGAATGTCCTTCGCGAACACAAGGAATCAGGTGCTGATGTGACTGTCGTCTATAAAAAAGTGGAAGAACTATACCCGGAATTTCGCCGCTCCCACAAGCTGGACATTGATGAAAACCAGCGAGTGACTGCTATCCATAACGATCAGCACAATAACAATGTCTATATGGATATGTACATTATCGAAAAAAACTATCTTTACGGATTGATAGAAGACTGTATCGCTCATGGCTGTTCTCATTTCTTTCTGGACGGCATTAAAGGGCGGCTTCCGGATATCAACATCCACGCCTATGAATATAGCGGAGGGCATGCACTGATCAATTCGGTAGAAAGTTATTACAGACATAGTTTTAACCTGCTGGATGAAAGCGAACACGATCGCCTTTTCAAAGAGGAATCACCGATACTCACTAAAGTGAAGAATGAAGCACCTTCGAAATACCTGGAGAGCTCCGAGGTGAAAAATTCGCTCGTAGCGAATGGCTGTGTCATTGGCGGTGATGTAGAAGACAGCATCTTGTTCCGTGGCGTCAAAGTCGAAAAAGGGGCAGTAATCAGGAACTCGGTGATCATGCAGCGTTGTGAAATCGATAGTAATGCGGTTCTCGAGAACGTCATTTTAGATAAGGACTGCAGGATATCTAATGGCCGCACATTAGTCGGAGCACCGGAGAAACCGTTCGTTCTAGCAAAACGGAATACGATGTAACGTAAAGTTACAAGGACTGTCCGAATAATTGTTTTTCTGGCAGTCCTTTTTACTAAACTTTTATACTATAATAATTATATAAATGAATGAATGATGGATAATTATTACTAGTACTTGTGAAATGATCGGTGTTTAGATATCTGGAAAATTCCATGAAACTTTTAAAAGAAATTGTTCTGGAGGAGTGAATAAAATTATGAATATATTAATGATAGGATCGGAATGTACCCCATTTATCAAAACAGGAGGACTTGCGGACGTATTAGGTTCACTGCCTCAAGCCCTGCAAGCAGAAGGGGAAGAAGTGCGTATTGTCCTGCCGAAATACGAAAATATTTCAGATGATTGGAAAGGACAGATGTATCACCTGGACGAACTGACAGTACAGATGGGCTGGCGTAATCAATATGCTGGTGTGGAATATATCGAATACAATGGTGTTCCGGTTTATTTTATTGATAATGAATATTACTTCAAGCGATCAAATCTGTATGGTTACGACGATGAGGCGGAGCGGTTTGTATTCTTTAACCGTGCAGTCATGGAAATGGTAAGGAAACTGGACTGGAAACCGGATATCCTTCATTGCCACGATTGGCAGACGGGGCTGATACCTGTATTCTTACATACTCATTACCGGGAGGACCCTGCTTTTGAAGATATGAAAACGGTCTTCACTATCCACAACCTGAAGTACCAGGGTATATTTGCTTCCTCTGTCCTGCATGATTTGATGGATTTAGATGAGCGCATGATGACGCCGGATGGACTGGAGTTCTTCGGAGACATCAATTTTATGAAAGGTGCCCTTAATTTTGTTGATCATATTACAACTGTCAGTGAAACTTACGCAAATGAGATTCAAACCCCTTATTATGGGGAAAACTTAGACGGGGTACTTCGGAGTAAGTCTGACAGACTGTCTGGAATAGTCAACGGCATTGATGACAAAGCGTATAATCCTATGGCGGATGATTCCATCGCATTTCCTTACCGGAGTTCATTGCTGAAGAAATGTCAGAATAAAATGTGGCTGCAGGAACGCCTGGAGCTGCCTGTCCGCAAAGATGTACCCATGATCGGTATAGTATCGCGGCTTGTCGAACAAAAAGGGTTTGACCTTGTCGCGCGGATTATTGATGAAATTTTGTCTACAGAGGATATACAACTCGTAATTTTGGGTACAGGTGAATATGATTATGAACAAATGTTCCAGTGGGCACAATCGAAGTATCCGACGAAGTTGTCCGCGAATATCATGTTCAGTGAACCACTCTCCCGTCAGGTATACGCAGCAAGCGACATGTTTCTGATGCCATCTCGGTTTGAACCGTGTGGAATCGGGCAATTGATCGCACTTCGTTATCTTGCTGCACCGATTGTCCGGGAAACAGGAGGACTGGTTGATACAGTCAAACCATTCCACGAAAAAACTGGAGAAGGAAATGGCTTCACATTCACCAATTACAATGCCCATGACATGCTGTTTACGTTACGTCGGGCAATAGAATTTTATCACGACAAGGATACATGGAAAAAATTAATCAAGAACATCACGAAAAGTCAGTTTCCATGGAAGTACTCCGCGCGTAGATATGTTGAGGTCTATCAATCAACGTTTGAGTAGTGGAGCATGAATGGAGGAAAACGGAATGTTCAGCGACAAAGAGGAATTCAAAGAGGCATTTTCCCAGAAGCTAGCAGCAAAGCTCGGAAAAGAAGTAGAATCGGCCACAGAGGTTGATGCATATCGTGCTCTTGGATCGCTGCTTCGTGAAAAGATCAGTACAAACTGGCTGAAGACGAATCAGGAATACGAACAGAATAAGCAGAAGCAAGTCTATTATTTTTCAATGGAGTTCCTAATGGGGCGCCTGCTAGGGAATAACCTGCTCAATATGAATGTGTTAGGCCTGGTCCATGATGGGCTGAAGGATTTGGGATTTGACCTAACAGCGCTGGAAGAGGAAGAAAATGATGCCGGACTTGGTAATGGAGGGCTTGGCCGTTTGGCAGCCTGTTTCCTTGATTCCCTGGCATCATCAGGGCTTGCCGGTCATGGCTATGGAATCAGGTATCGTTATGGTATGTTCGATCAGCGCATCATCGATGGTAATCAGGTGGAGTTCCCAGACTTGTGGCTTTCTAAGGAATTTGTATGGGAGGTCTGCCGGCCGGAGGAATCAGTGGAGGTACGTTTCGGAGGACATGTTTCCTCGAGCAAGGATGAAGATGGTATCTTGCATTTTGATCACCACGATTATGAAAAAGTGCAGGCTGTCCCATATGATGTTCCGGTTGTCGGTTATGGGAATGACACTGTCAACACACTTCGATTATGGTCTGTAGAGGCAACCGTTGATGATACGTATAATCAGGCTGCCAAACTCAACGAATTTGGTAATTTTCTTGGGCATAAACGGTCGCTTGAAGCGATATCGGAATTTTTATATCCTGATGATTCCCACGAGGAAGGAAAAAGACTGCGACTGAAGCAGGAATATTTCCTGGTCTCAGCAGGTGTACAAAGTGCCGTACGTGCATTCGAACGCCTCGAACTGCCATGGGAAGCTTTTCCGGACAAAGTAGCCTTGCATATTAACGATACGCATCCAGCTATGGTAATCCCGGAATTGATGCGGGTACTGATGGATGATAAACAGCTTGGCTGGAAGGAAGCATGGAAAATTACTCAGGCTTCTGTTTCCTATACGAACCATACGACATTGAGCGAAGCCCTTGAATCATGGCCGGTCGATATGGTGAGAAACCTGCTTCCAAGAATTTTCATGATTATTGAGGAAATCAACGAGCGGTTTTGCCAGTCTTTATGGAAGGAGTATCCTGGTGAATTTGACAGGATTGCCAAGCTTGCCATTATTGCGGATGGCTGGGTAAAGATGGCCCACCTTTCTATTGTAGGAAGTCACAAGGTGAACGGTGTGGCAAAGCTCCATACGGAAATTCTGAAAAAACGGGAAATGAAAATTTTTTACGAAACATTCCCGGAACGCTTCAACAACAAGACGAATGGCATTACTCATAGACGCTGGCTGATGCATGCCAACCAGCCGCTCTCAAAGAAAATCACGGAAGCTATCGGTGATACGTGGATCGAACAGCCCATCCGTCTGGAGGATCTGTTGAAATACCAGAATGACAATGCTTTTTTAGACAGTTTGTATGCGATCAAACAGCAGAATAAAAAACTGCTTGCATCTTGGATCAAAGAACAGCACGATATTGCGATTGACCCTGCGTCCATTTTTGATGTCCATATAAAACGGCTGCATGGGTATAAGCGCCAGTTGCTGAACGCTCTTCATATCATGTATTTATATAATCGTTTAAAAATAGACTCAAATTTTGATATGATGCCGCGCACCTTTATTTTCGGGGCAAAAGCGGCACAGGGATATCATTACGCGAAGAAAATCATCAAGCTTATCAATACGATTGCTGATGTAGTGAATAATGACGAAGAAATCAACGATCGTTTGAAGGTTGTTTTCCTGCCGAACTATTCTGTATCCATGGCAGAAAAAATCATACCGGCTACGAATGTAAGCGAGCAGATTTCCACTGCAAGCAAGGAAGCATCAGGTACCGGAAACATGAAACTGATGATGAACGGAGCCGTTACCCTGGGAACAATGGATGGAGCAAATGTCGAAATTCATGACCTGGTTGGAGATGAAAATATCTACACATTTGGTCTAAGCTCGGAGGAAGTGCTGGAATACTATCGGAATGGCGGCTATTCCTCAAGGCAGGTTTACGACAATAACGAAACGATCCGTAACACAGTGGACCAGTTGATTCATTACAGCCCATTTTCTAAAGGGGAAAGGGAATTTCAGGATATCTACGATTCACTGGTCCACCATAATGATGAATTCTTTGTTTTAAAAGATTTTGAAAGTTATGTGGCAGCACAGGAGAAAATTAACCATGATTATCAGCTTAAGAGAGATTGGAGCAGAAAAAGTCTCGTAAACATAGCTCATTCAGGCATTTTCTCAAGTGACCGGACCATTCAGGAATATGCGTCAGAAATTTGGGGAATTCAACCGGTGAGCATGTTAAGTTAATAGGGTGAAGGAGGACTTTCAGTGAAACAAAATGACTTTTACCATAATAGCTTTGAATCGAGATACAGAGAGCCTTTCGGTGCAGCACCGAAAGGCTCGAACGTTACCTTAACTATTGATATCCATAATCGTTATCCTGTTTCACGTGTCATCCTTCATTACATCCACGACAAGACAGACAAGCCTCACACGAAGGATATGGACTTATACAGCGGCCAGCATTCTTTTTCCGCTTATGAAACAACGATTACTATGCCGGAAGAACCACAACTCATCTGGTACTTTTTTGAAATTGAAATGGAAGATGGAACGCAGTACTATGGGCGGATGAACATCGAGGAAAGCGGGGAAGGGAAATTATATGATCAGATTCCGCCTTCCTGGCAGATCACTGTCTATGATGACAGCTATGAAACACCTTCCTGGTGGAAGCACGGGACGATGTATCAGATTTTTCCAGACAGGTTCCGGGCAGCGGGGGAACGTGAACTTGAAAAAGCTCCCAAGACAAGCCTTATGCACTCCCATTGGGAAAATGACCCGATTTATATCCGGGATGAAAACGGTGCTGTTGTCAGGTGGGATTTTTTCGGAGGTAATCTGAAGGGAATTACCGAGAAATTGGATTATATAGAATCACTCGGGGTTACCGTCATTTATCTTAATCCTATCTTCGAGGCGGAAAGTAACCATCGATATGATACCGGCGATTACCATACGATTGACCGGCTCCTCGGGAGTAAAGAGGATTTCAAGTGGCTGATCAAGGAGGCTTGTTCCCGGGGGATCGAAATCATGCTGGATGGGGTGTTCAACCATACCGGCAGTAACAGTATCTATTTCAACAAAAAGGATGAATACGATTCAGTCGGTGCCTATCAGTCGCAAGATTCACCTTATTTTTCCTGGTATACGTTCCATAATTTCCCCGATGAATATGAATCCTGGTGGGGTGTGGGAACTCTTCCAAAAGTGAAAAAGGATAATGAAAGTTTTCGCCATTTTCTCATTCATAGTCAGGACAGTGTAATCAAATCGTGGCAGAAAGCCGGTATGAAACATTGGCGTTTAGACGTTGCCGATGAGCTGACGGATGATTTTATAAGGGATATTTACAAACAGCTGAAAGAAGATGATCCGAAAAGCGTGCTCCTCGGTGAAGTATGGGAGGACGCGACGAACAAAATCGGACATGGCAGAAGGCGGGAATATTTTCTTGGAGGAGTGCTGGATTCGGTCATGAATTATCCCCTGCGCGGTCATATGCTCTCCTTTATGGAAGGAACCGCTAATGCTGATGAAATCGACCGAAAGCTGACGACCATCAGTGAGCACTACCCGAAGCAATATTATTATGCTTTGATGAATATGATTTCTAGTCATGATGTGGAGCGAATTAAGACGATGCTCGACATGTTTCTTCCGGATGATCTGGAAGAAGAACGGGACGCAGTAATATTCGACCAGATAAAAGGATTAAGTCTTTGGTTGTATGCTTTTCCAGGAGTACCGTCCTTGTATTATGGTGATGAAGCCGGGTTAACCGGAGGAGATGACCCTGATAATCGTAAGCCTTATCCATGGGGGCGGGAAAACAAACAACTGATCAATTGGTACAAGAAAATCGGCCGGTGGCGCAGGGAACATACGGCACTTCGAACCGGTGTCTGGAAATCATATGCCCTTCATCCTGATGTATATGCTTTTGAACGTTGGATTGAAAATGGCATTGATGTTTTTGGCGAAGAAGCTAATGATGAAGATTTCATTTATTTATTCAATCGGAATCATAAGGATAAGCGGGAAGTAATTCTCCCTGTCTGGAAAGGAAAATGGCAGCACATGGAGAATAAGAGACGTATTTTTCAGGCGAAAGACGGGGAACTGTTGATTACCCTTGAACCATCCGAAAGCATGTTGCTCAGGCATATGCACTGACTTTGATAGATTACTATGATAGAAACCTAGTGTTTTATGGGGCTGTCCTATAAGTCTGTAATAGACTTAATGGGCAGCCCTATTTTATTACATCGTACAAGAAAAAAAAAGTGGTTACGGCTGAATTTTTAACGACATACGATTATATCATTATTGATTCAAGGATGAGCGTTAGGTGGTGACGCCTGCGGGCACAGCACGAGGCGAAGCTCCACTTGGTCAAGCGATATTCTTGACCAAGAATGCTTGAGGCCGTGCCCGCGGCAAGCATCCACCGGTAAGCGGCTTATAGGAATCAACAACACATTTCGATTATAAAGGAAAGGTAAGCACGTCAATTCTATTGCTTTGTGGCTTTCTTTCCAAATTAAGTATTTTAGGCTAACCAAAGTTATTTTGTATTCCGCCTGAAGCTTTTTATTTTTTTAATATATTTGTATCGGGTACGATAGGAAGAAGATAAAATGGACAAAGGAGAAGAATCGTGCACACACAAAAACATACCCCCGCTTACATACAGAAAAGCAGGTACTCAGGTGACAGGAAGCTGTTGATTATTGGTATCATTCTCATTGCTTTTAATCTGAGACCAGCTATTACTGCGGTCGGACCGCTGATCAGCACCATCCGTGAAGATCTAGGGATATCCAATGGGATGGCAGGCATGCTTACTACTCTGCCATTGCTAGCCTTTGCCGTGCTATCCGCCCTTGCCCCAAGGCTTGGCCTGCGTCTTGGAAATGGAATGGCTATCCAGGCAGGTGTGGCTATACTTGCATTTGGTATCCTGGTCCGGTCGTTTGAATCTATTACCACTATTTTTACGGGAACCGCTTTGATTGGTATCGGAATCGCCATTCTTAATGTCCTGCTTCCTGGAGTGGTCAAGCAGGCATTTCCTTTGAAAGTTGGTGTAATGACCGGTTTATATTCAATTTCGATGAGTTTATTTGCTTCCATTGGTTCCGGGGTGAGTGTACCGTTTGCAAATACGCTGGACTCGGGTTGGCAGGGTTCCTTGCTAGTCTGGTCCTTGCTGGCAGTATTGGCTTTTATCGCCTGGCTGCCACAAAAGGATTTACAAAAAAGTGTGCACAAAGTTCCGAAGATGGATCCGGCTAATAATCCGCTTTGGCGCTCTAAACTCGCCTGGCAAGTGACCTTCTTCATGGGGCTGCAGTCTTTCTTGTTTTATTCCTTGATAGCCTGGCTGCCGGAAATCCTTCAGAGCCGAGGCATGGATCCTGCAGCTTCTGGCTGGATGCTTTCCTGGCTCCAAATCATCGGTCTGCCGGCAACTTTTCTGATTCCTGTACTGGCCGGCCGTCTCAAAAGCCAGCGGGGAATCATCATGGGAATAGGCATCGTTTATTTGACTGGAATGTTCGGGATGTTATTAGGATCTGCCATGCTTTTATTGACAATAAGTATATCGCTGGTCGGCATAGCTCAAGGTTCGTGTATCAGCCTGGCTTTGACCTTACTTGGACTTCGGGCTCCTAACGCTGCTCAGGCTGCGAATTTATCTGGCATGGCACAATCATTTGGCTATCTGCTGGCAGCATCAGGACCAATTGCAATCGGCTATTTATATGATTACGTACATTCCTGGACTCCTTCTATCGTAATACTGTTAGCGGTAGTTTGCTTAATGCTCATTGCCGGAATAGGTGCTGGAAAGGATGCCTATGTGCCGGATAATCCGCAAGCAGAAGCATAAAAAGGCAACTATCCTATGTTAGGGAGGATGGCGGATGGGGAAAATATAATTATGTCGAATAAATATAAAGGAGAATTGATAATGAATTCGGAAGAAAAAAGATACAGGGACAAATTGAAAAACTTCAATCCGGAAAAAGCCATAGAAACTGGACGGAAATATTTCTCGGAAAATAAGTTTTCGGATAAAATGTGGCAATATGCAAAACGAATTGGAACGAAAATCGCCTATTACAGCTTTCTTCTTTATTACACGTTCAAAAGTCCAGATACACCGAAAAAAGACAAACTGACCATTGCCGGGGCTCTCGGATATCTGATATTTCCGGCTGATTTCATTCCGGATTTCATTCCATTCGTGGGATTCGCGGATGACAGCATGGCGATCATTTATGCGATTTACCGTGTAATGTCGTCCATCAATGAGCCTATCAAGAAGCAGGCACATGTAGCCATGGAAAAATATTTCGGGGAAAATTATCAGCAAACGGATATAGATGAACAGTTCAAGCCTAGGGACGAAGATGATCATGAAAACAGTTCAACAGGATAAATAAAAATGAAAAGGAGGAGCATGATGCCTGCAAATATAGAGCACCAACTAAAGTCATTTCAAGAAAACAATAAAACAAGAGGGCGCCTGCTCATCTGCTGCCCTGATCAGTCTGGAATTGTGGCAGCAGTCTCAAACTTCTTATTCGAACATGGTGCCAATATTATGGAGTCGAACCAATACACCACGGATGCCTACGAGGGTACATTCTTTCTGAGGATAGAGTTCGATTGTCCACACCTGCACGAAAAAGAAGCAGAAATGGAAAGTAAATTCCTGCCGATAGCTGAAAGTTTTAACATGAATTGGAAATTGATTTTCGTTTATAAATTGAAGAGAACAGCCATTTTTGTATCCAAAGAACTTCATTGCCTGCGCGAACTGCTGTGGGAGTGGCAAAGCGGAGATTTGATGACGGATATAGCTTTAGTAATCAGCAATCATGATGAAGCACGGGAATTTGTTGAATCATTCGGTATCCCGTATTACCATATTCCAGCTAATAAAGATATCCGGGACGAAGCAGAAGCTGAACAGCTGAAGTTATTGAAACAATACGAGATTGACCAGATTGTGCTGGCCCGTTATATGCAAATACTTACTCCCGGTTTTGTGGCAGCTCACCCATTTCGGATTATCAATATCCATCATTCGTTCCTGCCGGCATTTGTCGGAGCAAATCCTTATATGCGAGCTTATGATCGAGGGGTGAAGCTGATTGGAGCAACCTCTCACTATGTAACGAATGAACTTGATGAAGGGCCAATAATCGAACAGGATATCATGCGTGTCGATCACCGTGACCATGCAAACGATTTGAAAAAAATAGGAAGGAAAGTCGAACGAAGTGTCCTTGCCCGTGGCGTTAAATGGGATCTGGAAGATCGAATTCTCGTCCATGAAAATAAAACGATTGTTTTCAACTAACATATTTTTCTAAATTCAGGAAAAGCTATTCCCAAATGGAATGGCTTTTTTTAGTGCAAGAAATTATAAAAATGTAAGATGCCTCTTTGCTTAAGCCCTCGTCCAGCGCCAGCGCCTGCCCTCGAGGACTTAAGCAGCTCTCTCTGGGACATAGAACGTTACGGTGAGACTTGGTTTAGTTTGTCAGGATGGACAAGTCGCTTCCGCCATAAGGACTTAGCGGCAAGCCAAGTTTTTAGAAAATAAATCAAAAAAGGATTTTGCCCAATGAAAAAAAACCAATTTGAAAAAAACTTTTTAAAATGCCTGTTTATCTCTGGCCTTTTGGTCATGCCTTTTTTGTTTAGAAGACCGCCTATCAAAGACTGGCTTATTGTGTATTTGTTAAACGCATTCACTAATGGGCTGATCGATAAGTTTGTGGTCCATTATGGCATGGTCCGTTACCCGGTGCGTGCGATGAAGCGGGTATTTGATATTAATATATTGTTTGATTTTCTTGTTTATCCGTTACTTGCTGTGTGGGTTAACCAATTTTCTAAGCATGATAATCTAAAAATGATTGCTGCCAAGGTCATGATGTTTGTCCTTCCGATGTTTTTCGTAGAATTCTGGGCGGAAAAAAAGACTAACCTTGTCGAATGGAAAAAAAGCTGGAAATGGTATTACACCTTAATAGGACTAAGTGTGAAAACATTGTTAAACAGAATGGTCATTTCGGCTGTAAGACGTGTGGATGACGCACAAAACATGAAAAAAGCAGGTTTGAAAAATGATCATGAGCAGCAATCGGATAAGGGGTGACGAAATGCATATCCTGTTAATCATGCTTCTGCTCCTATTGAATATCAAGAAAAAATCTTGGCAGAAAATACGCCAATGTTTACCGGGGATAACTTATGTATTATTTTTTAATGCCCTGTACTACCTGATCTGCAGAAAAAGCTCCTTTTGGGAATTCCAATCCCCCAGGGCAAATGGAACTTTTTTGAAAAAAATTCACTTTTTTATCGTTATGCCATTACTGGTAATGGCCTTTCTGGCGACATTCCCGAAGAAACTTTTTGAACAGGCAATTTATATTGGGAAATGGGTAGGCATTTCCACCTTTATAGAATGGGCGGGGATAAAGTTCAAAGCTATCGTACACCAAAAAGGCTGGACGGTTGGTTGGTCAGCGATGATTTACTTTTTCATGTATATGTTCAGTGCCGCTGTTCATAAGAGGCCTTTGCTTGTAATGACACTTTCTTTTTTTATGACAGCAGGTATGTTATATGTTTTCCAAGTACCGATCAATAAAAGCGTAATATTCAGAAAGCCCTTCACATCCATACGGTGAACGGGTTCTTTTTTTGTTTAGATGGAAAAAATTACAGATAGTTATGGTAAAGTAATATAAAAACGAGAAACCGTTATGTTGAAACGGTTTCCGAGTTTCAGGAAAAAGAGGTGCAGTCATGGTTGAATTGCAATATTTTGAAAGAGAAGATTTTGATCAGCTGATCAGCTGGGTACCTACAAGAGAGTTTCTCCTTCAATGGGGAGGGCCATCCTTCCGTTATCCCCTGGATATTAAACAGTTAAGGGACTATCTGGAGAAGGCCAACCGGTCTGATTCTGAGATATTAGCATATAAAGTCTTACATAAGGAAAGCGGTAAAATTATCGGTCATATATCGCTTGGAAGAATTGAGCGGGAAAATCGTTCAGCCAGAATTGGGAGAGTTCTGGTAGGAGAAAAGGCTGCAAGAGGAAAGGGTATCGGAAGGCAGATGATTGAGGAAATTTCGAAGATTGCTTTCGAAGACCTTGGAATGCACCGGGTAAGCCTTGGTGTATTTGATTTCAATCAGGCGGCGATCACGTGCTATGAAAGGGCAGGTTTCAAAAAAGAAGGACTGCTGAGGGATGCCAGGAAGATTAGAGATGAATATTGGAGTCTGTGGGAAATGAGCATGCTGGAGGATGAATGGCACGAAAAAAGGAGCAGTTAAGCCGATGCAAATGAGGTACACGGATCAAGTTGGCAAAGAACAAATCAGTGATTTTTTCATACGTCAATGGGGAGATTCAAAAATGGTTACTTCAAGCGGTATTTACCATTGCGATATGCTGGATGGGGCAGCAATCGTAAATGATGATGGAGAGATTCTTGGATTGCTTACCTATGTTATCCTTGAATCCGAATGTGAAATCATTTCCCTGGATAGCAAGATTGAAAATCACGGCATCGGCAGCATGCTTATTTTGGAAATAGAAACGATCGCGAGGAGAAGAAAATTTCCTATTATTAAACTAATAACTACGAACGATAACCTGCATGCTTTAGGTTTTTATCAGAAACGAGGGTACAGGATTACGGATATTTATGTCGATGCAGTAGATAAAGCACGAAAAATCAAGCCTGATATTCCCCTATATGCTTCCAACGGCATAGGTATCCGGGATGAAATTTTACTTGAAAAACATTTACACATAGAGGAGTGAGGTTAATGCCTGTTTGTGATAGCTGCAAGCAAGAATGGTCGTGGAAGGAAACAATGTCCGGGTCATTGATGTGGAAAAGTAAAGCCAAGTGTCCTTATTGCGGGGAAGAACAATATATGACTGCAAAATCAAAAAGACAGTCCAGCATGATGTCATTAATACCAGTCGTTCCTATGAGTATCACCATTCAGTTTGGTTTGTCTGTATTTTTGTACCTTCCTATGGTGATTGTGTTAGGTTTGCTTGCCGGATCACTTGCCCCGCGTTACATTAAGCTGGCAAGCTATGAAGAACCCCTCTGGTAATATAATATCCCTGGTATGCCATGGCTTGGTATTCCAGGGAATGTCATCTGCTATCCTTTGTTAGCTATCACGCTGAAACCTGTTTTCATTCATTTTCCAGCTTACCCAACCATATATGGTGCCGGCTGCGATCCCCAATAAGATACGCCCTGCAATCAGGCTAACAGACCAGTCTGCTCCTTGTAATAGCTGAGAAACCAAGGATACTACAAAGAAAACGCCTCCAAACATCAGCCAGCCGTAACGGACGATATATGAGAACATTCCCATTTTACGAGTTTTCGCCCACTGTTCATTTCGTTTATCTATCATACATGACGTCCTTTCATCTTTCTTATGATCGATGGCACTTCCTATAATAATAAAGGCAAGCATCAGAATATCCAAGTGAAAAGAGGCTTGGACATAAGTAAAACAATGGTATCAGAAACGAACGTTTAATATAAATGCAGAGCATTAGCATAGACCAACTATGTAGACTCCTGCGGGAACAGCACGAGTCGAAGATCTCAAACGACCTTTTTGACCCAGAAGGCTTTAGAACGTGCCCGATGGTATTAAATATTTCCTGGTAAAAGTACCTTAAAACGAACTGAAGTTGTAATTAATACAATGGACAACGATTTCAAATCTATTTATGCTGAATATATAAATATCCATGACGGCCATGTAGATTATTGGATAAAAGGAGGTGGAAGGATGTATCTGACTATAAAAGAAACGGCAGAATACTTGGATGTGCCGGAAACATTTATTCAAAAGCTCATTTTGGAAAATAAAATCAGGACTCTTGATGACGGAAAAGAAGTGCTGGTCAATAAGGAACAGTTCAGTACCTATTTTCAACAAGTGGAAAAATATCGTGCGTTAATGGAAGAATACTGGGATCAACCTATACCAGATGATATAGACATTAAGGATGAAGATTAACAGAAACTTTAACGCATTAACGTCAAAAACTTGGTAAATAAACGCATATCAAAGATAGATGGAGCTGAATTGTCAAAAATGCCGGATGTTACCGTTTCCATCACGTTTGATTTAATCTCTCCTTTCAAGAATAATCAGAATTATCAATTTTTTGAAGGAGTGGTGAATATCAGCGCAACAGCAACGAATGAAAAGAAGGTATATTCGGTAGTAGGACAGGAAGAACTGGGAGCATTCCCGCTTTTGACTAAGGAAGAAGCTGGACAAGCAATCGAAAAAGCAAAACAGGCTCAGAAGTATTGGGAAGAAGAAGAGGTATATAAGCGTGCCGAAATACTCCATGCTTGGGCCGATAAATTACTCGAAAATCAAGCACAAATCGGTGATATGATTATGAAGGAAGTAGGCAAAAATAAATCCTCTGCGTGGAAAGAAGTTGCCCGGACAGCTGATCTGATCCGTTATACAGCAGAAGAGGGCTGTCGAATTCATGGCGATTTGCTCCGAGGGGATTCCTTCAAAGGAGGAAGCTCCAATAAAATAGCGATGGCGGAAAGAGCTCCGCGCGGTGTCATCCTGGCTATTTCTCCATTTAACTACCCTGTAAACTTAGCCGCATCCAAAATTGCCCCCGCATTAATTTCCGGAAATGCAGTTATCTTCAAACCTGCCTCCCAAGGTACGTTGAGCGGTAAATTGATGATTGATGCGTTACTTGAAACGGAACTGCCAGCAGATGTCGTTCATTGTGTGACAGGTAAAGGATCCGAAATCGGGGATTATCTAGTCACTCATCCTGATATAAGTATGATTACATTCACAGGAAGCACAGAAGTTGGCCAATCCATTTCTGAAAAAGCGAAAATGATTCCTGTTGTTCTCGAGCTTGGAGGAAAGGATCCCGCAATCGTACTTAAGAATGCAGATCTTGATTTGGCAGCCAGCCAGATTGTAAGCGGCGCATTTTCATATTCCGGACAGCGATGCACAGCAATCAAGCGAGTTTTGGTGGACAACGCTGTTGCAGATGAGCTGACAAGTAAAATTAAGAAAAAGGTGGATGAGCTGACTGTCGGTAACCCGGAAGAGGAAGCAGCTGTCACGCCCCTGATTGATGAAAAGGCGGCTGATTTTGTTCAGGGACTGATTGATGACGCTCTTGAAAATGGAGCTTCTTTGGTTACAGGAAACCAGCGGGAAGAAAACCTGATCTACCCGACGTTGCTCGATAACGTAACCCCCGGAATGAAAGTTGCTTATGAAGAGCCATTTGGTCCAGTATTGCCAATCATCCGAGTATCAGATGAAGCCGATTTCGTTGAACTCGCCAATGAATCTGAATATGGTCTGCAGGCAAGTATTTTTACCAACAATGTACAAACAGCAATGAATATCGGATCCAAACTTAATGTGGGTTCCGTTCAGCTGAATGCCAAGACAGAACGCGGACCCGATCATTTTCCATTTATCGGTTCAAAAAATTCCGGACTGGGCGCCCAAGGCATCCGCCGAAGCATCGAGTCTATGACCCGCGATAAACTATTTATTATGAACGTGTAAAAGGTATAGAAGTAAGTACCCGTCACACTTATGTGGCGGGTGCTTTTTTTAACGTCGAGTTCCTGAAACGAAAGTAGAGAATCAGCGGAAGGTGGTGTTACAGCAGCGGACGCATTCACATGGAGTAATCCATATATTTTTTGCATAAGAAAAGCAGCCTCCGAGGACGCTGCCTTTTAATCAAGTTGCCTGACTTATTGTGGTTTGAGGTTTCGAGGCTCGGAACCAATGTAGACAAAGCAGGAAAACCAGTACAATATCAATCGCATCGCCACCGTAATACATAAGCATGCCGCCTGCCCGTGCTTCATCCGGGGGGACGCCAGCAGGAGGGTTGGCGTAGATGAATTTAGAAAGAATTCCATGTCCTGCTAATGCAATCACAAGTATGATGGAGCGATACAGATAACTGTAGCGATGGGGTGTTGGTTCAAGATAGATCAGTGATATTGTGAAAATATATCCAGCAAGAAATACATGCATGTGTACAAGCAGATGGAGCCACAGGTACTGATGCATCATCATATATAAATCGGTTGTATAAAGGACCCAGAGTCCACCAACATTAAGTATCGTTGCAGTGAGTGGATTGCTGAGAAAGATTATTGGTCTGCTGCGAAGTATACGGGCTAATTTTTTCGCATATTTGACTGAAAGAGCCCTCAAAGCCAGAGTCATAGGCTTCGCTAACGCCATTAAAAGCGGTGCAAGCATTCCGAGAAAAAGATGGCCCAGCATATGTGCTTCAAAGTCCATGTGGGCACGTTTTGCCAATGGACCTGCGACGGATAGCAGTGCAAATATTGTTCCCAACATCCAAAGTGCAATTCGGTATGCTGGCCACTTATTAAAACGCTGTCCTGACGAAATTGCAGCATAGATGTATAAAATGAAAGCTGCTATGAACGGTATAGCCAGCAGGAGCGATGCTGTTTCAATCATTACCAAGGGGATTAGTCACTCCTTTATGTGTGGCGCCTGGTCTTGTCTGAAAGGTCAGGAAGATACCAATAAGAAGCATAATTGCTGCAGTGATGTTCCATACGAGATCATAAGGCATTATATCCACGTTATATCGGATCTGGTGAAGCCTCATAATTTTGTGCTGAATGATGCCATCGTATAATTGAAATCCGCCTGATCCAAGCAGCATCCCGCCCCACCATCTTTTCAGCCAGAATGATTCCCTTCTGCGCAGATCAGCCAGCAGGAAGAGTCCTGCAATTGTCGCAAACCAGCTGAACGCATGAAAAAAACCATCGGAAACAAGCCCGATGTTAGTTGTGGATTTGTCGTAAAAATGATGCCAGTGAAGCAATTGGTGAAAGACGGTTTCATCAATAAAAGCGACCAATCCGAGTCCAAACATGAAGCCTGCCCATAAATTTTTCGAAAAGTCGGGCATATGGGAGCTGGTGTCCGTGCGATTCATATTAGCCATAAAATCCTCCTTTGGCTCCTATAGTCATTTATCTATATAAAAGATTATTTCCATTAAACTGAGGAATCAAACTGGTAGAAAAGTGTCTTTTTACGTGTTTATTGCAAAATGGTCGATTACCTATTATTTTGTGATATAGCACCCTGAACAGATAAAGAATAAGCTGTCGAGAAATTCTCGACAGCTCTATAACTCCCCTTTTATAATTCAGCTGTTCATTCCAGTATAGATATGGACAGCGTCTCTTAAAAATTCCGCAGTACCTGGCTGCTGGTGATCATAATAGGCAGTGAACCGTTCGTCATCCACGTACATCTGTGCAACACCGGCATGGGCTTCTTTGGTATATTTATCCCAAAAGTAAGTGAGCCACTTGCGGTGAAGGTCAGCAGCTTTTTGAGCAGGTTCACTTGCTGGGTCTCCAATAGCCATTCCCTTGCTCAGAGCTTCTTTCATTTCCATTTCAATGCGATTTACTTCTGCGTATTTTTCTTCAGACATACCGAGAACTTTTTGGTTGGACTTATCAACAGTCTCGTCTCCATATTTTTCTCGAGCTTCTTCGCCAAATTTCTCTTCATTGTCATCTACTAACTTCTGTTTAAACGCTTCAAATTTTTCGTTATCACTCATGGTTATTCTCCCTTCTGCGGCAGCGAGACTCTGATCCACGCTCGCAATCATTTTGTTCAGTTTAGTCCGTTTTGCCAGGAGTTTGGTTCGATGTTCACTCAGTGCTTCGGCAGGGTCAAAGGTGGGGGAAGTGATGATGTTTCGGATTTTTTCAAGTTCCATTCCAAGCTCCCGGTAAAAGAGAATTTGCTGCAGCTGATTCACTTGTTCCGGGCCATAGATGCGGTATCCCGATGAATTGATTCTTGCCGGCTTAAGAATCCCGATTTCATCGTAATACCGCAGCGTTCTTGAACTTACCCCTGCCAGCTTTGCGAACTTCGTTATCGTATATTCCATTTCTTCACCTCCTGACATTTTCAATATACACCTTGACGTAACGTAAAGGTAAAGTCATTTTTAACAAAATGTATATATTTACTTTCTCGAATTAATGAATAAGTATTTCATAAGCTTCTATAATTTCATCGTTTACATATATTTCATAACAATGATGTTACAAAGGAGGAAGGCAGTATTGCAGTATTATTATTATCCTTGTTGCCCATGCTATTGCAATTATCGGATACAGACGCCTCCAATAGTTCGCTTTCCGGATAACAACCAGTTTCCCCCTGTCGATCCGACTTTATTTACGGAATCAGCTGTGGCTATGCAGCAGTTGATGACGCAGGCAAGTCTCGTATTGGAAAAACTGGCCAGGTCGTCCGTGTTCGCTCATAAAGTTATGAAAGCGGCTCAGGAGTCGAATATGAAAAAAGTGGATGAACTGCTGAAAACGACAGGGATACATGAAGGGATCAAGACGAAAATCAATCCGGATGGGATCAACCTGCAGCTCAGTTCCGCAGTAAAAGGAATGGAATGCTGCCAACTGACAATTGCCTTACGTTGGAGGGCTTAGTAGAATTAGGCCCTGAGAAATATTTTGGACAAGTTTCGACTCTATGAAACAAGTAAATATATAACCAGGAGAATTAATGTGGTACATTTATGTTATTGTGATTTTTTCTAAAGAGAGTTGGTTTCGACTATGGGTGAATGGATTACCAGTTTCATGGAGCAGTACGGTTATATCGGAATCTTTTTAATGATGCTATTTGAAAATTTGTTTCCCCCGATTCCGTCAGAAATAGTCCTGCCATATGGCGGGTTTATGACTACGACTACCGGTCTTTCTGTCATTGGAGTGATCGCGGTTTCCACTTTGGGGTCGTTGTTAGGTGCGGTTGCTTTGTATCTGATTGGATTATTGATGGATGTGGAGCGGCTTGAAAAAATCGTTGAACGTTGGGGACATATATTGCGAGTGAAAAAAGAGGACATCCATAAAGCGGATGCCTGGTTTGATAGATATGGACCTTGGACTGTATTATTTTGCAGAATGGTTCCGCTCGTAAGAAGCCTTATATCTATCCCTGCAGGAATGTCCAATATGAAGGTTGTCGTGTTTTTATTGTATACGACGATTGGAACACTGATTTGGAATACAATTCTTGTTTCCATTGGAGCAGCCCTTGGGGAATCCTGGGACAGCATCCTTCATTTTATGGATATTTATTCCAAGTTCACTTACGCGATTCTAGCTGTTCTGATTATCATCGGCGGCTTCATCTATTTAAAAAAGAGGAGACAGGGATCATAGATGGATATACTATTATTAATCAAAGCAGTTATACTCGGCATGGTTGAAGGACTGACTGAATTTGCCCCTGTATCCTCGACAGGCCATATGATCATCGTCGATGATATGTGGCTGAAAACAAAGGAATTTTTATCCCAGTACGTTGCAAATACATTTAAGATTGTCATACAGCTGGGGTCCATTCTGGCTGTCGTAGTCGTATTCAAAGACAGGTTCATGGATCTGCTGTGGATGAATAAAGAAAAAACAAATACTTCAAATCCCGGAGAGCGTCTCAAACTGACCCATGTGATTGTCGGTTTGATTCCAGCAGGCGTACTTGGTTTGTTGTTTGAAGACTATATTGACGAACATCTTTTTTCGGTGGAAACGGTGATGATTGGACTGCTAATCGGTGCATTCCTGATGATTGCTGCTGATATGTTTGGTGTAAAAGAACCCCCCACCAAGAACATTGATCAAATTACATATAGGCAGGCGTTTACTGTTGGTCTTATTCAATGCTTTTCCTTGTGGCCGGGATTTTCACGCTCAGGATCAACTATTTCCGGAGGGGTCCTGATGGGGATGAGTCACCGGGCTGCAGCGGACTTTACATTTATCATGGCAGTGCCGATCATGCTTGGAGCAAGCGGACTTTCGCTTGTTAAAAACCTTTCTTATTTTTCTCCAGAGGATATCCCATTCTTTATCGTAGGCTTCATAAGCGCATTTTTGTTTGCACTACTGTCGATTCGTTTTTTCTTACGGATAATCAATAAAATCAAGCTTACACCATTTGCTATTTATAGAATTATTCTTGTTATCGTCATATTTATGCTGATGTAATTAAACCAAGAAGAAGAGGAAGCTGGGAAATAAGTAAAACGATGGTATCACAAACGAGTGATTAAAATTGAATCTTATGTACGCAGAGCATTAGCGTAGTCCAAATGCGCAGACTCCTGCGGGAACAGCACGGGTCGGAGATCCACTTGGTCAGTGATCTTCTTGACAAAGAAGGCTTCAGACCGTGCCCGCGGAAAGCGAAGTGTTTGGACGAAGCGATGAAAAATTTCTGGTACACATATTAACCTAACTGATTTCAATGAAATCGTTCCGATTAGTTTATGCTTTATTCTGTTTTTTCCCAGCCTCATTCGACTTAGTGAAAAATTAAAGATTCAAGTATAAGAAAAACTAACGCATTCACGGAAACGAGTGAATGCGTTAGTTTTTTTGAATTATTCTTTTTTGTTGAAAAAATCAATAAACGCGTGGAAAATCTCGACTCCCTGGAAGTAGAAGAGATACCCGGCAGTAAGCGAAAACATTCCAATCATAATGAATCTGAACCATATCATAATCCTGTTTCCTCCTTTGATTTAATGATTATTTGTCACATCAAAGGAGTTAGAACCAGATAACTTGACTGATAGAAAACGGGGTGAAGGAAAAAGAGATTCCGACTCCGGTTAAATGGTTTTAGTGTAAATGTAACAACAGTAAAGAGGAAAAGGGTCGTCACGGAAACAATTACTTTGAAGTCATCTGTTTTTTCCGTATCTAAAGTCGGGGAGGATGTATTAATAGTGATGCTTTCTTTCCTATCATCTATTGTGCTATTTTGCGAGAATCCATGTACGAAATTCCCCAGCACCAGACCAATAATCAGAAAGATTAAGAGTCTCCTCATGTCACACCCCTCCTCACAAATCTGGTATGCCTATTGTACAGCAACCTTTCAAGTTCTGCATCCCAAGTCCTCTATTATTACGCCTCACGTCCTGGCGTCTTTCTCTTTTTTAGGGAAAAGTGTATAGGAAAGCGAGATGATCCCATCGATAACGAGGATGAGCGTCCAAATTCTGGTGACATTATTTACGTTAGTATTATTAAACGGGATAGTAGAATCAGAAGCGTCAAACCAGGCATCTAAAAAGCCTCCTGTACTGCCTGCTTGAAGGATGCTATCGGAGAACCCAAAAAGGAGTGCGAAAATCACATGTAATGCCATGTATATGATTAGGTGGATGTAGAATTGTTTTCTTTCTTTTTTGGCATGTTCTTTTCCGCTAAGTTTCTTCAATTTCTCTTTTTCAGGCAGCGGTTCTCCTTTCCATGCGGCGACTTTTGTCTGGATGTAACGGTCTAGTTTCTTGAAATCTGATTTTCCATAGGTAAACGCGTATACAATTAAAATAAGAACGATGATCTGATAACTGGTAAATTCCCCGGTTCGCAAGTAATCAAAAAATCCCATTGTCGCTATCCACAAATCATTCACGATGAAAAGGGCAAGAAAACCATACTTACTTTTTGCAAGTGGAACCAATAACGCAATATCAAAAATGTCAGCATCGATATCCAGAAAACTACTTCAGCGATGATAAGGAATATCCATTTATGTTCCAGAATGAAATCCATCGTTTCCTCCTCATTAACGGTAATTGTTGCCATTATTTATGTTATATTAATTTATATAAAAAATTATATGTAAAACAAACGAAGCGAGGTTATCTACGTAATGAAAATCATTGGAAAAGGCATAGCGGTCATCTTGTTCAGCTTATATATCATAACTCTTTCCCAGCTTTTTCCCTTAGAAGGAAACGGCGCAAATGCCCTTGGATTTCTGCCAGCTGGGCTGCTGCTCCCGCTATTATCAAGGAATTTCTCTGATTGGAAATCTATTATTTTCACAGCAGCTTTAACCAGTATGGTGTTTGAAGGAGTACAAGAGATTTTCAAAATGGGAGCTTTCCGTATAGGTGATATCTTCTTTGCTATCATAGGTGCTATGACGGGGTATGCGGTCGTAAAAATTTTCCAGCACCCATTTCAGGTGAAGGAAGAAGAGGAAAGACGCCATTTCCGTAAACCAGCCAATGATCTGCTATCCTTTCGATACAAACATTAAACTATGTTTAAAGGGGGAGATGAGGTGAAGCTGGATGACAAACGATGGAAGATACAAATGAAATACCGCGCCGCTATGCAGCAGAAGAGAAGCGTGGACCATCATAAGGAGATCGTTATTCTTACTGTCATCCTTGTAATTGTCCTGCTGGTAACAAGTATTTTCAACATCCCACATCTATTCCCGGATCATTTGATTAAGGTTGAAAAAATAGATTGATAATTTTTTCATAACGAAGCTGGATCCAATTCTTCACTTTCCACAACAATCGCAGTCATCCCGTGTTCCGAAGTTGTTTCATGCCATTCTCCTTGTTCCCAGAATACAGCGTCACCTGCTTTGACAGTGACTTTGCTATTCTCTTTACCTGAGACCGTCCCTTCCCCATTCACTACTAACAGCAGCTGTGGTACAACGGCTTCATGATAGCCGATATTTCCCCCTGCATCCAAGTGCATGCCACTGATAAAAGCAGGTGTTTTTGTTTTCACAATTTTAGACAGTATGAAATTAGAATCAAATTTCGTAATTCGTTGCCCAGCTTCTTTATCAAAACGAAATATATGCATAATGACCATCCTTTTTTAAAATTATAGCCCTGTTGTTGCTCCTTTTTACACTTCTCGAAATGCGAATTCACTTCTTTTACTAAAGCCCTGACGTTCATAAAACTTCTTAGCTGCTTCGTTTTCATTCCAATAATCCAATTCAATCAACGTGATTCCTTTAGCCTCGGCAATTTTATAAATTTTTTCCATTAACTGCATGCCATACCCTTTATTCTATTCAGATTCCTTAATGCTGAGCTGGTGGATATAAACGGACTGATAAGGTTTTTTAAAAGGACTTTCAGGATAATCCCTTATTTCTATCCAGGCATAACCAATCGCGTGCTGCCCCTCCTTCTGTAATAGAAATATGTAGTTTTCATTATGGACAAGCGGCTGGAAAAAAGTCTTCATTTTTTCAAAATCATAAGGTTTGAAAAGGTCAGGATAAAGATTGTAATGCAAATCATGTACATACTTGTTTAATTCGGCAATGAGCTGATAATCTCTGGTTTCCATTACTTCCATAAGACACCCCTCCGTATCAATCTCCCTTTAGGATTATATCTGCATTTTCTTTAGGTGCTATTTTTGTTAAATAATAATTTTCTGCTCTCCAATACCTGTGTTCTAGCTTTTCTAAATCGTGCTGATTGTTTACTTTTTCCCGTGAATACCGTATATCTTTAGAGCAATCCAAATACATCACATAATCGAAATATTTCCGCCATACGCTGCGCTGCAGAAACACCCCTTCAATAATTATAAGGCAAGGGTCCGGCAACTTTATATTCTTCCATTGATGATAATCTTCTTTATTGTTGTAAAAGGGAAGATACAGCTCTTTGCCACTTTTAAGCTTTTTAAAGAAATTTTCGGTGAGCCAATCGATATCCCATTGAAGGTAATAATATTCATACCAGGATTCATAACCGGTATGATAACGTTTGTCACGTTCAACAATATGTTCGTCGATGTGAAATGCGTAATAGGGAGTGCTGTCTCCCAGGTGATCACACAACTTTTTTGTGAACGTAGTTTTGCCTGCCCTGCTTAAGCCATCGATACCTAAGATGAAGCGATTTTCACCAGGTGGATTTATACTTGATAATAATTTGGAGAAATTCATAAAACCATCCTTCCTAAGGATGGTTTTATTCTAGCATAATTCCCCATTTGTATATCAGCAGGAATTTTTCAGATCCAATAAAAAAACTGCCCCTGTTAACGAGGCAGTTCTTCTAACGAAAGGTTATTTGTTTGTTTCATCGGCAAGTTTGACTAGTACATGGGCGACATGTTTTCGTTCATCTTCGTTTGCTGCATTCCACATTTCGTTCAGCAGTTTTTCTTCGCGATTGCGTGGTTCTTCATGTTCTGCGAGGTAGTCTGCGACCCGCTTGGCATTCTTTGTCAGTGCTTCTTCACTCAGTCCCATTTTTTCGCCCTTTTCCACTTTATCCCCCAGATAGTCACGGAATTGGGAGAAGCTCGCCATAATTTCGTCCTTTTTCTCTTCAGTTAATTCCTTCACTTGTTTTTCTGGTTCACGATTGTTAGCCATTTGTACATACCTCCTAGCAATTTTTGCGGAAGGACATATATCGAAAACGAATCAACCGTTATGGTTCATGAATTACTTGGCTCATGTCCAGCTCTAATGTCCGGATCATTTCCACCCGACAATGAATAAATTGTCGATGTCCAACGCTATAGTATCCCTATTGCCAATATCATGGAAAAGTAAACCAATAACAGCACATCAAGTATGCAACATTATTCTGTCAAGTCATTTCAGGTGTAGGTTCAAGGTAGTACTTCGTCAGTATACTGCCGGTAAAAGAGGCAAGAACCTGCTGGAACAGCATGCATACAATTACCGGAACTGCTACAGCAGCAGGAAAGTATGTGATGGCAATGACAGCCCCTCCGCTTATATTCCGCATGCCACTGTTGAAAGTCAAGGAAACGACAGTTCCTTGATCCATCTTCATGAATTTCCCGAAAAAGAATCCGATGAAGTAGGCTACAATAGCCAGGGAAAATACAGTTACTGCAATTGCAGTCATTTTTAAGTCGAAATTTTTGAAGTAGGGGGCGACAGCCGAACTATTGATTGCCACCACCGTACCAATTCCGATCTTGGTAAACGGGGCGAGGTTCGCTTCTAGGGTGCGTGTCACTTCTTTTTTTGCGAATTGATTGACCAGCATGCCAAGGAGTGAAGGAATGACAATCATCCATATCAGTCCATTCATAATGTCCAGCACATTCATTTCAATGGAATTTCCAACTAAGAACTTTAATACAAAAGGAACGACTAAAGGAGAAAGAAGGGTGTCCAATAGAATAATAGACAACGTCAAAACAACATTTCCTTTATAAATAGCTGCCCATATTAAACTGGTGATTCCAGTAGGTATGAGAAATGACAGAATGAGACCGATGACGGTGTTCATGTCGTCTGGAAAAATGATAAGCCCCGTACCATAAGCGATCAGAGGCATAATAATATGTAAAATAACAAGGCAGAGCACGATCGAAAGTGGGTTGCGCAGTACATTTTTTAAATTATGAAAATTAGATCCTAGGCTGCCTGAAAAGGTCATGAATGCGAAAATCCATGGGACAAGAAAAACGAAAAATTCAAGCATGTCTGAGAAAATAACACCGATAACCACAGCGGTTGGTGTAATATACGGCATCAGCTTTTGGAGAAGCCGATTCATGGTTGGAAGCATGAGCTATTGCTCCTTTACAGTACAGTATCTTCTTATGGATTATGAACCTATCCTATTTGAAAATCAACTGTCAGTGACTGAAAAAATAAAGTTGCTCCCCTCCTGATTTTCCAAGCAGGAAAACAAAGGGGGAGCAAACCTTACCAAAACTGGAGGCATCAAGAATGAATGGTTAGCATATTTACCCCCTCTTGCTTCATTCATTGGAATTTTTCAGCGCCCATAGCTCATTGAGCAGCTGATCCAATTTCTGAGAAATAATTACTAACCGGGGGTCACCTGGGTTTTCCAGGTAGGTCTGGTACATATGTTGCCGCATATCTTCTATACGGCGTTCTAAATCCTTGATTCCATCACTTTTCAAGGTGACACCTCCATACAAAAGATATACCCTGCTGAAATAAATATTACTCGACAAGATTCTTCAAGCTAAGGTATTTTTTAGCATGTCATTCTCTTCAGGTGAAAAATTTGTAATAAATTTATTTAAATACATGGAATGGTAGAAAAGAGTAAGCCATGAAAACAGGCATGCTAGGAATTTAAAATTCTTCGGAGTTCAAGGTTGCATTTTCAGAAAAAGCGGTTTACACTTATTATCGAAAATCGATATTGAATTCCGATATCGAAAAAGGAGGTTCCGCTTTTGGATAATAAAGTATTGAGAAAGTTATTTCTAGGGTTCATTCAAATCCATATTTTACACCATGCCAAAGAAGAGGCGATATACGGTTCCTGGATGCTCGAGGAACTGTATGAACATGGCTATGATATCAGTCCAGGAACGTTGTACCCGATTCTTCACAATATGGAAGTGGACGGCCTTTTGGAAAAAGAAGAAGTGAATGTAAGCGGGAAGATCAGGAAATATTACCGCACTACAACCAAAGGTGATACCATCCTTGAGGAAGCGAGAGAGAAAGCCTATGAACTATTCAAGGAAATCAAGTAACAGGGAGGGAACGATGTGAAGAAATCAAATAGACTTTTAGAAATATTAGCCTCCTCCACGAAACTCGGTCTCACTTCATTTGGAGGGCTTGTTGCCCATCTGGCCTACTTCAAGGACGAATATATCGATCGAAGAAAGTGGCTGGATGAAAAAACTTATGCCGATATCATTGCGTTGTGTCAATTCCTGCCTGGTCCAGCCAGCAGTCAGGTTGGCATTGCAATCGGAATGATGAGAGGTGGATTGCTGGGAGGGCTTATTTCCTGGCTTGGATTTACATTGCCGTCTGTATTAGTGCTTGTCATTTTTGCCTTGCTTTATCAGACGTTCACCCTCGGTGATGCAGGCTTCATTCACAGCTTGAAAGTGGTTGCCGCGGCAGTTGTCCTTCATGCCTTAATCGGTCTGGGTAAAAAACTTACACCGGACAAGATGCGTCTTGCCATTGCTATTGTGGCCGCAACGATTATGTTATTGTATCCATCCGCCTGGATGCAGATTATCATTATTCTTGCTGCAGGGCTATTTGGTTTAAAAGCCTTTCGGAGTAAAGCAACACCTAATGTACAGCCGCTCGATGTGAGTATCTCTAAAAAGCTGGGTTTCGCCTCTCTTGGAATTCTTATATTTACACTGATCGTGTTGCCGATTATAGCAAGAAGCACTGACAACATCTTCATCAATATTTTCGATGTATTTTTCCGAGTAGGCTCCCTGGTTTTCGGCGGGGGACACGTAGTTTTACCGATGCTTGAACGGGAAGTCGTTCCCCAAGGGTGGCTGACTCTCGATGAATTCCTGGCAGGGTACGGAATGGCACAGGCTGTTCCAGGGCCGCTGTTCACATTCTCCAGTTATTTAGGAACGATGATCGAGGGAGTTGGTGGAGCTGTAGTTGCTACAATAGGAATATTTCTGCCTTCCTTTTTGTTGATTATAGCTGCATTGCCGTTTTTAAACGAACTGCGTCAGAAGGCTACTTTTCAGGGAATACTTATGGGTGTCAATGCAAGTGTGGTCGGAATCCTGCTTGCTGCCTTCTATGATCCGGTCATAAAAAGCTCGATTTTCGATGCATCCGATTTCGCACTGGGTGCCATCTTGTTTGCACTCCTTAATATCTGGAAAGTACCAGCCTGGATGATTGTAATCCTGGGTGTGATTGGCGGATATGTATTCAGTTTTCTTGGCAGGTAAAAAACTGCAGTCTGGGCTTCATGTATTATACCCAGACTGCAGCTTTTCTTTTATGGATGCTTTATTTAACTAGCTCGATTCTTTCGATGGACCATTCAGTATCGGGTTGAGACTGCATCTTAAGCAATTTGACCATATGTTCAGCTTCTTCTCTTTCCTCAAAAACCTTCATAAAGTGACTGCTTGATGCTTTTAAAACGGATTCTTTCTCATTTTGTCGGCAGATGATTCGGTACATTGAAAATCATTCCGTTCGCAGAGTCATTTATTTATTAACAATTATCTCACGAACCAAAGGGAATTCCCATTACTGATGTGTTTCTTTTATTTTACAATATTATGAAATACAAAAAGAGCACCCCGGGAGAACCAGTTAATGGAAATTCTATTAACTGGTTCTCCCGGGGTGTGGTTGTTTGGTTATTTATCTACTGCTTTCAGCTTCTTTTTCTCTTCTTTATCTGTATCATCGCTAACCAGATCACTGGTCGCGGATTTGAATTCTTTCAAAGTACTGCCAGCAGCCCTCCCGATTTCCGGCAGTTTAGATGGCCCGAAAATAATCAAAGCAATAACTAATAGAAGAATCAAACCTGGAATTCCGATATTCGTTAACATTCTATCAACCTCCTGAAGTTTATTTCTTTATTGGCATTCCGTGACGTTCAAAGGCAGCAACTTCCAGTTCAGAGATTCCTTGCAGTTCCGCATAAATAGATATATTCTCCGAAACCTTAGGTGCATATTGTTCTGGTGGAGCAGCGTGGCCCATTTGTCTTCTGCGGCCGGCATTTTTTCTGGCAAAAGGACCCCAGATAGCAAAGGTGATGCCTGGTGTCTGGATGTTTACAAAGAAAGTATCTCCCTGATGTGAAAAGGTCGGTCCGGCGAGTTCGGAATCATTGAGCTTGTTTTCAGCGAATAGATAAGTCTCACCTTCTGGCGTCATACCGATGATACGATCGACTCCGCCACCATCTTCTGCAATCCAGAGGTCACCCCAAGGGGTGATACAAATATTATCCGGCATCTCTAAATCATTGGAGGAGGTAGATTCATAGAAAAGCTCCAGTGTGTTGGTCGCCGGAATATAACGGTAAACGCGTCCATTATTTTTGTCACCGGCAGAAGTGTCATCAAACCAGAATACGCCACCTTCAAAATACGCCCCTTCCAGCCTGCTGAACTGGATACAGTTTTTCCTTCCGGCGTCAAGTGTAGGTTTTTCTGGATCAACATCCTTCCAAATAATGCCGAACTGTTTACCTGTATAAAAATCACTCATGCTGTCTTTGCTCATTTCTTCCATGGCTGCAGCCTGAAGCTTACCACCTTTTTGAAGTGCGCCGACACGCTGGCTACGGTCATTCGGAAGGAAGCGGTACAGGTAGCTAGGACCGGCATCTTCCGTCAAATAAACAATCCCTGTTTCTGGATCAACTGCTGTTGCTTCGTGGGAAAAAGCACCCATTTCCCGGATTGGTGTTGCGGAAATTTTATTTTCCGGGTCAGCAGGATCGACTTCAAAGACATACCCGTGTCCTTCTTCGAGTGTTTCCTCACAGGTAAGCCAGGTTCCCCATGGTGTTGCGCCGCCAGCACAGTTACGAATGGTTCCGGAAGAAGAAACATATTCTTTGGATACTTTCCGATTGTTATCGACTACTAGTGCTGTAGTTCCCCCGGTATGTTCCTTCTGGTAAGGGTTACGTCCAATCACCGGGTATTTCGTATTCCCGCTCAATTCATGATTCCGTACGAGTACGGTGGAATTTTTCGGCCCTGGAAATGCAGCCATACCATCGAACTTTGCAGGTACTGGCCTCCCATCAGAAAGCTTGCCGCCTTCTTCCGAAATGATCCGGTATTGAAACCCGCGGGGAAGATCCATGATTCCTCCAGGATCTTTCACAAGTGGTCCATACCCGCCAAAAGCACGCTTGGAGTTTTTCGGGGAAGCCAGTGCTTTGCTGTCACTGAAGGAAAAGAGTCCTGTAGACCCTAATGCAATTGCTGCTGTACTCATACCGCCAACCTTTAAAAAATCGCGGCGGTTTAAATGCTTGTTTTCAGCCATTTAAATCCCTCCTTAGAGTGTTTAGTTATAAATCAAGCCACGGATTGCGGGGCTGTTTCACTTTGCTTCAAACGTTTTTTATATACGACATTCGACAGGCTGATACTGATTTCATATAAGACAAGCAGCGGTACAATCACCAGGATATCGGAGATGATATCAGGTGGGGTGATCAGTACAGAAACCACTATCAAGGCAAAATAAGCAGCTTTTCTTGCTTTTTTCAGCCGAACCGGATTCAAAATCCCGAGCCTTGTTAAGAAAAGTACGACAAGAGGCATCTCAAATAATAATCCGAATGGAACAGTCAGGCTGAGCATAAAGCGAAAGTATTTGTCAGCAGTGAACATCATTTCGAATTGACCTTCTGAAAGAGTAGTCAGGAACCCGAGTACAAATGGAAATAACAGCATGTAACCGAATGTCAATCCGACTAGAAAAAGCAGGAACAATGCTGGAATAAAACGCAGCGTCACTTTTCGTTCTTCTTTGTTTAACGCTGGTGCTACAAACCGCCATACTTGAAATGCTGCCACCGGTATTGTAGCCGCAAGTGCAATCACCGCCGAAATCATCAGGTAAACCCAGAGAATGTCACTTGGCCCAAGCACGGCAAGTTTTGTATCCAAATCCCTGATCAGCCAGGCATATATCGGCTTTACAAAAATGAATCCACCAATCAAAAAGATTAGAAATGCAACAGCTGTAATGATCAGCCGGTTGCGCAATTCTTCCAAATGCCCGACAAGCTGAATTTTCCTATCATCCATAACAATCCTCCTAACACCCCGGGAGAAACATATTTTAGGTTAATTACCATTTTCTGTTTCTCCCGGGGAGAGAACTTCTTGAGGCACCGTTAATTCAGTTGTTTATGTTTTTTCTGCATTTGGCGTTCGTGTGCGCGATCATGTGCTTCATAACGGTCCATTTCCACTTCGTTTGAGAATTGTTTTCCCTGAGGAACGATGGTAGCGGAAACTTCTTTCAGACCAGCCTGGTCTTTTTCATAAACGAAGGAAGCACGAGTGGAAATATCCGCCCCAGGGCTTGTTACGAATGGAAGCACACGATAATCGGTTCTCCACTCGGTTGGAGTGACATGACAGCGGACATACCCTCGATAGTCGTTGAAAAATTTAATATGTTTATTCTGATTCAGAATTCGGTCGGTGTCTGCTCGTTTATCTGCACCGTTCCCCCCTGAGGTAATAGAAGTGCCGACAAATTCTACACCGAACACTTTGGATTTCAAGTCATCAAAGTCAGCAAGAAGGTTGGAAGCCCAGCTGGCATGGACATCTCCAGTCAAAACAACCAGGTTATTTAATTTTTTCTGATTTACAAAATCAATAATTCGATTACGGGCTGGTATGTAACCGTCCCAGGCATCCATGCTGTACAAAGGATCTTCCGGACTCGGCCCATAGTTCCGTTTAGCAAAGAATATTTGCTGAGCAAGAACATTCCAATGTGAATCAGAGGAATCTAAGTGTCGGAGCAGCCATTCTTCCTGTTCGTCACCTAACAGGGTACGTGATGGATCAAGGGATTCCTCTGTCTGTGGTGAGCTTTTGTCTCCATTCGCCTGGTTGGAGCGGTATTGACGAGTATCGAGAACATGGAAATTTGCGAGATTCCCGTACGAAAATCTGCGGTATAACTGCATGTCTGCGCCGTAAGGCATGGAAGTCTGACGCAATGGCATATGTTCGTAGTAAGCCTGATAAGCAGCAACACGACGTTTGACAAATTCCTCTACAGACTGACCATTTTCAGGGATTTCATCCGCATAGTTGTTTTCTACTTCATGATCATCCCAGGTTACTACCCATGGAAACGCAGCATGTGCTGATTGCAGGTCTTTATCAGTTTTATATTGGGCATGACGGTTGCGATAATCCTCAAGAGAACGAATTTCTGGACCGCGATGTGTACGGACATTCCCTGTCTGAGAAATGTATTCGTTCGGGCCGTATTCATAAATGTAATCTCCAAGATGGAAAACAAGGTCAAGGTCTTCTTTTGCCATATGGCGGTAAGCCGTATAATAACCGTGTTCAAATTGCTGGCAGGAGGCAAAAGCAAAACTCAGGCTTGCAACAGAGGAGCCGTGGGCAGGAAGTGTCTTTGTTTTTCCCGATGGGCTGAAGTCATTTCCAGCTTTGAAACGATAGTAATATTCTGTTGAAGGTTCAAGATTTTCCACTTCCACATGCACAGAGTGCCCTAGCGCCGGGCTGGCAATTGCATTTCCACGCTGGACAATATCCCGAAAATCCTGGTCCCTTGCAATTTCCCATTGAACTGGATAGTTTTTATCTTGCATGCCCCCACCATTTAGCGGATCGGTGGCAAGCCTTGTCCATAAAACAACTCCATCTGGAAGCGGGTCTCCAGAAGCAACTCCTAAAGTGAAAGGGTAGGCATCAAAACGAGCTTCCGCATCGGCTTGTACTCCGCCGAGTGATTGGGCAATCACCATACCAAGGGAAATACCGGCAATTTTTCCTGCACCCTGGATGAAGCTGCGTCGATCGACATCCTTATTCAGGGTTTCCTCATTAAATCTTTGGAACAAATCATTCATGGATCTTTCCTTTGTCATAAAAAATGTCTCCTTTCTCCATCAAGCTTGAATGCAGGTTCTATTATAAAAAATCTTTTTTAAACAGGTGTAAATGAATGTAAATAATGGAATGAAAAGGTAGGAGAAAGGATCTAGGGAAAATGGAAGGAGGAAGAGGGCTGCATTCGCCAATTTTTAAAATAACCTCTGTTTCACATGGAAAGGTTATAATAAATCCGTTAATCAACTATGAGCTTTTTCGACTATATTTTTTAATGCCAGCTCAATAAAAGTTTTACTTTAATTGTCGAGATGTGGTTGTTTTGCAAAATTACATGTTAAGAATGGAGGTTTCCTTAACCGGTAAAAACAATTCTGAAGGGATATTCGCAAAAAAGTTTGCCATTTGTTTTAAAGAGGTAATCTTAAAGTAATAAATGGCTGAAGGAGGACAAGTGTGAGTGAACCAATTGAAATTTCCAAAATAAAAATTATTCAAGAAGAAAGGCCGAACAGAAGAGCTTATATCGCAGATTTTGAAGAACCAGTGCACTATGGGGTCCATGGAGGAGTTAAAGATTTTTATAAAGCTGTACCCGAAGAGGAACACCCTTCCACACTGGATCACATTGTTTCTGCTGCTGGCGGCTGACTTACTGGAACATTATCTGGCGCGCTGGAGGCGCGTGGCATACCGACTTTTCCAGACAAGCTTCAAGGTGAATTCGAAGGAGTGATAGAAGCTCCGGAAAAGGTATTGAAAATTACAGAAATCCGCTGTTTTTATAAGCTGATTATTCCGGAAGGTAAAAGGAAGGAAGCTGAGCGGGCATTAGCGGTTTTTGAAAAAAGCTGCCCAGTCGCTCAAACACTAAAGGGCTGTGTTACGTTTATTCATGATTGGGAGATAGAAGAAGAATAGGAGTGAAAAAAGCACCTCATAATGGGTGCTTTTTTATTTATCTACCTTTGCAAGCACGGTTGGAGCCTGAAAAGTTTAGATGATCTTGATTTTTGAGCTTAATCTATGCATTCGTGCATATAAATTCAATATAGAATCTATGACAGGTGGGATGAAAATGGACGCATACTTAAGTCAGGCAATCCATTATTTTTCTACAGCAGCCAGGAAAACGAACCACCCTTATTATTGGTATTGTCTGGCTTCGGCTCAGGCAAGGGCAGGGTTAGCAAGGGATGCTTTGCATACCCTGGACAGCGCTATGCTGCTCGCGAATCCTTACCCATCCCGGCAGAGTCTGTTAGAGATGAGGAGAGGACTTCAAGCGACGCTCTCCAGACAAATGAATCAGAACAGACCATCCATCGTAGCAGAAAAATGGGGAAATATTGATGGTGATGATACGATTGACAAGGTTACTCTTACCGCAACGAAAACATCTGACAGTCCTTTATGGCAGAATATCAACCTAGAGGTACAAAACGGGAAAACCAACCAAGTCCAACGGCTGCCTTTAAAAAACAACATGGGTTATAACCCGACACTTTTTCTTGGTGATTTCACCGGCAATAAAGTGGATGACATTTTGGTGGTCATTGATACGGGGGGAAGCGGCGGTTCTATCTATGCTTATATCTTCTCGGATAGGAATGGCCAGCTCAGGCAAATATTCGATTCTGATTCTTTTAATGAAGCCTATAACTATAAAGTGAACTACGATGATAATTATCAAGCCACCGTCATCAGTGAGCGTTTGAAGGAAAAATATGTACTTGACCTGACTTATAAGGGAAAAGATTATTTATCCGAAATATATACCCCTAAAGGAAACTTAAAGGAACCGATATCCGGATGGGTCAATCCACTTTCAGGTCTGTATCCAATTGATTATAATCGTGATGGGACATATGAATTGGAAGGATACCAAAGCGTTGCAGGCAGATACAATGCTGACACCCTTGGTTATATGCTGACCGTACTGAAGTGGAACTGGGCTGCATTCACTCCTGAACGCCAGAATATAGCAATATTCGGTGGACCTATTTAATACAATAGGCGCAATTCCAGTAAAGGAACTGCGTCTATTTCTTTTGGAAAAGGTTGAGTGTTTGTAAAGATTTTGAAATAATTGAAGCGATGCTACCGTAGCAAAAAGAAGAAAAGGAATATAAACAGGTCTTGGTTGATAGTTAGATACTTGTGTTTGTTTTTGGTGGGGGAAGGAGGCGAGCTAGAAAAGTGTGTGAACTAATAGATTTGCTTGAATTGGAGGAAGTCGGCAGTAATGAATAAAAAAGTTCGATATTTTCATATGACATTTGGATATATTGGGCTGCTTCTGTTCGGTATGTCTATGATGAGGTATATTTCTGTGTCTCATGATTCTACTGGGCAAGTATTGAGCATGTTCGGTTTTATTGCTGTAATTGATTACATAAAGTTTCTTGAAAAGGCAGCCGGAGTATCAAAGAAAGAATACGTAATCCCGAAAGTTACCTTTTCTGCTGTATTTTTAACAGCTTTTTTATATTTCTTTTAAGTAGTCAGTTAACTAATATAATTAGGAGGTGTACTAATTGGGTGCTGTTTTTGTCATAATCATTTTAATAGTATTCTTATTTGATTTTGCGAAATTACGAAAACAAAACGAGACGATGATAGAGCAAAATAAGAGAATTATCACTCTCTTAGAGGAAAAGAAATATTAATTGAGAAGGAAAAAAGGTGTTACGGAAATGCATAAAAATTTTACATACTTATTAGGTGTACTTGCTGGATGGTCACTCTATTACATATCGTTTCCAGTATTCAATTTCCTAAAGGACTTCGATCCTTTTGAATTCGTTTTGTTTGAAGCGATTTTTGGTATATTGGACTTTGCTTTTAAGACACTTGCTATCGGAGCTGTTATCTTTTTTTCCTTTTTTCTATTGAATGCAGCCTGGGAGGTATATAAAAATAACAAGCAGCAAAATGATTCGTAATAAATAAAAATAATCAAGCCGTCATAAATGAAAGCAGTAATAATTTTATCAAAAGGAGGTTTTATTTTATGGATATGGATTTGAATAGACATATAAAAGAGTTGGAAGAAAGCCATTTAAAGCTGGAGGTTCGTAAATCTCCCGAGAAGCTTGATAAAATTCTGGCGGATGATTTTTTTGAAATCGGAAGCTCAGGAAAAATGTTTGGCAAGAAAGAGTGTCTTATGAGCGGGGTTACCCTTCACGAAATGAAGCTGCATAATTTTGATATCCATTCCCTTGCACCTGATGTAGTATTGACTACGTATTATATTGAAAATAAAACCTCTGGGATAAACTCGCTTCGCAGTTCGATATGGAAACACTGTAACGGTAGGTGGCAATTGTTTTTTCATCAGGGGACGAGAACAGATTTACAAATAGCTGATCTGAAGTTTCATAGTTGAGTACAAAAAGAAAGGAACTTCCTCACCAAAGAAAGTTCCTTTCTTCTTACATTGTTTTTCTATTTTCTATATGCTGATCAATGGTAGAATTTAGCTTTGATTCCTTTGTGAATTTCACTGCAATAAGAGAAATAATTCCTGTCAATATAATGAAAATGGATATCGGCGATGACGAATTGTTGAATTGGCTTAACAGCCAGGTCGCAATCAAAGGCGCTGTGCCTCCGGCTAGTGCCGCACCAATCTGGTAACCTAACGATATTCCTGTATAACGGACTTTTGTCGAAAAAATTTCTGAAAACATCGTTCCGAGCACTGCCGTAATCGGCGGCCAGATGATTCCTAAGGCAATAGTGGTAGCTGCAATTACCGCCCATGGTTCTCCGACTTGTAAAAGTAGAAAATAAGGATAAGCATAAACGATCATTCCAACTGTTCCGGCGATGTAAATACGTTTACGGCCGATTTTATCAGACAATCTTCCCATAATCGGAATCATAATAGCTGTGACAAGGGTCGCGATAGTGACAGAATTCAGAACGTTGATTTGTTCATAACCAAGTGTATCTGTCGCATAGCTGACTACGAATGTTGCAAAGATATAAAATGGTGCTGTCTCTACTACTTTTGCGCCGACGGCAATTAGAACTTCACGCCAGTGATATTTGAACGTATCCACCAACGGCATCTTGGAAACTTGGCCAGCCTTTTTCGCTTCCTGAAAAGCTGGTGTCTCATCGATACCTTTCCGGATCCATAAGCCAACGAATACAAGAACAGAACTAAGTATAAATGGTACACGCCAACCCCATGCCATAAAGGCTGTTTCGGGGAGAAGGCTCATAATCGTAAGGGCGAACGTTCCAAGTAATAGCCCAATCGGTACGCCCATCTGCGGGATACTCCCAAAGAATCCTTTTTTATTATCAGGAGCATATTCGACTGCGAGCAAAAGGGCACCACCCCATTCGCCGCCAAGGCCGAGCCCCTGGATAAGCCTCAAGGTAATCAGTAAAATTGGTGCCCAGACTCCGACCTGTGCATAGGTAGGAAGCAATCCAATCAGGACGGTTGCCCCTCCCATTAAGGATAATGTCAGTACAAGGGTTTTCTTCCGTCCGATCTTATCACCAATATGAGCAAATATAATACCTCCGAGTGGGCGGATAAAAAATGTCAAGGAGAAGGATGCATACGCCAACAGCAATCCTATTACTGGGTCAAAACTTGGAAAAAACAATTCATTGAAGACTAAGGAAGCTACTGTTCCATATAAGAAATAATCAAACCATTCGATTGAACTTCCTGTGAGACTTGCAATTAACACTTTTCGATTTAATTTTTTGTCCATCATTTACCTCCCTGTATGCGTATTGGTCAATTTCTCATAAACCTTTGCTGCAGTAATGGTGTCCATATAGGCGACACCTACCGACTTATATAATGTGATTTCGTGTTCATTATTTCTGCCGGTTTTTTCACCTGTAACAAGGTCCGCGATTTCCCCATTGACACTGTCCCATTTCCATGTCCCTTTTTCTGCTGCCTGAATAAGCTCGCCTGCCTCATGCTGAACACCCTCCAAGGTATCAACCCAAAGCTGATCAACTTTTGACAGAGTATCGTCACCAAACTCCTTCAGATCCGGCCGATAAGAGCCAATGGCATTGATGTGGACGCCTGCTTTTAGCGCATTTGCATTGAACAACGCCTCCTGTGATTTTGAACTTAGGGATAAAATGTCTGCTTCCGAAGCAGCTTCATTGGCTGAATCAGTAATAATCACTTCTCCCTGAAAACCCATCCGTCTGATTTCCTCTTTGAAGATTCGTGCTTTTTCCTTAGTCCGGTTCCATAATAAGACCCGTTCAATAGGTCTTACCGCCAGAGCTGCTTGCAGCTGTCCGCGGGACTGGGCACCGCATCCAAGAATCGCCAATATACGGGCATCTTTTCTTGCAAGGTATTCTGTTGCGACGCCAGACCCGGCACCTGTACGCATGACTGTCAATCCGCTGGCAGCAAAGGTTGCCAGATGCTGCCCATTTATCGTTTCTGTTAATAAAATGATGCTTTGTAAAGTTGGAAGACCTGCCTCAGGATTATTTGGGAAAATGCTGACAACCTTGACAGTTTCATATTCGAGCCCTTCGATGTACGACGGCATAAACAAGGTATTAGCATCAGACTGGGAATGATCCAAAGAAGTCCGGACAGGCGCATGGGTCTTTTTTTCCGAATATAACCGGAAGCCCTCTTTTAAATCTGTAATGCATTCCTCCATCAAGTAAGCGGATTCAATTTCCTGCTGGGTAATAAATTTCATTTTTTAATCACTCCTTTTTTGTATGAAAAAGCGTTCCTCCTTCTATGATAGTATAAAATTGAAGTACCACTTCAATTTCGTTGACTAAAATTTTAGAATATTTCGCAAAAATTTACAAGGGAATTTAAGGTTTTATAAGAGAACGTTACAAAATACATGCATTTCGGTATCCTAGAGGAGAAAGAAAAAGTAAGTAAGGGTGTTAGAAAATGAAAGATAAGATTGGGAAGGAAATAAAAGATTTACGAAAGCAGAATAGACTTACATTAAAGCAAGTTTCAGAAAAGACCGGTTTGTCTATCAGCTTTTTATCGCAGGTGGAACGTTCGAAATCCTCGGTTACATTGGAATCCTTGAAAAAAATATCAGAAGTGCTCGGTGTCAATCCCAGCCACTTTTTCCCTAGTGGGCCTAATAGTGCGGTAAAACGGAACACGGTAAAAGATAAATTGGCACCCATCAGCAATTTCATTTATAAAGATTTATCTGGTGAGTTTGAAAAACCGCTATTTACACCGATCCTGGTCACACTGAATCCAGGCGATAATAATGGCAAGCCCATCACTCATGAAGGTCAAGAATTCCTGTATGTTCTCCAGGGAAAACTGACAGTGTTGATCGAAGAAGAGGAGCACGTATTGAATCCACATGATTGCATCCATTTCGATTCAACGGTGCCGCATGATTGGTTCAACCGTACGGATGAAATAGTGAAGTTTTTATGTATTTCTCCGAACCCTGGGTCAAACTAGTCAGCGCTCGGTTTCGTGAAAAACGTAGGTCGATGGCGAAAACGGTGATGACGTTGATTTTGTGAATAAAAAAAGCCGAACAATGTTGAAACATTGTTCGGCGATTCTATCCCGGTTAAACTTGAACTTCAAACTGTTTGGAATATAACTTTGCATAAACACCATTTTGTTTAAGTAACTCACTATGTTCGCCTTGTTCTGTTATACCATCCTCTGTGAGTACGATTATTCGTTCTGCATTTTGGATAGTGGATAAGCGATGGGCTATAACTAAGGTTGTGCGTCCCTTTGCCAAACACTCAAGTGATTCTTTGACCGCACGTTCACTCTCATTATCCAAGGCACTGGTAGCCTCATCAAGAATGAGTATAGGTGGATTTTTCAAAAACACACGTGCAATGCTGAGCCGCTGTTTCTGACCGCCGGAAAGCATGACACCCCGCTGTCCAATCTCAGACTGGTAACCATGTGGTAAACTCATGATGTAATCGTGTGCATTAGCACGTTTGGCTGCTTCGATGATTTCTTCCTCGCTTGCTTCTGGTCTGCCATACCGGATATTTTCTATTACTGTACCCGAGAAGAGGTAAACGTCCTGTTGAACAATACCAATACTGTTCCTTAAAAATGGTAAATCAAGATCGCGCACGTCCACACCATCCAACAGTACTTTCCCTGCTGTCACTTCATAAAAACGAGGGATAAGAGAACTCAACGTCGTTTTTCCCACACCGGAAGTGCCGACTAAGGCTACGTACTCCCCTGGCTCTATTTGAAGGGATAATTGATTGAAAACATCACCGAGATAATCCTCATAGCAGAAGGAAACATTTTGGAATTCGATCTTTCCCTGCACGGATGCAAGCACAACTGCTTCCGGACCATTTTCAATGGAAGGTCTGATATTCTTAATTTCCATGAAGCGCTGAAACCCGGTAACTCCTTCTTGAAACTGCGTACTCATGTGGGTAATCCGTTGCATAGGTTCAATCATGAACCCGATGTACAGCAGGAAGGTGATTAAATCCGCCAGGTCAAGTTTTGCGTGGACTATCTGCGCCGCCCCATAAATGACCACAGTGACTGTAATCAGCTGGATGAAGGTTTGAGTTCCGTTAAAGAAGTATGCTTCAGCTTTATAGGTCTCTTTCCTGCTCTTCAGGAAACGTTCGTTTTCGTGGTTGAACTTCTTTATTTCCAGCGGTTCGTTAGCGAAGGACTTGACGACCCGAATTCCTGCCAGGCTGTCTTCTACCTGAGCGTTCACATCCCCGATACGCTCCTTATTGTTCGTTAGTGCCCGATTCAAAACTTTATTGAAATACAGTGAAAAGAAACCAAGAACAGGCAGAAAGCAGAAGACGGCAAGAGTCAAAGGAGTGTTGATGAAAAACAGAATCACGAACGCTCCAATGAAACGAACGAAATATTTTATATAGTCTTCCGGACCATGATGATACAACTCGGAAAGCAGAAGCAGATCATTTGTGATCCTGGTCATGAGCTGCCCGGTCTTTTCCTTGTCATAAAAGCTGAAAGGAAGTTTTTGCATATGAGCAAACAGTTCACTTCTCAAATCACTTTCCATCCTTGCCCCAATTTCATGGCCTTTATAATCGACAACATAGTTTCCGAGGTTTTGAACAGCAACTAAAATAATCATCAGTAAGCCGACCCAGTAAACATCGGACATCGCCGTTGAGAGATCTCCTTCCAGTACATCTTTAGTCACGTAACGTACTAAAAGCGGGAACACCAAGGTCAAAGCTGAAACAACAAAAGCGCATGCCAACACCGCTGAAAAAACTTTTACATACGGTTTATAATACGAAAGAAATTTTTTTACTGGAAAATCCATACGTTACCCCTTTTGTGTTGTTAAGCTAAACACATATAAGGGGGACCACTGTTAAAGGTTAATCAGGAGTACCACCCTTATATATTCGGACGGTTTGCTTTATCGTATTTTTCATCTAAAATTCCTCCTTGTAGATTGTTATCTATATTGTAAACGATTTCTTAAGTTAATGGACAGTTTTTTTGGAGAGCATAGAACAGATGATGAAAAGTGTAATTCGTCATCGCAGCCATGAAAGAAGGCTGAAAACTACATAGGACGAAATACAGCGATCCTTTAAGATACCCTGCTGAACAGTGTAGAACTGGCAGAGAAGGTTTTAACATATGTATATATTAGAAAGGAATTGTGAAATGAAAGTTCTGTTTAATATCACCATCATATTATTCATTAGTTTTTTTCTGTTTGCTTCAGGCTTGCTGGATGAATTTATGAGCGACGGGGATTTTGTAGAAATATTGACTATCGCAAATTTTATCATACTCGTTTATATCCTTTACCTGCTCAAAAAAACTTAGTTGAAGTTTAGATAATCCTTCTAAGTTTAAATTTCACATTTTCTTCTTTTTCCCATAAGATGACTAGGTGAATGCCTGGTTTTTTGCAAATTTATGATGGGAAGGGCTGACACTAAATGACAAATGATATTGATTATACTTCTCCTTCTGCTCATTTCAAATTTGATATGAATAATAGCACTTTGTTCAAAAAGGATAACCAGAACTTTATTAATATTCTCGGTATTAAGCAGTTAAACACACTCCAAAATACTTCGCTTCTTGATATTTACTTAAGTAAGGGAAATGTCGTTGAACCACATTATCACCAGAATGCAGCAGAGCTCGTTTACGGAATTTCTGGAGCAGCGACAATTTCCATGCTGAACCCCAATACAAAACAATATCTCCACTATTCCATCACTCCGGGCCAGGTCGTTAACGTTCCTCAGGGATGGTGGCACTACGAGATTGCAAATGCTGACAATACCCACCTTCTCGCCATATTTGATGCACCGACACCGGAAGTAGTATTGGGATCGGACATATTAAAATTCACACCAGCGAGTATTATGGCTCATACGTATTGTATGGATGAAGCCCAATGGAAACAAACCACAGCCCCAATACAGCCAACCACCTATATCGGACCAAGCTGTTCCACTAACCAGCAGAGCCCTGCTCACACCTATCATACTCCACCTCATGTTTACCAACGTTATGTACCATATCCTTTTTATTAAAACTGGTGAAGTGTCCGTAGCATTTTCATACATGCGACATAGGCTGATAGCAGATAAAAGAAAAAAGGGGGAAGATATCAATGAGTTCGGAAAAAAACAAATTCCCGAAGCTGTTTGATGATACCTTCTATGATTTCGTGCGGTCAGTGGACAGTTATTTCGACAAATCCTTTAAGCAGCTGCACCACATCCTCCACCGACAGATGTTTCATGTGGAGGTGTATGAAACCGACTCCCATGTAGTAGTGGAAGCGGAATTGCCGGGATACAAGCGGGAACAAATTCAAATCGAGCTTCTGGGAAATCGTATGCGAATTGCGGTGAAACAGAATACGATGACGGAAGTGGTAGACGATAAGAACAATAATTATCACAATGAACAATCACAGGAACATATAGAACGGACGGTAACTTTGCCGCACGCTATTAATGAAAAAGATGTAAAAGCGACTTTCCAGGACGGTCTGTTGAAAGTTATCACACCAAAATCAAACCGCCCTACCAGGTATATCGACATTGATTGAAACCATCTCAGGCCCTTCAGATAGTGGAGGGCCTTTGGGTGGTTTTTTATACATTAGGGAAGCATAAAATTTTGCAAAGAAGTTTTTCGGCGTAGTGAAAATTTTAAAGTTCCAAGTATAAGAAAAACTCGCATGCACGAAAAGAGCAGTGTATGCGAGTTTTTCTAATCTGGGTATTAAAACAGGTCGGGGGTGAACAAGGCGCTTCCGCTTTAACTTCCTCCAGCTGCAGCGCCTACCCCTCGAGGTCTTAAGTCAATCCTCTCTGTGACAAAGACCATCACGGCGAGGCTTGTCTTAAGCTGGTCGGGGGTGTACAAGGCGCTTCCGCTTTAACTATTATCAGCTGGAATCTTGAATTCGTAATTGTTGTTTTGCAAAATTGCGATATAGCTGGTGGTTGTTGAATAGTTCTTCATGGCTTCCGATTCCTGTTACTCGGCCTTTCTCCAGGAAAACTATCTGCTCGGCATCAACAATTGTGGAGAGTCGGTGGGCGATCACCAGGGTTGTCCGTCCATTCATCAGGTTCTTCAATGCTTGCTGTACTACGATTTCCGACTGGCTGTCCAGACTGGATGTCGCTTCGTCAAGCATGAGAATCTCTGGATCTCGCAATAACGCCCTGGCTATAGCAATTCGTTGTCTTTGCCCACCGGATAATTTGCCCCCGCGTTCGCCAACCTCTGTTTCATATCCTTTTGCCAAATCCACAATAAAATCGTGAGCATATGCCATCTCAGCTGCAGCTATCATCTTTTCTTCAGTAATATCGCTATCAAGTCCATAAGTCAGGTTCTCCCTGATCGTGCCTGCATAGATTGGACTGTCTTGTGAGACATAGCCTAGCATTTTTCTCCAGGATGAAAGAGAATAGTTGGAGATTGGGACCTTGCCGTAGCGGATTTCTCCTTGAAGGGGCTTATAGTATTGTTCGATTAACGAGAAAAGTGTCGTCTTCCCGCTTCCGCTGGGACCGACAATTGCTGTAACTTCCCCTTTAACTGCAGTAAATGATATTTCATTCAACACAATTTCCTCTGGAGAATAACCAAAAGTTAATTTATCCACCAAAAGAGCCTGGTCATAGCTTTCCAACTGACTTCCTTCACTCAGATCTTCCTCATCCAGCGAAAGGATGTCCAATACTTTTTCTGTCGCACCGATCGTTTTCTGAAATTGAGTTGCAAATACAACTATCTGAGTGATCGGCATAATGATTTGGAATAGGTAAATGAAAAAGGCGGCCAATTCTCCGGCTGTCATCGCTCCGGAAGTGACCCGGACACCGCCAAAGCCAATGATGAGTACCAATACGACTATGATAAGGGAAGAAACTAGCGGGGACATGAGTGCCTGGATGACGCCTTCTGTCAAACCCAGTCGGTAAAGCTTCATGATTCCGGATTTTCCTTTGACATACTCTCGTTCTTCCGCATTTGAAGCTTTAACAAGACGAATCTCCGAAATGACGCGTGTCAGGTTTGCGGAAAAACTGGCCGTTTCTGATTGTAGATCACGGGAAATAGCGGCCATCTTCCTGCCAATTGGAATTAAGAAAAGCAAAGCAATTGGTATGATTGAAAACATTACCAGCGTAAGTGGCCAGTCCAAATAAAACAGAATCACAATCGCGCCGAAGACAGAAATGATCCCTGTGACAAAGCCGGTAAAATGCTCCGTAATCAAATTTTTAATTATAGCGGTGTCATTCGTCATCCGGCTGACCGAATCCCCGGTTTCATGTGAATCATAGTATGGGACAGGCAGAATGAGCAGCTTTCTCCAGAGTCGCTTTCTGAGAGAGGCAATAATATGCTGGCCGACTCGTGCTAATATATATACAGAAATCCCCCCGGCAATTGCCTGGATGAAAAAAGCTGCTACAATCCCAGTAATTACTGTTTTATTCAAATTATCCAAATCAAAATTGTCAATCAGCCGGCTGGCTAACAATGGAATGGCAAGCCCGGCGATTGTAGTCAACAAACTGAGAAAAAGTGCTGAACTGAATAATAGCTTTGGTGGTTGTGTTGCTTTGACTAAATCTACAAGTTGCATCCATTTTTGTTTTTTCTTAGTCGAATTCATGTATGTACCCCTCTTTACATTCATTTATCAGGAAGTAAAGGACAGCTGAATTGTCGGTTAGACCTTTGTTATACTTATAATTAACTACTTAAGTTTAAGTATAGGGGAGATGAGCTTGCCAGTATATAAAAAATTAGTCAGGGACCGTATACCAGAAATTATTGCGAAAACAGGAAATTCCTTTAAAGCAAGAACCTTGGATAAACCCGAATATGTGGAATCTCTTAAAAGGAAGCTGCAAGAAGAATTAGATGAATATTTAACTGCAGGAACTGATGAAGAAGCGCTTGAAGAGATGGCAGATTTGCTGGAATTAATGGAGGTACTAGCTGAACTTCATAATAGTTCAATTGATGAGGTTGAAGAAATTCGAAAAGAAAAGGCAGAGAAACGCGGTTCCTTCAGAGAAAGAATTTATCTCATCGAAGTGGAAGATTAATAGCTGAAAAGTAGACGATTAGTTGAGCAAATTCAAATGGCATAGGGGATATTTTATAAGGAAGCCAGACTAGAGCAAGGGTATTTTATTTGTGATTTTTTATATATTCCATTGACGGAATATTCCGTTAGGAGTATATTTGATTTATGGAAAAGATATTAAATGCTCTGGCAGAAACAAAACGAATGGACATCATTAAACTTTTGCGTGAGGGGCCACTTACTGTCGGCGAAATTGCTGATAAGCTTGAGCTTCGACAACCACAAGTATCTAAACATCTCCGGGTATTGAATGAAGCAGGATTTGTCGAGGTGCAGCCGGCGGCCAATCGCAGAATTTATAAACTCCGAACTGAACCTTTACAAGAGCTCGATGAATGGCTGGATCAATTCAGACACACGTGGGAAGACAGGTTTGAAAGATTGGATGATTACCTGATTGAGCTGCAAGAGAAGGAAAAGGAAGACTAGGAAGCTTCGTTGGTTAAGTCATATGTGATTCACGAATGTGATTGGAGAGACCATTTTTTTAGGAGGAGGAAAAGGACTGGCTGAATTGAAATCACAAGTGGAAGCCGCGACCTGGTAATCGAAAGAATTTTTAATGCGCCACGGGAACTGGTTTTCAAACTCAGATGGAGAACATATTGCAAAATGGTGGGACCAAAAGGCTGGACTTCTCCTCAATTTAAAGGCCTCGATGAATATTTGTGTGAACTCCAATAAACATATTCTCAGGACTGTCCTGGCAGAGGGCAGTCCTTTTTTGATTTTTGTTGTACAAAGGGCTGCCACATGTCAGCCTCCGCCACATAACGATAAAATTAGACATTTTATTTCATAGGAATATGAACTGAACTGGGGAAAAAGTTTCAATAAAAAATGAGAGGAGCAATGAAGATTCTAGCCCTTATATACTGCATTAATATCCAATTTATCCCATAAAACGTCATATTTAGTGTTGAATCTCAAAAAAATTAGACAAATTTTCTTTTTTCTGTTGATAATTTTCTGAATCTTATTTACAATCCAAGTATGAAATCGATTTCACGACCACTTTATTAACGCACTTTATTGGACAAATTTTTTTGGAAGGATATGAAATCGATTTCAAGTGATCATCCGTCATAGGAAAGACCTAGGGGGTGTTTATGGAGAGGGAGGTAGTCTCGATTGGCGACAATTAAAGATGTGGCTGATGCGACAGGGTTATCCAGATCAACAGTATCCAGGGTGATCAACCGTCATCCGTATGTCGCAAAAGAGAAGAAGCTATTGGTAGAAGAGGCAATGAAGCAGCTCGGGTACACGCCGAATTCACTGGCGCAGCGTCTCAGGAAGCGAAAGACGGAAACGATTGCGGTAATTGTACCACGAATCGCCAATCCATTTTTCAGTCAGCTGGTTGAAAGCATGGAAATGGTTGCAGGAGAACATAATTTTCAGTTGGTAGTTTGTCAGACTAACAATAATAAACAGCGAGAGCTTAAATACTTAAATTTAATAAAGACAAAACAAGTGGATGGAATCATTCTTACTTCGATTGACAATGATTGGGAAGTTATTAAGGAATACACCAATTATGGCCCGATTATTTTTTGTAACGAATATGATGAGAATGCTGGAGTACCGACTGTAAAACTCGACCAATTCAAAGGCGGTTATATTGGGACAACCCATTTAATTGAACGAGGGTACACAAAGGTTGCTTGCTGTTGTGGTTTTTTTAATTCTTCGCTGACTGATGATCGCATACACGGTTACAGAACTGCCCTGAAAGAAAGAGGGCTTCCTTTCCGAGACGAATGGTGCCGTACCAATGCATTTTCCATTGACGACGGAAAACGGATTTTACGTGACCTGATGCACCTGGAAGAACCGCCTGATGCTGTTTTTACGGGCAGTGACGAAGTGGCAGCTGGGATGATCAAGGAGGCAAAGCAGCTAGGTGTCGTAATCCCCGAGGAGTTCGGTGTACTTGGCTTTGACGATCAACCGATTGCAGAATTGATGGAGCCAGGGATTACCACTATCCATCAACCTGTCAAAGAGATTGGAAAGAAAGCAATGGAAATCATGCTTTCCTATGATTCGAAACCGTTGAACGAAATTGTAGAATTACCGTTACATTTAGTCGTGAGAGGTTCAACGTAATTTTTTATGAAATTTGAATGATAACAAATAAGGGGGAAACTAAATGAAGAAATGGAAATTAAGCATGTTCGTAATGGTGTTTTTGTTGATGCTTGGGGTCATGACTGCATGTAATTCAGGCAGCTCTGGCAGTTCGGATGATTCCAGCGGAGACAGTGGATCGGAAAACACAGAAGCAGAAGGCTCTGAAGGTTCTTCGGAAGAAGTTACGATCACTTATGCACGTGGTAAGGATGCTACTGGTGCAACTGATGCTATCATCAAAGCTTTTGAAAAGGAGCACCCGAATATTAATGTGGAATTACGTGAAATGCCGACCGATAGTGGTAAACAGCATGACGCTTATGTAACCGCATTCAATGCAGAGTCCTCTGAAATTGACGTCCTTGATATTGACGTTGTATGGCCAGCGGAATTTGCTCAGGCGGGTTATGTGTTGCCACTTGATCGTTTCATCAAAAAAGACAATGTAAATCTTGATATGTACAACGAAGGTGCCTTAAGTGCAGCCCAGTTTAAAGGGAAGCAATGGGCGATGCCGAAGTTCATTGATGCTGGTATGTTGTTCTATCGCACGGACATGGTAGAAGAGCCACCGAAAACTTGGGATGAGCTCATCTCCATGGCAAGCAATCTTCAAGGTCAAAATGGTACGGAATTCGGTTACTTGATGCAGGCGAAGCAGTACGAAGGTCTTGTCTGTAACGCGATTGAGTTCATCGCTGCATATGGTGGGGCAATCGTCAATGAAAAAGGTGAAGTTGTTGTCAACAGCCCGGATACCATCCAAGGTTTGAAAAAACTAGTTGAGGTTGCTACATCTGATTTTGTACCGCAAAACATTACTACATTCACGGAAGTGGAATCCCACACATCCTTCATTGAAGGAGAGTCTCCATTCATCCGTAACTGGCCATATCAGTTCTCCCTTGCTAACGATGAAGAACAATCTGAAATCGTTGGAAAAGTAGGGGTAGCACCTCTACCTGCAGGTGATGAAGGCAGCGCAGCAGCACTTGGCGGCTGGATGACTGCTATCAGTGCATTTTCTGAGAACAAACAGGCAGCTTGGGAATTTGTTAAGTTCATGACTGGTAAAGAAGGTCAGAAGATCGATGCAATCAAAGGAAGCCACGCACCAACTATTCCTGAATTGTATGAAGATGAGGAAATCATTTCAGCAACTCCTTTCTTCGGGGAAGAAGGTTTTGTACAAGCATTAAACGCTGCTGTATCCCGACCGGTCGTACCTAACTACCAGGAGGTTTCTGAAATCATTCAAATCCACGTTTCAAAAGCTATCAATGGCGATGTGACAGTGGAGGAAGCCGTTAAGAGCATGGAAACAGAATTGAAAGAAGCATTGAAATAGGTCGACAGTAACAACACAATAGCCTTCAATTGTTTGGAGGCTATTGTCCATTTTTCTACGACACTAAAAGGGGGGACATGAATGGGAGACAAGGAGAAGAAGAAGCAAGTAAAAAAGGATAAGAACCCTGATCGTAAAGCAGCCTATCTGCTGATAGCTCCGTCCTTGCTGTTAATTCTGGTCATCGCCATTTACCCGGTTATCCAGTCATTTTATTTTAGTTTGTTCGATTTGAGGTTGAACAGCCCAACTAAATCTTCTGTCCACTTAGACTACAGCATTAACCTTGATACGTATCTGCAGTATTATCCATTTTTAGTAGATGATTTAGACAGTACGATAGAAGATACGAGCGGTCCTGTGAAAGAAGGGCTGACCGATGTCAAAGAGGATCTGGAGTCACTCGATCAGAATATCCAGGAAGACACCGGCAAGACCTATGAGGAAGTTAACAACATCCTGAATAACTTCGAGACCCCTTCCAGTGAGTTAGCGATGGTGGATATCACCAATGAAACCGCTGACCAGTTCGAAGAGACAATTAAAGAAATAAATACCGCTCTTACTCAATTGAAGGGTACAGATGAAATCGAGAACTTCAGCGAAATCCAGGGGCTGGCATCGGGACTTCAGGGTGCGATTATCGAGCCGAACTTCATCGGCTTTCAGCACTATCAGAACCAGCTGACGGATCCGAGGATGTGGTCCTCGCTTTGGACGACAGTTTACTTCACGATTATCTCTGTTGCCATTGAATTTGTCCTTGGGCTGGCAATTGCTTTACTAATCAACAAGGCATTCTTCGGGAGAGGGCTTATCCGTGCGACTGTCCTGATTCCATGGGCCATTCCGACTGCGGTCTCGGCGATGATGTGGAAATTCCTATATGATGGGCAAAACGGGATCGTGTCCAAATTTTTCATGGAGCTTGGCATTATCGACAGTATGAGTACGCTATTGTCGACCAATTTCGGTGCGATGTCATCAGTCATTCTATCTGAAGTTTGGAAAACTACGCCTTACATAGCGTTGCTTTTGCTGGCGGGACTACAGGTCATCCCTAAATCCTTGTATGAAGCAGCTTCCATTGATGGTGCTGGTAAATGGAAACAGTTCATCCATATTACTATGCCGATGCTTCGTTTAAGTATTTTGGTTGCAGTATTGTTCCGTACCCTTGATGCATTCCGTGTCTTCGATTTAATCTACGTACTGACTGGCGGTGGACCTGCGAACTCGACAGAAACGATTTCCATTCTCGCATATAAAGTCATGTTCGCCCAGACAAACTTTGGGGCAGGTTCGGCACTTGCGGTTATCGTATTTATCTGTGTCGCCATCATTTCGATGATATTCGTCAAAGTATTAGGATCCGATCTACTGCCAGAAAATCAAGGGAAATAAGGGGGGAGAAGCATGAACAAGAAAGCAGGACCGCTGTTTTACATCTTTTTGGTTATCTTCGTATTCCTGGTGATGTTTCCGTTTATCTGGGTATTCCTTACCTCGATCAAGCCGCCATCTGAAATTTTTGGTGACAAGGCGTTCGCCTGGTTTACAGACAGTCCGACATTGAAAAGTTATGCATCTGTATTTTTCGATCATCCGTTTTTGATTTATTTGAAAAACAGCTTCATCGTATCAACGGCAACGACAGTTTATACAGTATTCGTGGCATCGTTTGCTGCCTATGCTATCGCTCGTCTACAATTTCGCGGAAAAGCAGTCATTCTTGGACTCGTGTTGTCCGTGTCCATGTTCCCGCAGATTGCAACGTTATCACCAATTTATATCATCTTAAAAAATATCGGTCTGACCAACAGCTATCTTGGTCTGATCATCCCATATACTACTATCACTCTTCCGCTTTCCATCTGGATTTTGGTCGTATTTTTCCGGAAAATCCCTCATGATCTGGAGGAAGCCGCGAAAATTGATGGGGCAACCTTGATGCAGACATACTGGAAAATCATTTTTCCGTTGGCTGTGCCTGGCATGTTCACCACTGCCATTTTGGTTTTTATCGCTGCCTGGAACGAATTTTTGTATGCATTCGTTATCAATACAGAGGTTGCATATAAAACTGTTCCGGTAGGTATTGCTATGTTCCAGGGCCAGTACACGATTCCGTGGGGGGAAATCAGCGCAGCAACCGTTGTCGTTACCATTCCCCTTGTCATTCTGGTACTTGTTTTTCAAAAGCGAATCGTTTCCGGACTTACTTCCGGTTCCGTAAAAGAATAGCTTAAAGAAGGAGATTTAATTATGAATATAACTGTATGGAACGAAAACAGACATGAGCAGACAAACCAGGTGGTCCGGGATGTTTATCCGGATGGTATACATGGGACCATCGCCCAATTCTTAGAAAAAGAAGGACACCAAGTCCGGACAGCAACCCTGGATGAAGAAGAGCATGGATTGACCGAAGATGTCCTTCATTCAACCGACGTCCTGTTGTGGTGGGGACACCAGGCGCACGAAGAAGTGAGCGATGAAATCGTCGAACGGGTGAAACAGCGTGTCCTCGATGGTATGGGGCTGATTGTATTGCATTCCGGACACTTTTCTAAAATATTCAAGACGCTGATGGGAACTACTTGTGATTTAAAATGGCGCGAAGCGAATGAAAAAGAACGCCTGTGGGTTGTGGATCCAAGCCATCCGATTACAGAAGGAGTCGGGGAATTCATAGAGCTTGAAAAAGAAGAGATGTATGGGGAACATTTCGATATCCCTGCGCCGGATGAACTGCTGTTTTTAAGCTGGTTCGAGGGTGGAGAAGTTTTCCGCAGCGGGTGTACATACCGTCGCGGTCAGGGGAAAGTTTTCTATTTCCGTCCAGGGCACGAAACATATCCGACTTATCATAATCCCGAAATACAGCGTGTCATCGCAAACGGTGTGCGCTGGGCAGAACCTGTGAAACAAGAAAAACCTGTGTATGGTAATGCGAAACCACTGGAAACAATTGGTTCCAAATAAAAACCGAGAGGAGAAAGAATAATGACAGTATTGAATATCGGCGTCATCGGTTGTGGCAGTATCGCTAAGCACCGCCACTTACCTGAATACGCCAATGAAGAAAATGTGAAAATTGCTGCCGTCTGTGACATTGTCGAAGGACGTGCGGCGGAAATGGCTGAAACTTATGGAGCTAAGCCTTATGTTGACTATAAAGGACTTCTCCAGGATCCATCCATTGATGCAGTCAGCGTCTGCCTGCCGAACTCTTTGCATGCACCAGTGTCGATTGCTGCACTTGATGCCGGCAAACACGTCTTATGTGAGAAACCGATGGCAACATCCAAGCAGGAAGCAGAGGATATGATCACAGCAGCTGAACGTAATGGAAAGAAACTGATGATTGCCCACAATCAGCGTTTTGTGAAATCTCACCAAAAAGCGAAACAGCTGATTGAAAGCGGGGAGTTAGGAAAGATATACAGCTTCCGCACGACATTTGGACACGGCGGTCCGGAAGGCTGGAGTGCAGATGGCAAAGACAGCTGGTTCTTTGACCGCGAGAGGGCTTTCATTGGTGCAATGGGAGACCTGGGGGTACATAAGTCAGATCTGATCCGCTATCTCCTTGGTGAAGAAATCAAGGAGGTCGCAGCCATGGTGGAAACAAGTGCCAAAGAAAATACCGATGTGGATGATAATGCGGTCTGTGTCCTGAAAACGGAAAGTGGCACGATTGGGACATTGACGGCAAGCTGGTCTTATGTTGCCGATGAGGATAACTCAACCATTATTTATGGGGAAAAGGGAATCCTCCGACTGGAAGACGATCCTGTGAATTCTCTGGTTGCGCAATATGCTAATGGTGATGTCGTCAAATATGAATTGGGACAAATCCAGTCAAACGATGAAGGGGGACAGACATCCTCTCATGTGATTGAAAATTTCGTTAACTGCATTGTAAGTAATAGACCTTCACCAGTTTCCGGTGAAGAAGGAGCCAGATCCCTTGATGTGATTCTTGCTGCTTTAGAAGCAAATGAAACAAAAAGTGTTGTGACTACCAATCTAGTAGTCCAACGATAAATTTTATTATTAAGAAAGGATGGTTAGATGAAATTAGGAGTTTTTACTGTATTGTTTTCCGATAAGTCATTCGAGGATATGCTGGATTATGTGAAGGAATCTGGTCTCGATGCGGTGGAAATCGGTACTGGCGGAAATCCGGGCAATGCACACTGTGATTTGGATGGACTGTTGGAAAGCGAAGGCAAACGGAAGGAATTCATGGATGCCATCAACTCTCGCGGGTTGACGATAAGCGCGTTTAGCTGTCACGCCAACCCAATCTCCCCGGATGAAGCTTATGCCAAGGACTCTGACGAAACATTTAGAAAAACAGTTCGCTTGGCTGAAATGCTTGACGTTCCTGTAGTCAATTGTTTTTCCGGTACAGCCGGTGGTCATGAAGGGGCGAAATACCCGAACTGGCCGGTAACGCCTTGGCCTACGGAATACAGTGACGTGCTGAAATGGCAATGGGAAGAAAAGTTGATTCCTTACTGGAAGGATGCTGGGAAATTCGCCGAAGAACATAACGTGAAAATCGGACTTGAGCTGCATGGCGGCTTCCTCGTCCACACCCCGTATACGATGCTGAAACTGCGCGAAGCTACTTCACCTGCAGTAGGGGCTAACCTTGACCCGAGCCATCTGTGGTGGCAGGGAATCGATCCTGTTGCAGCGATTAAAATTTTGGCTAAAGAAGGAGCTCTGCATCACTTCCACGCCAAGGATACGTATATCGACCAGGATAACGTCAACATGCATGGCTTGCTCGACATGCAGCCGTATGGCGATGTAAAAACACGGGCTTGGACGTTCCGCTCCGTCGGCTGTGGTCACAGCGTCCAGGAGTGGTCGGACATGATCAGTGCCCTGCGTACGTACGGCTATGATTATGTCGTCAGTATTGAACACGAAGATCCATTGATGTCGATCGACGAAGGCTTCCAAAGAGCCGTTTCCAATTTGCAATCTGTATTGATCAGAGAAAAGCCGCCAGAAATGTGGTGGGCTTAAGAAAGAGCACTCCGGACCTTAGCTTCCGGAGTGCTCTTTGGACATAGAAGGAGGACAGGATGATGACAGAGAAACTTAAAGTAGGAATCATTGGGGCTGGTGGAATAGCCAAAGGGGTTCATATTCCGAATTATATGAAATGCGGAGATAGAGTCGAGATTGTGGCTATTGCCGATGTAATCAAGGAAAAAGCTGATCACTATGCGGACGAATTTTCGATTGCTCATAGTTTTGGAGATTACGAAGAAATGCTTCAGACAGTTGAACTTGACGCAGTGAGTGTATGCACCCCGAATAAATTTCATGCAGAAGCTACTATTGCTGCACTTGAAGCAGGATGCCATGTATTATGTGAAAAACCGCCTGCCATCACAGTAGCTGAAGCTGAAGATATGGCAAAGACTGCCGAGAAAACTGGAAAACTGCTGACCTATGGACTTCATTATCGCTATGCGCCAGAAGTAGTTACATTGAAAAGATTCATTGATGGCGGGGAGCTGGGCGATGTCTATGCTTCCCGTGTCAATGCCATACGCCGTCGTGGCATTCCGGGCTGGGGCGTTTTTACCAACAAAGAGCTTCAGGGTGGCGGGCCGCTGATTGATATCGGCGTCCATATGCTTGATACTGGACTATATCTCATGGATTTCCCGGAACCAGAAACCGTTCTCGGCTCTGTATACCAGAAGCTTGGTAAACGTAAAGGAGTCGGGCTGATGGGAAGCTGGGATTATGAGAATTTTTCTATTGAAGATATGGCCCGTGCCATGATCCAATTTAAAGATGGCTCATCTATTATGCTTGAAACAGCGTTCGCAGCAAATGTAGAAAAGCACGATGTTATGAACGTGTCATTGATGGGGGACGAAGGGGGAGCAGATGTATTTCCGTTAAAAATTTTCCAGGAAAAACACGACACATTGATTGATACATCCCCTGCGTACCTTCCTAAAAAAGGAAATCATGAACTATTGATCGAGGAATTCGTCAACAGCTGCCTGACAGGTAAAAAACCTATCACCACACCAGACCAGGGAGTGGTGCTTCAAAAACTGATCACAGCAATATACCAATCAGCTGAAACAGGCGAGGCTGTAAAATTATAAATATTTTAGACAAAGCGCGATCCGATGTGGGTCGCGTTTTTGTATGGCAGACGCTTTGTTGAGAGTAATGGAAGCTTACAGGGAGAAAGCAGCGCTGGATTGAGAAGAGTCAGGGAAACCTATACTTGATTTAACGTATTTTTATAAAAGGAGTATATAATAAAAAGTAATACAAAATTTATTTACCCGTATCTTTTCTGCCACAAATTCCGTTATAAGGGTGAGAGGATAAAAGGAGTGATAAGTGTGCGCATGGGCCCAGGCACAAAAAAAGTATCCAATGGTAATGATGAACAGGTAGAGGAACTTGTTCCAAAGTTATATCAATATTGTCGTTTTCTCGCCAAAGATAAGTGGGAAGGGGATGATATCGCCCAGGAAGCGATTACAAAAGCACTAATTCATTATCGTGACCAGAATAAATGGAGTGCATCGCTTTTGAAAAAAATCGCTTATCATATCTGGGTGGATCGTATCAGAGATAAACAGCGGGAAAAAACGGCCATAGATGATATGAGACAAGTTGGAAATGAAAACGATAGTCACGGTTTGTGTGAAGAGTTGTTGGAGAAGCTGGCAAAGCAGCTTACGCCCAAACAGCTTGTAACCTTTGTGTTAAAAGAAGCTTTTCAATATAAAATTTCCGAAATCGCTGAACTTCTTAAAATGTCTGAAACAGGAGTAAAAGCATTGCTGAACAGGGCGCGATCCCGGGTGAAAAATGTATCCGAATACAGTAATGAGATATTCTGGAAAGAAGAAAATTACAGGCTTCTTTATCCAGCTTTAGTGGAAGCGATATCCTTACAAGATCCAGACATTCTTCTCAAGGTTGCTCTTGAGATTTTCAAAGAGTTTCCTATTTCGAACAATGTATTTTCTCACTCTCCTTCCAGTATCCTCTCACTTGCATCATAACTATGGATGAGGGAGGAATAATGGTGAACACCATTCCTTATGTGATTGAGCAGTCGAACAAGGGTGAACGTTCATATGACATATTTTCACGTTTGTTAAAAGATAGAATTGTCATGGTCAGCGATGAAATCAATGATCATATGGCAAATAGTATCGTAGCACAACTGTTGTTTTTGGCAGCGGATGACCCGGAAAAAGATATTTCTCTTTATATCAACAGTCCTGGCGGCTCAACTACCGCCGGTTTCGCGATTTATGATACCATGCAGTATATTAAGCCGGATGTGCAGACGATCTGCACGGGCATGGCAGCATCATTTGGTGCCATGCTGTTACTGGCAGGGACCAAAGGAAAGCGTTACGCACTTCCGAACAGTGAAATCATGATTCATCAGCCGTTAGGAGGCGCAAGAGGGCAGGCGACTGATTTAGAGATATCAGCGAAAAGGATTCTCAAGCTCCGCAGTCATATAAATGAAATCATTGCAGAGCGAACCGGGCAGCCAGTTGAAAAAGTTGCCGTTGATACCGATCGTGATTACTTCATGAGCGCGGAAGAAGCCAAAGAATATGGGATTATTGACGAAATTATTAAAAAAGGTTGAATAAGTAAGGAGCTGAGTATATTCAGCTCCTTTTTACATGTGACTATAAGGTTGTGATACCTGGTAAGATCCTTCCATAATTGTACGTTTTTCAGGAAAGGTATATGGGAAAGTTTTATATGTAAGTCTAAAAAAGGAGGTATCCATGTTGACAGAAAAGAAAGTTGCCGTCATCACTGGGTCTGGCCAAGGAATCGGAAAAGGCATTGCAGAGCGATTGGCGAACGATGGATTTGCTGTGGTAATCAACGATGTCAATAAGGAAACCGCGGAATCCACTGCTGAAGAACTAAGAAATCAGGGTAAAGAATCTTTGGCAATCCAAGGAGATGTCAGTAAACGAGATGATCAGTTTTCTTTAGTGAAACAGACGGTGGAAGAATTCGGTCACGTGGATGTTTTCGTCAATAATGCTGGTGTTGACCAGGTAGCACCGCTGTTGGAAGTCACAGAAGAAGATTTAGAAAAGATATACCGAATTAATGTGTTCGGAACTTTATATGGATTACAAGCTGCTGCAGAGCAGATGAAAGAGCAAGAGGGTAAAGGGAAAATCATAAATGCCTGCAGTATTGCCGGCCATAAAGGTTATGAGTTGCTGGGTGTTTATTCTTCAACAAAATTTGCTGTCCGCGGGCTGACACAGACTGCTGCACAGGAACTGGCCCAGTTTAATATTAACGTAAACGCTTATTGCCCTGGCATTGTAGGAACTTCCATGTGGGATCGCATTGATGCTAAAATGGTTGAATATATGGATCTCGAGCCAGGCGAAGCTTTTGAAAAATTCTCTCAAAGTATTACTTTAGGCAGAACAGAAGAACCAGAAGACGTTGCTAATTTTGTATCTTATTTAGCCTCCTCTGATTCTGACTATATGACAGGTCAATCGGTCATGATTGATGGCGGTATAGAATTCAGCTGATAGGCAAGCAACAATAAGGGACCTTCCGAGAAGGATGGTCCCTTTCTTTATGTCGAGCCACTGCTATTTTAAGGCAACCCTATAGAACCTTGGGAAGTATCCAGTGCGAAAGGGAAGATGAGTCGCTCAGCAAAGATTAAAAGTTACGGTGTCGGCCGTATGTCCTCTGTTAAAATCTTACTGGATCCAATATACGTATTCCCTTGAATCAGTGTCGTTTTTGTATCAATGGAGAATTTCCATTTGATTCCTATGCCTGGAGCGGGAGTGGTGATGATCTGCTGGATGCTTGTGTGTGAAAATTTTTCTGCTAATGCATTTTCCAACGTGACCTTAGTATAAGATTTGACTCCAAGCCCTAACGCAATGATAAGAAAGCCCCCTGCCATCACGGCAGTTGTTCTTCTATTAAACAGCCGGAAGAGCACAAGGAAAAGTAAGATGGCGATCAGCCATATGTCTTTTTTAATCAATGTAAATGACAAAGCCTTTTCCGTAAACGGGTAAAACAAATGTGCTCCGTTTCCTATAAAATCAATAGTAATTCCACCTAACAATAATACCGCCATGATTCCTATCCAGAGACTCGCCAATGAGAAATTCAGCAATTTCCTTGTACCATAAGCGAGGACTAACCCGATGAATGGTACAAAAACCAAAGAATGGGTGAAAACGAAACCGAACAGTTTTGGAAAATCAAGCGTAAACACAAAGATAGCACCTAATGCCATAGTCGTAAAATGTTGTTTTTGACCGCTATCTTTGCTGCTAAAAAAGATATCCATGACTAGCGCACCTGTAAGGGCATGTAAAATACTTGATGGAATATGTTCAATCATTATCTGAAACATTGGCTTTTTCCTTCCTTCTAGGTTAGTGACTGTAATAACTAGTTCACGTTGTCAGGGAATGGTAAACATCGATATTAAAAAGGCCCCCTGCATTCAGCAGGAGACCTGGTATATAAACGTTCATCGCTTAGGTGCAATATTCTAGGCATCGGCCCAGGCTATGACCTTACGTATCTGGTTATCCTCAATTTTTAATACTTTGAAATGGAAAGAATCATCGGACACCACTGAGCCTTCGTGGGCATCGACGTTATGGTTTAATATCCAGCCCGAGATGGTATCTATATCCCCGTTTTCCAAATCTATCTCAAAGTAATTATTAATATCTGAGATGGAAGTTTTTCCATCTAACACAAATGTACCGTCTTCTTTTGGGGTAATATCCTGTTCTTCTTCCTCATCAAATTCATCACGGATGTCACCGACAATTTCTTCGATGATATCTTCTACAGTAACAATCCCTGCGGTCCCTCCGTATTCATCCGTTAATACAACTAAATGCGTATTTTCCTTCTGCATACGAATAAGCAGGTCGTGGATTGGAATGTTTTCAAATACTTTTATGACAGGATGGACGAGGTGCCGAAGTGATTCCAGCTGGTCCCAGTCTTCCTGAAAAATCTCTTTTATATGAATGACCCCGATAATGTGGTCTTTGTCATCCTGAATAACAGGGTATCTGGTAAAGCGTTCCTTCTTCAGAAAGTTTAATGACTCTTCCACCGGGTCTTCGATATCTATAACAGATATTTCTGTTCTTGGTACCATAATTTCTTTCGCGGTACGGTTGTCAAATTCAAAAATACGGTCCACATACTCATACTCAGACTGATTGATTTCCCCTTTTTCATAACTTTCCGAAAGGATGTGTCTCAGTTCTTCCTCTGAATGGACTTCATCAGATTCACTGGCAGTCTGATAGCCGAGCATACGAATCAGCATGTTGGCCGAACCATTTAACAGCCATATTAAAGGGTACATCAGCTTACTGTATAGAATCAACGGTTTTGCCAGCAGAAGTGTAATGTTTTCTGCTTTTTGAATGGCAAGAGTTTTTGGGGCAAGCTCACCTAACACCACGTGCAAAAAAGTGATGATGAAAAACGCAATGGCAAAGCTGATGGTATGAGATACTCCCGAAGGTAAGTTGAATTGTGTCAACAAGGGGTGGAGCAGATCTTCTAAAGTCGGTTCCCCTAACCACCCCAGTCCCAAGGCAGTAATCGTGATCCCCAATTGGCAAGCGGACAAATAATAGTCCAGGTTGTTTGTCAATTTAAGGGCATTTGCAGCTTTCTTATCTCCTTCTTTTGCTCTGGCTTCCATTTTCGTTTTTCTTACTTTCACAATCGCAAATTCGCTTGCAACGAAAAACGCTGTCAAAACAATCAACAGCACAACCGCTGCAAGCTTAATCGACGTATCCATTAACGTATCCCCTTCATTTTTTAAAAATAGGTGCTCTGCACCCACTATTTATTTTATCTCATATCTGGGTAAATGACTATATAACTGCATATCAGAAAATTCAACAGTGATCGCTTTCATTGGCTGGTGTTAAAAAGGTTAAAAATATAAAAAAACCGGGGAGATGGAAATTGACTAATTAAGTTTTCTTAATATTCAGCTTTGACGAGTGATGACTACTTCATCATGGTCAAAGCTTTTAACATCATTCTCAAACACAAGTTTTGTCTGTAAATGATAGGTTCCCCTACCATCAGAAGGTGAAAGATCATGAGGTAAATCATATTGGAATGGGATCACTTTTTGTTCATTTGCTTTCATCATGTGAGACATCAATACCGTTGTGACGACCTCAATCACTTCAGGCTTTTTACCTGGGGTGGTTTTTACAAGATCACACTCTAAGCGGTTGATTTTTTGTTTCATCCATCCTCCGTGTAGTTGAAAGAATCCAGATATTTCTTTGCCTGGCTTATATTCATCGTTCTCTAATACCAGATCAACTTTCGGTGAACCGAAGTTTATTAGACTCAACATTTTTGTAATCATAAATGTAGGCCCCCTTGATTTTTCTTTGAAGATAAACTAACAGCAATTTCTCTTATATACTGAACAAAAAAGACCTTCACCAATTGTCTGGTAAAGGTCTTGGGAAAATTCACTTATACCTTTACCATCATCGGCAAAGGTCTCGCAAACAACATTCCTGTTGCCAGTTAAGCCGGTGATGAAGATCACGTAATGTCGACATAACTGTAAGCTACTCCCCTTTGGAGTGGTATTAAGTTTTGAATCGCTAACTGTAAAATTATCATAGCTGATGATTGAGAGAAGGTCAATTACTTTTTATGCACTATAAGAAACCTTAACTTTGTTAAAGGGTTAAAGATAAGTAAAACTTAGGCTTTTGGCGAAAAGCCAAGTTGTCCTGAAAAATTTTGAGCACATCATTTGATTAGAAAAGGATGATAACCATGAAAAAACTGTCAGCCGGTCTAGTGTTAACTGATGGGGAAAAGTTCCTTGGGTGTCATTCCACAGGTAATTGGTTCTATGATTTACCGAAAGGGGAGGTTGACTCAGAAGAAGAACCACTTGCATCTTGTATCAGGGAAGCAAAAGAGGAGACTGGAATAGATGTACCAAGTGATGAGCTGATTGACCTGGGGGAATTCGAATACAACCAGAAAAAGAATCTTTATTTATTTGTATGGAAGGTGGAGAAACTGCCTTCCACCGAGAGAATGCACTGTACCACTTACTTCACCCACTACTATACGGGAAAAGAAACCCCGGAAGTGGATGGCTACAAGTACATTCCTTTTACAGAAAGTCAGCAATATACGACTAAAAACATGGACAAAGTTCTTCAAAAAGTATTTGAAGAAATAAAGAAACGGACGCTATAAAAAAACCTGACTTTTTACGTCAGGCTTTGCTGCAGTTATTCTGGTCTGCTTGAGTCATATTCATCATAAACCAGTCTGGTGACTTTTGTGGATTCTCCCTGTTCGATTTCAGACTTAGTTGCATTTTCACCATAAGAGTCTTCCTCATTGGAAGTCGGGGCAGCCTTCTTGTCTGTCAGTTGGCGTTTTGTTTTTCTGTCCATTTCTTTCACTCCAAGGTAGTTTATTTCTATTAATATGTGCTCATCAGGCACATTCTATTAGAAAGCCTTCACCTGGCATACAGACAGGTGAAGGCAGTTTGTTCTAATCCCATTTATATGGGGTTTTCTGGTAGACATAATAGTTCAGCCAGTTCGAAAAAAGTAAGTAAGCGTGAGAACGCCATCTGTTCAATGGTTTTTCGTTTGGATCATTTCCTGGAAAATAATCCTTTGGTATATCGGGGTCGATTCCTTTTTTCCGATCCCGGTTGTATTCCTCGCCAAGTGTATCGGCATCATATTCTACATGCCCTGTTACCATGACATGTTTTCTGTCCTTGGACACAATCGTTAATGGCCCAGCTTCTTTGGAGGTGGTGACAAGGGTGAGATCCTGATGGGACATGATTTCTGTTTCTGAAATGTCAGTGTATCTGGAGTGGGGAGCAAGAAATTCATCATCACTTCCCCGCACCAATTCTATATCGGGAGTTAGCAGTCGGTGCTTAAAGAGACCGGTACGCTTTTTGGCAAGTCGGAATTTCTCGATACCATAATGATAATATAGAGCAGCCTGCGCTCCCCAGCAGATGTGCATGACTGAGGTCACATGGTCTTTCGTCCATTCCATAATTTCGGTAAGCTCCTCCCAATAACCGACTTCCTCAAACCTCATCAGCTCAACAGGGGCCCCGGTGATAATCATTCCGTCATAGCGGTGGTTTTTAATGTCGTTGAAGTTTTTGTAAAACTGTTCCAAATGGGACTTGCTAACATTTTTCGATTCATAGGTAGCAGTATGTAAAAATTCAACATTAACCTGAAGCGGAGAGTTACTGAGCAGACGAAGCAGCTGTGTCTCTGTCCGCTGTTTTTCGGGCATCAGATTGAGAATTAGTATATTCAAAGGACGGATATCCTGTGTGACCGCCCGTTCCTCTTCCATGATAAAAATGTTCTCCCTACTCAATATTTCCCCTGCTGGCAGGCTTTTCGGTATGTTGATTGGCACACAAGGTTCCCCCTTCACGATAGATAATACCCCCATTATAGCTACGTATTTCCATATCGGCAACGGAAAAAATCCAATTATTGAATGGGGTAAAGTGCTTATACACAAGCTATGCCATGAGGTGATGGAAATGAACAAGAAGACGAAAAAGAAATTCGAATTCCCGACTGAAACAAATACCCACAGCAGCATTGGTGTACAGGCAGGACTGAGATCAGACCAGCCCCTGGATGCAGAAGACAGCCTTGAAGGAGAATCTGTGGATAAGCATGAGAAATTAGAAGCCGCCAACGAAGAAATTGCAGCAAAAGAAATTTCCCAGGTTTATAACAACTCATAATAACTGGGCATTCCATTTTCTGGTTCTCCCGGGGTGCTTTCGGAAGCACCCCGGGAGAACCAGATTTATCCAGAATTTAGGCATCCCGGGGCGGTTGTGTTACCTTCTAATTAGGCAGTTAAGTTGGGAGGGGAATGTATGATGTCGGTTATTTTTTTATTTTTGCTTGCTGGATTGGCGGAAATTGGTGGCGGATACCTGATTTGGTTATGGCTGAGAGAAGGAAAGCCATATTATTGGGGGCTCATGGGTGGCTTGTCGTTAGCATTATATGGCGTCATCGCTACGTTCCAATCCTTCCCCTCATTTGGACGGGTCTATGCAGCCTATGGAGGAGTGTTCATTATTCTGTCGGTACTTTGGGGATGGGGAATAGACAGGAAAACTCCAGATACATATGATTGGCTTGGCGCATCGATCTGTCTGGTTGGTGTGGCAGTAATGCTATGGGGGCCAAGGCATTGACAATCAAGAATGGGGCATGATTGCCAATGTGACACGGCAAATTACTTATTTTCAAGGTATTAATGCGTCACTTTGTTTTAAAAGAAAAAGTCGTTTGTTGGTTGTACACACTACATTGCGACAACTTAAGATAAGGGACTTATTTTCAAAAATGCAGCAGGTGTCTGGTACATCTAGCGAGAAATAATTAAGGTGAAAAAAGTTGTTGGGAGGGAATGTGTGTGTATTATGAAATTGTTAAGCTTCCTGCCTACCGTGCTGTTGGGCTGAAGTGGGAAGGGCCTTATTCTGAGGTCAGCAATTTGAAAAAAACAATTCATGAAATGAGTCAAAGGGTAGGGGAATTGGAGCATGCGGTTGAACCGGACGTTCAATTAGGACTCTCTTATCATCTTATTCCTGACGGTTTTGTCCATTATTCCACTTTCGAAGTCAACGAAGACCAGGACGTGCCGCAAACTATGGCAGAAATAAAGGTACCTGAAATGACGTACTTGAAAGTTAAGCATGAAAAGGGTCAGGATATCGGTCTTACCTACACGGAAATTCACCGGTGGTTTAAGGAGGAAAATGAATATACTCCATTAGAGGAAGAAGGTACAACATATTATGATGATCTCCCGATAAAACATGAACGCTACCCTGTGGACAGGGATTTAACTGATCCTCATTTTGAAATATTAATACCATTGCAGAAAAGACAAGTGTAACAACGGGGGGATCTTATATGCTACATACAAAACCATTAAACGAAAATGATTACGAACTGATTAAAGCGGCAGAGGAAGTTATCGAAAAAAATTATCATTACGGTCGGCATCATATTGGTGCTGCGGTCCGGACTAAGTCCGGCAGTATATATGCGGCTGTGCACCTTGAGGCCAATGTCGGCAGGATTGCAGTCTGCGGAGAAGCAATGGCATTAGGTAAATCCATTTCTGAAGGTGAGAATGAATTTGAAACAATTGTCGCAGTCGCTCACCCCCATCCAGATGAAAATATAGAATATTGCTGGGTTGTCGCCCCGTGTGGGATGTGCCGGGAACTCATCAGTGATTACGGTAAGGATACCGAAGTCATTCTTTCATACAATGGTGAAAATGTTAAATGCAATATAATGGATCTGATTCCTGAAAAGTATACGAGTGATGTCGAATAAAAAATGGCTGCATAGTGTAAAGGAGGACCCTTGATGATACTTGGTTTGCATCATGCGCAAATAACTATCCCGAAAGGTGCCGAAGAAAAGGGGAAACATTTTTACTGTGAAGTATTAGGTTTACCTGAAATTGAAAAGCCAGTCTCCCTTCAGGGGAGAGGCGGCTTTTGGCTGCAAGTGGGGGATAAAGAGGTTCATGTCGGAACGGAAGAAGGATTCGATCGCTTGCAAACAAAAGCACATCTCGCATACCGGGTAAATGATATTTCCATTTGGAGGAAGAAGCTTGAAAAAGAAAACATAGAAATCTTCGACTCCGTGCCTATTCCTGGTTATGACCGTTTTGAATTCAGAGATCCTTTCGGCAATCGAGTAGAGATGATCCAGCTACTTTGAAAATTTATGTCGAAAAATAAATTGACAAGTCGCCCAGCCTGTATTATGATGTGCAGTATCCAATTTAATACGATAAACATTCTTCTTATCTAGAGAGGTGGAGGGACTGGCCCTATGAAACCTCGGCAGCGGAACTGATGGAAAACATCAGTAACTGTGCCAATTCCAGCACGTGCAAATGTACGTGACAGATGAGAAGAGACGGTTTCTGATATTATTCAAAACCCCTCTTCTTATTTTTTAAGAAGAGGGGTTTTTTCTTGGCTCTTTTATAAAGGTTTAACTAAGGCGTCATCACGCTTGTCTTCGAATTTTTAACATATCAGGGGGGATTCATATGATTGATTTTCAAGGTGTCTCAAAAGTATACGAGCATAACGGAAATGATTTACGAGCAGTAGATCAAGTCGACTTGACAATTCAGAAGGGAGAAATCTTTGGTGTCATCGGGTTTAGTGGTGCAGGAAAAAGTACCCTGGTACGGCTGGTCAATTTGCTGGAGGTCCCATCAGAGGGCAGAGTACTCGTTAATGGAGAAGATCTTACAAGGCTTCCGAAGCCGGAATTGCGTAAGGTTCGAAAACGTATCGGAATGATATTCCAGCATTTTAACTTACTGGAGTCTAAAACTGTCCGTCATAATGTCGCTTTTCCACTATCGATAGCGGGTACGCCGAAGAAGGAAATCAATAAAAGGGTGGAAGAAATTCTGGACTTTGTAGGACTGACAGATAAAGCAGATCAGTACCCGGATGAGCTTTCCGGTGGTCAGAAACAGCGTGTCGGGATTGCCCGGGCACTGGCGACTTCCCCTGACATACTACTGTGTGACGAAGCGACATCTGCACTGGATCCGGAAACAACGAAGTCGATATTAAAGCTGCTTCGCCGGGTGAGGGATGAATACGGCATTACCATTTTGATGATTACCCATGAAATGAATGTTGTCCGAGAGGTTTGCGACCGGATTGCCGTGATGGAAAGTGGCCGGGTGATTGAACAAGGATCGATTTTTGATCTGTTTTCCAACCCGCAGCATCCGACTACAAAGAACTTTGTACGTACAGTAATGGAAAATGAAATTCCGGCATCAATTCTGGAGGGGATTGAAAAACGAGGTGCCAGCCGACATATTTACCGTGTGACATTTGTGGATGAAAGCGCGGGACAACCTGTTCTGTCTCAAATAGCGAAAAAATTTGCAGTCGAAGTAAATGTATTGTTCGGGCAAATTACCGAGCTTCAAGGCATTCCTTTTGGTCATCTGGTTGTTGAACTTCAGGGCGAGGATAAAGAAGTCTTAAAGGCAATCGATTATATCCAGCGTACAGTTACCGTACAGGAGGTGAAAGCACATGCAGGTTGATTTGATGGAATTTTGGCCGAGAATATTACAAGCTACGAACGAAACATTGCTGATGGTGGGAATTTCACTGCTTGCAGCGACAATCATCGGACTGCCATTAGGTATTTCATTGGTGGTCACAAGAAGCGGCGGACTTTTGGAAAATAAAGCATTTTTTCGGATACTCAATTCTGTAGTCAACTTTTTTCGTTCGATCCCATTCATCATTCTCCTGGTGGCAATATTGCCGCTCACAAGGCTGATTGTCGGGACATCCATCGGGACAGCAGCAGCGGTCGTCCCTCTCGTTATTTTTTCAGCACCATATATTGCCCGGCTTGTCGAAAGCAGTCTGCTGGAAGTAAAAAGCGGCGTTATCGAAGCGGCTGAAGCAATGGGAGCAACACCTTGGCAGATAATCTTCCGTGTGTACATACCAGAAGCACTAAGCTCGATGGTACTGAATCTGACAATTGCGACCATCGGACTGGTCGGGGCATCTGCAATGGCTGGTTTTGTCGGCGGTGGCGGTCTTGGCGACCTTGCGATTGCTTATGGCTATCAGCGTTTCGAAACAGATATCATGATCGCTACGGTATTATTGCTCGTATTAATTGTCCAAATCACTCAGACTATTGGAAACATATTATCAAAAAGAATTCGCAGACAGTAGGAGGAAACAACATGAAAAAATTAATCGTTTTATTAAGTATATTACTTACCTTTAGTGCAGTGCTTACCGGATGTTCCGGAAAAAGCGATGCTGCCGGTGAAGAAATGAAAGTGGTCAAGGTTGGCCTGAATGGTTCTGGGGTGCCGATTTGGGAAAAAATCAAAGAAAAAGCTGCAAAAGAAAATATTAAGATAGAAATGGTGGAATTCTCCGATTATGTGCGTCCGAATCTGGCACTTGCTGCTGGAGACATTGATTTGAATGCGTTCCAGACAGTATCCTATTTTGATGCCTTCATTAAAGAACGTGATTTGGACCTTGCTCCAATTGCGACAACGCTGATTGCTCCAATGGGTATTTATTCTGAGAAGTATAAAGATGTCAGTAAGATCCCAGAAGGTGGTACAATTGCTCTGCCTAAAGAAGCTACCAATATGGGAAGGGCACTGCTGCTTCTTGAAAAATCAGGACTTATTGGACTGCCGGAGAATTTTGATGGGAATGGAGATTTAAGCAAAATCACGAAAAATCCTAAAAATCTTAAATTCGAACCGATTGTTGCTGCCCAGACCCCACGAGTTCTGCCTGACGTAGCTGCTTCTGTCATCAACAATGGAGTCGCTGTCGAAGCAGGCTTCGTACCAGTCGAAGATGCTATATTCATAGAGGATGATACTGCTACCCCTTACATCAATATCATTGCCGCCCGTGCAGATGAAACAGACAAAGAAGTCTACCAAAAAATCGTAGAAATATATCAGGAAGAAGATGTGGCCAACCATATTCGTAAAGTCTTTAATGATTCTTTGATTCCAACGTTTGTTCCATTGGAAAAAATCGGCTGGTAAAAAAGTTTTTCAAAATCCAGTAATGCGATTATCGCATTACTGGATTTTTTTTATTACAGGACACTATCAATGGAGGGTGAGCAAGGCGCTTACGCTTTTGTTTCATCCAGCTTCAGCGCCTACCCCCTCGAGGTCTTAAGTCAATCCTCTCTGTGACAAAAACCGTCACGGCGAGGCTTGTCTTAAGCTGGTCGGGGGTGAGCAAAGCGCTTACGCTTTTGTTTCATCCAGCTTCAGCGCCTACCCCCTCGAGGTCTTAAGTCAATCCTCTCTGTGACAAAAATCGTCACGGCGAGGCTTGTCTTAAGCTGGTCGGGGGTGAGTAAGGCGCTTCCGCTTTCGTTCTTAAAAGTCGAAATTTTCAATAAGATGGTTCCCTTTGTCGAGGAAATTTTTGTATACTAGTTAGGAAGCACTATCTAACTTGATTACATAGTTTTATTAAATAATTGTTTAGTAGAAATTGGTGATATATCCAGGGGGGGGATTATGGTGAAGTGGGGTACATATCTTTTGAATGAAATTTCAAAACCCTTATTTTTAGTTGTAGGTATTTTTATAGTGAGTATTTCACCGCTTTTTATGTCAGTTGAGGGTTTTGTCTTGCCTAGTCTTGACGTTATCAAGCGCGTATTTGAGCAAATGAGCCAGCCAGGATCCTTAATTTATATCAATCCGACCTCAGGGGTCGAAAGAGATTTATTCCCGATTGTCTTTAAGGCTTTCTCCAGCTCCATGAGCGTATTAGGAATGGCTCTTTTATTATCCTTTTTGGTTGCCCTTTTAGGGACAATTCTCCTCTGGAGGGCTCCTGAAAAAATATACAAAATGTTCGTTTCGTCTTCGACTTTTTTGCAGAGTATACCTGATGTAATATATGTGGTTGCTGCCCAAATGCTTATTGTCTGGGCATATCAGGAGACAGGTGTTAAGTGGGTGAGACTGTCAGGTGCTGCTGATGAAGAGGCACTCGTAATGCCTGCTCTTATTCTCGCTATTTTGCCGACCATGTACTTTTTTCAATCGATGTTGGAACTTGTCGAAGAGGAAAGGAAAGAGCCGTACTTTGATCTTGCAACAAGTAAAGGATTGACCAAGCCTGTCATCTTATTGAAGCACATTCTGCGTAACATGTTCGTCAGGCTTGCCTACCAGGCAAAATACCTGATCAGCATCATGGTCAGTAATCTGTTGATTGTAGAATACCTGATCGGTAACTTTGGAATGACCTCCTTTTTGCTGACGTATTCTCAGCCCCCTGTATTCTTTGTTACGGCTATATTATTTTTCGGACCCATCTATTTATTTCTTAAAATGGTTGAACTTGCATTGTATATCTCCACAAAGCAGGAGGTCTCCTTATGAAAGCGATTTTTAAACAGCCACTATTTTGGCCGGGAATCATCTTTATAGTCGTGATGCTGACAGCAAGCTTCATCCATATGATTTTCTTTGACTCTGTCATACCTCAGACGCCTTTTTTGTACGACAGTGACGGAAATCTGGTAGGGGCTCCGTTCGCTCCATTCGAACATTCGATATTGGGGACTGATTCAAATGGAAGCCATCTTCTTTATTTTATTTTAGAGGGAGCCAAATTTACGATATTAGGGGTCTTGGCAATTACATTTGTCAGCTTCTTTGTCGCATTTCTTATCGGAGTGCCTTTGGGATTCCGCTACAAAAGAAAAGCTACAATCATGGAGAATACTTTTTCCGTACTGTATTTTATTCCTGCCTCCCTGATTTCGTATATCTTTTTGAAACCATTATTGTGGATGCCAATGGGGGGGTTTCCTACCAGTCTTACCTATCGGCTGACAGTGGAAGTTCTTGTCATTAGCGCACTTTTGATACCTCCGGCAGCAATTCTGATTGCTAATGAAACTAGTGTCATCCTGAAAAAAGAATTTGTGACCTCAAGCCGAGTCCTTGGTGGAAGGTTCTTTCATGTTTTTCGGAATCACGTACTTCCACATTTAAAAATTAACTTTGCTACATTGATGACCAGACAGGCCATTCAAGCAATACTAGTGACGACCCACTTAGGTATCTTCCAGTTATATTTTGGTGGCACTCAACTGGGGTATGGCCTGGGCGGCGGCCCCCCTGTACCGACTACCAACGACTGGGCATCAATTGTCGGTATGTATTATGACACCCTTCAGTTAAACTCCCGATGGCTGGTTGGTGTACCTCTCTTATTTCTTATTTTGTTCATCCTGTCGCTAATGGGAATTGCTCGAAGTATAAAAAATGTCATGAAAATCGACAAAAGAAAATCCGCCCTGCCCATAAAAGAAGCGGTTGTAGAAGACACAACTGGGCAAATAAAGCCTGCCGCTTTCCAAATGGTTCATAGAAAAAAGGCACAAAATGATAATTCATAATAAAGACTTCGTTTGTGTTTTACTCCTCACATTTTTATAATTATGCTAATGTCTAATTTTTTTCATTTTACCAGAGTTTGCAGAACAGGAGGAAAAAGAAATGAAACCGAAGATAGCAGATGTGGCCAAAGTTGCAGGGGTATCACCAACCACGGTTTCGAGAGTTTTAAATAATCGTGGTTATATAGGCGAGGAAACGAGGGTTAAAGTTCATAATGCAATGAAAGAGTTGAATTACTATCCAAATGAAGTCGCAAGATCATTATTTATAAGAAAAACTTTTTTAATTGGACTTATTTTTCCTACAACAAGTAACCCTTTTTATGGACAGCTAATTTTCCATATTGAAAATATTGCGGCCGCTCTAGGTTACAAGGTTTTATTATGCAATAGTCAAGGGAGACAAGATAAAGAGAAGGAATATTTGGAGATGCTTCAGCGAAATCAGGTAGATGGTATTATAGCTGGAGCTCATAATAAAGGTATTGAAGAATATGAAAAACCGAATTTACCGGTAGTAGGAATCGATCGCTATTTGTCTTCAGCTATTCCTGTAATTTCTAGCGACAATTATGATGGGGGAAAACAAGCAACGCAATTATTAATTAGAAAAGGATGTATAAAAATAATTCATATTAATGGACCGATTTCCCTTGAGACCCCTGCGAACTTGAGGCGGAAAGCCTATGAAGATGTAATGATCAAACATAATTTAACACCAATCACCTATGAAATGGAAACCTATGGTACGGACAATAGCGAAATAATCAAGCGGTTGTTTGATGAAAACCCTGAGGTTGAAGGTGTGTTTGCAAGTGATGACATAATTGCCTCACAAGTAATTAAAGAAGCAAAGTCAAGAAATTACAATATACCAAGTAAACTTAAGATCATAGGATATGATGGAACAGAAACTAAAAAGTTAATGATGCCAGAACTAAGTACAATAGAACAACCTATAAGCCGAATTGCCGAAAAGGCAGTTGAGCTTTTAATAAAACAAATTGATAGTGAATGGGATGGTGCGCCGCTGGAAACAAAGTTGCCTGTTAAATTAATAGACAGCGATACTACAAAAAAATAAATTTCTTTTGACAAAAATGTATTAAAATAAAAAAGACAAAATTTTTTTAAAATTTATGTCAACCGGTTGACATATGAAACCGGTTGACATATCATAATTTTCATAGACATATTTAAAAAGGGTTACTCTTAAAAAGTTGTATAGGAGTTGTCGAGCTTTCTTGGAAATATGGGGAATATCAAAGGGGAGGAACAAGAATGAAAAGAATCAAAATTTTAATTGTCTGTATCTCCATGTTAATGATCATTACAGCTTGCAACAGTGAGGGTGCTTCCTCAAGTGGTAACAAAAATGAAGTTTCCATTTGGGTCCATACCTCTGAAGAGACTGCTGAAGGCAAAGCCATGCAAAACATTATTGACCGATTTAATAAGGAATACGAAGGAAAGTATTCAGCACAAATTGAGTTTATTCCAAGAAGCGGAAGTGGAGGAGGATATGAGGATAAAATTAATGCAGCACTTACAACGAACACTCTGCCTGACGTTTTAACATTAGATGGACCTAATACAGCAGCTTATGCCGAATCAAAAATTATAGCCCCAATTGGTGAATATATAACAAACAAAGACGATTTGCTCCCGAGTATTATTGAGCAGGGCACCTATGAAGGTAAACTGTATGCTGTTGGGTATTCGGAGTCAGGAGTAGGGGTTTTTTATAATAAAAAAATGCTAAAAGAAGCCGGTGTTGATTTATCTACCCTTCCAACCGTAGATGACCCTTGGAATTGGAAACAATTTATGGACCTATGTGAAATATTAGTTAAAAAATATGATAAACCTGCAGTAGATATGGGATTGAATGATAAGAGTGAATGGCTGATGTATGCATACACACCTTTTTTATGGTCTCAAGGTGGGAGTATCCTTAATGAAGAAAAAACGAAAGCGATCGGTTATTTTAATAACGAAGATGCTGTGAAAACTATGAACTTTATCCAGGACATGATAGATAAAGGCTACACTACCAAAACTCCTGTTGAAAAAGCTTTTCAAACTGAAGTATATCCAATGAAATTCACTGGTTCTTGGACAATTGCCGAAATGGAAAGTAGTTATCCTAAGGTAGATTACGGGGTTATGCCATATCCTACTTCCCCAGAAACGAATAAACTTGTTTCTCCATCTGGTTCTTGGCAATATGCCATGTCAGCTACAACTGAGAAAGATAAGGCAGCAGGTGCATTAATTGATTTCATGACTTCGACTGAATCTTTAACAGAGATTGCTTTAGCTAATAGTGTTCTCCCTGCTGCTCATTCAGTAGTTGAAAAAATAAAAGATGAAGTGTCACCACAAATGCAGGTTTTAATTGAGCAAAACGCAAAAACTGCACATGCTAGACCAGTATTACCTGAATATCCTCAAGTTAGCCGGGTATTTCAACAAACGATAAGTGCTGTTACATATCCTGAGGAAAATGAAAATGTACAAAAATTGTTAGATGAACAAGCAGCAAAAATTGATCAAGCTTTAAAATAAAAGAATGGTAATCCGGCTTGGTAATGATCCAGGTCGGATTCTTTTAAAGGAGTTATCACCAATGAAACGTATAAATCTAAAGGAGAATCTGGTAGCATACTCTTTTATGTCCCCTGCGCTAATCTTATTAGGAACTTTTTTATTACTACCTGCACTTATGGCTGTTTATTATGCCTTTACTGATTATTATCTATTAACGCCTCAAGACAAAAAGTTTATTGGATTAGAGAATTTCGTTCAACTGTTTAATGATCCCGTGTTTTTACAAAGCCTAAAGAATATATTCATATTTGTAATCTGCGTAATTCCTATTCAAGTGGGTGCAGCCCTTGGATTGGCCCTCCTTATTAATAAAAATAGAAGGGGAAACCTGTTTTTTAAAGTAGCTTACTTTTCTCCAGTAGTACTTTCTTTAGTTGTCATTTCGGTGCTTTGGTTATACTTACTTAATCCCTCAGATGGTATGATAAATGCCATTTTAGAAAAGGTCGGAATAGAGCCGCAACCTTTCCTGACAAGTCCCGACCAAGCTATGTATACCATTGTTTTCGTTTCTGCTTGGCAGGGTGCGGGTTATCAAATGTTGATTTTCTTAGCCGGCCTTCAAAATATACCTTCAAGCGTTTATGAAGCAAGTAAGATTGATGGTGCAAATAATTGGCAAAATTTTCTCCATATAACTCTGCCACTATTAAAACCTACCTCAATTTTGATAATGATTACCACCCTTATAGCAGCATTCAAATTGATTATTCAGCCAATGGTAATGACGCAAGGAGGCCCAATGAATTCGACAATGACACCAGTTTATTATATTTACCAAACCGGCTTCTCAGATAGGTTGATTGGATACGCGAGTGCTATGACAGTTGTTTTCGGTATACTGATTGGTATTGTTACGATAATTCAAAGTAGGATATCCAAGGAGGATGAATAATAATGAGCAAGCCAATTAAAAAAGCAATTGAATATTTTTCCTTAACCACGCTGGCTTGTATATTTATTTTTCCTTTGATTTGGATGGTAGCATCTTCAATGAAACCTGAATCAGACATTTATCTTGATATGGGAACAATACAATCATTACTTCCTTCCTCACAAATTTCTCAATGGTTCCAAACATATATGGAATTGTTTTCAAGATTTAATATTCAACAATATATTTTTAACAGTATTAGTTATGCAGCAGTTATCACTTTTGGTTCAATTATTGTCAATGCCATGGCAGGGTATGCGTTCGCAAAGTTTGATTTTGTCGGTAAAAAAATATTGTTTTGGTTATTGATTGCTTTATTAATTGTTCCGGTCGAAACACTGATTATTACTCAATTCACTGTGGCTCATGATTTAGGAATATTAAATACAAGATTAGCTGTAGTTTTACCGATGATTGCTAACATGTTTTTTATATACCTCTTTACAAACTTTTTTAAGGCTGTGCCAGATGAAATTGTTGAATCCGTTAAATTAGATGGAGCTAATAATTGGACAATTTTTTGGAGAATCGTTTTACCTATGTCCAAGCCAGCAATTGCCACGGTCGGAACGTTATCTTTTATAGCTAGCTGGAACGATTACTTGTGGCCGCTGATGGTGTTAACAGATACCGAAAAATTTCCGTTGCAAGTTGCCATAACAAATATTAATTCAACTCCACCAGTTTATACAAACCAAGTGATGGCAATTCTCACTATTTCCACGATACCATTAATAATTGTTTATATCGTAGCTCAAAAATATTTAATGCAAGGTTTAGGGGGCTCCGGTACTGGTATTAAATAATCTTAATGTAATTTATTGATGAATTAAATGGAGGTACTTGACAAAGATGAATACTAATTATTTACAAAATTTTAGACCTTATTTGCACTTTGCACCAGCGAAAAATTGGATGAACGACCCAAATGGATTAGTGTTTTTTGAAGGAGAATATCATTTGTTTTTTCAGTATAATCCTAATGATAGTGTTTGGGGGCCGATGCATTGGGGGCATGCTATCAGCACTGATTTGATTAAGTGGGATGAAATGGACATTGCGTTATATCCAGATGAGCTTGGTACAATATTTTCAGGGAGTGCTGTAGTAGATTGGAATAATACTACTGGCTTCTTCCCCGACGAACCCGGACTGGTTGCTATTTTCACGCATCATTTGGATAAAGGTAGGGATAGCATGCCTAAGCAATCACAGAGTTTAGCCTACAGTCTAGATAAAGGTAGAAGCTGGACAAAATATTGTCACAACCCAGTATTGGAAAGCGAAAAAAAAGTTGATTTCAGAGATCCTAAAGTTTTTTGGCACGAAGAATCTACGAAATGGATTATGGTATTAGCCACTGGACAGACAATTTCCATTTATTCTTCTCCAAATTTACTTGATTGGCAGTTCGAAAGTGAGTTTGGTGATGGAATTGGGTCCCATGAAGGGGTGTGGGAATGCCCTGACTTGTTCGAGCTAAAAGTTAAAGACACAAATAATAAAAAATGGGTATTATTTGTGAGTATTGGTGATACTTCTTTAATAGAGGAAGGCTCACGAACACAATATTTTATAGGTGATTTTGATGGATCAAAATTTATTCCTGATGAAGAAAAATCAGAATTATTAGATTATGGAAGAGATAATTATGCAGGTGTCACTTTTTCTGATATACCTGAAAAAGACGGAAGACGTATTTATATTGGATGGATGAGTAATTGGAAATATGCCAATAAAGTTCCCACTGAAGGGTGGAGAAGTCAGATGACTCTGCCGAGAGAGCTTTCTCTACGAAAGCAAAGGAGCAAATTTAAACTTATTCAAGAACCTGTAAAAGAAATAGATTCCTATTTTCGTAATCAGGATTATTTCAATTATATAATTAAAAGTAGTAAAGGTCCAGAGAAGCTAAACATTGATGGGGCAAGTGTTGAAATGAAAATAGAATTTGAAACGTTAGATACTCATTTATTTAGCATTAACATAAATCATACAGAGGAAAAGTTTACATCCATAGAATTTGACTTAAGCGAGAAAGTAATGACTGTTGATAGAAAAAACTCTGGAATTACCAATTTTTCGGCGGCGTTCACCTATAAACAAATGCTAAAATTTGATTGTTTAGAAACTGTAAAACTTATTTTAGATTCGTCGTCACTCGAATTATTTCTTAATGAGGGGGAATATGCTTTAACTAGTCTAGTATTTCCAGATAAAATATGTGAATCAATCACTTTTTTTACACCAAAAGGATCCTTTAGTATGAAGGGAAGTTATGCTATAAGGTAAAAATATTCCTACTACGAGTCAGCGGTCTTATTTTAGACAGGCTGACTTTTTTTAAAATTATTTTTGAAAAAACTCAAGGTTTTTTCTGTGAAACGGAGAATGTATAACAGGAGTATTAAACAAGATTAAAATTAAGGAGCGTATGGTATGAAACGTGAAAAATCATTTACCTATACCATCTTTATTTCTACTACACCTGAAAAACTATGGAGTGCTTTAACAGAAGGAGAACATACAAAGCAATACTTCTTTGGAAGAGAAGTAAAGTCTGAGTGGAAGGAAGGAGCCTCTGTACTGTTTTTAAGAAAGGGTGGGGAATTGGACGTAAAGGGGGAAGTGCTTAAAGCTGAACCGTATAAATTATTGGTTATTACATGGAACCATCCTGAAGGCAAGACAGAGGAAGCTACTCAAGTGACCTACCGCCTTGATCAATGGAATGAAACAGTTAAGTTTACATTACTACACGAACACTTAACCAAAGAGGATTTTGCCGAGGAAAGCAAAACTTTTAAAGGACTTAATAACGGCTGGCCAGCTATTCTTAGTAATTTGAAAAGCTATCTGGAGACGGGAAATACCATGACTCCGATGGATATTTGAAAGAGTACAGAAACAGGGAATCTCAAATGAAATGCAGAAGGGAGTCCATTAAAAATTAATATTAAATAATGGATTTTTATAACCACTTAAGAAAGGATGTTGATTATCAAAGTAATCAGAGGTAATCGAAGTTTTGATTTAGATGAATTTCTTAAAAAACCATTATTCGCTCATCTTGCTACGAGTGAAAACGACGTTCCTAAAGAATCGCCTGTATGGTTTTATTGGGAGGATGAGTGTATCTGGATTATTGGTACTCCTTCCTATGATACTTTTCCAGGTAGAATTGAAAAGAACCCTCAATGTGCGATTGGAATCGTTGACTTTGATCATGAGACAGGCAAAGTGCTTCATGCAGGTTTTCGAGGGCATGCCACAGTGGAAAGATTTGATGCAGAGCTTGCAAAACGCTTATTGAGAAGGTATCTGGGCAATGATGAGAAGAATTGGGACCAGATGTTTAAGGACTTAGGAGACAGCAATATTCTGGTCAGGTTCGTTCCGGAAACTGTCGTTGTAAGAGATCAATCCTTCGAGCCGAGCTTCGGTAAATGATTAAAGCAGTCCTTTTTGATTTAGACGGGACACTGTTAAATCGTGCTGCTTCTGTGGAGCGGTTTATTTTTAATCAGTATGATCGGTTTCATGATAAATTTTCCCATGTTAACAAAGATCTCTACATAAGAAAGTTCATCGAGCATGATAACCATGGATACACGTGGAAGGACCAGGTGTATCAGCAAATGGTATATGAATTAGAACTATTTTCGGTGACATGGGAGGAACTGTTAGATGATTACCTCTCTCATTTCAAATATAACTGCGTTCCATTTCCTCACCTAATAGAGATGTTAGAAGCATTAAAAGGAATGAAATTGAAATTGGGAATCATCTCTAATGGAAAAGGACAGTTCCAAATGGACAATATAAAAGCATTAGGAATAGAGGTCTATCTTGACACCATTTTAATTTCCGAATGGGAAGGAGTTAACAAACCTGATCCATCAATCTTCCATAAAGCACTAAAGCAGCTGGCTGTTTCACCTCAAGAGAGCATTTTTGTAGGAGATCATCCTGAAAAAGATATAAAAGCAGCTAAAGAAGCAGGGATGATGGGTGTGTGGAAAAAAGATATACATTGGCAACAGGTCGATGCGGATTTTTCTATTGAAGGACTTGAACAAATCCCCATTATAATTGAAAGCAGTCTGACAGGACGATCCTAGTCAGACTGCTTTTGTTTCAATAACCAATTTACCCATTTGTTTTTCGTTGCTTGTCGCAATGCTTTTCCATGCCCAACTTCTGGTTCACTTATAAAGGTTGTTTTACTTGCTCCAATAATATGAAGTTTTTGATAAAAATTCACGGTATGAAAGTGCCGGATTGACGTATCGGATGTCCCATGGATAAGGAGAAGGTTCTTATATTTCAATTTATGTAGAAATTTCACAGGAGTTAAAGGATGCCTGCCATTAATGTAGGCATTCCATTCTTCTTTCTTTAAGTGGCGAAAAACATTCTCATGGCAACGTTTCAAATAAGGGTATAAGGTAGTCAGATCATCTTCCGGCATTGTTGGGACTGAATTCTGCATTTCTGGTTCTATAAGCGGACAAAAAGAGATAGCTGCATCTGCCAGTTCAGAGCAAGCTAATGCAGCAATTGCAATTCCTCCTCCGTAACTGTTCCCTATCAGTACAGTATGTTCGATATTCCAGATGATTTCTTCGTTCGTATTTAAATTCAATGTATGTCCACTTATCAACAATTCCATCCCTAATATTGCACTTTCATAAGAAGAGGAAGGTCCAAACTCACCATAGCTTTGCCAACTTCCGGGATAGCGGACCTGAAGAACGGTAAAACCCATTTCTGAAAGCGGCTTGCCCATATCCTCTGTACTTGGCTGATTGGGTAAGCCAGGAAGCCATACGATTCTGATATGGTTATTGTCAGCTGCATTGGGAAGATAGAGCTCTCCGAGAATTTCTTTGTGTCTTACAAAGGAAATCATGGTCATTTTCCTCGCATCCTTCTACTCAATTCCAGATGATTCTTCCTCCTGCACAAAGCCAAGCTCGTTTCCGTCAGGATCGGCTATAGTGAATTTTCTGCTTCCATATTTGGTAGAAAACAATTCCTCTAGCACTTCTGCTTTACTTTTATACTGCTCCCATAAAGCATCAACATCATCTACATAGAAATTGAACCGTCCTTTGGAAGGTGTGTCTTCATGTTCCATCAGGGCAAACATGGCTCCGTTTTCATGTTCAAAATGTGCGTAATTAGGTGTTTCTGGCGGCCAGTAAGCTGCAACGGTAAAGCCCAATACCTCTTCATACCAGCGTATGGAAGTTTCCAGTTTTTTAACATTGGCACGAACATGCATCAATCGGGTTTTCATGTTTTCTCACTCCCGTAAGTTTGTAATCAGGTGTTTATAATATTTTAGGATACCATATATTGTTGGGAAATTATTCATACTTATATTTCTCGTGTAGAGAGCAGTTACAAAGTTTCCATAATAACCTGCAGCTTACTTGTTTCTTTTCGATAAAAAGGGGGAATTCGTTCTAATACACAAAAATAAAAGGAATGGGTGACGTACAGATGAGTTCTTCAGATATGACAATGGATCAAACAACAGAGGCAAAAGAAGAAATTAAGCCTTGGATCCGCCGGCTTGCCAGGTTTGGTTATATGGCAAAAGGAGTCGTTTATATCCTTATAGGCGTTCTTGCTTTAATGGCTGCTCTCGGTATAGGGGGGAAAACGACAGGAACTACCGGCATGCTGCGCTCTTTAGCAGGAATTCCTTTTGGCAACATGCTGTTATGGATCATTGGTATTGGGCTTGTTTTTTATATATGCTGGGTATTGATTAAAGCTATCAAAGACCCGAAAAATGAAGGGACAGACACAAAAGGATTAATCGCACGGACTGGCTATTTTATCAGTGGTCTCATTTATGGAGCACTGGCCTGGAATGCTTTCAAGATTGCTGGTAATGCTGGCAGCAGCAGTGGAGGATCTCAGCAGACAATGTCCGCAAAACTTTTATCTCAGCCGTTTGGTCAGTGGATTATAGGGGCTGTAGGGCTGATTATAATAGGTTACGGCCTGTATGAATTACATGGAGGAATTACGAAAAAGTTCCTGAATAAGTTTCGTGTGGGTGAAATGGATCGGCATGAAAAGAAAATTGCAAGTAAGTCTGGCACAATTGGTCTGGCTGCAAGAGGTGTCGTACTTGGCTTAATTGGTTACTTTTTCATCCAGACGGCTATGACAGCCAACCCAGACAAAGCCAAAGGCCTTGACGGCGCTTTGTCAGAAGTGGCACAAAAACCATTCGGTCAATGGCTGCTTGGTCTGACTGCCCTGGGGCTTGTCTTATACGGAATTTATCAAATTACCCGCGGACGGTTTGAACATATGAGTTTTGGAAAAAGGAAATAAAGTTTTAGTATAAGGCGCAGTCCCGTCTTCTGGGGTTGCGTTTTTTTTATACATTAAGTAAAAAAATTTGTAAAATAGATTATCATCGTAACGATTTTTTTAAAGTCCATTTATAAGAAGATTATCAGATGTGTCTAAAATTATAAATGAATTGTCATTAATTCCAACTAACCAATCATCTAAAGATGCCGATAAGAGAAATGTAAGCTTATTTTCTAGGCAAGTTGGCCTATAACAGGAGGAATATAATGGATAAATCACTTGTAATGGATGCTGCAACCGGAAAACTGATGGATAACATCAAGTTCCCCGGTCTTCGGAGTCTCAGGACTAAAGTTATTGCTGCTATTGTGCTTAGTCTCTTAATCAGTTCACCGATATCGGCTTACATCAATGCTTATGTGAAGCAGATGTACGAAGGAAGCTACGGGGTATATATCAACACAGGGGTAACACTGCTCGTAACAACAAGTTTAATAAGTGTGTTCATTCATTTACTGGTGATCCGGCCGTTGAATAATGTAGTCCAAGCCACACGAAAAGCATCAGAAGGTGATTTGACTTTTACACTTGAGGTGAAGTCGAATGATGAGATTGGACAGATGGCAGGAGCATTCAACACCATGCTTGAAAACTTAAGTGTGTTGATTAACAAAGCGAATCATACGATTACTCAAGTTGTTTCTTCCTCCGATGAATTAAAAGCAGGTGCAAAACAGAACAGCAAATCGATCGACCAGATTTCTGTATCAGCACAAGAGGTAGTATCTGGAACGGAAAGTCAGTCGCAAAGCGTGACACAATTACGAGATGCTGTCGGGGGTATATCCAAGGAAATGGGACTTTCTTCAGAATCGATTCAATCAGTTTCACAAGTGTCTGACCAAGCATTAAACAATGCTGAGCAGGGTAGTGAAACGGTTAAAGAAACTGTAAAACAAATGAACCTCATTCAGACTGCAGTGGATAACACCTCTGAAGAGATTCATACTTTGGAAGAGAAGTCGGTCAAAATAGACGAGATTACAGAAGCAATTACACAAATAGCGGAGCAGACGAACCTTCTTTCTCTGAATGCTGCTATTGAAGCGGCTCGAGCAGGTGAACATGGAAAGGGATTTGCTGTAGTGGCAGATGAAATCAGAAAGCTCGCTGAAAAGTCAGCCGATGCGGCGGGTAATATCCAGGAATTGATTAAAGAAATTCAAAACGATACAAGTAAAGCTGTCACAGCAATGAAGAATGGCACATCGGTAGTGGAAAAAGGAATTATGATGGTTGATCAGACTGGAGATACTTTTGAAAACATCGTGATAGACATTCGAAGGATTTCCAGTCAGCTTGCTGATGTGGCGAAAATCGCCCGGCGAGTTGATGATAATACGAAAAACATGAATGATATGACAAATAATATTGCAGCAATTACCGAACAAACCGCCGGCAGCACCCAGCAGGTTGCTGCTGCAGTGGAAGAACAGACTGCATCGATGGAAGAGATAGCTTCCTCATCCGTGTCCTTGAATACCCTGGCACAGAATCTCCAGGAAGATATCAATGAATTTAAGATCCAATCAGCATCCTGAATCATGAGCGCTCTTCGAAAAAAGAAGGGTGCTCATTTTTACAACTTAAGAGGGTTTAATTTTGTTAAAAGATTAAAGTATTAATAATGGTTGTGGTGCGGACCAGATGATCTATAGATGACTTCTGCAAGTTCACCTTACATACAGATTTTGAAACCTATTAGAAAGAAAATGCGTATTTATAATATAAGGAAGGTTTTTGTTAGGAGTGGTATTTATCATAGATCTGATTATTTTTATCCTGATAGCGATTGGTGGAGGAATAGTTGCTTTTATTAGCTTCTTTCTTTTATTAGGAGAGAAATTCATACAGCCTAGCAGGAAGTTGCAGCGCAGAATAGATGAACTTGAAGCTGAGGTAAAACAACTAAAAAATAAATAAGACAACAGGTTTACAGGGATAGAGGTGAACGAATGGACACAGACAGAATTGTTTTCCTAATTGTAATGGGATGGACGTTGATCATACACGGCGGCCTTACGTACTTGATCGTGAAGAAAAAGGAATACGGTTTAATTTCCGGTTTCGGAACCAGGCCAGAGGAAGAGAAAGAGTATTTAAGGAATAGCGGTTATATAGAAGTATTAGGTAAAGTATTAAAAATCACTTTTTATCTGCTGGTGTTGACTGTGTTAATGGCGTTTCTCCCGATATCATACGGATTTGAAATCGGCCTTGGATTATTTCTGTTGGTACTGATGGTCGGAATTGTATGGAATCAAAGGTATGAAGTACCGAGAAAAAGAAAGAAAATGTTGTGGATTTCCGGTATTGTTTCTGTGGTCACCTTGCTATTGGTTTTCGGATTGATGTTGCTTGGTTTTATTGAAAATAAGGTTACAATCAAAAACAATACATTCATTGTTTCCGGGATTTATGGAGTTGAATGGGAAATGAAGGAAATAGAGGGGGTTGAACTATTGGAAGAAATGCCGGAAGTTATTGTAAAGTCAAATGGCTTTGCTTCTGCTGGTCATCTGAAAGGGCGTTTCCGTTTAGAGGCTCCGTATGAAGGGGCAATATTATTTGTGACCGTTGGCAACCCTCCGTATTTATACGTAAAGACTAGAGACGATGATTTGTTATTAAACCGTGAAAACAGTGAGGAGACAATAAAGATATACAGGCAATTGAAAAAAGCAGATTAAGAATACTAACAATGCTGAAATCGTAATAAGAGAAGACCAGACCCTCTGCTGGGCCTGGTCTTAAACCATACAATCGATTATTTTTTTGAAGTTGCCAAAGTGACGACGATCAATACGATTACGGCAACTGGCAGGGCAACTACTACACTGTTTAAGTCGAAAGGTTTTGCTAAAGCAATTTCCCAAACCAGGGTAGTTACCACCCCTGCAATCATGGAGGAAATACCGCCTGCCATGTTTACGCGCTTCCAAAAGAATACTGCCAGCAATGCTGGAGTAAGTCCTGCACCGTAAACGGTGTATGCGTACATTTGTACAGAAAGCACGGTTGGGAAGTAACTGATCAAGATATAAGCAAACACACCAAGAATAATAATGAAGAATTTCGTCATTTTCAATAGTTGTTGATCTGTTGCATCCTTCTTAATATGTTTTCCAACAATGTCGTACGTTACGTTTGTAGCAGCTGATAAAAGATAAGAGTTACCAGTTGTCACGATAAATGCAGTTGCAGCTGCAAGGAGGATACCTCCAATGGCTGTTGGCATTACAACCGTCGTAGCCATCAATGCCATACCAGGGTCGATATCCGGGAATAGCGAGCTTGAAGCGAATGCAATAAATGAAATGGATGGTGAAATTAAAAGCATACCTACAAGCCAGCCAATTTGGGCTTTTTTGGAAGACTTATCCCCACTGGATGAGGCAAGACGTTGATACATATTCTGGTCACCTAGTAACAAGAATAGAGACGGCAGCAAGAATCCAAGCAATTGGATGTTGCTCAGACCGCCAGTAGCAGTCAAGTGACTTGCTGGAACATTTGCTGTGATTTCATCCCAGCCCCCTGCAATAGCGAAAATGGTAGGCAGCGTAATGAAAAGTGCTGCGATAGCAAAGAATGCACTTAAAGCATCCGTTGGTGCAACGGAACGAAGACCACCGATGGAAGCAAGAAAGATAATGAGAACGGCACCAATGATTGTTCCTGTTTCAACCGATATTCCTGTAGTCAGGTTCAAAATGAACCCTATTCCTGTCATTTGATAAGACACGATTCCAACGAAAGCAAGAATAATGATGATACTGGCAATCATTCTTGCAGTCGAGCCGTACTTTTCCTCCAAAATTCCGGATACGGTGTATTTACCAAACTGTCGGATTTTCGGAGCGATCAAGTATAGAATCCCGATACCAACCAAGGTTGGTACCATCATTAATAAGGCTGGGATGATTCCATAGGTAAATGCCATGGATGTCTCCCCGCCGGAAATACTACCGCTTCCAGTCCAGGTAGCTAGCAAAGTACCAGTAAGGACAAATGTGCCAAGACCTTTACCGGCAAGTATGAAGTCCTCACTATTTGAGATCTTTCTGGAAAAATAAATTCCCATAATAACCATAATAAGACCATATCCACCCACAAACCATAGTAAGGCAGGATTATGTGTAATTTCCAAAATACTCACTCCTTCAACGTTTTTCAAAAACCATTGCTTATTATTGCACTTACGACTACTTTTATCAAAATCATATTTGTAATCTTTTTGTGATTGAGCATAGGCATTAAGTAACCGTATATTCGACGAAGAGTTCGATAAGTTGTTGAAATTGTAACTAATTACCTAGTAAGCGATTCCAATCCTTTACCTCGGAAAAATATTAATTGGGCTGTTTTAGTACAAAGGTAAGAATATAAAAAAAGACTCCCTATGTCTAATATGCTTCAATACCGGAAACTAAGTATGGTATAAAAAGGATATAATGGGCTTTTTTTGAATTGACATAGTACAGATTGTTATCAGAATTAACACAAGTATTTGATATTTCTGAAATTAGTCTTTATTACCTATTTCCTGTAAATGTTAAAGGAGGAGCTAATAGAATGAGAAAAGTTGAAGTAACGTCATACAATCCGGAATGGAAACGAAAGTTTGAAAAAGAGGCGAAGCTATTGCGTGATATTTTTGGTGTCTTGGTAGCAGATATCCATCATATTGGCAGTACATCTGTCGAATGCATGAAAGCAAAACCTATTATTGATATTATGCCGGTGGTATACGATATAAAGAAAGTTGATGAGAAAAATGATGACATGAGGAAAATCGGCTATCAGCCAAAAGGAGAATATGGGATCCCGGGTCGAAGGTATTTTAGGAAGGGCGGTGATTTACGCACGCATCACGTACACATCTTTGAATTTGGAGATAACAACATTGAGCGGCATCTGGCCTTTCGAGATTATTTGCGGACATACACCCAAGCAAGAGTAGACTACGGTAACTTGAAAACAAAATTGGCAGAGCGTTTTCCTAATGACATGGATTCCTATATAGAAGGAAAAGAAAAATTTGTTGTCAAGTTAGAGGGAGAGGCTCTGAAATGGTACAGAAAGCAATCAGGAAGAGAGAATTTATAAGTATTATTTTTGGGACAGAAAACCGTCAAAAAAATGAATAGTAGAAATGAAATTCTCCTGGAAGAAACGAAGTTAAGGACTGTCAGGAGGAAAGGTAAGCATTTAAGTATTCCCTGTTTGAATATCATTTCAATACTGAGCACTGGATTTGTCACATATATCTTAAAAAACGAAACAAACTTCTTCATGTTTTCGTAATACATATTGAACGGATGGCTGCAAAATTAAATGAGGGGGAGAAGATTGGAGAATAAAACAAGTAAGTTAAATTCACAGCAGAGAATGAGAATGAAACAAGTGGGTACCTTGATGGGGAAACTGGCAGGAATTGTACTGTTGTTATTCCTTTTAGTGCTCATTTCTTTACAATGGATTACTGATTATATTTGGATGGACTCATTAGGATACAAAGATGTGTATACAACAGTCTTTGGGAGTAAAATCCTGCTTGGAGTAATTGGCTTTATTTCTTTTTTCGCATTGACTTTCGTGACCTTTACCTGGATAAGGCGAAATTATCTCAAACATTTTACGCCAGAGCAGCTGCCTGCATTTGTGCAGCAAAAAAAGTGGAGCATTCTTGCAGTCATTGGTGTGGCAGGAGTTGTCGGTTTAATAGGAAGCAGTATAGTACAGGGAATCGGATGGGAGCTTTGGCTGAAGTTTCTTAACCGGGCTTCTTTTGGGATAATTGATCCACACTTTGGACTGGATGTATCTTTTTATATGTTTGTTTTACCATTTTTGAACTTCGTGGTATATACCCTGTTAGGGTTATGTGTATTGTTACTGTTGATAGAGATTGGCTTTTATTCTGTTTTTCACATGTATCGAATAAGCCGTTCTGCCCAGCTCCATCTCGGGTTTACCTTAGGCGGTATCGGCATTTTGCTGGCAGGTATACATGTTCTTCAGCCGTATGGGATGCTGCTCTCAAATGATGTGAATATTTTTCAAAACAGTGTCGTTCATGGGCTGAGCTATACCAATGATGTTATAAATATTCCTGTCTCATACACCCTTGCTGGTGCTGCTGTGATCGGTGCCGTTTGGATGATTATTGCCCTTGTACGCGGAAAACTAAAGAGGATGATGATTCCTGTTATAGCCTATGTCGTGCTTGTGATTCTTGGCCAAGGTGCAGCTATCATTGTACAAAATTACGTTGTATCTCCAAATGAATTTTCAAAAGAAAAACCATATCTTGAACATAACCTTACATTCACACGCGCGGCTTATGATTTAGATTCCATTGAGGAGCGAGAGCATCCTGGCAGTCAATCGTTAAATCAGGAAATGGTTGAAAATAATCAACTGACGATTGATAACGTTCGGATTAATGACGCAAGGCCGCTTTTGGATGTTTATAATCAGCTGCAGACATTCAGAACATATTATGAGTTCAATGATATCGATATTGACCGCTACGATGTAAACGGAGAATACCAACAGGTTTTTCTTGGTGCACGTGAAATAAACATAGCTGATCTGCCTACCCAGGCAAAAACATGGGTGAATGAAAACCTTCGTTATACACATGGATATGGAGTTGCCATGAGCGATGTCAATGAAATTACAGCACAGGGGCAGCCGGAATACATGTTGAAAAATTTACCTGCTGAAGGCGTTATGGATATTACCCAGCCGCAAATTTACTTTGGGGAAGAAGATTATCAGAATGTCATCGTTAACAGTGAAGTGGAGGAATTTGATTATCCAGCTGGTGACGAAAACAAATCAACCAGATATGAAGCAGACAGTGGTATACAGCTTACTGGAATGAATCGACTATTGTTCAGTCTGGAAGCAGGTTCTTTCCGTATGTTCGTATCTGATCAGATTACAGGAGAAAGCCAGCTTCTTGCTACCCGGAATGTCATGGAAAGAGTAAAGCGAATAGCACCATTTCTTTCCTATGATAATGATCCATATATGGTTGTCCGCGAAGATGGAGGACTTACCTGGCTGCTTGATGCCTACTTAACAGCAGAGGGATACCCTTTTTCAGAACCTCATCAGGAGGAGGAAAGTTACATCAGGAATTCTGTGAAAGTAGCGGTTGACGCTTATACGGGGGAAGTGGAATTTTATGCAGTAAACCCGGAAGAGCCACTGTTAAAGACGTATCAGAACATTTTTCCAAATATGTTTACAAAAGATATTCCTGAGGATATCCGGGCACATTTCCGTTATCCGATTGATATGTTCAAAATTCAGGCATCCATGTATGGGGTGTACCATATGACAAATTTGGAAGTTTTTTATAACAGAGAAGACGCCTGGGAATTCCCTACAGAAAAATACTTTAATGAGGATATACAGATGGAACCTTACTATGTCACCATGCGTCTTCCAGAAAGTAACGAGGAAGAATTCATGTTAATGATGCCCTACACTCCAAAGAACAGACAGAATATGATTGCATGGATGGGGGTTAGAAACGATGGCGAAAATTATGGAGAAACAGTTGTCTATCGTTTTCCGAAGCAGCGGAATGTATACGGTCCCCAGCAAATTGAGAACCGGATCAATCAGGACAGCACCATTTCCCAACAGTTGAACTTATGGTCTCAAGGTGGCTCAGAGGTCATACGGGGAAACCTTCTTGTCATTCCAATTGAGGATACCGTTATGTATGCGGAACCGATCTATATTGAATCTTCTAACGAGACATCCTTGCCGGAAGTGAAACAGATTATCCTGGCTTATAATGACCATATCGTGATGGAACCTACTTTTGACAAAGCGCTGGAAAGTCTTCTTGTACGGATCGATCCGGAAGTGACCCCTGACGAAGGGGAAGAAGGAGAGGCGAATGAGGGTGGTAATCCTGGAGATTTGCTGGAATCCGATAGGGTTTTACAGGAAATCTCTTCCTTGTTCGAAAAGTACCAGCAAGCTCTTTCTGATGGAAATTGGGAAGAAGCAGGCGCGATTATGACAGAAATTGAAGCATTGTTGAAGGAACAAGAGTAAAGGATTTTAAAGAGCGCTTTCCTAACCAGTAGAAAGCGCTCTTTCATTCAAGCTTGTTTCCATTAACAGAATCCATCAATGACAGAAATCTCTTAATAGGAGTGGATAAATGAATATATCTGATAAAAGTAAACTGCATATAAGGGAAGCTGAGGAGCACGAAGCAGCTATCCTTAGTGAACTGGCGATCCAATCCAAGGCTTATTGGGGTTATGGCAAAAGATTCCTGGAAGATTGCATCGAGGCTTTGACAGTTAAGAAGGATTACATCAGCAGCACCCCGGTTTTTGTCCTGGAAGTGGAGTGGAAAGTAGTTGGCTTTTTTGCTTTTTATGAAGAAGAAACATGGTCTCTGGACTTCTTTTTTATCAAGTCGGACTTTATCGGTAAAGGTTTTGGCAAAGTCATGTGGGAGGGTGCTCTTCAAATTGCTAGGGATCTGGGCATCACTAGTTTTAAAATTGATAGTGATCCCTATGCAAAGGACTTTTACGAAAAAATGGGTGCGGTCCATATCGGCAGCATACCTTCTACTGTATGGGAGGGGCGTCGACTGCCGCTTATGAAAGTTGACATTTAAGCTGAGCATTTGATTTCGATTAGAAATCAAATGCTTTTATATTTGTCTTGGAGAAAAGTGGATGGTTGTAATAACACTTTAGCAGAGGTTTTAAGCCGATCCTCTTTGTGACAAAGAACGTCCCGACGAGGCTTGGCTTAAGCAGGTCGGGGGTGAACGAGGCACTTCCGCTTTTGCTTCATCCAGCTCCAGCGCCTACCCCCTCGAGGTCTTAAGCCGATCCTCTTTGTGACAAAGAACGTCCCGACGAGGCTTGGCTTAAGCAGGTCGGGGGTGAACAAGGCGCTTCCGCTTTTGATTTTTAATGGCTGTATTTAGGCAGGATTATGGCTGATTTTATCGAATGTCTTACTAGCAGAAAGAGAGGGATTTTAATGCTAATAAAACCAAAAAAACTGCAGCCCGGGGATAAAATTGCGACCGTCAGCCCTTCTTGGGGCGGCGCAGGGGAACCAGACTTGATCTGGCGTTATGAACAAGGTGTCAGGCGGCTTGAGCAAGTCTTCGATCTTCAAGTGGTTCCGATGCCGCATAGTTTAAAAGGTGCCGACTATCTGTACCGGAACCCGGAGGCACGAGCAGAGGATTTAATGAAGGCATTTCAAGATGAAGACATTAAAGCGATTATTGCTAATATTGGCGGAGACGACAGCATACGTCTGCTGCCTTACGTGGATTTTGATATCATCCGAGAGAATCCAAAAATTTTGATGGGTTATTCAGATGTTACCGTTACCCACCTTTTTTGCCTTAAAGCCGGTCTCTCCTCTATTTATGGGCCAGCCCTCATGACGGACTTTGCCGAAAATGTAGAAATGGATGCGTATACAGTGGATTCTGTGAAACGAACATTATTTTCAGATGATGTGGTAGGGGAAATCCGACCCTCTGATCAATGGACAAGTGAGTTTTTAGAATGGGAGGAAGCGAACAAACATACAAGAAGGACAAGGAAGTCAAACGCTGGTTATGAAATAATTCAAGGCTCCGGAATTGTTCGTGGCCGATTGATTGGCGGATGCATGGAAGTGCTTGAGTTCGCCAAAGAAACCATCCTATGGCCCGAAGATCATTACTGGAAAAATAATATCCTTTTTTTTGAAACATCCGAAGAAAAACCGAACCCAGACCTCGTGAAATACTGGCTGCGCAACTATGCCGCACAAGGAATCCTGAAAAATGTCAATGGTATTATTTTTGGGAAGCCAATGGACGAATTATATTATGAAGAATATAAGGAAGCTATCTTAACAGTAATGGCTGAAAATGAACTGGAAAATATGCCTATTATGTACAATATGAACTTTGGCCATACAGAACCGAAGTTCCTCCTGCCATACGGCGCGATGGCAGAGCTTAATTGTGAAACAAAGAAATTTTCTATACTGGAAAGTGGTGTCAGGTAGTTGCATTAAATTGGAGTGAAGCCATCGCGAGGTATTAGAGTAGGAACATATCATCCATCTGCCCATAAACTATAATATTAACCCAAAAGGACAGAGGTGACCTCATGGCATTCATTTCGGGTGATGAGTATGTGAATCGTATCAACCAGTTGAAGTCAGAAGTATGGGCTGGCGGAAGGAAAGTGGATGGGAATATTTCAGAACATCCATTTTTCCATGGTGTAATGAAAAGCCAGGCAGAGCTGTATGATTTACAAACGGACCCTCAGCTAAAGGGTGTTATGGTCCATAAGGATAAAAATCTTCAACAGGAAATCGGAACTTCCTACCTTATCCCTCGCTCCCAAAATGATTTGAAAAAGCGCAGAGAGATGATACAAGTTTGGGCAAGGCATACAGCCGGCCTGATGGGGAGAAGCCCGGATTATATGAATACTGTCCTTGCTGCTTTTGCCAGCTCTGTACATTTATTAAAGGGTCAAAAAAACTGTTTTCCAGAAAACTTATTCAACTTTTATAAATTTGCCGCTGAAAATGATCTCACTTTTACCCATACATTTATAAATCCGCAGAAAAACCGTTCCTCACTCGCCTGTTTTGATGAAAATTCAACTAATGCTCATATTGTGGAACGAATTTCTGAAGGGATCATCGTCAAAGGAGCAAAACTTTTAGCGACACAGGGTGGAATCACGGATGAAATCATTGTTTTTTCTGCTCCAGGTGCAATGGATGCCTCCCAGGCGTTCGCATTTTCTATCCCAAGTAATACGAAAGGGTTGAAATTCGTTTGCAGAAGATCGTTCCTTGGGAATGGAAGTGCTAATGATTCCCCGCTCAGTTCCCGATTCGAAGAACAGGATTCAGTCGTTATATTTGATAATGTGCTGGTACCTTGGGAGCGAGTGTTTTTCTATGACAACATTAAAGTGACTGATGAATTTTATATTAAAAGTAATTTTGTGCCTTTTACCCTCCACCAGATTGTTACAAGGCAAGTGGTAAAAACGGAATTTATACTGGGGATAGCCCAGACAATCGTGGAGACGATCAATATTTCAGAGTACCAGCATGTGCAAAGCAAGGTAGCAGAAATCATCAAAGGTCTGGAATGTGAAAAGGCACTGCTGATCCAGTCGGAAGTACAGGCAAAGCCTGATCAACATGGGGTGATGGTTCCCGATAGGTTCCCTCTTTATGTCGCAGTCAACCTTTTTCAGGAAAATTATCCGAGGTTCGCGGAGATTATCCAGCAGCTTGGCGCAAGCGGGATGGTCAATTTACCAGATGAAGCCCAGTTTCAATCCGTCCTGGGTAAAGATCTTGAATATTATTTACAGGGTTTTGAAGTGAATGGCCATGAGCGGGTAAAGATATTCAGACTGGCACATGATCTGTGTATGAGTTCTTTTGGTTCCAGGCAAACCTTGTATGAGCGGTTTTTCTTCGGAGATCCAATTCGGCTGTCACAGATTATTTACCAAACCTATCCTTTAGATAAGCATGTCAATATGGTAAAAAAATTTATCTGATAGGAATCGCATGCTGGCGGATGCTTGCCGCGGGCACGGCCCTAAAGTTTTCTTGGTCAAGAACATCGCTTGACCCAGTGTATCTTTGGCATGTTCCCGCAGGCGTCACCGTATACCGATCGTAGTGGGGACCCCAATGCTACAACCTTATGGCGTTCTAAACAGCGGCCAATCTAAAAGGTGGACAGATAACAGGCCCAAGTGGGAGGGATTATTTGAAAAAAGGTATATATTTACTGACTGTTTACTTACTTGCTGGCTGCAGCGGCTTACCAGGAGAAGACTTGCTGAAATATAAACAAGAAAAACTACTGCCAGTGGTGGAGAAATTGTCTATACAACCGAACATCCCTCATAAGCTCCCTTTTAAGCCAGATAAAATAGAAACTTACATAGATAGTTTTGGTGGAAGAAATAAAAATTTCATTGAAATAATATTTCTTGATGACGCGCAGAAAGTGGTATTCAGAGCAAATACACTCCAAAATGCCATTGATTAAACAAATGAAACGGTGACCATTAAGAATGGGCTTAAAGGGACTTACGGAGAGCAAGGGGATAACAGAATACTTAAGTGGAAAAACAATGGTATTTATTATGAACTATTCTTTAAGTTTAACTCCATCAGCCAGACGGAGATGATTCGAATTGCAGCCAGTGCTGAACAACCAGAATAAGTCATAGGTAATGGCCGTTTGGGATAATGGTCAAAACTTGAAAGGAAAAGGTGATTTACAGTGAAAATGATCAGCGCCATACCAGCGTTACCTGTGAAAGATATGAAGAAAAGTGTGAAGTTTTATAAACAAATGCTAGGTTTCACAAAAGTCCATTTGGATGACGGGTTTGCAGTATTGAAAAATGATATGGTCGAGCTTCATTTATGGGAAGCGAACGATGAAAGCTGGCGAGAGCGTAAGGTTAAGGAGCCTGTCCAATCGGGTGCAGAATCCTTCTTAGCAGGAACTGCCAGCTGTCGCATTCGAGTAGAGGGTGTAGCAGGATTGTTTGAAGATATGCGCAGAAAGAATATTTTGCATCCTAATACTGATTTAAAGACCCAATGGTGGGGAGAGCGCGATTTTGCTGTGACTGACCTTGATAATAACCTGATTACATTTTATGAGAACATTAAAGAATAAATTTTTTTAAGAAAAAGGATAAGGTCTTATTGAAACAATTGGCAGAGTTCTGTTCTATTGTTTATATTTCATATAAAACTTATAAACAACTGCAATAGCAGTCAGTGCTATGGCACCTTTAATGGAAAACCGAAGCACTTCCAGAATATATTCGACAAGGTCTTTATGATAACTGCGATGCGATCCATTCGTATTAAAAGTGACTGTATAATCGATAAGCAGAATCCCAATTGCCAGTGAGCAGATAAATCCATACGAAGCTATTTTCACAATAAATTTTTCCATATTCATACCCCCGAATTCCTTAACTAGGATACCATATCAGGGGGTGAGTTTGGAATATTATAGCCAGCCTTTTTCTTCAGCGATTCCAACAGCGTCAATCCGGTTTCTGGCCTCCAGCTTTTGAATGATTTCCGATATATAATTTCTGATAGTCCCTTCGGAAAGATAGAGGGTCTGACTCATCACTTTTACGGAATCCCCAGCCTTAAGGCAGTGAAGTATCTCTATTTCTCTTTTTGTTAGTGGATTGGTTTTCTCCAGGAAAGCAAAGGTTAACTGAGGACTGAATACCCTTTCTCCGCTATGGATTTTGCGCAATGATTCCGCTAATTCGGAGACAGGTGTTTCTTTTAGCAAATAACCTTGAACGCCTGCTTTCACTGCTTTTTGAAGGTAGCCGCTCCTCGCAAAAGTGGTCACAATTGCGACGCGGCAAGGATGGTTGTTTTCATGCAGTTTTTCAGCCACTTCCAATCCGCTCAAAATTGGCATCTCAATATCCAAAATGGCTATGTCAGGCCCTTTGGTTTGAATGATTTCCAGAGCCTCCTCCCCGTTATCCGCTTCGCCGATTACTTCGATATCTTTCTCCATACCCAGCAGCCGGCTGATCGCACCGCGGAGCATACCCTGATCTTCCGCTATGACAATTTTCATTCTGCACCCTCCGCTACTTATATTTTTGGTACCGTAATGGCTACTTTTGTCCCTTCTGAGTTGGAGTCGATATGGATTTTTCCTCCAATTAGCAAGAGACGTTCTTTCATTCCATGCAGCCCGTTGCCGAAATCCTGAAGTTCATTATTATTGAGAGTAAAACCTCTTCCGTTATCTTCCACACTTAAAACGTATTTTCCTGCATTTGCACGGAGGGCCACTGTACAGTTCTTCGCTCCGCTGTGTTTTAAGACATTGGTTATACATTCACGAAGGCACATGCCAAGAATGTTTCTGGTTATCGGGGAAACCTCGTCTATTTCAAACCTGACCTCGTAATGAAATGAAATCTTGGCCCAATCAAAAACCTCTTCCGCATGTTTAAGTTCTTCCTCAATATCAACGGCCTGCATATCACTGATTAATTTTCGTATTTGAAGTAACACCGAACGAGATATGTCTTGTATAGCTTTTGCTTCTTCTATGGCTTCTTCAGGATTGTCTCGGATAAGGCGTTCCATAAGCTCACTTTTTAATGTAATCAAGGAAAGGGTATGACCCACAGAATCATGAAGGTCCCTGGAAATGCGTTGACGTTCTTCATTTTTTATCAGACGGGTGATTTCCTCGTTAGCTACTTTGAGCTCTTGATTGATTACGAGTGATTTGCGATACATTCTTACGACGAATGGAAGCGTAACGATAGTTATAACAATAGGAAGCCAGTAAAAATGCCAGCTGTTTTCATGGAGCGTGAAAAAGGCTGTCAATGATACGAGTAAGCATAAGCCCATCAATCCTGTATAACGGCGGGTGTAATGTTCTGGGAGAAACAATCCGATAATTAAACCCGGATAAAAAGCGAATGCGAGATTCCATGGAGAGTAAAGCGCTCCGATTAAGGAAACTGTCAGAAGCTGCAGTATGATAAATGCCTTTCTGAATCTAGGTTGCGTTATACTCTGCCAATAACAAACAGACAAAACGATAAAGGAAGTTAGGTGCACTGCCCATGATTGATCATATGGTCCAATAAGTTGATAGATGGCGGGAAGTATTAACATGATGAGTAACATGGAATTTCTATTTTTTTTCAGGCCATTTATTGAGTTCAGGTGACCTCACCTCCATTTCGTAATAATATATCATGACTATTAGTTTGCTTTTGCGGTTGGATTGTCCTGCAAATCAGAGTTATATTTCTTTGTCCATTTAGGAATCAACCAGATAGATACTAATGCGACCACTATATGAATTGGATGGCTGACAGTTCCAAACTGTTCTTGTGGTGGGTTAGCCATTGTGTTAAAGGTCAGGATCAAAGTAACCGCTCCTACAACCAGCGCATAAAAAAATGTTGCTTTTGACGTTTTCTGGTCAAGTTGTTTAAAAATCATGGCACCGGCAAGGTTTGTAATAATGCTTGAGAGTATAATGGAAATAATGGTTAATTCCTCAAACCAAAGGCCAGTCATCCACCCAATGACAAACTCCGTAATTAAAGCGGCAATGCCTGATAGGATTCCAACGGTAAATCCTGCTGATAAACTTCTTTTCATATGTTTCACCTCATTTGAATTTATATATCAAGCTTACTGGAAGGTGAAACTCCTTTTTAGTCATGGATATAAGGTATTTCGCATGATAAATATCATAAATCGGGGCAGTGAAAGATCGCCAGATAAAAAAGCCTCGGAGAATGTTTAGTATCTCCGAGGGTGATTTTAGGTTTATTCTTTATCTTCTACCAGGTTCTTCAGATTAGCCAGTTTATTGTCCCAATATTGTTCAAAGAAGGAAACCCACTCTTTTACTTCCATCAGCTGTGCTGGCTGAAGTGAGTATATTTTAGCGCGTCCTTCTTTTCGATCGCTGACAAGTTTCGCTTCCGAAAGGACATGCAAATGCTTAACGATTGCAGTCCTGCTGACAGAAAAACTTTCGGCAATCTCTTTGATGGAGGCATCTTTTTCCGCCAGCTGCTTCAGCATCTGTCGCCTGGTAGGATCGGCAATTGCCTGATAAACATCATGCCTCGCAGCGGAGGACATCAGCCTTCGACCACTTTTCTTAGGCTCTCATCAACAATTTTTTCCCAGCCATTATTCATTGTATTACGAGTGTCGAGCTGTGTTCTTGATGTAGGAGCCATAATATCATCAGGTGCCCCCCAGCCAGAATGAACCAGGGTGAACTCTGTCTTGCCATTTAGATCCTTTAAATAAAAAGTGATGACCCAGCCTTGTTCTCCCCAGGTGAAGGAGACTTCTCTTGGCTTGTCTACTTTCAACACTTTACATTTAGAAGTTTCAAATTGTGACTTGATGTAAAATTCATGACCTTCCACAGGCTCAAAATCGTTTGGCATGAACCATTCTTCTATTCCTTCTGCCGTCGTGACAGCGCTCCAGACTTTTTCAATCGGTGCATCAAACACGACATTTTTTCTTATTTCAGGCACAGTCTTTTCTGATTGACTCATATTATCTCTCCTTTCATATAACACCTTTTGGTTACACAAATTAATATAACACTATAAGGTGTTATGTCAAGGGCGTTAATTTTCGTACGTTAATCAGGAACAGGTAAGGATGGCATGTTAAGATTATAATAAACAATTATTAAAAGGTGGTTTCCAATGAGATATAGTGAGCAAGGAAACATCGAAAACGTATATCAACTATTGATAAAAGCATGGAACGATCGTAATGCTGGCGGGATGGCTGAACTATTCGTGGATGATGGGGAAATTATTGGTTTTGACGGCAGTATATCTAAAGGACCGGAGGAGATATATGCCCACCTTCACCCGATTTTTAAAGACCATCCAACAGCTCCTTTTGTAATTAAGGTCAAGGAAGTGCGTGCGCTTGGAGATGGGGCGACACTGTTAAGAGCTATTGCAGGGATGGTTCCGCCTGGGGGAAGTGATATCCATTCTGACTTCAATACCCATCACACGTTAATTACACTTACGAATGAACAGGGAAGTAAAATTGTACTCTTCCAAAATACACCTGCACAGTTCCACGGCAGGCCGGAACTTGTAGAACAGATGACTGAAGAATTGAGGGAGATGCTATAAAGTACATTTTGAAGGTGATAGCTCTCATAATGAATTTTGAAGGTTGACCAAGTGGTGCGCCTCATGGTTTATGATGTTGTCAGGAGGCAGTATAAGTGTACAAAATTAGTGAATTTGCTGATTTGACAGGGTTAAGCAAGGAAACTCTGCGTTATTATGCAGAAGTCGGCTTACTCGAACCAGCGTACATCGACCCCAACAATAAATATCGATATTATGATGACGGCAGCTATTTCCTGGCGATTTTGTTAGATAAGCTCCGGACAGCAGGGTTTACCATTCAAGAGATGAAAGCAGTCATGAATGACGAATCTTTTGCGAATCTCGAAGATTTATTGAAAGATAAACGAAAAAAGATACTTAAAGAAATCGAAGAACTTGAATGGAAGGTCAATGAAATTGATGAATTTTTAGCTTCAGGGAAGGAAGATGAAGAATGATCACCTGGAAAGAAGAAAAGGTCATTGATTACGATATTGAGACTATATGGGAGTTGTTTTCTGATAAGAATATCAAGCGTATCATGCCCAAAGTTGAACAGCACGAATTAATCGAGAAAACAGAGGGCGAGGTCGGGGCAAAACACCGTCAGACATACCGAGAAGGCAAACGTCTGGAAACCTATGAGGTGGAAACGCTCGAGTACGAAGATAACGAAGCCAGAAAGCAGAAAAGAATTAAATTCGTTATAGGTTTCGCCTTTGAAGTAGATTTGCGTTTCACATTGGAAAAGCTGGAAGAAAACAAAACCAGGTTCATTTACGAAGGAAGCAACAAAGGAGTTAATTTTGTAGGAAAAGCGATGCTCAAGTTTGCCAATAAAAAAGGCAATGAAAGGGTAGTCCAAGAATTCATGGAGCGTGTTGAACAGGAAGCAGCACTGGAAGAAGAGAGGACATCTACATAGGGGGAGAGTTATGAGAAATACGTTGTATACTATCTACGCATTGGTATTAGGGATCGTTGCTTTTTATACTGGAGAAATTGTAACATTCATGATGTTGGGTTTTATCTTGATCACCTTAAATAATATCAATGCTACTTTGAAACGGCTCATCAAAGTGAATGAAGATAACGGAAGCAGCATGTAGTGAAAGCTTTACATTGGAAGAAAGCAAAACACCCCAGGAGAACCAAATATTGGTACTCCTGGGGTGTTTTGTTATGATGGCAGACTATTCACTATTGAATAAATGGAATTGTGTTTGAATGGGGGTAGAAAATAATAGTAAAAGTGCCTCGAGCAATTTAAAAATTGTTCGGGGCTCTTTTTGGTGAAGTCTTTTTTATAACCTTTACATTCCATGGTAATTTATAGAATTTTCAGAAAACCATTGTAACTGGGATACAGTATGTCATATAATTTAACTGGGATACAGTATGTCAGATTTATAGGGAGGTGTAGGAAATCAGCAAAATTAACAGTTTATCCATCCGTGAAAGTGTGTTTAAAAAAATCAGACAGGATATTTTAGACCAGACTTTAAAGCCTGGTGAAAAGCTGATCGAATCCAAATTGGCCGAAGAGCTGGGCGTAAGCAGAACACCTGTCAGGGAAGCCCTCCATAAGTTGGAACTGGAAGGCCTGGTTGAAATTTTCCCGCGAAGGTATTGTCTTGTGCTAGGTGTTACCTTGGAATCTATTAATGAGATCCATCTGATACGATCCCAATTGGAACCGTTAGCAGCTAGGCATGCAGTCGATCATTTAACGGACACTGATCTAGAATATCTGGAAGGTTTATTGCAAAAATCTGCAGAGTTAGCTAAAGAGAGAAATGTCGAGGGACTGGTTGAAGTAAATGATATATTCCACCAAACAATATCCAAAGCTTCTCAGCTTAACCGTATTATAAAAATCCTGGAAAACATGCATGATTACGTTATTTCATTCCGATATTCATTCATGTCCAGAGAAGAGTTGGTAAATCGTTCGTTGGAAGAACATGCGGCGATATTGGCAGCTTTGAAAGAAAGAGATAAAGAAAAAGTCGAGGAATTGACCTATGCTCACTTAAAAGGAATATCTGAGTATGAAAGTGTTGTCTATGAAGATATGAAAGAGAGTACCATACATCATTAATCGGGGAGGCCGAACTGGTATGAAAATCAGTAAACTTTTTCTAGTTGTGTTTGCAATGACTGTCTTTTCGTTGTTAGTTGGCTGTTCCAGCGGTTCAGGGGAGACCAAGGATTCAGTAACACTTAGTTTCGCTTATGAACTACCAGAAGACCATCCTTGGGGAAAAGGTGCACAGAAGTTCAAGGAAATAGTCGAAGAAAAAACGAATGGAGAAATCAAAATAGAATTATATGGTAATGGTCAATTAGGAGGGTCAGGTCGGGAAATACAGGAAGGAGCTAAAGTTGGAACCATCGACATTGGTATTTCTTCCACACCTATGGCTCAACTCAACCCATACCTGAATATATTTTCGCTGCCTTATATCTTTGAGAACCGTGAACATGCCTGGGAAGTACTTGATGGGCCTATTGGCGATGAGGTAGGTAAGAAATTAGAAGAGCACAACCTTAAGCATTTAGCTTATTGGGAAGATGGTTTCAGACAAGTGACAAATAGTGTGCGTCCCATTACTTCACCGGAGGATTTCGATGGCTTGAAAATCCGCGTCCCGGAAAGTGACGTAAGGCTTCAAACATTTAAGGCGCTGGGTGCCAGTCCGCTGCCGATGTCCTGGTCGGAAGTCTTCACTTCACTTCAACAAGGGACGATTGATGGGCAGGAAAATCCTTTATCCGTAATTGAAAGCGCTTCATTCTATGACGTGCAGAAATACTTGACCATCACCAATCATGTTTACTCCCCCGCCACTCTTTTCATGAACAAAAGTAAGTGGGACAGCCTTACAGAAGAGCAACAAAAGATTATCAAAGAGGCTGCTGAAGCTGGCAGAGATGTAAATCGGGAGTTAAATGAAAAACAAGACAATCAACTTATTAAAGGATTAAAAGAGAAAGGTATGGAAGTAACTGTGATCGAAGACATTACACCTTTCCAGGAAGCAACAAAGCCTGTATGGGATATGGTGATAAATGAATTAGGAAGTGACGCCAAAGAGTTGATCGAAAAAATAAATCAAAAATAATGAAGGTTGATTCCAAATGAAAAGAATTAGAGCATTCCTTTACAAATTGACGAAGTATATCAATATAACCATGATGTTTATGCTCTTTTTAATATTGCTATTGCAGGTGTTCACAAGAAAATTCTTAAATACTCCTCTGGCCTGGCCGGAAGAGTTATCACTAGTCACAATGATATGGATTACTTTCTTCGGCGCATATCAGTGTACATTGGAAAATAGTCACTTGAAAATGGACTTTCTGCAAACTGTCATCCCTGAAAAATATAGTGGCTGGTTCCGTATATTGGCAGGATTAGTTATCATCGCATTCTTGGGTGTTACCTGTTTTTATGGACTGTCATTTGTCCAGAAAGTAGGGGCACTTCGAATGCCTGTAACTGACTTGCCTATGCTCGTCCCTTATTCCATTATCCTGGTGAGCTGTCTTTTGATGCTGATGGATACCATTCTTCAAATGATCCTTGGCATAACATCCAGGTTCAAAGGTCGGAACTTTCCAAGCCTTGATGAGAGGGGGGAATAAAATGCTTCCCATTTTAATGCTGGTAGTGATTCTCTTATTACTAGCGCTTGGTGTGCCAATCGCCTTTACTCTTGGGGCTACAGCATTAATGTTCATCGTGTTGTATGCTGATATCCCCCTCGGGTTACTTTTGCAACAGCTTTATTTAGGAACTAACAGCTTTCCCTTATTAGCAATACCCTTGTTCATGCTTGCTGGTTCTTTAATGAATCATGGGGGGATATCTAAACGTTTAATAAACTTTGCTTTATCATTGATTGGTATGGTTAGAGGCGGCCTGGGGATGGTCAATGTAGTGGCTTCTGTATTTTTTGGAGCGATAACAGGTACAGCAGCTGGAGCCAGTGCGGCTGTAGGACAAATAATGATTCCCGCCATGAAAGAGAAGGGATATTCACCTAGTTTTTCAGCAGCTATTACCTCAGCTGGTTCGTCACTTGGAATTATCATTCCTCCAAGTGTGCCAATGATTCTATATGGCTCAATTTCCGGTCTGTCGGTAGCTGATTTGTTCCTTGCAGGTGTACCAATCGGAATAACGATAGCTATCGGATATATGGTGGTAGTCTATACCATCTCCATAAAGAAAAAATACACATTTACAGAAGAACCATTCACTTTCAAGTATTTTTTAAAAACGTTTATTGCCGCTACTCCTGCCTTTCTGGTTCCTGTAGCTATTTTAGGCGGAATTATCAGCGGATTCGCAACACCAACTGAATCAGCTGCCATTGCAGTATTGTGCGGTATAGTTGCGGGTGTTATTTATAAAGAATTAACTTGGCAAGGCTTTTTGGATGCATTGAATGAAAGTGTTGTGAATACAGCATTGGTGATGTTCATTGTAGCGACTGCCAAAATTTTAGGATACTCTTTTTCCGCATTAGGAGTCGGCCAGCAAATGCTTGCCCCATTTATGGCGAATGCTGATAATTCGATTATGCTGATGCTGGTAGCCAGTCTGATTTTATTTATAGGCGGTTTTATATTTGATGGAACTGTTATGGTATTAGTGATTGTTCCATTATTCTTACCGCTAGTACAGGCTACGTCTATCGATCCACTGCAGTTTGCCATGATGGTTATCATTGTATGGGCCATTGGGCAACAGACACCACCAGTCGCCAGTGGTCTCTATATAACGACTGCAATAGCAAAAGTGAGTATGCTTCAGGTTAGCAGGTATAATGTCTGGTTCATTCTGGTATTATTCATTGCCCTCATGGGAATGATCTTCACTCCGCATATCATGTTATATTTGCCTAATCTGCTAATTAATTAAATTTGAGGAGAGAAAAAAATGAATTTTACAAATGTAGTACAAACAATCGAGACTCATACATTCGGTGAACCGACCAGAGTAATAAATGGAGGATTATTAAAACTTCCGGGTAATACAGTAGCGGAGCAAAGAGACTATATGGCTGAACATTATGAATGGTTTAGGAATTCATTAATTCAAGAACCTAGAGGACATCGGGATATGTTCGGTGCCATTCTGCTCCCTCCTTTGAGGAATGATGTTGATTTTGGTGTAATTTATATGGATAATACTAACTTCTTAAATATGTGCGGCCATGCCACAATTGGGGTAGCTACAGCTATTGTAGAAACAGGATTAGTGAAAGTAAAAGAACCTGAAACGGAATTGGTTCTGGAAACGCCTGCAGGGCTGGTTTATCCTACTGTAAAAGTTAATAATAATCGAGTTGAGTCGGTAAGATTCAAGAATGTTCCTGGTTTTCTTGAAAAACAGGATGTAGCAATTCATGTAGAAGGGTTAGGGGAAATAACAGTTGATATCAGCTTTGGAGGTAATTATTTCGCTTGGGTAGATATCGATCAATTAGGGGAGGAACTCCATGTTTCTAATGGATCCCGATTAAAATCGATTGCAAAGCTAATAAAAGCAGAAGTCAACAAACAGGTGAAAGTGCAGCACCCAACTAAACCATATATAAATAAAATTGATATTGTGACTTTTTTCGGAAAGCCGACTTTACCCGAAGCTACTTATAAGAATGTCCACGTTTTTAGTGATCGTCAGGCAGATCGTTCTCCTGGAGGTACCGGTACTACTGCCATGGTGGCAAGGAAAGTAGGAAGAAAGGAAATGGAGATAGGGGAACAGGTGGTTTGTGAAGGTTTTGTAGGAGGAACATTTATTGGAAAAGCACTAGAGAATACAAAACTGGGTGACCAGGATGCTGTAATTACAGAAATTACAGGCTCAGCATTCATAACCGGCTTTAACAATATTATGATTGATCCGCATGATCCATTTAAACACGGTTTCATAGTTGATTAAAGACACACCCCGGGAGAACCAAATATTGGTTCTCCCGGGGTGTTTATTTTTTTCTTGAAATTCTGATTGTTTTGTTGTAAAGTTGGAAAATAGCTGTTCTTAAGTGAGCAATTATTATTAAAAATCGAATATTTTTCTTATCAAGAGAAGCAGAGGGACTGGTCCGATGAAGCTTCAGCAACCTCCTTGAATGGAAGGTGCTAATTCCAGCAAGTTGTTCGATGACTTGACAGATAAGAAGGCGAATATTACCAACCTTCTTGTGTGTGCAAGGAAGGTTTTTTTATTGCGTTAAACTGAGTAAACGAATCGGTATTCAATGACTGGAGGTTTTTTAGATGCAACAAGAGCTTAATAAGGGTAATCCGCTCGCCCTGATTCCATTTGGTATTTTTATCTTATTATTTATTGGTTCTGGTGTTATTACAGGTGATTTTTATAAAATGCCTGTGCTGGTAGCATTATTCACTGCTATACTGGTTGCTTTGTTCATGAATCGTAAAACGGATTTTCAAACAAAAGTGATGCAGGCTGCAGAAGGAGGCGGTCATCCGACAATCATTTTGATGGTCATCATCTTTCTTCTTGCTGGGGCTTTTGCCTCTGTTGCTGAAGGGATGGGGGCAGTCGAATCAACCGTTAATCTGGGATTGACATTTTTACCCCAAAACCTTCTGGTTGTAGGGCTGTTTGTGATAGGCTGCTTTATTTCTATATCCATGGGGACTTCCATGGGAACCGTTGTTGCGTTGGCGCCAATCGGGCTAGGTGTTGCGGAACAGACGGATATCAGTGTGGCCATCACCATGGGGGCAGTTGTCAGTGGTGCCATGTTTGGTGACAATCTATCCATTATTTCAGATACGACGATTGCATCTGTTCGTACACAAGGTACACAAATGAAAGATAAATTCAAAGCTAATTTCTTTATTGTCCTGCCTGCAGCAATTGTAACCGCAGTATTATTCTGGGTTCTTACCTCTGACGCGACTGGAGGCATGGGAGGAAACCATCCATTCAACTTTATAAAAGTATTACCTTACCTAGCCGTCCTGATTTTTGCAATAGTTGGTGTTAATGTCATCTTCGTCTTGATAGGTGGCACAATTTTTGCCGGAATAGTAGGGATTGCGTTAGGCGATATTACTTTTGGAAAATCAATTGAACTGGTAGGCAGTGGTTTTACAGGAATGCAGGAGTTGTCTATGATTGCGATTCTTCTTGGATGCCTTGTGGAGTTAATCCGACGGAATGGCGGTATTGACTTTTTGCTTTATACCATAACCAAGCGGATAAGTTCCAATAAAGGCGGAGAACTTGGCATAGCAGCGTTAGTCAGCACAGTGGATCTATCGACTGCCAACAATACGATCTCCATTATAACTGCGGGACCATTAGCAAAGCAGATTTCTGAACGTTTTTCCATTGATCCGAAAAGGTCAGCAAGTCTTCTTGATATTTTCGCAAGTACCTTCCAGGGACTTATCCCTTATGGAGCACAGTTACTTGCGGTATCTGGAGTGGCAGGCATTTCCCCTGTTGCTATTACTCCATTCTGCTTTTATCCAATGCTGCTCGGTATTTCAGGACTTCTCGCAATCGCATTCGGCCTCCCGAAATTTACTCGTACGGAAAGCAAAGAACAAGGGGAAGCAGTTTCATAAAGCTAATTTGGAAAAAGGCGATAGGACAAGATGTTCTATCCCTTTTTTTATACTTTAAAAAGTTTTACTTTGTTAAAGGGTTAAAGTAAAAATAATACTAAGGCACTCGCCATATGAACTGGGCAACAAGCCAAGTTTTTCTAAATGGTTTTATCCCTTATAGTAAAGGGAAGTTGTTACTCCTAGCATGTTTTTAGGAGGATCTGAAATGCGTTATATCAGTTTATTCATTACTATAGCCATCGTTTTTGCCGGTTTAATATTAATAAAACAGAATCAGACTGCTGATAGTCTGGAGGAGGAAGAATTAGTGGCTTTAGGTGACTCCTTGACTTATGGGGTAGGAGAGGCTGGACATGGGTATGTCGATGATTTACAGCATAGTTTTTCAAAAAACCATCCAGGCAGACTGGTAGTACACAACTATGGCATTCCTGGACAGCAATCGGATGGATTACTGCTTCAGCTTCAGAAAAAACAAGTTCAGAAGAGCATAGCTGACGCGGATTATATTATTATTTTTATCGGAACGAACGACCTGCTCAAACATAACGGCAATGATTTGCATCCTATTTATGAAAAAAAGATTCAGAATGGAAAAGCCGATTACACGAAGAATGTAAAAAAAATCCTTACTTTCATTCGAAAAGAAAACCCGGATGCTCCAGTTCTTTATCTTGGTTTGTATAATCCATTACCAGACAACCAGAAAATAGGGGGGATTGTAAAAAAGTGGAACGATACAAGTAAAAATGTAATCAGTGAATATCCCCGAACAAAATTCATTGCTACAGATGAGATCTTTAAGGAAAAGTCAGGTGAATTTTTCAGCGATGCCCTTCACCCGAATAAAAGGGGATATCAGTTAATTACTAAAAAGATCATAGAGGAATATGATTTTTAAGCCAGTGAGAAAATGGTCCTCACTGGCTTTTTATAGATTGTTTAAAGAATCATGATGCATGAAGTCACATAGGCGATGAAGGCGAGGGCGATAATTGTTCTGGCACTAATTTTATCCATAATTACTAAAAATCATTTCCTTCCAATGGGCATGTAACAACCAGTGCATGGAAAGATAGGTAGGAAAGCCTTAGTTTCAGATCAACTTGTTAAAGGAGAAAATATAATGTTTTACCATATAAAAGAGCTTCAATATAATGCAAAGCCTTCCCAGCCAGATCCGGTGTATGCTAAAAAGCTGCAAGAAATACTGGGAGGCCAATACGGAGAAATGTCTGTCATGATACAGTACCTCTTTCAAGGATGGAACTGTCGGGCGGATAATAAGTATCGGGACATGCTGTTGGATATAGGTACAGAAGAAATGGCACACGTTGAAATGATTGCAACGATGATCGCCCAGCTGTTAGACGGTGCTCCTGTAGAGGACCAGGAGTTTGGCGCTCAGGATCCAATTGTCGCCTCTGTACTAGGAGGAATGAACCCTCAACATGCCATTGTAAATGGTTTAGGAGCCCAGCCCAATGACAGTGCCGGTTACCCATGGAATGCCAGGTATACCATCGCCAGCGGCAACCTGTTGGCTGATTTCCGGGCAAACTTGAATGCAGAGTCTCAAGGACGGCTGCAAGTGGTACGCTTATATGAAATGACTACAGACCCAGGAGTAAGGGACATGTTGTCATTCTTAATCGCCAGGGATAAAATGCATCAGAACCAGTGGATGGCAGCTATTGAAGAACTTGAGCAGTCACAAGGTTCAGTCGTACCATCAACGTTCAGTCCAGATCATGAAATCCAGGATGTTGCTTATTCCTTCATGAACTTTTCGGAAGGGGAAGAAAGTCGTACAGGACGTTGGGCTACTGGTACATCGATTGATGGGAAGGCTAATTTCGATTACGTCCAAAATCCGGAAGCGCGTGGGCAAAAGCCTGCACTCACACCTGCACCACCTTATATGCATGGTACACCTCCGGTAGAGGTAAATATTCATCCGGAAAATATTCAATGACATGAAAGAAGCTGTCCCATCTTTTGGGACAGCTTTGTCCTTATTCATCTAAAGGGGGAGTGCTGTGTACATACGCAGGGGCAGGTTTCAGCTCTTGTTTCCCGCCATCTTTTGAAACTGACGATAAAGACAATTCGGATGACAATGATGTATAAGGGAAAAGTAATTCTAATAAAAAATAGGGAAGGAAGGATTGCCGTGCGCTTTGGAAGCCATGTTTCTATACAAGAAGGGTACTTAGGGGCTGCAAAACAAGCAAATGCTTTGAATGCCTCTGCTTTTCAATACTTTCCCAAAAACCCTCGAAGTCTGTCAGTCAAAGAATATAATCAAGAAGACGCTATACAATGCCAAACATTTTGTGTACAAAATGAGCTGCTTTCAATCGCTCATACTCCATACCCCACGACACTTACACCGACCGATGAAAAAAAGAAACAAATGGTGATTGCTTCTTTGTTAAATGACTTGGAGATTGCTGAACTATGTGGCTCGTTGGGTGTAGTTGTACATTTTGGCAAACAAGTCTTCAGAAGTGATCAGCTTGCCAGTTATCGATTAATGATTGAAGTACTTAATGAGGTGCTTGGACGTTGGGAGGGGAAATGCAAAATCCTGATCGAAAATCTGGCGGGTAAGCCTGGGACAATGGGGACGACTTTCGAGGAACTCGTTCGGATTCGAGAATTATCTGATTACGCTGATAAAATCGGGTTTTGTTTTGATACATGCCACGCCTTTGCCAGTGGATTATGGGATGGGGACAATTGGGAAGTTTTATATGAAAAGGGAGTGGAACTTGGTTATATCAACTATTTAGAGGCTGTCCATCTAAATAATTCCAAATATGAATCAGGATCAGGGAAAGATCGTCATGCCAATATTTTTGGCCCTGGACATATTTCAGAAAATCAATTTGAAGAACTGTTAGGTTCGGAATTATTTTCGGAGATACCATTTATCTTAGAGACTCCAAAAGAACATGTTCCTCATAAAAAAGAAATACAGCAGCTTAAGGAGAAGTGGGGAAGTTAAATTGAATATTGACTTGAAATCTTTTTTCTAATCAAAAAAACGCCCAGGACAAAAGGAATGGTATTCCTTTCATCAAAGGCGTTCTTTTATTGGTGATTTATCCCGCAGCTTCTATTTTGTTTTGCGGCAAAGCCTTTCCAAGTATACTCATTTCTTCACTTGTCAAAGGTACAAGCGGCAGGCGGACTTCACCTACGTAGACGCCCATCATATTCAGTGCAGCTTTCACAGGAGATGGACTTGGTGCGGCAAATAGGGCTCTCATAACTGGAAGAACATGGCGATGGATATCACCGGCACGGTGGACGTTTCCGTTTAGATAACTTGAAATCATATCCTGCATTTCATTCCCGATTACATGGGATGATACAGAGACAATTCCTGCCCCGCCAATAGCCAGGACAGGCAATGTTAAGCCGTCATCGCCACTGTACAGTGTGAATTCATGTGAGGTATTGCTGATGATTTCTGCCATGGCATCCAAGTTTCCGCTTGCTTCTTTTACGGAGACAATATTATCGATTTCAGAGAGTTTTACAATCGTTTCTACAGTCATATTGACAGCGCTTCTTCCTGGAATGTTGTACAGCATGACTGGAAGTGTCGTTGATTGAGCGATAGAACTGAAGTGTTGATATAGCCCTTCCTGAGATGGCTTGTTATAGTATGGAACTGTTAACATGACAGCATCTACACCTGTTTCGGCAGCTTGTCTTGTCAGTTGGATCGATGCTCTTGTGTTATTGGAACCTGTTCCTGCAATCACTGGCACTCTTCGGTCTGCAGCTTTTACCACACATCGGAACAAAGCAAGCTTCTCTTCTGTCGTCAAGGTCGGCGTTTCTCCAGTGGTTCCTGCTACTACCAATCCATCCGTTCCATTGGCAATCAAATGATTTACCAATCTTCTTGTTGCATGAAAATCAATCTCTCCATTCTGGTCGAATGGGGTAACCATTGCTGTTAATACCTGGCCAAAGTTCATTACCTTCACACCCTTTGTAAAATTTTTGAAGCTTTGAGGTGATCAGGGCCATTCGGAAGTTACCGCAAATAAAAAAACAACAACGAGGGTTCGCTGTTGCTGTAGAAACGATTTTTTAATTAAACCGTTCCATTGCGTCAGATAGCCCTCCATATAGTTTCCTATATGACAGTCCTGTGTTTTTTCAACAGCAGAACCAGCATGGAGAACATGAGATTCTCTCCGCTTCGGCAAATACCCCTTTTCGCAACGGTCGCGGGATCCCATTCTCCTCACGCTGCGTACTGATGGTGTTTGCACCTCTATCCTCACTTCAATGTAATGAAGTAAGAAAAATATTTAATTGATTGTACTTTACCAGATATTTCTCTCAAATACAAGAGTTTTTTCTGGAAATCACTGTGAAAATTATGATTAAGACGAAGAACCGGCATAAAAAATGTAGTACATGATAACTTGCTTTTTACTCATACTAGCAATGGGAGGTACAAGATATGAAAACCGTCATTGTTTTGCTGTTACTGATGTCACCAATGCTTGAATCAAATAACTTAATACTTACACATGATGGGGAAGAGATTTATACCTCACCGCCTGAACAATTGCTTCCACATAATATCCTGTTTCCATTTATCGATCAACTCAAAATCGATAATGTAATAGGGCAAGTGCAAGAACAAGTTGCTAAAGCCCCGGTAGATGCAAAAATAGGGGAATCAGGAGAAATAGTCCCTGAACGGGTTGGATATGAACTTCATAGAAAAAACTTCATGAGTAAATTATACAATTATCTATATGAGGGTGGAAAAAACAGGTTTGAGGTTCCTTTACTACCAATTCATCCTAAAGTGGACAGGGAATTGCTTGCCAATATCCGAACTCAGCAGATTGGCCATTATGTTACTTATTTCAATTCGCATAATAAAGAACGATCCCATAACATCAAATTAGCAGCTAAAGGCATTGACAGTCATGTTGTCTTCCCGGGTGAAACATTTTCGTTCAATAAAGTTGTCGGAAAAAGAACGAAAGAGAAGGGGTATAAACCAGCACCGGTAATTGTCAAAGGAGAAGTGACAGAGGGTATTGGCGGAGGAATTTGCCAGGTTTCTTCAACACTATATAATGCTGTCGATAATGCTGGGGTAAAAATTAAGGAAAGATACTCGCACAGTAAGCGTGTGCCTTATGTTCCTAAAGGCAGGGATGCGACTGTGAGCTGGTACGGCCCTGATTTCACTTTTAAAAATGATTATAATCAGCCCTTGCTGCTTCGGGCAAAAATTTATGGAGGGCAGCTCAGTGTGTCTGTCTATTCTTCAGATGTCATCGATTTTAATTCCCGTAAGATACCTGGAGCTTCAAAAAAACTGCCAGATGAGATTCACCTGGATTCTCATGATAATGGTTTTTAGGTTAATTGGTGAGGCGAAGCAAGACCTAATGAAAAAAGGAGGGAAATGTTTGTGGAATATAAATTTGCAGAATTGACGGAAGAACAAACCAGGAAGATAATGGAATTAGAAAGTGAATTAGGTCATATTTTGATTGCTTATGATAATGGAAGGCATGGATATGCTACATCTGACGAAAAAGTAGACTACTACACGCTGCTTCATGGAACAGTGGAAGAATAATTTTTACAGCATGCAGCACGAATCATTAAGTAAAGAAATCAAGCATAAAATTGATGGGTGAAAACTTTACTTTAAAGGAGACGTTGCCATGCCTTATCTCGAGATTGAAAAAGGAATGCACCTCTTTTATGAAGATGAAGGGGAGGGCAAGCCCGTTATTTTTATCCATGGTGTCTGGATGAGCAGTCGTTTTTTTAAAAAACAGCTTCCATATTTTCGTGAAGGTTACCGAGTGCTCGCCCTCGATTTGAGGGGGCATGGCAAGTCGACACATGCCGACTCCGGACATACAGTCGCCAATTATGCCAAAGATTTAAACGTATTTATTCAGAAGCTAGGCTTAAAAGAAATTACCCTTGTCGGCTGGTCGATGGGAGCTTTCGTCATATGGGAGTATCTTCATCAATTCGGGGAACAGAATGTAAAAGCAACAGTTATCGTTGATGAGCTTGCTTCTGATTTTAAATGGCCGGACTTTGATATTGGAGCATTTGATCTTCCAGGATTGACTGGTATGATGCAGGGGATACAAACGAATCAGGCAGAATTATTGAAAGGGTTTCTGCCATTAATGTTCAAAGAGGAAGTACCAGAAAGAGAGCTTAGCTGGATGCTTAAAGAGACATTGAGTGTGCCTGCATCAATAGCCAGTGCCATTCTCTTTGATCAGTCCATTATTGATTGCAGGCAGTATCTCGCTGCCATAAATGTTCCGACATTGCTATGTTTTGGCAGGGAAGAAAAACTGATACCAGTAGCTGCAGGGGAGCATCTCCACCGTGAAATTCGAAACTCTACTTTGGAAATTTTTGAGGGTAGTTGTCATTGCCCGTTTTTGGAAGAGGCGGAGCGATTCAATCAGGTAGTTGATGGATTTATTCAATCGTTAGAGTGAGTAAATAGAAGCTACGGTGTATCAATGATTTCGTTTTAATATTGAGAGTAACATTAGTTATCAAATAGTTCTTCACCAGCTATATCTAAAGGAGAAGTAATAGCTTACTGTTGGTTATGAAGGCAGGATGCTCGCTGATTAGTATACGCTCGCTCAGGAGTCGAATATGCTCGCCAGAAAGCTTACCGGCGGATGCTTTCCGCGGACACTGGCTAAAGCTATGGTCAATAAGACCACTTCCAAGCTGATCTAAGGGGCGTTCCGCAGGCTTCACCGTCCCTCATTCGATTTTACAACTCACACTGCCGGGTCTTGAATCACCCGTTTTCCTAAGGAGCCCGCAGTCAAACCGAAAAAGGCCTTCACCTAACTGACACCAGCTAGGTGAAGGCTATTTATTATGTTATCCTGAGACAGATTAAGCTTGTCGGGGGTGAGCAAGGCGCTTGCGCTTTTGATCTATCCCCTTATGATTTTACCGCAATTGCTTCGATTTCTACCTTTGCCCCTTTTGGCAGTCTGCCTACTTCAACAGCAGCTCTTGCCGGGAAAGGTTCACTTAAAAAGCTGGCATATACGTCGTTTACAACCTTGAAGTCATCCATGTTATCAAGGTAGATGCTGGCCTTTGCAATATGCTTGTAAGAAAGACCTGCTTCCGATAAAATGGCACCTATATTTTTCATTACCTGTTCCGCTTGTTCCTTCACGTTATCGGATACAAATTCCATCGTATTAGGATCGAGGGGGATTTGTCCGGAAATGAAAATCAGGTTTCCCACATCTGCTGCCTGGGAATATGGGCCGATAGCAGCTGGGGCTTTGTCTGTAGCGATAGGTTTGAACATGGGTTTCACTCCTAATTATTAGTGTCATACCTATCCTAACATGACTGTTTATACTCCTGAAATTGATATAAATTCTTTTTATCGGGAATACAGCTTACATACAATATCCAGGAAGTGAATCGAAATGCCATCACAAAGAACATTCGCCAATGAAAAACAAGGCTATTCCACAAATGACAAGGCTTTTTGGCAGGCCCTTATCGCGCTTACCGTAGCTTCGATCATGACTTTTTCCAATATCTATATGATTCAGCCGATTCTTCCCCTTTTTTCCCGTCAATTTGATGTATCACCAACCGCATCCAGCCTGCTGGTTTCGTTGACGATATTATCATTGATAATCGGATTATTATTTTTTGGACTGATTTCTGATCGTTGGGGCAGGGGCTGGCTGATGAAAGCGACCATTCTTGGATCAATGCTGCCACTTTTGGCAATGATTTTTGCGCAGTCTTTCAGTCAGTTGCTGGTACTCCGGTTTATTCAAGGTTTTTTTGTGGCAGGATTACCTGCTGCTGCAATCGCATATATAGGAGAAGAATTTGAAGAACGAAGTGTCAGAATAGGTATTGCTTTTTATATCGCAAGTAATGCAGTTGGGGGGATGTTTGGCAGAGTTTTCGTCGGGTACCTGACAGATGTTACTTCCTGGCAGACGGCATTGGGGCTGTTGTTCGGCATAGAGGTGATTTTCTTTGTGGCGTTTATGAGTCTATTGCCAAAATCCAGAAACTTTGTAACAAGTGAACTTCCAATTAAAGAAGATTTGACAATGATGTTCATTCATTTGAAAAATAAAAACCTCATTCCGGCTTTTTACATGGGGGTTGTCATCCAACTTATCTTTACAGGAATATGGACTTACTTGCCCTTTTATCTGAACGGCGAGCCTTTCACGTTAACGATTGGATCGATTACACTTGCGTATTTCGCTTATGGGCTTGGCATGCTCAGTTCGCCTATTGCCAGCAAACTTTCCTTGTCATTTGGAATAGATAAAATTGTTACAATCAATGTTTGTTTAATGTTTATCGGTTTAATGATGACTGCTGTACCATCCGTTACGGTCATTTATCTAGGCTTGGGAATATTGTGTCTAGGGTTTTTCGTCGTCCATTCCATGATTGCGTCATGTGTGAACCAACAGGCCAGGCATCATAAAGGGGGAGCATCAAGCTTATATCTTGTCAGCTATTACATTGGTGTCGCAGGTGGCGGTACGCTGACGGGATTTCTATGGGATTTTCTTGGTTGGTACGGTGTCCTCATATTATCACTCCTTATAATTCCTGGGCTTATATGGGGGAAATCCACTTATCTGAAAGCCTCCTGACTATTACTATTTCCCGGGAAATTTGTCTAATCTAATCGAACGTCTCTGTAATAGCGTCCACTAGGGCGCTATATTTTTATTAGTTTCAGTGGATGAGCAAGTCGTTTAGCGTTTTTGTTCCATCCAGACCCGGTGCTTGTGCTCTGGCTCTCAGGTTTTCTGTGAGCTTCTTTTTTCTCTCACTTCTTCAATATAAAGAAGAATAAAAGGAGAGATTGTCAGCCAAACAAGAAGTATAAACAGAAAGAGTTTTGCTACCCATCCCAGCAATAATAAGACAGAGAGGAAAAATAAAACAAGTAGTGCAAGCGGAACAATATATGCCAGGATCATTTTCTCTCCTCCTTCAGAAATTATGTTATTTATCTTGCCCATTAAAAGAATAACTTATAATCCTCAGGGCAAGAATAGAGATTAGAAGAGTTTCTTCAATGAGGAGTATTCGTATGGTACGGGAGAGAAGAAGTAGAAATCAATCAAATAGCAATCAGGGGAATGTTCATTCCTTTTATAAAGCATTAAAAGAGTCGAATGACTTTGAAATTTATACACTTACAGGAAAAACGAGTTGTGTCATTTCCTATTTAAGCACCATTAGCGAAATCAAAACATTAAATGAATCAATTCTTCCAACACTAAAAGGAAAAGAATTTCAAAGTTTAGAGGAAATAAAAGCAAACATCCCAGTTGAAAATATAAGGATTTCGGAAAAGGCGGAAGACATCAAAGATAGAGTGCTGAACGGGCATATTGCCATACAAATGTCTCAAAAAGATAAACAGGCACTTCTGATACCAGCCTTTTCCACGAAAGGCAGAAAAGTCGGGATACCTGAAGTGGAATTCAGTGTGGTTGGACCGAAGGAAGCGTTTGTGGAGTCGTTGGAGGTAAATGTTAACCTGATTAGAAAACGTCTTCATACTCCAAATCTTATCATGAAAGAAGTCAAAGTTGGGACAGTTACTAGTACACGTGTTGCAGTTTTATATATTGATGGAATCGCTAATCCGAAAAACGTGCAGACAGTCATTCAACGGTTAAAAGATATAGATTACGACCAGATTATAGACAGTTCATTTGTAACACAAATGATTGCGGATAATTCAAATTCTCCTTTTCCGCAATTATTAGATACAGAACGACCGGACCGGGTAACTGAAGCGCTTGTGGAGGGGAAAGTTTCTGTACTTGTTGACGGCTCTCCTCACGCCTTAACATGCCCGACAACGATTGTAGAATTTTTTGCGGCATCCGATGACTATTTTCTGCCTTGGCATTTGGCCACTGTTTTTCGGCTGATCAGGCTGTTTGCCGTAATATTTTCCGTGTTAAGTACACCATTATATGTGGCTATTCTGACACATCATCATGAAATGATACCAGAAGAGCTTTTGGCTACCATCATTTCATCGCGTGCTGATATCCCTTTTCCGCCAATACTTGAGGTAATCATTCTCGAACTTGCGATTGAATTACTTCGGGAGGCAGGAGCAAGGCTTCCTGCTAAGATCGGTCAAACAATCGGTATTGTGGGGGGTATCGTTATTGGGACGGCAGCAGTTGACGCCGGACTGACGAGTAATGTTCTTTTGATTATTGTTGCTTTAAGCGCGCTGGCATCATTTACTACACCAGTTTATCAAATTGGTAACACTATAAGGTTAATACGTTTTCCGTTTATTATAGGGGCCCAGATGTGGGGGTTAGTAGGTGTTTCTATGGTAATGGTTTTCTACATCGGGCACTTGATCAAGCTTACATCAATTGGGAACCCGTTTTTTGCACCACTCTATCCTCTTCGTTTTACAGATTTGAAAGATGCGTTCATCCGTTTACCGTTTGATAAGCAATCCAAACGTCCGGTTCAGACACGTCCAGTGGAATCGACCCGTTTTGATCCTAGAGAAACCAATAAAAAGAGGGATATTGATGAATAAAATTACACGCTCGCAGCCAGATGCGAATGTGCCTGAAAATTTGTTGGTTACTCCACTTTTTGCCTTATTCCTGATTAACGCGATGCAAGTTGGAGTGGGTATCCTCGGTTTTGAAAGTTACATTGCAAAAGACGCAGGTTATGATTCCTGGCTCAGCATTTTAATTGCCGGGGCTGGAATCCATTTGCTGCTGTGGATGATTTATCAAATCTTGCATGACACCAATGGGGATATCGTTTCTGTACACAGAGAGGTTTTCGGTAAATATTTGGGAGGGTTTCTCAGTTTCATATTCAGTATATATTTATTTTTACTGTCACTGGTGGTTTTCAGGACATTTATAGAAGTAATTCAAGTATGGATTTTTCCACGCCTGCAGCTTTGGTTTTTCACGGCTGTCACTCTTTTACTTATTTTTTACCTTGTCCATGGAGGTTTTCGACTAATAACTGGTCTTTGTGTAATTAGTGTATTGCTGACGCTTCCATTGTTATTGTTGAAATTTTTCCCTATACAGGCAGGGGTAGTGACCAATCTGTATCCCCATATTGACCATAGTATATTGGAACTGCTGAAAGCTGCCAAGACCAGTGTGCTTGGTTTTTTAGGAATCGAGCTGCTATTTGTTTTTTATCCTTTTATAAAGAATCCAAATAATTCAAAGAAATGGGCGCATTACGGAGTGTTTTTGACGATTTGTATTTATATGGTAAGTGCCCTTGCCTCTTTCATCTATTTTAGTGAAAAGCAATTAGAGCAAGTAACATGGGCGACTATTTCTTTATGGAAAATAGTGGAATTTCCTTTTATAGAAAGATTCGAATATATCGGTGTAGCTATATGGCTTTATGTTGTTATACCCAACATCTGTCTCGCGCTTTGGGCAGCGAGCAGGATACCAAAACGGATATTTAAAGTGAAACAGATCTATGCAGTAGCTTGTTATTGTGTTCTTCTTTATATAGGATCTATCTTGTTGAATGAACGTCGGGAATTGGAATTCCTGAATACGTTTGCCAACTGGATCGGGTTTTATATCCTGATGTATATTCCTGTACTATTTCTATTAAAAAAACTGCGAGGGATAAGGAGAAAAGCCGATGAATAGATTATATTTACTTTTTATCGTCAGCTTTATGCTTATTCTCAGCGGCTGTGCTTATTCCTACAGTGTCGAGGATCGTAACATTATACAGATTGCGGGTTATGATTATGTAGATGAGGATCGGATAAAAGCAACTGTTTCTATTCCACAATTCGGTCGAGGGGAAAAGAAAGGTACATCCACCGAACTTACTAAATCGGCTGTCGGCAAGTCAGTAAAAGAAGTACACGAAGGTATCCAGCGTAAATTATCCAAACCTATTTCCATTGGGAAACTGGAACTATCCATTTATGGTGAAGAGCTTGCCCGAAATGGGCTGGAGGAGATAATTGACGTATTAAGTCGTGAGCCAGAGATTGGAAGAAATATCTTACTGGCTATAGCGGATGGTAAAGCTTCGGATATAATAGAAACCCAGTATAGTAAAAGGGAGGATACTGCCAAGTTTGTAACAGGAATGATCAAGCAGAACACAATGCACAGCAACTTTCCGGACACCAATTTGCATAAGTTTCTATTTGCCTTTTATGCCCAAGGAATGGATGCATACTTACCATTGGTAAAGAGTGAAGGTGATGATGTGAAGCTGGAAGGAATCGCATTTTTCAAAGCTGGGAAGTTCGTTCATACGGTTCCTTTTGACAAAAGTTTTATATTTAAATCCCTGGTTCAAAATTTCAAAAAGGGAACAAAAGGAATTGACTTTAAAGGCGAGCATGTTGTATTGGAGAATATTGGTTCACAAGTCACTTATCGGGTTGAGGGTACCAGGACAAATCCAGTCTTTAAAATAAATATCAAGATGAACGGTTTTGTCAATGAAGTAGAGAATATTCACCTTAAATTAAAGGGGAAAGTAGTTCAGGACATCGAAAAGGAATTTGAAAAGCATTTAAAGCGCGAATCGGAAGCTATGATAAGCAAATTTCAGGAAATAGGAATCGATCCGTTGGGATTAGGGAATGAGCTGAAAAATCGCCGAGGGAAGTTCAGTAAACGAGAATGGAAAGAAATGTATCCAAGAATACCTATAAAAATCAAGGTGGATGCAGAAATAATTGAATCCGGTATATCAGCATAGGTGATGCCTGGACCTCCATTAAGTGGAAGTTCCAGGTATCTTTTTGTTTTCAGAAAATTCCAAAATGATGTTGACTTTTAAAGGTTTTAAAGGTAGATTTAGTGTTAAATAACATTAAAATTACATATCGTTAAAAATCCGTCACAGTTAATTGGTGTTATTAAAAAACTGGGAGGAGATACTGTTGATTTTACACGGAAATGAAAGCGCTTCACCTGAGGAGATGGAAAAATTACAGTTAAACAGACTTAGAAGCACATTGCATAGAGTGTACGAAAAGGTTCCTTTTTTCAGAAAAAAATTTGCGGAATTGGGGATAGAACCTGATCAGTTTACTTCTCTTGGGGATATCCATAAACTGCCTTTCATGGTCAAATCCGACCTTAGAGATCACTATCCGTTCGGTCTGTTTGCGGTCAACAAGTCCGAATTGGTTCGTCTCCATGCCTCTTCAGGAACGAGCGGGAAGCCCACTGTCGTAGGCTATACTGAAAAAGACATTAAAATGTGGTCGGAATTGGTAGCACGGTCCATTGCAGCGGCAGGAGGAAAGCCGGGAGAAGTGTTGCATAATGCATACGGGTATGGATTATTCACCGGAGGACTTGGACTCCATTTTGGCAGTGAATTGCTTGGCATGGCGACGGTTCCGGTATCCGGAGGGAATACCGATCGCCAAATTGCACTGATTGAAGATTTTCAGCCGACAGTCATTTGCGGAACACCATCTTACTTGTTGAATATCGCAGAGAAAATGGAAGGACAAGGGAAAGATCCAAGAAAAACATCATTGAAATACGGAATTTTTGGTGCAGAACCCTGGTCAGAGGAAATGCGCAGAACATTAGAAGAGAAGTTCTCCATCAAAGCTTGTGATATCTATGGGTTAAGTGAAGTACTTGGGCCAGGAGTTGCAATTGAGTGTCATGAAGTCCAGGATGGTCTTCATATCGCGGAAGATCATTTCCTTGCTGAGGTAATCAATCCGGATACACTGGAACCTGTGCCTGAGGGGGAGGATGGGGAACTTGTGTTTACAAGCCTTACAAAAGAAGCTTTCCCTGTTATTCGTTATCGCACAGGGGATATAGCCTCGTTGCAAAGGGGAAAGTGCGCCTGTGGGAGGACAACTATTAAAATGTCACGTGTAAAAGGCCGCATTGATGACATGCTTATCATTCGTGGTGTAAATGTATTTCCGTCTGAGATTGAGCATTTCCTTTTAACTGTAGAAGGAATTGTGCCACATTATCAGCTGCATATGCAAAAAAGCGGCAGTATGCAGCATGTCGAACTTCATGTTGAAGTCGATGATACTTTTTATGCTGATATAGATATGGACTTGAATCACTACAATGTGAAGATACTGGCAAATCGTGTACAGAGGGTAATGAAAAATAATTGTCTCATTTCCGTAGATGTTAAAGTTGTAAAGCCCAAAACTATTCCCAGGTCAGAAGGGAAAGCTGTACGGATAATAGAAAAGACTTCAAATAAAGAAGAAACATTAAAAACATAACGAGTTTTTTTAATACACTAAAAATGTATGAAATTTTTGCAGAGTCTTTACACGTAGTGAAAATTTATAAGGTCTAAAAATAAGATTAAATAAAGACAAATGAATGCGAGTTTATTAAACAATGAAGAAATAAGATCCTTACACAGAGCCATGAAAGCAGGTTCTGTGTTTTTTTGTTTTTAAAACGGAAATTTGGTGTAAGACAGTACTTCTGTTCATTTCTTAAATAAGGTAAAATGAACATAGTCAGAATTTTCATACAACTGGGTGGAGGGATGGGAATGAGAGCTGCCTATCTAAAAGAAGAACATGAGATATTAAGGCGTTCCCTGCGGAGGTTTTTAGAAAAAGAAGCCTATCCACATTTTGAACAATGGGAAAAGAATGGCGAAATCCCGCGTTCATTCTGGAGAAAGATGGGGGCACAGGGGTACCTTTGTCCATGGCTGGAGGAAGAGTATGGAGGTGTGGGAGCGGACTTTGGTTATTCTGTTGTCATAAATGAGGAACTGGAAAGAGTGGGGACAGGGCTGATCGGTATAGGCCTTCATAATGATATTGTCGTTCCTTATATACATCAGTATGGAACGGAAGAACAGAAAAAGCGCTGGCTGCCAGGATGTACATCAGGGGATTTCATTACCGCTATCGCTATGACCGAGCCGGGTGCCGGTTCAGATTTGGCTGCAATAAAGTCAAACGCCTCCAGGGCTGGTGACCATTATATTTTGAATGGCGAAAAGACGTTCATCACCAATGGTATTCATGCGGATCTTGTGCTTGTCGTCTGTAAAACAGATACGAAAGCAGACCCGCCGCATAAAGGAATCAGCTTACTTATGGTAGAAAAGGGTACGGAAGGGTTTAAGAAAGGCAAGCAGCTGAATAAGGTTGGTCTTCACAGCCAGGATACGGCAGAACTGATTTTTGAAGATTCCAAAGTACCGACGGACAATTTAATCGGGAAAGAAGGAGAGGGTTTTTATTACCTGATGAAACACCTTCAGCAGGAGCGCCTGATTGTTGCCATTGGCGGCATAGCTGCATCAGAAAGAATGCTCGAACTCACTATCAGCTATGTCAAAGGGAGAAAGGCTTTCGGTCAAAGCATCGCTTCTTTTCAGAACACCCAGTTCAAATTGGTAGAACTGCAGACGGAAGTGGAAATTGGGAGGACGTTTCTTGACCGGACAATTACTGCCCATATGAATGGGCAGGATGTCGTAAAAGAGGTTTCAATGGCCAAGTGGTGGATCACCGAGCTCACAAAGAAAGTAGCATCAGAATGCCTTCAGCTCCATGGGGGGTATGGCTATATGGAAGAATACGAGATAGCAAGGAGATTTCGTGACGCCCCAGTTGCAGCCATTTATGCAGGGTCGAATGAAATTATGAAAACAATCATCGCAAAGAAAATTGGTCTCGTATGATACAAAAGGGCAGGGATACAGATGATTACTGGCGAAAGGGGAGTAAATAGAAGTATTTTATAAGCAGACATTCGAGTGACGGGAGGAGAAAGCAATGAGAGAGGTTGTGATTGTAGAAGCTGTCCGTACACCTGTTGGCCGCAGAAAAGGACTGATCAGCAGTACTCGGTCAGATGAACTACTGGCTGAAGTTTTGAAAGAGGTGGTAACAAGAGCGTCTGTCGATCCAGCTATCGTAGAGGATGTCATTGCTGGATGTGTCACTCAAGTCGGTGAGCAGGCAGGTGATGTGGCGAGGATCGCTGCGTTGATTGCTGGTTTTCCTAAAGAAGTTCCCGGGGTTACCTTAGATCGGCAATGTGGATCGAGTCAACAGGCGATACATTTTGCAGCCCAGGCTATAGCGAGCGGCGATATGGAAACTGTCATTGCCTGTGGAGTTGAAAATATGAGCCGAGTCCCGATGTTTTCCAACATGATAGGAACAGAGCATAGTGAAAAGCTGACAGATAAGTATGAAATCATAAATCAGGGGTTATCAGCTGAACGTATTGCTGAACACTGGGGTTTTACAAAAACAGACCTCGATCAATACTCTTTAGAAAGCCACAAGAAAGCGCTTACCGCTATAAAAGAAGGTAGATTCAACAAGGAAATAATGCCATTAATTATCTGCGATGAGGAAGGAAAGCAGCTTGAAGTAAGAAAGGATGAAGGGCCGAGAGAAGAAACCTCCCTTGATATACTTGCCGGCTTGAAGCCGGTCTTTAAAGAAAATGGAAAAATTACAGCAGGAAATTCAAGCCAGATAAGTGACGGGGCTGCCGCACTTTTGCTCATGTCCAGAGAAATGGCAGATAGATTAGGTCTAAGTCCACGATTCAGAATTAAAGCCCGTGCTGTCATCGGGTCCGATCCTACCTTGATGCTGACAGGTCCGATACCTGCCACGTATAAAGTTTTACAAAAAGCCGGGCTTTGTATAGCTGATATGGATCTTTATGAAGTCAATGAAGCATTTTCCCCTGTCCCATTAAGCTGGCTTAGAGAAACGGGGGCAGATCCGGAGAAACTGAATGTCAATGGGGGAGCTATCGCATTAGGTCACCCTCTAGGTGCTACAGGCGCAAGGCTGATGACAACATTAGTCCATGAACTTGAACGGACAGGAAAGAGATTTGGTCTTCAGGCTGTATGCGAAGGAATGGGGATGGCAAATGCAACAATCATCGAACGTTTGGAGGGATGAGTGTGGAGCTTTCAAATTGTACTGCCATAGTAACTGGGGGAGCTTCAGGGCTTGGGGCAGCAACCGTAAGGAAAATTATTTCTTCAGGCGGTAAAGCTGTCATAGCTGATCAGAATGAAGAAAGTGCGGCAAAGTTAGCCCAGGAATTAGGGCAGCGTTGTTTATTTCATGCTACCGACGTGACTTCTGAACAGGACATTCGGGAAGTTCTGGACTTAACGAAGGATCAGTTCGGGGAAATCCAGGCTATCGTCAACTGTGCAGGAATCGTTATAGCTGAAAAGGTGGTCAGTAAAAAAGAAATACATGATTTAGAACGGTTCAGCAAAGTGATAGAAGTCAACTTAATTGGTACGTTCAATATGATTCGGCTGGCAGCAGAACGAATGAAGGATAATAAACCTAATGAGGAGGGGGAACGCGGAGTAATTATCAATACTGCTTCGATTGCAGCATTTGAAGGACAAATTGGCCAGGCAGCTTATAGTGCTTCTAAGGGCGGAGTATCCAGTATGACGCTTCCGATTGCAAGGGAATTTGCCCGCCATGGCATTCGGGTTATGGCAATTGCGCCTGGATTATTTGAAACACCAATGTTCGCCACCTTACCGGAATCTACGAAGGAGTCTCTTGGAAAAATGACACCTTTTCCGCAAAGGCTTGGTTATCCGGAAGAATACGGTGAATTGGCAGCTAGTATCATTACTAACCCAATGCTAAATGGAGAGGTAATTCGGCTGGATGGAGCGATTCGCATGCAGCCCAAGTGACTAATTACCCGTATAAGTAACCATTAAATTTCTGGGGAGGGATATCAGCCAAAATGGGACCTACTTTACGTAGTATGTTCGAGCAAACCGTTGATAAATATCCGAATAAAGAAGGTTTAGTCGATTTGAGGCTTCAGGTGAGATGGACGTACAAAAAGTGGAATGAGGAAGTAAACAGGCTTGCTAACTCATTGCGGGCATCTGGTGTAGAAAAGGGAGACCGTGTTTCCACAGTACTATTTAATACAGCTGAATTTGCCACAGCCCTTTTTGCCTGTATGAAAATCGGAGCAGTATTCAACCCTGTCAATTTCCGCTTGACGGCCAAGGAAATCACTTTCATCTTGAATGATGCAAGTCCTAAAATTGTCATATTCGAAAAAGCTACTTATCCGCAGATTTCTGAAGCTGCTGAAGTGACAGATGGACCGGAATTTTGGTCTATTGATCAGCACGACCTTGATTTTGCTGTGAATTATTATGACCAAGTAAAAAGGTCCGCTTCAACAAATCCTCCCTGTTCTGTGGAAGAAGATGATCTTTATGCCATCATGTACACATCGGGAACGACTGGTCTCCCTAAAGGTGTCCTTCATACCCATCGTGACATGATTGATCAGGCTTTGATAATGGGGGCGGTTATGCATGTGACAGAAAAAGAAAGAGGTTTAAGCGTCGCGCCGATGTTCCATTGTGCTGAGCTTCATTGTGCCTTTTTTCCAAGGGTGATGATGGGAGGAACGAATGTCATCCTTCACCATTTCGAGCCTGATACTGTTATTAAGACCGTCAAAGATGAATCGATTACTTCTTTTTTTGCTGCCCCGACAATGTGGAACATGATGCTTCAAGAAGACCTGTCCCAAGCCGATTTCTCAACATTGAAAAAAGGATTATATGGTGGTGCGCCAATGGCTCCAGCCTTAGTCAAAAAGCTTTACGGGACACTTGGAATCCAGTTACTGGAGGCTTATGGAATGACAGAAATGGGTCCTGCTATTACGGTTCTTAAGGAAGATGAACAACTGGAAAAAGCAGGATCGGCAGGACGTGCCCTATTGAATCATGAAATACGTGTGGCAAGGACAAGGAAGGACGGTCCTGCTGATCCTGACAATTTATGTGTTCCTGGGGAACTGGGAGAAATCATTGTGCGTGGACCAAGTATGATGACTGGCTACTACAACCGTGGCGAAGCGACGGAAGAGGTAATGTATAAGGGATGGTATCATTCCGGCGACATTGGTACTTTTGACGAAGATGGATACCTGTGGGTCAGCGATCGTGTGAAAGATATGATTATCTCTGGAGGCGAAAATATTTATTCCAGGGAAGTGGAGGATGTGCTATTTGACCATGATAAAGTTATGGATGCAGCGGTTATAGGTGAGCCGGATGAATTATGGGGAGAACGAGTAGTAGCTTATATTGTGAAAAAAGAAGAGAGATTAACAGCTGAAAAACTAGATGCTTTTTGCACAGCAGATGATCGGCTTGCACGTTATAAGCGGCCACGACGTTATGTGTTTGTTGATGAACTGCCAAGAAACGCAAGTGGAAAGCTGCAAAAATTCAAACTCCGGGAAAAGGCAGGGAAACAGTAATCATAATGTGCTTGTTTCCGTTAAAGTTTCATGGTATTTAGAAGAAGAGGTTAATGAAAATGAATAAAGACTAATTTAACAATAGAAAAACTCCTTTTCCAGGTGGGAAAGGAGTTTTTTTATAGAATATATATAAATGATAAATGTTTAGTTAATAAAGACCGTACATGTATCCCATTCGGAGGTTCAACAAAAGGTCTTGTCACTATCTTTTCTTACCGCAGCATCCGCCTTTTTTCAGAGGCCTTTTTTTAATTGCAGATGAATCAATCACGATTGGCTCATCTTTGTTATAATTTGGCTGTTTCTTCACGTTTCTAATTCTCAAAACTTACATCTCCTTTTGTCTTGTTAGTGTATTATAATCTCCTCAAGCTAAAAGGTCAGGGCTATCATGGAGTTTTTATGAAAAAAGGGCACTCCATATAACCGTTGTTGATCACCTGATAGCATTTCATTTCGGGATGCTTATATTTATAAGAAATAATGACCATTTTGATTTCCTCTTCCTGGTGGTTGTGTATATCCATAGAAGAAGGAACAGGTGCTGTTGTAGGGTGAGAGTGATAGACAGCTAGAACCTGTTCCTTACGTTCAGATATATATTTCAGCGTTTCTTCGACTACCTGTTTGCTCACAAAGAAACTCTTTTCAGACTTCCGCTCATTTTCCAATTTCCAAATTGATTTTACCTCGCTGCCGAAACCTGCCAGTAAACCGCAAACTTCATAAGGAAGGTTGGCGCTTCCGTGAAGAATCATTTCCTCATAGATCGGAGTTGGAATAATAAATTTGTTCATGATTGGATCACTACTTTTTCTGGAATATCGAAAATAAGGAAGAAAATTCGATACGCTTGGTAGTGGTTTCTTCATCTTTTGCAGAGACCTCAGAGGATTCTTCGGATGAATGGGTTTCCTCAGCTTTTAATGTTGGTTCTGGTTTGTTTTTACTGTTAACTTCTTTTTTATTCTCAAGTTTGTCAGTAGAGTTTTTAACTGTTTCGGTAGTTTGTTTTCCATGCTCTTGAATATCCGATTGTTTTCGGGCTGGTAATTCAAATTTCTGTGATTTTATTTGTGTTTTTGTCTCTTCTGACTGATCAGCTTGCTGGGATTCTGTTCTAGCATCAATGGCTGCTTCTTGTGCTTTAACTTCTTTTTGCGTTGCTTCGGATTCTGAGGTCTTTTCCTGATGTGTTGTTTCATTTTCAGCTGATGATGATTTCATTACAGGATGTTGTTCGTTCATTTCAGCCGTCATATCTGGTTGGTTGGCAGCTTCAGCAGGGCTTATGCCGTAGTCCGGCTCATCGTTTTTTTTTCCTTTTTTGTCTGATGGCCGTCGCATAATGTTCCTGTTTAATTCCCATTCTGAATAAGCCCCATTTCCTTTATATCTGGCATTGTTAATGTTTTTGCCTTGTTTGTTTGACGAGGAGCTCACGTGTTGGGAACTGTTTCTGCCATAGCCATACCCATAGTCATAGGAAGACTTGTTAGTCAGCCCAGTTTTTTTTTCTCCGGGTGGCAGCTGAATTTGCCGGGATGTGTGGATCATATTACGTAATTGATTATAGGATGAAGGTCTTCGATTATTGGAGTAGCTCGCTTGAGGTGCTGATTCCGTTTCTGTCCTGACTTGCTGCTTTAAGCTTTGCAATTCCTCTTTTAAAGCATAAAGTTCCTCTTTTTCTTCCTGTTTTGGGGCAGGGGGGTTATTCAGTATAAGGTTGAGTTTATCCATAATCATATTGACATCTTGCTTCAAATTATCAACAGAAGAGTTGACTGATTGAATCTGAGCCGAAATGTTCTCCACCTCTTGCTCATAATCCGTAATTTGCCTACCTTGATATTCCTCCATTTTCTTCATTACTCCTTCTAATTTTGACAATTGATTTTTTACGCCAAAAATTTCGCGCTTGGTAAGAAGGTAGTCGTCTATAGCCTCGCCAGCTTTCAAAGACATTAAGGTGTCCTTGTAAGTCGCGAGTTTTTCTTTTAGCTGATCAATATCCTGAGTGTTATATAACCTGTAACGTTCCATCACTCATCACCCTTTTTCAGCACATTAATATACTATTTATGGATTACCAATCCGTGACAAATGTGCCAGGTTTTCAAACCATAAAATACGCTGCGGGTCACCAAATCATTCCTATATTCATTAATATGCTAGTGTAGGCGGTTTTAATCTTTTGCTGCAGCAGACTTTTCCCAGTAAAAATTTTCGCTGTTAAATTATGCATAAATGGAACGTTTAAGCCAATGCAGTCAAAAGGGTTGAAAATGCAGTAATGAAGGGATTTAATCGGGTTCACGGAGAGGTACCTTTCATTCGGGACAAAAGTACAAAGTAATTAATTTGCTCAAAATTCCGCTTAATCATTATACCCAAATCCCCAGATGGTCATATGCTACGAATGAAAACAAAATAATCTTATTCGGAGGTGTTTGCTATAATGCAAGCAAAAAATCTTAGTGGAGGCCAGGAGCTTCTATGTATTAACACAGAAAAAGTCTACGACTGGATCTTGAACGAAGCTAACTTCGAACTGATCCTTACAGATGAAGACTTACCGATCGTGGACGAAGAAGCACTGACGTGTGACGATATCATTCTTGATGAAGTTACTTGTGAAGTAACTCCGGACCCAGTCACTCCTTTTGAGGAATTGAGCAGGGAGGACCGTTCGTTTGTCATCGATGGCACCTTGATCACACTTCAACTAGTGACAATTCGGAAAAACTTCGTAGTAACGCTTACATTCCCGTTAGTAGCAGGCGGTGCTGACGCTACAGCAGAATTCCCATTCTCCCGCTGTGAGCAAGTAGTTCTATGTGCTCCGACTGGTACAGATATCGAAATCACATTTACAGAACTTGACTGCTTTGTATGTGACTTTGACTGTGATGTCGACGGTACTTTCGACGCGGTCATCAATGTACGTCTTTGCCAAAGCATCCAGTCTACTTTTGATGTGACACTTGAAATCGTCGCTGATTTCTGTGAGCCAAGGGAAGAGCTTCCAGTTCCATCATGTCCGGCTCCAACCATTCCACCACAATGCCCAGTCTTGTTCCCGAACGACGACAACGGCGAATAACAATTTTTTATCAAGCATAAGGATAAAGAGAGGTCTGCTCCTCTCTTTATTTTTTTTATATTTAATTATTGCAAGGTGTCCCTCCATGCAGGAAAAATTTAAGATTCCTACACATTCACGAACGGGTGGGCGAAGGCAAGTTTTACTAAGGAGGTGAATGGAGTGGGGAATAAACTGGCTGATCTTCAGGATAAGCTGGATCAATGGCAGACGGCGAATTCTTCCTACTTACAGGAAATAAAAACAGCTGTAACCAGACTGAAAACTCCTCAATATTTTCAGATTATCAGCTATTTTACATATTCATTGAATGTATCCCATGATTCTGATCTTGACAGTATCTGCCTTGGCAACTTCTACATCGAGAACCTTGGAAATCAGCCGTTGGAAAAGCCGTATATCTGCCTGAAAATATCAGAAGGGGCACCTTTCGAATTTTCAGGAAGATATGTTTATGAAACTTCCAAACTGAAACGAAAAACACCGGATGCATGGGAACGAATCAATGACCAGACCAATAAAGAAGAATATTGGTTGAGACCGTTAGGAAAACAGACTTTGCTGCCTGGAGACAAACTTCACTTTTCTAATTTTCAGTTGAAATGGCTCGCGAAGGGTTCCTATTCCGGCAGTCTCATGGGATTTATTTATGGGGATCAGGTTAAGGAAGGCAGGAGCGCATTAAATCAAATAAATATCAGTGGAACAGCAAAGGAGCGAGGGGAAGAGCATGAATAAGCGGGATGGAAGGGAAAGCTTGTTGATCAAACAGCTACTGAGAGAGTACATGCAAGCCCACCTGGAAGAAACCAAAGAAAAACGTGACAGCAAGAATAACAGCTTTGTCTTTTTAGAAAACAGTACACTGAACATGCTCCTCATCTATCTATTAATGCAAATGGATAATCAAGGGACCCCAGGAGAAACAGATAATGGAAATTTCGATTTTGCGGGGGATCTGGAGAATATTCTGGATGAACGGATGGATGAGGATGCAAAAGCTTTTGAGGAAATCATTTCCATATTGAAAGAAGCGTAATGTCAGAAGTAACCTTCCTGGGTGTATGACATATAGATGAAAGTAACGTCAACATTTTCATTAAGACTACGGGAGGTTACGGTAGTGAAGAAAAATACGACGACTGATCCCATTCAATTACAGCAGAAAATCATCCACTTCAAATCTGAGCTTGCCAAATATAAAGAAAAGGTGAAAGATTACCAGGACAATTATCATTACTCACAATTAGAGCAACTTAAGGAGCAGAACAATAAGCTCCGAGAAGAAAAGGAAGAAGCTGTTAATGATATTCAAGCATTACAACAGGAAAGTGACAAACGGAAGAAGCGTTTTGAAGATGAAGTATTAACCGCAAGGCAGCAGCAGGAAGCACTTTTACAGGAGAAGTTAGATTTTCAAAATAAGATTACCAGAATAGAAAAGCTGAATCAGGAACTTGTGGGTCAGGCTAAGGCTCGAAAAGAAGAAGCCAATGAGTTAAAGGAGCGTTTATCACAGCGGCAAGGTGATATTGCCCATTTACAGGCTAAAAACAAGAGTATTCAGGAAGAATTGCAAAAAAAAGGCAGCGAATTTCGTTTAGTAGAGCAAAATCTTCGCGAGCAGCTGTCCTACCTTCACAAAAATAAGCAGACAACCGCTGACAGATTAACAGAACTGGAATTTGCCAATGAAAAATTGAAAAAAATGGTCGTTCAGCTGCAAAGTGAATGCAAGCAGTTGAAAGAAGACTTAAAAAATGCAAGTAACGCTAATCACAAACACGAAGAGGAAAAAGCTGCTTTAATGAAGCGTATCAAGGACCAGGAAAAACAAGCAGATGAGCAGGGGGAAGAATTTGCGCAACAGCTTGATCAGTTTCGTGCTGCCAACAGGGAATTGGAGCACCGGCTTGGAGAGTATGTGCAAAAAGAAAAAGAATGGAAAAATAAGGATCAGCTTCTTAAGAAAGAAAATTCTGAGCGGGAAGAAATAATTAGAGATAAGGAAGAGGTAATCAAAGCCCTTGAAGAAGGGAATAAGCTGCTGAAACAGCAGAATGGTAAATTACGAGAAGACATACAACGCTTGTTGAATGCTGAGGAAGAACAAACAGATGATAGTGAGGGAAATCTGCTTGTACACTTAGATAATCAAATCAAAAATCTTCTTGGGCAGACGTTCGAGTATGAGGAGGAGCTTGATTCCAAAATCATATTCATGAACATTCTGGAAAATAAACTCCAAGAACTGACAGGTGAGATTGAAGAGATAAAAGGTATGGACGACGAAGAAGCGTCAGCAAATAATAATCAGACAGAATGAACGATGGAACTCCATCGTTCTTCAGCTTGTAGAGAAACCCCCGCGTTTTTCTACAAGCTTTTTTACTTGCCGCCAGGAGCGAAGGACCCTTCCCTTTCCGCGGATGAGCGCCCGAGCTTCCTCGTGAAACCCACGCTCGGCGATTTCGGCTCCCTCGTTCTTTTGCAGGAGTGGAAGGGTTCCGCTTTTTGGAAATGAATTTATAAACAACTGTATTTCTTGAAAAGACACAGACTGGCAATAATTGTCTCTCCACTAGGGAAGAATGAAGAATTATAAAAACTTTCAGAATTTATGTTGTTTTTTTGCAACGGACGATATAGAATACTCCCTATCATGTATTTTTTGAGGGGAGGCACAGCGATGCTTACATTTATTGCATCCGTCATACTATTGATCGCAGGTTATATATTTTATGCTAAGGTGGTTGAACGGATTTTTGGAATCAATGACGACCAAAAAACACCTGCATATACACATAATGATGGCTTTGACTACATGCCAATGAGCTGGTGGAAGGCCACCCTGATCCAGTTGTTGAATATTGCTGGGCTTGGACCGATCTTTGGGGCAGTCATGGGAGCTCTCTATGGTCCCGTTGCCTTCATTTGGATTGTAATCGGATGTATATTCGGCGGGGCAGTCCATGATTATTTTTCCGGAATGCTTTCCCTGCGACATAATGGCGCACAATACCCGACTTTGGTTGGGAAGTATTTAGGGAAACCTGCCCAATCTATGATTAATCTATTATCGATCGTATTGATGATTTTAGTTGCGGCAGCATTTACAGCTGGACCTGCAAAACTGATGTCTGAAGTTACACCGCTTGGTTTTACAACGTCTTTATTCGTTATTTTCGGTTATTTCCTTTTAGCAGCCATATTGCCTGTAAATAAGGTGATTGGAAAAATTTATCCGATATTTGGTGCCATTCTTATTTTTATGGCAGTTTCAATCGGCATCGGAATGTTCTTTTTTGATAATCCCATCCCTAATTTGACTTTGAGCAATCTTCATCCGGACGAGCTTCCGATGTGGCCGTTATTAATGGTAACCATCTCCTGTGGTGCTATTTCCGGTTTCCATAGCACACAGAGTCCGATTCTGGCCAGGACGCTGAAAAAAGAGAGTGAAGGACGAAAAGTATTTTATGGTGCCATGATTGGAGAAGGAATCATTGCCCTGGTGTGGGCAGCGGCAGGTATGGCTTTTTTCGGCGGCACTGGCGGACTTCAAGAAGCACTCGGTTCAGGTGGGCCGGCAGGTGTCGTCAACGAAATCAGTAAGACGACCCTGGGAACACTAGGTGGAGTTCTGGCGATTCTTGGTGTTATTATCCTTCCGATAACGACAGGAGATACTGCATTAAGGTCTTCACGGATGATGCTAGTTGATTTATTGAATCAATTTCGAAAAAAAGAAATTACATCTAAGTGGGCGCCTATATTGATGGTGATTCCGGTAGCATTGCCTACCTTTTTGTTGACCCAGATGGATTATAGTTTCTTATGGCGCTATGTAGGCTGGTCCAATCAGGTCGTAGCGACAGTCATGTTGTGGACAGGTGCCATGTATTTGCTGCATACAAAAAAATTTCACTGGATTTGCAGCATACCGGCATTATTCATGACAGCCGTCGTGAGTACGTATATCTTTTATGCGCCAGAGGGATTCGGAATGGCCTACGAAACTTCCATGGTTTTCGGCTCGATCGTATGGCTGGCAGTTGCTCTCTGGTTTGTCAAACAACTATTCAAATTCCGCGGTGAAGGTTATCAAGATGTGGAGAAGAGAAGAGCAGGATAAACATAAAAAAGCCTGGATTCGGCAAAGCCGATTTTCAGGCTTTTTTTGTGGTAAGAGGTATTTCCTTTAGGTAAGAAACGGGGGATTTAAAACTTAATAGTTATTTTAAGAAGGTCCTGCATGCTTCCATCTTTCGCACTTCGGCTGTAAACCCACAGTTCGCCAGTTTGAGTTGCAGGCTGGCGGTCGAAGAGTACAGGTACACTAAACCAGCCATAAGCAGGTGCCCCTGCGTTTGTCATGGTGAACCGCTCATCAGTGATTACTGCACCATTTGCATCGCGTACCTGATAATTGACCACAGCTTCGAATACCCGTGCGAACCCTTCCAGCAGCTGACCATTTTGAAACTTCATCCCTGGATAAGGGTTTACGACAATGATATTTCTCGAAGTGGGTAGTGGAATAATCAGCTGGTATCCCTGCCATATGATATCTGGCTGGAACCCAGTTCGATCAGCATTTGCCTCTAGTATCGCTCTGATCGGGACACCCAATGTACGAGAGATTCCAAAAAGGGTATCGCCACTCCCGATGTTATACCCGAAAGCAGGTACATAAAGAGGCTGACCTGGATAAATCAAGCTGGGATCAGCTATCCTGTTGATTCCTGCAACCAAATCAGGATGGGCTGAAAATGATTCTGAGACATCGAACAATGTATCACCAGGCTGGATCATGTACGACATTAATTCAACAGGCTGCATTGTTGGTATAACCAGCACATCTTCCGGATAAATGAGTCCCGCATCTGTCACCGGAGGGAATAAATGATTAGCTGTCTCTAATGCAGAAACAGAACTTCCAAAGCGATTAGCAATGGCATAAAGTGTATCCCCATCCTGTACGGTATAAATATAACTTTTCTGAAAAGCAATTGGCAATTACAGCACCCCCTGGTTATTAAAATATGGCCGAAACAAATTCCCAAGAACGTAAATAGCTAAAATGAGCTCCATTTCAACAATTATAAAATTTGTCGAAAAAAGCGAAATTTCGTTGTTTTAGGAGGTTAATAGCTATAGTGAATCCATTTTTGTGAATTATCTTTTAAATGCGTCATATTGCTGATAATTATGAATTGACTGATAATTATATTTATATATATACTTCAGTAAAGGTACTTAAGGTGGTGCATGAGGTGGAGTTTGTAAAAATAGCTGGGATGAACACTCAAGATATATGGAGAGCAAAAGCGCGGATCCAACAAGTGGTCGAACGTACGCCATTAATCTACTCTGAAATGCTATCCAGCCATACGGGCGGCAAAGTATACCTAAAGCTCGAGAATTTACATCCAACCGGAGCGTTTAAAATCAGAGGTGCAGCTAATAAAATACTTTCATTATCTGAGGATCAAAAGAAGAAAGGCATAGCAACTTTTTCAACTGGGAACCACGGAATAGCAGTTGCCTATTTGGCTGGAAGACTTGGCGTACCTGCAACGGTGTGTATTTCCAGAAGAGTGCCGAAGGAGAAAGTCAATAAACTGAAGAAACTAGGAGCAGAAGTAGAAATTATTGGTGAGAACCAGGATGACGCCGAGAAGTTTTGTTACGAATTAGAAAGAGAGACAGGAGTTACAATCATCAAGCCATTCGACGATAGGGAAGTGATTGCTGGACAAGGGACGATTGGCCTTGAAATCCTCGAACAGCTCCCAGAGATTGACCAGGCAGTTATCCCACTTTCAGGAGGAGGTCTGCTTTCGGGAATTGGTCTCGCCTTAAAATCTGCATACCCATCAATTGCTGTCACAGGTGTTTCCATGGAAAAAGGAGCAGTCATGCATGAAAGCTTGAAGCAGGGACGACCAGTAGTTCTGAAAGAATCCGACACGCTGGCTGATAGTTTATTAGGTGGACTAGGACCCGAAAACCGCTATACCTTCCAGATGGTACGAGAACTTATTGATGATAGTGAGCTAGTTTCTGAAACTTTTATCGCTAAAGGGATAATGTTCATGCTGGAATATCATAAAATGGCTATAGAGGGAGCTGCCGGAGCAGGTATCGGGTGGCTGCTGCATGAAAAAACGCAATGGAAAGGCAAAAATGTCGTTGTCATTGTCAGTGGGAATAATATCGATCATTCTACGATCCGTTCATTGATGGAGCGGTATTAGTTTACAGGTGCCGAGGTGTTCCATATGGGATTAACTGTAAAAGATATCATGCATTTTCCGATTATGGAAATGGCAAAGGTGAAGGCTGGCAGGTCTGTCCTGGCTGATAATGAGGTGGATTGGATTTCAGTCATTGAAACACCTGTCGAAAATTTCGTCAGAAGCAATGAGTTTGTGTTGAGTACGGGCATCGGTTGTGAGAATGACCCTCTGTTATTAGAGGAGTATGTAAAAGACGTTATTAAATCTGGTGCCTCAGCCCTGGCTTTTGCGACTGGAAGGTATATTTACGATATTCCCGACCGAATCATTCAATTAGCTGACAAAAGCCGGCTTGTCATCATTGATCTCCCTTGGGAAGTGAGATTCGGTGACGTTCTTCAGGTTGTCCTCGAAGAAATCAGCCAGGAAAAACAGGCGGATAGGCAGCAGGCTGAGGAAATCAGACAGCAGCTGATCACCTGTGTTCTCGATGGAAAAGGATTACAGGAAATTACGGCGCTCTTATATAAGCATACGAAGATTCCGATCGCCATCAGTGATGACAGGAAAAAAATACGAGCGAATCATGCCTTTGATGTCAACATTCTTAAAGTGATTAATGGGGAAAAAGAAGGGCATGTTCAGTTAATTCCTCAGACGGATATCCAGTTTAGTGAGCATCCGCTCTATCATCATATTGAGGAATATATCGTCGATCAGCAAACTTGTTTTCAATTGACCATTCTCTCCAATCATAAAAAGCAGGGATACCTGCTATTTCAGCCGGAAGACAGGCATCAACTTACATGGCTGGTCATGAATGTTCTCGAGCATGCATTAACCGCTTGTGCGTTGTACTTTCTACAGGAGAATGCTATCGAGATGACAGAAATTAGACTGCGTGACAATTTTTTGCTGGACCTTGCAAAGAAGGACAATGACATCAATAAGCAGATGCTTTCCCGCGGCCAGCTGCTCGGATATGATTTGACCCGTTCATATATTTGTATCGTTGGGCAGATAGATTTTACAGAAAAAAATGAAAAGCTGAAATCCACAGATCGTCCGGCTGCTTCTTCTATGCAAAGCAGCAATTATTATATCCAGAAAGAAATCCATAAAGCCGGTGATATTTTGAAGCGGAGAGCGATGGCAACGTTTGAAGAAGGGGAGGTCATCATTTACCTCGAAGCAGACCAGCATCCCTATATGGAGACAGCGAATCAATTTTTGGATATGATTGACCGCCGATTGAATGATCTGCTTTCCGGGATGGATATATCCTGGGGAATCGCAATCCATAAAGATGGACATTTTGCCTTTCATAAAAGCTATCAGGAAGCAAAAACTGCATTGGATATCGGCATACAGCAAAACGGAAAAGGGGAACGGACATTTTTCAGTGATACGCGCATTAACAGGTTACTGATGGCATTATCCCGGGAACCTGAAATCAACTCGATTGTGAAAAATACGTTGTCTGCATTGGTGGAATACGATAAGAAAAGGCAGACAGACCTTATCCAGACTTTTCTCGTTTACAGCAAATATAACTCAAACGTAAGCCAGACTGCCCGTGCTTTGCACCTTCACCGCCAGTCACTGCTCCATCGCTTAAGAAAAATTGAACAGCTGACCCAGCTGTCGTTAGTCGATTCGGATGATTTTTTCCTGCTTGAACTCAGTGTCCGATTGTGGATGCTGAAACAAGATGTATGAAGAAGAAATCCAGAAACCCCTCAGGGAACCTGAAAAGGCCGCCCAAGGGGTTTTATATTTGGTAAAAAAAGGCGCCCCAGGAGAACCTTTTTTTGGTAAATCATTTTGTATAATGCCCACGCACGTAAGTTCATACAGTTTGAACATTACATCCTGGCAAACCACAGAATACAATGAAAGTAAGAATAGAAATAATATTCTGTAAGTGTAAGGAGGGAATATGATGATGCTTCCGTTTGATATTTTAGAGTACCAGGACCGCTTAGAGAAAACGAAGCGGCGTATGGAAGAGAAAGGGATAGAGGTGCTGTTGATCACGGACCCTGCAAACATGAATTACCTTACAGGCTATGACGCATGGTCCTTTTATGTGCATCAAATGCTGGTGATTATTATTGACGAACCGCAGCCATTATGGATCGGGCGGTACCAGGATGCAGGAGGCGCCAGGAAAACGACATGGATTTACGATGAGAACGTCATTGCCTATCCCGATTACTATGTGCATTCCCGCCACTGCCACCCGATGGACTTTGTCGCTCAGATTCTGGGACAGATCGGTCAGGGGAACCGGACGATCGGGGTGGAGATGGATAACTATTACTTCTCAGCCAAGGCATTCGCCCAGCTGCAAAAATATTTACCAAACGCTACTTTTGTGGATGCGGATCTGCTCGTCAATGGCGTTCGGATCATCAAATCTGATCAGGAAGTCGAATATATGCGTCGTGCCGGTAAGATCGCTGAACATGCCATGATGAAAGGAATTGAAAGCATAAGGGAAGGCGGACGAGAATGTGATACGGCCGCAGAAATATATAATCAATTGATCAAAGGGACGCCGGAGCATGGTGGAGATTATCCATCCATTGTCCCGTTGCTGCCTTCTGGAGAGAATACGGGAATTCCGCATCTTACCTGGACAGAACGCACGTACCTTAATGGTGAGGCGGTAATTATCGAGCTTGCCGGTTGTTATAAACGGTATCACGTACCACTTGCCCGGACTGTTTCGATCGGTCAGCCAAGCGAAGATATGCAAGCGCTGTCAAACATTGTGACAGAGGGAATTCAGGAAGTACTGTCGGCAATCAAGCCTGGGATGACCTGCGGTGATATAGAAGCAACCTGGCGAAACAGCATTGCAAAGCACGGGATAGAAAAAGAATCAAGGCTCGGCTACTCCGTCGGTCTAGGATACCCGCCTGATTGGGGCGAGCATACAGCAAGCCTGCGAAAAGGAGATACCACTGTCCTGGAGCCGAATATGACTTTCCATTTGATCCCGGGTCTCTGGTTCGACCATCATGGCATCGAAATCAGTGAAACCTTCCGGGTCACGGAAAATGGCTGTGAGTTATTCACTAATTATCCTCAAGGATTGATTGTCAGAGATCCGCTTAGCATCAATCCTACCGATAAAATCAGCTAGGAGGTGTTCAGTGTGGATTTGATTACACGTAAAGAAATTGAAAAAGCGATACAGCTGGATGAAACAGTGATTGAAGTTGTCGAATCCGCATTCCGTGATTTAGTGGAAAAACAAGTGCAAATGCCCCCGATTATGCGGATTGATGTTCCGGAAAATAATGGGGAAGTCGATATCAAATCAGCCTATATTGCTGGCTATGATACGTTCGCTGTCAAGCTCTCCTCGGGGTTCTTTGACAATTATAAGCTTGGCTTGCCGAGTGCGAATGGCATGATGCTGCTGCTTAGTGCGATTACTGGTGAACCAAAAGCTGTTCTTGCAGACAATGGGTATTTAACCGATATGCGGACAGCGGCTGCCGGAGCGGTCGCTGCCAAATACCTTTCCAGAGAAGACGTCAAGACAGTCGGAGTGATTGGTACAGGAGCACAGGCAAGGTACCAGATCCAAGCACTGAAGCTAGTCCGGGATTTTGAAAAAGTTCTCGTCTACGGACGTACTCCTGAAAAAGCGGAACAATATAAGTCCGATATGGAGCACTTACTAAACATCCCGGTGGAAATTACTGTTTCTCCCGGGGAGCTGGTGGAACAGTGTGATCTGGTGGTTACGACTACTCCTTCGGCAGAGCCGGTTATTATGGAAAATTGGCTCCATCCTGGGCTGCATATTACGGCAATGGGGTCTGATGCTGAGCATAAGCAGGAACTTTCCCCGGAGGTCCTCCAGAATGCTGACATCGTTGCCTGCGATGTAAAGGAGCAGTCACTCCGCCTTGGGGAATTGCGGTCCTGCAGGAATCAGGAGGTTATCGAAAGTTCCATCGAATTAGGTGAAATTATCAGCGGACGGAAAAAAGGGCGCTCCAAATCCGAGGAAATTACCATTTGTGATTTGACTGGAACAGGAGTGCAGGATACAGCAATCGCAAGATATGCTTTTGAAAAAATTGAAAAACAAGGGAAAGAGGAGGAATAAATATGAAAAAAACAAACATCGGTACACGTGCAATTTGGGCTGGAGAAAAGGATTCACTCGCATTCGGAGCTACACAGGTTCCCGTCGTACACAGTGTTTCTTTTGGTTACGATGATATGGACGAGTGGTATGATGTCGCGGTAGGTAAAAAGGAAGGTCATATTTACGGCCGAAATACGAACCCGACAGTCCAGGCTTTTGAAGAAAAGATCAGAATTCTCGAAGATGCCGAAGCAGCTACAAGCTTTTCCACAGGAATGGCAGCAATCAGCAACACACTAGGCACTCTGTTATTCCCTGGTGACCGTATCGTTTCTATTAAAGATACCTACGGTGGTACAAACAAAATCTTCACTGAATTCCTGCCAAAACAGCAAGTAGAGGTTGTCTTATGTGATACGGGTGATCATGAAGCTATTGAAGAAGAAGTAAGAAAAGGCTGCAAGGTTCTATATCTGGAAAGCCCGACGAACCCTACTGTGAAAATTACAGATATTAAGCGGATGGCAAAAGTTGCAAAAGAAGTTGATGCTATTGTGGTGGTTGATAACACGTTTGCTACACCAGTCAACCAAAATCCACTGGCACTAGGCGCGGATTTAGTTATCCACAGTGCAACAAAGTTTCTTGGAGGGCATGCAGACGCATTAGGCGGCGCGCTATGTGGAAGCAAGGAGTTAGTGGAAAAAGTGTATCACTACCGTGAGATCAATGGGGCGACACTCGACCCGATGGCTGCCTATCTTCTATTACGCGGCATGAAGACATTGAAACTCCGTATTGACAGACAAAATGATAATGCCTTGGCAATTGCACGTCATTTGAAAACATTTGAAGCTGTCGACCAGGTTTTCTATCCAGGATTAGAGGAGCATAAGGGACACGACATTGCCAAAGAGCAAATGAATGGATTTGGCGGTATGCTCAGCTTTTCAGTTAAGGGCGGAATGGAAACAGTCAGAAATCTGCTTCCAAAACTTAAATATTCCAACCGTGCTGCCAATCTTGGTGCTGTAGAAACAATTGTCGGTCCGGCGCGTACGACCAGTCATGTAGAATGTACGCCTGAAGAACGCGCGGCCATGGGTATTCCTGAAGGATTGGTAAGGTACTCAGCGGGAATTGAAGATATCGAGGACTTGAAACATGATTTAGACCAAGCATTCCAATCACTTAAATCTACGGTTACGGTGAATGGCTGAGCAAGGGAGGGATCCCAATGCAAATCAAACATGACAGCATTACCCTGAGCGCTGAATTTTTAAAACCCGAACTCCTCCGGTGGCGGCGTCATTTACACCGCCACCCGGAGCTGAGTTTTAAGGAAATAGAAACGAGCAGGTTTGTCAGAAAGGAACTTGAAGCCATAGGTGGACTTGATATCCGTTCCGGTATCGGTGGTCATGGGATTGTGGCTACACTGTTTGGTGGAGAAGGTCCAGTTATCGGATTACGTGCAGATATGGATGCACTGCCGATCGAAGAAAACTCAGGGGTAGAATTTCAATCAGAAAACAAGGGAATCATGCATGCTTGTGGGCATGATGCCCATACTGCCATGCTCTTGGGAGCTGTAAAACTACTGGCTGAAGAAGCACATGCAGGGAATTTAAATGGTACTATTAAATTCATTTTTCAACCGGCAGAGGAAAATTCTAACGAAGACGGCCTTACAGGTGCGCCCCTTATGCTGGGTTCTGGTGTGCTTGATGATATTCAGAAGATCATCGCACTTCATGTCTGTCCTTGGCATCATACTGGTGAAATACAGGTATGTGATGGCCCGAGTATGGCGAATATCGATAATTTTCATCTAACCATCAAAGGAACTGGAGGACATGGTGGATACCCCCACCTTGGCACAGATCCGGTCTGGATGAGCAGCTATTTTCTACAGGGGTTATATAGCTTGATGAGCCGGAAAGTCGATCCTCTGGAAGCAGGGACAATCAGCGTAGGGGAAATACATGGCGGCAAATCACCAAACGTTATCCCGGACCATGTGGTGATCAGCGGCACCATGCGCTCGCTATCCTCTGATGTTCGGACTTCACTGGTAAATGAAATCAATCAGTTGGCAGAGGTAATCAGCAGCCTGGGAGGCACCTATGAGCTGAAGATTGAAAAAGGTGAACCTGCACTGAATAACAATTCTTCAGTCAATGAAGTGATAAAAGAATCAGCCAGGCATCTTTACCCCAATGTAAAAATTCACGAAAGACCATTCGGGATGGGTGGGGAAGATTTTTCCCATATGACAAATGCCATTCCCGGCGCAATGTTCTTCCTTGGCTGTTGGAAAAAAGGCGCGCCTCAAAGTAGTCTTCATACTAGTGATTTTCAACTTGACGAACATGCGCTTCCAATCGGTGTTTCGATTCTCGTTGAAAGTACACACCGATTATTAAAACAAGGGGGGAAATAGGATGATGAAAATAGCATTCATTGGCTTTGGCGGTGTCGGCCAGGCATTGGCACAAATTTTACAGGAACGAAAAGAAAAACTGGAAGCGGAATACGGGCTTGAAACGAAAGTAGTAGCTGTCTCGGACATGATGAAGGGCTCTGTATACCACCCTGATGGACTTGACATTGACAGGTTGCTAACCATTGTCCGCGAAACAGGGAAATTGGAAAATTATCCGGATACCAAAGGAGTCATCAAGGGCTGGGATAGTATCGAAACAATCAAAAACTCCAATGCCGATATGATTGTTGAAGTGACATTCACAGATGTGGAGACAGGACAGCCTGCAATCGACCACTGCCGGGCCGCTTTTGAGAGTGGAAAAAGTGTAGTTACGACCAATAAAGGCCCAGTAGCCCTGGCCTATCCAGAATTAAGTGAGCTTGCTGAACGGAAAAATGTCTACTGGGGATTTGAAGGAACTGTAATGAGTGGAACACCTGCTCTAAGAATGCCGGTAGTAACACTTGCAGGGAATGAAATAACAGAAATTAAGGGAATTCTGAATGGAACAACTAATTATATTCTAACGGAAATGGAAACGGGTAAGACATATGAGGAAGCGTTAAAAAAAGCTCAGGAACTTGGCTATGCAGAAGCAGATCCCACAAATGATGTCGAAGGTTATGATGCCCGGTATAAAGCAGCAATCTTATCAAGTTATCTGATGAAAACGCCTATTCCTTCTAAAGAGATTCCATGTAAAGGGATTAGCCATATTACACACGAGATGGTGCAAAATGCGCTGAATGAGAATAAGAAGTGGCGGTTGTTAGCCAAAATAACTAAACAGGATGGGAAAGTGACAGCATCTGTCCAACCGGAATTATTGGACGCCACTGATCCTTTGGCAGGTGTCACAGGTCCAACAAATGCCATTTTATACGAATGTGATCTTGCAGGACCTATCATGCTTACCGGGGCAGGGGCCGGTCTGACAGAGACGGGCTACTCACTATTAATTGATCTGATTGATTACCAAAAACAAAAAACACTTGAAAGAATTTAAGGAAGGTGGTGTTACCATGAAAACAAAAGTACAGTCCGTAAAGATGTTGATTGGCGGCGAGTGGGTCTCAGGCGACCGAACGTTTGAGGTATTCGACCCACAAGATAATGAACCGATAGCCTCAGTGCCGATGGCCTCCAGCGAAGATATGATGCGTGCAATTGAAAAAGCGGAAGAAGCCTATGAAAAAACAACAACGTGGCCGACACATGAGCGTATCAGAGTATTGACCAAAGCAGCGGAATATATGGAAGCACATGCGGAGGATTTTGCAAGGACGATTGCATCAGAAGGAAGCAAAACGATCAATGAAGCTCGCGGGGAAGTAAAACGCGCCACACAAACGATTCAGATAAGCGCAGAAGAAGCAAGAAGGATCAATGGGGAAACGATCAATTTTGACCAGAACGAAGGAAGTGAAAACCGGGTCGGTTACCATTATCGTTTTCCGGTCGGAGTCGTCGGGGCAATTACACCGTTTAACGATCCTTTAAACCTTGTGGCCCATAAAGTCGGTCCGGCAATCGCAGCGGGAAACGCTATTGTGGTTAAGCCGGCATCCGTTACACCACTTAGCGCTTTGAAGCTTGCAGAGGCGTTTGTCCATGCAGGTCTGCCTGAAGGATTTTTATCTGTAGTGACTGGATCTGGACGCGAAGTAGGAGAGACTCTTGTCACACACCCGGCCGTAAATGTACTTTCATTTACCGGGGGACCAGAAGCAGGGGAAAGGATATCCCAGCAGGCAGGCCCGAAAAAAGTCAGCATGGAGCTGGGATCGAACTCGCCGGTAATTGTCTTAAAGGATGCTGATTTGCCGGATGCTGTTCAGTCCTGTGTCTCTGGTGCTTTCTCCGCTGTCGGGCAAAATTGTATTGGAGTACAGCGAATCTATGTTGAAGAGGAAATCTATTCCGAATTTCTTGAGGAATTTGTGAACCGGACTGCTGAGTTAAGAGTAGGGGACAAAATGGATGAACTTACCGATGTCGGTCCTATGATTCAGGAAAGGGAAGCGAAGCGGGTTGAGAACTGGGTCAACGAAGCTCTCGAAGATGGAGCGAAACTTAAAGTGGGTGGAAAACGAGAAGGAAGCTTCTACTATCCTACCGTGCTGACAGATGTTCCTGATTCAGCGAAAATTGCGTATGAAGAAATTTTTGGCCCAGTGGTTCTGATAACACCCGTTGCTAATCTTGAAAAAGCTGTGAAATTATCCAATGCGGTGGATTACGGACTTCAGGCAGGGATATTTACCACAAATCTCAATCATGCCTTTTATGCCATCAAACATTTGCATGTTGGTGGAGTCATGATCAATGACAGCAGTGACTATCGCATCGATGCCATGCCATTTGGTGGTGTGAAAAACTCTGGCATCGGACGGGAAGGCGTACGATATGCGATCGAATCGATGAGTGAACCAAAAGTTGTCTGCTTCCGATTACAACAAAATTTATTATAAAAGATAAACCGTCTGGTCTTCAGGCGGTTTATTTATGTCACTCTGAAATGGTTAAAGCATAAGATGTTATGATAAAAGACCGTTTCCTTCAGAATAAATTCTTTGACTGAAAGAGTGAACAATCCATGAAGGTTATTGTAATGGGGGATGGCGGACACAGCCGGGTAATTCAGGACATGATCTCCACCATGCCAGGTCAAAAAATATTCGCCATTCTTGATGATAAATATGAAAATATACAAAGAAAACACGGTATCTTATATGCGCCGCTTGAAAATGTTTTTTCCCTTATGGATGATCGTTCAAAAATCGTGATTGCTATTGGGGACAATGTTGTAAGGAAAAAGCTTGTCCAGCTTTTGAATTTGAAAGAACAACAATATTTGACAGTGATTGCTCCCGATGCCTCTGTCAGTAAAGAAGCGAAAATAGGAAAAGGAACAGTTATCATGCCCAAAGCAGCAATTAACTCTGGGACATCAATAGGAGAATTTTGCATTATCAATACAGGAGCCATAATTGAGCACGATAACGATGTTGATAATTATGTTCATATTTCACCGAATGCCACTCTTACCGGAGAAGTAAGTATTGGAGAAGGTGCTCATATTGGTGCGGGAGCCACCGTCATTCCTGGTAAAAGGATTAATGAATGGTCGATTGTCGGAGCAGGCTCAACCGTCATAACAGAAATTCCGTCATACACTAAGGCAGTTGGTTCGCCCGCACGTCTTCTTAAATAGTAAAGCCCTCTTATTCTTGGCAAACCATCAGCATATTTCCATCTGGATCTTTGAATATGAAATACTGATCATATTCAACCTCGGTCACCATTTCCACTCCTAGTTGCTCCATGAATTTATAGGAAGCGTGGATATCCTCTGTCAAAAACTGTATCGCTGGAACCTGATACGGCGAGATATCCCCTTTTTCATTTCTCCATTTGGGCATGGTATCCAGCATAAGACCTGTCGTACCTTCCATTGGGGCAGCAAAAAGGTGATCAAAGTAATCATTTCCATCACTGAGACCGAGTATTTTACTATACCACTCCTTTGCTTTTTGTATATCTCTGACAGGTATAAAGGCAAGACCGATTTTGTTTTTGACTGGACTTTTGTTAATCATCGTATGACCTCCTAATAATAAATTCCAGACTTTTCTTCTTAATTAATCTTCTCTATAACCATCATAATTCCTTTATAAAAACTGCTATAACCCCTTAATCTTTCCAATCATGTATAATAACAGGTAATTATTTAAAAGAGAGGAGAATAGATTCATGGACTTCAAGTTACGAGGAAAATCAGTCATTGTGACTGCTGGAAGTAAAGGGTTAGGTAAGGCAACAGCTCTGGAATTTGCAAAGGAAGGAGCACATGTCCTCATTTCAAGCCGTAATGAGGAGGAGCTTGAGAAAACGAAAGCAGACATCAAGGAATTAAGCGGGAACGAAAACGTCGAATATGCTGTATGTGACATGACGAATGCAGGGCAAATCAAAGAACTTGTAAAGAAAGCGGTTGAGTGGAATGGAACTGTAGATGTTCTGATCAACAATGCAGGTGGTCCCCCGGCCGGTAAGTTTGATGACTTCAGTGATGGTGATTGGCAGGCAGCATTCGAGCTCAATCTATTGAGCTTTATTCGGACAGTGAGAGAAGTTTTACCTGCCATGCGGGAGCAGAAGAGTGGAAGAATTGTCAACATTGCATCCTCATCCATCAAAGAAAGCCTTGATAATCTGATTCTCTCCAATACATATCGGGCAGGAATTGTCGGCTGGTCAAAGAGCTTAGCCCGTGAATTAGCGCCGGAAAATATTTTGATTAATACAGTCGGTCCTGGCAGGATCGCGACTGATCGTGTAGCTGCACTCGATGCTAAACACGCTGATATACAAGGTATTACTTCAGAGGAAGTCAGAAAGCAGGCAGAACAGTCCATACCAATCGGACGTTACGGGGAACCGGAAGAATTTGCCCGGACACTTGTATTTCTAGCATCTGGTGCCAACACCTATCTGACCGGCCAATCACTCGTAGTGGATGGGGGACTTGTAAAAGCACTTTAAAAAAGGCAGCTAATATAGGAAAAAGCAGGGATTCTGAAGTATCAGAATCCCTGCTTTTTTATAAAGCGTTCGCCAAAGAGGGTTTAATGGTCACTTTTTCAAAGCTGATTCCCAGCTGAGTGGCAGTATGGGCAATTTCTGGGCGCATACCAGATATCGTGGAAGAGATGCCCAGCAATTGAAGTGATTGTAAAAGATTCGATATTTGATGAGCCACTAAAGTATCGATTGTCGCCACGCCTGATAGATCGATGAACAGATGCGTGACCCCTTTTTGGCTACATTGATGGAGTGTGTTTTCGAGAATGACGGAGGCCCGGTCACTATCTATTTCACCAATTAAAGGCAGGAGTGCCCGCTGATTATCGAGGGTGATGACAGGAGCGCTCAATTCATGGATGATTTCTTCTTTTGCCTTCAATTGTAATTTTGAATTTTCATTCGCTCCTTCCACGAATTTCATTATTGCTACATCGAATCCCCTGACAACAAGCTTGTTCCAACGATCCAGATCTTCCTGTTCAAGTTTATCCTTATGTTTATCATAAAAATTTTTGATACAATCCATGTATTGCATTCTGACACGCATAAATTCTCTGATGACATAATGACTTGGAGTGCTCAAATGTTCTATGTCCCCTGATACTTCCGAAACCCATTTGTTGAAATTCTCCAACCATGCCTCTTCATTCTCGACTACAAAGATTTCACTGAAATAGTGATGAAAATCAAAATTTTGCTTTTTCAAAGTCTCAATGACCTGTGGATCTCTTGATGCATAAAGAGAGCTGGGATCCTTTTCCTCTAATGTTTCGTACCATTCATTCGTCAATTGTTGAGCATGGTCAATGATATAAGATTTCAAAGCTTTATCCTTTTCCATAAAATCTTCCCTCCATCTTACAATTCATCTAGTTTAAGGGATACCCCAAGCATGCACATTTCTAACAAAAATCAGATGGAAATTATTCCTTTGCTAAGATTGCTCGAAAAAAATCAATTAGGGTTTGAGGCTAAAGATTCTTATCCAAAGGAAAATCCGTACCACTTGTACACTTTAGGCAATCAGCATAGTCACCGCTTCCCAGCTTTTCGTGGGTACGATTTCAACTAAAAATGTGTACACGAACCTATGGCTGATGACTACACTCTATATCTTCTATTTATCTATTGGCTGGCATTTTTTTCTGTTCAATATCGGAAATTTTCTCCAATAAAAAACCTCCAACCGAAGTTGGAGGTTTAAAACTTATTAATCTTCTACTACAGGATACACACCGTTTTCATCGTGAATTTCTTGGCCAGTGATTGGCGGGTTGAATACACAAACCATGCGCATATCTGTTTTTGCGCGCAATAGATGTTCGTCGTTTTCATCAAGAGCATAAAGGGTATTGGCTTTTATCGGCCAAACCTTATTATCTTTAAGGGTCTCGACTTCTCCTTCACCTTCAATGCAGTATACAGATTCAAGGTGGTTTTGGTACCAGATGTGTGTTTCTGTACCTGCTTTGATCACTGTGTCATGGACAGAATAGCCCATGTTATCTTTTTTCAAAACCAAGCGTCTGCTAGTCCAGTTTTCACCTTTTACTTCGTTTTCTGTACCTAGTACTTCTTCTAGTGAGATTGTTTTCATATCTAAAGTCCTCCTATTACTTAATTAGTTACTGGTTCGCTGGTAAGAGCTTTAACACTCTCTTCAATGATATCGAAACCTTTTTTAAGCTCATCGATTTCAATGTTTAGTGGTGGGAAAAGCTTGAAAACTTCGCTCTTAGGTCCGGATGTTTCCATAATCAGTCCGCGTTTGAAAGCTTCAGCGGCAACTTCATCCGCAAGGCCATCTTTCGCGCATTCGATACCGACCATCAAACCGCGGCCGCAGAACTCACCTTCCAGACCAGGATATTTTTTCACAATACCTTCTAAGAATTCTTTTGTCAGTTCAGCTCTTTCCTTAATGCCTTGTTCGAATTTCTCTTCTTTCCAGTAGTCAAGGGCAGCTGCCGCTGTGACAAATGCATGGTTGAAACCACGGAACGTACCGTTGTGTTCCCCTGGAGCCCAGATATCTAGGTCGGGACGGAATAGGGTAACGGCAAATGGCAAGCCGTATCCGCTCAAGGATTTAGACATACATACGATATCAGGCTTGATTCCTGCAGGTTCAAAGCTGAAGAAAGTTCCAGTACGGCCGACACCTGCCTGTACATCATCGATGATCAACAGGATGTCCCAACGCTTACAGATTTCATCAACCTTTTGCAGCCATTCCATACGGGCTGCATTAATGCCGCCTTCACCTTGTACAGTTTCCAGGATCATAGCAGCTGGAACGTCGACACCGCTCCCGTTATCTTCAAGGAAGCGTTCAAGATATTCGAGTGTTTCCATTTTATCATTGACGAAATTGTCATATGGCATCGTTACCGTATTGTTTAGTGGAATACCAGCACCGTTACGTTTCATAGCATTACCGGTTACAGAAAGAGAACCGATAGTCATACCATGGAAGCCATTGGTAAAGCTGATAATATCTGTTCTGCCGGTCACTTTACGAGCCAGCTTAAGTGCACTTTCCACTGTATTGGTACCAGTAGGGCCTGGAAACATGATCTTATAGTCCAGGTTACGTGGTTTCAGAATTACATCGTTAAACTTCTCCATGAATTTCGCTTTCTCAGTTGTCGCTTTATCAAGTGAATGGGTAATGCCATCACTTGTGATATAGTCGACAAGCTTGGATTGCATATGGGAATCGTTATGACCGTAGTTCAGGGCACCTGCACCTGAGAAGAAGTCGATATACTCATTGCCATCTTCGTCCCAGATTTTGTGTCCCTTCGCTTTATCAAAAACGGCAGGGAATGCGCGACAGTAACTGCGCACTTCTGATTCCAGTTTTTCGAAAATGCTCATATCTGTTTTACTCAAGTTGATTTCCTCCTTGTTTGATTTGGGTAGTTCCCTTAATTTAAATTGGTATTATCTTTTGAATGGACCAATTCGGAAATTCAATTCTTCTTCGTGTTCATCGCTTGGGAACAGGTCTTCGGTAAATTTCTCCGATACCTTGCATTCCGTGTCATGATCACGTGCTAATTTACGGAATAAAGATTGAGATGCTTTGTTTGACGGTGTGACTGTCGCTTCAAGGTAGCGAACATCCTGGCATGCCTCTCGGGAAATTAATTCGTTAAGAAGCTTCGACGCAACTCCTTTTCCGCGCTGGGAAGAATCTACGCCAACTTGCCAGACAAACACCACGTCCGGGTGTTCAGGGGGGATAAATGCGGTTACGAATCCTACTAATTTATCGTTCTCTTTTGCTACTACACAAGTATCAGCAAAAAATTCACTCATCATCAGATATTTGTAAGCAGAATTCTGATCCAGGGTGGAATTATCAACCAAATTCCACATTGCTTTACCATCTTCAACAGTTGGTTCTGTAAAAAGCAACGTTTCTTCAGAATGGACTGGTTCTTTCGTAGTTTGAGAGATGGTGCATTCTCCTTTCATTAGGTAATGCTGAAGCATGCGTACTTGATAATGATAAATCGGCAAGGGAAATTTATCAAACCAGCTTAATCTGTCTGAATTGCGTTTATTATCGAAGAATATTACTGAGCATCACTAAGATATGCTTTGTAACATAATGCTCTCATATGCTGTTGTTTCCTTATATTTATTGAAAAAATAACAAATGTGCCTAGTCTGATGCTCCGTAATTCACCGAAATTTCAAAAATATTGCGGTGAAAATTCTCCTATAAAATTCAAGCGAAGCTGGGTGATTGCCTGTCATGACAGTGTTCAACATATAAATACCCCGATTGAAAAGTTATAAACAGTATTTACAACGTCAAGATGCTAAAATGGGAGTCGAGTAAAAGGAAGGACGTATGTTTCATGGCAGGTGCACAAGATTTTACTAGAGGAAACATATGGAGGCAGATGCTGATTTTTTCCGGTCCCATCCTCCTGACAAACCTGCTTCAGGTGTCCTATCAGTTTGTGGACAGCCTTTGGGTGGGGAACTTGCTTGGTGGTAATGTCCTGGGTGCTGTGGCTGTTTCAAGCACTGTGGTATTTACGATGCTGTCATTCATCATCGGCATCAACAATGCGACATTGACGGTTTTATCCCAGCAAAAAGGAAAGGATGACCAAGAGGGGCTAAAGAGATATCTAAATGCCTTCATCATCATATTACTGCTGATCTCGGCCGTAATGGGAACAACAAGCTATATTTTTGCAGAAAGCATTATCCATTTTTTAGGCACCCCAGGGGTAATGGTGGAAGATGCCACTGTTTATTTGAAAATCAATTCGCTCGGGATATTGTTTTTGATGGGCTATAATTTCATCGGTACCGTCATGCGTGCGCTTGGTGATAGCAGGACACCACTTCGATTCGTCTTTCTGGCGGTGATTTTGAATGCCGTACTGGACCCTGTTTTCATTTCTGTTTTCGATTGGGGAATCGCCGGTGCAGCCTACGCAACTGTTATTTCCCAGGGAATAGCCTTTTTGTATGGGGTGTTTCTCGTTCTTCGTCAAAATCTGGCTCCATTTTCTGTGCCATTTTTACCGACAAAAAACGAAGTGGCATTAATTCTTAGGCTTGGGATTCCTTCAGGCCTGCAAATGTCAGTCATTTCGGCAGGTGTTGCAGCCATTATGAGTGTTGTTACCTCGTTTGGAAGTGATGTCGTGGCAGGATTCAGTGCAGCTCAGCGGCTCGATAGCGTCCTGATGCTCCCGCCAATGGCCTTAGCTACCGCTGTTAATAGTATGGCAGGGCAGAATATCGGTGCGAAAAACTGGAAAAGGGTGCATCAAATCACCCGTTATGGATTTATTTTTAATACATCGATAATGCTTGTCGTCGCTTTATTACTTGTATTATTCGGGGAATATGGCATAAAGATGTTCGTCCAGGAAGAAGCCCTTGTAGCATTCGGGGAACAATATTTGAGAATCATTGCTTTCTTTTATCCTTTTTTAGGAATTAATTTCATACTGAATGGAGTAGTTCGCGCATCGGGAGCAATGTACCAGGTGCTCTTGTTGAATATCATTTCCTTCTGGGTCCTGCGTTACCCGCTGACCGCTTTGTGCTCAAGTTTATTCGGTGAGAGCGGAATTGCGGTTGGGATGGGGGTAAGCTTTGTGTTCAGCAGTATCGTTGCAACCCTTTATTATAAATTTGGGAAATGGAATACTAAGCAGCTGTTCGAGGGTGCGTGAATGTTTGTAAAAACTGTTATTTATATTAAAATGTAGAAATCAGCAATGGAAAAGGAAGTGTACAAGGATGGAAAAAGATATAAAACTAATTGCACTTGATATGGATGGTACCTTGATCAACGAAGATGGTGAAGTCTCTACGGAAAACGAAGAAGCCATAAAAAGGGCGAAAGCAAATGGAATTCATGTTGTGTTAAGTACTGGACGATCCCTGGCAACCTGCCAGGATATTTCAGAAAGCCTTGGTCGCTCTTCTTATATCGTTACCATTAATGGAGGAGAAATTTACGACAAGGAATATAATCTGGTTGAACGCAATCCCCTTGATGCAGACCTTGTCAAACGCTTGTGGGAACTGAAAAAAACACACGATACCCATTTCTGGTCAAGCACCGCGCAAGGGATGTTCAGCTCGCTGGAACCATTTGAAAGTGACATCGAAGCCTATGAATGGCTTAAATTCGGGTTTGATATTGAAGATGACGAAGTCCGCAAAGTAATCTTAGACGAGCTTAGGGAGAACAAAGCATTGGAAGTCACTAACTCAAGTCCGACCAATATCGAAATCAACCCTGCCGGTGTCAACAAAGCTGCTGCCATTCGGAAAGTATGTGACTGGCTCGATCTCTCTATGGACAATGTTATGGCTGTAGGGGACAGTATGAACGACCTGGCAATGATTCGTGAAGCCGGGTTTGGTGTTGCCATGGGAAATGCCCAGGAAATAGTCAAAAAAGAAGCTGACTGGGTAACGTTATCTAATACAGATCATGGAGTGTCTCATGCTATCAGACATGTGATCGATAAATAATTGTTGGGACTGGGAAAAACATAATAATAGTATAAAATAATCCGAACCATTTTATTGAATAGTTCGGATTATTTGTGTGCAAGAAATCGGCTCCGTTCAAACACTTCGCTTTCCGCGGGCACGGCCTAAAGCCTTCTTGGTCAAGAAGATTGCTTGGCCAAGGGGATAATAGACTCGCGCTGTTCCCTCAGGAATCTGCGTATTTGGACTACGCTAATGTTCTGCATATATGAGATTAAATTATAATCGTTCGTTTCTGATTCCATTGTTTTTCTTATGTTCCAGCTCTTATGGACTAAAAAGCAGCGTACATAATTCATTTGAGCGTCCATACAATACCTGAACCCGTTTAATTAATTCATCTCAGCCCCTATTCACTTTTTGCAGCACTTCTTTCATTTGTTCAAGGTGACGGAGTTCGTGCCAGCCGATGAATTCCACCCATTGTTCCAGGCTGAGGTCACCGAAGGCCATATGGTGCATGACACGACGCTTCAACGTTGCTTTTTCATAGTTTATCAATATTAGCTCAAGGGACTCCCGTGACTCGACCAGACTTTCCTTTGCTTCACTGACGGATTGGAACAAGCCTTTAGGACGCAGAGATTCCGGTGCTTCCATTTTTAACGTACGGTTGGCGGTGTGGTGGACTGGTTTTTCTGGTACTGATTTTTCTTCTCCTTCTGTAATCGCCCTTTTTATCCTGTCTGCAACTGTTCGTTCAATCAAATAAAGGTGTTCAAGCAATTCCAGTATGCTCCAATTGTCTTTGTCTGGTTTCATACGTGCTTGTTCATCTGTAATTTCGTTGAGGAAATTGAGGACTTTCTGCCTTCTTTGGTCCAATCCATACATTTCCGATCATCCCTTCGTAAACATTTTCTGTTCAATCCATTATAAAATAACAGAAATTTTATGTATAATAGACTGCGTATCCATTGGTGAAAGGGGGTACTTACCATCGATATTGATAAAAAGATTTCTCCCGCGTCAGGAGCTATCATCATGGCGAATGGGATTTTTTTAATTGGAGCGATCGAAGCGTTCCCGTTTATAGATGATTTGTTTGGAAGTATACTGGCTATTGTTTTATTGTTGGCCTGGATACTAATTTACCGGGCATTGTTCGCTCAGGTCTTTAATCGTGAATTTTTCAGACCGTTTTTAAAGCATCCGTTAAATTCCTTCATGATGGGAACCTGGGTAGCAGGACTGTCAGTATTGTGTAATGTGTTTGTGAAATATTTTCCCGGATCTATCGAGGTCCTGCAATGGGTTGCAGTGTTTAATTGTCTATTGCTATTATTTTTTCTTGTGAACTGCTTTCACAGCTTGATTAGACTGATGGCGGAACAAACAAAGTTTGCGGTTCATGGCATCATTCTGTTATCGACGGTAGGTACACAGTCCATTGTCATATTATTGAACAATACTTTTGATGGCATTCATCAATATCTTGCCGAAACAATCATCGTCATTGGGTTAATGTTTTATTTTGCAGGAATATTCCTGCTTATAAAGCGTTATCTTTGGCAGAAGAATTGGAGCTTGATTCATGACTGGGCCAATACAAATTGTATCATTCATGGCGCATTATCCATCACAGGGCTAGCCATTGTCAAAACGGAGGTTTTTGAAGCTGGGTTTGTCTTCACCTTTTGGTTTGTAGTTTTCATCCTGTTGATAACTATTGAATTCATGGAGTCAGTCAGGGCAGTAAGAAGAGTCAAACTCCTCGGCTGGAAAGAAGGGTTATTTACGTACAATGTATCCCAATGGTCCAGAAATTTCACGTTCGGCATGTTTTATGCCTTTTCATACTTCATGCAAGAAAATCCATTTTATGCACAAGAAGATCCTATATACAGTTTCCATGCTGGTGTGCTGACGGTTTGGGGCTGGATCGTTTTATTAGCATTGCTGGCACAATTAGTCCTCTACGCAACAGCTAAACTCCCTCAAATAGCAGGGGTATCAAGAGAAAACTATACAAACAGCAGCAGTCATTCCTGATGGGTGGCTCTTTCGTTAAAAAATCGGGGGAAAGTTATCATGAAAAAAATTCACAGTGATATTTTACAGTTCAGAGGTTCACATTATGATTTTGGCTACCACCAAGGTACATTGCTAAAAGAGTCCGTGACCGTTCAAAATCGTCTGAAACAATGGAAGGTCAGGATTCCCCGATTCACAGTTTCTGAAAAAGAAGTAAAGGAAGCAATTGAAAAGTTTGCACCTGGTGTGTGGCAGGAGCTTCTCGGCCTTCGAGATGCTCTGGATTGGACGATGGAACGAACCATGATGGAATTTGGCGGCTATCGGACAAATTATAACCGCTCGGGGTGTTCCATCATGACTGGACCTGACTTCTTAGTCCGTAATTATGATTATCAGCCTAAAACATACGAAGGTCGATATGTATTTTTCCAGCCGGAAGACCAGGGCTATGCAATTGCTGGACCGACACAGCGCATTACCGGGAGAATGGATGGAATGAATGAGAAAGGTCTGGTGCTTGGTTATAATTTCATGCATCGCAAAAAGCCGGGCTTAGGATTCATCTGCTGTATGATCGGACGCCTAGTCTTAGAAAGTTGTGCGAATGTTGAGGAAGCTGTCAGTATGCTGAAAGAAATACCTCATAGGCATTCCTTCAGCTATACCGTCTACGATCAGAGCGGAAAAACGTACGTTCTGGAAGCTTCACCACGAGGTGTGGAAATGCGTGAATCCTCATATTGCACGAATCACTTTGAAATCATGAAACATGAAAACCGGAACCATCTTGTCGATTCCTACAAACGGCTGAAAGCAATGCAAAATGCCGGACCGAGACAAGCCTATCAGGCTTTTCGTCTAATGAATGATACGGACATGGGTGTGTTTTCAAAGAAATATAAAAGCTGGGCTGGAACAATCCATACATCTGCTTACTTACCTAATGAAATGGTGACGTGGTTTGCCTTAGGCGGAGACCGGGAGCCTGTTGTTTTCGACTTCGGAAAATGGCTGAAAGGTGAAGATGTGATGTTGGAAAAGATAACGGGCGAGGTAGATACCAGCATCCCATTTGTACACATGGATAAGGATGCCCATTTCAGCAAAAAGTAAAGAAAGGCAGTTATGAACTTCAGCTTTACATGTGATGGATGGATCGATTGTGATAGGATTAAAGATAAGAACAACAAACTAAGAATTTTCGACAGACAGGGGAAGTGAACAATTTGCGACAAGATAGTATGTATGACTTGATCGGTGTCGGAATTGGCCCATTCAATTTGAGCTTGGCAGCATTACTGGATGACCAGCCGGAGGCCAATCCTTTATTTTTTGAACAAAAAGGTAAATTCGAATGGCATCCAGGCATGCTGATTGAAGGTACAAAGCTGCAGGTCCCGTTTCTGGCAGACCTCGTCACAATGGCGGATCCAACTAGTAAATATAGCTTTTTGAATTATATCCATGAACATGAAAGAATGTACCAGTTCTATTTTCTGCAAAGACTGGATATTCCCAGGAGGGAATACAACGATTATTGTCAGTGGGTCTCCCGACAGCTGGAAAGCTGCAGGTTCGGACACCGTGTTACTGACTTGCGTAGAATTGAGGATGGAGAATCATATTTTGAAGTGGAAGTACGTGATTTAGAAAATAATGAAACAAAGGTTTATCATGCAAAGAACGTAATCCTCGGAACAGGAAGCGTTCCTGCTATGCCGAAATCGTTTCAGGGTTTACCGGAAGAAGACGTTTTCCACACAGCAGAATTTTTAAGATACCAGGATAGATGCAGAAAAGCAGAGTCCATAACCGTTGTTGGCTCCGGCCAAAGTGCTGCGGAAGCTTTCCGCGAGTTACTGAAAGAGCAAAGGGAGCACGGCTATCGTCTTGATTGGATTACACGATCTTCTGGATTCGATTCCATGGAAGAATCCAAATTGAGTCTTGAGCACTTTTCCCCTGATTATGTAAATTATTTTTACCAGCTGCCACAAGAAAAAAAGGACGAAATTTTCCCGACTCAAGGGCTATATTATAAAGGTATCAGCAACCATACTGTAACCGATATATATAATCTTCTATACGAATACTCTGTTGGTGAGGAAGAGTTGAACGTCGGACTTCAGGTATTATCTGAAGTGAAAGGCATAGAACAAAATCCGGAAGGGGATTACCGGATTACATGCAGGCACGTAGAGACGGATGAGACCTTCACCCATGACAGTGAAATAGTCATAACGGCAACAGGCTATCAACCGCTTGTCCCTGACTTTGTTGAAAGCCTTGCAGATATGATTGAATGGGATGATAAAGGCCGTTATAAAGTCGAAGGGGATTACCGGCTGAAAACAGTGGATCAACGTAACCAAATTTACGTCCACAGCGGTATTTCTCATACACACGGAGTAGGTTCGACTAACCTTGGGCTTGCGATACATCGTAATAAAGTTATTGTAAACCATCTCCTCGGCCGCAACGTATATCACATACCTGAAAAAAATATCTTTCAAAAATTTCATGTATAGAAGATACTATCAAATGAAAAACGGGGCTGTCCTATAAGTCTGTAATAGACTAATTGGGGCAGCCTTTTCTGTATTGTTGATACTTGAAAAGTGTGCTGGGAAAAAATAAAAACCACTAAAAAGATCCATTATAATCGAAATGTTAAAGTTTATGGTTGATTTTCACAAATCGCTTGCCGCGGGGAGTACCACAAGTCTCCTGGTACTTTGCCTTGCAATCCCTCATCAGCCTTGCCTCTCCCGTAGGAGTTCCATGTTTCCTTGCCCAACTTAGCGATTAACAATGCAAAAACCTTCTTTTTTTACAATCAAAAACCACAAAGAAAAATCAGCTTCTTCGTGGTTTTATATTTCTAAGAGTCCTAATGGGGCAAGCCCCCAGTTTAAGGTCACATATTAGCCATCACCTTTGGCTTCCCTGGGCACAGGAATCTTGAGGATATTTACTATGTCTTTTTTCCTGGTTATAGCTTACATAAAAAAGGTCAGTGCAAAATACCCAACTGTTGCTACACCGGCAGCAATCAAAGCAGGCTTTAATTTGAAACGGGAATATTTGACTGGGTTCAACTTCAAGATACCGGCCGTTGTATTGGTGTCATCACTAAGTGGGGAAGCAAATGCTCCGAAAGTTCCGCTCGCAAAAACAGCTCCAATGACGATTGGCAGATCACTGCCCGCCACTGCTGCAATCGAAATACCTACAGGCATTAATATTCCCCATGTCCCCCATGCTGATCCGATAAAATAAGATAACCCGCAGCCAAGCACGAACAAAACCACAGCGACATAACTCGGAGGTATCCAGTCGAAGGAATTGGATATGGTTTCTGCAAAACCAAGAGCCTCTGATCCTTTACTCAGTCCCCATACCATTGCAAGAAGAAGAATGATGCCCATGATTTCATTTCCACCATAAATCAAGCTGTTCATCATTTTCCTCAGCGGCTGTCCTGCGAATTTCAAAAAAACTACAAGACCAATTAAAGTCACCACAACTGCGATAACCATTGCATCAAGAACATTCGCATTTATCAGCGCTTGCAAACCTTCTTCATTTTTCTTCCTGCCGAGCATATACATTAGGAAAAAAGTTAAACCGATGACCACAAAAAGAGGGATAATCAACGTCCAGGGCTGAGAAGGAAGATCCTTGGCGACGGCAGGGTGACAGTCTTCCCATTGATCATCATCTTTTTTTGTCTCGTTGGATGTATCCTCTGCATCTGTTGCAGATTTTTTGGAACGATGGAAAAAGCTTAAATAAAAGCCGAGCAGGAGCATCGCAATCGCAAAAAAGTTGTAGGGAATGCTTTGAAGATAAAGCATGTAAGGATCTCCTTCGAGTCCCGTCTGGTGAAGGGATAACTCGACCACAGAGCTCATGTAGCCTACGAAGGCCGTAGCCACAGGTATCATCACGACAAGGGGGGAAGCGGTTGTTTCAATTACAAACCCCAGTTCCTGCTTAGTCATAGGGAGGTTTTTTCTCATCGCTTTCATTACAGGAGCAATCGTGACGATTCGGAAGCTTGGAGCTGCAAATGTGCCAAGTGAAGATAACCAGGTCAATAAAAAAGCGCCTCGTTTGTCATCGACTTTTTTGGTCGCTGCTTCTACAAACCCTTTAATTCCACCAGCCATTTTGATGAGACCGATCAAAGCTGAAAAAGCATACAGGAAGATAATAATTTTCAGGTTATTTGCGTCCTGTAACCCCTGTATGATGAATTCAAGGGAGGTGGTCATTCCGCCCAGCCAATCCGGCTCCACTAAGTACCCGGCAACAACAACTGCAAATAATAAACTAGGTATAACTTGTTTAGTCCAGATTGCGGCGGCAATAACCGCTGCGAATGGCAAAATTGCAACCCAATCCATATGGAAACCTCCTAAGCTGTAGATGAATAATTGCCTTTGTTTAGGTTGTGGAAAAGTCACTGGAACTATTCTTTGAAAAATATGATTTTATCTCTTTACATCCTTTTGAAAAATATGTATGATAGGAATTACAAATTTAAAAACAAATCGATAACTTCTTATCCAGAGAGGCGGAGGGACTGGCCCTTTGATGCCCGGCAACCATCGGATCCTTTGATTCGAAACGGTGCCAATTCCTGCAGGATTGATTTCCTGATAGATGAGAGGACGTATGCATAAACGTACGGATCCCTTTCTTGGATAAGAGAGGGGTCCTTTTTACGTATAAAGGCTCGTCAATCTCTTGCGAAAGAAGTTACGTGAGTGGAAAGGAAGCGATGAGTGATGTCAACAGCACTATTTGCAGCAGGATGTTTTTGGGGTGTAGAAGCCTGGTTTGAAAATGTGAAGGGAGTAACCGCAACAAGAGTCGGTTACGCTGGAGGTATTATCGAGAACCCTAGTTATGAAGTAGTGAAAACCGGGCAGACCGGACACGCAGAAACAGTGAAGGTAGAATTCAATCCAAACGTAATCAGTTACGAGCAGCTGGTCGATGCTTTCTTTGAATGCCATGACCCGACAAGCAGAAACCGGCAGGGAGAGGACATTGGCTCCCAATATCGTTCTATTATTTTTTATAATGATGATTCTCAACATAAAGCGGCAATCTCCAAGGTTCTGGAGTGGAACCAAAAAGGTGTTTTTAAGAATCCAATCGCAACCGAAGTAAGAGAAACGATCAATTTTTATGAGGCAGAAGAATATCACCAGAAATATTTGCAGAAAAACAAAACCGTATCCTGTGGAATCGTGTGAGCCATTCACACGATTTTTTTTTGGCACTTTTATGAAAGATTAAACTTGTTAATGGATAAAAGGCTTTCGCCATAAGGACTTGGTGAAAAGACAAGTTTTTCTGAAAATATTTACACCATTTACCAACCTTATTTGGTATTATCAAGGAAGAGGAGTGTGATGTTAGTGGGCAAATATTCACTTGATGAATTTATAAATCAGACCAGACAGGATGAATCGGAAAATGAGTATTTTGAATTGGAAACTCCCCGCATGCTGGAAGTGAACCTTGCTGGTGATGTCTGGGCAAAAACGGGCTCCATGATCTCCTATGACGGCCAGATTAAATTTGAGCGGGAAGGCATACTGGAGCACGGGGTAGGGAAAATGCTTAAGAAAGCTTTTACGAGCGAAGGCAGTTCCTTAATGAAAGCGAAAGGGAATGGAAGACTCTATCTTGCCGATCAGGGGAAGAAGATCACCATTTTTGATTTGAATAATGAGGCGATAACGGTAAATGGGAATGACCTTCTGGCATTCGAACCAGGTATTGATTGGGACATCAAGCTGATGAGAAAAGTTGCCGGAATGATGTCAGGCGGCCTGTTCAATATTACCTTGCAGGGACGTGGAAAAGTAGCCATTACCTCTCATTATGAACCGTTAACATTACTGGTTACACCGGATAAGCCTGTTATAACGGATCCAAATGCCACGGTTGCCTGGTCTGGGCATCTCCAGCCGGAATTCCAGACAGATATTACGATGAAAACATTTTTCGGGCGGGGCAGCGGGGAATCGATACAAATGAAATTCAGCGGAGATGGATTCGTAATTGTTCAGCCTTATGAAGAAGTCTATTATGCCAGCAAAAGTTGAGGTAAGACCATCTTTTTTATGCGGATTTTATTGATTTGTCAGGAAGTTCGCCGATATATAAAGTAAGTGTGAATCCATTCATCTACGCCTAGCACAAGCAATAAAAAATCCAGCTATTAACCAGGAGGTTAACCAGTATGTTGAAAAAAAGTATAAGCGTTCTCTTATTGTCGTTCATTATGGCGCTGGCATTCGGCCCCAATGTCTTCGCTTCCGAAGTCGAAGACACTGAAAAAGCTTACCAGATGATCGAAGAAACCAACGCTGAAATCGCAGAAATGATTGAAATAGCTCAAGACGTTGCAAATGAACTGCAGCAGGATTATTTAGAAGACATGGAAACCATCGCAGATGAAACAATGGCAGCACAACGCACAGAACAATATAACAGCGAATTGGACGTTATCATCAATATTCTTTATGAAACGACACTGCAAATGACTCAGGATACCATTGCTGAAGCTGAAAAGCTGGGGGTTTACGCTCAATGTGAATGGATACTGGTCGATATTGCTGACAGGCAAGTATGGATCGACCCTATCAGGGTTGTAGGAAGCTAATTGCCTTGTTGCCCTGAATTTGTCCCGGAAAGGAGAATGCCCGTGGAAGGTTTAAGAATAATGAAAGATGGTTCATTTCTTGAAAAAGTTACTAGTGAATCCACGAGTATTAGCCTTTTGGGTCGTGGTGACGGGGTAGAAATAATATTACAGACAGTTTTTAAAGGTAAACTATTTTACTTGTATCCAAGTGATAACAATCACACGATGGAATTCTTTTATATATTGAATGGGAAAATGAAAGGTGAGATCGAAGGTGAAAAGGTAACCTTAGGTCCGAACGATTATTTTTCCGGACAAGGAATAAAAGAGCCCGTCCATTTTGTGGCTGAAGATGAAGTGACATACCTCTGGGTAATTACGGAACCGACGTTTCATTACATCAGCAAGGATATAAAAGCACTAAGAGATATTATCGTAAATGTTGAGAAGAAAGACCGTTATACGTTTATGCATAGTGAAAGAGTAGCAAATTATTCGGTCAAAGTAGCAAAAGAATTGAAATTGCCAAAAAGTCAGCTGGAAGAACTGTACCTTGCAGCTGAATTGCATGATATCGGAAAATACAAAATACCAAGCGAGATATTGAACAAACCAAGTAAGCTGACAAAGGAAGAGTTTAACGTTATTAAGAAGCATCCGGAAGATGGAGCTGACATGGTTAAGAACACGAACTATGAAAATATTGCTAAAGTCATTGAACAGCATCACGAACGGCTGGATGGGTCTGGTTATCCATCAGGCATCAAAGAACATGACATCCTCCTGCCTTCTAAAATTATTGCCATATGTGATACTTTCGACGCGATGACTGAGGATCGGACCTATCGTAAGGCTTTTTCTGCGCAGTACGCTATGGATGAAATAAAAAGACTTGCGGGAACTCACTTCGATCCCGAATTAGTAAATGTTTTTGAAAAGATACTTAGAGAAGAAGGAAAAATAGAATGAGTACCATGACGCCCAGCAAAAAGGGCGTTCTTTTTTTTGTGCCTGGAAGCAATTAAGGAATTGGCCCACACAAGCATGGGCATTCGTTCATAGGATAAATCCAAACGCGAGCTATGTGCTCAAAAAGGAGACATCAAGATGGCATTAACAGCAGCTCATTGGATTTATGCGATTGTGACATTTGCCGTTATTGTTACCATGATCTTCAGAAAAGGCGTTGTGCTCCCGACTTTACTTGGGACTTTTCTGGTGGCATGGGTATACAATGGCAGTCTTGTCGGTGGGTTCACTTCTGTTTTTAACGCGAACCTGACCGCTGCAAAAGAATTATTCAGTATATTTTTGATTATCACCTTCATGGTGGCTTTGCTTCATTCCCTGAAGGATTTGGGAGCTGATCGACAAATGATTGCTCCGATACAAAAAGTAATGACAAATGGGCATATTGCATTTGTAATGCTGATTATCATTACGTTCATCATTTCCCTGTTTTTTTGGCCGACGCCAGCCGTGCCGTTGATTTGTGCATTGCTGGTCCCGGCTGCAGTCCGTGCTGGTCTGCCAATAATGGGAGCAGCGATGGTGGTAGCTCTCGCTGGTCAGGGAATGGCATTGTCTTCGGATTACGTTATGCAAATAGCACCGATGCTCAGTGCTAAATCTGCTGGTATAGAAACAGCTGCAGTAGCGGATAAAGCCTTGGTTTTGTCCTTGATTACGGGTGCGGTCGCGATTACACTCGCTTATCTTTCCATCAGAAAACAAATCCGTAAGCCGAATGATCCGCTTAATGAGAAGGAAATGAATAATTTACCTGGTGGGAAAGGCGGCTCCTCGGCTTCAGCAAGGAATTCTCATCCACGGTGGAGTAAAGCATTTGCCATTCTTGTACCATTATCCATGCTGATTGTAATCATTTATATGACCTATACCAAGGTCAGCAGCGGTCGAATGGGCGGATTTGAAGGAGGAGACGGCGCAGCGTTTATAGGCGGTGTTGCCGTATTACTTCTTGCCTTCTCAACCATGGCTTTCGGTAAAAGTAAAGCATTGGACCGAATCTCGGACCATATTACCGACGGGTTTGTATTCGCATTCAAGGCAATGGGACCAGTGATACCAATCGCAGGCTTTTTCTTTCTGGGAAGCGGGGACTTTTCTGCCAGTATACTGTCGCTTGGAGACAAGGCTAGTCCAGCATTTTTATTTGACCTTGTTCAGGCGGGGCAGAATGTTATACCGGAAAATGCGGTACTGTCTGCCTTTGGTATTTTGATCATTGGTATGATTACAGGTCTTGACGGCTCAGGTTTTTCAGGCTTGCCATTAACGGGAGCGTTATCTGGAGCGCTTGCATCTGGTGGTATTGATCCTGCGACACTTGCAGCAATCGGGCAGATGGGATCTGTCTGGGTAGGCGGGGGGACCGTCATTGCCTGGTCATCCCTTGTGGCTGTTGCAGGATTCTGCGGAGTACCCGTCATGGAATTGGTACGGAAAAACTTCCTTCTGGTAATGGCCGGTCTGCTGGTATCAACGGTCCTTGCCCTGTTTATCTGGTGACAATAATAAATCCCGGCCATCACATAGATGACCGGGATTTATTAAAATCCGCCTTCTGTAGCGGAAAAAGGGATATTCAAACGATTTTCAACCGTACGAAGCCGCTGATTTAAACGGTTTAGTCGCCTTGTATGTCGTTCTTCCGTTTGCCGTAGTTGGTTGACCACACTATTCAAACGTGTAATATCACGGTTCTGCCGGTTCAATTCCCTCTCGAGCCGGTTAATTTCTCGCTCCTGCTGTTCATTCTGCCGTTCGAGTGCTGTGACTCTTCTTTCAAGCTGAGGTGGCTGGCGGTCAATATTGGCTTCTGATTGATTGTACTCATAATAGTTTTCATAAGGTACTGCTGATACCTGCCCTGATGGTGCAGGATATGGCGGATAATAGGTCCCATAGATATAGTATGGATTCACTTGCATCCTTCTCCCTTTACGTGATTTATATCTCAGCATATGTCACGAAAGCGAGTTCAGTCACGTCAAACGCCTAGTAGGGGAGTTGAGTCTCCTGGTGAGAGGCAGCCAGCGCTTGTTCCAAATCATTTATGATATCAAGGTCATTTTCTATTCCGACTGACATGCGTAGTAGCCTATTACAAACTCCATAACTTGATCTGATATCTTCTGGTATATCGTAGTGGGTTTGTGTCGCGGGATAAGTGATAAAGGTTTCCACTCCTCCGAGGCTTTCAGCAAAAGTAATCAATTCGATTTGCTCTAATAAACGGGGGACGGCTTCCTCTTCCTGAACACGAAAGGAAATCATTCCACCCCTGCCAGGATAGAGGACATCCTTCACATATGGATTTTCCTTTAGAAAGGCTACCACCGCCCTGGCGTTTTGCTCATGCTGCTTCATCCGGAGGCCAAGTGTCTTCATCCCCCTCATCATCAGCCAACTATCAAATGGGGATAGGACTGCTCCAGTTGAGTTTTGTTCCAGGCCAATCTCCTCACCAATTTTCTCATCCTTCGCTACGACAAGGCCTGCAAGGACATCGTTATGACCGCCAAGGTACTTTGTCCCGCTATGCAGTACGATATCAGCCCCTTGTTCAAGTGGACGCTGTATATAAGGGGTAAAAAAAGTGTTATCTACAATCAGGAGAAGTCCGTATGCTTTGGCAAGTCTGCTGAATGCGTCAATATCCAGTTGAGTCATCAAAGGGTTAGTAGGTGTTTCAATAAAAATCCCTTTCGTATTTTCAGAAATTTTTTCCTTGAAATCCTCTGTGTCCGTACTATTTACATAGTGAAAATGAAGACCGAATTTTTTGAAATGATTTTCAAAAATCCGGTAGGAGCCCCCATAGACATCCTGAGTGACTATGAATTCATCCCCTGGATTGAAAATGGCGAATGTAGCCTGAATGGCCGCCATACCTGAACTAAAGGCAAATCCTGCTGTTCCACCTTCCAGATCGGCGATGGATTGCTCCAGGATTTTTCTCGTCGGGTTGCCAGTGCGTGTATAATCAAACCCAGTGGATTGCCCGATACCTGCATGACGGTAGGCGGTAGAGAAATAAACAGGCGGATTGACTGTGCCTGTTACTGATTCACTTCTGTTACCGGTTTGCGCTAAAGATGTATCCAAATGATATTTCCCCATTGTTCATGACTCCTTTTTAGTCCAAATAAAAAACCAGCTCTCCAGAAGAAGAGCTGATAGGTATACCAAGCCACTCCTTCTTATTTTCCAAGCGGGTCAAGCGCTTGCTGGACGTAGCACCTCACCGTCATACGGCAGGTTGCTGAAGCTTCAACGGACCAGATCCCTCAGCTTCTCTTCATAAGAATTGTGCGTATTCAAAATATTTTAACTACAAAGATACAGGAAAATAAACACAAACGCAATAGGGAACAGGCATTTCATGAAATAGTGTGCCTGACCTGAAATTGTGAAAGTGTCTGGATAAGTAGTGATTATGTACAGGTGGGCCAGGAACACCCACAAATGGAGTGACTGGCACCTGATTGTTAGACTGGTTCAGGGATATGCGTATGCATTGGAGGTGGGATCAACCAGCCTTTTTCTTTGTTCAAGCGAAGCAGTCTTGCACCCATCTGGGCTTTGTTCATGTGGAACTGCCCGAATAGCATAGCAATATCCTCACGTACTGCCTGGCCGATTACCTGGCTGCATGCAACCAGGCCGATTGAATTATCTGCAGAAATCTGAGCACTGATCTCTGGATCGTTAAAACGTGCTCCAACAGGGATTTCCTCTAAAGTCGCATTGGAACGTTCAGGAGGGGATGGTGGCAATGCAATACCATTCACTTTAAGCATTTTCTCGATACTTTCCCTTTCCTGTTTAATCCCTTGCATCATATCTTCCAGGACATTTGTTAAATCTTTGTCCCCGGTATGATTGGAAAAAGTTTGGTACTTTGCGTAATTCCCCTGCAATACTGCCAAATACGACCACATTCCGTGGATCTCTCCGTAATGGAGTGGCTGTTCCTTAGGGTCGCCGCTTAAAATTCCCATTCGATACACTCCTTTTTTCAAAGTGGTACAACAAGTAGTATTGTTTTTCAGGGAAGAAATTATGATGGTAAACGTGGTGTATATCGGTGACAGACAACCCAGATTTTGGGGTAATTCCACCATGGATGTTTACGTTCCTGTTTAATGCGGAAAATAAGTGACAAGAAAAATTTTATGTGGAGGTGTATGTAAAATGCCTTGGGACAAAAAGGATTATCCAAGTTCATTAAAAAACCTGAACGAAGCGACGCGGAATAAAGCAATTGATATTGCAAATGCTATGCTTGATGAGGGTTACGACGAAAATCGCGCCATACCAATTGCAACCAGCCAGGCAAAAGAATGGTACGAAAATGCAAGTAACAAAGAGCGCGAAGAAATGAAGGATACATCTAATAAAGATTTAAAAGAGCGGGATGAAGAGGACGAACAATATGAAAATCGTCCTGAGTTGCTTGACCGCGGAGAACACGTTGTAGCTCATGATGATGGTTGGGCTGTCCAGGCGAAAGGTGCAAAAAAACCGGATAAAGTTTTTGAAAATAAACAAGATGCCATCGACCGTGCCAAGGAAGTAGCCGAAAACAAAGGAACAAAGGCAGTCATTCATAAGAAAAACGGTGATGTGCAGGATGAATATACCTATAATAGCTAGGCTTTGGAAGGTCTCTCTACTCAGAGGGGCCTTACTTGATAGTAGGTGAGAGGAAAGGATGAGGAAAGTAAAGGAACGCCGTGCTTAGCCGGCGTTCCTTTTTACTTTCTATATTTTTACGATTGTTCTGCCTCTTGCTTGTCCTTCAAGAAGCGTGTTGAAGGCATCAGGCAATTCGTCTAGCGTGATTTCATGCTTCATTTTATCCAGTGCGTTCTTTGGCTTTAAATCCGAAGCAAGTCGGTTCCAAATTTGCCGTCTTATCGTCATCGGGCAATTGACGGAGTCAACACCTAGCAGGCTGATTCCTCGTAAAATGAAAGGAAAAACGGTGGCGGGGACGTCTGTTCCACCCGTCAGTCCGCTTACAGCTGCCGCACCCCCATACTTAAGTTTGCTTAAAATGGCAGCGAGGTTTTCCCCGCCTACCGGATCGACAGTACCTGCCCAACGTTGTTTATCCAATGGCTTAATTTTTCCATCGTACACATCCTCACGGGTAATGACTTCTTGGGCACCAAGTTCTTTTAGGTAATCATGTTCGCTGTCTTTCCCCGTACTGGCGACAACCTTATAACCAAGCTTAGCTAACATGGAAATTGCCATGCTGCCGACACCTCCAGTTGCACCTGTAACAAGAATACTGCCGTCTTCCGGACGAATGCCTGCTTCTTCTAAACGATGAACGGACAATGCTGCAGTAAAACCGGCCGTACCGAATACCATTGATTCCTCCAGTGTCATACCATCTGGGAGTTCGACAATCCATTGCGATGGAATACGCGCATATTCTCCATAGCCGCCATCGTGAGAGACACCTATCTCATAGCTTGTGGCGATCACTTTATCCCCTTCACGAAAATGCTCCGAATCGGATTCCACTACCTCACCGGCTAGGTCGATGCCGGGGGTCACCGGATAACCCTCCACAATTTTGCTGTTCTTCACACTAGCCATGGCATCCTTGAAATTAACGCTGGAGTAACGTACTCGTATCAGAACATCACCTTCAGGAAGGTTTTCTAACGTTTGTTCGGACACTCCTGCGGAAAAATCTTCCCCGGATTGATTGACTCGAAATGCTTGGAAAGTTGTACTCATTTCGGACTCCTTTCTTTATGGAAAGTATCCAAATATGTACCCTTAAGAAAAAATTGTAAAACCTTTACAAAGACATGTTTGATGGGGGCCTGCCATATAAATATGAATAGGCATAAAAAGGGAGGGGTTTGCGATGTATTATCCGTATTATTATCCCTATTATCAAAATTATCAAAATTATCAATACCAATACCCACAGGCAGACCGGCAAAATCAACAGCAGCTGCTTCAAAGTATTACGCAGGCGATTAACGGGGAGTACACTGCTGTTCAATGTTATGCAAAATTGATTGAACAGGCACCTACGGATGAGGAAAAAAGACAAATCCGAGAAATCAGACGGGACGAACAAAAGCATTTACGGCAATTTAGCAGAATTTACACCAGTTTAACAGGATCCAAGCCGGATCCGCAGCAAATTGAAGAATGTCCAGGAACTTATCGAAGAGGATTGGAAGCAGCCTTCAAGGATGAACAGGAAACCGCTGACTTTTATTTAGATATCGCCGATCAGGCAAGCGATCCTTACATTCAGCAAGTGTTCCGCAGGGCATCCGCAGACGAACAAAACCATGCTGTATGGTTCCTATATTACCTCACCAGAAGACGATAAATGATGGAATTTTCTGGTTCTCCCGGGGTACAAACTACTTTTCCCCAGGAGAACCAGATGTTGGAATCAAAGCCGACCTGACAAGGTCGGCTTGTAAAATTTATAAATCTTTCTTACATAAGTACCAGTCTACACATTCGACCCCTTCTTCTTTATCCCGGGCTTTTACATCCTTCATAGTGGTGGATGGTGGGACGATGACTTTATCACCTTCCTGCCAGTTGGCAGGTGTAGCAACACCGTGTTTATCAGTGGTTTGCAACGCATGGACCGTTCTAACAATTTCTTCCATGTTTCTGCCAGTGGTAAGCGGGTAATAAATAATGGAGCGGATTTTTCCTTTGTCATCAATAATAAATACAGCACGGCAGGTCTCCGTAGTACTTTCCTCAGGCATTATCATCCCATATTTCATAGCGACATCTTTGTTTAAATCGGCTATAACAGGAAACTCGATATCTACATCAAAGTTTTCTTCGATATTTTTTATCCAGGCAATGTGCGCGTGCACACTGTCAATACTTAATCCCAGCAGTTCCGTGTTCATTCTTCGAAGTTCATGGTAAATTTTTTGGAAACTCACTAACTCAGTCGTACATACGGGGGTGAAGTCGGCCGGATGGGAAAATAAGACAAGCCATTGCCCCTCATAATCCCTCAGTCGCAAAGTTCCATGTGTGGTATTTGCCTCAAAGTCAGGCGCTTTTGAATTGATGCGTGGCATAGTCCAGCTTTCTTTATATTCAGGTCGAGAATGGAGCTCCTTCATCATCTGAACATCCTTTCCTGAAAATAGGTAGTATTATTTTTGTTCCCGTTCGTAAAATCGGTAAAACGGTTAGTTGGATATTTCCGTAAATTGGCATTCCCATAAAGGGACTTGCAGCCGTGAGTAATTATAGTCACAATAGATAATGAGAAAAAACTAGAAGGGTTTGTGAAAATAGATGAGCAAAAGCGGCCAAGAGCGGAAAGACATCCACCCAGGAGCAGAAGTCGATATTGTTTTGAAAAAAGATCAGCGCACAGGAAAAGCAACCAGGGGAATCGTCAAAGACATCCTTACTAAGTCCCCACAGCACCCACATGGGATAAAAGTCCGCCTTGAAGATGGACAAGTAGGAAGAGTGAAAACTGTACACGAATAAAAATCATAGCGTTATTTGAAGGATAAAGGTCAAGTTGTCGATAGATAACTTGATCTTTTTTTACGTGGATTTTGCTTACAAAGCCTGGAACCCTTGGTATGGTAGTGTTTTGTTGTTCTTTATATAGAATTATTAGTTCTTAAAAAAGTAAAAATATAAGGAAACAGCTGATAATGAAAGAAAAAGAACGTGTGATGTTCTTTATATCGAAATTTCGGTCTATTTTCAAGGTTTTAAATCTAGGAACTATGACATATACTCAACTTGTAAGGTTCTTAAAAAAGAACAAAAACATCTAACATTACGAACTTAAGAAACATTATTTGTTTGTCCCTCTTATGCCTAAACGCATAAGGGTTCAATATAAAAAATAAATTTTAGGAGGAATCGATTCATGAGTATTAAAAAGAAACTGGGTATGGGTGTAATGACAGCGGCAATGGGGCTATCTTTAATTGGTGGAGGAACTTACGCGTACTTCAGTGATTCAGCGGAGGCATCTGGATCATTCGCTGCAGGTACTTTAGATTTAAGTGCAGATCCAACAACAATTATAGATGTGGAAAACCTTAAGCCTGGGGATACAATGCTCCGTTCATTTGATTTGGTAAATGGAGGAACGTTGGATATAGCTAGTATTAATTTAGATACTTCTTACACTGTAACAGATGCTAATGGAAACAATGTTGATGATTTCGGTAAACATATTCGTGTTAATTTTTTGATTAATGCTGACAAACTAGATGTACCAATTTTTAGTACTACCTTGAACGAATTACAATCAATGTCACCTGATGTTATAGAAGGAAATATTTTTGGAGCTTGGTTTGCTGAAAGGGGAGGCAACCTTGCTGCAGGAACAAGTGATAAACTCTATGTACAATATGAATTTGTAGACAACGGTCAGGATCAAAACCAATTCCAAGGGGATTCTTTAGAATTAAAATGGACGTTTGAAGGCAAACAAGGAGCAGGCGAAGCAAGATAATGATCCAAAGCTGAGAAGCAGATTGCTGCTTCTCAGTACCTTATTTATTGGATATATTCCCTTTTCTTTTAACAGTATTTAAATCTTAAGGAAATATATTCAGTCATACTACATAACGGAGATGAGGGAGTGGTTGAAGTGCTGTTATGGAAAATAAAAAAGTTTAGAAGAAAAAATCGCTCTCTGGCAATACCAATTAAATTAGTTAGTATACTTTATTTGCTAACAGTTATTTTATCGTTAGCTACGTCAGATACTGGAGCTTTTTTTCATTCCAGATCAAATACAACATCAACGATTCAAGCGGGACACTGGGTAGAAGAACCACTATGGGATAAAAGTTCCCTAAAGTTCGAAAAAGCCGATTCTAAAACTATAGAAGCAGTTATGAATCAGGAATGTGGCCCTTTGGAAATTTCTACAATTATTACGAATGTTGGAAGCGATATGAAGGGTTCCACTGAATATGAGGTCTACTTTGCCAAAAAAGGTAATCCAAAAAAAGGGAAGAAAATCAGTGAAAACAAAATAGAGATAATCAAGGCTAATCAGTCAACAAAATTACAATTCGTCGCCAAAGAACCTGGAAATTACAAGTTCCACGCCCTTCAACGTCCAGGACATGGAAATAAAGAGAATGAAAGACATGACTTATGGAGTGAAACAATTACTGTGTTATGTAAAAAAGCGGAGAAAAAACAAACATTAGCTCCAGATCAAAGTGATTCACAAGAAGAAAAAGCTAAAGAAGAACCTAAAAAGACCAATGAACAACCTGTAAAAGAAGAAAAAGCTGAAATGCCAGCTGAACAACCAACTGAAAAAGAGAAGGAAGCAACAAAAACAGACGCCAATAATAATCCTACAAAAAAGAATACGGATGATAAAGCAACCGAACAAATGAAAAAATCAGCACCAACTCCAAATACAAATGAGAGTACCAAAGATGAGGCAGCAAAAAAATCAAAAAGTGATACTCAAGATGAATCATTAAGTCAGAAGAGTGAAGAAAAAACTGAGGATTCCAAAGAAAATGAGGAGTGAAAAATATGAAAATTGTTAAAAAAACACTGAACTATATAGCCACTACTCTGTTAGCGATATTGCTTTTGTTTATGGTATTTATGGTCATTTCCTCCAAAGCTTCTCCTGAAGGACCAAACATATTGGGTTATCAGCTAAAAACAGTCCTTTCTGGGTCAATGGAACCCGGTATTAAAACAGGATCAATTATAGCTGTGGAACCTTTGGATAATGTAAACACGATAAAGAAGGGTGATGTTATCACGTATAAGGAAGAAGATTACTTAGTGACACACAGAGTAACTGAGGTAGTCAGTAACGAGGGGCAAACACTCTTTAGAACTAAAGGGGATAATAATGACGCAGAAGATTTGAATCCTGTCATGGCGGAGAATGTGGTCGCTCAATATACCGGGTTTACAGTGCCTTATGTTGGTTACTTTATTGAGTATGCAAAATCCAAAACGGGAAGTGCATTACTGTTATTAATCCCTGGTTTACTATTACTAGGATATTCAGGTTTTACTATTTGGCAAGTAATTTCTTCAATAGAAACTCCTTCTCGTAAAGAGGAAGAAAGTTCGGAACCTACTAAGTCCTGACAAAGTTGGGCTGCAAATTTATAGGAGGAGATGATTGTGAGGATTATTAAGGGGTACATTTTCATGATTGTAGTTCTCGTAATGTTTATTATAGTACCTACCCATCCATTTGCAGAGTCAGGTAATAGCGAGTTGAATGAAATTGATATTGCCACCAGCCCTCAAAAAGTACTTTTTAATACAGATAATTTAAAACCTGGAGATACCATAACAAGAAACCTTATTATAAAGAACGATGGCTTAAAGGATTTTAATTATCTTTTTAGCAGTAAGTTTTCAGCGGGCTCAAAGAAATTTTATAATTCTTTACTCTTGTCAGTGAAAAAAGATGGTATGGTTCTTTTCCACGGAAATTTAAAAGATTTTGAAGAATTAAAACCTCGTTTTTTACCGAATGGAAGTACTGAAACTCTTACATTTAAATTAGAAATGCCATATGAACTCGGGAATGAATACCAAGGGTTGATGACAGAAGTAATCTTTAAGTTCTTTGCAAAGGGTGAGGATGCTGACAAATCTGACCCAACAAACCCATCCAACCCGTCTGACCCAGCAACTCCTCCAAATAATAGCGGCATTGATATTCCAGTTTTCTCTGGGGGACTGCCTCAAACAGGGGAATCATTACCAACATTGTTCTACCTGATCGGTGGATTGCTTATTGCGACTGGTACAGCATTGTACGCTTCACAGCACCTTAAGAGGAGAAGAGGGTAGTGGTGATACGTCTGGCATTACTCCACTACTATCCCTCTTCATACATATTTATTTAATAAGGGAGGGGAGGAATAGACGATCTATTCCGAACACATATGAAATGGGTAGCAGCTATTATCATAATTTTTGGTATCGGTTTTGTACTCTTCCCCTTCTTTCAAAATAAATATGTAACGGATGTCCAGGATGATTTGCTGCGACAATTACATGAAGAAAAAGGAATTAACGCTGAAGCGGAAATGATCGAAGATTTTGCCAAACTGAATGACGTATTAGCCGACGGCGTAAAGGAGTCAGCATCCAGCCAGACAACCAACTTTGATAGTAATACTTCCACTCATTCAACTCCTGAAAACGGTGATTTGATCGGTGAACTAAAGATTCCTTCCATCTCCTTACGAATGCCGATTCTTGAAGGTACCAGTAAAGAAAATTTGGATTATGCGGTCGGGCACATGTCACAGACAGCGCACATTGGAGAAGTAGGTAATGCTGCTCTGGCAGCCCACAGGGGTTATTCACACGGGAGGCTGTTCAATCGGCTGGACGAAGTAGAAAAAGGTAATGAAATTATCGTTACTACCCGTACCACTACATACCATTACCGGGTGAAGCAAACATTCCGTGTTACTCCGAGTGACACTACTGTTCTGAGCCAGCCGCAGGAAGCTTCGATAATTACGTTGATCACCTGCGATCCTATCAAAAATCCAACGCACAGGCTTATCGTTCAGGCAGAATTAATCGCCGAAGGTTGAACGGTGAAAATTTCATATAAAATGGAGGTCATGAGATGATTCGCTTAATTGATGGATCCTATGTAAGCATCATTAATGGAAGATTTGTGAAACTGTTCCTCCTAGGAGAAAACCGCTGTGAAGTATTCATCAATCATGAGCGGAAAGGCGTGGCCCCGTTTGATTATATGAAGGAGCAGATCAACCTGCTGGAAAAGCGGAATCCTTCGATGAAAAAAGCTTATATTAATGATGAGATTCTTTTTAAGGAACTTGCTGGAACTGGTACAATCGTCGATTCGAAAACCTAATAGAATTGGAAAAGCGGACCCGACTTCTGTCAGGCCCGCTTTGAGCTTTAAACGTTATGAAATGTTCTAGTATATCGCCCACTGAATAGTGGATTCTTGTTATATTGCCGCGGTTCAAATTCCGTCTTGGTAGTTTTCTAACTTAGACAACGCAAGCCCTACCTCTCAAGCGTCCTTACGGCTCCGAAGCCGTTCCAGTGTGAATAAGTCTTTCAAAAACATAGCAGAATGCCAGTTTGTCACTAAATCTGTGATGGCTTTATATTGCATGCATCACATTTCCATTTCTTCTCCGTTCAAAAAACTATTAATAGCTCTAAGAAACAATAATACAGGTTTAAGCAACCATTGTCAATAGCTGTTTTTATTCTGCTGTCATTCTTGAAATAAAACTCCCAAGTACCGTTCTTGCATACTATTTATAATCTTGTTTGTATTTACCTTCTGAACCTGAGTCGTTTTTCGTTTTCCTGCCTTTCTTTTCTTCTTTCATTTCTTTGTTCAAGTCATCAACAGGAATCTGGTCTGTGTGCTGTTCATCCTGGAATTTATCTAAAATGTTGGGGTCATTACCCGGCAGGTTATTCGGCTGATCCTTCTTCTGTCTGTTGACCGGTTTGTGTTCATTATTCTTTGGCTGTTCAGCCATATATGTCACCTCAATTTTAATGATTATATTTGAGGGTATACCTTTTAAATAGAAGAGTTAAACATGCTATTCACTTTTTGAACCTGGCTACGATAGTCTGTACCCATTTTGTATGATAGAAGATATCAACAGCGGTACTGATGATGAGGCCATGCAGGATAACGCCGAAAATTGTAAGCAGGACCACTATTAAATGGCCAATGCTGGTAGTGGGTTCAAATGGTGTCCTGCCGAAAAAAGTTAAAGCAACCAAGGCGCTCAGTAAGGCTTCCCAATAGCTTTCCAGTTCGGATTCCAGCTGGTAAAGAGGGATAATGGAGATAAAGACGACGACAAAGGTCACGCCGGTGACAACCAGTAAGTGTTGTCGTTTTAAATATTTGATAAAAGGCATTGTATAGTATTTGGTGATTGATTTAAGTCTGAGTAAGTGGAGGATTCTTGCAAAGCGGGCAAATTGGAACACAGCATCCAGGGGGATGGCAGCAATGACAATAAAAGGATTAGCCTTGATAAAATCCCATTTATTCTCGCTTTTTAAAAAACGGTAAACAAAGTCCACGAAGAAAACTGCCCATGTAGTCCAAACGATCAGGCTGTTATAGCCTGTTTTGTTCCAGATAGTGGCTACCGATAATGTGGCAAGCAGGATCATTGCGACTTCATAGGTGATTTGGATTTTTGATTTATTTCGGAAAATAGCCATCAGTTTTAGCCCCAGACCTTTAATTTAGAGGATAGTAGATACATAATACTATTTTACCATGAATAACAAAAAAACGTTGGCAGGACTCCAACTTCTGGAGTCCTGCCAACGTTAAAAGTGGTTAAGCGCGTTCGTATGGCTTAATCAGCCCATAAATAGATTCCAAATAGGGGAGCTTAAGGTTGACTGCTTCAGCAAGACGCAATGCTCCGCCATGCAAATGTTCCACTTCTAATGTTAATCCTTTACGCCGATCCTGATGCATGGATGAAGTAGATTCATCATCAATATTTTCTAGGCTTTCGAACGCTTTATCAACATGCCTGTAGGTAAGCGTCACACCGTTATGGTTCGCAAGTTCTTTCATTTCTTCTAAAATCATCCGGGCAATATGCAACGTTTCCGGATGATTTCGTACGCCTCCGATAGGCAGATTCGCAGCTGTAGTGATTCCGGAAAAAGAGGTAATAAACATGTATTTTTTCCATAGCTCTTCTAATATATTCGTGCTTAGTTTGCTGGACATATTAGCTTGTTCACACGCAATACCAAGTTCATCGACCAATGCTTGCTGGGATGGATGCATTGGTCCGAATACGAGGTCATGAAAGGGGCTGGAATGTACGACATGTCCATTCTCATCCAACGTTGCCATAATAAATGCGAGCCCGCCAAGTACAGCTTCTTCACCGAGTTCTTTTTGCAAGGTTTTGATATGTTCCATCCCGTTTAATACGGGCATCACTTTAGCGCCTTTTTGTACAAGCTTTTTTAACGGGTCAATCGTTCCGTAAAGGTGATAACCTTTAACAGATAAAAAGACGAAATCTGCGTGATCGATTTCTTCCGGGTCCTCTATTACACTAGGGTGAGCGTTCGAATAATCACCTTGTGTACTATGTACTTGAAGCCCGATTTCCCGCAGCTGGGCAGCACGGCGTTCACGAACTAAATAAGTCACATCATGACCTGCTTCCTCCCAACGGGATCCAAAGTAAGCCCCTACTGCACCTGCTCCTAAAACCACAATTTTCATCCTGCCACCTCCATATCATTTGGAATTATCTTAACACAAACGGGGTAAGGCACTCCAGAGATTGGAGTGCCTTACCTATTTCGGTACGTTAATGATTTTTCCAATTTCTAACTCATGTGCATTGACTTCGGGGTTGGCTGCTCGCAAATCGTCTACAGTAACACTTCCGAAGCTTGCCGCTATCTGGTTAAAGGTATCTCCTTCTTTGATTTTATAATCCAGGCTTGGCTGCTCGGGGGTTGAGGAAGCACCAGGCAGGAATATAGACTCGCCGATTTGGAGGTAGTCCGTTTTTATTCCTGGGTTTAGTGCTTTGATTACTATGACGGTAGTTCCGTTATCTTTAGCCAGGCTATACAGTGTATCGCCTGCTTCTACTGTATGCAGGTTGCTTGCAGGAATTGATAAATAGGTTTCCAGTGTGACATGTAATGAATCTACTTTCCTTGCATGATCTGTCCCGATATAACGTAAGTGCCATGGTTCGTATGTATAACCGGTAACTGCTTCTTTTCCTTCGGGATAACGGATGATGAAACCGAATTCTGAAGCATGTTGTTCAAGCCATTTTCCTGCTTCTGTTTCGCCAAAGGATTGCTCTAATTGGAAATCTACAGCAGCGCTGGTAACATCCATGGTCAGGCCGGTCTGGTGTTCACTTTCCCCAGGTTTTGCACTGAATCTGTTGGCTTCCTGTTCGCCATATTGATTTACCCAATATTGGAAGAGATCTTCCTGATAGTGATAAGATCGGTAGCCTGAAGCGGCATACAATTGCACGCCGTCCTGTTCCGCCTGGTTGAACATTGCCTCTAAAGCGTTTGCAGCTTTTGCCTGCATTTTTTCTTTGTCTCCTGAAAAATCTACCTCGGGTATCATCAGGTTCTCTGGGAAGTATGTTTCAGATAGGGATTGCTGTTTATTGACAAGCAGAATATCACTTTTGTCATGGGCGAGTCCGATGACAGGGGTGGCTAATGATAGGATTAGTGACAGTGCCATTATCAGGCGGGGTTTTTTTGTGAAAATATAATCTTTCATATCTCTCCTCCTTATGATGTCCTAGCTAATAGACTATCATCTAGCGTTTGCTTGCTAAATAGGTGAAAAGGGAAATTTAAAAAATAAGAAAAAGGTGCCATTAACCCAAAATATGGGTGTGACTGGCACCTTTTTATGGAAAAGTTTACTTATTTGCGAGCGGATGAGTGATGCGAGTTGTAACATCCAGCTCCAGCGCCTACCCCTCGTGGTCTAAAGCTAATCCTCTCTGTGACAAAGACCGTCACGGCGAGGTTTTGCTTAAGCATTTCGGGGGTGGCCAAGGCGCATTTAGCTTTTATTTACTACCATATTCTGAATGGTGGTGAGCCAGGTGGTGCATGAACAATAAGGTCTACTAACGGTATTGCATATCCAATGACGACAACGGCTAGCATGAGCACGATCCAAAGCTTCCAGTTTTCTAACCAGTATGGGGTAGGAAGTGCGTCGTCTTCTGGTGCCGCAATCGGGAATTCGGTTTTTCCTTCCGGCGCGCGGAACATCAGATGGAAAACGGCATAAACCTGAAGGACCACACCGATGATAAGCAGGGTGCCGCCGATACCTAATAAGAACTCATAAGGAATCCAGCTTAATGCTATTTCGTGTTCTCCGTATGTGGTATAGGATGTTCTTCTTGGTGCACCCATCAGACCGACTATGTGCATAGCACCTGCCATCACAGCCATTCCTGCTGTCCAGATGATTGTCTGAATCACACCCAGTTTATTCATTTTTGCAGTCAGCTGGCGCCCGGAAAGGAACGGGACAAGCCAATAGCTGATTCCGAAAAAGGTAAGGATAACAGATGTACCGACTGTTAAGTGAAAGTGTCCGGTGACCCAAAGGGTATTATGGACAACCTGGTTCAACTGGTTGCTGGTATTGACGATACCACCGGCACCCGCTGGAATGAAAGCAATCATGGCAATCATAGGTGCCAGGAAGCGTACATCGCCCCAAGGCAATTTCCTGAACCAGCCAAGGAGACCTCTCCCGCCAAGCTTTCGGCCAGTACGCTCAAATACGGCGAACATGGCGAAGGCAGTCATCAAAGAAGGGAAGGCGATGGATAGACTCATGAATACGTGCAGGAACTTCAATCCCTGAGACATCCCCGGGTCGACGATCTGGTGGTGAAAACCGCCAGGGATATTGGTGATGACCAATAATATGACTACGAGTCTGGTCAGTGTATCACTGAACAGGCGGCCCCCAATTACTTTCGGAACGGCGATATACCAGGCAGAAATCGCTGTCAGGTACCAGATGTTCACGAGGGTGTGGCCAAAGCTCCAAAATAATGTCCGGCTCAGCATAACGTTGACGGTTTCAGTCCAGCCGAACGCCCATGGGATCAACGTGATAACTTCGATTGTAACTCCGAGACTTCCGAAGAACCAGAGTACGAAAACACCCATCGCGAAGAATGCCAGCAGTGGTGTCACTTGCTTTATATTGTTCTTTTTCCATGCAGCGTAATTGATAAATGCTCCGAAGCAGCAGAGCCATACACCGAGCATGATGAAGACTAAACCGATATAAAAGTAAGGTGATGCGGCCATTGGAGGATAAAAGGTATACAGGACAGATGCATCATTCATTAGCACGGTAGTGACAACAAATGCAATTCCAACCATCATCAGTCCGAAACCGATCCAGGCAAGCTTACGCACTTTCGGCAATAATCCCCCAAGTGTATGGGATAAGCCGGCATACATGTAACCGATCGTGAAGAAGGCGGTCAAAACAATGACAAGCAGGATACCATGTGCAGTCAACACTTGATAGTAATTCAGCCATGGAGGCAGCTGCAGAAGACCGGCGCGTTCAAGTCCTTGAAGAAGTCCGAGCACTCCCCCTAAGAATAAGGCAATAAAAGCAACAGAAATATATGATAACGTTAATTGGGAATCTTGCGGGCTGACTCCAAGAACCCGTTTTGATTTTTCGGTAAGTGTTTCTTTCAATATAGCTTCCATTTGATCTGTCTCCCCCCTTATTTCACAATAATCCGTGTAGCCATCGCCTGGTGTCCGGCTCCGCAATATTCATTACAGATGACGAGATATTCACCAGGTTCATTAAATGTGTGGGAAATTTTTTGAATATGACCCGGAACAACCATTGTATTGATATTCGTATCAGCAACCTGAAAACCGTGGATGACATCTTTGGAAGTCATTGTGAAATTCACTTTTGCACCAACAGGGACTTCAATGTTGCCAGGAGTGAAACCGAATGCTTGAAGGATCATGACTACTTCATATTCATTGTCACCTATTTGTTTGACACCCGGCTCATCGAATGGAGCGGTGGTTTCCACTTTCTGCGGATCGATTGTTTCCTTGTGGCTCGGCGGCCCCATTCCCATCGCGAATGTCTGATATCCGACAATTCCCATGAAACCTAACAGCATGAAAATCCCAAAACTTAACCAGATTTTTTCGTACCGATGTAGATGCATATCATTTTCCTCCTCTCATAATCTAGCCATGTATAGCCAGAAGACCCCTGCCCACATGCCGATAATCACTGCTCCCACAACTCCAACTGAAAACAGGGTGCCTTTTAAAGACTTTTTGTTGTCTATTTCCAGATCTTCCGTCGGTTTGCCATCATGCATTGCTTTCATAAGAACATCCCCCTTGTCGTTTTGTTCACCTTAATTGTAGTTTGGATGGCAAATACAGGTAGTGAAAAAAATCACAGTGTAATTCCCAATTGTGAACGAAATTTCACAAATGGTTCCCGTCTGCTGAAAAAGCCAGTTACAGCAAGGTTTTTCTGCCAGAAAAAATTTAATTTTTAAATGGGTGTGATTTATATCAACAGGACAGAATGCAAAACGAGGTAAGATGAGGGTGTCAAAAAAATAAGGGGTCTTAGGAGGTAAGACGATGAAAAAGTTTCTGTTTACAGCAATGTTCGCAATGCTCCTGTTAACACTTGCAGCATGTGGCGGGGATAATAGCAGTGAAGCGAAAGGGGAGGCCAGTTCTGGTAATGAAGTGGAATTAGTAGCAAAGAACTGGGAGTTTGCGGAGGAATCTTATACAGTTCCGGCTGGTGATGTAACAATCAGTTTGAAAAACGAAGAAGGTTATCACGGCATCACCATCGATGGAACTGACGTAAAAATAGATGGAGAAGGAAAAGCTACAGCAAAACTTGAGCCAGGAGAGTATACAGTTAAATGTAATATTCCATGCGGAGAAGGGCATGGGGAAATGTCGACAAAATTGATTGTGGAATAATATTTTTCCATAAAAAAAGGCTTATCCCAATAGTTGGAATAAGTCTTTTTTGCACTTTTAGAAAGTTTAAATTTGTTGACGGATTTTCGCCATAAGGACTTGGCGACAAGCCAAGTTTTTCAAATTTTATATGTCACCTGCAAGGGCCTTGGCTTCAACTTATCGGGGTGAGCAAGGCGTTTCCGCTTCTATGCTTATGATTCTTTTGTCACCTTTCTGGAAAGTGCTGCGTCCACAAGCAGGATGATGGCGGTCAATGTATGCATAATCCAGCCAATTCCTGGAATTACACCAATAACATTCGCAATCATACCGACAACGCTGCCGACACTGAATCGCTTGTCTCTAATAGAAAAAATCAGGGTGATTAAGTGGAAAACGAACATGAATGCAAGTGGCTGCCAGCCAGCTCCGATAATAAAGAGACCTCCGAGAAAAGGAATAGCAAGCAATCCTTCTAATATACCGGTGATCCATTTTAATGTAGTTGAAATCATTTCATTTCACTCCTCTCGTAAAAAACAGCAAACATTCTTACTTAAATGTTTTTTCCATTATATCTTCATTATAAACATTAACAGAGCCCATGACCTCATTGAGGCATGGACTCTGTTATTAACTATCTGGGAAATTCTAAAAGTGAATGGTTGTGGATAAACCTTTATAGAGGTCTTTATCCAGCTCCAGCGCCTACCCCCTCGAGGTCTTAAGCCAATCCCCTCTGTGACAAAGCCCGTCACGTCGAGGCTTGTCTTAAGCTTGTCGGGGGTGGACAAGGCGCTTACGCTTTTGATTCTATTATTTAGCAGCTTTTTGTAATTTTTGAATCATTTTGATAGACCTGCCTGTTCCGATTGCAACAGACTCCAGTGGGTTAGGGGCAAGGTGAACAGGTACGACAATTACCTCGGAAAGCCATTCTTGCATTCCTTTCAGCAAGGCGCCCCCTCCAGTGATAATAACGCCGTGATCGACGATATCTCCGCTGAGTTCAGGAGGGCAGTCTTCCAGCGTTGCACGGATGGTCTCAAGAATTTGTTCCAAAGACTCACGAAGTGCGTTTTGGATTTCCTTGGAACTGAGTTCAACCGTTTTTGGAAGCCCGGTAACCATGTCACGCCCTCGGACGTCCATTTTTTCTTCCGGGTGATCGACCAGTGCATAACCGATTTCCATCTTAACCTGCTCTGCTGTTCGTTCTCCTATAAGTATATTGTACTCTTTGCGTACGTATTGGATGATCTCTTCATCCATTTTATCTCCACCGGTACGGATGGAGCGGCAGGAAACAACTCCGCCGAAGGAAATGATAGCCACTTCGCTTGTACCTCCGCCAATATCGACGATCACGTTGGCTACAGGCTCTTCAACTGGCAGGTCAGCACCAATTGCGGCAGCGATAGGTTCCTCTATCAAGTGTACTTGTTTAGCGCCATAGCTTTTGACGGCGTTATGGATTGCCCGGCGTTCGACGGAGGTGGATCCTGAAGGCGTACAGATGACGACCGTCGGTTTACGCATGGAAACACCAGTTTTCTTACTGGCTTTTTTCAGTAATTCTTTCAGCATTTGAGCGGTCATATCGTAATCAGCAATGACCCCGTCTTTCAGCGGGCGGACAGGAATAACATTGCGAGGGGTTTTTCCGACCATCAGTTTCGCTTCTGTCCCTACAGCAACAACATCTTTTGTGTCTGTGTTATAGGCAACGACAGATGGTTCATTCAAAATAATTCCTTTTGATTTCGAGTAAATCAATATATTAGCGGTTCCTAAATCAATACCAATTTCAGCTGTTGCAAACATGTTTAGACGTACCTCCAGTGATGACAGATTTCTTCTAATATTAATTCGACACATTTCGTCTATTTATGGGGGTGGATGAAAGGATTTTTTAAAAAACTATAAAAAGGGCAGGGATAGCCTCCCTGCCTCATTCCATTAATCTTCTTTTTCGGCTAATAGGTTTGCAAGAATGTGTTTCTTGAATTTTTCTACTTTACGTCCTTCAATACGGTTAACACCGTGTTCTTTCAATTTCTCAACGTACCAACCTTTGCTGCCTACGTGCATCCCTATCATCCTTTCTTATATTTATTCATTATCAACGAATGCGTCTGCCATTGTAACATCTCCATTCTATGAATGAAACCGTAAATATCAGGAGAAAACTTTTACAGTTGCCCGATGTAGTCTCAAGTAGCGGAAAGGGTGTATAATGATAGGAAATGCGAGCTTATTTAAAGGGGTACTACCATGAGTGAATACTTGAATCATGCTGAAATTTTAAATAGATGTGAAAAAATCAATCAGAATTATGAAGTAGACCCAGCCTTTTTTGATTCCATTATAGATGAACTTCTTGATAGTGATTTTGATACAGAGGAAGTTATCTTGAAAGGCTTCAAGCGGCTGCTTAAGGAAGTAGATTTTGAAATCGATAGAATGGAACAGCATGCCGGTATGAAGCCGAACTGCTTTATCGGATGTGCTTTCTGCTGTTATTTTCCGATAATCATTACAAAAATGGAAGCAAAAATGATGCTCAAGGAAATCGAACATTTTCCCAAAGATCGGAAGCAGAAAATCTATCAGCATTGGGAGCGCTACTTTGCCGAGCATCAGACGAAGCTGGATACAGCACTGAATATTGATTTTAATGAGGAAGATGCTAAATTAACATACAAGCAGCTGGATTTGCCCTGTCCGATGCTGGACCCGGAAACGAACACTTGCATGGCTTATGAAATCAGGCCAATTCCATGCCGGACGTATTTGAACTACGCCAATCCGAAAGTATGTGCTGAAAATCATATGCCGAAGGAACCGTTCAGCTATGAATTCCTCTATGATTACTATATGGGAGCCATGAATGAAATCATGCAGGCTCTCTATGAAAATGGGGAAGAATTATTCGTAGATTATCCGAGCGATGTCTGGAGTCAGGATTACCTTCCAGCATGGCTGAAAAGGAGAAATGAGGAAGGCGATGAAGCATTATAAGGTAACTGCCATTAGTGTAGGGAAGCCTACGATTCTTGAAACCGAAAAAGGGAAAGTGGACACAGCTTTCAGAAAGAAAAAGGTAGATGAACCGGTCTATTTGGGCAGGTTTAACTTTTCAGGAGATTTGCAGGCAGACCAGCAGCACCATGGTGGAGTCGATAAGGCAGTGTGCTTATATCCGGCGAGGCATTATGCCCATTGGGAAACAATTTATGGCCGTATTTTTCTGTATCCTTCATTTGGGGAAAATCTGACTGTAGAGGATTTGGACGAGAAACAGGCTGCAATTGGCGATATATATACATTGGGGGAAGCAGAGGTCCAGGTTACTCAGCCCAGGCAGCCATGCTATAAAATTTCACGAAACCATGGTATCGATGATTTTCCAGCTAAAGTGATGGAAACCGGTTTTACCGGATTTTATCTTCGGGTACTAAAGGAAGGAAGAGTTCATCCAGATGACCTTTTGACCCTGAAGAAAAAGGATCCGGAAGCAGTAACAATTGAGGAAGTTAATGATGTGAAATATCACGATAAAAATAACCGTTCAAAAATCAAGAGAATTCTTTCCGTGCCAGCACTGGCAGACAGTCTGCGGGCATCACTACAGGGGAAATTGTAATAGAAGATTAACATTTTGTAACAAGAATAGCCAAACCAAATTGCTGTCAATAGTTATTTTTATGAAAAATCTAGCAAAATAACGGTATTTTACCAGTTGAAATTAAAAGAAGCTTGTGGCGACGTCTTGTCAGCATAAGCTTCTTTTCTTGTTGGAAAGCAGGGTATGTGTCAATGGAAATACCTGGTGGGATTATTACAAAAACACGATGCTATTATAATCTTGTACGAAAAAACACCAAAGGAGTGGATCTTTGCATGTTAAAGAAAATTACTGCGGTCGCAGCAATGTCTATTGCACTGCTTTTCGGTGGCACAGTAACAGCTGATGCCCAATCCGGAAGCGACAATCAACAACCAGCTTATAAAGTATTCTATCAAGTCCAATCCTATGGAGGAGCCTTCAACCAAGAAGACCTTCAAAGTTTCTTGAAGGATACTTTGAAACAATACAATATTGATTGGAACCAATTAGTTCCAGTCCAGCCAAAGGAGCAGCCAAAACAAGAGCAGCCAAAACAAGAGCAGCCAAAACAAGAGCAGCCTGCTGAACCAAAGCAAGAAGCTCCTGCTAAAGAAGAGCCGGCTAAACAGCCAGAACAGGCTCCTGCACCACAGCCGAAAGAAACTCCGGCACAGCCTGCTGAGCAGCAAACACAACAAGCTCCAGCAGAAAAGCAAGCTGCAGAGCAGAACCAAAACAGTGAACTGAATGAATTTGAACAAAAAGTGGTTGAATTGACTAACCAGGAACGTCAAGAACGCGGTCTTGCACCACTGAAAGTGGACACAGAGCTAAGCAAAGTGGCACGTGAAAAGTCCGCCGATATGGCAAGTAACGGTTATTTCTCTCATACAAGCCCAACATATGGTTCTCCATTTGATATGATGAAGCAGTTCGGTATCGAATACCGTACGGCTGGGGAAAACATTGCCAAAGGGCAACGTTCTCCACAAGAAGTAGTTAACGCGTGGATGAACAGTGAAGGACACCGCAAAAATATCCTCAACAGCAGCTTCACCCACATTGGAGTCGGCTATGTTGAAAATGGTAACGTATGGACCCAAATGTTCATTGGAAAATAATAGATTAATAGAAAGAGTCTGACCTGACGTCAGGCTCTTTTTTTTGCTAACGAAAATTTTTTTGACATTCTGTTTTATCTGGAGGAAATCCCAAGGAACGTGAACCCTTTCATTAGTTTTTTGTCAAAAACAATAGTTACTATTTTCTAAAATAGTATACGGCATAAGGCTAATGAACCGTACAATGAACATTATTTTTTTTAATGACCATTTTTGAATTTTGAGGCAGTGCCCGCGGCAAGCATCCGCCGGCAAGCGATTCGTCCTTGACGTTTAAGAATTCCTGAATTTTTTATACCATCTGTTATAATAAAAACAAACAAGGAGGGAGTGCGGATGGACTTTACATCGATTGTGGAGGAAAAAATCAAACAGGCGATCAGGGATGGAGAACTCAATGATCTGCCAGGCAAGGGTAAGCCGCTCCCGAAAGATGATATGGAACACGTACCTGCAGAACTCCGGAATGGCTACAAAATATTGAAAAACGCAAACATGATTCCTGAAGAAATGCAGGTCAAAAAAGAGATGGTATCTTTAGAGGAATTGATAGCGTATTGTGATGATCCTGAACAGAAGGAAACGTATAAGCGAAAATTAAGTGAAAAACAGCTTCGATTTCAACTGATGATGGAAAAGAGAAAAATGAATCAATCTGGTGCTTACCGCCGCTACAGTAATCAGATTGGCCGCCGAATGGGCTGCTGATTGCTAAAGCCTGGTAAGCATCTTTTTTTAGAGAATCTAACTTTACTACATACATCCAATTAATGAGTGAGTGCTCACTTTACATATAGTTATGATCGAGTATAATAGAAGTGAGTAATCACTCACCAACAGAAGGAGGTTGTACTAATATGGCTAATGAAATCAAGCTTAGTAATATCGCTCATTCTTTTGGAGATGAAACAGTTATCAAAGAGGTGAATTTGACGGTTGAACAGGGGGAGATTTTTGGACTGCTTGGTCCTTCTGGTGCCGGAAAGACGACGCTCGTCAAAATCATCGTTGGTATTTTGAATCCATCCGAAGGGGAAGCGTATGTGCAGGGAACAAAAATGCCATCGCTGAAGCAGATGCGTGAAATAGGTTTTATGGCGCAGTCAGATGCTTTATATATGGAGCTGTCAGCCAAAGAAAACCTGGACTTTTTTGGGGCAATATACGGACTCTCTCCATCAGATCGAAAAAGGCGGATTGCAGAGGCCCTGAATGTGGTGGATCTAGGGAATCATATCGATAAACCAGTGGATAAATTTTCAGGGGGAATGAAACGGAGGCTTTCTTTAGCGGCAGCCATCCTTCATGAGCCGAAAGTGCTGATTCTGGATGAACCGACAGTTGGAATCGATCCAGTGTTACGCCAGTCGATTTGGAAAGAATTGAATTATCTAAAGGAAAAAGGGACGACGATCATCGTCACTACCCATGTGATGGATGAAGCTGACAAGTGTGATCGGTTGGCCTTGCTCCGTGATGGTTATGTAATCGCCCAGGGTAGTCCTGAGCAGCTGAAGCAGGAAATCAATGCAGCATCGATTGAGGAAGCATTTTTGTATTATGGAGGTGCAAGGCAATGAATGTATTTCCAATCATTAAGCGGATCCTGAGACAGTTTCGAAGGGATAAGCGGAGTATGGCGTTAATGATTGTTGCACCATTATTCATCCTGACATTGATGTGGCTGGTACTCGATAGTGAAACCTACCACCCGGATATCGCTACCATTGATGTACCGGACCCGATTGTCGAAGCCATGGAAAATCAGGATGCAGTCATCAGCCAGATGACAGAAGAAGAAGCGCTGGAAGAGTTGCGCGAACAGCAGCTTGATGCATTGATTAAATGGGAGGAAGACCACCCCATAGTCTTGCTGGAAGGCAGCGAACCTAGTGCGAATGGTGCAGTAAAACGTGTGCTCCAGGAAACCATGAAGGCAATGGGCGGCCAGCCGGATATGAATCCAGAGATTAACTTCTTACATGGATCCAGTGACTTAAACCTGTTCGATAACGTCGGCCCGGTACTAATTGGTTTTTTTGTTTTCTTTTTCGTATTTATTGTTGGGGGAGTCTCTTTTCTGAGGGAAAGAACACAAGGTACATTGGAGCGGCTGTTGTCTACTCCGCTTAAGAGGGGGGAAATCGTAATCGGTTATCTTGGTGGGTTCGGACTTTTTACTATTTTTCAGTCGATTATCATTGCAGCATTCTCCATCTATGTCCTGGATATGTTCATGTCAGGGAACTTCTGGTATGTCATGATGATCACTTTTTTAATGGCGATGACAGCACTAAGTCTTGGCACACTGCTATCTGCCTATGCCAATAACGAATTCCAGATGATCCAGTTCATTCCGCTTGTTATTGTTCCGCAAGTGTTTTTCTCAGGGATGTTCAATTTAGAAACAATGGAGCCGTGGCTCAGGGCAATTGGAAAAGTGATGCCGCTTACGTATGGGGCAGAAGCACTTCGGGATGTCATGCTGAGAGGTCAGGGGTTTTCAGAGTTTTCCCTTCAGGTCTATATCTTGGTCGGCTTTTCGCTTCTTTTCATCCTGTTGAACATAGTGGCATTGAAACGCCATCGCAGGCTATAATGGGATGGAAGAAAAGGGGGCAGCATAATGGATGAAAAAGAATATTTACAGCAACTGATTGATGCGGGAGAAACAGAACCTGAACTGACCCCGAAACAAGCTAAAATATTGGAAGCTGCCATAGAAATTTTTGCCGAAAAAGGGTACGCCGCGACTTCAACGAGTGAAATCGCAAGAAAAGCAGGCGTAGCAGAAGGCACAATATTCAGGCACTATAGAACGAAAAAAGAACTGCTTATTTCCATAGTAGCGCCAGTGATCACGAAATTTGCGGTTCCGTTTTTTGCTTCTCATTTCGTCAATCAGGTGTTCAGTGAAAAAACTGGTGATTACGAAGAGCTTTTGCGAAAAATAATGGAAAACCGCTTTGAGTTTGCGAAAAACAATGTACCTTTACTAAAAATTCTTCTCCAGGAAACGGCCTTCCATCCAGAAATCCAGAAAACATATCAACGTGTTTTCCGTAAGGAAGTTTTTCCTAAATTCGAAGAAGCGATCGGGCATTTTCAGAAAAATGGTATCCTGGTCGATTATCCGGCACCCACGATTATCCGGATGACAATGACGACGATTATCGGATTTCTTATTACACGGTTTATTGTCCTTCCGGATGCAGACTGGGATGATGAGGCAGAAATTGACCGGACGCTTGATTTTATAATGCATGGTCTTTCGGCAAGGCAATAATTATTTTTTCAAAAGGTCATAGAGAGGGTGAATGTTTGTGTGCGGACGCTATACACTGCTAGCAGAAGAGGTTGAAATCCTGAAAGAATTCGGTCTTGAGCATCAAATACCAGATTATACCCCCCGTTATAATATTGCGCCGGGGCAGAAAGTCTTAGCAATTATCCATGACGGTGATCAGAAACGTGCTGGTTTCCTCAAATGGGGTCTGGTCCCTTTTTGGGCAAAGGATCCGAAGATAGGTTATAAAATGATTAATGCCCGGAGTGAAACGGCCCATGAAAAGCCAAGCTTCAAAAATTTACTGAAACAAAAGAGATGCCTGATTGTTGCAGACAGTTTCTACGAATGGCAGCGGACAGACAATGGTAAACAAGCGAAACGGATTTCCCTGAAGGAGCGAAAACTGTTCGCATTCGCTGGTTTGTGGGATAAATGGAAGCAGGACGAAGAGGAACTATACACATGCACTATTTTAACGAAAAAGGCTAATACTTTCATGGAACCTATTCATGATCGAATGCCGATCATACTGCCAAAAGAACAGCAGGATAATTGGATTGAACCTGTGAAATGGGAGCCTGAAGAAGCTCATGATTTTGTAACACAATTGACCCTTGATGACCTGGATGCTTATAACGTCAGCGATTATGTGAATTCGGCAAAGAATGAAGGACCAGAATGCATCCAGTCACTTACGTAAGAAAAAGTTGAATGGGTGAGCGATCCATCTTGCCTTTGTTGTGAAATAGAGACCCTTCCTGCATTAAATGAGGCATGCGGGAGCACCGCGATGTAGTAATTGCTGACCAAAAAAGAGTTATCACAAAAAACTATATGAAATGAAAAACCACGTAGAAATTTTTTTGCGTGGTTTTTTCGTTATGAGCATTTTCTCTCCTAAAACAAGCTGTACAACTATGCTGACGAGACAAGAAAAAAGTGACTTTCTTAACGTTAGGAAAGCATCAATTCTTTTGCAGAGAAGCCCCCGAAGTAATGGGAATCATAAAAGACCAATCGTAGGTAGTGTATTTTTTGAACAAAGAGCGAGAAGCGGTGAAGCCTGCGGGAACAGCGCGAGCCGAAGATCCACTTTGTCAAGTGTTCTTCTTGACAAAGTTAGCTGAGGTCGTGCCCGCGTCAAGCATCCGCCGGCAAGCGATTCGTGTGAATCAACAACAAGCTTTAAGAACTCCTTTCGATTATAAAGGACTTATTCTTTGGTCTTGGTGAAGTCTCAGGAGACTTGGTGTCTTCCTGCACGGAAAAGAAATTGTTTTGCATCCCACTTTTTCCTTTGGATAATTTTTTCGACAAGTTTCTTTAGATTTTAATGAAAATTGACTGATATGTTTTCAGAAGATAAAAAATACTAAAATTTGGATAATAGACACCTTTTTATACCTAAAATCGATAGAGGTTGGGGGTAATTGATAATGCCTCTCAATTACTATTGACTATGATTATCATTCTCAATTAGTATGAATGTACGCCATTAATTGAAAATGATTTTCATTTGGGAGGTATAGTAGTGATGTTTACTAAAGAAAGAATTTTGACGAGATTCGGCAAAAGGGGGCGATGGTGTGGTCAATCTTAGTGCGAATTTCGCAGAGCACCCTAAACAAACCAGGAATTATGATCTCTTTTTCCTGAACCAAAACCCCTCAAGTGTGGAATCTTTTAAATCGATGACAAATCTGATTACGGATAGCTTGGGAGAAATTTTCGCCACGCATGAGCATCCCTACGAAGGCGGAAAACCAGCGGATCTTGAAGCAAGGGTACGAAAGCTTTCCTTATTCACCTACGATGGGGAGCGATTAGAAAATCTGCTGCGGGATATTGATGGACCGTTGCTTAGGAGTAACCTTGCCATCACCCATGAAAAAGCGGCGGCCCATCTTCATTGCCCGCCGTTGATGCCAGCACTTGGAGCAGAAATGGTCATCAATGCTTTCAACCAATCGATGGACTCCTGGGACCAAAGCCCGGCAGCTACTTATCTGGAAAACGAAATGATTCGGTGGCTGACAGGGAAATTCGGTTACCCGGCAGGATCTGACGGAGCTTTTACGAGCGGTGGAACACAATCGAATTACACGGGCCTGCTGCTTGCCAGGGATTCATTTTGTTGGAAGAAGTGGGGATGGAATGTTCAAAAGCAAGGACTGCCGCCAGCCTTTAACAGGCTTCGTATTCTCTGCTCGGAGCATGCTCACTTCACAGTGAAAAAATCGGCGGCACAGCTTGGATTGGGCGAAGAAGCTGTAGTTCCCATAAAAGTAAACAACCATCATCGTCTTGATATCGATAATCTTGATAAAACTTTGCAGGAATTATATAAAGCTGACCTTCAGCCATTTGCACTTGTTGCTACATGTGGGACGACTGATTTCGGCAGCATCGACCCAATGCGGGAAATGGCTGGACTTGCTGAAAATCATGGGCTGTGGCTCCATGTAGATGCTGCTGTAGGGGGAGCGCTTGTACTTAGTGAACAACATAATGAAAAACTTGCGGGTATTCAGCTGGCAGACTCCATCACCGTAGATTTCCATAAACTTTTTTACCAGCCGGTCAGTTGCGGGGCTTTTCTTGTTAAGAATCACAGCAGTTTTCGTTTCCTTCAGCATCACGCTGACTACTTGAACCCTGAGGAAGACGAAGAAGAAGGTATTACTAATCTCGTCAATAAATCAGTTCAGACGACCAGAAGGTTTGATGCCTTGAAGCTGTTTTTCTCCTTACGAATAGTAGGAACAAAGAGATTCGGAGAAATGATTGACAAGCCTATTCATCTGGCAAAAGAAGTGGCAGCACATTTGGAAAGATCAGCTGATATTCACGTCATTGATAAAGATCCAGAACTGAATATGGTGGTATTTCGCTATATTCCCAGGATGCTATGGGAGGAGAAGCATGTAGACCAGTTGAATCGAGATATTCAACAGGAGCTTTACCATTCTGGAAAAGCCGTGATAGCTAAAACGACGGTTGAAGGACGGACATATTTAAAGTTCACCTTATTGAATCCGCGGACGACCATCACAGACATTAAGGAGATTATTGCTGACATAGACACGATTGGAAAAAACAAAGCGGGGAGGCTGATTCAATGAAAAATACGGTAGAAATGGCTGAACATGCGACGATGCAAAGCTTTTTGAATTGCTACATGAGGGAGACTGGTAATTTTGAAGAAGTGAGTCTGGATGAAACGGATTTTCCGGTGACAAAAAAGGCTGAAAAACTTATTAAGTGTCCGCTGCAGAAGCAAGGATTTACACTTCTAATACCTATTCGCTACTGGTCGGAGACAGATAGACACTTGCTATCTTTCCCTATCTATTATCAGGAACGAAATAGCAGCTCTCTCATCACGCTTGATTATATTACTTTGGCTGCCTTGATCACGAAGGAGCTGCTACTTGAATCAGGACGCACGGATGCGGAAGAAGAGTTGCTTTACCGGGTCATTTTAAGCTGCAGAAATATGAAAAAATATCTGATGGAACGGAAACAGGATGCCACTCCTCTTTCGGAAAAGGAGTTTACATTCATCGAAGCAGAGCAGTCCCTACTTCTCGGCCACCTGCTCCATCCAACCCCAAAAAGCAAGCAGGGTGTAACGGATGAGGAAGATGACAGTTATTCACCGGAAATGAAGGGAGAGTTTCAGCTCCATTACTTTGCAGTTGAACCTGAAATAGTAAAGCAGGACTCGGCTATTGAACAATCGGCAGAAGAAATGATTATGGAAGCTCTGAAAGGAGATCAGGATGTCGATTCCCAGCTGATTAAGCAGTTGGAAAATTCCAAGAACATAATCATCCCTTCTCACCCACTGCAAGCCAGACAGCTGATAAACGATCCAGCAGCTAAACAACTAATAGATAAAGGACTGATAAAATATTTAGGACCCCTGGGGTCACCAAATACTGGAACTTCATCGTTCAGGACTGTTTACCGAAGGGATTGTCCTTATATGTACAAGTTCTCTGTTCCTGTTAAGATAACAAATTCTTTAAGGATGAATCAGTCAAAAGAATTAGACAGAGGGGCAGAGGTAGCAAGGCTGTGGCAGACTTCTCTGGGAACAAAGCTTATGGGTGAATTCCCAAACTTTCATGTCATTAAGGACCCTGCCCATCTCTGTGTAAATATCGAAGGCTCGGAGGCTTCACTTGATGTCATTATCCGGGAAAATCCATTTCGTAAGCATAACGATAAAAATGTTTCCTTAGTAGCCGGGCTGTGCCAGGATGTTCCTTATTACGATACAAACCGGCTGGCTTCGATCATCAACAGTCTGGCTGACTCAGAAGAACAATCTACTGAGCAAGTAAGTGAAAAATGGTTCAGCAAATACTTAACGCTGACACTTGATCCGTTGCTCTGGCTCTACGAAAAATACGGCATAGCACTCGAAGCTCACCAGCAAAATTCGATCATTAAGTTAAAGGACGGGTACCCAGAGCATTTTTATTACCGTGATAACCAGGGGTACTATTTCCAGGAATCTAAAGCGGAAAAACTAAAGAAATTGCTGCCAAACCTTAATCAGACTAGCGATACCATCTGTGCTGATGAAATTGCAGATGAACGTTTCCGCTATTACTTCTTTTTCAACCATTTGTTCGGCTTGATCAATGGTTTTGGAACAAGCGGATTGATTCCCGAAGAGAAACTCACCCATCTGCTCATGGAAAAACTCGAAGACCATTATGAAAAGTTAACGGATGCACGACCATTGATAGATAGTTTGTTGAAACAGGAAAAGCTGCCGTGCAAAGCTAACCTGCTTACACGCTTTCATGACATGGACGAACTGATTGGTTCTCTTGCCACACAGTCGGTGTATGCTTTCGTTAAAAACCCGTTGGGAACTAAGGGGCGTGTAACTAGTGGCCTTTGATTACCGCGTTTATGATCATGACATAAAACGGGAAATTACCTTCAGAAAAGTAGATTACGAGAAGGATTTGAGGAGAATCTACCAGTGGATGCACGAGGAACATGTCATTCCTTTCTGGCATTTGGACTTCCCATTTCAAAGGTTCAGTAGACACCTTGAAAAAGCACTCGCGGATCAGCACCAGACATTATATATAGGTGAAGTGGACGGGACAGCGATGAGCTATTGGGAGTCTTATTGGGTCAATGGTGATATTGTCCAAGAATATTATGATGCAGCACCTTATGACCAAGGTGTTCACTTATTGATCGGAGATACAGCGTTTCTCGGAAAAGGATACGCTTTACCGCTATTACGGTCCATGGTAGATTATCAATTTTCCAATGCGGATACGGAAAAAGTGATCGCAGAACCCGACATACGGAATGAAAAAATGATTCATGTATTTAAAAAATGCGGTTTTGAACCAGTGAAACCAATACAACTGCCAGATAAAACCGGATTACTGATGTTTTGCGACAGGACTACATTTGAAAAGAGGTGGGCACATGCCAACTGCTGCCAAAACGTCTGAAAAAATATTTGACGTCATTGGAGTGGGGCTCGGTCCATTTAATCTGGGACTTGCAGCCTTAGTAGATGATATACCTGACTTAGATGCTTTGTTTCTTGAGAAAAAACACCACTTTGACTGGCATCCAGGTATGCTGCTTGAGGGAACGACCCTACAGGTTCCCTTCCTTGCAGACCTGGTAAGTATGGTAGATGTAACAAGTGAATACAGTTTTTTAAACTATTTACAGGAACACGACCGCTTGTACCAATTTTATTTTTTTGAAAAATTCCATATTCCGCGAAAGGAGTATAACCATTACTGTCAGTGGGTTTCCCGCCAGTTGAATTCATGCTGTTTTGGGATGGAGGTCGAAGAGGTAAGTTGCCATCGATTTGAAAATGGGGAGGAAGTGTATGAGGTAAAAGTACTGCAGGCATCAGGGTCACCAATTGTTTACTTGGCCCGGAATTTAATTCTTGGGATCGGAAGTGCTCCTAACGTACCGTCAGCTTTCCGGGAGTCCATAGGTGACACCGTTTTTCACAGCGCTGATTATCTGAATAAAAAAACAGCTGTAACGGAAGCAGAGTCCATAGCTGTGATCGGGTCAGGGCAAAGTGCTGCTGAAGTATTCCTGGATCTATTCAAAGAACAGGAAGCGGTGGGATACTCACTTGAATGGTTTACAAGGTCTAAAGGTTTTTTTCCAATGGAATATTCCAAGCTGGGATTGGAGCATTTTTCACCGGATTACACGAAATTCTTTTACGACTTGCCCCAGCATAAAAAAGATGAACTGTTAAATGATCAGGACCTTTTGTACAAAGGAATAAGCGCTGATACGATCGCCGAAATCTATGACTTATTTTATGAGCGAAGCATTGGCAACCAGCGTCCTTATACCCATTTGCAGGCAATGTCAGAGATAAAAGCAATCGAAAGAAAAGGAGATACCTGGAAGCTGAGCGGCTGGCATAATGTCCAGCAGGAACCGTTTGAGACAGAGGCGGAAGCCGTCATATTAGGGACTGGATATAAACCAGCCATCCCAACTTTTTTATCACCACTATATAACAATATTAGTTTCGATGAACATGGACGCTTTAAAGTTCAGGAAGACTATCGACTTAACATGGAAACCGGGAGCAGCTCTATTTTTATTCAAAATGGAGAAATACACACACATGGAGCAGGCGCACCAGATCTTGGGCTTGGCGCTTATCGAAATGCTGTCATCATCAACACATTAACCAGAAGAGAAGTTTACCGAGTCCACCACAACAACATCTACCAGACATTCGGAGTACCCCGGGAGAAACATATATTTCCAAATGGAGGCAGGGATCGTTATGCAATTTATGAATGAAGTAAATGGAGTACTTAATAAGGAAGCCTGGAAACAGGTTAATAAAAATCTCATTGCAAAAATGCTTGCGGAGTACATGTATGAAGACATGATTAAACCACAGATAACAAAAGAGAATGGACTTCTTACATGCCGTCTCTCGGTTTCTGAGAAAAAAGCATACTTATACCAAGCAAAGGAACGTTATTTTGATAGTTATACAGTTTTGGAGGACTCCATAAGAATTGAGGAATCACGACAAACGAAGGAAGCAGAAAGTGCTGTCGAACTTCTGACAGATATTCAGTCTGTAATCGGTATGACTGCTGAAACAACAGGTCATCTTATCAAGGAAATAAACAATACATTGCTTGCAGATGCCCACTTATTGCATAAGGAAAATCAAACATCCGATGAGTTGGTACAGATGGACTACGCAGAGCTTGAAGGATATATGACAGGTCATCCCTGGATCACTTACAACAAAGGCAGAATCGGTTTTGGATATGATGATTACCTGACCTACGCACCGGAATCTCATCAAGAGGTCAAGCTTTCCTGGATTGCAGTCCATTGTGACAGGTCAACCTTTCATTCAATTGATAACGAAAACTATCGAAAACTGCTGGAGCACGAGCTTGAATCAGCGGACAAATCCCGCTTTGACGAAAAACTGTTGGCCTGTCATGTAGACCCAGATGATTACTATTATATGCCGGTGCACCCTTGGCAATGGAAAAATGTCCTTGTTCAGCAATTTGCAGAGGATCTGGCAATGGGTCAGATCATCCCTTTGGGAGATGGTGAGGATGTTTATCTGCCGCAGCAATCGATTCGGACGTTCGTAAATAGGACAAACAAAAGAAAGCATCACGTGAAATTACCGATGAGTATTTTGAATACTCTCGTTTATCGGGGACTGCCAGCAGAACGAACGGTGATAGCTCCAAAAATCACTTCGTTCATCAAAGACATCTATGAAAATGATCCATTTTTAAAGGAGGAATGCCAAGTCATCCTCCCAGGCGAAATTGCCAGTATAAATGTCGATCATCCTCATTACCCGAACGTCGAAAATGTTCCTTATCAGTATCTGGAAATGCTTGGAGCAATATGGCGGGAGAGTATTTACAGCTATTTAGATGAGGACGAGCAGGCTGTTACTCTTGCAGCCTTGCTGCACCGGGACAAAGATGGGAAAGCGTTCATCCAAAGCCTGATTGAACAATCTGATTTGACCTCTGAAGAGTGGATGGAGAAATTCTTTCATGTGATCATGCGCCCACTTCTTCATTATATTTACCGTTATGGGGTCGTCTTTTCTCCTCATGGACAAAATGTCATTCTGGTTTTGAAAGACAAGAAACCTCATCGTCTGGCTGTAAAGGATTTTGTTGATGATGTAAACATCAGTGATCAGCCATTTGAAGAGTTGTCCGGATTGAGTGATGATCTGAAAAAAGTTCTTCGGAGCGAGCCGCCGGAGGGCTTGACACAATTTATTTTTACCGGATTATTTATCTGCCATTTACGTTACCTTGCAGGTATGATGGAGGACGATGGTTTGCTTACAGAACATGTTTTCTGGGAACAGTTAGCAGAATCTATCCATAACTATCAAGAACGCTTTCCGGAATTAAAGGAGCGTTATAAGCTGTTTGACTTTTTTAAACCTTCGTTTACGAAACTCTGTTTGAATAGAAACCGAATGGTTAATGAAGGTTATCAGGACGGGGACGACCGCCCGCATGCATCAGAGTATGGCAGGGTGAAAAATGCTCTCGCGAAATTCGACATCACCTTAAAGAAATAATTTATACGGGACGGATAACTCCCAGTTATCCGTTCTTTTTTATTTAATAGGAAATAAATCACCGCAATAAAATGTGTGACTATTCAATTTTAGATAAAAAGTACCGATATAACTATTGAATAAAAAGTATATATAGTCTTTTTTTATTAGTTGGAATCGTTTACACTAAGGTAAATGATTGTCGAAATTTAACGAATTTTGGATGAAGGTGGATACAATGAATATATTGGATCTCGATACGCCATTCGACCGCAATAAAGTCACCCGTCTGATCCAACAGCTGAAGTCACAGCTGTCAGATGAAGAATCACGAGGTATTTTAAAGCAATTGGGTAAGCTCCTGGAAACCTACCTTTCTACCTATCAGGATCTAAAATATGCAATGGATAGAGCTCTTACTATCACCGTTACGGATGTGAACGGAGCAATCGTGTATGTAGATGATCAGTTTTGCGAACTTACTCAATTCAACCGATGTGATTTAATAGGTAAAAACCACCGCATACTCAAATCCGGAAAGCATTCCCATGGATTTTATCACAACATGTGGAGTGAAATTAAACGAGGCAAGGTGTGGGTGGGAGACATCTGCAATAGGAAGCGGAATGGAGAATTATTCTGGATGAAAACAACAATTGTCCCATTATTGGACGATACGGGAGTTCCTCACTCCTTCATTACATTTCGCACAGACATAACGGAAAGCAAACTGCTGGAGGGAAACCTTGTCGATGCTGTGGAAGATGACTTTCAGCGGACCATGAATGCCCTCGTCAATACTGTGTTTAAAGTGAAAAAGAATCCTCACGGTGAGCTTTACATACCGATGTACGAAGGTAAGCTGGCAAAGGAGCTGGGTTTGACTACTGATTATGTGAAAGGAAAAGGACTGAATGATATTTTCGGTCCTGTAAAAGCGTCTTATCTTCGGGAAAAATATAAAGAGGCATTTATGGGAAAGAGCATTACATATAAACATAAATATAAGGACAGATACTTGTTCACCATGCTTTCTCCGATTGAGGAAAATAACCGTGTCGTGGAATTGGTAGGCTCATCAGTCGATATAACCGTTCATGCAGAAGCTGAACTTAGGATTAGGCACATGGCTTACCACGATCCGTTAACCGACCTGCCGAATCGCAGAAAGATGCAGATTGACATGGAAAAATGGCTGCAAGAGTTAGAAATACACGGGGGCAGCATAACAATATTCATATGTGATATTGATCGTTTCAAATACATAAATGATGCTCTTGGCCATGCAATAGGTGATGAGGTTATCCAGCTGATTGCAGGCAGGACCAAGGAAGTTATCGGAAAACACGGAGAGCTGTATCGCCTGGGCGGAGATGAATTTTTAATAGCTTTGAGGGATATACAAACCAAAGAAGATATCCGTAAACTTGGGGATATGGTGCTGAAGCGTATTGGGCATCCAATCAACCTTACCGGAAAGGAATTTTTCATTACTGCAAGTATTGGTATAGCCCAGTATCCAGAGGCTGGAAATACAGTCGGTAAATTAATCGGAAATGCTGATATTGCTATGCATTACTGTAAAGTGAACGGACGGCAGGGTTTACTTTTCTATACTCCGACAATGAATGACTATTATAACGATCTTATATCCTTAGAGGGTGATTTGCGGGAAGCCATCAGTAAAGGGGAGTTAATGCTTTATTACCAGCCAAAGATTGACGTACGAACGGGGTTGCTTGTTGGAATGGAAGCGCTTGTACGTTGGAATCATAAAGTAAGAGGTTTTATTCCCCCGGATAAATTCATCCCAATTGCAGAGGAAACAGGGTTGATTGTTCAGCTTGGGGAATGGGTTTTATTTGAAGCATGCCGGCAAAATCAAGCCTGGATAGAGGAGGGGTATGCCCCGGAAAGAGTAGCTGTGAATGTTTCAGCAGAAGAAATTCAGCGGTATGATTTTTCGGAAAGGGTAAAAGGTATTTTGAAACAGACTGGAATGCCACCTGAATTCCTGGAGCTTGAGATTACCGAAAACAGCGTGATGCAGAATACGGAATTATGCATCCAGACTATGCAAGAACTGCGTGGTCTTGGTATTGTGCTTTCCATAGATGACTTTGGAACAGGATATTCTTCACTTGCTTATTTACGTAAGTTTCCGATAAACTTTTTGAAAATCGATAAATCGTTTATAAAAGATATTGAAACAGACCCTAGTGACGCTGAGATTGTCAAAGCGATGATACAGCTTGGCCATACTTTCAAATTAGAGGTGGTCGGTGAAGGGGTTGAAAAGCGTACTATTTTGGATTTTCTACGTCTTCATGGCTGTGATTATTACCAGGGTTACCATTTCAGCAAGCCCTTACCACCAGAAGATTTTCGTGCCTTTTTAATGGAAAAAAGTGAATATATGACCAAAAAGTAAAGCAACGCCCACATCAAGGCGTTGCTTTATTAAAGTAAACATTTCCGGATAATTATTGATAAGAGGATTGTTTTTCCTGGCGTTTTTCTTCTTTAGCAACTTTCAAGAATCGTTTGGTCTCGGAAGCTACCACACCTGATAGAAGCAGTAGCCCAATCAAGTTAGGGAATGCCATCAAACCATTCATGATATCCGCGAAGGACCATACAGTGTTGAGCTTAGTTACAGCACCTATGAAAACAAACAAAACAAAAATAGCTTTATAAAGTGGGATCGCTCTGTCATTTGTAAGGTAACCGAAACATTTTTCACCATAGTAAGACCAGCCGACAATGGTTGAAAAGGCAAAGAAAACCAGCCCGAGAGCAACAATGTAACCACCGAGATCTCCGAGGAATAACGAGAAGGAAACAGATGTGAGGTCCGCTCCATCCAGGTTGGTATTGCCATATTGGTTTGCCATGACGATTGTTAATCCGGTCATTGAACATACAATGATTGTATCAATGAATACCTGCGTCATTGAAACGAGTGCCTGGCGTCCGGGGTAGTCTGTTTTTGCCGCTGCTGCAGCAATTGGTGCTGAACCAAGTCCGGCTTCATTCGAGAAGACCCCTCGCGCAACACCAAAACGGATCGCAGTACCTAACAGACCTCCTGCCAGAGCGTTACCAGTAAAAGCGTCAGTGAAAATAGTTCCAAAGGCAGCAGGAACGAGGTCAAGGTTCAAGAAAATGATTATAAGTCCGCCAATTACATAGAATAAGGCCATAATCGGCACAAAAAAAGCTGTAACCCGTCCGATACTTTTAATACCGCCGAGCAGCACAAGGCCAGCCAGAACTGTAAGCACTACTCCTGTAACCCAGGTCGGGATGGAAAAAGTCACTTGCAGGGCATCTGATACGGAATTGGACTGAACCATGTTACCAATTCCAAAAGCAGCTACGGACCCAAATATAGCGAACAGGACACCAAGTGTTTTTCCCAGCTTCTTGGATTTAAGCCCATGTTCCAGATAATACATCGGCCCCCCGGACATCTGTCCATAGCGATCTGTAGTCCTGTATTTGACGGCAAGGATTGCTTCTGCATACTTGGTCGCCATGCCGAATACAGCGGTTATCCACATCCAAAAAACTGCCCCGGGACCGCCGAGCGCGACAGCTGTTGCTACGCCGGCGATATTACCAGTACCGATCGTTGCTGCCATAGCAGTTGTCAGTGCCTGATAATGGGATATATCACCTTTGGATTTCTTATCCTGCTTTGCAGGGCTGAAAGCAAGCTTTAGCGCGTAGGGAAGAGATCGGAATTGAAGAAACCCGAGCCGAAGTGTCAGGTAGACCCCAGTTCCAACTAGTAAAATCAATAAGAACGGGCCCCACACGATGCTGGAAATACTGCTTAATACATCTTGCATGGTTATTCCTCCTTTTGTACGTTATAATAAAATATTCCGAAAATTTCAACGCTTTGTCAAGTTTTCATTCCTTTCATTGAAAAGGGTTGGTGGTGGTTTATGTCGAATTGTTTAGGGGGAATTAAAATATTAGCAGAATTACGGGAACGGGAACTAATTTATAAAAAAATGGTAAAGAATAGGATGAATGGGGGAATGGATGATGATACATGTACTGTTCGTTTGTCTAGGGAATATTTGCCGGTCCCCGATGGCTGAAGCGATTTTTCGTAAATTGGTGTACGAAGAGGGTTTGGAAAGCAAAATAAAAGTGGATTCTGCAGGAATAGGCCACTGGCATGTCGGTGATCCGCCGCATGAAGGAACAAAGGGTATTCTCGAAGAAAACACAATTTCCTATGAAGGGATGACTGCCAGACAGCTGGAGGAAAAGGATTGGGACGATTACGATTATCTGATCGCCATGGACGACAAGAATATTGCAGACATGAAAGAAATACGGGAAGAGATTAACGTCGTTGTGGCGAAATTACTGGATTATATTCCGGAATCAGAGGTGCGCGATGTTCCGGATCCTTTTTTTACCGGGAATTTTCAATACGTATATGAACTCATCTCAGTTGGCTGCAGAGAATTACTTGAAAAAATCAAAAAAGATCACAACTTATAAAAGGAGGAATTTTTATGGAAAATCAAAAGTTTTGGAGAGGAATGTTATTTGGAGCATTGGCAGGAGGGGCATTGTCACTTCTAGACAGAGGTACACGTGAATATGTATGGAATGGTACTAAAAGTTGCGGACAATCAGCAAAAAACATAGCCAATAATCCGTCACAGGCGATTTATACATTACGAATGCGCTATTCCCAGCTGACAAACACTCTATCAGAAGGTGCAAAGGACGTGCTTGAAGTTCTGGATAAAGTAGAAAGCATGCTTGAAACGATCAGCGATTTAGAAAAAGAAGTCGAGAAAGATATTGAAAAAATCGCGGATAAACGTGACGTTTCGTAACTAGCGTCCTGGCAGGAGGGGTATCATGAAAAGTGTTTTTGGCTTTGGGAAAGAATTATTCAGCAAATTTGGTGTAAATGATATCAGTGGTATGGCTGCCCAATTAGCATATTTTTTTCTACTGTCACTTTTTCCTTTCATGATATTCCTTGTTACTCTGCTCGGATATCTCCAGATCGCAGAGGATCAGCTTTTAAGAATGGTGGCAATCTATGCGCCAGCTGAAACCTATACACTCATCCGTGAGAACTTGAGCGAGTTGTCCACTAATAAAAATGGAGGACTACTGTCCATTGGTATTTTGGGTACGTTATGGTCGGCGTCTAATGGAGTAAATGCAATCATGCGCGCTTTTAACAGAGCTTATGATGTTGAGGAAAGCCGGTCACCGGTTGTCAGCAGAATGATTGCCATTTTTCTTACGATTTCCATGGTGATAGTCATTGGTGTTGCTTTTTTACTTCCTGTTTTCGGTAAAGCTGTCGGCGTCTACATGTTTTCACTTTTCGGCTTATCAGAAGGGTTCCTGCAAATGTGGAACGCTTTACGCTGGGTAGTTTCTTCCATCATATTTTTTATTGTATTGATGTATCTGTATATGCTGGCGCCGAATAAATATATTAAGTTAAAGGACGCTATGCCAGGAGCGATTTTTGCAACGCTCGGCTGGCAAATTGTATCCTTATTGTTCTCCTTTTATGTAACTAGCATGGGGAATTACTCCGCTACATACGGAAGTCTCGGTGGTGTGATCGTGCTGATGATTTGGTTTTATCTTTCCGGCATCATCATTATCATTGGTGGTGAAATTAATGCAATAATGCGGAGAAGGAGACTTGGGATTGAACTGTGAATAAGCATATTAGGAAAGGGAAAAATACCAGTGACCATTCCTTAAAGGAGGCAGCGTCATGGGCAAAGATAAAAAGAAAAATAAAGGTCCCAAGCATAAAACGAGCAGTTCAGCTAATAAACAAAATAAGTTTCACTAACAAAACACTGCTCGCCACAATATAATTAGGGCTGTCCCGAATGGCCTTTTAATATGAAAAACCACGAAGAAGTTGAAGTTTCTTTGTGGTTTTTTCGTATATCAAAAAAGAATTAGTCGGTAAAACGATGAGACTTTTACGGTAAGCCCAAGGTGTTTGAGGCCACTGAAAAATAAAACGTTTAAATAAGATATGGATTTAAAAAAGCGGTCAAGCCTCACTGAGATAAAGAGGAGCCTCACGATAAGGGTTGGTTTAATAAGTATAGACTTAAGCTTGTTTTTATGTATTGTTTTGTTGCACAAAAAAAGAGTGATTTTCTTTAAAGTCAAAGAAAATCGCCCTTGTTGGATTGGTCGCTGCCTGCGGGAAGCAATCTGTGTTGTACTTAAATCTTTAGAAGACGAAGCCCATTCAGAATGACTAAGATGGTACTGCCTTCATGTCCGATGACACCAAGTGGCAGGTCAAGCGCCTGCAAAAAATTCGTAACTATTAGAGCTCCTATCACCAGGATTGAAAAAACGATGTTCTGTTTAATGATGCGATTCATTTTGCCGGATAAACCGATGGCTTTTGCAATTTTCGGAAGATCATTTTTCATCAGTACGACGTCTGCGGTTTCCAGTGCAACGTCCGTGCCTTCACCCATGGCGATTCCAACATTGGCGGTTGCCAGAGCTGGGGCGTCATTGATCCCGTCGCCGACCATTGCAACGTTCTGGTATTTCTGGCGAAGCAGTTTCACTTCTTCCAATTTGTGTTCGGGAAGGCATTCGGCTGCAAATTCATCAATTCCGGCTTCCTCGGCAATCGCCTTAGCTGTTGTTTCATTATCTCCGGTCAACATTACAGTATGAATTCCTTGTGCCTTCAAACTGCGGATGGCAGCTTTCGCTTCCTTACGAACTGTATCCTTTAAAGCGATAAGCCCGGCAATACCTCGTTCATCTTCTATACAGACGACTGTTTTTCCTTGCTGAGCCAGGTGATGAAGTATGCCTTCCTGAAAATTTTCAGCCGCCCTCTGGTCAATAAATCCCGGCCTTCCAACTTTCCACGTATGCCCATCGATAATTGCAGTTACTCCATTTCCAGCAATGTCGGTCATCTGATGTAAGTCCATACGTTTGGCATTCGGATTATTTGAACAAAACTGTGTAATTGCCCTGGCCAGTGGATGATTGGACTCACGTTCGATCGAGTACAGAGCAGACAAAGTCTGGGAAGCTTCCTCGTCAGATCGGAAATGTAAATCGGTCACTTCGGGCTTTCCGTATGTCAAAGTACCAGTTTTATCGAATGCGATCACTTTTATCTGGGATAATTTTTCGAGATGTATCCCGCCTTTAAATAGGACCCCGCTTCGAGCTCCGGCAGAAATGGCTGACAGGGTTGCTGGCATAATCGATGCTACCAGGGCACAAGGAGAGGCAACTACCAACAGAATCATGGCTCTGTAGATAGTATCTGTCCAGCTCCAGCCGAACATATAATGAGGGAGAAACATCATGAGTGCCACTGAAAAAAGTACTATTTTTACATAAGTCCCTTCAAATCGTTCGATGAACAGCTGAGAAGGAGGTTTTTCACTTTGAGCGGTTTGGACGAGCGTTATGATTTTTTGAAAAAGTGTTTCGCTCGCCGGTTTTGTAACAACAACGGTAATACTTCCATTAATGTTGACAGTCCCTGCGAAAACTTCATCTTCAGTTGTTTTCATGACTGGCACGGATTCACCGGTGATGGTGCTTTCGTCAAGGCTTGTCGTTCCTTTCAATATCCTGCCATCCGATGGAACTCGCTCTCCAGCCTTGACCAATATATGATCTCCAATTTGAAGACGGTCAACTGGTACAAGTTTTTCACTTCCACTAATCAATAAAAGTGCTTCCTCTGGCTGAAGATTCATCAATGTGGAAATTTCACGCTGACTTTTATTCATGGTGTAGGTTTCTAAGGCCCCGCTGATGGAAAATATAAAAATCAAAATAGCGCCTTCCGTCCAGTAGCCAATCAAACCTGCCCCTACCGCTGCAATAATCATCAACATTTCAACATTAAGTTCACGGTCTTGAATAGTGGAGACAATACCTTCCTTTGCTTTGGCATAACCTCCGATTACAAATGCGAGTATATGGAAGATAACAAAAGCCTGATTATTCAAGTAAGGATCACCAATCCATGCAGTCAAAATCAATAGTCCGCTGACAATCGCTGCCATCAATTCAAGATGGTCTTGCAGCCTTGTGAAAAGTTGAAAAATGTTTTTTTTATCGTTATTTCCTGCATGACTGGCTGACGCTGTCCTGACATGTGTGGTCATTTTTCTCAACTCCTTTTATTTAATTGAGAATGGTAATCAACATCAATTATTCCTTTAAAAGCACAAAGACGCCGTTATTATGGCGTCTTTATCTGGTATTAGATTAAAATTATTATAATTTTATATATGTTATTATCATAGCATATTTCTGGTGCCCGTCAAGTGGGGAATTGTCGGTCTTTTAGTATCTCGGTCAGGGGAAACATAGCAGTTGCAAACCTTGGTTCCCGTTGCTATATTGGGGAAGTGTGAAATTTACTAAGGAAGGTGTATAACAGTGAAAAATAAAAGTTTATTTTCTATACTTATGCTATTAACTGTAATTGTGTTAGCGGCATGTGGGGCAAATGGGGAAGAAAGCTCTAATGGTTCAGGCAAGAAGAAGGAAAAAGCTTCTGGAGGTGAAGTATGGAGCGAAATAAAAGAAAAAGGGGAAATTGTTGTTGGTACTTCTGGAACATTGTTCCCGGCTTCCTATTATCCGGAAGGTTCAGACAAGCTTACAGGTTATGATGTAGAAATCATGAGAGAGATCGCTAAACGACTTGGAGTTGAACTGAAGTTTGAAGAATACGGGGTTGACGGACTGCTTGCCGCTATTAAAAGCGGACGGATCGATATGGCTATCAATGATATGGAAGTAACGGAGGAACGCCAAAAGCAGTTTACCTTCAGTGAACCATATAAATACTCTTACTCGACAATGATTGTCCGGGAAGATGGACTTTCTGGCATTGAAACACTGGAAGACCTGGAAGGGAAGGTTGCCGGCGGTGGAGCGACGACGGTATTTTCTGAGATTGCTCGCCATTTTGGAGCAGAAGTGAAAACATACGGGAACGTGACTAACGATGTTTATCTTCGTGATGTGGAGAATGGTCGTACGGATGTCATTATCAATGACTATTACCTGCAGACTTTGGCGCTGAAAGCTCTGCCTGAAATTGATGTGACCTTGCACCCTGATTTAAAATTCCATCCGACAGAATCGGCGATTGTCATGCCGAAAAAGGCAGACGTTCTGGCACAAAAAGTGAATGAAGCTCTTCAATCCATGCGCGAGGATGGAACGCTGACAGAGATTTCGAAAAAGTTTTTCGGTGGCAAGGATGCATCTAAAAAGCCTGAAGCGGACATCAGAGAAATCCCTGGTCTAGATTTATAGGTAGATTCATATGCTTGGATTCGAAATAAGAGAAATAAACTTCGGTGAGCTTTTTGATGCTGAGCGGGCATGGGAAAATCTCCCGTTTGTCCTGCAGGGAGTACCCCTCACTTTATTTGTTGCAGTGCTGGGGATGCTGCTCGGGTTACTCCTTGGTTTCTTCATCGCTCTTGCGAGAAGATCGACTAATAAGCTGTTCCGTTGGCCGGCCCGTATTTATATTTCATTTATGCGAGGAACTCCGATTCTTGTGTTTTTGTTCATCCTATACTTTGGACTTCCTGTCGTAGGGCTGGAATTGACGGCAACGCTAGCCGCTGTACTCGGATTCGGCTTGAATTCGGCTGCTTATATAGCAGAGATCAACCGTTCTTCGTTAAGCAGCGTTGATAATGGCCAATGGGAAACGGCGAGGGCCCTTGGATTCACTTATTGGAAAGCATTGAAACGGATTATTCTGCCGCAGGCAGTGCGGATAGCGATCCCTCCATTGACGAATGTGTTCCTGGATCTTCTGAAAGCCACATCCCTTGCTGCCATGATTTCAGTGCCGGAGCTGTTTAACAAGGCGCAAATCGTAGCAGGCAGAACGTATGATACCATGACCATGTATATCCTGGCAGCCTTGATTTATTGGCCGATGACCATGGTGTTTTCTGCTCTCCAGGATTATCTGGAGCACCGTTACAATAAATATTTATAGAGTTGAAAGCTGACCTTACTGGGAGAGGGTCAGCTTTTTCTTTGTTCGTTAGTATAAATAAGGTGAAAATCCTTGCATAAAAGGACCGGCTGTTTTATGCTGTGAAATAGATTAATCGTAATCATTATCATTTAAAGAGGGATACCATGAACGCTAAAACTATTTTGGAAATGTCTGATGTGTCATTTAAGTATGATAAAGAGACAGTTGTCCAAAACGTAAGTTTATCTATAAAAGAAGGGGAGTTCTTAGGCCTTGTAGGCCCAAATGGCTCCGGCAAGTCTACACTGATAAAGCTGATGCTGGGACTCTTGAAACCGACCGCGGGAAAAATCAGTTTATTTGACCAGCCAATTCGCAGCTTCAAACAATGGGAGGATATCGGCTTCGTCTCCCAAAAGGCAAATAGCTTTAATTCCGGATTTCCGGCTACAGTGCTGGAAGTAGTGAAAATGGGACGCGTTTCCAAAACGGGAATGTTTCGGTTTTTCACCAGAAGGGATAAGGAACAATCCATTGAGGCACTTAAAACCGTAGAGATGGAGGACTATCTCCACCATAATATTGGCGAACTTTCCGGAGGTCAGCAGCAGCGTGTGTTCATTGCCAGGGCGCTTGTCAGTGAGCCGAAGTTCCTGATACTGGATGAACCGACCGTTGGAGTAGACGCCAGGCATGTCGCTGATTTTTATGACCTGCTGGAAAAACTGAACAAGGAAAAGGGAATTACCCTCTTAATGGTTTCCCATGACATCGGAACTATTACTGAGCATGCAAGCCACGTGGTTTGTATGAACAAAACGATTCATTTTCATGGGCACTCCGAGGAGTACAAAGCTTTTTCAGATGATGATTTGAATCGATTATATGGGCATGCGGTACAGCAGCTTACCCATAATCATCACAACGGGGAGGCTGGCGAGCTATGATTGAAAGCTTTTTGACTTATGAATTTCTTCAAAATGCTGCTCTTGCAGGAATCATGATTGGTTTTGTTTCTCCACTCTTAGGTGTATTCATCGTGGTACGCCGTTTGTCGTTAATCGCTGACGCGCTCTCTCACATTACATTGACTGGCATTGCTGCTAGTCTGCTCGTCGAGAAAAAAGTAGATGCCATTCAAGAATGGAATCCTGTTTACATGGGAATGGCCTTTTCTGTGATCGGTGCTGTCTTGATTGAAAAATTGCGGAAAGTATATAAGCATTATGAAGAGCTCGCGATCCCCATTATTTTATCAGGCGGAATCGGTGTTGGTGTGATATTAATTTCACTTGCGGAAGGCTTTAACACAGATTTATTCAGTTATTTATTTGGCAGTGTCACAGCTGTCAGCCGTACAAATATGTTTACAGTTTTAGTCATTACGATTGCTGTCATTATCGTGGTTACATTGTTTTATAAAGAACTGTTCGTCCTCTCATTTGATGAAGATCATGCTTCCATATCAGGTGTTAACGGAAAGCTCGTACATTTTATTTTTATCGTTCTGGTGGCACTTGTGATTGCCTCAGCAATGCAGATTGTCGGCATTTTGCTCGTGTCTGCCTTAATGACACTTCCTGTTGCAGCTGCATTGCGCCTTTCTAAGAGCTTTAAACAGACAATCGGATTGTCCATTTTCTTCGGAGAGGTTTCCGTTATAACAGGACTGGTGACCTCGTATTATTTGAGTGTCCCGCCAGGCGGAACCATTGTAGTGACTGCAATCATGATTTTGACATTGGCTATCATTTATAAAAAAGTCTCATCACAACTTTCCTTAAAGGGTGAAACAGTATGAACTTGGATACTGCTATCAATAAGATGAAAAGTAAAGGGTATAAACACACAAAACAACGGGAACGCATCCTTGAGATATTTTCCCGGCAGGATCAATATATCGCTGCAAAGACCATATTAAAAGAAATTCAGAAGGACTTTCCCGGGGTCAGTTTCGATACAGTTTACCGAAATCTATATTTGCTTGCGGATGAAGAGATTCTCGAGTCAACAGATTTGGATGGAGAAAAGCATTTCCGGTTTCATTGCGATACTCACGGACACCATCATCATTTTATCTGTACAGATTGTGGGAAAACAAAGGCAGTTGAATTTTGCCCAATGGAAAAAATAGAAAGCAGTTTGTCCGGTTATGCAATCGACAACCACAAGTTTGAAATTTACGGAAAATGCCCTCAATGTCAAACATAATGATGAAAATCCAGCTGCCAGGTTTTTGGACTGGCAGTTTTTTTCTTTACTGCCCAAAAATTTAGAGCCTGTCGAGGGATAAGCTAGGTGCATCTATTGTTTATTTTTTAAATCGTATTCATTACAATTTACAAAAAGTAATCATTACGATATAATTCATTTTAGCTTTAAAGGACAAAGGGGAGAAAGACGTGAGAACGAAAAATTATTTATTTATAATCCTAGGGTTGTTTTTATTCCTTATGACTGCCTGCGGTAAAGATACCACTTCAGATAAACATAATACTGACGGTAAACTGCAAATCTATACAACCGTGTATTCATTAAAGGACTTCACTGAAAAAATCGGCGGTCAATTCGTTGAGGTTTCGAGTATTCTTCCCCCAGGGACCGACTCCCACACGTTTGAACCGGATACACAGCAAATGATAGAGATAGCGGAAGCAGACGCATTTATTTATAATGGGGCAGGGCTGGAAGGGTATGCCAGCCAAATTGCCGATGTCATTGAAGAAGAAAATGTAAGTATATTAGAAGCAGCCAAGGGAATTGATTTGAAGAAGCATACTCATGACCACGTTGACACTCATGGATCGGAAGATAAGGAATCGGAAGACGAAGCCGGACATGCCGGGCACGAGGGACACAATCATGGGGAAAGGGATCCGCACGTATGGCTTGATCCTATTCTTTCCATCAAATTGGCAGAACAGATAAAGGATCTACTTATTGAAATGAAGCCTGATCGGAAGGAAGCCTTCACGAAAAACTTCCAGCAGCTCAAAAAGGAGTTGACTGACCTTGACCAGGAATTTCATGAAAAACTGTCTGCCCAGGAAGAGGATAAAATCATTGTGTCTCATGCAGCTTATGGTTATTGGGAAGAGGCATATGGGCTTGAGCAGATTTCCATCGCCGGGCTCAGCCCTACTGATGAACCTTCTCAAAAAGAATTGGAAAAGATCATTGAAATCGCGGAACAGAATAATATTAATCACGTTTTGTTCGAACAAAACGTCACATCCAAAGTTGCTGAAGTGGTGAAGCAGGAAATCGGCGGGGAGGCACTCCAACTCCATAACATCTCTGTATTGACAGAGGAAGATATCGCAAATAATGAAGATTACTTCAGTTTGATGAAACAGAATTTACAGGTGCTTGTTAAAGCACTTGGGGAATGACAGAAAGCCGAGGCTGATAAACATACCAGCTTCGGCTTTTTTTAAGCTTTCTCCAGGTGAGGTTCTTTTTTAATAAGATTAGCGAGTAAAACTGCGACCAGTAGCAAGACTATGACAAAGAAGAAGGATATTCCCGGAAAAATATCGATAAAGGCACCGCTTAAGAATGGGCCGGCAATACTTCCGACGCTAAATGCGATACCACACATAATATTGCCTGCTGGCAATAGAGTTCCAGGAAGCAGGTCTGTCATATAAGAAAGCCCTAACGAATAAAGCGACCCGACACATAAACCTGCTGCAGCAAATAAAACGAATAAGGCTGTAGTGGAGTGTTCTAACATCATGGCAAGCAAGAAGGAAATAAGTCCACCGGCCAGCACAAACGTAAGCACCTTTTTTCTGCCGATTTTATCACTCAGAATGCCCAGCGGAATTTGGGAGAACAGGCTTGCTGCCGCAAAACATGGAATAATCAGAGATAACATGTTTACATCATGACCGATCCTTATCCCATACACAGGGAAAATTCCATGAAGGGTGGCTTCAAGAAATCCGTAAGTTAATGGCGGAAGAAATGCTATCCATGCAATTTTGATGGTTTTCATAAACCTGCCAATTGAACCAGATAAATGGGCAGTGCTTTGGTCGGACTCTGGAAATTCATTTTTTACAAGACCCATCATTGACCAGACTGCAAAGCTTAAAAGAGAAGAGACGATAAATGGCAGGTACAGGCTGACAGACAAAAGGTTTGTCATTAATGGACCAAGTGTAAAACCTGCACTGAAAAACAGTCCGTAATAAGCGATACTCTTTCCTCTTGTTTCTGCAGAAGCAGTGGTAGTAATCCATGTCTGGGTGCCAAAGTGGAGCATGTGATCTCCTATTCCTATAGCCATTCGCAGAATGAACCAAAACCAAAGTGCCTGCCAAAACGGAAATAAGAAAAGCGATAAACTTACAAGTGCCCCTCCAATCAAAATAATGGGCTTGTAGCCGAGTTTCTGCATCGGTTTTTCCATAAATGGGGAGGCAATCAGTACGCCGATATAAAGACCTGTTGCATGAAGTCCGTTCACAGAAGGTGAAATACCGTTTTGCTCCAGGATGATACCAAGTAATGGAAGTAACATTCCTTGGGAAAAGCCGGAAACAGCAACTAATGCAATAAGAATCCAGAAGCGCGTTTTGACGGTGACCATCCTTCCACCTCCATTCTTTGACTAGGAAATATCAATATCTTCCATCCTAGCTGATGGTTTTTAGAGTGGCAAGCAGAAGGCATAACAGGTTAATAACGTATCGCATTTTGTTAAAATGGAACTAAGCAGGGAAGAAATGACTTTAAGGGAGGCTAAAGTATGGGAATGAAATTTTATTTGAGAGAAAATGGGATCTGTACCTCATTTGATTATGGTCAGTTGGAAATATCCGGTGATGAACAGTATGGTTTCCGTCCTTATCAGTTGATGGTTGCATCAATAGTAGGCTGCAGTATCGGTGTTTATCGGAAAATTTTAGACAAACAGAGAGTAAAGTATGATGACATCAGTGTAACCGCGGATGTGACCCGAAATCCGAATGAAGCTAACCGGATTGAAAAGATACACATCCATTTTATTGTAAAAGGCAAGCATGTAAGTCAGGACAAGCTGGTGAAAAATTTGGAAATAGCTCGTAATAATTGTTCTATGGTCCAATCTGTAAAAGATAGCATAGAGGTTGATGAGACTGTAGAATACATTGAATTAAGCATGTGACAGGTGCGTAACTTGCGTACTTTCCAAACAGGGAGTCTCTTGAGGCTCGCTGTTTTTTCATGCATAAGAAAGGGATCCTTTTCAAATGATAAACTCAAAAAGAAAGGTGGCCCCATTTCATGCGTGCATGGATCGCAATAATAACTGGACTCTTCCTGATGGTTACTGTCATACAGCCATATGCCATCTCGGCAGCTGAAGAAAAGCAGAAAAGCAGCCTGCCCAGTCATGTATTGAACATTTCGAAAGACAATACGTATCCGAATTCCACAGAAGATCAGATCGTACTTGAACCAAGTGAATTAACGAAAGAACTTATTGAGGAAGCGGATGTAGAGATCGTGAACCCAGAACTGATCGAAATGTTGAATGAATCTACCCTTAAGCCTTCCCCACTTGCAATCGGGTACCGCGGAGAAATTTACCTTGGTAAATGGCCGTTGAATTATACCTCCAACGAAACAAGTATTAATTGGGAATACCAGGTAGCTAATACAAACGAAGTTAATAACCATAGCGGGCAGGTTACCGAAAAAATGAGCTATGTTCAAAGGGAAGAAAAACATATCAAAGGTGGTTTGACCGCCAAAATTGATGCCCCTGACCAGGTTAAAAAGATGATTTTACTGGAAGCTCAAAATAATACAAAGCTTCCGTTGTCCTTCCACACAGTAATTGGAAAAGGGACAAAGCAGCAGAATACGTATGCTGTTCCTGTCAATAAAATCGGCATTCTCACGGCCTATGCCCCAGCTGTCAATGAAAAAGGGACAATTGCTTTCGGTGAAGTATATCTTCGCCTGAAAGGCTCGAAAAAAGAATTGGTTGTCAAAAATATTAAGAAGCAGGGCATCGGCGCCTGGATCCCTATTCAGGATCACGTCGCCTATTCATTCCAGCTTCGTTAGAAAATCCGCCTATTCCCGTTCCTTGGGAGTGGCGGATTTTACTTCGACACGCTGTTCAGCCATCTGGATCCCATTATCATACAGTATTTCAGCAAGAATCCTTCTTGTTTCTTTGGCCGCAGTCCAATAAACTAAATCTTCAACAAGTCCGGTGACAGTATATTGATAACCACGATACTGGTCATTCAGAGAACCGAGCCCATATAACTGAAAAGGCTCCAGGGGTTTTCCAGCCAGGTCCTTCTTTAAAAATTGCCCGAGTTCGTCGTTTAGACGGACGCATGCATCTGTAAGAATTTCCATGATTCTGCGTGGATCCTCATGGAAATTTGTAGTTATATCTTCAATGACTCGCATATGTTCAAAGTTATAGTTCTCGATTGTCTTGATTTCACCATTACGAATGGTCATCAGTCGTCCGCTCCATTGGCGGACTTTTAAAAAACGCAGTCCAATATCTTCGACCGTCCCATGATGAGTATTGTTTACAGTTACATAATCCCCTTTATGGAGCTGTTTTTCGTACAATAAAAAAAGTCCTGCAAGGAAATCCTGAATCAGGCTTTGTGCGCCGAAGCCGATAATGATCCCAAGTATTCCCGCACCGGCGAGCAGGTTACCGACCGGAACTTCAAAAACAGTCAGTCCATATAAGATGAATCCAATTGTTGCTGTATAGCTGATGATCGAATTAAGCATCGATTCTAATGTGCGTTCTTTACGTTCTTCAAGAAAATCGGTCCGCTTGAAAAAAGATGAAATTAATTTCCTGACGATGAAAACAGCAATGAACAGGACTACTGCACCGATAATAAGTTTAGCTATTTTGGTCTCGACCAGTAATGTCCATATATCATAACCGAAAACTTCCATAAGTATTGCCTCCTGTCTAAAGCTCAAACGTATAAAGTATAGTTGAAAATTTCCTCTTTATTAACAATATAACAAATTAATCCTTACCACATCTTCCTGCCATGCCTTACGTGGACAAAGCTGCCCTTTTTTACTATGATGAACAATGGCTGTTAAATAGGTTATGAAGTAAATGTAAAGGAGTATTATATATGTCACAAGAAGAAAAATTGCAAGATCTCAAGCTTAGGCTGGCAGCATTCATGTCACGCATTGAGGAAATGGATCCACAAGATACTTCCGTCAATGATATCGACCAGCTGATCCAAATGCTAGAAGACTTAGAAAAGAAAATGTAATGGAATGCCTTCTTAGTATAGGTGGAGAAAGTATACTTCAAACACTAGCCGCTAAATGCGGCTTTTTACATATCCTTTATTTTAGATTAAGTAAATTAAAATTTTTGCAAAGAAGCTTTTCGCTGCTACTTTAGAGTAATTAACACATTCCCGGAATGGAAGGACATGGAAGGGTTAGGAATGTCCTAAAATAAATGGGTTGAATTTTAGACATTCTTGCTTTATCATGGTAAATCGTTAACGAACTAATAAGATGAATTGCTTCATCGTTATCGAGAGGAGAATGGAATTTGGCTTCGGCAGCAATAATTTCTGTTTTAGTCATGACGATACTCAGCCTGCTGCGGGTCAATGTGATCATTGCCATCATCGCTGCTTCACTTGTCGCGGGCGTTATGTCAGGCATGTCACTGCAAGAATCTTTATCCATGATGATTTCAGGAATGGGTGACCAGGCTAGTGTCGCATTAAGCTATATATTACTTGGTGCTTTCGCAGTTGCGATCAGCTATACAGGTATTACAGCAATTTTAGTGAATTATTTATTACGTGTGTTGAAAGATAAGCGTACCATTATTTTACTGGTTATAGCAGGTGTGGCGTCATTGTCACAAAACTTAATTCCAGTGCATATCGCTTTTATACCGATATTGATACCGCCGCTGCTCCACTTGTTTGATCAAATGAAGCTGGACCGACGAGGTGTTGCAGCTGCTCTGACATTCGGGTTAAAGGCACCGTATGTTATGATTCCGGCTGGATTCGGTCTGATTTTCCATCAGACGATTCAGGACTCGATGAGAAGCAGTAATGTCAATGTTGATATAAGTACAATCGCGTTATCCCTGCTTCTTCCAGGAATCGGTATGATTCTAGGACTGTTATTCGCGGTGTTCATCTCCTATCGTAGAGAAAGAGATGTCCCCTACAAAGAAGAAACGACTAGTGAGATGTTCAGCGATCCAGGTTTGGAGAAAGCAACTTTTAACAAAAAGCATTGGCTGACACTTTTATCAGTTGCAGCTGCGCTAGGTGTGCAGTTGTGGACGGAAAGTCTTGTGCTCGGTGCACTGACCGGACTGGTTCTGATGTTTGTGCTTCTAGTGGTACCTTACAGAAGTGGCGACCGAGTTGTTACAGAGGGGATAGGCATGATGGGAATGATCGCCTTTGTCATGCTTATTGCCGCCGGCTATGCAAATGTGCTGCAGGAAACAGGATCGATTGATAGTCTCGTCGATTCAAGCTCAGGCATGATAGGTGATAATCAAGGAGTAATTGCATTTATACTTTTACTGGTGGGCTTATTGGTCACAATGGGAATCGGTTCTTCCTTTGGTACTGTACCGATTTTAGCGGCATTATTTGTTCCAATTTGTACTGCCGCCGGGTTCTCTCCGATGGCAATGGCAGCATTGATCGGGACAGCCGGTGCACTTGGAGATGCCGGTTCGCCGGCCTCCGACAGCACGTTAGGTCCTACTTCCGGTCTTAATGCTGATGGGAAACACAATCACATCTGGGATACTTGTGTGCCAACCTTTTTACATTACAATATACCGCTGTTCATCTTCGGCTGGATTGCTGCAATGGTTTTATAATAGTGGAAAACTAAGCCAGGTATAATCCACATATCCTGCTGTACAATAAGAAAAAAAGCAGGTGTGACATTAAATGAAGAAACGTTTCCTCTTGTCGCTTATCCTTATTATGGCAATATTCACCATACCTATGACAGCTTCTGCTGAAGGCTGGGGTTATAAGCGAAGTAATGGAGAGACTCCTCCTGATGTAGGAAGGTATGGCCCACTATTACAAAAGCACGGTGGTTTTTATATTGATCCTTCCGGTGATAAAGAAATCTATTTGACCTTCGACAATGGGTATGAGAAAGGATATACCGGAAAAATCCTGGACGTCCTGAAAGAAAAGAACGTACCTGCTGCATTTTTCGTGACCGGCCATTATATTAAAAGCGCCCCTGAACTTGTCCAACGAATGGCAAGGGAAGGGCATATTCTCGGGAACCATTCCTGGCACCATCCGGATTTCACGACAGTTTCCAAATCACGGATGAAGGAAGAGCTTGGTAAAGTGGAAAAAGCAGTAGCGAAAATTACCGACCAGGACGAAATGATGTATTTGCGTCCCCCTCGGGGTACTTTTAACGAGCAGACTTTGAAGTGGTCGAATGAACTTGGCTATGTCAGTGCATTTTGGTCAATCGCCTTTGTTGATTGGAATACCAATCGACAGAAAGGTTGGGAATATGCGTATAAGAATGTCATGAAGCAAATTCATCCAGGTGCGGTGATATTGTTGCACAGTGTTTCGGAGGATAATGCTATTGCCCTGGAGCATATGATTGACGATTTACGAAAGGAAGGCTATACATTCAAGAGTCTTGATCACCTGATGATGAAAAAGCTGCTCCCTGAAAGTGTATATTGGTATTAGGTATACAGAGTATTTCAATCGTTGTTAAAGACTTCAATCCTTTTATAAGACTTCCATAGAGACGTTGATGATCCAGCAAAATAGAAAAGACCAGGCGCTGAAGACTGCTGCCTGAGCAGAACATGTAAAAAGGCTCTCTCCATCTAAGCCAGGTTGAACTTGGTAAAGGGGAGCCTTTTTCTGTTTTATGGAAATTCAGTAGTGCCTCCATACTTGTGGAAATTCAAGGGAATGAGAACGACCGGCGTGACTTAGCTAGGAAAGCTTGGTGGAATCATTCGTGTAAGGGGCTTAAAATGCTATGAGAGAAAATCTGAATTTCCATACACAAGCTGAAAACACCTTGAATAAAAATGTCTTCTTTATTTTTTTCGACAACATTCTGCTTTTTCTTTTGGTATGATTAAGATATATTATAAGAAATATGTTTTGCCGGAGGTGGACAGCTTGTGGACGGAATATTTTAAGGGAGACAGTTTTTATGATTTCGATTATGTGCTAACAAGATATGCACATGATCCTTTGACAAAAATCGATCTCCAGGAGCGTTGGATCGACATACCAGTCCAGCTTGATACCAGCCGGCACGTAGTCCGGGTCCATGCACTTGGCACAACTGCATCACCAGAATTCCGGATTGATGGAGATACAATGGATGAGAAACAGGAAGTTTTGGATTTTGTCTTTTCTTTATTTCAATGGGACAGAAATCTGGAAAAAATTCACCAACATTTTCTCGAAACAAATCTGGAGCAGCTTTTCAATGCCCATCCTGGGACACCAATAGTAAAAGATTTTCAGTTGTATGGCTGCCTTGTGAAAACGATCATCCATCAACAGTTAAATATGAAATTCGCTTATACACTAGGGGCCAGATTTATCGAGCGGTATGGTGAAGAAGTCAATGGTGTCTGGTTTCATCCTCAACCGGAAACAGTAGCTGAAATTCCATATGAAGATTTAAGAGAACTGCAGTTCAGTCAGCGCAAGGCTGAATATGTCATTGATACATCCAGAATGATTGCAGAGGGGCAGCTTGACCTTCAAGAGCTCAGCAAGAAAAACGATGAGGAAATCGTTGACAAACTGGTGAAAATCCGTGGGATAGGTGCCTGGACTGCTGAAAATTGGCTGTTATTCGGACTCGGCAGGGAAGATTTATTGCCAAAAGCGGATATAGGAATTCAGAATGCAGTAAAATTTTATTTAAAACAGAAGATGAAACCTTCCATCCAGGAAATTGCAGATTTAAGCCAGAGATGGGAACCGTATCGAAGTTATGCTTCTTTGACTTTATGGAGAAGTATTGAAGGATGAATATAGTTATATTTTACTAATTTAAGTTCGGGAAAATTACTCCATTGATTTTTTATTGCGTATACTTCAATTGTTCCCGCACTTGATGAAAAGACAAGAGCGTAAGGGATTTTACCTAATTTGTATATAATTGTAAGAATTTATTCAAAATTATGAAAACTTTGTTATAATAATACCTACAGTGCATAATTCATATACCTAAAGTAGTAAAAAGAAAGAAGGTATTCCATTGATGCTAAGTGAGAGGATGCATAGTGGTTTGGAGGATAGTGACGTTATAGCACTTTTTAACTTGACTGAACTGAATGTCTGTCTTATCAACATGAGCAGCAAAACAGTGTATTGCAGCCGTTCCATGCAAAATTCCACGCATGCGAAAGAAGAGTTGAGGCTGGATGAATGGATTGACCTGTTTTATGTGTATGATCAGTTCGGTATCCAACATTCTTTGAAACAAGAAAGGGAACAAAAAACATTCGATATTGAAGGACGTATGCTCTTTAAAACCTTTCACCAATGGGTGCGCTGTACTTTTACTCATCTGTCACAAGGACGTATTGCCTGTGTAATTTCTCCAATGGAGGAAGCAGATGAAAAAAGTACACAGCAGTTCATTCAGGATCGGTACAACCAGATGCTTAAGCTCACTGACAACCTTGATGGCAAACAAGGTTACATCAATGATTCACAGGATGAAAGTAAGGAGAAAGAACGGTTTTACGAGATGAATGCTGTCGAACTTCATAGTCAGATGAAGTCAATTTGTGAAAAATTTCCTCATGGACTAGCCATGATCAATAAACATTGGCAATTGACTTATGCCAATCAACAGATGGAAGTAATTCTAGGCAAAGATTTGAAGTCCCATTATAAGCATAAAATATGGCAGTTATATCCTATTCAAGATTACTACATCTTTTACCGTCATTATTATATGGCGGTTGAAACAAACAAGCCAGTAACTTTTGATTTATATATGGAGGCAAGGAGCACTTACGCAAAAGTAACCATTTTCCCTACAGATGAGGGGATGGCCGTCCATATGCAGGATATAACAGATAAAAAACCATATCTGGATGCTTTGCAGGAATCGGAAAAACGGTTTTCATTGCTTGCTGAAAACATAAAAGATGTTTTTTGGATTTGCACAGAAGATTTCGAGGAAATAATTTTCCTGAGCCCAAAATTTGAAGAAATGTTCGGCATTCCATTGGAAAACAGGATAAAAGACCCGAAAACCTGGTGGAAAACGCTTGCCCCTAAGGAGTATCATCATCATATTTTTGATGGCTATCGAAAAATGAAAAGTGAAAATCATCAAATGGAATATGAAATCAAAACACCTTCAGGAGAACATAAATGGATACGGGCGAGAGGCTTTCCAGTCAAGGAGAGCAGGCAGAGGTTGATTGTCGGTCTAAGCGAAGATATTACGGAAATGAAGGAAAAAGAACAGCTCATGAGGCAGTCTGAACAGCTCTCGGCTATAACGCAAATGTCAGCAGGTATCGCCCATGAAATCAAAAACCCCCTTACTGCATTAAAAGGGTTCATGCAGCTTGGAGTGGCAAACCCTCAGCTGAGGGAGTCCTATAATGAGTTGTTGTTGGATGAAATTAACCGAATTGAATCTATCGTGAACGATTTTATGATGTTATCAAAACCGGATACCGTAGTCCATAAGGAAAATGTGAGCGCCCGGGACACTGTTTCTTATGTCTTGGATCTATATCAGACAATCATCAAAGACAAAGGTATTCATATTGACACTGCTATCATTTGCCCGGAACTGATGCTGTTTGCAGAACCTAAACGTCTTAAGCAGATTCTGATTAATGTCATAAAAAATGCAATTGAAGCAGTGGAAACCAATGGACGGATCGCCATTAACATCGTGTGTGAAAATGAAAAAGCACTGATTACGGTGAAGGACAATGGAAAAGGTCTGTCTGAAGAACAGTTACAGCGATTAGGCGAACCATTCTTTTCAACCAAAAAAGACGGAACAGGGCTTGGAATTATGGTGACGAAAAAAATGGTAGCTGATCTTGGAGGAACAATAAACTTTGCAAGTGAGCCTGGAAGAGGAACGACTGTTGCGATTTTACTGCCTTATTATAACTGATGAAAAGAATCCATCCTGCGCGGACCCGGATGAAAGTCTTCTTTGCTTTCTTAGGTCCACGAAAGGAAAAGATCTTGGCGAAGCTCTGATGAAACTGAATCAAAAAGAGGCTGCCCAGTGGCCTCGTTGAAATGAAAAACCACGAAGATGTTGTTCTTCGTGGTTTTTCGTATGTAAAAGAAACTTTTGCGTTGAGTCTTTTGGGACACTTTTAATTATAAGCCCAGGTTCATTGATAAGTAATAAGAAGGATATCGGGAAATGGAGAAAAAGGGCTTACGAAAATAGTAATTGTTATTAGAATTCATCTAGGGGAAAAGTGGTCCTCTAAATTTAAATATTTACATAATTTTGACTCTTGACAAACGTGAAGCGCTTACATTTATTTCTGTGAAAAGTTTTGAGCTAAGCTGTTTACAAACCTCTGAAACCCCGTTATACTCCCGATTGTATTAAAAAAAGTGTAATAGATATTCTTTGGGTAATTATTGAAAATATTAGTGAGGAGGGCTTACTGATGTTGAAAAAAATATTGTCATTTTTGCTTATTAATCTTGGTGCGTTTGCTGTTGCCGTCAATGTTCATTTCTTTCTATCCCCGAATGATTTGGCGACTGGAGGAGTCAGTGGGCTCTCGATCGTATTAAATAAAGTTTTTCCTGATTTGTCTCTAGGCATTATTATGGTGATGTTGAATATTGTTTTATTTATAGTCGGTATCATTTTTTTGGGGTTCCAGTTCGGGGCGAAAACCATTTACGCAAGTTTTGCACTATCTTTCATGGTATGGGGACTTGAAGCTGTCTACCCTATTCAAGAGCCATTAAGCGAAGATATCCTGATTCAGTTGATTATTGGTCAAATCATTGCTGCTCTTGGGATGGCACTCGTTTTCCAACAAGGCGCTTCTACTGGGGGAACAGATATTCTTGCCATGATCATGAACAAATACTTTTCTATTGATGTAGGAAAAGGGGTATTAATGTCTGATATTGCAATTGCCACATCGTCCATTTTCCTTTTCGGACCGACTGTTGGAATGTACGCCTTCTTCGGTGTAATACTGAATGGAATTGTCATTGACTACGCACTTCAGCAATTCGATCATAAGAATGAAATTGTTATCATCAGCAGAGAAAGTGAGGAAGTCCGTAAATTTATTGTAGATCAGCTTGGTAAAGGCGCAACAATTCACACTGCCCGAGGTGCCTTTAATTATGAGGATAAAGAAGTGATCACCACGATCCTTGGCAGAAAAGACTTCACTCGTTTGAAAAGGTACATTTCAGGTATCGACAATAAAGCATTCATCACTGTGCACTCGATGAATGAGATTTTAGGTGAAAATTTCAAACGCTTAGCTTAATAAATTTTTTAAAGAAAAACATTGGAGAATTTTAAAAAGGCGGTCTGTGGGGAAGTTGAACTTTTCACACAGACCGCTTTTTGTTTTCCAGTGCCTCTGTTGATTTTCCGCCGAGCGACTGGTTATGCGCTAGAAGGAAAAGCATGAGCCGAAGGAATTCTTAAAGCTGTCTCGGTATTAACAGCGGGTTTACACCTTCTCAAATGGCTTAATATTTCAATGATTTTGAAAATTTGATATAATACATATTGGAAGCAAGGGAGTGGATAAGCTTGCTTGCAGGATAATTTTGGGGAGGGGCTGGAGAATGAATCGAGAAACTTTAATCGCACCAGAAAAATACAATGTCGTGGAAGAAATAGAAAAATACACACAAGACCCGACCAGAAAAGCCTTGCAGTGGGAAGACGATCAAGGTAATAAAAAAGAGATTACATATCAAGACCTGATGAAAAAGGCAAACCAAATTGGCAACGCTTTCATTGATAGTGGACTGAAAAAAGGGGATAAAGTGCTTATTATGATCCCGCGATTAATTGAGGCATACGAAGTATACGTGGCAGCTCTTAAGGCGGGGCTGGTTGCAATACCGAGTTCGGAAATGCTCCGAACCAAGGATTTACAGTATCGTATATCTCATGGAGAAGTCAGTGCAATTGTCAGCTATCAACCTTATACAGGACAGTTCTCAGAGATTAAAGAATTGAAATCTATCAGGACATTTACAGTTGGCGGTTCTGTGGAAGGATGGATCGACCTCGACCATATAAGCGATCAGGCTTCCGATTATCTGGAAATTGCCGATACCTTAAGAGAGGATATGGCATTTTTATCCTATACCTCTGGCACAACAGGGAATCCTAAAGGTGTCGTCCATACGCACGGGTGGGGCTTTGCCCATTTGAAAACAGCTGCAGAAAACTGGCTGAGCATTCAGGACGGGGACACGGTTTGGGCTACGGCAGGACCAGGTTGGCAGAAATGGATTTGGAGTCCATTCCTGTCTGTGCTTGGATCAGGAGCAACCGGGCTAGTCTATCACGGAAAATTTGATCCTAATACTTACCTGTCAATACTGGAACGCTATACTGTGAACGTACTATGCTGCACACCAACCGAATATAGGCTGATGGCTAAAGTGGACAATCTTGATGACTATCATCTTCCTGCACTCCATAGTGCCGTTTCAGCAGGCGAGCCTTTGAATCGTGAAGTGATTGACACTTTCCACAAGTATTTTAATGTGACAGTGAGAGATGGCTATGGTCAAACGGAAAACACACTACTTGTGGGTGTTATGAAAGATATGGAAGTAAAGCCTGGTTCCATGGGAAAACCTACTCCTGGAAACCGTGTAGAAATCATTGATGAGATGGGTGCTCCGGTCAGTAACGGGGAAGTTGGGGATATAGCGGTCCATATGGAAACCCCTGCATTGTTTAAGGAATATTATAAGGATCCGGAACGGACTAAAATGTCCTACCGAGGAGATTATTATATTACAGGGGATCAGGCTTCCAAAGATGCAGACGGATATTTTTGGTTCGAAGGAAGGAGTGATGACATCATTATCAGCTCTGGATACACGATTGGACCGTTTGAAGTGGAAGACGCATTAGTCAAACACCCTTCTGTCCAGGAATGTGCTGTGGTAGCAAGCCCTGATGAAGTCCGTGGTAATGTGGTTAAAGCATTCATCGTGCTCCAGGATGGCATTGAAGAAGGAGACTCTCTTGTAAAAGAGCTGCAGAATCATGTAAAGGAATTAACAGCTCCATACAAGTACCCTCGTAAGGTGGAATTCATAGATGAGCTGCCTAAAACTACGTCCGGAAAAATTAGGAGAGTAGAGCTTAGAAAACAAGAAAAGACTGTATAATAGAAGAGGGGACGCCTTCAATATCGAGGCGTCATCTTTTTAACTTCTAGAATGAATGGCTGTGGATAAATATCTACAGTGAGCCTCATCCAGCGACGAGGCTAGGCTTAAGCTGGTCGGGGGTGAGCAAGGCGCTTCCGCTTTAGTATCATCTAGCTTCAGCGCCTACCCCCTCGAGGTCTTAAGCCGATCCTCTCAGTGACAAAGGCCGTCACGGCGAGGCTAGGCTTAAGCTGGTCGGGGGTGAACGAGGCGCTTCCGCTTTAGTTCATTGATATATATTTACCATTCTGAGTGTAAAGCCAGTAGCCTATTAACAATACATAAGGGGGACCCTCTGTGAACTTTATCAGGCGTTGTGCCTTTGTCATCATTTTAGGTTTTGCGCTGGCAGTTGTTCCGTTCCAGGTCCATAGTCCGCAAGTTGATAAACAAGAAGAAAGAGAACAAGTACCTGATTGATTTAAAAATGACCATCCCGGTGAGAGATGGTCATTCTTTATGCCAAATATCTATGAGTGGCCCATCAGTACCCTGGATTGGGTCGGTTTCCGGAAGTGGAACCTGAGGAATGTTTTTCAATGCTTCTTCCCATTCTAATCCCTGACCGGTTTTCAGGTCATATTCCATCCCTCCTGGATACGCACCGACTACTTTAAAATCCTCGCTGGCACTTATCTTTTTATGGCCAACACCTGCCGGAATGACTGCCACATCACCTTTTTTCACCTGAATTTCCATGCCATTTTCTCCACCCATTTTTAAAGTAGCTGCCCCGCTAATTACACCAATGGCCTCATGAGAAACACTGTGGAAATGGTGGTAACCGAAAACATTACCCGCCCAGCTGTTCTCCCAGTTGTTTTTGTTAAATATTTTTTCGCACTCCTCTGCATTATCGACAAGCCCATTTGGATAAAGGAGCATAGGAAGCTTTGGGTGATTTGGAATTTTCCCATCATCTTTGAATAAAAAAGTTTTTACTTCTAATTCGCTCATTTTTGCCCTCCTTTTTTGGTGCTAGTACACTATTCCCAATATAAAAAACAATAATCTGACAAATATGGTTATTAATATGAAACTTTTTAATGATAAAAATCGTTATAGTAGGTAAGGGTACATGGTGCCAGTCTTGAAGAAATTACCCTATAAAGATTAATCTATTTGAAAAATATTGGAATAAAAAGGAATAATTGTTATCCTTTGAAGTGCATGGAGGTAGGTTAATGTGAAGAAATACATATGGATGGTAGCCGCTCTAACAATTTTATCTACAACTTCCTATTTCATAATAAAAACGCAATACTTATATACTCCTATTTCTTTCGAGCAGGATGAAGTGACCTCGGAAAACTGGTGGGATTATAAAAATACACTTTCAATGGAATTTCATGACTTGAATGGGGATAATGATTATAAAATTAAAGATCCTGATAAAATCAAGCGAATAATTGAAGGTTTAAAAAAAGCATCCATAATTGATGAGAAACAGGCGAATGCAAGCGAAGCCAAGGCTGGCTTGACTCTTGAATCAAATAATGAAAAATTATTTGAGATTATCTTTTATGAAACACACTGGAAATTTTTGAGGTATGACTCTCATCTATATCAACGCTCCGAACAACTGGAATCACTATTGAATATATGAACAGCCTACAAGAGGATCTCCCAAAAGGCCTCATTGAAATGAAAAACCATGAAGAAGTTGATTTTTCTTTGTGGTTTTTTCGTATGTAAAAATGAAAAACTTTGCATTGAGACAGGTTCGATATCAAATATAATAAAAAGGCTGTCTCAATTAGTCTATTACAGACTTATGGGACAACCACTTGTTTGAATATGGCATGACTTGTCAAAGAGTATGCTTTCATATATTGTTACCTATAGCAAATACTATAGTTATTCCTAGCTAATATGAAATCAGGAGTTGAACGGAAGTGAATAGGAAGTTTATCCACTTTTTTAATATCGTTGTCGGGATTCTGTTGATCCTGGAAGGCGGATTATATATTTTTCTAATGAATAAAGACAAAATCACCCATTTTCAAAGTATCATCACGACGATTCTGCTGCTGATAGCATGGGGGATCTCTTATTATAAACAATTGAAAACCAATAACAAGACGGCTTGGCTTACAGTGACCATCATTATTATGGTACCGATGATTCTGCCCTGGTTATTCTTTATTTGACAAATGAGAAGTATTTTTTAATAAAAAATAAACCCCAATATGCCGAACAGTACAGCGCTTCCAAGGTAAAAATGGCCAAAGAAGTGCTGCTTCGCCTCTTCGCTTCCCATTTCCACTATCCCCGAGAAAATGAGAAACAATGCTGCGATGATAAAGGACGTCAGCTCCACTGCAGTCCACTCCCGATCTTGAACCACATATAACAGCCTTATTTCGATTGGAACAGCAATGACTAATGGGATATACAATGGATTGAAGAACTCGTCCCAGTCTTTTAATTTTTTCATCCTTTTACTCCTTTCTTAACACTTACTCTCATAATAGCAGCCAAGCCAGCAAACTCCCTGCTGTACCGAAGCCTAAAGCAAACCATATGTTCCACTTGGTAATTCTGTATGGATTCCTGCAAGTCAGCTGACTCATAATTGAAACAGTTGTATTAAATGTTCCGGCTGCATCACTTGCCAATGTGGAAGTCAATAGTACCAATGCGATACTCAATGGGTTAAGTTCCGTTAAAATTGGCTGGACAAATGTCCCCATAAGCGTAATGGTTACCAGTGGATGGATACCAATTAATGAAAAAGATAAGGAAATGATTTGTATAGAAAGAAATAAAATAAGTGGCCACTCGGCGAGATTTTGAATTGGCTGTTTAACAATTCCGCTTAAACTCGATTGCTCGAACATTACTCCGAAAAAACCTAAGGATAGAAAAAGGAGCATTAAATTCTGCAGTCCATTTACCTGTATGGACCAACTCTGTTTCAACTGGTTCACAAAAGCTTTGAATTTACCAATTAAACCAGCCCATAGCAGCGTGAAAGGAAATATAGTTAAAATGACTGCGTTAAAATAACTGATTTTCAGCCACGTTTCCACTCCAGCTGCTGAAAGTATAAAAAGAAACAGCATAAAAAACAGGTTTCCGATTTTATAGAAGAGGTCTTTTTGATCTATTTCCTTCGTAGGTGGATCCGAAGCATTAAAACTGACATTGCGGTATTTCAGCCAGCCTTTCACCCAGTCCACACATAATAAGGATAATGAAAAGAGTAATGCCCAGGGAAGGATGTGGAAAAAATCCACTCCAGTTATGGTAATGGTGAGAGCTAGAAATATCTCAATCGGACTCCACACATTAGCAAGGGCAAAGCTTCTGAGAACAGATTCACTAGTTAATCGCTGGATGACATCCCGTTCCATTTTTGGAGTAACTTCTTTTACTACATCGTGGACAATAGTAATAGCCGAAAAAAAGACAAATAGACAAAGTACATAACCAATCAACGAACTTCTGGTATATAGCTCACCTAAATTGGACGTCCGAAAATGCAGAAGCTTCTTAAGCTCGTCATCATATCCCCCAGCCCGTATTAACTGATCCATACAGGGCAGGAAATATAGGAGGGAGAGAAGTAGAGCAGAAGATGTCATAAAATAAGGAAGCTCGAGCAGCGAAAAATCCAACCGGATGAACAAAGCTGTCCCTGCAAGGAGAAAAAATATCGAAATGTATTGAAATGTACGGTTTGCACCCCTGAAAGAAATGAATAGGATGAGGATGCTAAGGAATCCTAAAAAGACAGTAATAATCTGATTATCAATAAAAAGTTTTAGCAGATATAGCATTACAAATATAGTGTATGTAAGGGTTCTGACCTGCCTCATAAATTCCCCTCCTGCTACAATCCTCTTTAATTATGAGATATTTGTCAAATTCGCTGCAGAATAGGGTATATAGGTAGTAAATTGTCGGATTTAGTCGATATATGTCCCGAGAAGTGGTTGTTTGGTCAGTTGGGTTCTGTTAAGGTGTTATATTGGTGTGCGGCATTATTCTTTATATTTTTAAAAAAAATTATCGGAAAGGAAGATAGCTATGAAAAAAAAGTTGATTGATTGGCCTACGTTTATAGGCGCATTCATATTGTTGATTGCTGTTGTCATACCCCTGGTCATTTATCCTGATGCTGGCAAAGCATTCGTCAATCAAGCCAACGCTTTCGTAACTTCGAATTTCGGTGTGTTATATCTAGTTATGGGGTTATTGATTTTTGCTTTTTTGATCTTTGTTTCATTCAGTGATCATGGACATATCCTGTTGGGAGATGAAGGAGAAAGGCCGGAATTTAATACATTTTCATGGGCGGCCATGCTATTTGCAGCTGGTATAGGCTCAAGCATCTTATATTGGTCTGTAATCGAATGGGCTTATTACTACCAAGGTCCTCCATTTGGCATCGAGCCAGGTTCCGTAGAAGCCATTCAATGGTCAACTGCCTATGGAATCTTCCATTGGGGTCCTATCGCCTGGGCGATATATACACTTCCTGCATTACCAATCGCTTATTTTTACTATGTTCGTAAAAAACCAGTACTGAAAATCAGCGAAGCCTGCCGCCCTCTACTTGGAAGGACAGTCGATGGTCCAATAGGGCATATCATTGATGTATTGTTCATGTTCGGATTATTAGGAGGAGCAGGAACTACACTTGCCCTGGGTACGCCGATGATAGCCCAGGGAGTAAGTGAATTGACAGGTTTTGAAGTAAACCTGACTATGAAAACAATAATCCTTATAGTATGTACAACAATATTCGCCCTCAGTGCTTATTCAGGGTTGCGCAGAGGAATCAAATTCCTGAGTGACATCAATATCTGGCTGGCATTATTTCTGCTAGCTTTCATATTCATCTTTGGTCCGACCAGATTTCTGATCGAGACAACTACAAATAGTGTCGGAATTCTAATGGACAACTTTTTCAAAATGGCTACCTGGACAGAACCGTTTGGAGATATAGGGGCTTTTGAAGAGACAGGCTTCCCCGAAAGTTGGACAATCTTCTATTGGGCATGGTGGCTTGTATATGCGCCATTCGTAGGTTTGTTCATCGCGCGGATTTCAAGAGGAAGGACTATACGGCAAATGGTACTGGGGACGATGGTCTATGGGACGCTCGGATGTGTGCTTTTCTTCGGCATCATGGGTAATTTCGGTTTGTATTTACAAATGACTGGTGCATTTGATGCTATCGCATTCATGAATGAGAATGGAGCACCTGCAACCATCATAGAAATCATCAACCAGCTGCCATTGTCTAAATTCATGGTATTCATATTCACTATATTAGCCATCATCTTCCTGGCAACTACTTTTGACTCCAGTTCCTATATCCTTGCCGCTGTTGTCCAAAGGGAAGTTGTCGATGAACCAATCAGATGGAATCGTTTATTCTGGGCATTTGCATTGTGTATTCTTCCGCTGACACTAATGTTTCTGGGAGGTCTTGGTACACTCCAGACAGCAAGTATCGTGGGCGGCTTTCCACTGATAATTATCATGTTCCTTCTGGCGGTATCTTTTATGAAAGCCTCTACAGAGGATATAAGAGCTTCAGAAGGATATGAACCGAAGACGATTCATATCAATCGCAGAAAAATTTTGGAACGAATAAGGAAAAGAAGAAAACGGCAAGAAGATGAAAATCAGAATAATAAATCTTAGCTTAAACACCTCCGCCTTTAAATAGGTGGAGGTGTTTTTTGTGGAACAAATACTAATTCCCCAATCCATCAATTAATATGCTTCCATTTATAGGCTAAAGTATGCAGTTGTACAGTGACTATTTTACTGTTATTGACTAAAGTACTAAAAAGATAGTCGATAAATGTTAGAATAAAATTAAACATAAATATGTAATGTCATCACTGTTCATTATTAAGAAAGATAACCTCCAAAGGCTCAGAAGTTGTGCTTCAGTCAGCTTTTTCTATTCTTTTACACGGAGGGATAATATGGGATATAAAGTGGTCGCTATGAATAAAAAGAAGACCGAGATCATTTTTGTGAATGGTGATGTGAGGGAAGAGCTTATGTTCGAGACAAAAACAGAGGCAGAGAAGTTTATCACTGACCTCCAGAGTCTAGAGCATATGCGCGGGAAATACCAATATAAGATAGAACAAGCTGAGCTTATCGAGCAAATAGAGAAAGTCAAAACAGAACTATAACTGCAGCCTATGCGGAAACCTTCCTGCATAGGTTTTTTGATTGTCTGAAATTAGGTAGTTATAACTTTGGATGGTTGTGGATAATCCTTTGCAGAGCTCTTTGTGGTCTTAAAGCAGTCCTCTCGGGGCTAAAATCCTGTAACGGCAAGGCTCGACTTAAGCTTGCGGGGGATTGTTGCAGCGTTTCCGTTTTTGTAAAATTTGTGCTTTATGATATAGATAAATGACAGAATATTCTATATAATGGTAGCTATATTACAGAAGGGAGCCGAGAAGATGCTTCATACATATAACCCGAAATGGGACCTGACCTCTATTTTTGAGGGTGGGAGTGAATCAGAAGAATTGGCTGACTACGTGGATCGCGCGGAAGTCAAATTGAAAGAACTGAATGCAAAAATCGATGCTTTTCACCCCCCTGAAAGAGAGACAGATTCAGCAGGATTGGAAGAAGTACTCTATGCTATTCAGCAGGTGGCAAAAATGTCGCGAGAGTTTGGGGCATACGTCAGTTGTCTTACGGCACAGGATGTCAATGACAAAAAAGCCGGAGAATGGCTTGCCAGAAGGAGCAGACTTGGGGCAGCCTATGGAAATGCCTGGACGAAGCTAGATGAAAAACTAGCACTAATACCAGCGAGTGTCTGGTCTGGGCTACTGGAAAAACCCACCCTGTCACGTTTTGCATTTGTACTGAATGAACATCGCCGACGTGCCAATGACAAACTGCCGTTGACCCAGGAGGAACTGATCAATGACCTCAGCGTTGATGGTTATCACGCTTGGGGGCATATGTACAATAATATTGTCGGTAAAATGAAAATCGAATTCGCTGGAGAAGAGCTTTCTGTCGGACAGGCGCATAATAAAACCAGTTCTCCTGACCGCAACGTACGTAAAGAGGTGTCAAACAAGTTAAAAAAAGCATGGGAAGAGCAGTCGGACCTCTTCAGTGAAACCCTTAACCATCTTGGTGGTTTCCGGCTGCAAACATATGCACATAGAGGATGGGGCAGTATCCTTAAAGAGCCTCTTGACATCAACCGAATGAGTGAAAATACCCTTGATACGATGTGGAAAACGATCACAAAATATAAGAATATATATAAGTCCTATCTCGAGAGAAAAGCTGAAATGTTAGGTCTGGAACAACTGGATATGTACGATATAAATGCTCCGATTGGAGAAACGGAGCAAACGATGACCTATGAAGCAGGAGCACGCTTCATCACGGAACAATTCAGGGAGTTCAGCCCGAAGATGGCGGAATTTGCCGAAATGGCGTTTGAAAAGCGCTGGATTGAGGCGGAAGATCGCCCAGGTAAACGCCCAGGAGGCTTCTGTACAAGCTTCCCGGACAGCCGGCAGACTAGGATTTTTATGACTTATTCTGGCACCGCTTCTAATGTAGCGACACTTGCACATGAGCTAGGTCACGCTTATCACCAGCATGTCATGAACGATATGCCAGTATTGAATCAAGGTTATGCAATGAATGTGGCAGAAACTGCATCGACATTTGCTGAAATGATCGTAGCCGATGCTGCTGTCAAAAATGCAGCCTCTGAAGAAGAAAAGCTCATTTTGCTGGAGGATAAGATACAGCGCAGTGTAGCTTTCTTCATGAATATTCATGCTCGTTTCCTTTTTGAAAAGCGCTTTTATGAAGAGCGTAGGAATGGGGTTGTCCCGGCACATAGGCTCAATCAATTGATGCTGGAAGCACAGCAGGAGGCTTATAGTGAATCACTAAATGAATACGATCCATACTTTTGGGCTTCCAAGCTGCATTTTCATATCACAGGTGTCCCTTTTTATAACTTCCCTTATACCTTCGGCTACCTTTTCAGCCTGGGGATTTATAAAAAAGCAGTGGAAGAGGGACCTGGTTTCGAGGCAAAATATATAGCATTGCTACAGGATACTGGTCGGATGTGCGTAGAGGATTTGGCCAGAAAACATTTGGGTGTGGAATTGGAGGAGCCGGAATTTTGGGAAGACGCAATGGAAATGTGCTCTGCAGATGTAAAGGATTTCCTCGAATTAACTAAAGTAAGATCCAATTGATACGGGAGGCAGCGACATTAGTTCGCTGCTTTTTTTGTTATAATGAGAGTAAATCATAATCATGAAGGAGGAGTGAATTTTATGGAACGCCTGACATCAGAACAGATAGATCAGGAGGTCGCTCTTTTAAAAGATTGGAAAATTGAAGAGGAAAAGTGGATTGTGAAACGATATCGGTTCAAGGATTACTTGAATGGTATCCAATTTGTCAATCGCATTGCCGAATTCTCAGAAGAAATTCAGCATCATCCTTTTATAAGTATTGACTATAAAATGGTGACATTAAAGCTGACTTCATGGAGTGCCAAAGGCCTTACGGATCTTGATATGCGCTGTGCAGCAAAATACGACCAGATATACGAAGAGGTACTTAAATAAATAGGAATGAGGGAGTAGGAGGTATAATGGCTACAAAGAGCAGGAAAAAGAAAAAGCAGCCACGAAATAAAATGCAATTCATCTTTCGGCATGGGGTTATAGGCTGGGGGATCCCATCTGCTATTCTCTTCACGTTGCTCATGCAGTTTTTTGAGTACGGTGACAATTATCAGCAGTACTTTTCCGGGAACTGGATCAGTTCTTTTTTCATTTATCTCATAACTTTCATGCTCGTAGGTGCCCTATATGGACTTTCTGTCTGGCATATTCGAAGAGCAAATATAAAAAAGAAGCAGTCATAGAAAAAGCAGTTATGCCCTTTCAAGCATAACTGCTTAATGTTTATCTTTTTGAAGCCACTGAAAAAGCCCTTTATAATCGAAAGGAGATTTTTCGGTGGTCTCTCTATTTTTAATTTTCCACTTCGATTGTATCCTCCTGGTGTCCATGAAGGCTTTCTTTGACGTAATGTGTTTTTATTGTATAGGTGCCTGGTGAAGGGAAATTATAGGAAGCTTTGTATTCCCCGCCTCTTCCTTCTGTTGCATCGATGAAAATGTGTTTGTCTAACTGTTCCGATGCGATTTCGAATTGAACCTTTGCGCCGGTCAGTGGCTGTCCTTCTTTTTGGACGTGGGCAGTTAAAGTACTTTCTTCAGAAGCTTTCCACTTCTTATCAGTCACCAGGTGTGCAACAGCACTTTTTTCACCACCATGACTATGCCCTTCACTTTCTCCTACTTTGAATGATTCTTTGGGCATGACATGCATATTCCGTGCCTGGGTATGTGCATAAAGGTAATAGGTACCTTCTTTATCGAAGTTATGTTTTACTTTATAAACTCCTTCTCCTACATGTTCTGCCTGTATTTTCGGATGTTCTTCATCTTCCGTACCCTCCGGCCAGAACTCAAACTTCACATCGGCTTCTTGTACTTTCTCTTTTCCCTGTGTGACGGCTGCCTGGAATGTCACTTCTTCATTAACCTTAATATTTTCGGGAATTGTAACCTTTACCTCGACCATCGGCTCCATGCCGCCCTCATTGCTGTCACTGTTAGAGGAATCTCCCTGGCCGCAGGCACCTAAGACCATAGCTATCATTAAAGTACACATCATCGGTATAATTTTTCTCATTCTAATACTCCTTTTAACAACATTAGAAATTATTACTTACTACATTATCATGATAGGACATTCGATTCTACAAAACTAGGTACAATTTCATGAAACCTTCTTGAAAGTACTTGCTTACAAAATATATAGCCATGACTTGTATAAACCTTCAATAATATGTGTTATAATAGACAGGTTGAATAATTTTTTGAGGTTAAAAGAGGAGTGTATGCACCATGCAACACAGAAATGATATACGTAATGTAGCGATCATCGCCCACGTTGACCACGGAAAAACGACGTTGGTTGACCAGATGCTTCGATATTCTGGCACTTTCCGTGAAAATGAACAGGTGGATGAACGTGCCATGGACTCTAATGATTTGGAAAGAGAGCGCGGTATTACCATTTTGGCTAAAAATACTGCGATTAACTATAATGATACAAGAATTAATATTCTGGATACACCAGGACACGCGGACTTTGGCGGAGAAGTTGAACGTATCCTGAAAATGGTTGATGGCGTCTTGCTGGTCGTGGATGCTTATGAAGGCTGCATGCCTCAGACTCGTTTTGTATTAAAAAAGGCCCTGGAACAAAAGTTGACACCGGTTGTTGTCTTGAACAAAATCGATCGTCCAAGTGCTCGTCCGGAGGAAGTAGTCGATGAGGTCCTTGATCTTTTCATTGAGCTTGGTGCTGATGAAGACCAGCTTGAATTTCCGGTGGTTTATGCTTCTGCCCTGAACGGAACCTCCAGTGATGACCCAGAGCTTGATTCACAAAAAGAATCAATGGATCCAATCTTTACGACCATTATGGAGAATATACCTGCACCAGTAGAAAATGCAGAAGAACCTCTGCAGTTTCAAGTGACATTACTCGATTATAACGATTATGTCGGGAGAATCGGAATCGGACGTATTTTCCGAGGCAGTATTAAAGTCGGACAGCAGGTCGTATTAATGAAAAAAGACGGCTCAGTCAAGAATTTCCGGGTAACAAAGTTATTCGGTTTCATCGGCCTGAAGAGGATTGAAATACAGGAAGCGAAAGCGGGAGATATCGTTGCCATTAGCGGTATGGAAGATATCAATGTAGGGGAAACCATCTGCCCGCCTGATCATCAGGAAGCAATGGAAATACCTCGAATTGATGAGCCAACCCTGGAAATGACCTTCCTGGTCAATAACAGTCCATTTGCCGGACGTGAAGGTAAATATGTTACTTCCCGGCAGATTGAGGAACGCTTGCTTACTCAATTGGAAACAGACGTAAGTTTAAGGGTAACCCCTACCGAGTCACCGGATGTATGGACCGTTGCTGGCCGTGGTGAGCTGCACCTTTCCATCCTTGTCGAAAACATGCGCCGGGAAGGTTTTGAGCTCCAGCTATCCAAGCCGAAAGTGATTTTGAAAGAAGTAGACGGAGTTACGTGTGAACCGGTCGAGCATGTCCAGATTGATGTACCGGAAGAATACCAGGGTGCAGTCATGGAATCAATTGGTCTCCGTAAAGGTGAAATGCGCGATATGGTGAATAACGGTAACGGGCAGGTTCGCCTGGAGTTCATGGTCCCTTCACGCGGGCTTATCGGTTACACGACAGAATTCCTATCTCAGACACGCGGTTATGGTATCTTGAACCATACATTTGATGGCTATGCACCACTAGCTCAAGGGCAGGTCGGCGGCCGCCGCCAAGGGGTGCTGGTGTCTCTTGATAAAGGGAAAGCATCCACGTATGGCATCATGAATCTTGAAGATCGTGGTACGATTTTCGTAGAGCCGGGTACAGAAGTCTATGAAGGAATGGTTGTTGGGGAACACAATCGTGATAACGATCTTACTGTAAATATCACTAAAGAGAAACATTTGACGAATATCCGTTCAGCAAACAAAGACAATACGAATACAATTAAGAAAACGCGTAAGCTTACACTTGAAGAAGCTATCGAGTATTTGGATGATGACGAATACTGTGAGGTTACTCCTGAATCGATCCGCATCCGTAAGAAAATCCTGAACAAGAACGAACGTGAAAAAGAAGCGAAAAAGAAAAAGCTTCAAAACGTGGAAAAATAAAATCTGATTTATCGAACACCTTGGCGGAAAGCGGCGTTTTCCCTGAGGTGTTTTTTGTTTCTCTTCCGCAAATGAAGATTGATCGGAAGTGCGCGCTAAAGTGATTTGATACGAGGAGGTATTGGTATGAAAATCGGAGAGGTAAAAGAATTGCGAAGACATCCGGTAAAGTCTTTTTCAGGGGAATCCGTCGAGGGATTAAGGGTGATGAATTATGGAATCTATGGAGACAGGAGTCACGCTTTTCTCGATATCGCCCGTAATAAATATTTAACGATTACGCAGCTTCCCGAAATGGTCAGATTCCAGGCAGCCTTTCGCGGTGAGGAAAGCATGAAAAACTACCCTCCTGTGGAAGTAGTGTTTCCGGATGAGGAAAAAGCGTGGTGGGGCGAAGAGAAACTGAATAAGAAAATCGAAGAAATGGCGGGAAGGGAGATAAAGCCGATAAGCTTCCCTCCAGTACATACACCGCGTGGCGCTATTGAGGAAGAGCATATTCTGATTATAACTGAGGCATCTATAGAGGCACTGGAAAAAGAGTGGAATACAGTAATTGATCCTCACAGATTCCGCCCTAATATAATCATTTCTACTTCCAACCCAGAACCTTTTCAGGAGGAAATGTGGATCGGAAAAACACTGAAGATAGGTGATTCGGTTACCTTGAAGATAAAGCGGCCTTGCGAACGATGCATGATTATTAACGTCAATCCGGAGGATGCAAAACAGGATCCATCTATATTAAAAAAGCTGGTTCAGGAAAGGAAAAATATGTTCGGGGTTTATGCGGCGGTGCTCAAGACAGGTGTTATTGATAAAGGAGACTTTGTAACATTATCTTAATTCATGCCTTTTTTGAGATGGGTTTTCATGAAAATGTGGAAAGTTTCCATTTTTGTTGAAACTTATCACTAATTGGCAACGTATTACATATGGCAATGATTTTTATAGGGGGAAAGGATAATGGCAGAACCTGCAATGCAGTTAAAAAATCTTAAAAAAACCATTAAAAAGAAACCTATCATCAAGGGATTGAATTTTGACATATATCCCGGTGAGGTATTCGGATTTCTTGGACCAAATGGTGCTGGTAAGACAACAACTATCCGTATGATGGCAGGACTTATGAAAATGACAGAGGGTGACGTAATCATCCAGGGGAAAAGTGTAAAAAAAGATTTTAAAGATGCCATACGTCATGTGGGTGGAATTGTTGAGAATCCAGAAATGTATCCATTCATGAGCGGATGGAAAAATCTCCTCCATTATTCAAGGATGATGCCAGGCATATCAAAAGAACGCATGGAAGAAGTAGTTGCGCTGGTTGGCCTGGAAAAAAGAATTAAAGAAAAAGTTTCTAAATATTCGTTAGGAATGAGGCAGCGGCTTGGCATTGCACAGGCACTGCTGCACAATCCATCCATCCTGATACTGGATGAGCCGACCAATGGGCTGGATCCGGCTGGAATTCGCGAAGTACGTCGATATATCAGGCAACTGGCAGAACATCAAGGGGTAGCCGTTATTGTGTCCAGTCATATCCTTTCTGAAATGGAAATGATGTGTGATCGTATCGGGATTATTAAAAATGGCGAGTTAATCACCATCCAAACGGTGAAAGATACCGTCCAGCAAACAGATAGGAATGAACTCCATCTTGAAGTAGATGAGACTGAGAAAGTTAAAGGGTATCTGAAAGAATGGGGCAATGAAGACGTGAAAACTGAAAATGGATATCTTATCATCTCGGTAACAAGAGAACAGATTCCCGTGGTGATCAGGCAGCTGGTAGAAAAAGGGGTCAACATTTACGGGGCAAATGTACATCACTCAACACTAGAGGATAAATTTTTGGATTTGATTGGAGAGGGAGCAATTGAGTAATTTTTTTCAGCTTGTCAGAAATGAGCAGATGAAATTATATTCCCAAACGGCGACTTGGGTTATGTATGGAATATTAGCCGTTCTCGTTATCGGTTTTGCTATTGTGCTTAAAGTGAATGGGGATGTTAACGGGGGAGATTACGGCGGCAACTGGGAGAAGGCGTTACAGGAAGAAAACGCCCAGTTAGAGAAGCAGATGAAAGAAAATGAATTCGCAGGGGATTATGCAACCCAGCAAATTGCTCTTAATGAGTACCGGATTGAGCATGATATCGCTCCCGGCGGCTATAATATTTGGGATTTTGTTCAGGAAAACCAAAGTAATGCTGCCATTATTAGTTTATTTACGATTATCGTTGCAGCAGGAATCATTGCCAACGAATTTAAATGGGGAACTATCAAGCTGCTTCTTCTACGTCCCATTTCAAGGACTAAGATATTGTTTTCAAAATATGTTTCCGTACTGGTTTACGCGATTACCATGCTGGTCTTCCTGCTGATATTGGCCGTTATCTGCGGAGCAATATTTTTTGGCATCGAACAATCTGCCCAGCCATACCTTTATTATCAGGACGGTACGGTCCAGGAAATGCCAATGATACAGCTTGTCTCTATAAAATATTTCCTTGGATCGGTTAACTTGGTCATGATGGCATCATTCGCCTTTATGATTTCAGCAGTTTTCCGTAACAGTTCGCTAGCGATTGGGATTGCGATCTTCTTAATGATGGCAGGAAATTCAATTGTCATGTTTTTCGCAGATTATGACTGGTCGAAATTCATTTTATTTGCGAACACGGATCTGACCCAGCATATAATTGGAACACCAATGAATGAAGATTTAACTTTGTCATTCTCTGTTACCGTTCTTCTGGTTTATTTTGTTATATTCCTGACACTTGCATGGGCAGCCTTTACAAAAAGGGATGTAGCAAACGCATAATAGAAAAAGAGAGGAGAATTGTAGTTGAAAAGAACAGCAGAAATAGTATTAACAGTAATCGGGATGGTCCTTTTTGGATTGGTCATAGGGTTAATGGGAGTAGTGATCGGTGTCAGTGATAATGAAGGTTTTCGGAGCAATGTCAAGGAGATGCTTCAACAAGATGCAGAAATGAACGTGCAAGGTATCAATGTAGACCAAATGATTGACAGTATCAGTAATGGTGCTATGTTTTTCATTATTGTCTCCGTCGTTTCCCTCCTCCTCGGCCTGTTGTGTATCTTTTTTCTTAAAGGCGATAAACGCCCGAAAGCTGCAGGTATCATTCTGATTTTGACAGCCATCCTGGCAACTGTAGTGACTATTGGAATTGCATTAGTGGCGGGAGCCTTCTATCTTATTGCAGGTATCGTCAGTCTTGTTCGGAAAAAGAAAGTCGTGCATGATGATTCATGGAGTTCCGCTTAATATACTCAAGGTATAACTTGGAGTTTAGCTTACAGAAAAGCCTTATGTTTCCCCTGTAAGCTTTCAATGCTCCTATCAAATAATCGCCATCCCCTTTTGGCGGAAGTCACTGAGTCAATGAACAATTGCCGCGAACATTATCTCAGCTGACTCTCCCTGGACCAAGTAGGTAGGAAAAGATCGCACAAATCTCATAAAATAGACGAAAAGCTGTCTGTATGGAAAGTTAATTTCCATACAGACAGCTTTTTTAAAAATACCTTGGAAATTCAATGGCCGCCTATTAATGGAAGAAAGTATTTAATGATGACTTTCCGTTGCCGTCAGTGACTGTAAATAGCATTAATATAGGACACTGCCATTACTTTCTCTACAAACCAAGTCTCAGGCAAGTCCTGTGTATATAGGTAACAAAGTCAGCTTCCTGACAGCTGCTTAACCTTATCCTGCTCCCATTTATAGCTGTAAAAGCTTTCTTTCGTGACCCATTTTAACGCTTCCGGATCATCAACTTTCAACCCTTCCTCAATCATTTCAAGAATCCGGGCAGTCTGCGATATATGAGCACGCATGGCATCTAATTTTCTTTCTTTCACTTTTTCTATATTATTTATGACATCCGGGGCTCCTAAATCTTCAAGAGTATTATTGGCGAATGCCAGACAATGAAGTTTTGGCCGTTTCTTGGAATCTATCTCCCTTACGGCCCGAATCACAGCCCGGGCGGTTGCTTCATGATCTGGGTGGACGGCATAGCCTGGATAAAAGGTAATGATAAGGGAAGGATCCAGCTCGTCTATCAGGTCTGTTACCAGGTTCTTCATTTTGATATCATCTTCAAATTCCAATGTTTTATCTCGTAATCCCATCATACGTAAGTCGTTTATTCCCATCGCTTTTGCTGCCAGCTTCAATTCTTCTTTTCGGATCATGGGAAGGGTCTCCCTGTTGGCAAAAGGAGGTTTTCCAAGATTTCTACCCATTTCACCAAGTGTGAGGCAGGCATATGTCAATGGTGTGTCTTGACTGATGTAAGATGCGATTGTGCCTGATACCCCGAATGCTTCGTCGTCAGGATGGGGAAAGATAACTAGTACATGTCTTTCTTTTTCTATCATTCTAGTGCACTCCTTTTACGAGTTCTTTCTATAATTATCCCTTAGCATGGCCCATTTTTAAAGTTATAAGATTTATTAGAAGAATGATTACCTGATTCAGAAAGCTATTGAGGAAAGGTTTAGCAGGGAAGCTTTTAAGGAATTTATCTTACAGATAGCAGCAAAGGAGTGGTGATGATGGAAATGGAACAAAAAGTGGAACATCTTGTGTCCTGGATACGGCAGCAGGTGAACGATGCCGGCATGAATGGTGCGCTGGTAGGAGTGAGTGGCGGTATTGATTCTGCGCTTGTCGCCAATCTGATCAAACGAGCCTTCCCTGAAAATTCTATAGGGGTAATCATGCCGATAAACCAGCGTGTGGAGGACCAGGAAGATGCTGTAGCAACAGTGAAAGAAGCTGACTTGAAATATCTTGGTATCGAGCTGACAAACAGCTATCATACAACCTATAAAGAAATTCAAGAACAACTGAAGGAGCATGATGACTGGAATGAAGAAAACGCCCAGCTTAATGGAGCAAACCTGCAGGCAAGGCTTCGGATGAGTACCTTATATTCTGTTGCTGCCAATTACGGCTACCTGGTAGTGGGGACGGACAATGCTCCTGAACATCATACTGGCTACTTCACTAAATACGGGGATGGGGGAGTAGACCTCGTTCCATTAATTCATATGACAAAAGGAGAAGTGCGCGAAATGGCCCGGTTTCTAGGGGTCCCTACCCAAGTTGTTGAAAAGAAACCTAGCGCGGAATTATGGGAAGGTCAGACAGACGAAGAAGAGATGGGTGTCTCTTATGATACGATTGACGCTTACCTGAAAGGGGAGCAAGTATCTGAAAAAGATAAAGAGATCATCCAGGCAATGCACGATAAATCGAAACATAAACGCGTAATGCCGGCAGAACCACCCAAATTCGAAGCATGAGGAGTTAGTAGAATGACGCAATCCAATACTGCATTACTCATCATAGATATTATCAACAAAATGGACTTTGACGGAGGGGAGAATCTTTTGAAAAACGCCCTCCCGATGGCGGATCGTTTGAAGAAATTCAAAAAACGTACCAAGGAAAAAGGAATCCCTGTCATTTATGTGAACGATAATTTTGGACTATGGCAGGATAACGCTGCACAAATTGTGGAAGAATGTAAGAAGGGTACCGGTCGTCCGGTAATTGAAAAAATGATTCCGGATGAGGATGATTTTTTTGTAATCAAACCGAAGCACTCTGGTTTTTTTGGAACCCAGCTGGATATTCTTTTGCACCAGTTGGGCGTCAGCAAACTGATCCTTACCGGTACAACTGGTGATATTTGTGTGTTATTCACCGGGAATGGCGCTTATATGCGGGGATATGATTTAAATATCCCTGAAGATTGTGTCGTTTCCGAGAGTGAAGAAGATAATGAAAATGCTTTGAAAATCATGCGAAGGTCTATTTTTGCTGACACAACACCAAGTGACCAATTAGATTTGGATCAACTGCTAGAAAAGAAATAATTCTGCTTATATAGGACCACACGGAAGGTTTAGAAAATGTATGATCTTTATAAACCGGTCTGTCCGGAATTTGTTTCCAAACAGACCGGTTTTATCTTTTTGAAGAGGTTTTTACCCAGTTCATGCGCCTATGTTTAGATTGGCTATTTGAAGTTTATGACGTCAAGCAGCTGTATCATGGTTGATTCCACAATGAGCGAGAGGCGGCAAGCATCCGCCGGTAAGGGACTTGTGCGAATCAAATACAAGCTTTAAAGCTCCTTTATAAAGTTTTTTAGGAGCTTTGCTAATATTTGTTTGACAGCGGGAATCCTTTTGCATATTCTATAGATAGGTCCTTGACCGCCATTTTGAGAGCGTTTGTTAAAGGAGTATGTTTTATGAGTGTGGTTGTTCTTAACTAATCCGTAATTTTATACGGTCTTGAAAATGCTTTGAAGCCTGGAATCGACAGGTTTATTCAAGTATGCCTTTTCAAGGACAGTTGAGAACAAGCATCATAGCGCAGAAAGTATAAAACCCCAGGCTATGGCAGTATTGTCATAGCTTTTTTTATACTCAAAATGGCAGGTCTCTCGTCTTACAAGGACTATTATATACATGCCATAAAAGCCGCGATGAGCCTATGCTTGTCGCGGCTTTTTTTTGTACTTTAAGAAAGTTTAACTTTGTTAAGGGCATTAATACAGGAGGAAAAAATAATGAATGAAAAAACATTTGATGCAATGGAGTACCATCTAATTTTACAGCAGGCAGGGAAATTTGCCTGGACCAGTAAAGGGCGCGAAACAATCAATAGGATGAAGCCATCCACTAACAAGAGGCAAATCGAACGATGGCTGGAGGAAGTTACGGAGGCAGTTTCAATACTCCGGATCAGTTCCAGTGTCCCTATTCACAGCCTGGATGAAGTGACACATATACTCACCCAAGCCAAAAAGGGAATGTACATCCGGGCTGACCAGTTCACACAATTGATTTCTTTTATCGATCATTGTGAGAAATTGAAAAAATTCATGGATGACAAGGGGCATGTCGCTCCGACAATCAGTCTTTATGCATACTCAATTTCAGACCTTTCTGACTTGGGAACGGAAATTCAGCGCTGTCTCCGGCATGGCCAAGTGGATGACTTTGCGACGAAGGAATTAAGTCGAATCCGGAAGCAGCTTCATATTCAGCAGACACGGCTGAAAGAAAAAATTCAGCAATTGGTCAAATCGAGTAAGTATGCTTCGTTACTTCAGGATAAGACAGTGGCTGAAAAGAATGGCCGTTATGTACTCTCAGTCAAAAGAGAGCACCGAGGTAAGGTGAAAGGTACAGTCATTGATCATTCTGCCTCCGGGGCGACTCTGTTCATAGAACCATCAGAAATCGGCGCACTGCAGGAGGAAATTCAGTTATTAAAGATGTCAGAAGAGCACGAGGTCGAACAGGTGCTGTATTATCTTACGGGTTATGTACTGGAATTTGAACATAACCTGGAAATTGCAGTTGACACGATGCACCAGTACGATGTCATTTTTGCAAAGGCGAAATACAGTATCAGTATCGATGGAATTGCTCCAATGTTTAATAACAATTATCTTATCAATTTGCAGGAGGCACGGCACCCTCTTTTGGGAGAAGATGCTGTCCCGCTCAGCCTGCGGTTTGGCGAAGGAGATCAGGCGCTTGTCATCACAGGACCAAATACTGGCGGGAAAACGGTGACCTTGAAAACAATCGGCCTGCTTACTCTCATGGCTCAATCAGGCATGCATATCCCCGCTGCTGAAGGGACATCGCTGCATTTATTCCAGCAGATATTCGTCGATATCGGTGACGGGCAAAGTATCACACAAAATTTAAGCACCTTCAGTTCCCGCCTTGTAAATATTATTGAAATTCTCCGGGAGGCAAACGATCGTTCCCTGGTTCTGCTTGATGAACTAGGCTCGGGAACTGACCCTGGTGAAGGCATGGGGCTCGCCACGGCAATTCTGGAACAGTTATTCGCCAAGGGTGCGACAATTTTTGCAACCACTCATTACAGTGAAATGAAGGAATTTGCAGAGGAGCAGCCTGGTTTCATCAATGGTTCCATGGAATTTGATCTCGCCACCCTGGCCCCGACTTACAAGCTGATCATCGGCACAGCAGGCAGGAGCCAGGCTCTTGATATTGCGGCAAAACTCGGGATGCACCCTGAAATACTGGAAAGAGCCCATCAGATAACTTATAAACAAGAGAAGAACTTTCACAAAAACTTGCATGATTATAAAAGTAAGGAAATGGAAAAACAAGTAGCCGTCAATCGCTATGCCCGTACTAAAGAAGCAGCAGTGCCTTCGAAACAAAAGACATCAACAAACAAGCAATTCAAAATGGGAGATAATGTTACGGTTCTCTCAACAAAAGAAACAGCCATTGTTTATAAGGGACCGGATACTCTCGGGAATTATGTAGTGCAAATGAAAGGCGAGAAATATACTTTCAACCATAAACGTTTGAAACTTCATATTCCTGCGGAGGAGTTGTACCCAGATGATTATGATTTCGATATCATTTTCAAATCAAAGGAATATAGAAAAGTAAAGAAACAGCTTGACCGCAAGCATGTAGAAGGACTGGTTCTGGATGAAGAAGAATGATTGATACAATGGCGCCACCGTACGCAATAAGGTTGAGCCGCCACCTATATCAGACTTAAAGAAAAAGCACGCCTGCTATCGCTGGAGATAGCGGGCATGCTTTATTGGTGTCCTACGTTACTTTACGTCAGGCATAATTGTTTGAATTGTCAGATTCTCTGAACCATTTTCATCTACAATCTTAATTTTTCCATCGGATTCTGAGAATGAAAACCCGATAACCCCTAAACCGACCATAAGAAGAAGTAATAAAGCTAGAAGTACTTGACGCAATGATGATCCTCCTTATTAATGTATACCTACATTTTACTATATTCCTGATGATTTAACGACACAAAACGACGAATTTATTAAAAAAATATTACGTTTTTATTACATGATAGAATCGAAATATTACTTGCAAAGCTTGATGGAAGCGGTAGTAAAGAAGATGAATAAAGGAATTGGTATTATTTACAAATCTTTTATATTACATAAATATTAATAGATTCCAGCTAAGAAAAAGGAAATACATTATTTTCCTTTTATATGTAAATATCTGAATGTTTTCAAAATTAAACAAAGGGTAAAGGATGAATAAGTATTCATATTAATTATATGGTTTCCAATAAAATATGGAGGGGTTTTCAGACGTGGTCATCAACAAATACACCTTAGATCGTTTCGAAGGGCTGTATGCAGTTTTAAAGGAAAAGGAAAATAAAAGTAACGAGTTGATGGTTTTAAAAGAACGATTAATTGCATTTGCAAAAATCGGGGATACGGTTGCTATAGATTTTGATGAGATCGGTAATCTTCGAAAAGTGGAAGTAGTATACGATGGGACTGATGATGAAGATGAACCTGAGAAAGAATTAGAAGAAATATAATAGGTATTCCAATTGGTATTTTTTCAATGAACTATCATTTTGCAGGCATGTGACTAGTGCTTGCTTTTTTTATGTCTGCGCCTGCCCACTCGAGGTCTTAAGCCAATCCTCTCTGATCGTCACGACGCTTACGCTTTTGAACAGGGGGGTGAATGTCCATTTAACGGTATGCTGCTGTTCTGGTATAATACAAACAGATGTTCTAGATAAAGGTGGGAGCATATGGAGGAGTTATTGGAAGGACTGAATGAGGCACAGAAAGAGGCTGTCACTTCAACAGAAGGACATATAAGGGTAGTTGCAGGAGCCGGATCTGGAAAAACCAGGGCATTGACTCATCGCTATGCGTTTATTGTGGAAGCACTCGGAATAGAACCATCAAATATTCTATGCGTAACTTTCACCAACAAAGCTTCCCATGAAATGCGCCGCCGTGTCAAACGTCTTATTGGCGGCGAGCAGGACACCGGTTATATTACGACTTATCACGGTTTCTGTGTACGTGTTTTGCGGGAAGATATCCATCGTCTTTTCTACCCTAAGAATTTTGTCATTATGGATGTAGAAGACCAAAAAGCAGTTCTCCGTGAAATTTTCGAAGACTTAGGCTTGAAATTGAATGATAAGACGTTTAAGCGGCTTCTTGATAAAATCGGTATGCTGAAAGGAAATACTCACTATGTACAGCAAATGGTGTCTAGGGGAGGGATGGTCCCTGAAGACGAGGTGGAAGATCTCGACAGCAAAATCATCCAGCTGTATTTGAAGAAACAAAAGCGGGTGTTTGGTCTTGACTTTGATGACCTGATCAACTTCACCTTTGTTTTATTCAGTATGTACCCGGAGGTGCTGGAAAAATGGCAGGACCGGCTATTTTATATTCAGGTCGATGAGTTCCAGGACAGCAACAGCAAGCAATTTGAACTCATCCGCATGCTCGCCGAAAAACACGGAAACTTGTTTGTTGTCGGGGATCCTGATCAGACGATCTACGAATGGCGGGGAGCAGATCCGAAATTCATCGTTGATTTCCACGATTTCTTTCCCGATTCCACATCCATTTACCTTAACAAGAATTATCGCTCGACTCCTGAAATCCTTACCGTGGGCAATTCGTTGATCAGACATAATTATTTGAGGGTCGATAAAGATATGGTTACTGATAACACGAACGGAGTAAAGGCCCTTCATTATCACGGAGAGGATGAACAGGAAGAGGCGAAATGGGTGGTAAGGAAAATAAAACAGCTGATGAAGGAGAAGGCGGCTTCATATAATGATATTGCCATCCTTTATCGAGCGAATTATTTATCACGGTTTATTGAACAGGCGCTGATTAAGGAAAATATCGATTATACCATATATGGCGGCTTTAAATTCTTTGACCGGATGGAAGTGAAAGATGCCATAGCGCATCTTAGAATGATTGCGTTCGCAGATGATTTATCTTTTACAAGAATTATTAATGTTCCTAAACGGCAAATCGGTAAAAAACGGATGCAAGTCCTCCGTGAACTCGCCGAAACGGAGAATCTCAGCTTTTATGAAACTTTGAAAAAGCATATTGACCACCCTGGGTTCCAGCGTACTCAAGCAAAGCAATTCATTGAGGTGATGGAAAGCCTGCGCCAAAAAAGAGATAGAATAAAAATCTCCGAGCTTCTGCAGGAAGCTTTACAGCGGTCCGGTTATGAGGCGTATATACGGGAAGATGGTGATCAGGAACGGCTCGACAACTTGACGGAATTGCTTCATTCCATTGTTCAGTATGAGCAGACACTTGGAGAAGATATTGAACTGGAAGAATACTTACAAATGCTGACGTTATATACCGAGCATGACAGGGATACACAGACCGATACCGTTAAATTGATGACGATTCATACAGCGAAAGGACTTGAATTTCCTTATGTTTTTTTTATTGGGTTGACAGAAAGTATCATTCCGAATATCCGTACGTTACGGGACAGAAAGGAACGTGGCCTGGAAGAAGAACGGAGGCTTGCCTATGTGGCAGTTACGCGGGCAGAAAAGGAGTTATATCTGACAGAGTCAGAAGGATTTCAAAGCGGCGGCATGAAAAAGTATCCTTCCCGGTTTCTGTTTGAAATTGATGAAGAATCCTACGAACGAATCGGCAAGCTTGATAAAGCCTTTGAAGAGGAAGCAAAAGAATACATCCAATCTTATGCACGCCACGAGTCCCATGAGAAAACAAATGGTTTTAAAATCGGAACACAAGTAAAACACCCTGTTTTTGGAACAGGAAAAATTGATGACATTGATGAAAACAAGAATGTGTACGTGATATTTTTTGAAAAGCTGAAAGCACCAAGGCCGATCAGCCGTAACTTTAAAAAGCTGGAACAAATAGATTAATGCCTCAGGAGGAAGGGCAATGGAAATTCATCCAATCGGATATGTTTTCAATGAAAGAAAACTTGTCGGGGATGACAGGTGGGGAGATATCATATCTGAAATAAAACTTACCGATGTGTTCACGGAAAAATCACTTGAGGGTTTGGACAAATTCTCCCACGCTGAGGTTATCTATCATTTTGACAAAGTTCCTGCCGATAAAATAGAGTATGGATCACGCTATCCCCGGAACAGGACAGAATACGGCAAGTATGGAATATTTGCGCAACGTGGAAAGAACCGGCCGAACAGACTGGGAGCCACCATTGTTAAAATTGAACAGGTTAACGGAAAGACTCTTGTAGTGAAGGGACTAGATGCCATTGACGGCACCCCTGTCATAGATATTAAACCAGCAATGAAAGAATTCTTGCCTAGAGGAGAGTGGAAACAGCCTAGCTGGGTAAGTCAGCTGATGGCTGATTATTGGTAATGGGAGATATTATAATGAAAAACCTGCTTATTCGAGAATATATGGAGAAAGATTTTCCGGACATCCAAGAATTGAATCGTCAAGAATGCTGGACAGGGCTTGTTGACAATTGGGAAAGAACAAAAAAAGCCTGGGAGTCTTCCCAGATTACGTTAATAGCAGAAGCGGAGGGACTACTAACTGGATATGTACGAGGGTTGACAGATGGTCATGTGACCCTGTATATCTGTGAAATTTTAGTTGGCAAGCCATGGAGAGGGAGACAGGTGGGGCAAGAGCTGCTATCGGAAGCCCATAAGCGTTTTTCCACTACAAGAATCGAGATGCTTGCCACAAGTTCCTCTGCTTCCTACTATAAAGGGTTAAACTATCGACCTTTTTATGGATTTAGAAAATCACTGGAGAAGTATACGAGGTCCCGCAGGGCGAATTTCGAGAGACTGAAAAAAGGGGTGAATTACTTTTAAATCAAAGAATTTCACCCTTTTTAGATTGGCCGCTGTTTAAAGTTTATAATGATATACGGTCAATCATGGTTGATTCCACCAGGAGCGAGAGGCGGTGATGCCTGCGGGAACAGCGCGAGCCGAAGATCCACTAGGGCAAGCGATTTTCTTGTCCAAGTTAGCTGAGACCGTTCTCGGGGCAAGCATCCGCCGGCAAGCGGTTCTTGAGAATCAACAACAAATTTTGACATCTCCCTTTCGATAATCAGCTATAGTTACTATATGACTGCAGAGAAAAGGGAATGAACGAGTGATCGAAAAACAGCTGCCATCACACACTCTGTTTCCAGAGTGAGCATGGCAGCTGTTTATTCTGATAATAAATTAAGGAACTGTTTTGTGCGTTCGTTTTCTGGATGCGAGAACACATCTTCGGGATGCCCCCGCTCAAGGATATGGCCGCCATCCATAAACAACACTTCATCCGCAACATCTCTAGCGAAGTTCATTTCGTGGGTGACGACAATCATCGTCATACCCTCTTGTGCGAGCTGTTTCATGACCTGAAGTACCTCGCCGACAAGTTCAGGGTCAAGAGATGATGTTGGTTCATCGAAAAGAATGACTTCTGGATTCATTGCCAGGGCACGTGCTATTCCGACTCGCTGTTGCTGACCGCCGGAGAGCTGGAAGGGATAGTAGTCAAGTTTGTCTCCTAGTCCAACCTTAGTCAGCAGTTCGACTGCTTTCGGACGTGCTTTTTTCTTATCCTGTTTTTGGACAGTCACTGGGCCTTCCATCACATTTTCCAGGGCAGTAAGGTGAGGGAAAAGGTTGTATGTCTGGAAGACCATCCCAGTCTGACCGCGAATCGCGCTAATATCTTTTCGGGTGATTTTTTTTGAAAAATCAATGTCCTGGTTGTTGATGCTCAACTGCCCTTTGGATGGAGTCTCCAGGACATTAAGGCAGCGCAGGAGCGTTGTTTTTCCTGACCCTGATGGGCCGATTACGACAACCACCTTGCCTTTTTCAATATTTAAATCAATGCCTTTTAATACTTCTAGAGAACCGAAGTTCATGTGTAGATTTTTGATCGATAACATATGGAAGCTCCTCATGTTTTAACATATCGATTTAAGCGGTTTTCTATCTGATCCTGGAATAACGACAGGATGAAGCAAAGCACCCAGTAGATGAAAGCTGCCTCTGTGTACAACAGCAGCGGCTCATAGGTGTTAGCCACGATTTCCTGTGATTTCCGGAACATTTCTGCCACCAGTATTGTGGAAGCAAGGGATGTATCCTTTACCAGGCTGATAAAGGAGTTGGACAACGGCGGGATGGAAACCCGTGTTGCCTGCGGGAGGATCACCCGCTTCAATGTCTGACCGTAACTCATATTAATGGAATATGCTGCTTCCCATTGCCCTTTTGGTATGGATAAAATAGCTGCACGAATGATTTCGGAAGCATAAGCACCTGTATTCAAAGAGAAGCCGATAATGGCAGCAGGAAAGGGATCAATCTTAATACCGACAGAACCAAGCCCGAAAAAAATGATAAACAATTGTACAAGCAGCGGAGTCCCGCGGATGATCGAAATGTACACCCTGGCGATACCTCCCAGGACCTTAATCCCAGATAGGCGGAACAGGGCTGTGATGACTGCCAGCATCAGACCTATGGAAAACGCAATCAGAGTCAAAGGAATCGTATAGAGCAGCGCACCTTTTAATAACGGCCAAAAAGAGCTTTGAGCAATATCCACATATCGCTCAAACCCTGTGGCAGCTGATAATATCAGATCATTCGCTGGAAACATCTTCGCCAAACCATTTCTTAGAAATCTCTGCTAAGGTGCCGTCTTCTTTCATTTCTTTCAGTGCGCCGTTCACTGCTTCAACAAGCTCTTCATTCCCTTGACGGAACATCATCGCTGTTTTGGAGGCATCGCCTTCTTTAGCTACGATTTCCACTGGAGCGTTGTTACCTTTTTGATTTAGATAATCAAGGACGGAAAGGCGGTCGTTGACAGTTGCATCAGCACGCTTGGAGGATACTAGCTGCATAGCAGGATTGAATCCTTCAACACTTACGATTTGAGCGCCGTATTTTTTAGCGATATCAGCGAAGTTGCTCGTCAATGACTGGGCGCTTTTTTTTCCTTCAAGATCCTTGAATGTCTTGATTTCATCATTATCTTTGTGAGTCACCAGAACTGCAGTTGAGTAGGTGTATGGTACAGAGAATGCATACTTTTCTTTCCGCTTAGGCTTGATACCGACCTGGTTGGCAATCATATCAAACCGTTCTGAGTTCAAGCCTGCAAACATTGCATCCCATTTCGTTTCTTTGAATTCGATTTTCAAACCTAGACGGTCAGCAACTTCTCTGGCTACTTCCACATCGTAACCAGTCAATTTATCCTGTTGGTTATGGAAGGTGTATGGCGGGTATGTTCCTTCCGTTCCTACGGTCAGAACCCCTTCTTCCTTAATTTGTTCATATAAATTCTTATCACCAGATGTATCTCCACTTGAGCTTTCTCCGCCTTCGCTTCCACCGCAGGCTGCAAGAAGGAAAATCAAGCTGAATGTTGCTAAGCAAAAAGTGATTTTCTTCATATATATCCTCCATTCTAATTAAAGCCTAGTATTCTTATAGGGATTAAAGCACGCCTAAATGATACAGCTAGTGTCTGTAGTTGTCAAACCTTGTACTTGGAAGAGGTTTAATTGATTTTAACTTCCCTATAACTAAAGCATTATTATCTTTCACTGTCCATATACAAAGCCAACTTTGCAGCCAATGAACGTGGCAGGAATTTTGCTGCTAGTGAACCGGTCTGGTTTCTCAGACCTGGTATCACAATTCGTTTGCCTTTTACAAAGCCAAGGAAGCCAGCTTTTGCTACGATACTGGGTGTCATCGTCCGATTCGTCAACCGGGTGTGTTCAGCTCTTGCTGTTTTGAAGAAGTTGGTTGCCGTTGCCCCCGGGCACAATGCAGTGACGGTTACTCCGGTTTCCCTCAATTCTACGGCCAATGCTTCTGATAAGGATAGAACATAAGCCTTGGATGCATAATAGACAGCCATTTTCGGACCGGGCTGAAAGGCTGCCGTACTAGCAACATTAATTATGCCTCTTGGAATATTACGTAGAGGAGCATTTTTCATATCTTTTAAAAAGTAGTGTGATAATGCCGTTAATGTGTGAACATTGATCCGAAGCATTTCCAGCTGTTCCTCTAATGGTATATCTTCAAAGTAACCGTTCAAACCAAAACCTGCATTGTTGATGACTACTTCAACCGTTCTTCCGGCAGCGCGTATGTTTTCATATACCTTTTTAGCGGCATCAGCTTCTGTCAGGTCCTGTACGATAATCGTTACCTGATGTCCATCAAGTTCCGATTGTAATTGCTTTAATTTTTCTTCTGAACGGGCAACTATTATCAGGTGATATCCTGCTTTTGCGAACAGTCTGGCCATTTCTTTGCCAATTCCTCCTGATGCCCCCGTAATAAGTGCTGTTGGTATCATTATGCTCACCTCATTAGTTCTATTATGTCCATTGTAGCTTCCTTACACCATCCTTCCAACTGTTTGCCCTTCCATTGTCATAAATGTAGTTTCCATGGATTTCAGAAGGGGTAAGACGTTTATAGAGTATTAATTATCCAAGAGCTCAAAAGAAGATGGAGGTATGAGTGTATGGCAAATTGCAATATTGACCATTCCCAGCAGGATGTGACTAATAAGCTGATCAGTCAGGAGGAGCATCTGCCTGAGGATTTGGTAGTGAAATTGCATATGTACCTGAACGAAATAAGACCTCAGGAGAAGCTGAACGAAATCTTCCATTTATTGAAGAAATACGATACTGCTTCTGAAGAGGAACGTGAACAACGGAATTCCCAGCTCAGGGAATTCGTAAAAGAAATCGAATAATTAAGCAAGTGGCAGCCCGTCATGTCGTGCAGTTTCATGACGGGCTGCCTTTTAAATAAGAGAATATTCATGGCTGATTATGCAATTTTGTGCCAAACTGCTTAAAAATATTGAAAAGGTCTGTCATCGTACATTATATTGTAATAGTATTAGTAAGTGGGGATGGAAAAGGGACACCATCACGAATTCTTCATGAGGATGATTTACAATGAATTTCGAAGAGCGCTTTGACTGGCGCCTGTTTTTTATTATGATAGCTTTTTTCGTGATCAGCTGTGTCGCTATTTATAGCGCGACGACAAATGATTATGTAGTCAGGCAGATCATGTGGTACATATTGGGCAGTATCATCATTGTGGGTATGCTGTTCCTGGAACCAGATCAATATAAAGCTCTGAGCTGGTATGCTTATGCCGGTGGATTAGTCTTATTATTTGCTTTGATTCTTGCGCCGCCAAGCATCGCTCCGGTCATCAAAGGACAGCAAAGTTGGTTTATCATCCCGGGTGTGGGGTCCATCCAGCCATCGGAGTTCATGAAAATTTTCACGATACTGACCTTGAGCAGGGTGATCGTCAACCATCACAAAAGTCATGGATTGAAATCAATCAAATCCGATAGTTTGTTATTAGGCAAAATTATGGGGCTTACTTTTTTGCCGGTATTTTTCATCATGCAACAGCCGGATTTTGGTACAGCCCTGGTGTTTCTAGGAATCATGTCTGGCATGATTATCGTGGCAGGCGTTTCCTGGAAATTGATAGTGCCGCTATATGGTTCGATCATGGCGGTAGCAGGCTTAGTCTTATATTTAGTAATAGAGGCACCTGTATTATTAAAAAAGTATTTGAACGTTGAAGAATATCAATTAGGTCGAATCTATGCCTGGCTCGAGCCTTATAAGTATCAAACTGGCGACGGCTATAATCTCGTAAAATCCCTGCTGGCGATAGGATCGGGAACACTTACAGGAAAAGGGTTTGGAAACAGTGAAGTCTATGTTCCGGAACGACATACGGACTTCATTTTTAGTGTCATTGGGGAAGAATACGGATTTGTCGGCAGCTGCCTGGTTATTCTTCTTTACTTCCTATTGATCTATCATCTGATCCAGCTTGCGGTAAAGGCTAATTATGCCTATAGTGCGTATCTGTGTGTAGGTGTCGTCAGTATGATCACTTTCCACGTATTCCAAAATATTGGAATGTCGATCAAGCTCCTCCCTATTACAGGTATTCCTCTTCCGTTCATCAGTTATGGGGGTAGTTCTCTTCTTGCTAATCTGATGGCGATTGGACTTGCCTTTATGGTGCATTTCAATCAGAGGGAGTTCATGTTTGGGGACAATAAACTTCAAAATTGATAAAGAGCCTGGAAGCTGTTGTCCAGGCTCTTTTTTTACTGTCCAGGATGTGGATATGCAGTGGTCTTCATCCGGCTCCAGCGCCTACCCCCTGGAGGTCTTAAGCCGATCCTCTCTGTGACAAAGAACGTCACGGCGAGGCTCTTCTTAAGCTTGTCGGGGGTGAACGAGGCGCTTTTAGCTTTTGTTTCATCCGGCTCCAGCGCCTACCCCCTCGAGGTCTTAAGCCGATCCTCTCTGTGACAAAGAACGTCACGGCGAGGCTCTTCTTAAGCTTGTCGGGGGTGAACGAGGCGCTTTTAGCTTTTGGTGGTATTTATGCCATTTCTCTTGCACGGAAAGTGTAGATGCTTAGTGTTAACAGACCAACAATAAGAAGCACAGTGACTACTGTTGTACCCCAAAGCTCATTTGGGATCGCTCCTTCTGTAAGCACTATATTGATGTAACTGCTAAGCTGAGCAGGACTCCAATCCAATATGTGATCAAAAATATTGGTCACGATGCTTGTCAGGATGACCAGCAAAATCGTCAAAAACCCTACAAGACCTGGGGTTTTGAACATTGTATTTAATAATATCGAAATGCTGACTACGTAAAACAGCCATAAGCTATAAAACAACAGGGTAAGCAGCAGGTCACCGAAAGCGATCTCTCCGAAAAGAAGGTTAGTATAGTACCAGCTTGCCAGAAGTCCAACTATTAATGACAGGAGGACAAGGACACTGGTAGCAGCCCATTTTGCGGTAACATAAGTGCTGTATCGGATAGGTTTTACGAGGACAAGTTCGGCAGCCCCGCTTTTCCTTTCTCCTGAAATCAGGCCCATGGACATAAGAGCCACGACTAATACCCCTAATTGGCTGTACTGAGAAAGGCTCATCATTAGAACATCAGCAGGAGGCGGAGTAGGAATATCAAATGTTGCATCTTCCGGCAGACCTCCGACAGATTCGATAATTTGAGGCAGATAATACGTGGAAAGCGGGTCAGTCACTCCAAGCAGAATGAATATGACAGGAACCCAAATCCACTTGAAATTCCTCCAATATTCAAGCATTTCTCTGTTAAAAACCGTTATCCATTGTCTCATTCCTGTACCACCTTCATAAATAAATCCTCAAGTGTGGCACGCCCCACTACAAACTTATCAAGTGGCCAGCCCTTCGCCTGGATCAACCGTAACAATTCTTCTCTCCCTATATCTGTATCTGTCACAATGACACTGATCTTATTTTTATCAACTTCTAGATTCAAGACAGATGGCAGGGCTTTAATCTCTTGTTCAAAACCGGTGAACCCTTCTTTGAAACCAAGGTCGATTTTGTTTACTTTATGTTTTTGCCGCACTTCCGCTAGAGAACCAGACTCCACGATATCCCCTTTATGCATGAGTAATAACTCATCGCTGACTTCCTCTGCATCGTTCAAAATGTGGGTGGAGAAAAGAAGTGTTGTTTCCAGTTTAAGCTCTTCCATCAAGGTAAGTACCTCACGTCGCCCAATCGGGTCCAGCGCGGAAACAGGTTCATCCAGAATCAGAAGCTTCGGCTGGTGAATCATTGCCTGGGCAATTCCAAGGCGCTGCTTCATACCGCCAGAATATTTCCCGATTCTTCTGTTTTTTGCATCGGAAATACCGACTCTTTCTAATAGACGGTCTGCCTCCTTAGCGGCAGTGCGTTTATCCAGGTCGGCAAGCTTGGCAACATAAACGAGAAATTCCTTCCCTGTCATCCAATTATGAAACACTGGATGCTGGGGAAGATAGCCTATTTCAGAGCGGATATCAGCTGTCTTTTCCAATCCTTCAAAAGTAATATTACCGCCGTTTGATCGAATAAGGCCAGACAGCATTCGAAGTGTCGTGGTTTTCCCGGCACCGTTTGGGCCAAGCAATGCTACACAGGTGCCCTTTTCGAGTTTAAAGCTGATATTGTTCACGACGGGATGTCCGTCGAACTTTTTTAAAAGATTGGTAACAGAAATGATCGGCATCAATCATTTCTCCTTCCAAAAATGAAATATAATATCGGACCAATGATATTGAGTAATAAAATAATGAAAAGCCACATCATTTTCGGACCATTTGTATTCTCTGTTCGTGCCCAGTCAATTAGTGCTGTTACCATAAGGATGAGCTGGATGACGATGATCGGGGCAATCAGCCCCCAGTTAATCGTTTCAAACAATTCAGCCATACTTGTACCCCCTTTATTTATATATCCAATCATAATACGGATGACAGGTAAATATCGTTCAATTTTATTTTCAAGATGATAAAAATAAGTTGAGTCAGAATTGTCTAACACTTTTTGTTGACAGTTGGCGTATGATTCTATAAACTTACAAACAAGCTGAAACAGAAGGTAACAGATTCATATAATTTGAGAAGGATCTGCGGAGGCAGGTCCAGAGTGAATGAGCAGAGTTGAGGAGAATGGATGAGCCAGAGTTGAGTGAGTATAGGGACGTCAGGGAGAGCCTGAAGAGTTGCCTGTGCCAAATCTTTTATTTTTCATCCGCATTTAACCCCTCAAACTCTCATTCTCCATTCTTTATGGAGGTGAGCGTATGACTACACGTCAAACATTTCTAGAAGATGCACGCACGCATCAGACCATTCCGGTCACTAATTCCTTTTATACAGATACATTGACACCGATTCATATGTTCCATGCGCTGAACAAGGAAGCGGTATATATGCTGGAAAGCCAGGACCCTGAATCGCCATGGTCCAATTTCTCATTCATAGGAATAGATCCGATGCTTTCTGTAGAACAGGAAAACGGCTCCTTCGTCATCCATGATTTATTCACACAGAAGAGCATGCTTGCACCTACCCTCCAGCAAGCGTTTGATCAGTCCCTTGAATATTTGCAGGTTAAGGAGCCGGACATTCCCGTTCCTTTCAGGGGCGGCGCAGTCGGTTACATCGCTTATGATGCCATATCTGATGTGGAACCTGTACCAAGGGCAATCGAAGATGACATCCCGGTGTCCAATTATCATCTTTTATTTTGCCAGACTCTTATTGCTTATGATCATAAAACGAAAGAAACGACACTTGTCCATTTTTCAAGACTTCCGGAAGATGCCTCCGAAAAAGAAATCATGAAAGAATATGACCATGCTTCCGAAAGAATGAAAGAGCTGCAGAAGAAGATGCAGGAGGATGGGCAAGTTCATGATCTGATGCTTTCCAGTAGTCCTGATACTGGTGAGGGAATTCCGTTAAATAGTAATTACAGCTATGAGAATTTCATCGCTGATGTAGAAAAGATCAAGCATTATATCCGGGCGGGAGACATATTCCAGGCTGTACTTTCCCAGCGTTTTGAAGCCGAGACCAGGCTGCAAGGCTTTCAGCTCTACCGAGTGCTTCGGAAGGTCAACCCCTCTCCATACATGTTTTATCTGAGATTCAGAGATTTGGAAGTGATCGGCAGCTCCCCAGAAAGACTGCTGCAGGTGCAAAATGGATTGCTGGAAATCCATCCGATTGCTGGGACAAGAAAACGGGGAGCTGATCAGGAAGAAGACGATGCACTGGCAGAAGAACTGCTCGCCGATGAAAAAGAGCGGGCGGAGCACCGGATGCTTGTCGATCTTGCCAGGAATGATATCGGCCGGGTGGCTGGTTACGGGACAGTTGCTGTTCCTGAATACATGACGATCGGACGCTTTTCCAAGGTGATGCATATCATCAGTAAAGTCACTGGAAAATTGAAAGAAGGCATCCACCCGATTGACGCACTGTATGCAGCATTTCCTGCAGGTACGCTGTCGGGGGCTCCAAAAGTAAGAGCGATGCAGATTTTACGTGAGCTTGAACCGACACCAAGACATCTGTACGGTGGAGGCGTTGTTTATCTTGGCTATGATGGGAACATTGATTCCTGTATCACGATCCGCACAATGACCCTGTATAAAGGGAAAATATATATTCAGGCAGGAGCAGGGATCGTGGCAGATTCGGATCCGGCGGCAGAGTATGAAGAAACATTGAACAAAGCGAGCGCTTTAAAAAAGACGATTGAACTAGCGGAGCAGATTTTTGAGAAGAGAAGAGAAGGAGTGGAGGAGAGATGAGAAACATGCTCGACAGAATTGTTGCAGGAGAAACACTAGGTGAACAAGAAGCTTACGAAGTAATGGATTTGATCATGAACGGAAAAGTCTCCAAAGGACAGTTGATGAGTTTTCTAAGTATTCTACGTTACCGCGGGGAAACGGTCGAAGAAATGACCGGCTTCGCCCGGGCAATGCGTGCTAATATGACCAAGATGGATCTTGAGGATGATGACGTCATTGACACGTGTGGTACAGGAGGAGACGGCAGTTCTACATTCAATATTTCAACTGCTGCGACAATCATGCTTGCCAGTATGGGAGTGAAAGTAGCCAAACACGGGAACCGAAAAGTTTCCTCTAAAAGTGGAAGTGCCGATGTTTTGGAAAAGCTTGGTCTTCCGATTGAACTGACCCCGGAAGAAGGAAAACGGGCACTTGATGAAAAAGGGATGACCTTCCTTTTTGCTCCAAATTACCATCAGGCGATGAAGCATGCGGTACCAGCGAGGCAGGAACTGGCTTTTCGCACTGTATTCAATTTGCTAGGCCCAATCTCTAATCCTGCCCAGACAAAACGGCAGCTGATTGGTATTTATGACACCACATATGCGGAAAAAATGGCGAAAACGCTTCGATCTTTAGGCTCCAAGCATGTTTTGATTGTAACAGGCCGTGACGGCTTGGACGAAATTACAATCACCGGAGAAACGGATGTCGTCGAATTAAAGGACGGCGAGATCCGACGGTTCACCGTCACTCCAGAAGAACTAGGCTTGAAGCGAGGGTGCATAGAGGAAATACAGATTTCACAGCCATTGGAAAGTGCGGAAATCATCCGCGATATCGTCTATGGTAAAGCAAATGACAGCGCCATGGATATCGTAACCATGAATGCAGCTGCAGGTTTGTATGTTGCAGGAAAAGCGGATGACTTAGTGGATGGAGTGGCCAAGGTTAAGAAAGCGGTTGAAACAGGTCAATTAAGGGAATATTTTGAAGCAATTACGAATGTAAAGGAGCATGTCAGGTATGCTTGATACGATTCTAGCCATCAAGAGACAGGAGATACAGACTATATTGCTTCCTGACCAGCAGGAAGCAGAGCATCATTCCCTTAATGATGCCTTAAAAAACGCTTCCCATAAGGCCGGACTGATTGCAGAGGTGAAAAAAGCTTCTCCTTCTAAGGGAATCATCCGTGACGATTTCAATCCGGTCGTTATCGCTAATGCCTACGAAAAAGCCGGGGCTGCAGCCATCTCCGTTTTGACTGACCAGCATTTCTTTCAAGGACACCGTGACTTTCTGACGGACATCAAAAAAGTGGTCAGCCTTCCTGTTTTACGGAAAGACTTTATTATTGACCATCTTCAGGTGGAAGAAAGTGCAAGAATTGGCGCCGACGCCATCCTGTTAATTGGGGAAGTGCTGGAACCAAAACAGCTTCATGAATTTTATCGGCATGCAGAAGAACTTGGTCTGGAAGCATTAGTAGAGGTTCATGCAGAAAAAACGTTAGAAGGAATTTTAAAAGAATTCACTCCGAAAATTATCGGCATCAATAACCGTAACCTTGAAACCTTTGAAACCAAACTCTCCCAGACAAAAGAGATTTCCTCGTTAGTGCCAGAGGAGAGCTTGCTCGTATCAGAAAGCGGCATCTTCACTTATGAAGATATTGAGGAGGTCGTTAACGCAGGTGCAGAAGGAATCCTTGTCGGAGAAGCTTTGATGCGGCAGGGTAATATTGGCGAAGCAGTCAAGCGGCTGATGGGAGGTGTCCCTTTATGACAACGCCTTTGGTGAAGCTATGTGGAAACCGTTCCTTACAAGATCTGAAGTACAGTTCTGAGTCGAGTGCAACACATTTGGGCTTCATTTTTGTAAAAGGCACAAAGCGTTATGTACGTCCTGAGCGCGCTGGGCGCTGGGTCAGTGATGTGGAACCGTCTCAGAAGCTTGTTGGGGTATTTATCGAGCCGACACTTGAAGAGCTTGAAATTGCACTTCATTATATCCCTCTTGATATTATTCAGCTCCATGGAAATGAAACAGTCTCCGAAGTACTGAAAATCAAGGAAAGCTTTGATATTCCTGTCTGGAAGGTCATCCACCATGCCGATTTTGGCATCGATTATATGCGATTATTCCAGGGAGCAGTCGAAGGCTTTGTCATTGATTCAAAAGTAGCAGGAGCCTATGGTGGAACTGGAGTGAAGTTTGATTGGGAAGCAATCCCTGCTTATACAAGGGAAGCGGAAAAACAAGGAGTGCCTTGCCTGGTTGCAGGCGGAATCAATCATATAAATGTTACAGACGTGCTTGATCACTACCCACATGGAATCGATTTATCAAGTGGAACAGAAACGGAAGATGCAAAAGACAGAAAGAAAATAGAAGTATTGATGAGAGAGGTGGAACGTTATGGTGCAAGTGTATCCAGACCAGAGAGGGCGATTCGGTGACTTTGGCGGCAAGTATGTGCCAGAAACATTAATGGCTCCATTACAGGAATTAGAGCAGGCACTTGATGAAGCGATGGAAGACAGGGAATTCCTCAAGGAATATCATCACGTCCTGGAAGAATATGCCGGACGTCCGACAGCCCTCACTTATGCCGATAAGATAACGGAAAAATTAGGCGGGGCAAAGGTTTACCTGAAGCGAGAAGATTTAAATCACACCGGGGCTCATAAATTGAATAATGCCATCGGTCAGGCGTTACTTGCCAAGCGGATGGGAAAAAAGAAAATCATCGCCGAAACAGGAGCTGGGCAGCACGGCGTGGCATCGGCAACGGTTGCTGCCAAATTCGGACTGAAGTGTAAGGTGTTCATGGGTGAAGAGGATATCCGCCGTCAGGAACCGAACGTATTCCGAATGAAAATGCTTGGCGCAGAAGTTGTCCCTGTTTCCAGCGGACGGGGAACATTGAAAGATGCGACCAATGAAGCGATCCGTTATTGGGTGGCGAACTGCGAGGACCATTTTTATCTGATCGGCTCTGTTGTCGGTCCTCACCCATATCCACGAATGGTCCGCGATTTCCAGCGCGTTATAGGCGATGAATCGAAGCGCCAGTTTTTAGAAAACGAACCGACACTGCCAGATTACATTTATGCCTGTGTAGGCGGCGGCAGTAATGCAATCGGCATGTTTTACCCATTTTTAGGAGATGACTTAGAACTGATTGGTGTCGAAGCTGCCGGGAAGGGTATTAACACGTCCGAGCATGCTGCTACACTGAGCAAAGGGGATCGCGGAGTCATTCATGGGTCCCTGACATTCTTATTACAGGATGAGCACGGGCAGATTACCGAGCCATATTCCATTTCTGCTGGCCTGGATTACCCTGGTATAGGTCCCGAGCATGCCTATTTATTCGATACGAAGCGGGTCCGTTATGAAGCCGTGACAGATGCTCAGGCAATGGACGCACTTAAGCTATTGACGGAGACAGAGGGCATCATCCCTGCTGTGGAGAGTGCCCATGCCCTTGCCCAGGCGTTCCAGGAAGCTAAGGACCTGCCAACTGATAAAACCGTACTGATCAATTTGTCAGGCCGCGGGGATAAAGACCTAGCGACCATTATGACACATTTCCAGGAGGAGGTTTAACCATGCTTACACAAACGACTTTTCAAGGTAAGTTGAGCAAAACAAGCGATCTGTTCATACCGTTTATTGTAGCTGGCGATCCGACTCCTGATCTGACGATCGACCTGGCTTTGAAACTCCAGGAAGCTGGGGCTGATATATTAGAGCTGGGTGTTCCATATTCTGATCCACTCGCTGATGGGCCGACTATCCAGCGTGCTGCAAAACGCGCCTTGCATCATGGAATGTCTTTGACCGGAGCGATTGAATTGATTCCAAAAATGCGTGAACACGGATTAACCATACCAGTGGTTATTTTTACGTACTACAATCCGGTCATGCGGCTTGGGGAAGAAAAGTTTTTCGATTTGCTCAGCGAAAACGGGGCGGAAGGGGTGCTGATTCCGGACTTACCACACGAGGAAAGCGAATCTGTACGTAAATTTGCCTTGTCCCATGACATTGAATATATTTCCCTTGTAGCTCCGAACTCGGAAGAACGTATCCAGAAAATTGCTGAACAGGCTCGAGGTTTCTTATATTGCGTTTCGACACTTGGCGTTACTGGTGGGGAAAACACCCTCTCCAGTGAAGTTGTCGAATTTATTGGTAAGGTGAAGCAGCACAGCAAGGTTCCGGTAGGCGTAGGCTTCGGGATCTCAACAAATGAAGATGTCAGAATGATCCGCGAGCATGCTGACGGGGTAATTATCGGCAGCAAGATCATTCGGCTGATAGAGTCTGAAGTTGATGCATTGGTGGATGAAAATAGCCGGAAAAATGCCCTGGAAACTTTTTATCGCAATGTACAGGATTTAGTAGAGTAAACGGAGAAAGAGCAGAGAGGAGTTGAGCAGAGTGATTTATATGATCGATCATTACGATTCCTTCACATATAATATCGTACAGTATCTTGGAGAAACAGGGGAAGAAATCATTGTCAGACGGAGCGACATGGTGGATATTGCAGAAATTTCCGATTTGAAACCGGATTTGATTTTCCTTTCGCCAGGGCCATGTACCCCTGATGATGCGCCGCTGACCCTCGACGTGATCAACCGTTTTAAAGGGGAAATACCCATCTTTGGAGTCTGTCTCGGTCATCAGGCCATCGCGCAGGTATTTGGTGCCCGGATCATCCAATCAGAGGAACTGATGCACGGAAAATCATCGCTGGTTCATCATGATGAAATAGGAATCTATCATGGTCTCCCAACCCCGATGGAAGCTATGCGCTATCATTCCCTGACTGTTGATATGCATAGTTTACCTGAGACGTTTGAATTGGCAGCGGTAACCGTGGAAGGGGACATCATGGGTATCCGCCATAAAACATATCCGATTGAAGGCGTTCAATTCCACCCTGAATCTATCGGTACCAAAGAAGGCAAGCGCTTGATCATTAATCTGGTAGAGCAATACGTGAATGTAAAAGTATAATGCTGCTCATATTGAATGGAGCACATACATGTCTAATTCTTATAAAAAAAGACCTGGTGACCTGATAGACCCACTGAAAAAGTCCTTTATAATCTAATTTAGCGGTTAAAGTTTGTTATTGATTCTCACGAATCGCTTGCCGGCGGATGCTTGCCGCGGGCACAGCCTCAGCTAAATTGGTCAAGAAGATCGCTTGACCAATTGGATCTTCGGCTCGTGCTGTTCCCGCAGGCGTCACTGCCTCTCGCTCATCGTGGAATCAACCATGTTATAACCTTGAAAATCCTAGTCAAAAAAAAAAACGGTCGGTATAGATGCAAAACTCCATACCATACCGACCGTTTCTTTTGATATCATTCCTTTTTTAAAAACTTTAGTTTTTCAGTGGACTTGGATTCCAGATCTTAAAATTTCACATTATCTTGATTTTTTACAACTAATAATGTCTTTCCTTTTTCTAATTCTTTATGCAGCTTTTGAGCTGTTGATTGTTCAAAACCTATCTCTTTCATTTTGGAAATTAATTTGTCATCTTTACCTCTGAAGACATTTTTCGTAGCTGTACCAAGACCAGTTTCTTTCACACCAATTTTGTTTGCATCCGTAGATCTTTTAGCACGCCTGACATGGTCATTGTCGTGGGAGAGAATATAAATATCATCTTCTTCGATACCTTCTCCCTTAACCCGATCGATAGATTCACTTAATTGTTCATCGTCATGAAAGATTTGATAATTAGGTTGCATTCGAAATCGCCTCCTTTAGAGGAGAGTTTCCCGATTAAGAAAGAATTAAACTCTAGTAACAGAGTACTATAAAAGCTTAGAAGCATTATTATTTAGGAAGTCATCATTGTACTTTACCTATTTTAATAAAATTTCCAAAGCATGCATTTTCCCCTTGATATTTTATTCCAAATCGTTATATAATACTGATTGTCGAGTTAAAAAATTGAATTACGGGGCATTAGCTCAGCTGGGAGAGCGCTTCGCTGGCAGCGAAGAGGTCAGCGGTTCGAGCCCGCTATGCTCCACTCCTTAAACCCTTGTTATGCAAGGGTTTTTCTTATGTGTAGCCTTCTAGGTTAAAGGGGCTAATTAGCCATTTGTTGACGAATTGTTGACGGATTTTTTCAAAGGGGCATATTTATCGAATTGGGTTGCAGTCTGTTTGGCTCTCTTTTTTGAAATGTGGCCATATATATCAGTCGTGATTTTTAGAACTGGAATATAGCTTTTCCCTTTCTTTCTTGCTTATAGAACTCCTCGATTAAGTCCACTAAGCTCAGAATTTGAACCTTCTTGCGAAATTGCGAGGGCAAACTATCGCTTCTGATAAAAAGATAAACAAAGGAATCTCTGTTCCGGAAAAAAATTTGTGGCTAACCTCCCCGCAAATGCATGGAGAAGCAGTCCAACAGCTACAGGAAGCCCTGGCATCCATCTATTTTTATCCGGAAAAAGGTGCGCCAAACCATGGGATTGATGAATACTATGGACCAAACACAGCTGATGCTGTGCGTAGATTCCAGAGTTATTATGGATTGAAGCAGGACGATGTTTACGGTAGTAAAACGAGAGAAAAACTTTCACAACTTATGAAGTGAGGAAGGGATGTAAGGCCTTCATACCAGTTTAATTTAAAAAGCATTATACCGGTGAGGCCTTATGTCCATGTATATGGTTAAGATACATACTACTTATTATATTATTTACCTAAGGTGATTTTACTCAACAACAGAAAAGGTAACACTATAAAGATTTTGTGTATGTTCTCTACGACAACGAAACAATACATCGAGCGTGTTCAAGAGTTGATTGATAATAAAGTGCTGAACGGTGAACGAAAACAAAAAAAGAACAGCTATTATTAGCTGTTCTAGTAACATTCTTGATAGTTTTAGGGTTTACTTGGCAATAAATTTATTTATATTAGGTGCTTTGTTATTATTATCAAGTGCAAATTTGAAGTAGTCAATAATGGTTAGCTCCGAATTACCCTTAATAAGATTCTCTACGTTGAACTTCAACTTTAATTCTTCTCCAACATCATACTTGTTGGTTATGTTACCAGCAAAAGATAAATCATGTTGGTCATTATCATCACCAACTGTAAAGATTGTATTATTACTTTCCTTATCAAACTTTATTTCTTTAATTGTATCTTTTAAATAAATTACATCGCCGGCAGAATAATCTTTTAAAGCATATACATGTACACCAAGTTCTTTATCGAAGAACTGCTGATCTAGTTCTTCTGCAGTCAGTGTATTGCTTAAATTAGTTTTTTCTGTGGTAGTAGCTATGTGTGAATTTGATGGTTTGATTATATTCCCATATTTCTCTACAGTTATGAAGTGTTCACTTATTTCAGCTTTCTTGCTAGGAGAAGCTAAAGCTGTTGTTGTTTTAAATATTTCTTTTTCTATACTCTGGTTAGCACGAGAGACCGCATATCCTCGGTTGTGTCGATAAGTTAGGTATGGTGTCCACTTTTCTTTATCATTTTGTATCCAAATAGCTCTATAAGATCCAGTCGCACCCGCCTCATAAATGGTCCATTGAGTTGGGTTTACACTTCTGTTAACAACCCAGGATCTATATGGGTTTTCCAGTATAACTGTAATCTTTCCAGTGAAAAGTTGGTAGAATGGAGCATCTGCATATATGTTAACACTATGACTACTCGAGGCCATATTAAAGTCGAAATATGTACCGCCACCAGCTGAGCTAGAATTAAAATAAATTGAGCCGGGTGTAATTTTATCAGCATATTTTCCGTAAGTTACACTAGGTGAAACATTATAATAATAATTTGCACCATATTTAAAGCCTGCTTGAGCAATTGGCCAAATTAGTTTCTTTAACCATGGGACATAACCTGCTTCACTTTCTTGTTTTGTTATTAAAGGAGTTTTTTTACTAATATGGTCTAGATTTATTGTAAATGTGCAGATAATACAGCAATGACAACCGTTAGAGTTAGAAAAAATTTAGACTTCTTCAATGTCCATTCCTCCTATATTCAATATTCTGGTTTACAAGTATTAGCAAATCTTGTATATTCGTAACTATTATTAACATATTAGATTGGGGTTGTATGAAGTGTTAAGATTTCTCCAAGTTTTTTATTTCGTTGTTTGCTGGGTTGTCTTTCATAAATTATTTGGCATGTTATATTTTTATAGAGCTCCAGTTGATAGCTTTGTTATCAGTTTGCTAGGTTACTTACTTGTTTTAGTTTTTTCATTAGCTACTACAATCTTCACATTCAAATATGCCAAAAAGGTTTATTCAAATAAAGAAAATAAAAAAATTATCTAATTAAATATTAGTTCAATAAGTGATCAAAAATAATAATCAGAAAAACTTAATGCATTTGTTCTCAAAACATTCACCTCCTATATGGTTAAGTTAAAACAACAGGACTTTTATATGAAAGTGACCTGTCATTAACTGTTAATAAAATACCATCATTTTTATATTTTTTGGTAATTTTATGGGTGAATGAATATTTTTCACTAAATAAATAGTTATAAATACCCAAATAATGTTTCGGGGGTATAATGAGCGATCGGATGTAAGTGTGGAGTCATGTAGAGCGCCTATAAGTCTGAGGGCTTTTTTTGTGTAACAAATGTAGGGTTTAGCCTGCAAATTATAGGAGTCAGTATAAGTTTGGTTAAATAATAATGTATTATTTGTGAACATCATCCTTTTTACCCATCAACAGGATATAATTGGATGGGGGGATGAGAATGCAAAAGTCAGAGGAACACCGATTATATAAGTTAATCGGCACTTCAAAGAAGTACGGACAGATTACCTGTTATGTGCTCTATAACTCGAGAATTTTTTATTTGGATCATGTGCTTTATGAAAAGAACTTTACGAACATATGGGATGCGAAGTTAATAAGATATTTGTGCTCCTTGGAAGAGGATATATTAAATGGGGTATTTGATGATCATAGAAAGACCGAATTACATATTCAATACAGAGAAGCCCTCCTACTTGTATAGCAGGAGGGTCATTTTTTATGTTGTTGACGAATTGTTGACCTAATTCGTCAACAAGGGTTATGTTTGTTCCTATTCATTCCTAAAGTTGATTCAAGAAAACCCGTAATGGCAGGTTTTTTCTTGTTTTATCATAATGGTTCTTAAATAGTAGTCGTGACTGGCAGCGAAGAGGTCAGCGGTTCGAGCCCGCTATGCTCCACTCATATAGATTAGAAAAAGTCCTTGATATCAAGGGCTTTTTTTAGTGCTAAGCTTTCCTTTTTCATTAAAGCAGGTTTGCGTATGTTCCTGCTGCCTGAATCTTTGAGCTATAAGGCATCTAGGTATATCGTAGATGGTGTGAAAAGTCCTGTGTTATCAGTGGGAAGGGCCTATTTACAAATCAACCTCCTATAACTAAGCTGTAAGTGTGATTTGTTAATAAGTAGGCGTATTCTGTGGTTTTGGGGACTAAACAAAATGGAGGTTATCAATTGAGAAGATCACCTTGGTTTCCTGTTGTCTTGGTTTTGGTGTTAGTTTTCATCGGTTTTTTTACTCCTGAGTCAGTCATAGGTAAACAAAATGAAGGACTGGAATATAAAAAAACGTCGACTATGAATTCATCCAAAGACAAACCACAGATATACATTATACCGACAAATGATCCTGAAAAAGCTGATCAAGTGATAAAACAGTTAGAAAAAGGAAAAATGCCAGAAGAACTGGGTTTGATCTCAGGTCAAAAACATGTACCAAAGGAACAAACGTTAAAACAGATGGCATCGGAAGCAGCAAAAAGTAAAAAGACTTTCCCGGTAGAGATGGATTCAGTTGAAACTGCTGAAGAAGGCACTGCTTGGGCACCACCTCCTTTTGAGTATGACAATATTCAATTTGAAGAGTGCATGGATAGGGAAAACATGGATGGCTGGTGGTTCAAAAATAAGTATGCGTCCTGCTGGTCTAATTATATTGTATACTCCGACCCGGCGGGGTGCGGGCCAAGCTGGTTCCCTTTTGGTTGTGATTGGGTATCTTTCCGATTGACCGTACTTGCTCACGGCTACAATGGTTTACGTACAGTAGATTACAGCTATAAAGTAGATGACATAGACATGGATTTGGACAGCCAGGGTTGGATTGGTTCAAAAGTATCCATAAGTATGCAATGTGATGGCATCTCTGAGTACAGAGATTGTCTAGGGGATGAATCACCGGACAAACGGACGTTGGCTCAGTGGCGCTCACATGGCGAGGGATACACCATATTTGAGTCAGATCCTCCTCCAGTTACCGCTGGAAATAAAGATCAGGTCAGCTTTATGGATCTTTGGCCCAGAGTGACAATTGACCCGCCGGGAAAGAAACTTCCTCCATTGACCTCAGACGGCCGAAAACAGAAAGTTAGAATGGACTCAGCTGATTATATGTTTGTGTTCCAACCTTTTTTCTGGCCAAAAGAAGGCTCAGTTTTTGCTGAAGCCACTCCTGTCTTCTATTATAAAATGAATGATCCTTACTTTAGTATCATGAAGGAGGCTTTTCAGCATCATAAGGATGCTTTGAAATCCCCAGGAAGTTTGTTCCCTGGAATTGAAGGCAGGCCGCCGTTGACTCGCTTATATTCCAAGTACGATCCAGAACGGTATGACGCCAATAGAAGAGCAAAAGATAAAGCTTGTGCCAAGATAGAAAAACCTGGTGAAGGATACGAATGTGACGAATTCCCGTTTCGCAGTACGTATGAAGGAGGTGCAACAGGAGAAGCCGGAAAATTCTCAGTAAGATACATTCCAACGGCCGCAAATAACTCGCACGGGCGCTTGCTTGCTGCATGGTACGCTTATAACCGAATTTTGCATAAGGATGAATTTTACATCGGGTTTAAAGAGTAAGCTCCAGTTGTCTATAAAGGCTTTAAACAAAAGGGAATATACAATAAAATAATAGACACTCTATCCTAAAAAATGATAGGATGGAGTGTCTTTTTTGTGGCAATAAATATTATTTATAGTACAATGTTTCCGTTGCTTACGAGTACATTATATCGTAAAAAAAGAAAACATTGTTTTCAGACTTAAAGCATCATTTCACTCTCTTTAACATATCCTACAATTAATAGACTTAATAGTAGGAGGAGAGAAATGATGGTATTGACGTACGGTAAGTTGGCATTTATCCAGGATCTGCAGCTGTTGTTTGAAAAGCATAATGTACAAGCTATCAGTGTGGATGGAACAGGTAATCTCTTTACGGTTAACAAGGATGGTTCACTGACTGTTAAACAGGGAGCTACGATTAAGTCCTTTAAAGTTCATCCTGAAGAAAAGAAGCCTGCGAAATTTAAAGTCATTGATGGACAAGCCTTTAAAAAGAAAAAATAGTGATTAAAAATCTGCTTACCTTTGTAAGTGGATTTTTTATTATCATTGAAAAAGAGTACCCATATTTGGAATACTCCACTTAGTCAAGATGTGATGCTATTTCAATGGTGTAAGCCCCACGATCTGTTTCCAGCAGGAACTTGGAATTGTCAAATTGATATTTAGAAGAGTCTTCCAATGGTATCTCATAATAAGAGGCAGGCAGCGGCTGGGATTCGCTTAAATCAGTCATAACCTCCCCATTTCCCTGTAGTTTCAAGGTATGCATAGGCTCGTAATCATCGATTCGCCTGGTATCTGTTGCGTAAGAAATAGCGCTTAACTTTAATAATATGGTATCGTCATCCTCTAGCTCGTGTTTGGTGATTTTAATGGTTTCTCCGTTCCATTGCTTCAATAATTCATTGAATTCCTCGATAGATAAATATTGTGGCATTTCCATCCCTCCTGCTTTTTATCCTGTCCTGAGAACGGATATTGATGCAGGTTTACATTCATCTGATTCCTGATGCTTTAATATTGACTTATGACACGGTGTCACTTATAGTATTTGTTATGGTTACAGCTATGTGACACCGTGTCATTTATATTGTAAGGAGTAATAATATGCCAAAACAAACGTTTTTCAACTTAAAGGAAGAGAAAAAAAGAAAATTAATCGAAGCTGCCAGGGAAGAGTTTTCGCGTGTATCCCTTTATGATGCTTCCATTACCAATATACTGAAAACAGCTGGAATTCCACGCGGGAGTTTTTATCAATATTTTGAAGATAAAGAGGATGCATTCTTTTATCTGTTGAATGAACATGCTGAGGAACGGCATCAGAATTTTTTATCAAGCTTGGAAAAATACAATGGTGATTTGTTTTTGGCGATGACCGAGGTTTATCGCAATGTACTTGATTACTCGCAAGGACAAGGAAATAGCAACTTTATCCGGAATGCTCTCCTAAATATGAATTACAAAATAGAGCATACCTTTACGAAGCACCTGATGGAAAAAAGCAGGGGTCAGCGCGCCAATGAAATCTACAACCTTGTCGAAACGGATTCGTTGAATATAGCTTTAGAGGAAGATTTTTATCATGTGATGCAGATTATGATTGCCATTACCTTTCATAATCTGGTTCATTGTCTTTCCAACGATTTTACAACGGAAGAGGCTTTGGATAAATACACAAAAGAAATAGAACTGATTAAGTCTGGACTGATGAAAAGTAACAATTAATTTAGAAAGAAGGATCTCTATGTCAAATCATCATGACCAATCGTCTGAACCAATAAATAAAGTACCATTATTGATTGTTCTGTTATCAGGAGCATTTGCTGCTATCCTGAATCAGACATTGCTTGCGACTGCCATACCTCCCATCATGGAAGATTTACATTTGGAAGCAAGTACGGCACAGTGGCTGACTTCTATTTTTATGCTGGTCAATGGAGTGATGATTCCGATTACAGCCTTTCTGATAGAACGTTTTACTACTAGAAGGCTGTTTTTGACTGCGATGGGGTTGTTTGCTGCTGGTACGTTGATTTGCGCAATTGCCTCAAACTTTGGAATTTTGATGGTCGGAAGAATCGTCCAGGCATCTGGTGCTGGCATTATCATGCCTTTGATGCAGACAATTCTGTTCCTGATTTTTCCTGTTGAAAAACGGGGAGCCGCGATGGGGATGTTTGGCCTCGTCATTTCCTTTGCACCTGCAATCGGTCCAAGCCTATCCGGATGGCTGGTCGAACATTTTCCGTGGAGAAGTTTATTCTACGTCATTTTGCCGATTGTCATAGCTGACTTTATCCTGGCTTATTTCTTGTTAAAAAATGTGACCAGGCGGACGTTTCCTAAGCTGGATATACTTTCAATCATATTATCCTCTTTCGGGTTTGGTGGCTTGTTGTATGGCTTCAGCATTGCCGGAACAAATGGCTGGGGCAGTATCCAGGTCCTGGCTTCCATCATTGTAGGGGGCTTGACTTTAACATTTTTCATACTACGTCAATTCAAGCTCAAGCAGCCGATATTAGAGTTTCGGGTTTTTCGTTATCGCATGTTTGCCCTGACTACTGCTCTTGGTATGGTCGTATTCATTGCGATGATTGGAGCGGCAACAGTTTTGCCGATCCTGATGCAGAATATGCTTGGTTTTACTCCATTTGAATCTGGATTGATGCTATTGCCGGGTGCTCTGGTAATGGGTTTTATGAACCCGATTACTGGGAGGCTTTTCGATAAATTCGGTGCCAGATGGCTTGCAATCGGCGGATTATCTATATTGACAGTTACCACCTTTTTATTCACTAATATGACGCCACAAACGTCATTTCTCTATTTGACGGTAGTCAATGCATTTCGGATGTTATCGGTAGCCATGGTTATGATGCCTGTGACAACTGCCGGTCTGAATGAGCTGCCGCCTAGGTTGATCCCACACGGAACGGCAATGAACAATACGATGCGGCAAGTTTCCGGGGCGGTGGGAACGGCACTGCTCGTCACTGTCATGATGACAGCAGCACAGCCTTCTGAAGGAGTGTCCGGGCTTGTTCATGGCGTGAACGTTTCCTTCATTGTGGCAGGGATTACAGCTATTATTGGATTAATCCTATCATTCTTTATAAAGGATCCAAGAAGAATAAAGGAGAAAAATAACGAAATCCAACCACAGCGTACCAAACAGAAAATTGTCCAAAATTGATAATATCAGAAAAACTTTGCTTGTCGCCAAGTCCTTATGGAGAAAGCCTTAGTGTTACTTATACTTTATTCCTTTAACAAAGTTACACTTTCTTAAAGTATAAAAAATCCACTTACAATACGTAAGTGGATTTTTCGTGTAAGTATGGTTAGCCAATGCCAGGTTCGCCTGGATCTGCGTAATAAAAAGATATTGTATCGCTGGATTGTGTTTCTGTAACATAGTCCTGTATCCCAGAGGTGCTAGCGGCTGCAGTCATGAAAATGATAGATAAAACCAGGTACATTAGGAATTTCTTCATTTTACCACCTACCTTTCCTAAAATTTTTCAAAAACGCTCCAGGTATGTTTTAGGTAAACGGGCAAAGAAGTAATCCCCGTTTTCGGATATAAATCGATGATAAGAATTATTCATCATAGCACGGTCTCTTCGGGCGAACCCTAAATAACATTCCTGAAATGGCGTTAATGACTCCAATTTTTCCAAAATAGCAATTGCTTCTGGATATTCCCCTCGGGCTAGGAAAAGGTGTGCTTTTTCGACGGGATCGGGGGTATCGATTCCGTCTGTTTTCTGGTGAAATGCTGCAATAAATGGAATAGTGTGGTTGGTGATACCGGATATGACTCCTTCAAATCCATGGAGGCGGGCTATATTCAAGGCGATATTCGCATGATCAATTGCCGCATTGTAGCCATCATACAGGCTGCAAAGTGCCAGGTTATGATGAATTTGACACTTCCTGCGCGGCGAAAGCTCAATGTTGATTATTTTATAAGCATGCTTCTTGGCGAGTAATGGATAATCTGTCTTCCAATAATGGTTGAACAACACTTCGTTGTATCGGAGTTTCATGTAATAGTGGAATAATGGTTCCTCTACACGTAATAGAGCCTGATAGATAACATCCATAAACTTGTCCATTCCAGTGAATTTCATTAAATCGTAATATCCATATATCTTTGTAAAAATATGAAGGCAATGCAGGGAAGGATGCTCGAAATGAAGAGTTTCCACCCATTCAAGATCTTCTGAAGTAAACTTCTTGTGCACCCGTCGGTAAAGGATGCCATACAGTACTTTCGCTTGATCATCCACCTGGTAAGATTGTAAGAAGTACTCAAGGTCGGTGAAGTAATCATTCATATAGAAGAATTCTAAATAGGCCAATTGATCTTCCATCGTGTGAGGAAAATTACTCAAACAGTATTCTTTGACGATTTGTGTAGCTTTTTCTTGTGGGTGGTCATCCAACAACGTCAAATAAAGGTCATAAATACTAGATGTATGCTTCATATGAAGCTGGTGGATAGGGCTAGGTTCAATAATATGATTCCCCATGTAACCGCCTACTTTCTTAACTTCAAGTATAATTATATATGTCGAAATAAGGAAAATCTACAATTTTTTGAAAATATTGAATAATTAGGTCGAAGTGTGGGAGTTTCATGAATCTATAGACCTATTTTGGTGGGGGAGCGACTCTTAACAATTTCTTATTATTGATAGACTATACCACCTTTTATTATATCAAATACTGCAAACAGGTAGAATTCACAAAAAATCCACAATTGTTTAAAGAGTAGAAATGGCTGGGAATTTGACGTTCTAGTGGGTAATTTCTATAAAAATATTTTCTTACTCTTTTAAAACTCTATAATCAGACAATTAATTCAGCCGATATAAGATATACAGAGATTATATATCTTCTGAACTGATTAGGGGGAGAAAAATGAAAAGTATCAAAGGCAAGATTCTGCTTGGATTTTCTGCTGTCATTATGCTTACATTGTTTTTAGGTGTATTTAATTACTTTGCTAATGCAAAGGCCAATCAGAAGATGGAGGAGATTACAAATAAGCAGCTACCATTGCTTATCACTGATGAGAAATTGTCCTTTTATTTAGCGGAAAGAATCGCTTTATCAAGGGGTTATGTATTATTTGGCGAGGAAAGCTATCGGGATAAATTCAATCAATATACCGAAGAAACGGCTGCTTTACAGGAGGAACTGCTTAAACTTTCAAATTCTGCCCAAGCCGCTGAATTAGTTGAAAAAAGCAGACAATGGCTTGAACTAGTGGAGAATGAGGTGTTCACCAATTATGATAATGGAGAAGAAGAAGCTGCTCTGACAGCATTGAGAGAGAAGGTAACGCCGCTAGGGGTAGAGCTGATGGATGGATTTCTGGAAATGGCTAATAACAGAGAAGAAGCGATTCAGACACAGGCTGATGATATTTTAAGCAGTGGAACAACTCAGATTTTAACTGGAACGATAATTTCTATAGTTGTGATACTAACCGGTGTGGTGCTGGCGCTTTGGATTGCCAACAATATTTCCCGACCGGTAATCCGTGTAGTTGAAAGGATGAAGGAAATTGCACAAGGGGACATCAGCCAAGGGGAAATCACAGTAAAGTCAAAAGATGAAATCGGCCAACTTGCTAATGCCATTAATGAAATGCAGCGTTCTCTGAATAAAGTTATCCAGCATGTTGCCCATACATCCGAGCGTGTCTCCAGTCAAAGTGAGGAATTGACTCAGTCTGCGATAGAAGTGAAAGAAGGCAGTGAACAGATAGCTTCTACTATGCAGGAGTTATCTTCCGGTGCAGAGTCCCAGGCGAATGGAGCATCGGATTTGACAGATAACATGACTGACTTCAGCAGAATAATTAAAGATGCCAACACGGATGGAGAAACTGTTGCTACTATGACTAATGATGTTCTTGCAAAAACAAAAGAAGGGCAGGATCTAATGAAATCATCCGTTGTCCAAATGAGGAATGTCGATCAGATTGTCAAAGATGCTGTCAATCAAGTGAAAGGGCTTGACCAGCAGTCGAGGGATATTTCCACCCTTGTCCAGGTAATTGAAAATATTGCCGAGCAAACAAATTTGTTGGCACTGAATGCTGCAATTGAGGCAGCAAGGGCCGGAGAGCATGGAAAAGGCTTCGCGGTAGTTGCTGCTGAAGTCAAGAAGCTTGCTGAGCAGGTTACGCATTCTGTGGGAGATATAACCAGGATTGTCCAAGATATTCAATCCCAATCTACAGTAGTCGTTGATTCTCTTGAACTTGGATACAGGGAAGTAGGCGAAGGTTCCCGTCAAATTAAAATTACCGGTGAAACCTTCGACCAAATCAACGATTCTGTACTTGATATGGCTGAAAGAGTTCGTAATATTTCGGCTAATCTTGTCAATATAGCGGAAAACAGTAACCAAATGAATACATTTATTGAAGAAATAGCATCCATCTCTGAGGAATCAGCTGCAGGAATCGAACAGGTTGCGGCTTCAGCACAGCAATCTAACAGTTCTATGGAAGAGGTTTCCCAAACCGCAGATGATCTCGCTCAGTTGGCGGAACAGCTGACGCAGCAAGTCAGTAGATTTAAATTTATTGGCTGAACGTAAAAAACCTGTCCTGTTTTATAAACAGAGACAGGTTTTTTTACGTTAAGAAAGCATAAAGTTTTTGCTAAGAAACTCTAAGGATAAATTTTAGATGCAAAGGGAGGGAAACTGACATATTAACAACAGGACGAGTGAATGCTATTTTAATAATTCATTGATAAGGACTGATGGTCAGGTTACCTTGCTCATCAAGGGTAGCTAAAAGTACATTGTTCAAAGCTTCGTTTTTCTGCGTGAGTTGATCCATAAGCCATGTATCATCTCTTCCCAATTGCTGGAGCTCATTTTTATGAATTTTCCCTTCTTTGATGACAATTTGCGGAAGAGAGAAAGGTTTAGTTGCCATACCCATATCAGAGGGGGTGAGGGGCTGGTACTTCGGTTTTAAAAAAAAACGAAATTGTCCCTCCTGTCTCCCATAGAGCGAGGGCAACTTTTTGAATGTCATCTATGTTTTCTTTGCGCAGCTCCGTAAGCAGGCTATCAATCGTAATGCGGGCTTTCTTTAAATTGTGATAATTGATTTTCCCTTTCTCAATCAATTTTATCGGGGGAGGGTCCAGCAGCTTTTGGAAAGGAGTTAATTTCAATGTCAGATGAATTCCCAATAAATAGAGAATGGTCAGGACACTCATCGTAACCAAGGATCCTTTCATACCTAATCCTTCATCGGAAAGGGGATGGGCAACGATATTACCTATAATCAGTGCTATAACGAAATCCATAAACCTTAATTGGGAAATAGATCTTTGGCCCATAATTTTTGCAATTAGAGATAAAAATAGAAAGCCAACCAATGCTCGCAGTATCCATTGATAGACCGTCAATGACTCCTGGCTGCTGAAAAACTCCATTCATATCCACTTCCTACTCACTAAGCTGTTCGTAACATGACTATTTTTACCAATCTTTTCAATTATATGTAACCTTAAATACAGCCCATTTTTTACTTAGTGTAGAAAATATTTTGATGAAAGAGACAATGCTAGCGCTTATTCGACAAAAAAGTTGTATAATAGATTTAAATAGACGAAATTTTCAGAAATAAGAAAGGGGTGAAGATTTTTTCACAGCAATCCAGTGGTTGGGTTCTTTAAAAAACTGAATAGAGGTGGAAAAAATGAGCAGGCTGTGGAAGCTTACTGTAGTCTTTTCCTTGTTCTTTGCCACTTTCCTTTCTGTTACTCCTCATACCGAAGCTGCTGCTTCTAAATTCATTACAAAAGGAAGTACCACAGGTAAAATGGCCGCACTGACATTTGATGACGGATCCGATGGTACAAACATCAATAAAATCCTTCAGGTGCTTTCTGATCACAAAGTGAAATCTACCTTCTTTCTCACTGGCTCCGGAACGAAAAACCATCCTCAATCCATTAAGAATATTGCCGCCCACGGACATGAATTGGCCAATCATTCCTATAGTCATCCTGATTTTACCAAGCTGTCTTCCACTCAGATAAAAAGTGAACTTGATCGTACTGAATCTATAGTAAAAAGTACAACAGGGAAATCAACCAAACCTTTATTCAGGGCACCTTTTGGCTCCGTGAATTCTCATGTACTAACTGCTGTTGGTAATGCTGGTTATTCTTATAGCATCCATTGGAATATTGATACACTCGATTGGAAAGGTCTTTCTAAAAACCAAGTTTATCACCGAGTCGTCAACAACATTGTACCAGGGTCAATCGTGCTTATGCATACAGGTGCAGGAGCTTCTGGCACACCGGCTGCCCTATCTGATATTATCCGAACATTAAAATCAAAAGGGTATCATCTGGTTACCGTTTCCGAGATATTGAAGCTGGACCCTATGCCAAGTGGGATAACCCATTTAGTTAAAACCGGTGACACATTGTATGCTATTTCAAGAAAATATGGCGTTACTGTGAAACAAATCATGGAAGCAAATAACTTGGATAATGCTAATTTTATTAGGATCGGCCAGCTGTTGACGATTCCGGTTGCAGGAAGTCCGTCTCATCCGACACAACCTGGTGGAAGTACCTACACGGTAAAAGCCGGGGATACTTTATACAGCATTGCCAGGCGATATAATGTAACAGTCGATGGTCTGGTGAGAGCTAATAATATTCATAATCCAGCATTGATCTGGACAGGGCAGCAGCTTGTCATTCCTGGAAAAACTACAATTTATGTGGTGAAAGTAGGGGATACGCTCTACAGTATTGCCAGGAAGTTTGGTTCAACTGTTTCGAAAATAGCTGCTGCTAATAAAATTTCTAATCCGAGCCTGATTCATCCCGGACAAGCCCTTACAATTCCCGCTTAACTTTCTAGTTAACTTCTAGAGACCCGGCAATTTTAAATGTTCGGGTCTCTACAGGATACTGTTTACTCTCCCAACCTTGTTTTATTTTCGGTGGTCTTTCATTACATGGGTTCCTATTAATCCAATAATCAAAATCGCGAATGAAATTCCGTTATAATCTTTGAAAAAAGTGGTGAACGGAATATCGAGAAGTAAAAACAAAAATGTCAGAAGTCTGCCGATCATCAGTGCAAACCCTATGACTAGCATCCAATTAAAGAGTTTTTCTAAAGTTAACATTGTTTCCTCCTTGTAGGTAATCATTTCATTTTAATTCGGACTCTTTTGGTAGTAAAACGGACAATCACTAGCATGGCGCTTATAAGAACAACAGAGCCTATGGTGGAAAAAGCTAAAGGCGGTTTCCACATAACATCAATATTAAGCAGCATTTTTACAGGGGTTTTCATTTCAGATTCCCATAAGATGTCATCCGATACTGCAATGAAGATAATTGCAAGAACGATATAAAGAATCCCGCCGAAGCCACCTAACCTATAAAATCCAGCTCCAATTATCCATCCCGCCATGAAATATACTTGGATATTTAATGTAAACGTCAGTACACTTGATAGCATGGTGGATTCAGGCCCTAAAAATAAGACTGTAGCGTCTGCCGGATTAATGAATTGTTCAATAGCGGTAATGAGGACTGCGGCCACCATGATTATAATGGAAACAACACAAGAAGATATTGCAGCTCCGTAAAAATAGTTTTTGCGAGTTACTCCTTGCTTTGCAAAGAAGGTGAGAAATCCAGAGACTGAAATAATACCAATGACGAGCATGAAAATTTTCGAAGGGTGATAAGCAAACGTGAGAAAACTATGGGTATCCAGGTTCTGGGAATTTATGGTGACTTCTCCGCCTATGAAACGAAACAGGAAATAAATTAGAAATACGATAGCAAGGAACCATGCGGTCCATACCAGCTGTACCCATGATAAATCGACAGCCACTTTTTTATAACTATTGAACATTTTCATAATCGTCCTCCTTGCTGGTTAAATGGATGAACAAGTCCTGGAGCGATACAGCCCCAATTTCTAACCCTGCTTGCCTAGCTCCCCTTAACTTTTCATCACTTATTTTTCCGTAAACCATTACCGATTTGGTACCTCCCAGCTGTTGGCTGTTTAATTGCTTCATTCCATTTATGAATTCATCTACCTTTTGCCGGCCGCCAGTGATAGAGATGCCACGGTCCATCAACTGGTCAATTGGCTCATGTAACACTAATTTCCCTTTATCAAGGATAATGACCTCTTCAAATAAATAATCCATTTCTGATACAAGATGGGTGGAAAGGATGATTGTGCGTGGGTGTTCTGCATGATCTTCCAGTACCTTTTGATAAAAAACCTCGCGTGTAGGTGCATCCATACCAAGGTAGGCTTCATCAAAAATGGTGATTGGCGAACGATTGGCAATCCCGATTGTCACATTTAATGCGGATTGCATTCCGCGGGACAGCTTTTTCACCTGTTTTTCCAAAGGGAGCTGGAACAATTTCACCAATTCATCTGCAAGCTTTCGGTCAAAATCAGGCCGATAGCGTTCAGCCGCTTCAAGCATTCCTTTTACCTTCTCGGTCTCGTCACTATAATCTGTCTCATATACGAAAGTGACCTGGGACATTATTTCAGCGTTTTCGAATGGATCTTTTCCGTTGACAGTTATGTTTCCACTTGACGGTTGACAGAAGGATGCAAGGAGGGAGAGAAGCGTGGATTTACCTGCACCATTTCTTCCCAATAACCCATAAATCTTGTTACTCTTCAGCTGTAAAGAAATATCTTTGACCGCAGCAAAGCTCCCATAGTTTTTACAGACTTGAGAGATTTCGATATCGTATCCCATTAATAATCACTTCCTTTTAACTGTTTTATAATTTTCATTATTTCGCTTTCTGGTATTTCCAGTTTGGCGGCTTCCTCGATCATTGGGCGGACATATTGATCCGTAAACATATCTTTACGCTGACCCAGCAGCTTCTCCTTAGCCCCTTTAGCTACGAACATTCCCACACCCCTTTTTTTGTAAATGATCCCAGCGTCCACCAGCAAATTGATTCCCTTGGCAATGGTTAAATGATTTATTTTATAAAAGTTAACGAGTTGTGTAGTTGAAGGTATTTGTTCATGCTCTTTTAAGTGATCATTGACAATCTGGTCTTCGATCCGTTCCTTGATTTGGATGAAAATTGGTTTACTGTCATCTAATTTTTGATTCAATAAGAATTCACCCCTTTCGTCTTCACTTATATGGTTATATAGTTATGTATATAAGTATATATGGGGGTGGGGATTTGGTCAATTAATTTTTTTGCAGGAGATATCTTTGTCCCTGTCCAATTTATGTTGAGGTGGTTTTATATTTAGGAGGCGAAAAGGATGGAAACTAAGATGGACAAACGATTTATCATTGACAAAAAGGAAGGATATTCAACAGCAATAGGCAGGCTGTTAACTATGTTGGAATATACTAGGAGAACAACATGCGAGGCAGTACATGGACTGAAGAAAGAGGAATTGGATTACCGGATTGATGGTAAAGGAAATTCAATCGGGTGCTTGCTTTTTCATATAGCTTGTGTGGAGGAAGTTTACCAAATACTAACTTTTGAAGAGAGAGATCCGAATGAAGCAGAATTACAAAAGCTGGAGGCGGGCCTAAGGATTGGGGAAGAAGCACATGAAAGAATTTACAATGATGATCTCACATTCTACATAGAGAAATTGAGTACAGCCAGAGAAAAAACGTTGCGTTTGTTTAAAGAAATAGATGATGAATGGCTGGATAAGGAAACACCGTTCGGCCCTGATCATGTTGCCAACAACTATTTCCGTTGGTTCCATGTTTTCGAAGATGAACTTAACCATCGTGGACAAATCAGGCTGATACGTGGACATATGAAAACAGGAGCTGACTAATACAGTCAACCCCTTATGATGTCTAGAAAGTCTCTATATCTTTTTTAATGTCTATGATTAGGAATAAACCTCTACGGTGACGCATGGGAGAAGAAGGGGAGAATCCCCGCTTGGTCGAGTGTCTTGACCAAGAAAACTTTAGGCCGTGCCCGCGGCAAGCATCCCCCGACAGGAAATTACCGAATATTATTACATGGAGACAAAGTAAGATTGTATGTGAAACAGCCCTTTTTCAGTCACCTTATGGATGAATCGTGACAGGCGTGCCAATCGGTATTGTCCGCGCGAGTTCCTCCACATCTTTGTTATGCATTCTGATGCATCCCCTGGATACGGATTTTCCAATGGAACTCGGGTCATTTGTTCCGTGTATGCCATAATGCTCTTTTGACAGGCTCATCCACATGGTGCCAAAAGGTCCTCCAGGGTTTGGGGCCTTATTGATGATGATGAAGCTTCCGATAGGTGTATTGTGAAGAATCCTGCCTACTGCGATGGGATATTCTTTTTGTAGTACATCATTTCTGTATAATCTCAGACTTCGTCTGTTGATGGAAACATCTATTCGATAAGGAATTGTCTCTATAGGTGGAAAGCCTGGAATGACAATTCTCTGGCCGGGATAAATCAGATTAGGATTGATCCCTGGATTTGCACGGATGATTGAGGGGAGTGGTGTTCGGTAATCTTGTGCAATCTGGCTCAATATTTCTCCAGCTTTAACAATATGGATCAGTTAGGACACCTCCATTTACTTACTGATTTATACTATGACGATAGCCTTCCTGGTGTTTTGCACATTATTTTTAAAAAATATCCTTTTTGCCGAAAATTGTGCTATGCTAAATGGCGAAAATAGTGGCATCACTGGAGGAATAATGAAAAATTTTAGAGGATCTATAAAAGTTTTTTTGATTTGTATGGGAATTCTGGCAGTTTTCATGTACTTTAATAATTCAAATCTTTTTACAGAAACGGAAAAGAATGATCCTTTATTGCTGGCACACAGGGGGCTGGCTCAAACCTTTCCTATGGAAGGATTAGAATACGATACATGCACAGCCCGAATAATATATGAGCCGGAACATCCTTATATTGAAAATACCATTCCATCAATAGAGGCTGCTTTTGCAGCTGGTGCCGATGTAGTGGAATTCGATATCCAGCCTACTATCGATGGTAAGTTTGCCGTATTTCATGACTGGACGCTTGATTGCAGAACTAATGGTAAAGGGGTTACTCGCAAGCATACGATGGAACACTTGAAAAGGTTGGATATAGGTTACGGATATACACCAGATGGAGGGGAGACTTACCCTTTTCGTGGGAAAGGGGTTGGCATGATGCCAAAGATGGGGGAGGTACTAAGGCGTTTTCCTGATAAATCTTTTTTGATACATATCAAAAGTGATGATCCTCAGGAAGGTGGACTATTGGCCGAACATCTAGCTAAGTTACCGTCAGAACAGTTGGAATTGCTTACTGTTTATGGAGGGAATAAACCGATTGCCAAGCTGAAAGAAGAGCTCCCCGAGGTAAGGGTGATGAGTAAGGAAACGCTGAAAAGCTGCTTGATTCCTTATCTGACAACTGGGTGGACAGGATATGTCCCAGAGGCATGTAAACATTCACAAATTCATTTGCCTGAAAACATTGCTCCCTGGTTATGGGGATGGCCTGATAAGTTTTTAAACCGAATGGAAAGAGCAGGGACTCGAGTCATTTTAGTAGCCGGGAATGGGACATGGTCGGAAGGGTTCGATTCAGAGGAAGACCTTAAACGTCTGCCTGATGACTATTCGGGGGGGATATGGACGAACAGAGTTGATGTTATCCATCCATTATTAGAGGAATAGCTTAAAAGCCGCCTGTAACCAGGTGGCTTTTTATTTTACACTTTAAGAATGTTTATCTTTATTAAAGGTTTAGTATAAGTAAAACTAAGGCTTTTGCCATAAGGAATTGGCGACAAGCCAAGTTTTATTTTCAAAAGGTGCATGAGCGTCCGTATAATCAGAGTCGTAATGAACGGGGGCTTCTTCGTTATATTGGAGATCGGCAATAACCAAATAAACAAGAATTATCCCACAGACAAACAGAAGGACAGCAGTTGCAGCTAACAGGTAATTAAGTATCTTTTTCATTTACTTGTCTCCTCTAAGTGCGGTTTTATCCCTGTTATTGTTTATTATTACCCGAACTTTTCGTTTTCAAAAATTCCGACTTTGAATGGGAACAGCTGATTTGTTGCCGAGATTAGGCACCGTATCGAAAGTTCTAAACTCACTTCCCGTCAGGCATCAGGGTAAGGAGGGTATCGCCTTCTTCTCCGGAGGGTGTATCGTTTTCAGTGAAAAATTCAATATTACCTGATTTTTTAATCAAAAGGATCATCATTGCTTCTTCTGGAAGCTGATAGACATAATCCTGGAATTGATTTTCTTTCGTTACCGAGTGTGGCAGGAAAACATATCCTTCCTCAATCCGGCCATTAACTAATTCCCATGTCGGACCGTCATCAAAGAGAATATTGCCATGCTTCGTGTGAGAAAGGTCATTCAGGTGATCGGTTTCATGCTCTCTGAGGCTGAGCTGGAAAACATTATTCCTCCCAAATTCTGTTTGAAAATTAGTACATACCAAAGCGTTATACGAATCAAGCTCTGAAGCTGCGATCAAATATTCATAGGGGGTTAAATCCAGGCGGTATTCTGTCTTCTCCGATAAAATCTCCCCGTAGTAAATTTTCTTCAGGCCATTTTGCTTGGCTTCCTGTACTTTCTTCCATGAAGCTTCTGTTATTAATACAGGCACCTCCAAATCGCGCAGACTTTTTGCGAGTTCGACTGTAAAAGGATTACTGCCTATCATTACTACACCAGGCTTTTCTTCTGCAGCGATGTTGAGTTTTAATGCCAGCCATTTGATGGAGAAACCGTGGACGACCACGGAAGCAAAGACGAGACCGAACGTTAACGGAACCAGGATAGTGGCATCGTCAAATCCTTCTTCGACGAGGATATGAGCGAAATAGCCGGAAACTGTCAAGGCTACGATCCCTCGTGGAGCTATCCAGCCGACAAGAATTTTTTCAGGGCCAGTCAGATCTGTACGGATGGTCGAAAGCCAAATGGAAATAGGACGGACGAGAAATAACATGAGTGCAACATAGCCCAATATGCGTATATCAAGCATTGCCGTTAAAGTTTCGAGCGACAAGGAAGCCGTCAGCAGGATAAAAATAAACGATATCAACAGTACAGAAATGTTTTCTTTAAAGTGTCTCATTTCATTGATGGAAGATATATTCAAATTTGCAAGTGTGATTCCCATCGCTGTTACGGAAATCAATCCTGTTTCATGCATGATTTCATTAGGGATGGTAAAGCAGAGAATGACCACAACAAAAACAATCGGAGCTTTCAGAAATTCAGGGCTGTAGCCATGTTCAAACATCCAGGCAATTACTTTTCCAAGTATCCATCCGAAAAAGATAGCGAAAACAGAAGCGAGAAAGAATAAGAACAACGTGATAATACCTACTTCCTCTAAAAACAGGAACAGGATGATTTCATAAGAGAATACAGCAAGAAAGGCACCGAGAGGATCGACAATGATTCCTTCCCATTTAAGAATGGAAGCAGGACGAGGCTTCAAACGAGCCTGTCGTAATAATGGCAGGACGACAGTAGGCCCCGTTACAATCAAGAGTCCCCCGATTACAAAGGATACTGCCCAGGAAAGACCAGCGACATAATGGGCAGCGAGTGAACCGAGTATCCAGGAGATGAAAGCTCCAAGTGTTACGATTCGCAGCACGGAATGACTCAAATCTTTGATCTCTCGAAATGAAAGTTTGAGGCTGCCCTCGAATAATATAATAGCAACTGCAATCGAAATCGTCGGTTTGTATAAGTCACCAAGTGTCTCCTGAGGATTCATCATTCCAAGGAAAGGGCCCGCCAACAGTCCGGTGACCGACATGACTACAATGGCAGGAAGCTTGAATTTCCATGCGATCCACTGCGCCCCTATTCCTAAAATTCCAATAATCATTACTAAGATCAAAGCAGTATCAAACATATTTATCCCTCGCTGTCCGTAGCATCACTATTATGGTTAAGTTAACCATGTTATCGCTAAGTAATACTTTACGGCCAAAAATAACTGCCTTGGAAGGCATAAATTATCAGCAGCCCTATGCGGACTGCTGATAGTTGGATCATGTCTTCAATATTACTTTGATGTTGCCATCTTCTTTTTTATCAAAGATATCATAACCTTTAGCCGCCTCTTCAAGAGGGAGTCTATGAGTAATGATATCTGTCGGATCAAATTCATTGTTCTCCACCATATCATACAGTTTAGGCATCAAGTGGATGACTGGTGCCTGCCCCATACTTAAGGAAACATTACGGCTGAAGAAGTCTCCGATAGGGAAGTTATTTGCTTCGGTACCATAGACACCTGTCAACTGCACAGTACCAAATTTCCTGACAGCCTGGGAAGCTGTGACAATCGGGCTGATGGTCCCGAACTGATTGTCAGATTCAGAACCAAATTCGGTATTTGGCGGCACGGTACCATCCATACCTACACAATCAATGACAACATCTGCTCCACCTTTAGTTTCTTCGTGTAATAAGGAACCAATATCAGGGTTATCTCTGAAATTGAATGTATCCACATGGTTTGTCTTTTTGGCGTGATCCAGGCGGTGATCGATTTGATCGACTGCAATGACACGTTCGGCACCTTTCAATTTAGCGAATTTCTGTGCCATCAATCCAATTGGACCGCTGCCTAGAACAACTACTTTATCTCCTTCTTTTACACCGCTTTTTTCAACGCTCCAATAAGCGGTTGGAATGACATCGGATAAGAAAAGCACACTTTCATCATCAAGGCTGCTGTCTTCAGGTACTTTAAAAGAAGTGAAATCAGCGTAAGGCACGCGTAAATATTCAGCTTGTCCTCCTGGATAGTCTCCGAACATTTCTGTGAATCCGAACAGTCCGCCGATTTCTCCGTGAGGGTTGGATTCGTCACATTGGCTTTCCATTTGATTTTTACAGTAAAAGCATTCTCCACAGCCAATATTGAACGGGATGACGACACGATCACCTTTTTTCAGGTTTTTCACATTGGAACCGACTTCCTCTACAATTCCCATCGGCTCATGACCGACGACATAGTCTTGTTTCGGTTCGATTCCGCCTTTGTATAGATGGAGATCAGAGCCGCAGATTCCACTCGCAGTTATTTTAACCACCATATCATCCGCTTGTTGGATGGATGGTGTCTCAACTTCTTTGACTTTCATCTGTTCTTTTCCTTGAAACGTAACAGCTTGCATTGCTTCACATCCTTTCGTGTTTATTGGACTATAACCAATATTTGGCTGTAGTAAACGGAACAATATAGGAAGGAAACAATCAGACAAATATGGATGGAAATTTTCATCTAGGGCAAAAGATACGAGTAGAACGGTAAATAGTTCTGTTTTTAAAAATTGCTTCAATAATTATAAAAATTTTCTGTAAACTTTGTTAATGTAAAGTTACCATATCATTCCAAGGAGGAGATACATATCTATGTTCCAAAAAAGAAACATACCATTGTTTGTAGTGATGCTTGCTGTCCTGGTGATGTTTATGCCTTACCAGAATTATGACCCGCCATTGGTTTCAACAGCAGGTGAGCAGGGGGATTTAGTTAAGGAATTGACTGGAATACTACAGGCTGATCCCCGCCTGGATGGTGCTCTTGCTGGTGTAAGCGTGCGATCAGCCGAAAGTGGAGAACTGATTTTTGAGCATCTTGCTGATACCAGACTTAAGCCTGCTTCCAATATGAAGTTGTTGACAGCAGCAGCAGCTCTGGAAACACTCGGAAAAGATTATACGTTTACAACGGAAGTGCTTGCTGCCGGTGAGGTGAAAGGTAATAAACTTCATGGCAGCCTGATTTTAAAGGGGAAAGGTGATCCCACATTAATGGAGGAAGATTTTCAAGAGATGGCAGCATCACTGAAAGAAGCAGGCATTCGTGAAGTAAAAGGCAGTGTCATCGCTGATGACAGCTGGTATGATGATGAACGGCTATCGGAAGATATCTCCTGGAATGACGAAGATAATTACTATGCTTCACAAATCTCAGCCCTTTCCGTGTCTCCAAACGAAGATTATGATGCAGGGACAGTGATTGTGGCTGCTTATCCGGCAGATGAAAAAGGGAAAAAAGCCCGCATTGAAGTTACTCCGTCAACCGATTATGTTAAAGTGATCAACCGTACTAAAACTGTCAGCCTGGACGAACCGAAGGATATTTCCATTCACAGGGAACATGGGACAAATGAAATCATTGTGGAAGGGGAAATTCCACTTGAAGGAAGCAGGGCGCGCTCATGGGTAGCTGTATGGGAGCCGACAGGACTTGCTCTCGATTTGTTCAAGAAAGCATTGGAAGAAGAGGGAATCAAAGTGAAGGATCAGGATCGCTTCCAGAACTACAGGGACGACCCAGGCATTATTGCCAGGCACGAGTCGATGCCGCTTGAAGAGTTAATGATTCCTTTTATGAAACTGAGTAACAACACGCATGCGGAAGTACTGATTAAGGAAATGGGCAAAGTGGTTCATGGGGAGGGGGACTTTGATAAAGGACTCGAAGTTGTTCAATCCTTCTTGGAAGAAAACGATATAAATGCAGAAGGGATGCGGCTGCGTGACGGTTCAGGTATGTCTCATGTCAATATGATTTCCGCTAACGCATTGTCCAAATTGTTGTATATGGCGCAAGGGGAAGAGTGGTTCCCGGTTTACCTGGAATCCTTGCCTGTTGCAGGAAATAGTGAACGTTTTGTGGGTGGTACGCTTCGTCATCGTATGCAGGGTACTGCTGCGGAAGAAAATGTAAAGGCTAAAACCGGTTCTTTGACAGGAGTTACTTCCCTCTCAGGGTACGTAACTAATACTACCGGAGAACCGCTGATTTTTTCCATCGTACTTAATAATTACGTGGTTGACGATCTACAGGAAGTGGAAGATCAGATTGCGATTGTTTTAGCTGATTCTAAATGGAAAAATTAGAGTGAAATGCAACACCATATGAATTGAGGTTGGAATATAAGTAAAACAATGGCATCAGAAGCGAACGATTAAAAATGAATCGTGTATACACAGAGCATTAGCGTAGTACAAATACGCAGACTCCTGCGGGAACAGCGCGAGTCGAAGATCCACTTGGTCAAGCGATCTTCTTGACCAAGTTAGCTGAGGCCGTGCCCGCGGAAAGCGAAGTGTTTGGACGAAGCGATGGGAAAAAATATTTCCAGGTACACAGATAATCCGAACTGATTTATTCAATGAAATCGTTCGGATTATTTTATTCTTTATTCAGTTTTTTCCCAGCTCCTTTCTTATTCTTATTATTGATACATATTTCTCCTGCTTTTTACATAAAAACATCACCTCCAAATTTTGATTAAAATGAAGGGTTCAGGTTTATTAATAAAAATTCCTGCTAATTCTCAAAACAAGAAATTAACAGTAACACCTTTTCGCTGGGCGAATAACATACAGTGTGAAAGGAGATGGGGAACTATGCAATACAGCCATTACGGACAAATGAACCCTATGAAAGACCAATGCCAGCAATACATGTACTATCACGTTGTTATTAACATGGCAGATGGCACATCCGTGGACGGTATTATAGAAAATGTGGATGATGAAGGCGTTTCCATGCTTGTAGGCGAAGATGTCATGGATGAGGGAAGTGAAGCTGGCTCAGAGGATCGCCAGTTTTATGGTGGTTACCCACGGAGGAGATTCCGAAGATTCAGGCGCAGGTTTTTCCCTTTAGGCGCCCTGACTTCACTGGCCTTGTACCCGTATTTGACACCATACCCATATTATCCTCCTTACCCTTATCCGTACCCATATTATTATTAAAAGTTAAAAAGGCAGTCCCATCCGTCTTTAATAAGGAAAAACACCGCCGAGAATATGAAATTTCCCGGCGGTGTTTTTCCTTTTATTACAGTTATAGAGGCTGGTCCCTTACACGAATTTTTTAATCAACCCTCCACTTTTGCAAGATATTCGATAAGGTTTTTATACGATAGCTTTCTCTATGATTAAATCATTTTCCTTAAAACGTTCCATGCGGAGCGGGGATAGGTCTAATGTTTGATAATTTCCTGTCATCAAAAGTTCTGCCAGACACTTTCCAACCGCCGGCGCCTGCTGCATTCCATGCCCGCTGAATCCGCACGCCAGATAATAGCCACTTAACTCCGGGTGTTTTCCGATGATGGCATTCTGGTCAATAGTATTAAAGCTGTAGAGGCCAGCCCATCCACCTTGCACTTTTGCCCGTTCAAAATTGGGAATGCGCTGGGCGAGGACAGGCCAAAGCTGTTCCTCAAAGAAGGATCGTTTCCATGAAAAATCGTAACCCGGTTTCACTTTCTCTGAAAAACCGGAGATGAGTGCATCTCCCTCATGCCTGAAATAGACGCCTGTCGGATCGATTGTCAGAGGAAGCTTGTTCAATAATGGCTCAGCGATGTCAAACTTGATCACCTGTCGCTTAAGCGGGACGACCGGGAGCGGGAGGTTTATTTTTTCGCTTAGGGCGGCTGCCCAAGGTCCGGCACAATTGATGACCTTTTTCGTATACAGGAGTTCCCCGTTTTCTAATCTGATACCATAAATTCCGTTTCGGTCAGTCAAAATGGTTTCCACTCCGCGATATACATAGGTAGCCCCAAGATGCCGTGCTTTTCTTGCATACCCTTGCATAACGGAATATGGATCCAGGTAACCGTCTTCTTCACAATATAATCCGCCTGCAAGGTCATCCGTTTTTAATTCGGGGATTATTTCAAGGAGTTCGTTCTTATTCAACAAACGGGAAGGAACATCATATTTGTGTTGCAGGGTCATTTGTTCTTTCAAATGGGGCAGGGAGGTTTGCTTTGCAAGGAAAAGATACCCTCGCTGTTTGAAATCAATTTCAGCAGGCTCTCCGTTTATTGCCATATCTTTAGGGAATGTCTGATATTTTGATAGACTGAATTTGCTGATTTGAATATTGATATCACAAGTAAACAACTGACGGATCCCCCCCGCACTACGGGGAGTGGACGCAAACTCATACAGCTTATCTTTTTCACATACAACAACTTTCCCTGTGTAACCTTCATTCAGGAGGTGGTAAGCAAGGCTTGAGCCCATTACGCCGCCTCCAACAATAATGATATCCGCATATTTTGTCATCAACTCACCTCTCTCTATGAAATTATTCATAGAAGGAGCTAAACATGATAGTTTGTAAAAGGAATATTCTATGCATGCTTTTTGAAAGCGTGACTGGTGAAGGTGCTATAATTTCTTGAATCTTTCCATTTATGTTCAAATAATGCCTGCCATTCTTCGGCAATCTTTTTATCACGGATAACGACTACCACTTCATCATTTTTATTTTCAGCGGAATAGGTGAAATTATAAGAGCCCGCCGTGACAAGTTTTTTATCGGCTATCATGACTTTTAAATGCATGCTCCCATCATAATCATTTACTTTTACTGGTATGCCGTTATCTATAAGAACACGGATATTTTCTGCTTGTTTAGGTTTCAAGGATTGTTTTCGATCGGAAATCACCCTGACATCAACTCCCCTTTGGGCAGCACGGCATAATGGAAGGATAAAGTCCTTTTCAGTAAACAGAAAAATGGCGATGTCCAGGGAGTCCTTTGTTTCTTCTATAATACTGATGAGGTGTTTTTTTACGGACTTGGGGGATCTGGAGAACAAATATTTTATAACCGAGCATGACTCTTTCGAGAAGTAGTATCTATAACCGGCATACAACGCAGATCCTGAAAGTATAGTGACTCCCGCTGCTGTCCAAATATCCATTCAATCACCCTTCAAGGTTTTAAGCTAAATATATGAATAAGAAGGGTTGGTCTATTATTCGAAATTGCTTCTTTTTTAAAGTGCAACCCACCCGATTCCCGCGGTTTACCGGGAGCTTTTTTGGATGGCATCCGCATACGCCCACTCAGAATATCCATTCCTTCATAGCCTGTAGAGTAGGCATTTGACTTGAATCATCTGAAGGAGGAGAACGATGGATTATTACGGTTATTATCCTGAGCCTGTATATTATGACGGGATGCACCCGCCCGAAGGCTATGAGTATGATATGAGAAATTATGAGGATGGCAGATTTAATCCTTTTCTTGGCAGCCTTGCTACAGGGCTTGCAGGAGGTTTAATAGGCGGATTACTTGTTCCGGGATTATACGGCTATCCTTATCCGTATCCTTATCCATATTACGGTGGTTACCCGTTCGGATATGGGGGATATTATGGAGGTTATGGCTACGGCCCCTGGTAATAAAAATAAATAATAATAGTGCCCATCATCGTTTGATGATGGGTTTGTTTATGCATCCGGAATGTATAAAATTTTGCAAAGAACTTTACGATGTAGTGGAAATTTTAAAGTTCCAACAATAAGAAGAACGGATGCATTCACAGAAGGACGAGTGACGGTTTTCTAATGGCCTAATTTTCTGACAGATAAGGAAAGGCATAAACCTGGTATATATTTATCAGAAAATTTCATTTTATCTGCATCTTTGTTGTTCCTGATCTGGCTTCAAATATTCCGATATGTCCCAATTTGCTCGCATACACTTGCCACATCCATACATATTTCGAAATGGAAGCGCTTAACCGAACTTTCTTGGAGATATCCATATAAATTACAAAAAACCGGTTGAATAATCATTGGGGAGTGTTATGATGAAAAACATTGAAAACAAGAAGCGAACACACATCGAACACTTTTCGATTAAAGGAGAGATATATTTGTTCAAACAGACAGTAGCATTTCTAGGTGCAGGTTCCATGGCTGAAGCCATGATCAGTGGAATAGTGGAAGCTGAAACGATTCCGGTCAATCAAGTGATCGTTACAAATAGAAGCAATCAGGACCGATTAAATGAACTACAAACAAAATACGGGGTGCGTACCGTACCTGGCCATCAGCTAAACTATGAGGAAGTAGACATATTCATTTTGGCTATGAAGCCCAAAGACATAGATCCAGTACTTGATTCTCTCAAGGAAAAAATCAGCGCCGATCAAGTCGTGCTTTCCGTGCTGGCAGGTATATCTACTTCTTATATGGAAGAAAACTTGCATGACCGTCAGCAGGTCATCCGTGCCATGCCTAATACGTCAAGCATGATCGGGGAGTCAGCCACAGCAATGTCCCCTGGTGAAAATGCAGCAATAGATTTGATTCTGGCATCCAAAAAGCTTTTGGAAAGCTTCGGTAAAGTATTCGTGATCGAAGAAGAAAAAATGGATATTTTCACAGGGATTGCTGGAAGCGGTCCGGCATACTTCTATTATTTGATGGAACATATCGAAGCTGCCGGGTATGAAGGCGGACTTGACCGGGAAACAGCAAGAGAAATCGGGGTCCAAACTATACTAGGTGCTGCCAAGATGCTTCGTGATCAGGAAGATACACCTGCCGAACTTCGTGAAAAGGTGACATCTCCCAACGGCACGACCGCGGCAGGACTGCAGGCACTTGATGAAAATGGTGGAGGAAATGCTATTTCTGAAGCTGTTAAAGGAGCCGCTGGAAAATCAAAAGAAATGAGCAAAAAAGCAAAAGAAAAAGAATTAGTTACAAATTAACCCTAGCGTAAAAATGCATTGGTATGTATAATAATAAATTATCCTGTATAAACATGAACGGACGAGGATAGGAGTGATAAGTTGACACAAGCAAATAAGAAAAAAAGAGTAGTCATCAAAATCGGAAGTAGTTCACTAACAAGTTTACATGGAGAGATCAGCCGCCGGAAGCTAGAGAAACTAGTGGATGAGGTAGTCCGTCTTAAAGACGATGGACATGAAGTATTGCTCGTATCCTCAGGCGCGGTAGCAGCTGGCTACCGTAAGCTCGGGTGCCTATCCAGACCAACGACTCTGCCGGAAAAGCAGGCAGCGGCATCCATCGGGCAAGGGCTTCTGATCGAATCCTATTCAGACCTCTTTTTGTCCCACGGATATGTAGCTTCGCAAATCCTTATTACTCGTAGTGATTTTTCCAACGAAAATCGTTACGAGAATGCCAGAAATACCATTAATGTCCTTCTGGAGAGGGGCATCATCCCAATCATCAATGAAAATGACACCATTACGATCGATCGCTTGAAATTTGGCGACAATGATACCTTGTCAGCTAAGGTAGCCGCTCTTGTCGATGCAGATAAATTAATCATTTTGTCAGATATCGACGGGCTGTATGATGCGGATCCTAGAAAGAACAAAGATGCTAAGTTATTGGAAAAAGTATATGAAATCACTCCAGAAATCGAAGCAGCTGCAGGGGATCCTGGCAGTGCGGTCGGTACTGGGGGCATGAAATCAAAAATCGATGCATTCAAGATTACAATGGCTTCCGGAATCTCAGCCTTTTTAGGAAAGGCAAACCGTCCGAATGTGGTGTATGATGCTGTCTATCACGATGCTGTCGGTACGTATTTCGAGCCGAAACCAGATACTGAGAATCTTGATCACAAAAAGCAATGGATTGCTTTCAACTCCGGTCCAGAAGGAAAAGTGATTATTGATCAGGATGCAAAAGAAACAATTGTCGAACAGAAGAAGAGTCTTTCCCCTTCTAACATCCATCATGTCAGCGGGCGCTTTAAAAAAGGAGCCGTCGTAAGAATCATGGGAGTGCATGGGGAAGAAATCGGATTAGGAGTCGTCAATTATTCATCCGAGACAATCAGTAAAATGGTAAGTTTAACAATGGATGAACTAGCAAGCTATGAACAAGCTGCCATAGAAAAAGAAGACTTTGTCTGTCACCTTGAAGTTTCCGTGCCCGTAGGCGTTTGAAAATCTAAGGAGGTAAATGATGACAACCATTAAACAAAGTGTGAATGTTGAAGAACAGGCGATTTTGGCTAAAAAGGCTTCCAAAAAGCTCAGCATCCTGACTACCGAAGAAAAAAATGAAGCATTAAATAAGCTGGCTGATGTACTGGAAGCTGAGTACGAAACGATTCTGGCTGCCAATGAGAAAGATTTGGAAAATGGACGCGAGCAAGGATTTGAAGATGCATTCATGGATCGTCTGTCTCTCAGCAAAGAAAGAGTTTTCGACTTTGCCAATGGTCTTCGTGAAGTGGCAAAGCTCGATGACCCTACTGATCACGTCATTTCTCAATGGACATTGGATAATGGGCTTGATGTTAAAAAGGTAACTGTACCGCTTGGGGTTATTGGCATGATTTATGAAGCACGACCTAATGTGACCGTCGATTCCACAGGTCTGGCGTTAAAGTCCGGCAATGCTATTGTATTGAAAGGCGGTTCGTCTGCTATTAATTCCAATCGCGCAATTGTGGAGGTCATCCATCGCGGACTGGAATCCACGAAGATTCCTAAAGAAGCCGTCCAGTTTATCGATAGCACAGCACGAGAAGCCACTCAGCAGCTTTTCACCATGAAAGAGCACGTCGATGTACTGATCCCTCGTGGAGGAGGATCACTCATCAGCGCAGTTGTAAATAATGCAACTGTACCGGTACTGGAAACCGGTGTAGGTAACTGCCATATCTACATTGATGTCGATGCAGATGTGGAGAAGGCGTTGAATATTCTCGTGAATGCTAAAACAGATCGCCCTGCTGTTTGTAATGCAGCCGAAACATTGGTCGTTCATAAAGAATGGCTGGATAAGCATAAGGATGCTTTGATTGATATATTGACAGCTAACGATATCAACGTCCATGGTGATGAATATGCTGTGAAGATTTTCCCTGATGCTGTGCCAGCAGGAGAATCTGATTGGGCAAATGAATATTTGAGCAAGGATCTTGCCGTAAAAGTTGTTGATGGTGTGGAAGAAGCAATCGCTCATATCGAAACTTATGGCACGAAGCATTCCGAAGCAATCGTTACGGAAAATGAGCAGCATGCAAAGACATTCCTTCAGCTGGTAGATGCCGCAGCACTTTATCATAATGCTTCTACCCGTTTCACAGATGGGGGAGCACTTGGATTCGGTGCGGAAATTGGTATTTCCACACAGAAGCTTCATGCGCGTGGTCCAATGGGGCTTCCAGCCTTGACAACCATTAAATATATCATGACAGGTAACGGACAAATCCGATAATGCCTCAAAAAAAGGACACTCCAGAATAGGGGTGTCCTTATTAATTGGGAATAAATGTTTCTCGCGGGGAAGTCGCTCGACTTCCCCGCGAGAAACATTTATTTCCATATGGAGTTTTTTCAGCGGATGTGTTAATCTGTTTAATGTAAACTTTAAAAATAATCGGTTAACAAACGGCATCACTTTTATCAGGGGAGGAATTACATATGAAGAAAAATAGATGGTCTACGCTTGATCTTACTATGGGAAGCTTGTTTGTTGCATTGACTGCAATCGGAGCAAACATCACCTCGATTGCTCCATTCCTTGTCATCGGTGGCGTTCCAATCACGCTGCAAACATTCTTCGCGATCCTTGCAGGTATTGTCCTTGGAAGCAGGCTCGGTGCTTTCTCTATGTTTGTCTATATGCTTCTGGGTTTGGCTGGGGCTCCAATCTTTGCTCAATTCAAGGGAGGGGCAGGCATCATCATGGCCCCGACATTCGGTTTTATCGTTTCATTTATCATCCTTGCCTTTGTAGCAGGAAAAATCGTGGAAACAAAACGTACTTTTCCAAGGTATATCATTGCATCCATTACAGGTTTGATCATTAACTACGTAATCGGAACCAATTGGATGTACGCTGCTTATCAACTATGGTTCGAGGCACCTGGTGATTTGAGCTATCAGGTGGTATGGGGCTGGATGATGGTCCCACTTCCTAAAGATATTGTGCTGGCAGTCGCAGCAGCAGTCGTCGGATACAATTTGGAAAAAGGAGCACTCTCCAGAAGTCAATTCCGTCGTCAAAACAACGCAGCATAAAAAGGTGCCAGATACTCTGCTTGAAAGAGTAACTGGCATCTTTTTTTATCCTACTATTTTATAATAAAGCCTTCTTGCTTCAGCAATATCTTTGGTTCCATGGACGAGTACCCTTCCGTCTTTGAAAAAAACCATGCGGTGGTCGTTCAACGTATAGGAGAGCAAAAAGGGGTTTTGTTTTATTTCCCCGTCGTGCAGTCGCCTTCGCAATGTGTCAAAGTCTCGTTCCATTCTCTCCGGAGGGCGAATCTGGACCGTGTCTCGCCCGCAGAGTACTGCTGTTTTTGTTTGAGATTCAGGCGAAAGATAAGGGTAGTCTCTGTTTCCCCCGCATGATCTGCATTCGGGATTTTTGACAGTATTCACTTTGATAGCTTGATAATGATGATTCCACATATCGAATGATATCAGTTTACCGTGAAGGGCTTGTTCGTCTCCCACTAATATTTTCAAAACTTCTGCTACCTGATGGGCGGTGACCATTTGGACAGCAGGGCTGATGATTCCTGCCGTATCACACGTGGCACCCCCGATAGGCACTGTTTCCAGCAGGCAGTTAAGGCACGGGGTTTTTCCTGGAACAATGGTGTAAGTAAGACCGTAACTGCCGACGCAGCCACCATATACCCAGGGTTTATCATGTTTTTGGGAAATATCATTAATCAAGAGGCGAGTATCAAAGTTATCAGTAGCGTCGATAATTACATCGGCATCCGGTGCGAGCTTCTCGAGTTCTTCCACTTGTACATCCATTACATGGGAGAAAATTGATATCCCGGAATTAATGGCAGACAATCTTTCTTTTGCGGCAACGGCTTTAGGCATTCGGTTTTCAGCATCCTTTTCTGAAAAAAGCTGTTGCCTTTGCAGATTACTGAACTCTACATAATCACGATCTACAATCGTCATTTTTCCCACACCGGCACGGGCCAACTGTTCTGCATTGCTCGTCCCGAGGGCCCCTGCTCCTATTATCAATACATGTTTTGCTTCCAGTTGTTCCTGCCCCTCTTTACCAATTGGGGAAAAAAGGACTTGTCGCGAGTAGCGATCATCCTTCATATCGTTATCCTCCTCCGACAAAACGGACAAGTTCAATCGTATCATTCGATTGAAGGTTTGCCCCTTGGAAATTGTCTTTTGAAACGATTTCTTTGTTCTGTTCGACAATTACCATTTTAGCATCCAAGCCAAAATAATGTAATAAATCAGCTACCGTTTCAACTTCCTTGGGGAGCTGTTTTATTTTACCATTCACTTGTATCTCCACGCTTTATCGCCTCCATGTAATGGGAAATTACCGATTGCGGATCAACAGTATCCATTAAGCCAGACATGACGGCAACTCCACCTGCGCCTGTCTTACTCACTTTATGAATGATGCGAGGGGTAATACCTCCAATCGCTATGACAGGAATATTCACCTGGTTAACGACCCGCTCTAATAATTCTAGTCCACGGGCAGGTTGGTCAGGCTTAGATTTACTGGGAAAGATATGTCCGCACATTACGTAGTCAGCCCCTGCATTTTCAGCAACGACGGCTTCTTTTTCGGAATGAATAGATTTTCCAATACGTAACGCAGGAAACGCTGTCCGGGCATCAGATGTATTTATGCTGTGAAAAGCTAACTGGACACCGGCAACCCCAAGTGCATGCGCCACATCAATGCGGTCATTTATAATTATTTTGGTAGGAGGGATGCCAAGGTTCATCATTTGCTCGACACCCTTACCTATATCTTTTGCCGACTTCATTTTTTCCCGCAAATGAAAAAAGTCAACATAAGGTGTCAATGGGGCAGCCCATTCAGCGAATTTTCCTAATGGCCATTCTCCATTGGAAATAAGATGGAATTCCATCCCTAATCCTCTGCTCCAATAATCTGCCAGTCCTTCATCACGGGCTGATATCCTTTTGAATATAGCAGCTTACGGATAGCGGCAACGCTGCGATCATCGGATATTTCAAATTGACTTTGGGTGTTATCCGGTTCCGAATATCCCCCGACCTCCGTCGAAGAAGCTGCAGACATTTTAGTGACACCAAGCGGAATCAGTTGATTGCGCAAAAATTCCGATTCTCTTGTGGAGAGTGTGATGCCTGCTCGCGGGATGAATAAGCGCAATGCCAGCATTGCCTGTACCAGGTTTTTATCGGTTACATCTGTTTTAGGTTGATAGCTCCCGGCATGTGGTCTCATTCGAGGAAAAGAAACCCCAATTTCTGTTTCCAAATATTTTGTCTGCAAGTAATCAGCATGAAGGCCGGCTATAAAACTTTCTTTTCGCCAATCATCCAGACCAAGCAATGCCCCGATATTGACAGAACGCATCCCGGCTTTACACCCTCGCTCCGGGGTATCCAGGCGATAACGATAATTACGCTTCGGCCCTTTGGTGTGAAGCTCGCGGTAAACTTCCTCGTCATATACCTCCTGATATACAGTTAAGCCATCAATACCACTTTCCACCAGCTCCTCGTACTCCGTGGTATCAAGCGGCTGGATTTCTATCCCCACTGATGAAAAATACTTGGATAATACGGTCATGATCTCCTTTAAGTAGGATATGGAAGAATGAATCCGGGATTCACCGGATAAAAGTAGTACATGCTCAATCCCCATTTCTGTGATTGCTTTTGCTTCCTTCTCTACCTCAGACAGGGTCAACCGCCTTCTTGGAAAAACATTATCCACACTGAAACTGCAATATTTACAGGTGTTGACACAGTAATCCGATACGTACAGTGGAAGGAACAGCTGCATTGTCCATCCAAAATGCTGTACAGTTTTCTGATGTGCGAGTCTCGCCATATCTTCTAGATACGATTCTGCAGCTGGTGATAACAAAGCAAAGTAATCAGCTGTGGTAAGCATATCCTTTGTCAGGGCAGATTCCACTTGCATGCTGGTTACCTCATGAAACTTGGCTGAAAAGGGAATTTGTTTTAGTTTTTCATATTTGTGATAGAAACTCATCAGTCATCCTCCCTTAAAAAGCCAGTCAAAGGAGACGAGGCTGCAGCCTGCAAAGCTTGTGCGCCGGGTTCTGCTAAGTACGCGCATCTTCCAGCTTCCACCGCATGGCTGAATGCGCGTGCCATAGCCACCGGATCAGCAGCCGTCGCGATTGCAGTGTTAACTAAAACAGCTGCAGCGCCCATTTCCATTGCTTCTGCCGCTTGGGAAGGTTTACCGATCCCTGCATCAACGATGATTGGTGCGTCGATTTCTTCAACCATTACTTTGATTAAATCCTTCATTCGAATCCCCATGTTAGATCCAATTGGCGCGCCTAAAGGCATGACTGCAGCGGCTCCTGCTTCAGCCATCCGTTTACCGGCTGTGAGATCTGGTGACATATAGGGGAATACTTCGAATCCTTCCTCCACAAGCTGTTCTACTGTTTTAAGGGTTTCACTATTATCAGGGAGCAGATATTTCTGATCGGAAATCACTTCTACCTTAATCCAATTTCCCATCCCGGCAGCTTTAGCCAATCGGGCAATACGCACTGCTTCTTCTGAAGTTCTTGCTCCTGAGGTATTAGGCATCAGGGCAATATCACCAGGTAAATCATTCAAAATATACTGCCCGGAACCATTCAAATCTACCCGTCTGACGGCTACTGTCACTATTTCAGATTGCGATGCTTCAACAGCTTCCTTCATCTGTCGGTGATCCGCGAACTTACCCGTCCCCAGCAGCAATCTGCTCTTTAACTGTCTGCCTCCAATTTGTAATACATCTTCCATTTCTATCACTCCTTTTAATGATAAGGAAGAAATCGCTTCCATCCTTGAAGTAAAACTTGCATTAAAAAAAGCCCACCCCGCAGGATGAGCTTATTGAATACACTTCACACTTGATAAGCATGAAAGTTCCAACGAGCTTCCCTACGCAGATACTAATCAGGTCAGGTTCAAAGGGTCGGAAATACTTCCTCTCAGCCAACTAATGGCACCCCTAGCTGTGTACATATACAAATGTTTTCTATAGTTAGCAGTTTAGCAAAAAAATTGACATCTTTGAACAGGAAAGTGTAAAAAATACAAATAAGCCCCATTTTGAAAGTGGTTTATTTCTTATTCAGCAGGTTAATGAGAGTTGTAAATTTCCAGAATTAAGGAGGAAATAGGATGAAACTATCTAATGATTACATACAGGAAGTAGTTAAAGAATGCCGGCCTTTTGCATCAGATGGAAAAGTCATCGACCACCTTCCAGGGAAGGATCAATCCCATTTGACCAATCTAGGAATTACGATTGTTACTCCTGAGGGGGAGGTGTATTCAGCGGGGGAAGAAAAACACGCTTTCTCGATTCAAAGCATATCCAAAATAATCAACTTAATGATGGCCCTGGAGGATTTCGGAGAGGAAACCGTCTTTCAGAAAGTTGATAAAGAACCAACAGATGATTTCTTCAATGCTATATCCAATTTGGAAAACTACGATCATCACCGCCCTTATAATCCGATGCTCAATTCAGGTGCTATTGCGATGGCAAGCTTGATCAAAGGAAGCACTGTTGAAGAGAGATTCGAAAGGGTGATGGCATTCACGAGAAAAATTACCAGCAACGAAAACGTAAGCATGGATAACGAAGTATATGAATCTGAAAAAAAGAACGATTCTAGAAACCGCTCACTCGCCTACTTTATGGAGAGCCTGGGCATCCTGCCACACCAGGAGCTTGAGCCCGCATTAGAATTGTACCTTAAGGTAAACTCCCTGGCTGTTACATCCCATGATTTGGCAAGAATTGGCTGTTTCCTTGCAGAAGGGGGGAAAGTGAACGGCGAACAGGTTATCCACCCACGCAACGTCCGTATTACTTTAGCCATCATGATGACGTCCGGTATGTATAATGAATCCGGCTCTTTTGCAGTGGATGTGGGTTTTCCTTTGAAAAGCGGGGTGTCCGGAGGGATTACAGGTGCGGTCCCGGGGAAATTGGGCATCGGAATTATTGGGCCAGCCATTAACCAGAAAGGCAACAGTGTCGCCGGTGGAAAAGCACTCATTAAACTATCTGAAGATTTATCCCTCAACCTTTTCCAAATGTAGCCGCGTTAAATTATTCCATTTTCGTTCTCCCATTTTCTGGTTCTCCTGGGGTAATTAATAGGGATGTAGCATTTCTGTAATCAAAGCGTAAGTTTATGTTGTTATTCTGAGAGGAATTAAAGAAATAAGTAATACTATGTTTAATTATCCATTGCCTTGGAGGGTGATTCGATGAAAGGGATTATTTTAGCTGGAGGAAGCGGTACGAGACTTGCACCCAGCACGGATAGTATCAACAAGCATCTGCTGGCTGTCTATGATAAACCGATGATTTATTATCCATTATCTGTGTTAATGCTGGCAGGGATTACCGATATTTTAATCATCAGTACAAAGGAAGATATGCCTCGTTTCAAGAAATTGTTGGGAGATGGCAGCTGCCTTGGTATTTCCTTATATTATGAAGCACAAGAGCGTCCAAATGGGATACCGGAAGCATTTATTGTCGGTGAATCTTTCATTGGCGATGATGATGTGACTCTCATCCTTGGCGACAATATTTTTTATGGCCAGGGACTGACCGATATGCTTCGACAAGCTATCCGCGAACATCATGGCGCGACTGTATTTGGCTACCGCGTAGGGGATCCGCGCAGGTTCGGCGTTGTCGAATTTGATGAGAATCAGAAAGTCATTTCTCTCGAAGAAAAACCTGCAGATCCAAAGTCCGATTTCGCTGTGACAGGTCTTTATATCTATGATAACCGGGTAGTGAACATGGCTAAACATCTGGACTTTTCAGAAAGAGGAGAACTGGAAATAACCGATATCAATAAATTGTACCTTGAAAGGAACGATTTAAAAGTTCAGCTGCTGGGAAGAGGTTTTGCCTGGCTTGACGCGGGCACCCACGATTCATTGTTCGAAGCTTCCCAATTCATAAAAAATATAGAGCAGCGTCAAGGCTTTAAAGTTGCCTGTATTGAAGAAATTGCCTATTACATGGGCTACCTCTCAAAAGAGGAATTATTTTTCAAAGGTAAATCGATGGAGAAAACGGATTATGGACAATATCTGATAGAAATTGCAAACCGAAAGCATGTAAAACAGTATTGGCAGGATGAGATTGACCAAAACCCGATGATAGGATCGATTCCATATGAATAAAGAAAAAAAGACAATTTTAGTGACGGGGGGAGCGGGATTTATCGGCTCCAACTTTGTGACGTATTTTTTGAGAAAATATCCTTCTTATGAAGTTGTAACAATTGACAAGCTTACGTACGCAGGTTCTCTGGAAAACCTCACCGAAGCAAGAGAATTTGAAAATCATCATTTCATCCAGGGAGATATTGCGGATGAAAAGTTCGTGAAAAAAATATTTTCGACTTATGATATCCACGGCATCATTCATTTTGCTGCTGAATCACATGTCGATAAGTCGATTGATAACGCAAGGCCTTTCATCATGACGAATGTCCTTGGCACAGTTAATCTCCTTGAAGCAGCAAGGCACGATTGGGATGAAAAAGGGGAGCTTACAGACCGGCGTTTCCACCATATTTCCACAGATGAAGTATATGGTTCCCTGCCAGAAACAGGGAAATTCACAGAGTCGACCCCATATGATCCGAGAAATCCCTATAGTGCATCAAAGGCGAGTGCAAACTTGCTCGTCAACAGTTATCAGAACACCTATGGAATGAACACTGTCATCTCCAGCAGCTCTAATAATTATGGACCAAGACAACATGAAGAAAAACTTATTCCAACTATCATCAGAAAAGCATTGGAAAAGAGCGCGATACCAATTTACGGTGATGGAAAAAATGTGAGAGATTGGCTTTATGTGGGAGATCACTGCCGTGCACTGGATATGGTCTTCCATTATGGTAAACGAGGGGAAAGCTACAATATCGGAGGGGGCAATGAACAGACTAATATAGATTTAGCAACTATCATTTGCGATCATCTTGATGAAAGACTTTCAACAAATGTTAATACCGGAAGCTGCCGGGATTTAATTACATTTGTCAAAGACAGGCCAGGCCATGATTTACGCTATGCAGTGGATGATACAAAAATTCGCCAGTCACTCGGCTGGTATCCAGAGAAAAAATTTGAAGACGGCTTGCGGGAGACCGTAGATTGGTATGTGAAAAAGTGGCAGCCTCTCGCACGATGATCTCTATCGTCGTCCCAGTTTATGGCTGTAAAGCATGCCTGGCAGAGCTTTGTGAGCGTTTGAAACAAACGATGGCGGAACTCCAAAGCGATTATGAAATCATCCTGGTGAACGATCAAAGTCCTGACGACCCTTGGAAGACCATTAAACAGCTCCATGACTTGGACAGCAAAGTGAAAGGCATCAATCTGTCCCGTAATTTCGGTCAGCACACCGCGATTACTGCCGGTCTGGATCAAACCCGTGGTGACTGGGTCGTCGTCATGGACTGTGATCTTCAAGACCGTCCGGAAGACATCAAACTGCTGTTTAATAAGGCAAAAGAAGGGTACGATGTCGTTTTTGGATCCCGCAAAGTAAGACAGGATCATTTTTTAAAACGTCTTTCATCTAAATTGTTCTATAAAGTATACGATTATTTTACCGATGAAACGTCGGACCATACGATTGCAAATTTCAGTATAAGCAGGAAAATAGTGATTGAAAATTTCCGTAGGATGCGGGAACAAAACAGGTTTTACCCATTATTTTTAAAATGGATGGGCTTCCGCATCACCAGGATTCCCGTCAATCATGGGAGGAGAGAAGAAGGAAAGTCTTCCTACAGTCTCAAGAAGCTGATTACTTTAGCGACTGATGTCATTATTTCACAGTCTAATAAGCCGCTTCGTCTATCCATCCAGTTTGGCTTCTTTATCTCACTTTTTTCCTTTCTTTATGGATTGTGGCTGATATTCAAATATTTTATGCTTGCCGATCCTGTTCAAGGATGGACAAGCGTAATGGTTTCCATTTATTTTATCGGAGGATTAATTTTCTTTAATTTTGGTATTTTAGGCTTATACATCGGAAAGGTGTTCAACGAAATAAAAGGACGGCCATTATACATTATACGAGAAACTACAGATGACGACGAAGTAGATGAGGTGATTGAATGATGAATTATTTGAGAGAGACCCCCTGGGACAAACGGAATTTTGGCATAGATACTTATGAATTATTGTCCGCAGAGGAGGAAGCTCTGGCCCAGACAGAACAAACTACCGGACATTTCACCTTGAAGGTGGATCCTTGGCATAATAAAAAAAAGCTGCACGATTACGGCTTTTACTATATGGATACACTGATCAAACCCGCATGTCCGAAACAGGACTTAATTGACTTCAGGGATGACGGAATCACCATCTCTTCTGATGGGGAATTTGAATCAATCAGAGGAATTGCAGAAGAAGCATTTATCCATGGCCGATTCCACAGGGACTTTAATATTCAAAGTGAGCTGGCTGACCTGCGCTATGTCAACTGGCTGAAGGATTTATATAAAAAAGGGAATGTTTTCTTCCTCTTTTATGATGGAGAAGTGGCCGCTTTTTTTGCTTATCAGGAGAATCGGATCTTACTAATCGGGATGGATAAAAAGTTTCGCGGGCGTGGATTGTCCAAACCGCTTGTCAGCATGGGCTGTCAATCGTTGTTTGCTAAAGGCCATGACACGCTGATAACGTCGGTTTCCGCCATTAATTTCCCTTCCCTGCAAATGTTTTACTCCCTTGGATTCAAGATGAAAGATGCCGAGGAAGTATACCATAAATATAATGTTCATCTCCCTGATGGTGTCTGAATAATGGGGTATGTTTATATTTTTGGTACCATCCTGTTTACTGTATATGGTCAGCTGATGCTGAAGTGGCGGATTGAAAAGTATGGAAGCCTGCCGCAAGATATGCTCGATAAGGTAGTATTCTTGTTTCGTCTTTTGCTTGATCCCCTAATATTGTCTGGCTTTTTATCAGCCTTTGTCGCTTCAATTTTCTGGATGGCAGCCATGACAAAGTTCAATATCAGTTATGCCTATCCATTCATGAGCCTGTCATTTGTACTGGTCTTTCTACTGTCCGTACTATTATTCGGCGAGCCTGTCACTTCCCAGAAGGTGATTGGTCTTGGATTGATCGTGGCAGGCATCATTGTAACCAGTCAATCGATTTGAGGTGTTAAAAATGATTCCATTTAACCGACCATGTGTTACTGGAAAAGAAAGAGAATACATCCAGGAGGCGATAGGCAATGCCAAGCTTTCCGGCAATGGCCCATTTGGCAGGAAATGCTGTGACTGGCTTGAAGACCGGCTTGGTACAGAAAGAGCCTTACTGACACCTTCCTGCACCCACGCTCTTGAAATGACGGCATTGCTGGCAGGAATCCAAGAGGGTGATGAAGTAATATTACCTTCCTACACGTTCGTTTCGACGGCCAACGCATTCGTTCTGCAGGGGGCTAAACTATCGTTTATTGATGTCGAACCGAATACGATGAATATGGATGTTAAGCAAGTAGAAAGTGCTGTCACAAAAAACACAAAAGCCATTGTGGTAGTCCATTATGCTGGAGTGTGCTGTGATATGGAGCGTATCATGACGATTGCTGAAAAATATGATCTGCTCGTCATCGAGGATGCAGCCCAATCCTTACTTAGCTCCTATCGTGGCAGACCGCTTGGAACGATCGGACACTTCGGAACACTCAGCTTTCACGAAACAAAGAATTACACATGTGGGGAAGGCGGAGCACTGTTAATCAATGATAAAAGGTTTATCGACAGGGCGGAGATCATCCAGGAAAAAGGGACGAACCGCTCGCAGTTTCTGCAAGGGAGGGTCGATAAATATACGTGGCGCGACGTTGGTTCATCCTATCTTCTCAGCGATCTTAATGCTGCTTATCTTTACGCCCAGCTTGAACATGCTGATGAAATTAATATGGACCGTAAGCATTCCTGGGAAATATACCGCCAGAGCCTGGAACCACTTGCTGCCGAAGGAAAAATCGAGCTTCCTTATATCCCGGAGGATTGCATGCATAATGCCCACATGTTTTACATTAAAACCCGGGGTGAACAGGAACGAAAAGACTTAGTTAACTATCTTTCCGAGAACGATATTATGGCCGTTCCCCACTATGTACCACTCCATTCTTCCGTTGCAGGGGAGAAATACGGAGATTTTGTTGGAAAAGACAGCTATACGACTAAGGAAAGCGTACGTTTGTTACGCTTACCGTTATATTACAGAATGGGGGAAGAGGTTGTAGGTTATGTTGTCGAGCATATACGAGGCTTTTACAAAAAATAAACTGCTCACGTTTGCTTCTCTATTGTTGGTTGTTTATCTGCTTCCCTATTATATTCTTGGGGAAGATACCCATATCCGTGTTCATGACAATATGGATTCGAATATAGTCTGGTACAAGCTGCTGGCAGAAAGCGGATTGATATTCGCTTCTCCTGGGGCAACATTGCCAAATATCATCAATGGACTGCCGAGGAGTGCATTGTCCTCGAGCCTTGATTTAATGACGTGGCTATATGTCTGGTTTGAGCCGTTCACAGCTTATACCATTAACCAGACTATCATGCGGTTTGTTGCTTTATTTGGTATGTACTGGCTCCTTGCCGGTTATTTCTTCAAGGAGAAAAAGTGGATAAGTGCAGGGGTGGCGCTTGCGTTTGCCTTTTTGCCATTTTGGCCATCAGGAGCTTTATCCATTGCAGGTATGCCATTGGCATTATATGCGTTTTTGAAGATCAGAAAATATGGGAGGAAGGCGAAAAAACGCTATTGGCTTTTACTGCTTCTTATCCCTTTTCATTCAAACTTCATTGTATCATTCGTTTTTTTCCTCTCTGTTATGGGATTTATATGGCTATGGGACTGGATCAGAACGAAGCGATTCCATGCTCCCTTTTTTCTGGCCATCTCAATGATGACAGTCATTTTTCTAATAAAAAATTATATGGTCATATATACCATGTTCATCAACGAGTCTTTCACGCCCCACCGGGTGGCATTCGAACTTGGGGAAAAAGATTTCAGCGGCGCACTGCTGCTTGCATGGGATGACTTTTTATACTCTCATACCCATGATACAACCATGCATTATTACATCATTCTGCCCGCAATCATGTTGGCATTTATTTTAGCTCTATCGGAAAAAAGAATCCCAAAGCTGTTGCTGTTATTGACGGCGGCCAATGCGATCCTGTCACTGTGGTATGGCTTCTGGTACTGGGAAGGCTGGAGAGTGCTTAAGGATGAATACATGATCTTGAACACTTTCAATTTCAGCAGGTATCATTTTCTTTCTCCCTTATTTTGGTACATAAGCTTTGGTTTAGCCCTGTCTATGATCGCCGGGAAACTTTATTATGGAAGAGCTTTTGTCACTTTGATGATTATTGGACAGGTTGTCCTGTTGATCCCTCTGAATGAAGAAGTTAAATACAGCAGGATTGGTACGCCGACTTTTCAGGAATTCTATTCTGTGTCTTTATTTGAAGAGATCAAAAATTACATCGGAAAACCTGCTTCTGAATATGAAATAGTCAGTATTGGGATGCATCCGACAATTGCCCAATTCAATGGCATGTACACCTTAGACACTTATAATACAACATATCCCCTTTCTTATAAAAAGAAGCTGAGGAAAGTGATTAAGCCTGAGCTTGAAAAAAACGAGACAATTGAACATTATTTTGATACATGGGGGAGCAGATTGTATATCTATGTTGCTGAATTAGGGAAAAACTACATGTTCACCAAACAAAGTGACAAAGTAATCCAGAATCTTGAGTTAAATACGAAGCAACTTGAGGAGATGGGCGGTGATTATATTTTATCTGCTGTACCAATTAAAAATCATGAAGAAAACAACCTGAAGTATTTAAAGACCTTTGAAAACAGCACTTCCATCTGGCAAATCTATTTGTACAAAATTTCATAAAAATATTTCAAATTGCGCGATATAAAATAAGAGACTGTCTTCATTAAGCCGGCTGCATCTCGACCATCAGCTTTAATGAAAGATAGTCTCTTTTCTAATTGATTCAACCGATTTTCAAAGCTCTGTGGATCGTGGGAATGAGGTCATAATAGCGAGGTTTAAAGAGGAAACCTTTCACATTATAATTCATGGAAGTTCTAATGGTATCTTCATCCTGGTGATGCAGGAGGAGAATGATCCCTGTTTCTTTCACAATGCTGTTTAAAAATCCCAACATGGAAAAGCAGGATTCATCCAATAAAATTAAATTAATTCGTTTTTCGAGTAACAGTTGCTTTATATCAGATTCGGTCACTTGGCCACAATGGACAAAAATGTCATTATCCTGGAGAATGCGTTCAAGTGAATCGGTGTCAGCATGATGATCCGCTATAAGTAATATTCGTGGATCCAACTTAACTCCTCCTTTCCTGCTGAACAGCAAAATACACTGTCAGAAGCAAATTTGTCGTCCTCAAGGATGTCAAAGTGAAAGGAAGGATGTGTGTAATAACACAGTAACTACCACTATATTCACGATGGTATATAATCACCCTTAACTTCATGCTAACAGAGTGTAGAGAGGATTGGAACAACTGTCCGTAAATTGTCAAGTTAAACCAGACTTATCTGCCGAAAGGGTGAAGGAGAGTGCTGATAATTTTCATTAAGTTGATACTGGGACCAGTAATCATGCTTTCCACTACATGGAGTTTCATGGATTTCGTGATCATATCCAGTTTGTCGTTATCAAGTCGCTCAATCGCGCGTCTAAGTGTGAGAGAGTCGTGATAATTTTTATATAGAGACTGGGCCTTCTTTTCATAACTGTCCAAACCACACAGGTCCTCTGCAGCATATATTCCAGATAAGATCGAGCCAAATTGTCCAAATCCGAAAAATGGTGTGATAGCTCCAAGGCAATTTCCAACAAAAAAGGTATTGCCGATTCTTGGAAATTTCGATTTACCGACAATGTAATCACCGATTTGAAAGTCCTGAGCAATTGTCAGTTCCTGATCGAGCGTAATCTCAGCCTGGGCGAAGAAATCTTTCCAAAGGCTGTCCTTATTTTGCACCCAGTCTTCCTGATATTGCGGGTATACTAATATAAGGCTCCCTTCCTTGTCAGAGTGGGGAAGAATATACCCCATTCCCTTAGGAGCATATCTGTCGTTAAACCAAGTATGAACTTCATTGCCAACAAAATCCCCCTCAACAATTGCCCCTGCAAAGGTTGCTTTATAAGCCGTATCAAACGGTTGGAATTTCTGAGTGTCTAAGGGATCGCCTGTAGCCAGTACAATATGAGTGTAATCTTTGGAAATTTCTTTATAGGAAACATCCTGACCAAACTGGATTGGTGTTTTCAACAGTTCACTAAGCTGTTTTTCGTAGGCTTCCTCGTGATTTCCCCGCATGTTAATAAAACCCAAATTCCCCTCCAATTCCGCGGACTCATCCGGCGAATGAACATACAACTTCCGAATGTTACTCGTAGGTTTCAAAGGGATCTGATAGGTTTCTGCCAAGTATTTAACGGCATCGTCGAACGGTTTGTGCAAGATGGGGGTCATCGCCTCCGCTACCATTTTGCGGTTTTTGATATCTTTTCTTTGTTCGAAGATATCGAATTCCATTCCATGTTTTTCTAAAGTGAGCGCACAGGAAAGACCCGCCATCCCGGCTCCGATTATGGCTACATTCATGTACTATTCCTCCTCGGCCTCTAGTGGCAGTTTTTGTAATGGAAAATGAAATTATGCAAGTTATTCATAAAACGATGGCCGTTCGTAAAAACTAAGGATAATCGGAGGAGGAATAGTATATGAGCAATAAACGTGAAGGAAAGAAGCAGCAAATTGCGGATAAAATGTATGAAGCAGCAGACTATGAAAAACAAGATCGTCTTTCCAAGGGCTTGGCAGATACGCACGAGCAAGTTTCAGACACCTATATGGAAGGAACGATTGACGGAGAGATTGATCAGGTGAATGAGGAAGGCAGCCTGATTAGCCATGAGGGCACAAAAATTAATCAGCAAAGGGAAGAAGGAAGTCGCCATGGCAAGAAGGAATAAAATTTTAGTGCCAGAGGCCAGAGAAGGACTGGATCGACTGAAAGCGGAGTTGTTGAATGGTTCTGCTGACCAAGCTAAATATGAAATGGCCAAGGAACAGGGGATTCCTCTTTCAAGTAATTATAATGGTGAAATGAAGGCGAAAGATGCCGGGAAAATTGGCGGCAGCATTGGTGGCAATATGGTCAGGGAACTGGTCAGAATGGCAGAAGACCAGCTGCAAAAAAACCAGCACAGACAATGATTCTGTGCTGGTTTTGCTGAATTTTTTAAGAATGAGATTTGAGTTTTTCTGCATTTCTCTGGTAAACATCTTCCCAATTTTTCGTGTAAACCCCTAGAAGATCCTCAATTTTATCGACAAGCCCAAGGCTGACCATCCCATTCCCTTCTGCTTTTTTCGAGTATCCAAGTGGAATGGTTCGCGAAATCAGTTGTGCATAGATTTCAGCTTCTGTGAGTTCCCGCTCAAATTGTGCTTCTGTAAGATTTATCAGTAAAGCTAATGAACCGGAAATATGAGGTGTCGCCATGGATGTACCACTAAGCCGTGCATACTTACCATCTAAATAGGTAGATAGGATATTGACTCCTGGGGCTACAAGGTCAATTTCGTTATTCGTATTTGTAAACTCCGCCAGCTCACGCTTAAAATTGACTGCGCCAACCTGGATTACTTCATTATAAGCTCCAGGATAGGAATGTTCATTTGTATCTGCTCGGCCATCCCCGGCATTTCCTGCAGCGCATACGACAGAGACACCAGAATTAACAGCATTTTTCACTGCGTCATGGAGTTCAGGGGTGTCGCTTGGACCACCAAGGGACATGGAAATGACACGGACACGTTCTCCATCAGCTCCTCTCCAGTTCACTGCATAATTGATAGCGTCTATGATCCAGTCCATCTGCCCCCTGCCGCTTTCCGTTAGAACTTTCAATATCAAGAGATCAGCCTGTGGTGCTACCCCAATAACTCCGGTACCGTTTTCTGTAGCCGCAATAGTCCCGGAGACATGAGTGCCATGACCATTATTATCATCATAATTTTTTTCATCGCCATTATAATCAGTCGTAAAGTTTTTGCCATCGATGATCCTTTCCTTCAAATCAGGATGGTCGATTTGGCAACCAGTGTCAATGACTGCTATGACATTGTTTTTTCCTTTTTCAGTCCTGTCCCAAAGAACAGGGGCTTCAATCATCTCTACGCCTTCCGGAACGGTGGACGAGCTTTCTAAAATCTCTTCTACCTGATAGGGAATAAGAAAAACTTCGTTCATAATATTTCCTCCCTTTCAAATTATAATTGTTACTAGAGAAAAAGTCAGTTTTAGAAAATTCTAACAATTAAATCATACCAATGATAACTATAAAAATGAATGGGTAAAAACGTCCTATTCCACTGGGTACCAGGTCACAAAAATTGCAGGGAATAATCGTAATATCTTATCTCTGTGCTGTTTAATCCGAAACGAATGTGGGAATTGTAATTATTGGTTATATTAAATAGCGTGTTTTACTTTCGTAAAATTGATATAAGATTTATACTAGACTATGAGACGGGAATAAAAAGTCCGGTCTTAAAAAAGGAATGAACAAATTTGGATAGCAAATCACTGCAAGCTGAAATAGCCAGTTATACTGGGAAGCTCCTACGGGATAATTTCGGGAAAGGGCCATCTTCTGTTTATGTCTCTATTGAAGAGCCTTATATAACTATCTATTTGCGTGAATTTCTGGCACCGATGGAAAGAGTGCTTATCGGTCAGAAAAATGATATGAAGGTGGAAGAGACTAGAGATTTACTGATGGATGAACTTCTGCCTGAAATCAAGGCAACTCTTCGGATGATGACCAATAAAGAGGTAAATGAATTATTTTATGATTGGTCATTGTCAAATCGATCAGGTGTTTTGCTGGGGGTCATGAATGGTCCGAGAGATGAAAATGGACCTGTTAAATTAGCCGATTATCCTGACAAAGATAAAATTCACGAGGAAATTATCCGTGTAAGTGAGCAGGCAGAAAAAGCACCAGCTGCTGTCGATTCGTTTATGTTGAATGACCGCACGCTTATGATTGTCAGAAGAGGAATCCTTGTCCGGATAGAAAAAGAACTGATTCGGTCCGGCTTTGGCGAAACATTGAAACTGACTAAGCGGAAACTGGAAAAATCATTATTAAGTAAATCTTATTGTGAGAATATATTGGATACCGAAGTAATTGATGTCTTTGTGGACTGGGACTTTAAAGAAGATATCAGCTATATCATATTGATTTTAAAACCGAAAAACTAGGTGGAAATGGGCTAGACACTAGAGCTAGACATAAGCCGAAAAGGGAAATGAATCACCCTTTTCGGCTTTTTTAATTGTGAATAGGAGGTTGTACGCAAACAGAAAATACGAACGAAGAAGGAGATTTTATGTTATTTAAAATTATTGCTACTGATGCAAATGGAATTCGGGTAGAATTTGCAAGAGCAAAACAGGAAATATTTTTTACGACCGCTGATGAGGCGGAAGATTTCATTCAAAAAGTGAAAGAAGAAGATGTACTTCCCGATAAATATAAATTCCAGGTAGAAACCACTGAACTGGATAGTGAGTTAGATGGAATGATGTTTCATAAAGGATCGAGATTCACTGCTCCGCAGGATGATTGAATGATTGTAGTGAATCATATTTTCTTTCCTGGGGCTTGTCCTTAGAGCTCCAGGCTGCTGCCCCTGGGCTTGAATGCCTATTCTCTCCTTATTTATCTCCTCCATAACATTTACTTCTGTTTAGCAATAACAAGGTATGTGGAATGAAACAGAGTAGAGGTGATACTAAAATGCCGCACACTGTATTTTACGATGCACAATGCCCCCTTTGTTATCATGTCAAACGAATACTCCAAAAATTAGACTGGTTCAATCGTGTGCAATGGGTAGCTGTCCAGGAAGCTGTTGACAGCTTTTTCTATCCTTTCTTAAGGGATAAGGATGTCTATGAACGAATATACATGCAGGCGTCTACTGGGAAAGTGCTCGCTGGTTTTTATACAATCAGGAAATTATTAATCAATATCCCACTCACTATGCCGTTAGGTGTATTGATGTATTTTCCTCTAGCCAGCCGGATCGGATCTCCACTATATATATGGGTTTCCAAGCATCGCCATCAATGGTTCGGAAGATATGATACCTTAAGGAAATAAAATCGTGTCCTAAAGAGAACTGTTTCTATTTTCTGCCAAATGTTAATAATAAGAAAAAGGCTGTTCCAGTAAGTCTGTGAATGACTTTAGGAACAGCCTTTTTTGTACTTTGAGAAAGCTTAACTTGGATTATAGTATAAGTAAAACTAAGACTTTCGCCAAACGGACTTGGCGACAAGCCAAGTTTTACTAACTGGTACCTGGGAAGAGGAAGATGCTGCTTCATTTATTATTAGCTTTTGCTTAGCGTTGGAGCCCCCTCACGGACGGCGATGAACTCAGGACGTTCTTTACCGCCTGAGAACGGTTTGACGAGTTTATTCTCAACACTATTGAAAACCATGAATAAGTTGTTACGGCCATATGGAGTAATGTTTCCATTAGATCCGTGCATGGTATTACTTTCGAACAAGGTAATAGAACCTGCTTTTCCTGTTGGGACGGAGATGCCTCCACCTTGTTCTGTCAGCCATCTCAGGCTGTCATGGTCAGGTACACCTAATTTTTGTTTCTTTAAAGATTCTTTGTAGTTATCATCAGGTGTTTCACCTACACAACTGACATAGTAGTTATGGGACCCTGGAATTAGCATCAGTGGCCCGTTGAATGTGTAATTGTCAGACAATGCAATGGATAGACTGACTGCTCTCATCCGAGGCATGCCATCTTCTACATGCCACGTTTCAAAGTCAGAATGCCAGTCGAATTCCTTCCCTGTAAATCCTGGTTTATAGTTGATTCTGGATTGGTGGATATAGACGTCGCTTCCCAGCAAGTGGTTTACTATGTCTAATAGGCGCTGATCATTTGCTACATCTTTGAAGTAAGCATCGTCGTTATGGACATGGAATATGGAACGGATTTCGTCACTTTCTGGTTCGCGAATTACTTTATCTGATTTAAGATCTCCTGTTGAATCGGCAAGTTCATAGATTCCTTTCTGCATGTCTGCAACTTCATCTTCAGAGAAGAAATTTTCTATTTGAAGAAAACCATTCTTTTCATAGAAATCCAGCTGGTCTTTTGATATTGGGGCCTGGTCATCTTTAGAGCGATCTGTGTGAATAACTGGGTCCTTCCTTTTTATAATTTCCGGCTGATTATTTTTTCTTGATGGGTAAAGATCTTCCATTATTAACACTCCTGTTCATTCCTGGATTTTACTATCAAGTACCAGTAAATTGTTTATTCTAAGAGGCATCTTCCTCCTCGTGTATCTGTCTCCTTCCCACTGAAAATAGCAGATAAACCATTAAAAAACCGAAAATTTGAAAAAGGAAGATAATAGAATATAAAGGGCAAAACAGCAAGCTTAAAAGAGTTGTTTTTGATAGGTGAAGAATATCCCCTTTCTATTAACGGAAGTGAAGGTAAGTAAGGATCAAAATTATGAATTATGACAAACAGTTTACAATCTGGTTTTCCGTTCCTACTGGCTGGGTAAACACTTACTAAGATAAAAGATAGAACGGGGGGCAGGAAGTATGAGTTTAAAAGAACGGCTGATTTCCAGCGGATATAATGTTATCGATATCATGATGATTGATGAGCACGATAACAAATCGACGATTCCGGATGTTACACTTCACAAAGTAAATGATTTAGAATATAAATTGTATTTGGATCCAGAATCGGTCGAACTCCATCTCGACGAGGAGCATCCACATTTTACAGCCAGACAGAAGATCGAAGACGGGGAAAATGTAAAAACAACCTGCTATATTCTCGAGTGGTAAGTTATAGCATGGATAAAAAGATAACATAGGTAGTTATGGTCAGATTGTTGAGTGAGTCTCGACAATCTTTTTTTTGATTAAAAAACCCTCCTGGCTATACGTGGGTTTCCAGGATCCCTTTGGTCAGCGATCTTCTTGACCAAGTTAGCTATAGACCTTGCTCGCGGAAAGTGAAGTGGTTGGACGGAGCATGGGTAAAATCAATTCTTGGCACACACATAATTATTTTTTCTTGCTCTGGGCATATGCCTACACCGTTGTAACTGTCCTTTAAATATGATAATATACAACTGTAATTCCGAGTATATTTATTGGAATTATCAAGATTAGGGGTGAACAAATGGGTGTAGAGTTCGTTGATTTATTTGATAAGTGGGCGAGTTCCTATGATGACACCGTATCCGGAGTGGATCCGGAATATAAAGAGGTATTTGAGGGTTATGACAACATGTTGGCGGAAGTTGCGAGCCTTGCCGTATCTCCAGTGCTAGAGTTTGGGATTGGTACAGCAAACTTGACGCAAAAAATCGTCGCAGAGGGGAAAATGGCAGTTGGAATAGAACCATCAAGAGAAATGCGTAAAATTGCTACTGTGAAGTGCCCGGAGGCTGCAATTTATGAAGGCGACTTCATGCAATATCCAAATCTTCTTCCTTTCAACTCGATTATCAGCTCGTTCGCGTTTCATCATTTGACAGATACAGAAAAAAATAAGGCGATAGCAGGTTATTCTGCCATGCTGAAACCAGGCGGAACTGTCCTGTTTTTAGATACGTTATTTGCTTCAAAAGAAGAAAAGAGTAAAATAATCAATGAGGCGAAGGAAAAAGGCTTCATGAATTTATACAAGGATTTGAACGAAGAATATTATCCTTTCCAGGATGATCTTAGGTATATGTTTGAACAAAACAATTTTGATGTTACATTTAAAAGGAAAAATAAATTCGCCTGGCTGATCCAGGCTACTAAAAAGGAGAATGGATAATGCCAAAAATGAACGTTGAAAGCTTCAATCTCGACCATACAAAAGTAAAAGCGCCATATGTTCGTCTAGTCGGAGTGACAGAAGGGCCTAAAGGCGACAAAATCTATAAGTATGATATTCGCCTGAAGCAGCCGAACAAAGAACATATGAAAATGCCTGCCCTTCATTCTCTTGAGCATCTCATGGCAGAGTTAAGCCGTAACCATCATGAGCATATCATTGATATCGGTCCAATGGGCTGCCAGACTGGGTTTTACCTGGCTGTGTTGAATGATGACAGTTATGAAGGTATCCTAGACCTGCTTGAGAAAACACTTAAAGATGTGCTGGAGGCTGAAGAAGTTCCTGCCTGCAACGAAGTTCAATGCGGCTGGGCAGCGAGTCACAGCCTCGAAGGTGCAAAAGAACTCGCACGGGAAATGCTTGAAAAACGTGATGAATGGACAGAAGTATTTTAATGAAGAATGGATGAGTGAATATGAATTACATCCAGAATATACAGAATTTAGTAGGTAACACACCATTATTCGAACTCACCAATGTAGATATCCCAAATAAAGCAAGGATTTTTGCTAAGCTGGAATTTTTCAACCCAGGCGGAAGTATCAAAGACCGGCTGGGTATCCACTTGCTTGAAGATGCGGAGCAAAAGGGGCAGCTAAAGCCCGGAGGCACGATCATTGAACCGACTGCTGGCAACACTGGTATAGGCGTTGCTTTAGCCGCTGTCGGGAAAGGCTTCCGGGTCATTTTTGTGACCCCGGAGAAATTTAGTCAGGAAAAGCAGAAACTGATGCGGGCTTTGGGTGCCGAAGTGATCAATACCCCTACAGAAGATGGGATGAAAGGGGCTATCAAGCGCTCAGAAGAATTATTGGAAGAAATATCAGGAAGTCTCAGTCTAAGCCAGTTTTCCAACCCTGCCAACCCTGAAGCGTACTACCAAACCCTTGGACCTGAAATATATACGGGTTTGGACGGCAACATCGATATTTTTGTTGCAGGAGGCGGAACTGGCGGCACCTTTATGGGTACTGCACGGTATTTGAAGGAAAAATCTGCTTCTATTAAAACGGTGATTGTGGAACCGGAAGGCTCGATTCTGAACGGGGGCGAACCAGGCCCGCACCGGACAGAAGGAATCGGGATGGAATTTCTCCCATCTTACATGGATACAAAATATTTTGATGCAATCCATACAATATCTGATGAAACTGCATTTGAATGGGTGAAAACACTTGCGGAGAAAGAGGGTCTGCTTGTCGGGAGTTCATCTGGGTCCGCAATGGAAGCGGCAATAAAAGAAGCAGAGTCAGCGAAGCCTGGGGCACATATCGTTACGGTATTTGCCGATAGCAGCGAAAGGTACTTAAGCCAGGGAATATATGAGGAGTGACTTAGTAATGAGAAGAAAAACGAAATTGATTCATGGCGGAATCACAGGAGATGAAAAAACTGGTGCGGTTTCCATGCCGATTTTCCAGGTAAGCACTTATAAACAGGAAGGCGTTGGGAAACATTCAGGCTACGAATATTCCCGTACTGGTAATCCAACCCGCCACGCCCTTGAAGAATTGATCAAGGAAATCGAAGGAGGCCATGCCGGGTTTGCCTTTGGATCTGGAATGGCAGCAATTACTGCTGTACTAATGACCTTCAACCAAGGAGACCACATCATTTTTACAGATGATGTCTATGGCGGGACTTACCGGCTTGTTTCAAAAGTGCTGAATCGTTTCGGTCTTGATGCGACGTTTGTCGATACAAGTGATATGGAAAAAATAGAAGCGGCTGTGACCGACAAGACGAAAGCAATCTATATTGAAACACCTACCAATCCATTGCTGAAGATAACCGATCTTGAAAAGGTCTCCAATTTTGCGAAAGAAAAAGGCTTTACATTTATTGTCGATAACACGTTCAGTACACCATATTGGCAGAACCCGATCGATTACGGAGCTGATATCGTTCTGCACAGTGCGACTAAATATCTTGGCGGTCATAGTGATGTCGTAGCCGGACTTGTTGTCGTTAATTCCGCCCAGTTGGCGGAAGATGTCCATTTCGTATTGAACTCATCTGGTGGTGTCCTTGGACCTCACGATTCGTGGCTGTTGATGCGGGGAATCAAGACGCTTGGAATCCGTATGGAAGAAATCGAGTCAAATACAAAGGCTTTCGTCGACTTTTTATCAGAATTGCCGGAAGTGACGAACATCTATTACCCAGGTCTTGAAAATCACAAAGGCCATGATGTCCATCACAAACAGGCTCGTGGGTACGGCGGAATGATTTCATTTGATGTCGGGAGCGGTGAACGGGCTGACCAGGTGCTGCGAAACGTCCGTTATTTTACGCTGGCGGAAAGTCTGGGAGCTGTGGAAAGTCTGATTTCTGTTCCTGCTATGATGACCCACGCATCCATTCCGAAAGAAAGAAGAGGGGAACTTGGGATAACAGATGGTCTGATCCGTGTATCGATAGGGTTGGAAGACATTGAAGATTTGAAAGAGGATTTCCTCGATGCGTTAAGAAAATAGATTTATAAAACGGGGCTGTTCCATAAGTCTGAAATAGACTTACGGGAAGCCTCTTTTTTTACATTTTAAGATTCCTTTTCCGCAGGGAAGACGACAAGTCTCCACTGGCTTCCCCCTGCGGGAAGTAGGAAGATCAGAAAAGATGTTGCACATTTATACTTTCCTATGTATAATCTATAACAAGTTTTAATTCCTACTAATATGATAGGGATTGTGAATATGGGGATGTGACGGCGATGTTTTTACAAATTAAGGAAGTGACGAAACGCTTTGAAGACCAGCAGGAAGGGAGCTTTGAAGTTTTTTCGGGCGTAGATTTGAAAATTGAAAAAAACCAATTTGTCTCTATTCTTGGTCCGTCTGGATGTGGGAAATCCACACTTCTATCCATGGTTGCAGGTCTTGAATCGATTACAGAAGGCACCATTTTTTTAGGAGATGAGAAAGTCACACAGCCAGATACAGATAGAGGGATGGTATTCCAGCAGCCAGCGTTATTTCCATGGCTGAGCGTTACAGATAACGTAATTTTTCCTCTAAAAGGAAAACTTGCAAAAGATGAGCGGAAAAAAGTAGCAGCAAAACATTTGAAAATGGTGCACCTCACCAGGTTTAAGGACTCGTATCCCCATGAATTATCAGGCGGGATGCAGCAAAGGGTGGCAATTGCACGAGCGCTTGCCATGGACCCTAAAGTGCTTCTCATGGATGAACCATTTGGTGCATTGGATGAGCAGACACGTCATATTTTGCACGATGAATTGATGAAGATTTTTGAAGAAACAAAGAAGACGATCCTGTTTGTCACCCATAGTATTCAGGAAGCAATCAAGTTATCAGATCGTGTCATTGTCATGGGAACAAGACCGGGTCGTATCATCGCTGATTTCTCCGTTGATATTGAACGTCCGAGACAACGGGATGATTTAAGAGTCATAGAAATGGAGAAAGAGATTATGAGTTTACTAAAAGTTGAAATAAACAAAGTATTGAAGGAAGAATTAGACCATGAAGCCAAGCATACTTATTAAGCGCATTTTGTTCATAGTGGTTGTTATTGGGATTTGGCAGGCTGTTTACATGTCTGGTTACTTTCCTGAAATCCAGTTTCCATCTCCTATAAGGGTGTTCAACTCGCTGATTGAAGGATTTGCAGACGGAACTTTAATAAAAGCACTTATAGCTAGCTTTAAGCATCTGTTGATCGGTCTTACCCTTGCTATTACATTCGGGACGCTGCTTGGAGTATTGTTCGGGAAATCACGTCAGGCAGATGAGACAGCTGGAATGTATCTGATAGCCATGCAAAGCATTCCTAGTATCGTCTGGGTACCACTTGCGATCATGCTGATTGGACTGAACGAGACCGCTGTTATTTTTGTAGTGGTACTGGGCGGTACTTTCGTTATGGCACTGAATGTTAGAACTGCAGTACACAGTGTACCTCCTCAGTTTATTAAAGCAGCCCGGACGATGGGGTCAAAGGGACTGGATCTTTTCTTTAAGGTGGAAGTCCCTGCAAGTCTTCCATATTTCATGACCGGGATACGGCTTGCTTGGGCGTTCAGCTGGCGTGCCCTAATGGCAGGGGAATTGTTAAGCAATGGGCCAGGGTTAGGCTATTCTCTGCGTTATGCCATGGACTTTGCTGTAATGGAACAGGTCATTGGTATTATCATCATCGTAGGTGTAGTAGGTTCCATTGTCGATCAAATGATTTTTTCTAAGTTAGAGAAGAAGGTCATGAAACGTTGGGGACTAATCAAATAGATAGAGGAGTGGCGAATATGAAGAAATGGTTTACATTACTTTCAGTGATGGTATTAAGTGTGGTGCTCGGGGCATGCGGCAGCAGCGATTCGGCCTCCGGCAGTAATGGGGAAAATACAGATAAAGTTGTTATAGGGTATTTCCCGAATATCAATCATGTGGCAGGCATGGTTGCTGAAGAAAAAGAATTATATGAAAAAACCTTGCCAGACGGCACAGAGGTTTCTTATAAGTACTTTCCTGATGGTTCAGCATTTATGACGGCGCTTGAAACAGGAGAAATCCAGGGTGGTTTAGTCGGACCGGGACCAGCGATGAATCACTTCACCAGCGGAGCTGAAATAAACGTAGTAGCAGCGGGTTCAACTGGTGGTACAGTCATAATGGCACGCAAAGGTTCGGGTATTGATTCACCGGAAGACCTCCGTGGAACGACATTTGTATCCCCTCGTGTAGGATGCACCCATGACGTACAATTTGAAGCGATGATGATGCGGGAGTACGGGATCAAGTCAAGCCGAATTGATGGGGAAATGAAGCATGTGACAGGTAAACCGGCTACTTACGCGCAATTGTTCGCGAGTGAACGAGTGGACGTCGCAACAGTACCAGAGCCATGGGCATCTAAAATCGAGGCAGAAGGCCATGGGAAGGTTTTAGTTGATACAAAAAATGTGGCATTCGGTGAAACGTTGCCTGCAGCCGTTTTTGTGACAGCAAGCGATCTCGTTGAAAAAAATCCGGAGCTTGTTCAGAATATCGTGGACGCACACATGGAAGCGACTAATTTTATCAAAGAAAACCCGGAAAAAGCAAAAGAGATTGCAATCAGTAAAATCAAGGATATCACCCAGCAAGAGCTTTCCAAGGAAGTCATTGACAGTGCTTGGGAACGGATAGATTTCACATATAAGGTAAAGGAAGAAAATCTCCAGTCATTCGCGAATGCTTCTTATGAACTGCAATTTTTGAAAGAAAAACCGGATTTGTCAGGCTTGGTTGATACCTCATTTATCAAAAAATAATTCAAAAGAAGCGGAAGCCCCCGATAAGCTTAAGCCTATCCTCACCGTGACATTTGGTTTAAGAATACGAGGTGGCAGGTAGAGGAGATGACCCTCCAAAGGTGTTGTTTTTCGCAACATGCACTTTAAAAAATCGAAGACAAAGATAAAACGGTCTGTATGGACATAATTCCATACAGACCGTTTTTTAAAATCCTGTTTGTTACTTTTATGATGCTTTTCGGTTAGAAGTGATGAATAAAATGGCAGTAACGATTGCCATTGCAACTAATGCCACCCATGGACCAAACAATGCTTCTGTTGGCATGGTAAAACCTGCGGTTACGGCAATAGCGATGAATACTCCTGTGAGTGCTTCACCGGCAATATAACCTGATGCAAGCAAAATACCTCGCTCATTCTTAAGTTTGCGTGCTTCAGTGTTTGTTTCACGACGATCAATCCAGCCCTTCACTATTCCACCCAGCATGATCGGTGATGTCAGGTGAATAGGAAGATATAGCCCGACAGCGAATGGCAGAGAACCGATTCCGAAAAGTTCTACGGTTGCGGCAGCGGCCATGCCAATTAAAATCAGATTCCATGGCAGATCTCCACTCATAATACCTTCAACCACAAGAGACATAAGAACAGCCTGTGGGGCAGGAAGGTCCTGTGAACCAAAACCATAAGCATTATCAAGTAGAATCAATATAAAGCCGATGATGATACTTGCAATCAATATTCCATAAAGCTGTGCTATTTGCTGCCATTTAGGTGTAGAACCAACAATAAAACCGGTTTTCAGGTCCTGGGAAGTGTCCCCGGATATAGCAGCAGCAATACATACAACTGCACCAATAGTTATGGCAATCAGCATTCCCTTATCACCAGTGATGCCAACAGCTTTTAATATAACGGAAACAAAAATCAGGGCTCCGATTGTCATTCCTGATACTGGGTTAGAGGAGCTACCGACAATTCCAACGATGCGGGCTGATACTGTGACAAAAAAGAAGCCGAATAGCAGAATGAGAACAGCCCCAAGAATACCCACATCAATCTGAGGAAAGAATGCAAGAACGCCAATCAAAAGTACCGTCAAACCGATAATAACGGAAAACGGTATGTCCTGTTCTGTCCGCAGTTTTCCTTGGCTCATGTCTGCCTGTTTGAACCCTTTCATTGCTCCGGTAAAAGAGCTCGCAATCGTAGGTAAAGTTTTTAAGAGGCCGATGATTCCGCCGAAAGCAACTGCGCCTGCACCGATATAACGTAAATAATTATTCCAAACAGCATGATAATCCATTTCGGATATTGGAACAGTGCCGGGAAATATCGGCTCTGTAGCGAGCGATCCAAAGTAGCTGATCAAAGGAATCAATCCCAGCCATCCAAGAACTGCCCCGGCAAACATGATGCCTGCGATACGAGGACCTATGATATATCCGACTGCCAGAAGGGAAGGCATGACATTCATCCCGATAGCGGCATTTCTGAATCCTGAAATAGCCCATTCGACCTGGGTTGGGAATGCTTTAACGGCATCTGTAAGGATTTTGAATGCAGCACCAATCCCTAGTCCACTGAATACCAATTTTGCTCCTTTTCCACGCCCTTCACCCGCGACTAATACTTCTGCGCAGGCAGTTCCTTCCGGATAAGGGAGCGTATGGTGTTCATTGACAATTAATGCTTTACGAAGAGGGATCATTAACACGACTCCAAGAATTCCGCCGGCAATTGCAATGATTCCCATCGTCATTAAACTGGGCTGCATGTTCCAAATAAATAATGCAGGTAATGTAAATATAACTCCCGCAGCTAGTGCTTCACCGGAAGAAGTGATTGTCTGTACAATATTATTTTCCAGAATGGATTGGCGACGAAGAATAACTCGTAAAATCGCCATTGAAATGACAGCTGCTGGAATGGAAGCGGACACTGTCATACCAACCAGCAGACCTAAATAGGCATTAGCGGCTCCGAAGATAATGACCAGCAGTGCACCTACAAGCAGAGAAAGTATGGTAAGTTCTGGCTTTTTCTCATGTGCAGGTACATAGGGTTCAAAATCTGCGGATTTTTTCGTGTCTGCCATAAAATTTCCTCCTTACTAATTTAATATGTTAAATGATGTCAGAAAAAAGGATAACATGGTCTGCACTTGTGTGAAAACAGCAATTTTTCCCTTTTTTCTTATTGAACTTTGGGAAACAGACAAAATCTGATTACAAAAGCGGAAGCGCCTTGCACACCGAAGGCCAGCTTAAGCCAAACTTCTTTGTCACAAAGAAGTTTGGCTTAAGACCCCGGGTGGGCAGGTACTGGAGGTGGATGTGGTCCGCTGTAGCCATTAAATAAATGAGGCTGGAACATAAGTAAAACATCGGTATCCAAAACATTTATAATTGAATAATATAGACGCATAGCAATAGCGTTGGCCAAAGATGGAGCCTCCTGCGGGAACAGCGTGAGCCGAAGATCCACTTGGTTAAGCGATTTTCTTGACCAAGAAGGCTTTAGGCAGTTCCCACGGAAAGCGAAGTGTTGGACGAAGCGAAGGTATTGGATACACAAATAATCCGAACGATTTCAACGAAATCGTTCGGATTATTTTATACATTTAGAAAGTATAAAATTTTGCAAAGGATTTTTTCGACGTAGTGAAAATTTTAAAGTACCAAGTATAAGAAAAACTAAACGCATTAACTAAAGGACAAGTGAATGCGAGTTTTTCTAATGCTCTATTCAATTTTGTCCCAGCCTCATCATAGTATTGCTGGTATCAGCCAGGGACTTTAGCTTCTTTTTCAAAGGTGTGCATCATCCACATTCCAATGTCTTCAAATCCAAGGCGTTTATAGATATTACCTGCATCTGGATTATCATAAAACAGGCACAATGCTTTCCCTTCATTAAGCAACTCTCGACATAATTTAATCATGCAAGCGGAGGCATAGCCTTTCCGCTTGTATTCAGGCAATGTGCACACACCGACCACCATAGCAGACAGGCTGTTTTCCGCCGTTGTGGAAGCAGCTGACACTATTCTGCCCCCTTGGTCGATAAAAAAGGTGCGGGCAACTCCCTTTTTCATACCTCTCTCCATGCCCTCCTGTTGGGAATCACTTACCTCAAATTCAGGAGTTTTGCGATGAAGATCAACAATTGCCGGGATATCTTCTATGCTTGCTTGTTTCACCTCTGCTACTAATGAATGACCCTCAAGTTTACTTGAATCATTGCACTTGGCATAATATAAGGATCTGTTTTCCTTCATCTCCCGTTTAAGGTGGGGAATGATCTGGCTGGTGATTTCTTTAAGACCGGATAATACAGAAAAAGTTTCGTCTTTCTCCATAATTTCAGCGAATTCTTTACCATCAAATGAGTCATCCGCATAGGCAATGTAATTTCCATAGTACTTTAGAAGTACTGCTTTTAGCTTTCCGTCCTCTGTGAACTCTCCCCAAAGCTTTTGGAAATCTTGCTCATATCCGTAAGCCTCGATATCACCGATGATGAATAAATTTTCTGCCGGCCGTTGATTGACCAGGGCCATGCAGGAGTCATGGTCACTGGCAGTTATCTTTCTAATCATCATGCATTCCCCCAAATAATGAAATTGTACTTAATAATAGCAAAAATTAGAAAAAATACAAGGCATTTTTTGGCGATAACTTATCTTATTTAGGAGAAACTAACAAAAAAGGAAGGAGGCACACATATGCAAGTTACAAGAAGAATCGCTATTCTTACGGCAATGAACTTGTTCATGATGCTTTCACTCAATCATATCGAGGTTCAGGCGAATGATGTAGGGCTGTATGAAATGAAAAGGGTTGATGAAGTCAGTGATTCATTCGAAATTCATATAGAGTACCCCGTATTCAAAAAGCTGAAAGACAAAGAATTCCAGGAAAAACTGAACAAATTGGTAGAAGCAAGAGTCGAAACGAGCATCTCGGAGGTCAAAAAAGAAGCGGAAGGAAGCAGCGGTTTTCCGATATTGTATTATGGAGAATCCAAGATCATTACCAACAACAATTTTCATTCCGTTTTAATGACTAAAAACATATCCCGCGGAAATACCTTCAGCGGGGAAGTCCAATCGCTCAATTTCTATAACCAGTCGGATGCGGAATTAATCGCCTTAACAGATGTGATGGATTTAAGTAAAATAAATGAGGCTGTAACGAAACATATGGAAGCGGAAGCGGATAGTTATTTTATCGAGGAATTCAAAGGAGTACGTCCGGATACAGCATTTTATTTGGAGGACGATCAGCTTGTTCTCATGTTCAACAAATATGAAATAGCACCTGGGGTATATGGCACACCTGAAATCAAAATTCCTAGAAACCATCATTATTAAAAAAATACCGCTAGTCCTTATGAAAAGGGCTAGCGGCCAAGGACGATTGTCTCCAATTGATTCATTTTCAGGGGAGGAATCAATACATAAAGTATTCAGTGAGACAATCACTTATAAACAGTTATATCCACATACTTAACCCTTTATACATGAACTATCAACAAGTTTATCAACATTATCCACAAAACATAAAAGCTTTCCATGCACACATTTATCAACATAGGGGAGGTCGATACATCAGGCGTTAAAGCAGTTTATGAACATTGTCCTTGTGAATTGTGGATAACCTTGATGATAGTCAACAAAGGTTGTTATAAAATTATATACCCTAACTAAAGGAACTTAATCCTATGATTTTTTCGACTGGTTATATGCTTTGTCAGCTTTCTTGAATTCTTTGGCATATAATAATTCCTGAGTTTTAGACAATGATCCTTTTGCAGCACGCAGTGTTTGAGAAGTATTTTTCATGTAGTCTCGCCTCCATATTTCCTTTTTGTTTAAAGTGTCCAATCTTCCAATTGTCTATTCTAATGAAACAAGGGGATTCCAAAAAATAAAAAAAAAGACTTAAGCGGACAACACTTAAGCCTCGAGTACTTCCTCGGAGTCTTCCTCACGATAATAATGGAACATATATTGATCCCTGGTAATAGCGAATAAGTCATAGACATTTTCTTTTTCGTTAATATGCTCATATACCTCCGGGTAAGTTGTATTTGCGAGTGCCACATAGGGAAGTTTGAGTGCAGCTTTCATGGAACGAGGATTGGTGCGTCTGATTTTCATATAAATCGCTTCGATACCAAGCTGGAAAAACAATTCCTCAAAAAATGCATCCTTGGCTGGCCGATTATAACCTTTACCGAAAAAGGGCTGCCCGATCCATGTCGCAAGGAAGCCTTTGTTATCCTGAATATCGAATAAGTTGATGGTGCCAATCGGCTGCTGCCATTCATCCAGAATTGTTCTTGAAATAAGCTCCCCTTGTTCTTCCGCTTCCATTGTCTGTTTGGTCAAAAAGTAAAACTCATCGGTCGAATAAGCTTTATGACGTACAAAGGGAAAGACTTCAGGGTGGCTCATCAACTCAAACAATACCGGCACTTCATGCAAATCACGCTTTTTTAACATGAAAAACCCTCCTTATCTTATAAGGAGGGCAGTCGTGTCTCGTAAGGGATCTTACAGTGGACGCGACCACCCTCGAATTTTTATCAATTGCTCACAAAAATTCGGGGTGGGAATCGAACCCACTAGAACCAGTTTAACTGGTGGCGCACCATTTGCCTTCCCTTACTCCGCATCTTAGAAAATCAAAGATTTTTAACATGCTCATTGAGCTAATCATAATCGATTTTTTTAAAAAAGAAAATAGGCAAATCGAAAATTTTTTATAAAAAAATCGCGTTCATTCGACCTTCCGTGAATGCCTTAGTTTTTTTATACTTTCTAACCGTATAAAAAACTTCCGCACCAAAAAAGGCAGAAAAAAAGGAGAAAACAAATGCAACAAATCCCAGAATGTCATAGGAATAAACAATAGAAAAAACAGGCTGTTCAGATGAGCAGCCTGTTTTTTCTAATCATGCTTTATAGATAATTTTTCCATTAATCATTGTCCATATAGGTTTGGACATGAATTCGAAAGGATGGCCGTTCCAAAGAACGAGATCAGCATCCTTACCCACTTCAATCGAACCGACACGGTCGTCTACCCCAAGGTTTTTTGCCGGCAGAATTGTTATTCCTTCCAATGCTTTTTCAATAGCAAGACCTTCGCGTGCTGCGAGGGCAGCGCAGAGATTCAAGTATTGAATGGGGGTGTATGGATGATCTGTTGTGATTGAAACATCAATCCCATGATCTGTCAGAACCCGATAAGTATTCCAAGTTTTGTTTTTGAGTTCTATTTTTGAACGCCTGGTTAACGTCGGGCCAACGGAAACTTGTAAACCTCTGTCTGCAAGCTCTTCTGCAATCATATGTCCTTCCGTGCAGTGTTCAATGCGTAAGTCAAGATCAAATTCATCTGCGAAGCGGATAGCGCTGATAATATCATCAGCCCGATGTGCATGAATACGGACTGGTATTTCCTTTTTTAATGCCCGAACGATTGGAGCGACACGGTGTTCTTCTGGCTGATCGGTGTGTTTGGCATGGTAAAAAGTTTCCCGAAGCATTCCCATGATTCCAAGTCTGGTAATGGAATCATTCCTGGAAGTGGAATGAACACGCTTCGGGTTTTCACCGAGAGCGAGTTTTAGCCCGGCTGTATCACGCAAAAGCATGTTTTCAATATTTTTACCTGTGGTTTTTATGACGGAGGTCATACCGCCAATGATATTAGCACTTCCAGGCATGATATGGGCAGAGGTCACTCCAGCCTGGACAGCATCAAGAAAAGCCGGGTCCAATGTGTGTGCCCCATCCATCGCTCGAAGATGAGGAGTCATTGCTTCAATTGTTTCGTTTGCATCGCTGCCTGCCCAGCCTGTTCCTTCATCATATAGCCCGATATGGGTATGGACGTCTATGAATCCTGGGAAAAGCATCATACCTTTCCCGTCAATCAACTCTATATTCTCAGACTTTTTCAAGTTACTGCCGATAGCTATTATTTTACCGTCTTTAATACCCAATTCTCCGTTCCTGATCGGGGAAGAAGAGACTGGATAGATATGAACGTTCGTAATGATTGTTTGCATTCTGTTCGTGCCTTTCTATAATTCAATTATTACTATTATACTCGAAAGAAGTATTGCAGGGTATAGGCCCGTGAAAATATATTTTCTTGAAGGGTCAAGCAGAGGTGACGTAAATTTCTTCAAGTGCCTGTTTTAATTCTGGATATTGAAATCTGTATCCGAGCTCTTCTGCCTTTTTCGGCAGTACATGCTGTCCATCTAGTACGAGTGTGCTCATTTCACCCAGGACTGTCTTGACAGCAAAAGCAGGTGCAGGCAGCCAATGGGGCCTTCCAAGCACAGTTCCGAGTATCTGTCCGAAGTCTTTATTTCGTTTTGGGTTTGGCGCTGTAGCATTGACAGGGCCTGTGACATGTTTATTAGTCAGGGCAAATTCAATCAGGCCGATGAGGTCATCGACATGGATCCAGGACATCCACTGTTCTCCGGAGCCGACTTGGCCACCTGCCATAAGCTTGTAAGGAATGGCTATTCTCGGTAATGCACCTTCTTCACCAAGGACCACACCGAAGCGTAGAAAGGCGGTCCGGACTCCGAGCTTTTCCGCCTGCGCCGCACGGGATTCCCACTCACTGACCACTTCAGCAAGAAAACCGTCCCCGGGTGTTGTGGTTTCTTCTGTAAATGCCTCCGTTTCCGAATTACCATAAAATCCTACTGCCGAGCCATTAACCAATACTTCTGGTTTTTTATCCAATTTTTCAATGAGCTGTAAAATTCCTTCTGTAGCTTCGATACGGCTGTCCAGGATGCTTTGTTTCTTTTTTTTCGTCCATCTGCCATTGATGGATTCACCGGCAAGATTGACGATGGCATCTAGGTCACTCAGTTGTGCTTCGGGGGTAAATTCATCCTTCAACCAGCCAACGTAAGTCCGGTATTCACTATTCTCATATTTATCTGGATTGCGAGTGAGGATATAGACGTGGTGGCCTTGGCTGTTAAGGTTGTCCGCCAATCGGCTGCCAATAAAGCCAGTGCCGCCTGTAATAGCGATTTTCATGGAAAATTCCTCCTTGTTTAAATAATATTAATCAATCAGTCCCAAAGAACGAATTATAAACAACAGCATGCTAAAATGAGGGAGAGGTGACGTATATGGCAAAAATCTCTCGGATAACTACTCAGAAGAAAAACAAACAACGATTTAATATATTTTTGGATCATGGGCAAGGAGAATCGTATGGATTCAGTGTTTCTGAAGATCTGTTAGTCAAAGAAGCTCTTCATAAAGGTATGGAACTGGACATGCCTACGATCGAAGCCCTAATTGAAAAAGACGACCTTCATAAGTCCTTTTCCCTCGCAATCAATTATTTAAGCTATCGAATGCGTTCGGAAAAAGAAATGCGTGATTACCTGGAAAAGAAAGAAACAGATCACGAACAAGTTGAAGTGATTATCAAACGTCTTTATGAGGAAAAACTATTAGATGACCAGGAATTCGCAAATTCCGTGGTCAGAAGCAGTATCCACACATCGAGCAAAGGTCCGTTAATGATTAAGAAAAGCTTAATGGAAAAGGGGGTTTCTGCCCAAAAAGCAGAACAGGCATTAGAACACTTCCCTTTTAGTCAACAATATGAGAAAGCGATGAAATTCGCTCAGAAAAAAATGCAAACGGATAGTAAAAAGTCATATCGGCAGCAAATTCAAGCCCTACAGCAGACATTGATGCAAAAAGGTTACAAGAATGATGTCATTCAGGAGGTGCTTGCAAATCTTCCTGCAGAAGAAAAGGAGCAAGAGGAATGGCAGGCAGTTGTTTATCAGGGGGAAAAGCTCTTGCGAAAGTATGAACGGAAAGCTGAGGGGTATGAATTAAAACAAAAAATTAAAGCAGCTTTATACCGGAAAGGATTCGGTATGGATGATATCCAGCGATTTTTAGATGAATACGTAGAAAAAGAATGAGGCTGGGAAATAAGTATGGTTCTAGAAACGAACGAGTCTTATATACAGAGAGCATTACGTCCATATAAGCAGACTTTTTTTGTGAACAGCACGAGTCGAAGATCCACCTGGGCAAGTGATTGCTTGACAAAGAATGCTTGAGGCCGCCATGGAAAGCGAATTGTTTGGATGAAGCAATGGTAAAAATATTTCCTGGTAACAAATAATCCGAACTGATTTAATGAAATAGTTCGGATTATTTTATGCTTTATTCTATTTTTCCCCAGCCTCATTCAGGTTGTTTGTTTTATTTTTAAATCATCGATGGCTTCATAAACATGGTCCACCACATGCCTTGCTTCTTTTTGGACATCTGGATGGGCAGTTCGCATTGCATAGCTGTGTTCGGAAATCTGGAACATAGGAATGTCATTGAAAGAGTCACCGATTACAGCAATTTCGTCTGGCTTGAGGCCAATGGCGTTCACTAGAGCATGAAGGGCATTCCCTTTATTGATTCCTTTAGGCACAAGATCCACACACGTTTCATGGGAGACGAAACAGTCGAGCTCGCTTCCGTAAGTCGCTGCAATTTTCTTTTGTAAAGCCATGATAGCGTGCTCCTTGCCATGGACAGTTATCTTGGAGGCTTCTAACTTACCATCAAGGTTGTTTGCTAATTCGGGGTCAATTAAGATTTCATGGAAAAGTTGTGCCGATATCACGTCAATCCATTCGTTATGCTGATGGCTATAAGTCTTGTCTGCTGTGGAGACGGTAGTGACGAGCGGCTCTTGAATGATGTCCTCAAAAACTTTTTTTGCAAGGGCAGTATCAAAAGTACTGGAATTAAGTTGAGTTCCGTCGCTTTGATAAACAAAGGCACCATTTTGACTGACACGGTGTCCCTGGCAGCCAAGCTGTTCTAAAACGGCGGAGATTTCATGATCCATTCTGCCTGAAGCAACAGCAAATTCAACACCTTGTCCAGCGAGATCGCTGATTGCTTTTTTATCAGTATCATTTATATAATGATTCATGCCAAGCAGTGTACCGTCCAAGTCAGTGACAAATAATTTAATTTTCATTCGCTTAACTCCCTTCGATATGCAACAATAGACAATAGACGCCTTTACTATTGTAAACATTGAAAACGCTTTACAACCAAGTGAAACGATCGGAGAGGGCTGGAATGAGGAGGATAGCATGAAGAGGGAAGTAGTCATCGGGAAAGTATTAAATAATAATGTTGTCATTGCCGGCCATCCCTACTATAAAGAAGTCGTACTGATCGGGAAAGGAATTGGATTCAACAGGCAAAAGGGTGATACGCTGCCTGCAGATCAGGCGGATAAAACCTTCTTACTGCGTGATGAAAAACAGAAAGAACAATACGTTAATCTGCTGCCATTTATCGATGAAACATTCATCGATTTCATGAATGATATCATGCATTACATTGAAGACCGTATGGCCCAGCCTCTTAATGAACACATTCATGTGGCGTTGACAGATCATATCGCATTTGCCATTAACCGGGCTAAGAATGATATGCAATTCCATAATCCTTTCCTGTTTGAAATTGAAGCCATATACCCAAAGGAATACCAGGTAGCCTGTGAAGTTGTAGATAAAATTACGAGTTACGCAGATATAGCTTTTCCTGAAGGGGAAGTAGGTTTTGTCGCGCTGCATATCCATAGTGCCATAACCGATAAATCATTGAGTGATATCAATCAGCATTACCAGCTTATTTCACAGCTGATAAAGGTGGTGGAAGATGCCTTCGATATCCGCTTAGATAAGCAGAGCGTTGATTATCACCGGTTAGTCCAGCACTTGCGTCGTGCCATTGACCGGATTCATGTAGGGGAAGAGATTGGCAAAGAAAACCGACTCGCAGAAATGTTGAAAAGAGAGTATCCATTATGCTACAATTTATCGTGGAAACTGATTAAAGTGATGCAAAGGCAACTAAACAGACCAGTCGATGAATCGGAGGCTATATACTTAACGATTCATCTGCAACGATTAACCCATAAATCTTGACAAAACGTGTTACTGATACGATCAGGCATGAGTGAAGAAGGTTTTTGAGGAATTCATTGGGGGAAGTGTACCCATTGAAGCCCACGAACCTTTTTGCACTCATGCCTTTTATTTTTGTCATTATCCTTGTTAAGTATGGAATAATAAGAACTTCACCCATTACTGTAAGCGGTTCATCGGCATGGTCTGGGCATCACATTAAAAAAAGGAGGAAATGATATGTTCAAAAACGCTTTTGGGACATTGCAAAAAGTCGGTAAAGCATTAATGCTGCCGGTTGCATTGCTTCCCGCAGCAGGTATCCTGCTTGCATTCGGAACCACCTTCCAACAAGAGAGCTTTCTTGAGAGGGTACCAGCATTTCGTGCTGACTGGATTCAGACCTTTTCTCAGGTGATGGAAGCCTCCGGCGGCATCGTCTTTGATAATCTTGCATTGCTCTTTGCAGTCGGGGTAGCTATCGGTCTCGCAGGAGGGGATGGTGTTGCTGGTCTTGCTGCAATCATCGGTTATTTAATCATGAATGTGACGATGGGAGTACTCGGCAATGTTACAGCAGACATGGCGGGAAATGATCCAGCCTATGCCGAAGTTCTCGGCGTACCAACTTTGCAGACAGGTGTATTTGGTGGTATCATAGTCGGTATTTTAGCCGCCTACTTATATCGAAAATATTTCAATATTGAATTGCCGCAGTTCCTGGGTTTCTTTGCAGGTAAACGGTTTGTTCCGATTATTACTGCTTTTGCTTCCTTGTTTTTAGGAATACTTATGCTTTTGGTATGGCCATATGCACAGAATGGATTGAACGCATTATCCCATTTCATGCTTAATTCAAACATTCATATATCAGCGTTTGTTTTCGGAGTGATTGAACGTTCGTTGATTCCATTCGGCCTGCACCATATTTTCTATTCACCGTTCTGGTTCGAGTTCGGTTCTTATGTCAATAAAGCTGGTGAAGTCGTCCGCGGTGACCAGCAGATCTTTTTCGCCCAATTAAGGGATGGCGTAGAATTTACAGCAGGAACATTCATGACAGGAAAGTTCCCTTTCATGATGTTCGGACTCCCGGCAGCAGCATTGGCGATATATCATACGGCTAAGCCGGAACGAAAAAAAGCAGTCGGTGGTATTATGGCTTCGGCTGCGTTGACTTCCTTTTTAACTGGTATTACAGAACCAATTGAATTCTCCTTTTTGTTTGTTGCACCATTATTGTTCGGAATCCATGCCATTTTTGCAGGGCTGTCATTTATGACAATGTCGTTATTGGATGTAAAAATCGGGCAGACCTTTTCAGGTGGGTTGATTGACTTTATTTTGTTCGGTGTCCTGCCTAACCGTACCGATTGGTGGTGGGTCATCATCGTAGGTGCCTTGTTCGCGGTCATTTATTACTTTGGCTTCCGCTGGGCTATTCTTAAGTTCAACCTTGCTACACCTGGCCGTGAAGATGAAGCAGAAGATGAAGATGCCGACAGTGAAATTGGTGACCTGCCTTATGAAATATTAGAGGCCATGGGTGGTAAGAAAAACATTGCCCATCTGGATGCTTGTATTACTCGGCTCCGTGTTTCTGTCAATGAGAAGGGCGAAGTAAACAAAAACCGACTGAAAAAATTAGGCGCCTCCGGGGTTATGGAAGTAGGCAACAACATCCAGGCCATTTTCGGACCGCGTTCAGACAGTTTGCGAGGACAGATGCAAGACATCATAAATGGGAAGGAACCACGCCCGCGAAAAGAAAGCCCTGAGAAAATCTCAAGGGAAGCGGACGAAGCTGAAATTCCTGTTGGTGGAGAAGACTTTAACTTTGTCAGCCCATTGCAAGGTGAAATTCTTCCTCTTAAAGAAGTGCCTGACCAAGTATTTTCTGGTAAGATGATGGGAGACGGTTTTGCGATCAAGCCAACAGACGGGAAAGTAGTATCGCCTGTCAATGGTAAAATCCTCAATGTCTTCCCGACCAAGCATGCTATTGGTATCCAGGCTGAAAATGGAATGGAAATCCTCATCCATATCGGTATTGATACAGTTAAACTAAAAGGGGAAGGATTTGAGTCTCTAATTGAAGAAGGCGAAGAAGTTAAACAGGGACAAACGTTGATGAATGTGAACCTGGAATACATCAATGAGCACGCCACTTCCACAATCACCCCAATCATTTTCACAAATTTGCAGGAGGGGCAGGAAGTCACACTTGCAAAACCTGGAGATGTGCGTCATAATGACCCAGGTATCATTGAAATCAACTGATCAATCATATAAATAAAAGGAGAGAGTCTAAACATGGTAGAACAAACAATGAAAATTACAGCAGCGGATGGTGTACACGCACGTCCAGCTACATCTTTGGTTCAGGTTGCAGGTCAATATCAAAGTGATGTGAACCTTGAGTACCGGGAAAAATCCGTTAACTTGAAATCAATCATGGGTGTCATGTCCCTTGGTATTCCGAAAGATGCAGATATCAAAATCACTGCTGATGGTGACGATGAGAAAGAAGCACTTGATGCAGTAGTGAGTAAAGTAAAAGAAGAAGGTCTTGGAGAGTAAAAAGGAAAAGCTGCCGTCCAGCAAAGTTGGACGGCAGCTTTTTTTGCACATTTTTGAGTTATGAGGAACAAGAAGAAAGATTAAACTTACCTTTGGCCGTGCAGACTGCAAGCATCCGCCAATATATGTTCTGGCGAGCATATTTACCCGCTGAACGATCGTATTCTGGCAACGAACGAGCATATTTCACAGCTGGGCGATCATATTCTGATCGGCGAGTACCCTCTGCCGTACAGATGCTTATAGATTATAAAGGACTTTTTCCGTGGTCTTTTCATAAGCTTGTCGAATGTGAGGAAGGCGCTTTTTAATTAGGAATCTACTTTAATTTGTTCACGGCCGTCGTCTTCCTGGAAAATATGCTCGGCGACTACTTCTGGATGTTTAAGACGATCAGGGTCGGTGACATGGTCGCTATTATCCCAAAACGGTGTATTCATTCCGCCCATATACACAGCTGTAGCGGTAATTCCTGTTTCCGCCCACTCTTTCTGCAAACTTTCCGTAAATCCTCTTACAGCGAATTTACTGGCACAGTATGCAGCCTCATTAACTTTTCCCCTAAGTCCTGCCGTGGAAATGATATTGAGTACACGACCATTTGCTTTTATTAAAAATGGCACGGCCGCTTTCGTCATAAGTATCGTTCCTTTGACATTTGTATCCAGCATATTTTCTAATTGCGAGGTTGTTAAAGAAGATAAGTTGCCAAAATATCCAACACCAGCATTGTTGATCAGAATATCTAGTTCATCCATCTGCCTGACAGCTTCGTCCACAGATGCAGGCTCCGTAACGTCACAGATAATCGATTCAGCAGTACCGCCGTTTTCCGAAATTTCCTTTACGACAAGAGAAAGCTGGTTCTCTGTGCGGCCTAATAAATAGATAGTATGACCTGCTTTGGCATAGCGATGGGCTAGAGCCCTGCCAAGTCCTGTTCCTCCGCCAGTTATCATTACTTTTCCCACAAGATGCTCCCCTTTCATCTTTCTTTCCATTTTCCATTGTGACGAATGGTTGATAAAATGTAAATAGCTAACAACAGGAGGGGACTTTTCATGGAACGACGGTATAGCGACATGACAATGGAAGAATTAAGGCAGGAAGTAAGCGAGTTAACAGAGAAAGCACGAAAAGCAGAGCAAATGGGAATGGTAAATGAATATGCCGTTTATGAACGGAAAATAATCATGGCTAAATCCTATATGATGAACCCTGCTGATTTTAAAGCAGGGGAAACATATGAAATCGAAGGGGCACCGGGATACAGGTTCAAAATTGCCTTTATGAACGGTACCTTTGCATGGGGAACACGACTTGATACACAAAATGAAATAGCCGGGGAAGAGGAAGAAGCACTTCCGATTTCCATGCTTGGTGAAAAAATACGATAAGAGAAAAACAAAGCGCACCAATTTCCGGAGGTGCGCTTTGTTGATGAAGTGTACTAGCTGCGTTTATTCATTTGTACTTGGGTGATGATTTCTGATTGGCTCTGTCTCGTTTCACCGTTCACCTGATGAGCAGCATGTTTAGGGTTTGCTCTTGGCGAGTCGAACGGATCACTGTATAAGTTTTCGTAAAAAGCTTTATGGGTACGCTTTTGTTTTTTAGCCATTAGAATTCACCTTGTCCTTTATCCAGACGGTGAGAGGATCTCGCCATTCGTTGTTGTGGGCGGGTATTGATTGTCCCATTCGCTCGTTTAGAAGAAAACTCCGCTTTTGCCCGAGGTTCACCATTCAGTTTCTTTTCAGGAAATCCGACCGTTTTATTACGCACGCTTTTCGACCCCCTGTAAAAAATTGCACCTTGTGATGCTTCCTTAGTTTGTGCAATTTGGGAGTTGCTATGTGATACAATAAAGAAGTAATCTTTGGGAACGGCGAGGTGAGATATATGGAAGAAATATTCCAGCGTCTGGCAGAAAAACTTTATCATAAAAATGATTCCCTAACGATAGATGAAGCCAGAACGTGGGTGGAACTGTTATGGGAAGATTTTGAAGTTACCCGTGCCAAAGCAGGCCATGACTACGAAGGAAAAACGATGACTGAGCGGATTGTTACGCAGTGGATCGACAACTACGGGCCGAGATTGCATGAATTTCTGACAGAAAACCCTAAATATAAAGCGATGCTTGAAAAGAAAGGCCCTTCCCATTAAAAAGAGGCTGCCTCCCAAGTGCCCGGCAAACATGCCAGGCACTTTCTATTGAGCCAGCCTTACACCTTTTTAGGAATCGATCGGAATGGGGTCAAGCTTCGTTTTTAGCTTTTCTTCGGAAAACACCCATCCTGTATAGGAGTTCATGATATCGAGTGTAGCATCATCAATTTGAGCTACTGCAACGAAGGGATAGCGCCCGTTTGACCTGTAACGTAAATCGATGAACCTCACTTCGGTATGCTCGTTATAGTACGTCATTTCCCATCTGTAGACAGGTGAAAAGGAAAGGAAAGCCTTGATATTATGGTCTGTCATTGCCTTTTCCATGATGGGATCATCTTCAGGAATGGTCTGGCGAGGGAATTCATCCAGGATTGTGATATGACCATTGACTGCCCTGCCGACATAATAGTGGTTTTTCGTAGTGATTGCTATTCTCCAGATGTTCTGTTTTAGAGTCGGGGATGTTGCAATCAGTTCAACATTTTCAAAATGCTGATGGATGAGCTTGACCATTTCCCGCTTATCGAAGTACCGCTTTACATAATAAAGGGCAATCACGAAATATATGATCAGCCAGGTAATTCCAGGGTTTGCCCCCAGATTCCAGGCCACAATTCCGACAAGATGCATCAGGAAAATGTATAGGTCAAACGTATTGATAAACCCATAGGCGACCCATCGTCTTGTGAAAGGGCGGTATGCCTGTGTTCCATACGCATTGAAAACGTCAACGAAAACATGACATATGACTGCGAGAAACGTCCACAGCCATAAATGCAGAAAGCTTACATCTGCCGTAAACGCATGAATGATGCCTGCAATGGATAAACCCCAAAATATTACTGCCGGGATGGAATGGGTGATTCCTCGATGATGACGTATATAAATTGCGTTATTTTTTAATTTAAGTATCGTATCAAAATCAGGGGCTTGAGATCCGACCATGGTACCGATTAACACCGCGTTAAACAGTGCAGGGTTGCTTTGGACGACCGGGTCAAGCGTGGCTAGTCCGCCAAGGGCTACACCCATGACGACATGTGTGCCGGTATCCATCAGAGTTCCTCCTTTGGTTGTATCTGAGTTGCTTTTTACATCATTGTATATTAAAGGGTGATTGGCTTGAATAACAACTACGATCAATTAACTGATTACTTACAAGGATTTGACCATTTATCCTTTCAGAAGGACTTAATTGAATGGTTTAATATCGAACAGCGAAAATTACCATGGAGAGTAAGTAAGGATCCTTATCGCGTTTGGGTCTCCGAAATAATGCTTCAGCAGACCAAAGTCGATACGGTTATTCCTTACTTCAACCATTTTATCAACAAATTCCCCACGCCTGAAGCCCTGGCTGATGCTGACGAGCAGGAAGTATTGAAAGCGTGGGAGGGTCTAGGTTACTATTCCCGTGCTCGCAACCTGCAAAACGCTATTCGTGAAGTTGTCGAAGTATATGGCGGAGATATACCACACACTCCAAAACAGCTTGGTGATCTGAAAGGGGTTGGTCCTTATACTAAAGGAGCGATCCTCAGTATCGCTTTTGACCAGCCGGAACCAGCGGTAGATGGGAATGTCATGCGGGTAATGGCCAGAATACTGTTAATCGATGAGGACATAGCTAAACAAAGAACAAGAAAGCTTTTTGAAGCAATTATACGGGAGATCATTTCAAAAAAGGATCCTTCTTCCTTCAATCAGGGATTGATGGAATTAGGGGCCATTGTTTGTACTCCCAAAAAGCCTTCATGCTTATTATGTCCTGTTCAAAGCCATTGTAAAGCCTACCAGCAGGGGATGGAAGATGAACTTCCGATCAAGTCAAAATCAAAAAAGCAGAAACGGATTCCTTACACCGGGGTATTGGTAACAAACCAAGAAGGAAAAGTACTGATTCAAAAACGGCCGGAAAATGGTCTTCTTGCAAATCTTTGGGAATTTCCGATGGCTTTGTTAGAAGAAGCACCAGATACCGGAAGTTTGTCCGAATGGTTCCATCTCAATTATGGCCTGACAATTACAACAAAGCCTTCGATTGATAAAATCAGGCATGTTTTTTCCCACCTCATTTGGGAAATAGATGTAGTTCCAGGCGTTGTTGAAGGAAATGTTTCCACCAATTCACGTGCAAAATTTGTTTCACTGGATGAGTTGGAAAAATACCCATTTCCAGTCTCTCATCAGAAAATAGCCCAACACCTCAGGTGAAAAAGAAATTAATCTTCTTTTAATTTCATTCCGCCTCTGCTGATGATTTCTTCATTGATTTCCCTTAACATTGTGGTCCCTTCCTGATTCAGGTAAGGGGCTATTTGGGATAGGGCATAATGGAAGTAGCTAAGCTCTTGTTCCTTCCACTGATGTTTACTTAACATGGTGAGTTCTCCCATATCACGGCCATCATACATAACAGGTCGCCTCCTTTTTTATTAGTATGAATAGAAGCCATGATCACTATGCAGTAATTGTATTTTTATGGAAATTTAATTTCTGCGGATAATGATTGTCCAATTGGGTAATCTAATTCTTGCGGAGGTGATAAAGATGGCTAAACAACAACAAAACCAACAAAACCCAAGCAAAACTAACGCTCAACAAGTAAGACAGCAAAACCAACAAGCTGCACAACGTCAAGGTCAACAACAGCAGTTTGGTGCGGAATTTGCTTCTGAGACTGATGCTCAAGAAGTTCGTAAACAAAACCAACAGTCTCAAGCTAAAAAGAAATAACTAAGATCCCCCGAATCTTTTAAAGATGCTGGCATAAGCAGCTGCTGAACAACGTCAAGCCACACATTTCCTGATCAGGAAATGTGTGGCTTGATCTATTTTTGGATACATAACCCTAATCCCAACGCTTATGTTTTCTTTTAGACAAAGATATCGTTATAATGGATAGAAGATGCCAAGGAACGGAGTTATGAGACGACTTGAAGGAAGGGAGATTTTATGTCTGCACCAGAGCCAGGACAATCAATCCAGATACAAAGCTATAAACATAACGGAAAGCTCCATCGCGTTTGGGATAGTACCATGGTGCTGAAAGGAACGCGGAATGTTGTCATTGGAGCGAATGACCGCACGATTGTGACAGAAAGTGATGGGCGGACATGGATGACCCGTGAGCCAGCGATTTGTTACTTTCATTCAAAGCATTGGTTCAATATCATCGGGATGCTTCGCAATGATGGTGTATATTATTATTGTAATATCAGTTCTCCTTTTGTATATGATGAAGAGGGAGTAAAATATATTGATTATGATCTCGATGTAAAAGTATTTCCTGATATGACCTACAACTTGCTGGATGAGGATGAGTATGAACAGCACAAACAGGAAATGAACTATCCTAAGGTGCTCGACCGGATTCTTCATAATAATGTAGATACACTTGTCCGGTGGGTCCGCCAGCGGAAGGGACCATTCTCCCCGGAATTTATTGACCAGTGGTATGAACGATATTTGACATACAGGTAAGAAAGGAACCAGCCGCGATCCTGCATACCAGGCGCGGCTTCCTGCTTGCTCCCGGCAAGTTTAACAGAAGAGGTGAAACAATATGAGCAGTATAAAAAGATATATGACATTCGTTCGGCCATACAAAAAGAAAATCTTTTTTACGATTTTGATCGGAGTCATTAAATTTTCCATACCTTTATTAATGCCGCTGATCATCAAATATGTCATTGATGAAATCATCGGTGGCGATATGTCCCAATCGGAGCAAATCAATCAATTATTGTGGCTGATGGGAGGGGCTTTCCTGGTCTTTTTCATTCTGCGTCCTCCCGTTGAATATCTCCGACAGTATTATGCTCAGTGGATCGGAAGTAAAATTTTGTACGATATCCGTGATAAACTTTTTGATCATATTCAGAAATTGAGCCTGCGTTTTTATTCACAGACAAAAACAGGTGAAATCATCTCCAGGGTTATTCATGATGTCGAACAGACAAAGACATTTGTCATCACGGGCTTAATGAACATTTGGCTTGATATGTTTACCATCGTAATTGCGATTATCATTATGCTTAATATGGACATTTGGCTTACGTTAGTAGCCATTTCTTTATTCCCGCTATATGGCTTGGCGATCAAATTCTTTTATGTGAAACTGCGGCGATTGACACGGGACCGTTCACAAGCATTAGCGCAAGTACAGGGCCATTTGCACGAACGTGTACAGGGAATGCCTGTCATACGGAGCTTTGTCTTGGAGGATTATGAACAGGGACAGTTTGATACCCAGAACACCAACTTTCTTGATAAGGCTATCAAGCATACGAACTGGAATGCGTACACCTATTCCGTTACAAATACGATTACTGATCTTGCACCGTTACTCGTAATTACGTTTGCTGGTTATCAGGTAATTACCGGTAATTTGACAGTCGGTACGATGGTGGCTTTTGTCGGTTATATGGATCGTGTCTACAATCCATTACGAAGGCTCGTGAACTCTTCCACCGTGTTGACACAATCAATAGCGTCGATGGACAGGGTTTTCGAATTCATGGACGAGAAATACGATATTGCTGACAAAGAAAATGCCAAACCGCTTAAACAGGTTTCGGGGAATGTTACCTTTGATAAGGTTACCTTCCGCTATGGGCCTGAAGAGCCAGTGGTATTGAAGGACCTGTCTCTGGATGTAAAACAAGGGGAAACAATTGCTTTTGTAGGGATGAGTGGAGGAGGAAAATCTACTCTAATCAGCCTGATTCCCCGTTTTTACGATGTGGAGTCTGGACGGATCCTCGTAGATGGAGAAGATATCCGGGATGTACAAGCGCGCACCCTCAGGGATAAAATCGGAATGGTACTCCAGGATAATATTCTGTTCAGTGAATCCATTGCTATGAATATTAAAATGGGTAACCCAGATGCGTCAGAAGAGGAAATGATCGAGGCAGCAAAAGCGGCCAACGCCCATGACTTCATCATGGAACTGCCTAACGGTTATGATACGCTGGTCGGCGAGCGGGGAGTGAAACTTTCCGGCGGACAGAAGCAACGTGTAGCTATCGCACGTGTTTTCCTTAAAAATCCGCCCCTGCTCATATTAGATGAAGCTACATCGGCCCTTGATTTAGAAAGTGAACATTTGATCCAGGAAGCATTAGAAAAATTAGCATCTGACCGGACAACTTTCATTGTTGCCCACAGACTGTCTACCATCACCCATGCCGACCGGATCGTTTTAATTGAGAATGGAGAAATCAAGGAATCTGGCTCCCATGAAGAATTAATGGGTCTCCGTGGCGGTTATTATAATCTCTACCAGGTTCAGGAATTGGATGAGACAAAAACAGAATACTTGGGAACATAAAGGGAGGAATTCCTCTCTGGCTGCCGGGAAACTCCCTGGCAGCTTTTTTTATGCCCATTTAGGTAAGAAAGAAAGCTTTTACCCTCATACGGTATTGTGAATGTTTCGCTATGAATGCTTAAGGTAACTATTTCAAAAAAACTTCAAAAGAGGAAAGGAAGAGCATATGAAAGTAATAGTAGTGTCCGACACCCATATGCCTAAAAAGGGAAAAAAATTTCCGAACCGTTTTATCTCAGAGCTCGCCAATGCAGACCTGATCATTCATGCAGGTGACTGGCAGACAATAGAAGTTTACGAAGAATTATCGCGGTACGGTAAAGTGGCCGGAGTTTACGGTAATGTAGACAATCAGGATATTATCGTTGTTACAGAAGAAAAAAAACTTATTGAATTGGAAGGCTTTACTATCGGTGTGGTCCATGGTCATGGGGAAAAGAAGACGACGGAAAAGCGAGCTTTGGATGCTTTTACAGAAGAAGAGGTGGATTGCATCATATTCGGGCATTCCCATATACCGTTACTCCGTTATTTTAAAAAGACCCTTTTGTTCAATCCAGGTTCTCTGACAGATAAGCGGAAACTGCCTTATTTTTCTTTTGGAATCCTCTATATCGAAAAAGACATAAGGGCTGAACATGTGTTTTTTCAATGATAGGAATAAACTATAGCCAAAATAAGGAAAGTTTTTGTGAACTTTTTGTGTCAATTATTCGAACGATTTGTTACAATAATAAAAAAGAAGCGCTTACAAGAAAAAGCATCTTAAAAGGAGTGAAGTGCATCCCATGGGTATCATCATCATGTTTATGTTATTGGCAACTGTGACCCCATTCATCTTTTTGTATCTGAAACGAACAGTGCTGGCCGTAGTGCAGTCGATTCTGCTGGTAGGTATGTGGGTATATTTCTTTGAGGTTGCATTTGCAACTGCTCCGGCAGCTTTCACAGTAACCTGGACAATGTTTTATTTATGTCTGATAGTAGCGGAAGTAGCCTGGGTGATGTTCATCATCAGTCTTGTTAAACACCCTGCGGAATTTAATAAGAGTTTTCAATAATATAAATAATCAGCCCTTTTCCAAATTAGGAAAAGGGCTGATTTACTATTTTGATTGCTTAGATTGTAGAAAGAACAATTGCAGGATAGCCTGTGAAAAAGAGAAAATCGCTATGATAACCAGTAGTGGTTTAGGAGAATAGCCTGAATGGAATGTACCCCAAACAGATAAAGCTGTCAATATGATACATAGGGTGAAACCAAGGACATGCTTCCATGGTAAATGGCCTTCTCCCCTGTAAAATTCCGTTCTTACGTGGTTATTTTCATCCATATTATATCACCATCCTGCATTATAATGATTCTTTAGATTTGAATCAGTGGCCGCCGTGCTGTTGTTCTTCTTCCTGGTGTGTGCCCATATCATCTTTGCCAGGGTGATGATCGAATCCCCAAGACATGGTGAACAAGGAACCGGCCACAATAATTGCTGCCAGTACAAAGCCGTGGAACATCATATTCCATGGAACATGACCATTTCGGCTTTCCGATTCGGTCATATGCATGAACATGAACAACTGGATTCCTGCCTGGATGACTGCCAGGGTCAATATACCGGCGATAATCCATTTGACTGGCAGGTTGGACCCCAGCGCAGCCCATGCAGCTAGCAGCGTTAAAACAATCGATAACACAAAACCAATAATATGCTGTACAGGGATACTTTTAGAGTGTTCTGCCATTTAAACCACCATCCCTATCAAATAAACACTTGTGAAGATAAAGATCCAGACGACATCAAGAAAGTGCCAGTACAGACTGATGATGAACATTTTCCTGCTTGTTACTGGAGTCAGTCCACGTTTCGCTATCTGAATGAGCAGGAGTACTGCCCAGCCGATTCCGAGGGTAACGTGCAAGCCGTGAGTTCCGGTCAGTGTAAAGAATGCTGACCAGAATGCGCTTGACTGCATAGTAGCTCCCTCGTGGACATAATGCACGAATTCATATATTTCAAAACCGAGGAACCCTGCACCAAGTGCCAGTGTAATGACCATCCAGATGATTAAGGCTTTTACAGAACCTTTCCTCATTTGGTGTACGGCGATTCCGCAGGTGAAACTGCTTGTTAACAATAGGAAGGTCATAACCAGTACGATTCCCGGCTCAAACAGATGCCCTGGAGTTGGAGCGTCTACAGTACGACCAAACAGAACCGCATAGGTTGCAAATAAGGTGGAGAACAACACGATTTCGGCTGCCAGGAAAATCCAAAACCCCATGATGCTCATTTGGCCTTCCTGGGTACGATATTCTAATGGGCCAGTTTTTAATTCATGTGCACTCATGTTATAACCCCCTTGCTTTGCGCTCAATACGCTTGATTTCATCAACTTCTACATAATAACCTTCATCGTAATCGAAAGAACGGACAATCATCATGATCAGGCCGCCAGCAAGTCCAAGAATCGCAAGCGGAATCCATTCAAACACAAGGGCAAAGCTTGCGATAAACAAGAAGCCCATCATAATAAATGGCTGTCCTGTGTAGCTTGGCATGTGAATCGGTTCCAGCCTTTCTTCATCGTAAGTGGTTTCGCCTTTTTCCTTCATAGCTAAAAATGCATCATATTTATCGACATAGGGTACGGTTGCAAAGTTGTAATATGGAACCGGGGTAGGAGTTGCCCATTCGAGCGTCCGCCCATCCCATGAGTCCCCTGTCTTTTCACGTTCACTATAACGGTAGCTGTAATAAATGTTGAATACAAAAATGGCAAAGCCGGCACCCATTCCAAATGCTCCAACCGTAGAAATGATGTTAAGCGGCAGCCATTCTGCTATATTGGTGATGAAAATTCTTCGCGGCATTCCATCCAGCCCAAGGAAATATTGCGGGAAGAAGCAGACATGGAATCCAATGACGAAGAACCAGAAGCTCCACTTGCCGAGCCGTTCGTTCAGCTTGTGACCGAACATTTTCGGATACCAGAATACAAGGCCCGCAAAGCAGGCGAATACTGTACCTGCAATCAAAACGTAGTGGAAGTGGGCAACCAAGAAGTACGAGTTATGGAACTGGTAATCGGCTGCGGCCATTCCAAGCATAACCCCGGTTACACCGCCAATGACGAAGCTCGGTATGAATGCCAGTGCCCACATCATTGCTACAGAAAATTTGATTTTTGCTTTATAAAGTGTGGCCAGCCAGTTGAATATTTTCACACCGGTAGGTACAGCGATCAGCATGGTGGAAATAGAGAATACAGAGTTAACAAACGCCCCCGCTCCCATGGTAAAGAAGTGGTGGACCCAGACCAGGAAGCTGAGACCGGCTATCAAAATCATGGACCATACCATCGCGTTGTAACCGAAAAGACGTTTTTTCGCGAAAGTAGCGATAACCTCTGAAAAAATACCGAATGCTGGGAGAATTACGATATATACTTCCGGATGGCCCCACATCCAGAACAGGTTGGCCCACATCATCGGCAGGCCTTCTCCCGTTAAGGTGAAGAATTGGGAACCAAAAATACGGTCAATGGTCATCAGCGCAAGTGCGACTGTCAAAATCGGAAAAGCGAATACGATGATGAAACATGTGACCAGCGTCGACCAGGTAAATATCGGCATCTGGAACAATTTCATCCCTGGTGCTCTCATTTTCAATATGGTTACCATCAAGTTAATACCTGTGGCTAAAGTACCGATACCTGACAACTGAAGACCAAGCAGGTAAAAGTTCTGCCCTGGTCCAGGACTCATCGCTGCCCCGGCTAAAGGAGTGTAGCTTGTCCACCCCGCATCAGGGGAACCCCCGATGACAAAGGAAATATTGAAGAGCATTGCACCGAACATGAACGACCAGAAGCTAAGTGCGTTCACATAAGGAAAGGCAAAGTCTCGTGCTCCAATCTGTAATGGAACAATAATATTCATTAAACCGATCAAAAACGGCATAGCCATAAAAATGATCATGACAGTACCGTGTGTGGTGAATATTTCATCATAATGCTGCGCGTCAAGGAAGTTCATATCCGGGAACGCCAATTGCACCCGCATCATGAGGGCATCAACGCCGCCTCGGAACAACATGGCTAAGGCAGCAAGAATGTACATAATACCTATTTTTTTATGGTCAACGGTGGTAAGCCACTCACGCCACAGCCATCCCCATTTTTTAAAGTAAGTCAACAGGAAAAGTGCGGCACTGGTTACAAGTGCTATGGAAACCATACCAGCATATATAAGTGGTTCCCCTGTTACAAAAAATTCATCTAATCGCATGTTTGTTCACCTGCTCTCTCAGAGCACTATTCGTGCCCTTCGTTTTTGTTCGAATGTCCGTCCGCTTTATCCTGCAGCATCTCATTATCTAAATGTAAATGCTCTTCGTAGGCCTCTTCATGTCGTTTGATGGCATAGTCACGTCCATCATTCGTACCGTGATGAACCCATTCCAGGTGTGTAGAGGAAAAAGCTGTCTTCCCGGTAAGACCAGGTTTCAGCAGTGCATTGTATTTATCTTGCGTAAGCTCAGGCGCGGAAGCTTGTGTTTCTTTTACCCAGTCCTTAAATTCCTTCGGGCTTTCCGCATGAACCTTAAAGGTCTGGGCAGCGAATCCTTCTCCGTTGAAGTTAGAGTTACGACCGTCATACACACCCTGCTCATCTGCCTGCAGATATAAGATATTTTCCATGCCAGCCATGTTATATTTCTGCCCGCCCAGCGCTGGAATCCATAATGCTGCCATTGAATCGGCAGAAGATAAACGGAATTCGATGGCACGGTCTGTTGGGATATGGAGATAGTTTACTGTCTCAATGCCTTGTTCCGGATAGCTGAAGAACCACTTCCAGTCTGCAGATGTCGCATAAACAACCAGAGGTTCTTTCTCTTCCGATGACACCGGAGGTTTTTCAAGGTCAAACAGCGTTTCTACTGTAGGAACTGAAAGAGCAATAACAATAATCAATGGTATTACAGTCCAAATGACTTCAATTGTTGTATTGCCATGTAGATTCGGGTCATAGTCCTTGTCATTGCGATTGGCGCGATCTCTGTATTTCACGACAACATACGTGAATACGGCAAACACGACTACAACAATGCCAAGCATGAACCAAAGTGAAAAAATGATAAGGTCTTTCTGACTTTCCGCAACCGGACCTTTGGGGTCAAGGACAGTTATTCCACTGCATCCGCTCAAAAATAAAACAAGGCTGAGTGGCAGCAAAGCCAGCCATCTATGAAAACGATGCTTGTTGGATTTCATGGGGTTCACACTCCTATCAAATCAATGTAAGTACTGTACGTATAGTGCAATTAATGCTTACGGTGTGGATGATTATAGCAAAAATACTCGAATTCTGGGGGCGATTCACTAATTTGTCAAAGATCATTCACTTCTTTTTTAAATTTCCGCCACATTTCGTTCACATTTATAGCTAAGATTGGCAATAGAGGCAGAGAGAGGGAGCAGAAATGAAAAAAAGACAAGCCTGGATCGGCTCATCTTTAAAGGGAAGAATTCAATTTTTATGGGAATTTCATTTATGCTCGAACATATTTCTGTGGCTGTCATAATGGAAACGCTGGTAGCTTTGCAGCAGGCTTTTAAGATGTTCAAGGTGGTAATGATATTCCATCAGCTGGGATGCAAGCGGCAGTAATACAAGGTTGTCCGGATTGCGATTCCCTTCGTACATTGTGATGAGATTTTCCACGAGCATTGGTATATCCGGTTCAGATATTTCCCTGAGGGATTCTTTATGTGTCTTTTTAATTCTGCCCATAAGACTTAGCAGCAGTTTTTCATGGGCATGGATGACTTTGTCCAGCTCTTGAACCAGATTATCCTGAAATGCAGAGGGAATATGCTCAATTTTGTCTTCAAGCCGATTGAAAGCCTTCAGGACATCCAGTGATTTCTTAGTAGTTGCAATCAGTTGCCGGAACATGACCAGTTTCCTCGCTTTTGCAAAGCGTTCTTTCTTTCTGTAGACCCGCTCTTCCAGATAGAGTAGATAAGTCTGGTCGATTTTGCGAATTTCATTTTGCAGCCGGTTCAGTTCTGTCTTAAGGGCGGGTTCGTCTGAAATGTGCCGTATTGTGATTCGCAGCCATTGCAGGATATCACTGGTACTCCGGTCAATCTGCTTGAATAAGTTTGTTTCATATTTAGGAGGTACAAAAACCATATTAACCACGAATGCTGATAGGATACCTACCATCAGGGAAGCAAATCGAGCAGCAGCATAGGGGAGAAAATCCTTTTCTGTGGGATCCATTAACACAATGACGGCTACGACAGCAAAAACAATCGTATTCTCGTTCATTCTCAATTTAGTCATTAAAGCAATGACAAGGATAATAGAGAATCCGATGACAAAAGGACCATTTCCCAATGTATAGACAATAGTAACTGCTAAGAGTGCGCCGATAAAATTCGCCTGGAATTGCTCCAATACTGTCTGATAGGACTTGTAAATAGACGGCTGAATGGAGAAAGCAGCCGCAATTGCTGCGATGACAGGGGTTATCATTCCAGTCATTGTCGCTATGTAAATAGCAACAGCTACAGCAAGTCCGGTTTTCATCATTCGTGCACCAAGTTTCATTCACAATCCCCCCTCTGTCAGAGGTATCATTTTACCATAATTTTCTGCTAAGCCATAGAAAAAGCCGGTCATTTCATTCGGGGTTATTGAAAAAATCCATAAAGCAGCTGTTAAAGCTGGTTGTTTCTCACGACCCGCTTGCCGGCGGATGCTTGCCGCAGGCTCGGCCTTAGCTTACTTGATCAAGAAGACCACTTGAACAAGTGGATCTTCGGCTCGTGCTGTTCCCTCAGGCGTAGCCGCCGATTGCTCATCAAGGAATCAAATAGGATATAAACATAAATCTTATAACTTCAACAACTATTAATATTAAACAGAAAACGGTCTGTGTGGACGAAAAACTCCTTACAGACCGTTTTTTTGGATTATACCTTTTTAAATCTTCTGTTTTTAAGTGGTCTCTTTCATTACGCGCGTTACATGCTGTGTTTATTCCTTCATTAGTTTAAATGCGTGGTTGACTGCTGAAATGGTGGTATCGATATCTTCTTCTGTATGAGCTGTAGTCAGAAACCATGCTTCATATTTGGAAGGTGCAAGGTTGATGCCTTGTGCAAGCATCAACTTGAAAAAGCGGGCAAACAGCTCTCCATCCGTGCTTTCCGCCTGCTCATAATTTTCGATTTTTTCCTTAGTGAAATATAAAGTAAGTGCTCCTTTGAGGCGATTCACCGAAACGGGTATACCGTGCTCCTCCGCACTTTCTATTATTCCTTTTTCAAGCTTTGCCCCGAGCCTGTCCAATTCCTCATAGACACCATCCTGGCTTAATACTTCCAGACAGGCAATGCCTGCTGCCATAGAGGCAGGATTTCCGGACATGGTGCCTGCCTGGTATGCTGGGCCTAATGGGGCAACCTGCTCCATGATGTCTGCCCTTCCGCCATATGCTCCAATTGGAAGGCCGCCCCCAATGATTTTTCCCATCGCAGTCATATCAGGTTCAATGTCCAGGAGCTGCTGTGCACTGCCATAGGTGAAGCGGAAGGCCGTAATTACTTCATCATAAATGACCAATGCTCCGCTATTATGGGCGAGATCATTCACTTGCTGTAAAAAGCCGGGCTTCGGTTCTACGATTCCAAAGTTACCAACGATCGGCTCGACAAGTACACCTGCAATTTCATCTCCCCAGCGGTCCATCGCTTCCTTGAATGGTTCGATATCATTGAAAGGAACGGTTATAACGTCCTTAGCGATGGACGCCGGTACACCTGCAGAATCTGGTGTGCCGAGCGTTGATGGGCCTGACCCTGCTGCGACCAGTACAAGATCGGAATGGCCGTGATAGCAGCCCGCAAATTTAATGATTTTATTCCTTCCTGTGTAAGCCCTCGCAACTCTGATTGTAGTCATTACGGCTTCAGTCCCGGAATTTACAAACCTGACTTTATCCATGGAAGGAATGGCATCTTTCAGCATTTTGGCAAATTTATTTTCAAGTGGGGTTGGTGTGCCGTAGAGGACACCATGGTGAGCCGCATGAGTGATCGCTTCAGAAATATGAGGGTGGGCATGTCCAGTAATAATTGGCCCATAAGCCCCTAGGTAATCAATGTATTGGTTACCATCCACGTCCCAGAAATATGCCCCTTTACCATGTTCCATATAAACGGATGCCCCTCCGCCCACAGCTTTATAGGAACGAGATGGGGAATTCACTCCGCCAACGATATGCTTTTGTGCTTCTTCATGTAATTGTTCTGATTTGGTAAAGTTCATGTATAAACCTCCTAAGCTAGCATTCTTTTCCTATTGTAGCATGAGGGAGCAACTCTTTTCCTAGGTGAGCTAAACTATAGATCCAGTCTGTAAATATAATAAAAACTTCCCGCCTTAAGTTGTAGCGGGAAGTTTTTTGAGGTGGTTTGTCAAATATTAGTAGACATATGCTGCACCGACAATGATCAAAAGGATGAACAACACAACAATCAACGCGAAGTTTTTGCCGTAACCGTATCCGCCGCCGTAACCCATTCATTCCACCCCCCTGTTAACCGTTTGTAATATCATATGTGGGGGCTGCTGTTTTGGAATGTGCATTCGTCACATTTGGGGGAAGGGTTGGATATCGGGCATAGATGTTTTAGTCGGTTCTCACCGGGATAAATTGATAACCTTCCCCTCGAACGGTAAGGATAGCTTTATGAATGCCGAGTTTGGACAGCTTCTTTCTTACACGAGTGACATTGACGGATAACGTATTTGCGTCTACTTCATTTTGGCTTTCCCAAAGAAGCTCGATCAGATCCTTTCTGGAAAGCACCAGGTTAGGCCGGCGCAGAAATTCTTTCATTAATATAAATTCTTTTTTCGTCAACGTCTGGGACTTTCCATCATATTTTAAAACCATCGTATTTAAATCAAGTTCTATCCCTTCGCATATTAATGTATTACTGGGCTTCTCTTCTTTATTTTCCCCATAAACCCTGTTTAGGTTATTAGTTAGTTTCGATAGAACAACATTAAGCTTCAGTGGTTTCATCAAATAGTCATCGCCGCCATTTTCAATAGCCGTTACCTGATCAATTACCGTATATTTATCTGAAAGAAAAATAATCGGGCATATTGACAACGTTCTGATTTGTCTTGCCCAATAATATCCATTTGATTTTGGAAGGCTCACACTAATCAGCACAAGGTGGGGAGCAAAATTCAAAAATTCCTGCCTGATGTTATCAAAATCTTTTGTCAGGTACGTATCAAACCCATGACTCTGGAGGAAATCTGACAGCAAGAAGGCTGTCTTACGATCATCCTCGATAATGTATATCCTTTTCATGAAGGTCACCTTATTTCATGTATTATATGTATATATTATCCACTACTAAAGTTACATACATCTCCTAACATGCTTAGTAACAGGAATAATCCTTTTTATTATCGGTTATTCGCCCGTAATTATAAGAGAACTTTTAAAAGTAAATGGTTAGGGGTGTTATCCAAAAGTCTTCACACATATACATGTACTAGTCTGTACGTGTTGGAGAGGATATTATGGTAGAAACAATCATATTGTTATTGATCCTCTTTATTATTGGAGTCAGTTTAATTTCTTTCTTTCGCCAGATTGTATCGGAAGAGCATCATTTTTCTTTGGCGGTATTTTTCGGATTACTCATATTATATACAATTATATTGTGCGGATTTGGACTGATCTATTTAATTTTATCTTTAAATGGTGTCATGCTGCTTGAAGGGGAAGCTTTACAGGAAGCCTACTTACTCGAAAGAATCGGACAAGCGATCTATTTCAGTGGAGTTACCTTGCTTACCGTTGGGTATGGGGATATTATTCCTGTAGGCTGGGGAAGGCCGCTTGCGCTTTTAGAGTCATTGATCGGATATATCATTCCGGCGGCACTTTTTGTAAAGGTCTTCATTGAAGCAAAGCAGTACTCGGAGTGATCGTGGAAATCCTGTAGTGTTTCCTGTAATCTAGTTATAGAACATTTTACAGGAGGGATTCATTTGAGTATCGAAGTTGGCAAACAAGCACCAGATTTTGAATTGAAGGCAAGCAACGGGGAAGAGGTGAAACTCTCTGACTATCGTGGGAAAAACGTCGTACTGTATTTTTATCCGAAGGACATGACTCCTGGCTGTACGACAGAAGCTTGCGATTTTCGTGACCAGCATGCGAATTTCTCTGATCTTGATGCAGTGATTTTGGGGGTCAGTCCAGACCCTGTCGAACGTCATGAAAAATTTATTGCTAAACATGAGCTGCCGTTTTTGCTTCTTGCCGATGAAGACCATAAGGTTGCCGAGGAGTATGGCGTGTGGAAACTGAAAAAGAATTTCGGGAAAGAATATTATGGTATTGAACGTTCGACCTTCATTATCGACAAGGAAGGGAATCTAGCGAAGGAATACCGGAAAGTTCGCGTTAAAGGTCATGTAGAGGCTGCTCTGGAATATATTCGCGAAGAATTGTCCTGATTAAAGGAAAAATTTGTTTTATATGGGTGAAACGGCTATACAAACGACCCTATTCGGAATAAAGTAAAGTATCAACCGAAAACCTCCCCTTTACATGAGACACCACTCGAAGTGGTGTCTTTTTTTTTTACACACCCCGGGACATCCAGATAATGGATGTCCCGGGGTGCATCTGATTGTAGTATTTGGCTTTAATAGGCTAAAATGGAGGAAAGATGTTATGAAGGGGGCAGAGAAAGGCATGTTAGTATTATCAGCTATTAAAAATATGAAAGAAGATATTCGAGCCAGGCTGGAAGCGGATTACCCGGAAATTGATTTCATTTTCAGCTATGGAATCGAGGAAGCGAAAGAGCACCTTCCAGAGGCAGAGGTTTTTATTACATATGGGGAAGATCTCAATGATGAACTGATAAAACAGGCGAAGAACCTGAAATGGATTATGGTGATATCAGCAGGGCTGGATCAAATGCCGTTCAGGCAAATTGAAGAGCAGGGGATTTTAGTTACGAATGCACGCGGTATCCACGCTGTTCCGATGGCGGAATATGCGTTTTCCATGCTGCTTCAGGTTTACAGGCAAGCTAAGAAACTATTTGAGTTTGAAAAAGAGCATAGCTGGCAGCGGAAACTGCCGATGGAAGAGATCTCCGGGAAAACGATGGCAATCGTGGGGACAGGAGCCATCGGACAGGAAGTGGCACGGATTGCCAAAGCGTTTCACATGGAAACGCTGGGGGTATCGAAAACTGGAAACGACAAGCCTTATTTTGATAAAACATATGAAAATGCTGCCCTCACAAATGTGATCAGTAACGCTGATTTTGTAGTATCTGTCCTTCCAAGTACTTCGGAAACAAGAGAACTGTTCCAGGACGAGCATTTTAAAGCTATGCCAACTCATGCCGTCTTTTTGAACATGGGCAGAGGGGACCTAGTTAAATCAGAAACAATATTGAATGCAGTAAGAGCCGGAGAAATCGCCCATGTTGTTCTGGATGTATTTGAAGAAGAACCATTGCCAAGAGATCACCCTTTCTGGGATGAAGAAAACGTGACGATCACCCCTCATTTGTCAGGTTCCTCCTCTCAGTACCAGTATCGGGCATTTGAAATATTTTTTGATAATCTGGAAAAATATCTTCAGGGAGAAAAGGATTACATCAATAAAATCGATCCAAAACGGGGGTATTAACTATGCGTATCTATACACGTTCAGGAGACAAAGGTACCACGTCATTGATATACGGGGACAGAGTAGCAAAAAATGATATCCGTGTGGATGCTTATGGAACATGTGACGAAGCGAATTCCATGATCGGTCTGGCGATGAGTCATTTAAAAGAAGAGGATTGGGAAGGAAAAGAAGATTTTGCTGCATTCATGAGAAAAATACAGACGATTCTCTTTCATGTCGGTGCAGAACTCGCTACGCCGAAAGGAAAAGAAGTAACATGGCAGCTAAAAGAAGACCATATCAAAGAGCTTGAAGCCCATATCGATAAATGGGAGGAAGACCTCACTCCGCTAAAGAACTTCATTTTGCCATCAGGTCATGAGGCGTCCGCTTCCTTCCATGTTGCCCGAACAGTAGTAAGGAGGGCTGAACGAACAGCTGTGGCGATTGGAGATGAATTAAGCAACAAACTGGTGGTTTCGTATTTAAACAGGCTGTCTGACCTTTTGTTTGTTGCCGCCCGTTATGTCAATCACCATGTCGGTGGGGATGAGATTCCATTGAAAGCGGATGTATGATGTATAGAAAAGCTGCATGTAATTATACTTATATTGACAATGTTAACGGGAACAAGTTAAACTAATTATAAAGATTCTTATTTAATAATATTCTAAAAACAATAATCAATTGAAAGCGAGGTGCATGGCGGTGTCAGAAAAACGGCTTCAAGAAGCGATTGTGACATTAAAGGATTCTGGTGTGCGAATTACACCTCAACGTCATGCGGTGCTTGAATATTTAATGAATTCTATGACTCACCCGACAGCTGATGAAATTTATAAAGCGCTGGAAGGGAAATTTCCGAATATGAGTGTTGCCACAGTATACAATAACCTGAGAGTATTCCGTGAAATTGGTCTTGTAAGAGAATTGACTTACGGTGATTCTTCCAGCCGCTTCGATTGTAATACAACGGAACATTACCACGCGATATGTAATTCATGTGGCAAAATCGTGGATTTTCACTACCCAACCCTTGATGAAGTTGAATCGTTGGCTGAGCAGGTGACTGGATTTAATGTAAGTCATCATCGCATGGAAGTATATGGTACGTGTGACGAATGTCAGTCTAAAAATGCACATTAATCTTAGACCCAAAACAGCCGCCTTCTGGTAAGTACAGATTGGCGGCTGTTTTTTTACTGCTCAGATTGGCGAGCTTCCTGTTTTTGATAACGTTTGGAATTATATTTTTCGTCAAACTCTTTTCCTTCAAGAGACTTATCAAGCGTGAGCGGCTGTTTGCAATGCATACATGCATCGACCCTGCCAAGCATTTTCGTGGGCTTTTCACAATTTGGGCAAATGATTTGAATCGTTTTCGTGGAAAGCATACCTATCCAGAAATAAACAACAGTGCTTAATCCGACGCACATTATTCCAAGAATCATGAACAATATCATGACCCATTCAACCTGTTTGAACAATAAACCAACATACATGACAGCAAATCCAATGAAAACAAGCGATAGTGCGAATGTACGGATCTTATTGATCTTACTGCTATATTTTAAAGCCAATGGCGTCCCTCCTTATCACTTTCAAATGGTAGTATAGCATATTTTTAATATTCAATTGGATAAGAAAAGAGGATTTTGTATAAATGTATCGAATAATTTGTTGTGACTAAACTATAAAATCAGCTGGGGGAAATATAATGGAAGATCTACTGCGTCCCATTTATCAAGAGCGTGCCAGTCATCCTAATACATTGGGTGTCCTCATATTGGAAAAGAAAAAGCCGATCAGTCCCGTAACCGATAACTTTGATGTTATATTGTTCATCGTCGTCCAGCAGGCCGAGGATCCATGGTACGTCAAACATTATGAATTTGAAAATAAAACAGCAGCCATGCATATTGTAGATGAAGAGTTACTGATGGAATGGATTGATACCAGCTCCTATCGAAGAGCAGTCGAGTGGCTGATTAATGGAAATATTGTATATGATCGTAACGAATATTTGCACAATCTAAAAGATAAGCTGCGTGAATTTCCTCAGGAAGCCAGGGACCTCAAAAAAGTAATCGAATTTGCTAAACTTATCAGAAGCTATACAGAATCAAAAGACCTGTTTGAATCTGATCAGAATATGGATGCATTCAGCCGGATGGTCCACTCTTTACATTATCTAGGGAGATTAGCCATCATCGAAAAAGGATTCCATCCTGAAGTCACTGTCTGGAACCAGGTAAGGAGAATAGAACCGGAAGTATACAAGCTATACGAAGAACTGACGCAAAGTAATGAACCTATCGACAAACGAGTACAACTCATGCTGCTTGCTGTCGAGCATGCTATCAGCATCCGGGCCTCAAACAGTGCAAAGCATTTACTGGAACTAATGCGTACTAAAAAAGGTGCCTGGTCGTTCGGAGATTTGAAGGTTCATCCGGAAGTTAAGCTATATGCGCTTGATTTATCGGCTATGATTGAATATCTGACAGAGAAGGAACTTATTGAAGTGGAATTACAGGAAACAAAAGGTCCGGAGATTTACCACCGTACATATAAGGTGAAGGAATAATATCTCTTCATATCCTCTTTCCATCCCTCTAAATGGAGAGAGGATTTTTTATATAAAAGCTATTGACGCTCCAAAAATACCATGATATATTATTAAACGTCGCGTTAAGAGAAGGCGACAGACAAAGAAATTATCACTAAAAAGTTGTTGACTTATGAACAGCATCGTGATATATTAGTTAAGTCGCTATTTTGAGCGGCGGACAAACAATTGATCTTTGAAAACTGAACGAACCAACCAGTACGTCAATTCGATTTCTTCATTATATGAGGAAATCAAACAACGCACGAATGAGTGCACAATGAGCAAGTCAAACTTTACTTTTATGGAGAGTTTGATCCTGGCTCAGGACGAACGCTGGCGGCGTGCCTAATACATGCAAGTCGAG
>NZ_JAFBDO010000004.1 GCF_016908295.1 Thalassobacillus pellis
TCACCCCCGACAAGCTTAAGACGAACCTCGCCGTGGCGGTCTTTGCCACAGAGAGGGTTGGCTTAAGACCTCGAGGGGGCAGGCGCTGGAGCTGGATGAAACAAAAGCGGAAGCGCCTTGCTCACCCCCGACAAGCTTAAGACGAACCTCGCCGTGGCGGTCTTTGCCACAGAGAGGGTTGGCTTAAGACCTCGAGGGGGCAGGCGCTGGAGCTGGGTGAAAACATCCGTAAAAGGGTTACCTAAACCATCTATATAATTTGAAAACGCTCAAGGGGCTGCTCCCTTGAGCGTTTTATTGGTTAGATTTTAATTGGCAAAATTCTTGAACTGCGGGGCATGGAGGCGAGCGAATTTAATGATTTGCTCATATGTCTCTTCTGCAACATCTTTTCTCGTCAGGGCGTAGACGTTTACTGTACCTTCATCAATGATTTTGATTCTGGCCCCGCCGCGGACGTATAAGGTCACATAAAGAAATGGATCCAGCAATTCATTTACAACAAGAAAATCTTTAGGGAAATCGGCAGTGATAATCAAGCGGTCTTCTACCTGTTTGAGTGATAGCTTGCTGTTGCAATGTAGATTATTCACATGGTTGAGATACAATATCTGGCACTCCTTTAGTTTCTATTATCGTGTAACACTCGATAATACTCGCCATTCATCCCAAATATACCATCAAAATTTTAAGGAAATGTAAAATCGCTCCTACATTAAGCTTTCCCTATTAACTTCTGGAAATTCCCGGTCTCCATCCTCTTCTTTTCCCAGGGGAAAAAGAAAGCAGCAATAATGCGAAGAATATCAGGAAGACTCCTGTCCACGCAACAGGTGTAAGGACTTCGTCTAACAGAAATACACCTAATATTGTAGCTGTCAATGGCTCAGCCAAGGCTAATGTTACCGCGAAGGAGGAAGGCACGTTTTTCAGCCCCTTCGTGTAGAAATGATAGGGCAAGGCAGTTGCGATGAGTCCCAGATGCAGAGCTACAAGAACCCCATTCATTTGAAAAAGCCATGCTGTATCATAAATAAATAACAATGGAGTCAGCATAATGGCGCTGCATGTGAACACAACTCCTACCACTGCCTCAGGAGATTTCGTTTGCAATAAATTTTTGTTGAACATCGTGTAAGCGGCAAAAGACAATCCCGCCCCAACAGCAAGCACGATTCCCGTTATATCAATGGTCACTTCCTGACTGCTTGTAACCAGGCAGACGCATCCGGTGATGGCAACCATTGTAGAAACCCACCATTTCCAGGCAGGAAAACGATTGGTATACACCCACTCCAACAGTCCTGCAAGTATCGGGGAACTACCGATTGCAACCATTGTCCCCACTGCTACACCTGTCTGGGCGACTGCTGAGAAGAATAACAACTGGTAGCTGGCCATACTGACAGCGGCGAGCATAGTCGGCCCGTCAAACAGATGACTTCTGCTGAGTGACATCCTCATAAGAGCGTATAGGAAAAGCACAAATCCCCCGATTGCAAGCCGCATCGTACCGACGATAATAGGGGATGCACCAGATGGAGCAAATGTTTGTGCTGTACCTGCCGTTCCCCATAACGTTGCTGCCAACAAAATAAGCAGTAACGCCCCCCTGCTTTCCATCGGCCTTCCCCTCCATTCCAAACTCAATTGTACTTCTTTATGAATCGTACCTATATTCTACAACAAGAAATTTCCAGGTAAAAACAAAAGCTTCTCACAGTAAAGCATTAACGCATTGGAGGGCTTCCCCCCATTACAGTTTCATTTCTATTTATTTAAAAGACTCCCGTTTCGAATATCCTATGATAAAATGTAGGCTCCTTTTTCTAGTAGACTTAAATGCTTGGGCAGAGCGCATGAAAGGATGTGTCCGTATGAAAAAACTTTCTTACCTGATCACTATATTATCGTTGATTGTCATTCTTGCTTCATGTTCGGATTCTACCTCGACAAATCCAGAAGACCAGCACCAAAATTCTCAAAAAGAAGAAAATCACAATACGAAGGAAAAAAAATCATCAAACAATAAGGAAAACAGCACTGATGCTCAACAGCCTTTTGAAGCCTTAAAACCATCAGAGGATGCGAAGCCGCTTAAAGAGAAACTGTCTGAAAAAGAGCAAAAGCAGATGCCTGCGCCAGAAGCAGCAGGCAGCAAGCAGGCGAGATCGATTCCTGCAGGACAAACGCTTGTGAATGGTGCAAAAGATAAGAGTAATGGACCTTTAAAGAACCATCGGCTTGTTGCTTATTACGGTCATCCTAATTCGACAGAAATGGGAATAGTTGGGGAAATGGAACCGGAGGCGATGATGAAAAAGCTAAAGGAGCAGGCGCAGGTCTACTCCGATGCAGATCCTTCACGACCGGCTGTTCCGACCATAGAACTGATTACTACTGTCGCACAGCGTGACCCCGGCCCCAATGGGAAGTACTATCGAATGACTCCGGAAGAGGATATTGAAAAGTATGCCAAGCTTGCTGAAAAACATAATGCCCTGCTCTTGTTAGATGTACAACTTGGGAAGGATTCGGTCATGAATCAGGTCAAATTAATCGAAAAATGGCTGAAACGTCCTTATGTACATCTCGCGATTGATACAGAATTCCATGTAGGCAAAGGGGAAGTCCCCGGCGAAGACCTTGGCCAGGTGAACGGAGCAGAAGTCCAAAAAGCGGTAGAATACTTATCTAAATTAGTAGAAAAACAGGATTTGCCCGATAAGTTTATTTTAGTCCATCAATTTACAGACGCAGCCCTTACCAACAAAAAAGCTATCAAACCGACCGAGAACGTGGAAGTTGCCCTTAATTTCGACGGATGGGGAGTTTCCTCCGATAAACACGAGGGCTACCGGAAATATGTCCGGGAAGAAGCCACCCAGTACGGAGGGTTCAAAGTTTTTTATAAGAAAGACGAACCTGTCATGAACCCCCTCGAGGTCATCAAACTCGACCCCAGTCCCGCAATCGTAAACTATCAATAGGGGACAGTCCCCCGCCGCTTTAACGCAGTGGGGGACTGTCCCCCAAATATTCCGTTTCAAGTTCTATTTCTTTTACTCCTTTATCATAAAAGACTTTATATGCTTTCGCATCAGGTTTTGAACTTACTATTTTACTAACTTCGTCATCTACGAAATGAATGCCCACCCCATCATCAGCTGCAACACCTGGCTTTATTTTATGAGAAGCAATAAGTTCATGATAAGTGGGTCTTCTTTCTGTTTCCCCATCGTAATGAGGACAGTTGCTCCCTTTTAAGAAACCCAGGCATCGTAAAGGCTCGAGCTTATCACCATAAGAATCGGTAACCCCTTCTTCAAACCAACAAATGGAGCCTGCACTGACACCAGCGAGTACAACTCCTTGCTCCCAAGCTTTCCTCAGTATCTGATCCAACTCCCATTCCTTCCATAAAGCCAGCAGATTCTTTGTATTTCCTCCTCCAACATATATAATATCTTTTTCTAGTATATACCCTTCTAAATCACGAGTAGGTGGTTTAAATAAGGATAGATGGGAGGGCTGGCATTTATGATTTTCTGCAAAATCATAAAACCAGTCTAAACAAACTTCTGCATCCCCACTCGCTGTCGGAACATAACAGATTTTCGGACTAGCTTTCCCTGACTGTTTCAAAATGTACAGATCAAGTAACGGATTTTCAGGTTCCGTGGAAAATCCTCCCCCTCCTAGTGCAATGATTTGTCTCATATTAACCATCCCCTTCGCAATTGGGTTAATTTTTGCTCAGCTTCTTAACTGGTACCACAGGGACAATTTATCAAACGCCTGGGTTGTTGGAACAATGTAGATAACATGTGAACTGATTTAGGTTTACCTATAAGAAATTAAAGGAATTGCCACCTACATCTTTTAAATCAGGAGCGTAAAAAGTCGCATTTAAAAAAAACTCGTATCATTACTTACTTTTAGGAGGCACTCAATGAGGTTCAAAGGTGTAGGTTTAGTCATTTTGGCCGCTGTATGCTGGGGTATCAGCGGAGGAATTGCAGATATTTTAATGACCAAGGGCTGGGATCCTATAGTCATTTCACTGTACCGAGGAGCTGTCGGTTTTTTATGCTTTTTTGCGTGGTTTCTCTTTCGCTTTAGACAAAATTGGAGCTCCTCTCCTCGTTTATATGTCTGGTCCATATTGGCAGGTGTTGGGGTAGCCGGCAATTTCACATTTTATTTTCTCAGTATCCAAGCCTCAAGCATTGCTGTTGCCGCCACTTTAATGTACACAGCACCTGTGTTTGTCCTATTATTCTCTTTTTTACTACGGATTGAACGTTCTACCTGGTTTAAATGGGGATGCATTGCCGGTGTACTCATGGGGATCATTCTGCTTACAGGTGCTTACAACACAGATGCGATTTCCGTGAGTTTTCCAGGGGCGGCAGCTGGGATTGCTGCTGGACTTTCCTATGCGTTGTTTATATTCGGGTTTAAAAACGCCTCTTCTATCGGAAAGCCGCAGACCACCTTAACTATCGCTTTTTTTTCATTTTGTCTCGTGTTATTTCTATTTACGGACAAGAGTAAGGCAGCAGCTGCGTTAACATCCAGCGATATAGGTTGGTTTCTCTTATTAGGGCTTGTAGGTGCCGGTATTTCATTTATATTGTATGTCATCGGCATACGATGGACTGCCGCATCAACTGCTTCGATGGTCGCTATGGTAGAGCCGGTGACTGCTTCTTTATTTGGAGTACTCTTGCTCGGAGATCATTTGACCATCATTCAAACCCTTGGAATGGCGCTCATCCTGGTTACGATCACCGTACTTAGCGTGAAGCAGTCAGACTGATTTTTCCAGTCAGTTCCATTCCCCGTTAAGTATATCTATAAAAACGTAATATCGCCTACTGCCACTAAACTAATCGAAATAGAAATACAGGATGATGAAGTAGAAGATGGCAACTACAGTGATAAACGTCAACGCCTCTACTATATCGCTTGTAGGATATTCCGATAGTTTCATAAGGAAGTACAGCGGCCAGCTAATGTAGGAAATAACACCAAGCAAGTAAAAAAACTTTTTATCTTCCATAGCTACCTCCCTCGTTGTTCGAATAATTTTTACCCTAGCATTTACGAGAATATGGCAAAGAAGTTTCATAATCCCCAAAAAAAGGCGCAGTTCCTCCATCGGAATTGCGCCTTTTCCTTTTAATATAACTTTTTCAAAGCTTCTTTATCAAATGGCAAAAGGTCATCAGCCCTGCCTTCATGCACTTTTTTCACCCATTCAGGGTCCTGCAAAAGGGAACGGCCGATGGCGACCAGATCAAATTCTCCTTTATCAAGCTTCGTTAACAGCCCGTCCAGGCTTGTCGTACCTGCTGCAGAAAAGCTGGTGAATTCGCCATCCAGACCGACGGAGCCGACTGCGATGACAGGTTTTCCGGTAAGTTTTTTCGTCCAGCCTGCCAGGTTCAGATCTGATCCTTCAAATTCCGGTTCCCAGAAACGTCTTGTAGAGCAGTGGAATATATCTACGCCTGCTTCTGCCAGTGGTTTCAGAAAACGTTCCAGCTCATCTGGATTTTTGGCAAGCTTCGCTTCAAAGTCATTCATTTTCCACTGGGAGAAACGGAAAATGATCGGGAAATCAGGTCCTACTTCCCTGCGGCACGCTTCAATTATTTCCACAGCGAATTGTGTTCTGCCGACAAGGTCACCACCGAAACGATCCTCCCGACGATTTGTCTGTTCCCAGAAAAATTGATCGATTAAGTATCCGTGAGCACCATGCAGTTCAATCCCATCAAAACCTAGCCGTTTGGCATCAGCTGCGCCTTGTGCATAGGCCTCCACCAATGCTTCCACTTCTTCAGTGCTCGGCGGATCGGTGACCTGTTCTCCATCCAGACTAAGGCCGGATGGACCTACGGGCATGGCCTCCTCGTTCGGCAAGTCCCCTTTTTTCCTGGTCATTCCCACATGCCAAAGCTGGGGAACGATTTTCCCGCCAGCACGATGGACTTCCTCCACTACTTTCCCCCAGCCTTGGAGAGCTTTTTCCCCATGGAAAAGCGGAATGCTGTCTCCTGCTACAGCGGCTGGATGATTGATGCCAGTTCCTTCTGTTACAATCAATCCAACTTCATTCTCGGCACGACGACGATAGTAGGCAGCCACATCTTCGTTTGGTACGCCATTCGGAGAAAACTTACGAGTCATCGGTGCCATCACTGTACGGTTCGGTAATTGTATTTTTTCACTCATAAATGGTCGGAATAATGGTTCTGTCGTTGTTTTTGTTTGATTCAATTATTTTCCTCCTTTTACCCTGATGCTCATCATTATTGCAAATTCTGCCAGGGAAGAAAAGAATTTTGACTTCAAGATATTACAATAGGTTATGAATCAAAGAGGACTACCTATACCGATTCAGTTGGACTTACATAAGCTATCGTATACAGACAGGAGGTGAAAATCGTGGAGAAATTCATTGCTAAGCTTAAAGGGGAAAACGAAGTACCTCCAGTAAGAACAGAAGCTTTTGGCGTGGCAAAGTTTGTTGCCGACCGCCATCGAAATAAAATTAAATTCCAATTAGAGGTCTTTGACATCAGGAACTTCATTCAAGCTCATATTCATTTTGGCGCCCGTAACGAAAACGGACCAGTTCTGGCTTTCCTTTTTGGCGAAAATGTAGAAACCATCGAGCAGCAAAATGGGATAAGCACCCGTAAAGGCGTTATTACCGGAGTCATTACCAACAAAGATATTGTCCGTAATAATGTAGGCGTGCGTAGTGTCCGTGATTTACTAAAACTGATGGAAAAAGAACTCACTTATGTAAACGCCCATACCGAACAGAACCCTGCCGGGGAAATCAGGGGACAAATCATCCCTGTTAAAAACGTATATTAGGCAAATGTAAAAGGATATGGAGATTCTGCATCGTCCATATCTTTTTTATGTCTACTAATTTTATCACTGTATCGACTTTCCCATACTATAAACTCTTAAAAGAGACGTAGGACAGCTGCCATTTAATAAGTTAGTTGGTCTTTATTAAAACATCCGTTATAATTATATTATTATTCAAGCATCACTGGGAGGCGTTTTTATTACAACAAAAGAGTTTGAATTCTTAAGACCCATCACTTCTTCTATCCTTGAAAAGATCGAAGAATTAGCTGAACATCTCCACCCTCAGGAAAATAGTAAAAACGACTTCGTCAATGAGCTGCTTCCATGGCGGAAAAGATTGATAGAAGTGTATGCCAGATCTATCATTCTGGAAGAGGAAGAAGCCGTTGAAGCTCTGGAAGAATGGGGTAGACAAGTTTCCGGAAAACTGGTTTCTCTCAGGCTGCCATTAGATATAGCCCTGGCAGAAATCAGTCATTATCGAGAAATAATCGGAGACCACATTAAAGAGGAAGCGAAAGAACAGCAGCTGACTTTTGATGAATTTTATCAAATCGTCGCTAAATTTAATCGCACAGTTGATAAGGCCGTACTCATGACCAGCCGCTCTTTTATGGATGATTTTGAAGATACCATCAAAAAAGCCCAATACGCGGTCAATGAATTATCGATACCTGTCGTACGAATTACCGAAGAAGCCGGCATCATTCCAATCGTCGGCGAAATTGATACCAACCGTGCACAAATATTAATGGAAAACGCCCTCTCAGAAGGAATTAAATTTGATTTAGATACGATCATCATCGACTTGTCAGGTGTCTCCATCATCGACACCATGGTCGCTCATCAAATTTTCAGAGTCATCGATTCCTTAAAACTGACAGGAATAGAAGCAATTATAAGCGGAATTCGTCCTGATATCGTACAGACAATGGTAAGTCTCGGGATCGATATGAAGCACGTGGAAACTTACAGCAGTCTTCACCGTGCCATAAAAAAAGTGGTAAATATAACAACAAATTAAGAAAAAGAGGCAGCCCGTAAGCTTATACCTTACTTACCCTGCCTCTTTTCTTGTTTTATGCTTTGCCCATGCACAAAATCAAAGCCAGGATCACTACTCATCACTACCCTTGACGGAAGAATCGGAAGCCGGTTGCTAAGAGGGGCGATGTACATAGAAAAACCGCAGATGTCATTCATCTACGGTCCTTTCCCTTCTATTTTTCGTAAACAGCTGCTTCCTTCTCCAACATATGTCGATCTAAAAGTTCGACTTCATTGGTCATCGTATGTTCGAGCTCCAGTACAACCAGCTCGTTTCCTTTTTCTTTCAAGAGAGGGCCTGGCAGATAAAGCCGTTGCTGTGGCCCGGCTGTATTCCAATACCTCCCTAAATTAAAGCCGTTGACGAAAATATTGCCTTTGGTAAAACCTTTGCTGTCAATGAAGGTATCCTGTGTACCTGGTGCATCGAAGGTTCCGCGGTAAAACTTCGGGAACCGGCTACCTCCTTTTGCCTGATATTCCTCTGGCAGCACTTCCAATTCAATGGCATACATTTCCCAATGGAAAAAGTATTGTTCACCAAGCCAGAGATTGCTGGTTAACCCTTTTTTGTCTGCCAGGTGTTCTCCGTAATTGGCTCTGCCCATATTTTCAACCAATATCTCTAATGTGTTGGTTACCTCTGGGAATTTCAAGAGGACTTGTCGTTTTTTATCATTTTTATAAATCGTAGTTTCATACTTTCCGTTAATATACACAAAAGCGCGGTCATGGATGTCGTCGATCCGCATGCTTAACTCGCCTTTTTTGGTAACTTCCGTGCGATATAGTGTATAACCATACGCCTGGTCGATTGCCTCCATGGGAAGTGGAGTGAGGTGTTCGACTCGTCTGCTGATTTGACTTAGCGTATCAAATAAGCTGACGGATTCCTCCCATACTCCCTGGAAGTAATGGTGCTTACATAGTCTTCCGGCACATTTATGTATTCGCTTAACGTACGTTTCACAGCCCTGTATTTCTCAGTGATTTCCCCGTTTTCAGTCAGGAGACTATCGTAATCATAACTTGTAATCGTAGGATAGTAGATGTCGTAATGGTTTGCTCCATTCATAAAACCGAAGTTTGTACCACCATGAAACATATAAAAATTGACCGAGCTTTTTTTCTCCAGCAGTTCCTTAAAAACCTGGGCGGCATCCTCTGCATTCCTTGTGTGGTGTTTTCCCGTCCAGTAGTCAAACCAGCCTATCCAGAATTCGGCAACCATTTTCGGCGAACCTGGTTTCATTTCTTCGAGTTCCTGAAACGCACGATCGGCCTTGGAACCGAAGTTCAGCGTGGTTGTTACATGTGGCAGGGAACCTTGCCGGATAAATTCCGGCCCATCAGAAGTAAACAAAAAGGTATCAAGTCCATGTTTTTGATACTCCTCCTTAAAAAAAGAAAGGTAAGCCTGGTCGTTCCCATATGCCCCGTATTCATTTTCGATTTGCATGGCAATGATCGGCCCGCCGTTTTGATATAAATAAGGCCGGAATTTTGGAAGCAGCACGTCATAATATTCTTCAATATGTTTTAAATAGACGGGATCGCTGCTGCGAAGGACGGTCCCGCTTTCCTTTAACAGCCAGGAAGGAAGCCCGCCCATTTCCCATTCTGCACAAATATATGGGGACGGCCTGATTATGACATACAACCCTAATTCATGGGCTGACTCGATAAATCGCTCAACATCTGCTATTCCTGAGAAACGAAACTGTCCCTTTTTCGGTTCGTGCAGGTTCCAGGGAATATAGGTTTCCACTGTATTTAACCCTAATGCTTTCAATTTCTGCAGTCTGTCTTCCCAATATTCCGGTACAGTACGGAAATAATGGATTGCTCCGGACAAAATTTGAAATGGCTGTTCATCTAAATAAAACGCTCCATTTTTTGCTTCCAGCATCGTTATCCTCCAATTTCAAGCATGTAATTCTTTCTTCAAAATAGCTGCTTCATTTTTCTTCAGGTCAATGTTGCCGAAAACGGTGTTTCCATCGACTAAATTGGTAAACTCGCCCTCTGGCAATTCAACCGTCTGCTTTTCCCCGCTGAAATTCATAAGAAAAATGAAATCATGCTGCCCATCGGTACGCTTTTGAGCCGATACACCCTCCGGGAGTTCAGCCTCGATGGATTTTTTAATCCCAATATCATCAACCAATTTAGTGAAAAATTCATTATGAAATGGCTGTGTGTTTCGGGAGGCCACGTAATAGGCTTTGCCTTTTCCGAGTTGATTGACCGTCAGCGCAGGACGCCCAGCATAAAAGTCGTCTTGATAGGAAGCCAGCGCTTGTGCACCTTCTAAGTGAATCAAATCGCATAGCTCGTACGCCGTGTATTCGCCTTCAAACCCCAGGTCATTTTTATGGACTTTGATCAAATTGGTCTGCCCGTCATACAATCCGTCGATTTCTTCTGACCAGATCCCAAGGGTTTTACGGAGAGGGCCTGGAAATCCTCCCAGGAAAGTTAAGTCATTTTCATCCACGATGCCTGACCAGTAAGTCGCGACAAACGTACCGCCTTGCTCCACGAACTTCTCTATTTTTTCGCCAACTCCCGGTCTGACCATATACAGCATCGGGGCAACCACCACTTTGTATTTCGAGATGTCCTGATCCATATCGATGACATCGACAGGCACTCCCTGTTTCCAGAAGGCCTGGTAATGTTCGGTAACGGTTTTTTCATAGTTCACACCCAGATTACGAGGCCCCTGGGCGTCTTTGACCGCCCATCTGTTTTCTGTATCAAAAATGATGGCTGCTTCAGCATCAACAGCCGTTCCAACAATGGCATCTAAGTGATCAAGTGTTTCGCCGACCTGTGCTACATCATTAAAAACCCGCGTGTGTTCATGACCTGCATGGTCCACGACTGCACCGTGGAACTTTTCGCTCGATCCCCTGCTTTTTCGCCATTGGAAATATTGAACAGAATCCGAGCCATGGGCCACCGCCTGGAGGGATGCCAGCAAATGCATCCCTGGCCGCTTCAGCTTACTGACTGGCTGCCAGTTGGTCATACCAGGCGTGCTTTCCATCAGTAAAAATGGCTGACCGCCCTTGAGGGAACGGAACATGTCATGATTCATTGCCACCCAGGAAGCGTGATGAGCATCACTTACCTCATCCTTCCAGATGGGATAAGAATCCCATGAAACGAAGTCCAACGCATCCGCAAACTTGGCATAATTAAGCTCTTCAAAGGCTTCCATAAAATTCGTAGTGACAGGAAGATCCGGATTAACTGCTTTCAGAGGTTTTACCTCGTGTTTGAAAAAATCCAGTGTCTGATCGGTGACAAACCGCTTCCAATCCAGGTTCAATCCATGGACCTTCGTTTCCCCATGAGGTGCTGGTGATTCAATCTGGGACAATGAGGTATAAGTATGGCTCCAGAATGTCGTCCACCAGCTATGGTTTAGGTCATCAAGCGTTTGATACTTGTCTTTCAGCCATTCACGAAAGGCGTCCTGACAATACTCGCAATGACATTCCCCGCCATATTCATTGGAGATATGCCAGCCGATCACTGCCGGGTGATCAGAATACCTGTCCGCTAACTTGCTGTTCATGATCGCTACTTTCTCCCGGTAAACAGGAGATGTATAGCAATGATTATGCCGGGAACCGTGCAGGTTTCTGACCCGGTTCGCACCGACCCGGAGCACTTCCTCGTACTTTTCCGACATCCATGCCGGTCTGGCCCCGCTCGGTGTAGCTAAAAACGCATAGATTTCATTTTCAGCGAGCCTATCCAGCACATGATCTAGCCATTCAAAATGAAAAACGCCTTCCTCCGGCTCCAATTTCGCCCAGGAAAAAATCCCTACGGACATTACGTTACATTTGGCAAGCTTCATTAAGCGGATATCTTCTTCCAGGATTCCCGGGTACTGCTCCCACTGCTCCGGATTGTAATCAGCTCCGTGGAGTATTTTGGGAATATTTGTACTGACAGGAGGATATTTTTTAGTCATCTAATCACCTTTCTCCGTTAGAAATGTAACAAACTCCTCTGCCTCCCTTTACGGATGAATACAAGGGAGTTTGTCCTGTTATTTTCTCTCCAGAACCACATGATCCAGATAGCCAGTGTAAGAACCACTGGTATGGGCATCAAAATTAATTTTCAGAATCCCATTATCCACTTTAATATTTTCTACGGTATACTTTCTCCAGATCATTTCACCACCAGGTACTGCGATCGTTTTTACTGTACTATTGTAAGTTTTTCCTTGTGTAAAAGCGGACAGGCTCATGTTCGTTTCATCGGCAGTCTGGTGATCCCCTCTTGCATATACAGACAGGCTGTATTCCCCGTCCGAAAGATTTTTCACTTTCTGACTCAGTTTGAGACTTCCTCCTGCGTCAAGTGAAAATTGAAACGAGTGATCTCCGGCATAAGCTTTGGTTACAAAATCATCCGGTGTAATGACTTCGGCAGCTGCTCTTTTAGGTTTCAGTTTCCAGCCGCTTAAGTTTCCTGTTTCAAACCCGCCGTTTGCAATCAGATCATCACTATAGTCATAAACGGCTTTATAGCTGGCACTGACCACCGGGCTGTATTCTAAAGCCGTTGTCTCCCAGCCCCATTGACCTGGAACATAATGGTATCCGGAACGTTTCGCGGCAGTTTTAATCGTCACGTTTTTCGCAATCTGAATCGGTCCGGCATAAATGCGTATTGAGTCATAGGGTTTGACGTATGGGGCGCCCACCAGCTTTCTTGTTGAGCCAGTCCCGTCTATCGGGCTTGCTCCGTCAAGGGTGAAAAAGATATCTGCATTAGGAGTCGCTGTCTCCAGCTCAATATAGCTGCCCCCTTCTATCACATGCCTGGTGGAGTAGGAGTACCCATTTTCCTTTGTCACATCTACGTAACTTCCATCAGACAAACTGAATGTCGGTGCATGGGCTTGAGCGGAATCAGATTCTCTCACAATCACGTGAGCAAAAGCATTTTCTTCTTTACCAGCTACACTGCCAAAAACAATGTATTCCCCAGGCTTGTTCACATCTACCTGTTCAATATCCTCTTCATTCCATGTTACGGACTGTTTAGTAAAGGTCCGTTTGGTATCGCCCATCATGCCATTTTTTTTCACTGCCATGATTTTTTCAGGCAAATGAAGAGAGTCCCCCTGATTGATAACAACCTGAGTTTCCCAGCCATACGCGTATTCCTCCGCTTCTGCCGGGACTTCCTGATCTCCTCTCACCAGCTCGAACGCTTTTACGGATGGAAGGACATAGCCGTTGATATCAAATAACCCTGCTACTTCCCAACCAGTACCATATGGCGTCGCCCAACCTGTCGTACTGCCTGGCAGCCAGGCTGGTTCCCAGTAAAATACCCCGAGTCCCTTTTTATTGTTGATGCTTGCAGCCACATTGATCACTTCACGAAGAGCAGTTGCCTGACCTTGGACAGAAGCAGCCAAGCCTACTGTACTGATATCTCCATGTTTGAAGTTCTGGGGTGTGTCATCTCCTGCATCTTTCTGAATCGTCCAGGGATAGGCAGTTTCCGCTATGAATGTATATTTATCGTATTTCTCCGTGATCTGATTCAAGTTTTTCTGAACTTCCTCGTATGTCCCATGCCAGGAAGGGTAATACGAAGCGCCTATCGCATCATAATCGACGTTGTTCTTCTCCATGGCCAACGCAAAACTGTTATACAGCCACTGATTATTTCCATTAGCAAGGTGTAAAGACACCAATGCTTTCTTTTCAGGGTCGTCTGCATGAGGATCCGTCTGTTGTACTGCTTTCACACCTGCTTTGAAAATATCCACAGCGACCGGGTTGATATCTCCATTCGAAGTAAGGTTGAATTCCTGTTCCAGAATATCGCTGTTCGTCTCATTGCCGATGCCGACCATGTTCGGATATACTCCTGCCTTCTTCATTTTGTTTAATGACTCTGTCGTAAACTTCTCGACGGCATCCACTAATTCCTGCTCTGATAAATCCTCCCATTCCTTTGGTTTTATCTGCTGGCCGGGATGGGCCCAGAAATCACTGTAATGGAATGTAACGAACAGCTTCATGCCTCGTTCCTTGGCCTGCTTGGCAAGAGCGATTGTTGTATCGATATTGCTGTTCCCCCCGCCATATGGATTTCCAAATTTATCGTAAGGATCATTCCATACGCGGAGCCTCACCCAATTGACGCCATTTTCCTCGAGAATATCAAACAAGTGGGATTCTTCCCCGTTTAAATCATAGAATTTTTTCCCTGCCTCCATGATGCGATACAAAGAAGAAACGTCTGCCCCCATCATGAAATCCGGACGATTATTGTTTTTAAGCTCCGGTACAGGTTCAACGATCGGTGTCGGTCCAGCAGTGACAGTAACTTCACTGGTCTCCTTGTAAACTTCACCGTTTTCCCCTGTAGCGTTCAGCGTAATGGTGGCCTGTCCTGTACCCAGGGCATCGATCCTCCCTGTCTTCGCGTCTACTTCGACAACATGTTCCTTGTCGACTTCCCATGTATAATCCTTAATTGTTATTCCATCGTTGGATGTAAATTGCAACACAGAGAAATCTCCGGGTGTCATCGTCTTATCCCCGCCTGTTATTTCAACAGGAGAACTAGCAGCCGATACGACTGGACCAAAAGACAGCAGCATTACCAATAAAAAGGACAAACGAAGTATCTTTCCCATTTTCATATAAGCTTTATCTCCTTTTCTTTACAATCTAGAAAACGTGTTGACCTCAGCCATGCAGCAAAATAACTGCCTGTACCCCTTAATTGATCAGGGAACAGGCAGTCTCGGTGTGCTTTTCATCGGTAAGTCCCTTCATTTTGATTTAAAGACTCGGATTAACACGTAGCCCAAACTGGAAAGCCCCGCTTTTTAGCCGGTACTTTTCCAAAACATCCGGACCGCAACTGGCGGAACCTAGCCCATGCTGTTTATGGTCGATCAGGACCGTCAGGTAATCTTGCTTAACAAGATCGTACGTGTGCTGTGCTTCTTCAAGATTTTCAAGGGTAAAGTACTGCGCGTTAAAGTCAAACATTGGTCTCCCGAAGAATGACAGACCAACTCCGGACTCGTTCTTAAGCTCAGCCCAGCGGACTTCATGCCTGCTGCCATTTTCCTGAGGGTAGACATAAGGCGTATAGAATTCCTCGGCTTGTTTTTTCCATACGCCGACACGGTTTGCTTGTTTGCTGTCGACATAGGCTTCTCCCGGACCGAGGCCGTACCATGTGACCTGATCGAATGAAGCAGGAACTTCCATTTTCAAGCCGATTCGTGGAAATGTCTCTGGAAGCTTTCCATCTGGTTCCCCGGTGACATCGATATCCATGCTGCCATTCGCCTCAACCATATACGTATAGGTAACTTGCATTCCCCAGCTTAAAACGGGCGGGGCCATACGCATCGCTGCAGTAACCTCAATCAGATGATCTCCTTTTGCCTGATAATTGATGGAAACGAGCCGCTCCTGGAGCCTGTGAAGTCCAAATTCTTTCCATTCCTTTATTGAAGGAATATCCTTCCAGTGGACCTGGGCCCATAAATCATTATCTATGGGAGCTCTCCATAAATTCAGTGCCGGCCCGGTTCTCATGAGGTCCATCCCTTGGGACTTCCATTCGGAAAGTTTTCCTGTACCTTTATCGAACCTTACAAAGAAATCTTCTCCTATTATATGCAGCTGATTTCTGTCCTCTTCTACTTCCAATGGTTTAGCAGAAAAACTATGCTCCCGCTCGTTTTCTGCTTGTTGAACCGGCAGTTCAAACTGGGTCCAGGCCACTGGGTGTCCTGTTTCAGCCCAGGCTGTATCCTCTGAGAGAGTAAACTCCACATTCAGCCAATATTCATCCACCGTGCCATGATAATTCTCCAGTTCATATGGCAGGTTCACAGTTTTGCTTTCATGGGGCCCAATATCCTCAACGGCAATCAGCCCAGATGCGACAATCTTTTCTCCAGACTGGACCGTCCAGGAAGCATGCAAATGACTAAGGGAAACAAAGTCATAACGATTGGTGATGGTCACTTCCCCTTTCACCAGATCAACGGACTCCACTCGTACCGGCTCGATGACTTTTTTGTATTCCAAAAGTGCAGGGGACGGGGTATGATCTGCCATGACCAGTCCATCAATGACAAAATTGGAATCGTGCGGTACTTCTCCAAAATCGCCTCCGTACGCAAAATATTCCTGACCATCTTCCGTAACCTGAGCAATTCCATGGTCAAGCCATTCCCATACAAATCCGCCCTGAAGCCGGTCATGCCTGTAAAAGGTATCCCAGTATTCCTGCAAACCTCCTGGGCCGTTTCCCATCGCATGGGCGTATTCACAGAGGATATGCGGCTTCGTTAGATCTTCCCGCTTTCCCAGTGCATCCATTACTTCAACTGCGGTGTACATCGTTGTGAACACATCCGAAGCTTCCGGCTCCCTTTGCGGATCGTAGTCGCTTTCAGTTCTTGTGATCGCACGACATTCTCCTTCGTAATGTAACAGCCTGGTGTCATCCGCTCTTCTCGCCCAGTCCGCCATGGCCAGATGATTTCTGCCAAAGCCGGATTCATTGCCCAGTGACCACATGATGATGGAAGCGTGGTTTTTATCCCTTGCCACCATTCTTTTGATCCGGTCCAAATAGGCATTTTCCCATTCAGGATCATCACTGAGCTGATCCCAGTTGCCGATGACATCAAATCCGTGGCATTCCAAATCAGTTTCATCGATTACATACAGCCCGTATTCGTCACATAAATCATAAAAACGCGGGTCATTCGGATAATGGGCGGTTCGGACAGCGTTAATGTTATGCTGTTTCATCAGCTTGATGTCTTCTTCCATCCATTCAAGTGGCACGGCACGCCCCAGCTCAGGATGGTGATCATGGCGGTTGACGCCTTTCAGTTTAATCGCCTTGCCGTTAACCAGAAACAGACCATCCTGCAATTCGACCGAACGAAAACCCACTTTCGCTGGTATGACTTCCTCAACTTCACCTGATTCCTGCAGTAAGGAACAAAGCAGTGTATACAAATAAGGATCTTCTGCCGACCACTTGCTCGGATCGGTTATCTCAATCGTATGAACAACCGTTTCTTTGCCGCCTGCAGCAATCGTCACAGCCTCACTGTCCGTATCCTTTAGCATGGCTTGCCCGTTTGCATCTAGTAAGTCATATGCCAGTTTAACGCCCGAAACATCCACACTACCGCTGTTTTCAATGATCGTTTTTATCTCAAGCCTGGCATGTTCATACTTCTCATCAAGAATCGTTTTTACAAAGTAATCCTCTACATGTACCTTGGGAACAGCCAGCAGATAAACATCCCGAAAAATACCACTCAGCCACCACATGTCCTGGTCTTCGATATACGATCCATCCGACCATTGATATACCCGGACAGCGATCCGGTTGTTCCCTTCCTTGATAAACGGGGTAAGGTCAAATTCGGAAGGAATGCGGCTTCCCTGGCTGTAGCCGACTTCTTTTCCGTTCACCCAAAGGTGAAAAGCACTGTCCACTCCTTCAAACCTCACTGTCACCTGCTTATCGAGCCAGTCTTTTGCAATCCAGAATTCCCTTAGGTAGGAACCGGCAGGGTTATCACTCGGAACATACGGCGGATCTACTGGAAATGGATATACTACATTCGTATAGGCAGGCTTTCCATACCCATGCATTTGCCAGGAGGATGGAACATACAAATCATCCCAGTCTTCCTTATCAAAGTCTTCTGCATAGAAATTCTCTGGAGCGAGATTCGGATTGTCCGCATAATGAAACTTCCAAGAGCCATTTAATAGTTTAAAAGACGCGGACTGCTTCCGGTCGAACGTCAAAGCACTTCGTTTATTCCCGAATGGAATGAAGTGAGCCCGTTCTTTTTTACGATTTCGTTCGAGCACCTGTAAATTTTCCCAATCATGTTTCTGATGTACCATGTTTCCAACCTCCCATTACAGCACTTATTCAATATTAACCATTAACCTTTTACGGACCCCATCATCCCTGCCACAAAATGCTTTTGCATCAAGAAGAACACAATTGCTGTAGGTAAGGTGGCAATCACGATGGCGGACATGATCACACCGAAATCCGGGGTATAACCGGCTCCAAGCTTTGAAATCAGGAGCGGGATAGTTTGCTTTTCCGGAGACTGAAGTACAACTAACGGCCACAGAAAGTTGTTCCAGCTATTCATGAACGCAATGATAGCCGCTGCCGCATACGATGTTTTCATCGTCGGTAAATAAATCCGGAAAAAGATCCCCAATTCACTTAAGCCATCAATCCTGCCCGCTTCGACTAAATCTCTCGCAAACATTTTTGTGTTTTGACGGAAGAAAAAGATGAAGAAAGCGGTAATGATCGTTGGAAGAATGGCAGCTGCTAACGTATCAATACCGAGGAATGGTATGGTAGCAGATATGCCGCCGAATAATCGGTATAACGGAATCATGATCGCAGCGAACGGTATCATCATCGATAACAGCAATATGTTAAAAATCCGATCCTTGCCGGGAGTCCGGTAGATTTCAAAACCGTAACCGGCAAGAGATCCAATCAGAAGCGTCAAAAATGTAGTGATAACAGCGATGATCGTTGAATTTACCAGGGCAGTTACCATGTCTACCTGTTGAAATAAAACGGTAAGGTTCTCGAATAAATGTGTTCCCGGCAGCAGCCGTCCCTGGGTGATATCGACGGATTTATTAGTCATACTGACGAGCATCCATAAAAATGGAAATATAGACACGATTGCAGCAATGCTTAAAAAAATGTAGGTTGCAATCCGTTGCAGTTTTCTCATTTATTATCACCTGCCACTTTAAATTGGATGAGCGATAGCAGAACTACCAGAATGACAATCACATAGGAGACTGTCGCCGCATAACCGAAATCCGGAGTATATTCAAAAGATAGATTATAAATGTACATCGAAATCGACAGCGTCGCATTACCCGGACCGCCATTGGTAATATTCATGATCTCATCAAATATCTGCAGCGTTCCGATCGTAGAAATGATCGAAGTAAATAAGATGATCGGTTTCAGCATCGGGACGGTGATATAGAAAAATTGCTGCAAAGCAGATGCACCATCGATTTTTGCCGCTTCATACATCGATTTATCGACATTCTGTAAAGCAGAAAGATAGAAAATCATATTGTACCCTGTCCATCTCCATGTAATGGCAATGATGATCGTCAGTTTTGCGAGCAAGGGATCAGACAGCCAGTTAAGCGGTTCTGAAGTGATTGATAAGTCAATCAGAAACCGGTTCACCAGACCGTCTACCCCGAACAAATACTTGAAAATGACAGCATAGGCAACAAGTGAGGTGACACATGGCAAGAAGATCGCCAGCCGAAAGAATCCGCGGAACTTCAAGGTTGCGTCATTCAATAGAACAGAGAAGAACAGTGCCAGAACTATCATCACAGGAACCTGAACAAGTAAGTAGATCATCGTATTCGTAAGTGCTGCGATAAAGGTTGGATCACTGAACAGCCTTATATAGTTGTCTAACCCGACGTATTCCAGGTTCGCTCCCATTCCTGACTGAAAAGAGAGCAACAACGCCTGGACCATTGGATAAAAATAAAATAAACAGATTCCAGCAACAGCTATCAGTATGAAAAACCATCCGATATAATTCTTTTTCAAGCCGCCTGATTTTCGCTTTTTTTTCACAGTATAGGGGATACTGCCTGTGTTGTTCATTGCTTTACCCATTCATTTGTGTCCTCCTTACACCTAAGAAAAGCCGTCTTTGTACAGAAAGGGATTCATTGAAAGTAATGATGGCTTTCGCAGAATCCCTTATTCATTGAAACTATATTTATCTAACTCAAGCTTTTCTTATAAGAGATTGGCAACCTCTTCCCATTTTCTTACCGAGAGTGGGCACCTGTTTATTTCAGTTGCGCTTCTGCCTGTGCCTGGGCATCTGCTAATGCGTCCTCCAGGCTTTTCCCATTCAGGTAATTTTGCATTTCGGCAGCAAGGATATCTTCAATCGCATAGGTATGCATGCCGTAGTTGACACTAGGAATCTCTTCCATCCATTTGGAAAAGTCAGAAATAAGCTTCTGTCCGCCAAAGTATTCATTTTCCGCCTGGTAAGCTTCTCCTTCAGAAGCCGGTTTGTAAGTACCTAATGCCCCAACATCAAGTACAAGATCCTGGTAGAACTGTTTGCTGGAACCAAATGTTTCCGCAAGAAATTCGGCTGCTTTTTCTTTTCCAGGGATATTCAATACGTAGAAGGAGCTTCCACCCTGGTTCGATGCATTGACAGCACCTTCCATATCTAACCTTGGAATCTGAGCGACCGCCCATTTCCCTTTTTGGGATGCTTCCGCTTCGATGCTCGGCCCAATCCAGTTACCACTTGGAACTGTGGCCACATCTCCGCTGTTAAAGGCAGCGATGAACTGGCTCCAATCCGAATTCGCTTTGACAAAATCAGCTTCCATCATAGCTTTATAGTTTTGGAAAGCCTTTTTCAATGCTTCGTTGTCTTTCAAATGGACAGTCGTCCCATCCTCCTTCACGTACCAGGAACCGGCACTTTGGATCATGACACGGATAAGTCCTAAATCATTCGGATCAAGGGAAATCATATCTTTCCCTGTTTTCGCTTTCACATCTTTCCCGATTTCGATGTATTTTTCCCATGTAATATTGGATAAATCCTCCATCGTATAACCTGCTTCTTTCAGGTAATCCGTACGGAAGAACAGCCCTGTTACGCCGGTGTCAAATGGCAGGCCATACTGTTTCCCGTCAAGGCTTGTAGGCGCCAGCTTATAGGCAGCAAAATCATCCGGGTTTATGTATTCGTCAAGTGGGTAAAACGCATCCGGATATGCCTTCAAAAAGCTTTGCGCCCTTTGATCCTCGATGAGCACAATGTTCGGCATCCCTTTCATCGTTCCGGAGCTTAGTCCGGTATTTAATTTTTGGACGATGTCATCCTGAGCGTTTTCGATGATTTTGAGCTTGATATCCTTCTCATAGGATTCCTTGGCAAGCTCCAAGGCAGCAATGTTAAAATTCGGATCCCACGCCCAGGCGGTTATTTCATCCGGCTCCTCCCCAGAGCCTCCACCCGTCTCATCCGAAGAACAAGCAGCTAAAGTAAAGATTGTCATAATAGCAAATACAAGTATCCAGCTTTTCCTGACCGAAAAGTACTTCATATATCCATCCCCCTTAATTTTGTAAGCGTTGTCATTACGCTTGTACCAATGATACCATCATAAAAAAAAGACCGTTAGAACGATCTTTAGAAGATTATGAAACTATTTTTAGAAGTTTCAACCATCCAGGAAACGCCTTTTGGTATTATTTTTAGAAATGGTAATATCTTTTGTTTTTTCATCTGACAAAGGCAGGGTTATTTTTATTTTCGTTCCTTTTCCCACCTCACTGGTAATTTCTACTCCATATGCAGGACCATAGAGCAGCTGGATCCGCTCATGGACATTTCGGACACCGATTCCGCTGAACAGCTGCCGTTTTCCTTTCTTGCTTTGCATCTTGTCCACTTCCATCCCGTCACCTGTATCGATCACTTCGCAAATCAGCTTATCCCCCCGCTGGGCGATCAGGATCTGGATGAACCCATATTTCTTTTTTGTAAAGGCATGGAAAAAGGCATTTTCGATGAAAGGCTGGATTACAAGCTTCGGCAGATGATAATGCAGACAATCCGGGGAAATGAGTGAATTCACCTTAATCCGGTCGCCATACCTCATTTGATTGATTTGTACATAGTTGTGGATATTGGCCACTTCTTGTTCAACCGTGATGGTTTCATCGACATTCCCAAGTGCATTTTGCAGCAGCGGAATCAACGCATCTATCGTGTCAAAAGCAGCTTCTTTTTTACCTTCCTTCACCAGAAATTTGACCGAGGTCAGCGTGTTATAGAGAAAGTGTGGATTTATCTGGTGCTGGAGTGCTTCGAGCTCCGCTTTTCGCTGCCTGCGCTGCGTCTGTAGTAACTCATCGACATGTTCCTGTAATTCATTGAGCATATAGTTGAAAGCAATGGCGATTTTTCTGGCCTCATACCCGCCGCTTTCATCTATCGGTTTACCGAAATCATACTTTGCCATATCAGATATTTGTCTGACCAGCCTGCGCAGTGAATTGGTTATTCTCCTTGATATGAGAAATACGACCACGACTGCGATCAGGACGATAAGCGCACTGATAAATACTATTTCTTTCGTATCCACCAGATTATCAAGGACCATCTCCTGGTCGACGAGATTAATCAGATACAAGTCGAGGGCCGGCAAAGAAGCTGATAACAGCAGGTAATCTTTATCAAAAACGTTGACCTCCTGATACTCGAGGTTATTTTCTTCAGTATCCTTCGCCACCGCAAGTAAATCCGATTCATACTGGCCAATCCATTCTTGCTTATTACTGGATACAACCTGCCCGCTGCCATCAATTAACAGGACATCATTACCCTTACTCGTGTATCCTCCATAAAATTCCCTGAGATCCCGTTCCCTGATAGGGATGTAAAGGTAGCCATAAATATTATCCGTAGAACGTTCCATAAGCGCCTTAGTCGCAACCAGCATCGGCACATCATTCGTAATCTTCCCATCCACATACTGATACATGATGGTACCTGGATTCGCTCTCGTATATTGGGTGATCCTGTGGTCAAGGAGCTCTTGTGCAGTCACAGGCCAGTGGGCATATTTCATGTTGAACAATCGCTTATTTTCCCCTAATACAATCATGTTCGCTTCATTGGGGCTGTCCGAATAAATATTTTCCATTTGCTGCGATATCGTGTAAACGGAGCTGGACTCATCCGTAGATGTGACGTGATCCTGGATCAGACTCCGCTTGATTGTCCCATTATTTTCAACACTCATCGTCGTAAATACAACCGAGTAGCTGAAAGATTCAAACTCTTGTTTTATCTGACTTAACACTTTACTATTCGTGATGCTGAACGTCTCCATAAATAGATTATGGGACATGCGGATCGTACTGAAAGTGATCAGTACAGAGACCGCCACAATACTGACCAGCATGATTAGAAACATTTTCAGAAATAAACTATTATGCCGTATGATTTTCAAGAAATTCTTCATGGTATATCCTCAATTCACTACTGGTGATTTCTTGCGATACCGGCCGGGGGATGATCCTTCCAGCCGTTTAAACACTTTACAGAAATAACTTGGCTCTGAGTAACCGACCATATCACTGATCTCACTCACAGAAGCAGCACTTGACGCCAGCATGTGCTTTGCTTTTTCAATCCTCACATGATTTAAATAATCGCTGAACCCTACATTATGATGATTGCTGAAATAACTGGATAAATAGGATGGATTGAAGTGAAAATAATCGGCCAGGGTGGTCAGTGACAGAGGCTCTGCATAATGGACATCGATATACTCAAGCAGCCGCTGCATATTAGATGGACGATCTTCCACCTGGATAATTTTTTCGACCTCATCCATGAAATCATGAAAGCTTGCGACCGCTGTTTTCGCAGTCCCGGCTTCATTGATTACTGTAAAATAATCGTATTTCTTCCCTTCCAGTTCCTCGACATCGTAATTCATATTTCCCAACAGGACGACGCTGTTAAAAATGATATTTTCGAGAAAAGATTTAAATTCGAAGATGTCATTGGTATAATTACGAGTCAAAAAATCAACATGCTCCTTCAGGGAAGGAATTGCAAGCTCAAACCTCTTCTGCTTAAAAAAGTCGATGAACCGGCTCAAATCAAATGGCTTGGTAGTTCTTTCCACTTCTGGCAAGGAATCATAGCACAATACCGGATCCTCCAGGTAAAACAGGTAATATTTCATCTTCACGAGATTTTCTTCGTAAACCGTTTGCAGCTCATGAACCGATGAAAAAGGAGCACTCACCAGCAATCGGGCGTCCCTATGCTCTAAAGCCCATCTGGTGATGCTTTGTTTGAGCGCAGGCCATTGTTCTTCCTCACCATTCAGAAGCAAAAACGTGGTATCGCTTTCATCAGAGGGCAGCAAAAACAAGTCGACTTCGCTGAGCTGGTCTGTAACATCCCTCGCTTCAAGTCCAATAACCGCGATTAAGGTGAAACTTTTGAAAACCAGATCCTGCAACAGCTTATCCTCGGCCTCGGTTAAAGAACCGCCTGACATCTTCTTTGTCAAAACTTCCTCCACAGAAGATGCAGACTGGTTCTTATTAATGCCGGCTGGCCGCTCGGGTGCGATTCTCCGTAACGTTTTGATGAGTTCTTCCCCATTCAATTTGGGTTTTAATATGTAATCGGCTACCCCGTTTTGGAAAGTCGAGCGGACATAATCAAAATTTTCAAAACTGCTTAAGACGATTAGTTCGATGGATGGATACTGCATTTTCACCTCCCTGACTAATTCGATGCCATCCATATCCGGCATCACCACATCCGTAAGTATGATATGAGGCTGTAATGCTTCGATCAACTTCAGAGCTTCTTTCCCATTGGAAGCTTCGCCGACAACCTCAAATCCTTCCTGTTCCCAATCTATATAATTTATTATACCCTGACGGATCAGCATCTCGTCATCCACAACCAAAACCCTGTACAGACCGCTCATTATGCATCTCCCTCCCATGTTGTTGCTGTAGAGTTTTTTAAAATTTCTGATAGTTTTATTGTAATGGCTTTTCTTATAGCCGTAAATAGGTTTACTCGTTTAGCAAAATCCTTCTGGCATTTTCATGCAGGGAAAATATATTCCGGTCCTTTCCATGATGAAGCCGCAGCTCAGCTAATCGAGCTACGGCTTTACAACAGCATTTCTAACTTTCGGACTTATGTACCTGCTTATTCATTCGGTAATTCTGGATTTCAATAACATCCGCAGCCACGTAATGATCATTTCCGATATCAATGAGATGCGGAGGATACGGCGGCTGTGGCGGGACTTCCACGGGCTCTGCTTCCAGCCCTCTCATCATTGGGTTTACCTTCGGAATAGAAGCGAGTAAGGATTTGGTATAGGGATGGATCGGATTCTGGTAAATTTCGTTTTTCGCAGCTATTTCAAGCATATGGCCCTTGTTGAGCACTCCTACCCTGTCACTCATATGATGGACGACACTCAAATCATGCGAAATGAAAATGTAGGTGAGATTGAATTCTGTCTGGAGCTCCTTCAACAAGTTCAGAATTTGGGCTTGCACGGAAACATCAAGAGCGGAAACGGGTTCATCAGCTATCACAAGCCTCGGATTCATGACGAGCGCTCTTGCAATCGCAACTCTCTGCCTCTGCCCGCCTGAAAATTCATGGATCGTCTTCTGATAAGCACTCTTGGGAAGGCCGACATTTTCAAGCATCTCATACACCTTGTTCGTCCGTTCCTTCGGGGTTAACATCTTCTGGATGACCATCGGCTCTTCAATGATTTCTCCTACCTTAAGTCGAGGACTGAGTGATTCATATGGATTTTGAAAAATCATTTGGAAATCCTTCCTCCACACTCTTAATTGTTTGGCGTCCATGGATGAAAGGTCGATACCATCGAATTGAATCGTTCCGTGGAAAGGAGTTAACAGACGCAGGATGGTGCGGCCAAGCGTCGTTTTTCCTGAACCTGATTCCCCGACGATTCCAAGTGATTCCCCTTCATACACATCGAATGTGATACCCTCGATTGCTTTATGTATATTGGCTCCTTTTTTAAATTGGGTCGAAAGGTTCCGTATTTCAACTAATTTCTTATTCATGTCCGTGAAACCTCCATTTTATTGGTGAAGAACCGGACAAAATGCCCTTTTTCCACTTCTATCAAGGCTGAAGGAGCATGATACGTTACTCCATCCTTTGAGAATACCTCAGGTGCAAACACCCTTCCTTCAAACGTGCCTTCCTGCACGGCCATATCTCTTACCGTTTGCAGCATGACTCTTGGGTCTTCAATTCTTGGAATACTGTTCATCAGTCCTTTAGTATAGGGATGAACAGGGTTTCTGAACAAAGTGAAAACATCGGCTGCCTCGACAATTTTCCCCTCGTACATGACCAGTACACGGTCGGCATATTCGGAAACGAGGCCGAAATCGTGCGTAATAAGAAGAATGGAAGTTTCTGTCCGCCGCTTATAATCATCCATCAGATCCAGTATTTGTTTTTGAATCGTCACATCCAATGCCGTAGTCGGCTCATCAGCAATGACAAGCTGGGGTTCACAGGAAATGGCCATCGCGATTAGAGCTCTTTGCTTCATCCCGCCAGACAATTCTCCCGGATACTGATGATAGATGTCAGACGGGTTTTCAAAGCCCACGATCGATAACAATCGTAATGCTTCCCCCTTGCTTTCTTTTTTAGGGAAGAGCTGATGATAGTGCAATCCTTCTACTATCTGCTTTCCTATTTTCATCGTCGGGTTCAGGGAGACCGTCGCATCCTGAAAAATCATCGAAATCTTCATTCCGCGGATACGCCGCATTTCTTTTTCTGACAGCTTTACTAGATTCTGATTCAGAAAAGAAACTTCCCCGCCTGCGATACGACCATTATCCGGCAGCAACCCCATGATTGCCTGGGAGGTGACACTCTTCCCGGAGCCTGATTCACCGATCAAGGCGACCGTCTCACCTGCCCGGACGGAAAAACTCACCTCATCGACAGCGACCATTTCCGCTTGTTTCGAATGAAACATCACCTTCAGGTTTTTCACATCAAGCATTGTCACCATCCCCTTCCCCTGTCGCTCCATTTCAAATTGTTTTGGATCCCATTGATGACAAGATTCATAGAAAAAATTGCTAAAAAAAAGAATCCCAAAGGTATCAGCACGATATGAGGGGTATGATAGATAGCTTCATAGTTGCTGCCAATCAACCCTGCCCATTCACCCGTAAGGGATACATACACTTCGTGGGCACTAAGTAAGTCTCCGTCTATGATAGTCGCCGCACCTCCGATGAAAATATAAAGGACCCCGAGGTGGGAAAGCAAGATCAGTACCTGGATGATCTGCTGTGCAATGACGAGCCAGAAGCGGCTTGCCATCTCCGGAAGTACATGCTTAAAGTAGACGTAGCGATTCTTTGCTCCTAAGGAAAGCGTACTGACGATGTGCTCCTTGTCTGTAATTTTCGCCATATCTTTGGAGAAAACAGACACCAGTGGCGGTACACCCATCAGAATTAATACGAGACTTTGGGTGGCCACCATTTCCGCAAACCCACTATTTTCCTGAGAATATTTTACGGCAAGCGGACTCAGGAACACATAACCCAGGATAGCAGGTGGAATGAATAAAGTGGATTCGATGATATCCTCAAACAAAGGACGCAGTTTATCATGGTAATGATGATAGATTACTGCCAAAACCGCACCAAGCATAACTCTCACCATCGCAATACCAAAAGCGATCAGCAGCGTATATTTCGCCCCATTAATGATGAGTGCCAGCAAGTTTCTTCCGAAGACATCGGTACCGAATGGCGGGACCAGGGAGGGAGGAAAAGGAGCAACATCCACAAGATTCCCATTTTCATATAAGTATTTGGTTTCTTTTGGGAGTTCAAAAAAATAGGGATAAACAAAACTTGCGACCAACAATGAAACCAGAATGATCAATCCGGTTATAAATTGAGGCTGCTTCCAGATACCAACATTCATGCCGCTTCCTTCTCCCTTTCTCCTGTAGATTTATGAATCATCCATTGTGCCAGCTCAAATACATATAGAAATGGAACAGCAATCAAAATCGTGCTGATAAGAAATACAAAGGTATTCGGGCTGAGCATGATCCTCATCAATCCATGAATGTTAAAAATATACTCCACGATAAAAAGATTAGAGAGCAGGAAAACGAAAATCGTCTTAAAATACAGAAACAGGTTGAAAAGAACGTTTCGGAAAACATGGCGGATCAATATGTAATAATCGCCTAAGCCCATGGATTTGGCTACATTTACATAAGGCTTGTATTTCTCTTCCTCTAATAATAGAAACGTTATCTTAAACAATTGAATCGTTGGAAGAACGGATAAAACCAGAATAGGCACCAGATAAATTTTATCATCATACACCACAGTCACATTGCTGATCAGCCAGCCCGTTTTCTGATATATATAGATGATGAACATTTGTAAGGAAAGGACAATCAAAAGATCAGGAACCGATTCGAAAACAGTAAGTATTCCATATACTAATCTTTTTAAGAACCGCGGCAATAACGTTGCCCCAAACGTAAACAGAATGGCAAAAAACAAACCAATCACTAATGCGCCGAGTACAATTGTCATTGAATAGAAATACTTTTCGAATATCCCTGGAAAGATATCGTACGTCTTTCCATTCATTTGATAATTTCTGAGATTAAAAGTCTGGTCTAAACCTGAGATAAGGGAAGGTAACAAACTTATGATAATGATCCCGATTGAAACTGACTTTAACTTTCTTAAGTAACCCCCTAGCGTCACCGATCTTCAGCCCCTAACCTTTTTATTATTTCTTTAATTAGTGAAGCTTCTACCTTAATAAATTTGTGAATTTTCTAATAATAACCTCAATAACATCATTTTATATAAAAATTTTGTAGAAAGCCAGTTCGCATTGTTGTAAATGTAGAAAAGAAATAGCAGTCCTATATTATGAAAGCCTATGTTTCGGGAAAGTGGAATTAGGCAATAGAATTAATGTAAAATATAGCACTCACATGAAGGAGACGATCATGTTAATTAAAGACTCCCCATACCTGCTGACAAAAGAAGCAATGGAAAAGGAAAACTCTGATTACATACCTGATTGGTTAGCAAAGGAATATGAAACTTTTCAGAGCATCGTAACCGACCCTACTTTCCCTTGTTTTTTCGGTCGCACGGGACAACGAAGAGGAGAACTCCGTTATTCCTTTATCGACCACGATAAATGGGATCACTTGCCTGATGCAGTTGAAAGTTTCCTCCATCTCTTTGATAAGCCGGATTCCAAACGGCATGGCCTGTTCATTTTTGTCGAACCAGAAACGGAGGAACAATCCATCGAATACTACCGCTCCTATTTCTGGGATATTTTACAGTACCTCCATGAAAAAGATCGTTTCCCCTGGCCAAAAGACGCCCCAAAAGATCCCGAGCACTACTTATGGGATTTTCATTTTGCCGGCCAGCCTATCTTCACATTCGGGAATGCCCCGGCATATAAGCAGCGAAAAACGAGAGACCTGGGAAACAGTCTGATTCTAGGATTCCAGCCTCGCGTCATTTTTCAAGGGCTGGAAGGAACAGAGAAAGGCGGCATCATGTCACGCGAAAAAGTGAGAAGTCGTGTGGAAAAATGGGATGGACTCCCGACACATCCTGATATCAGTCATTTTGGCGATCCCAATCATAATGAATGGAAGCAATCCTTCATTGGAGATGACATCAAACCTATTGAAGGCAAATGCCCTTTCCATCATAAAGAATTATAAACGGAAAGGAGCTGTCCCAGCGCAGGACAGCTCATTTCCTATCTAAACACATATTTTTATTAACTTCTTCATTGTAACCATGAAGGTCATACACAAAGAAAGTAGGTGTCTTCCATGTCTTTGAACGTATACACTATTCTCTTTAAAGAAGGGTGATAATAAAACAGAATGTAATCACCTTTCTCATCAACGATTTTTGTCCCATTGTCAAAACGTGTGTCTTTCTTTATTTCTAAGTCATTCGTTTCAAAAGCCAATGAATGAAAGACAAGAATTTTTTGGTGTTTTAATTGCATTTCATCACCTTTACTTTAGAAATCTTTTGAAGTTGATATTTAATAAAATACCACCTTCATTCTATACTCAAACAGGAAATTGTTAAAAAATGGGGAGTTAACTTTAAAAAGGGGAAAGCATCACATATATGGCTGCTTTCCCCTGTCATAATCCTCTAGGACAAAATTTCGGTCTTCCTTTTCCTTTTAGACCATGTCCTCCGATGATACTCATTTATGAGCTCATCCAAAGATTGTGACACTTGAATAACTTGGAGGTTGTTTGGGTCTTCTGAATATAACAGGTGCATCTTTTGTCTTAGTTGCTCAATTCTTATTTCGAGTTGTTGTGTGTTGATACTTACACCCCCATGGATATTCCTATACCCAATTGCTGGATTATTTATTATTGTTAACTATGATTTGAATATATTTAACTATTTAAAAAAGGCATTTTGAAGCACTAATTACTATTTACAATATTAGTCCCCTAAAAAAACCAAGGCTGACATAGAGGTTTCTTCCTATACTGCCTTGGTCATTTGATTTCTATATTTCATTTTTACAAAGTTAAGTATCAACTTTACAATACCTACCCCTTATATCGGCAGTTTCAACTATTACTTTACTACCGGTTAGTATATTCAACTTACACTTAATAAATATATGGAATTAATTTTTTAGTCACTTTTTCATAATCTTCAAATGCCTTTCCATATTTCACTCTTAAATAACTATCATGCTTTGGAATATTAAGAAAAATAAACATGGCCAGTAAAAATAATGGAACTAGCCCCGCCCACACATTCCGTGTCAGTAATGCAAATCCGCATACCCAGACCACATCCCCGAAATAATTGATATGAACAGCGTATTTGAATAAGCCCCCTGTATAAAGTTTTCCTTTATTCCTGCTATCCTTTTTCCACTGATCTCTCAGTACTTCAGACAATGTGTTTATTACGGATCCAGTCAAAAAAATAAACACTGCGATACCATCAATCCAATCCAAAGGCTCCTCACTGATTCCGCCAAGAATAGAAAAACCAATATAATATACAGCAAACGCAAAAATAACACCGCCGGTCTCTTCCCAGGTAATCCCCCGCTTCAACAGATAAACCACCATAAAGCTCATTCTTAAAAAAACAATTATGCAAAATATAAACAAGAGCACTTTCCGTCCAAAATCACCCTCGGACAGCCGAAAAAAATCACTCCAGCCTGGAAATAAAAATTCATATACAAATAGCAGAAATAAACACTCACTTAAGATGATCGTCAACCTTTGCGGCCATGACTTATTCGATATACCGTACATGCAGACCCACCCTTTCTGGTTTATGCTGTCACACCAGCCCATACTTTTATAAAAGTATTCTTAACTTAAAGCTATCTTATTGAAACGTTTTGCGGGAGTTATGTTTGTCAGATGTTTTTTATGATACCTGTCATTTTATAGCTTTTAGGCAAAAAAATTCCCCATTCCCTGTCACATCGGACAGATTTCATTCGTTATACTTATAAGAACATGTAAGAAAGGAATGGGGCGATGGAAGAAAATAATTGGCTGGCAGAGAAATTTGAGGAAAACCGGACCCATCTGCAGGCAGTGGCTTACCGCATGCTCGGATCGAGGAGCAGTGCTGAAGACGCTGTGCAGGAGTCCTGGTTTCGTCTCAATCGCTCTGATTTAGAAGAAGTGGAAAATATCCGTGGGTGGCTGACAACAGTGGTTTCACGCATTTGCCTAGATATGCTTCGCTCGGGAAAGGTACTGCGAGAAAAAACGATGGAAGCCTATGAAAATGATCAAATGCTCGCTCGTAACGAAATGGCAGGCCCTGAACAGGAGGCTGTGCTTGCCGATTCTGTTGGTCTCGCGTTATTTGTTGTACTTGATACGTTAAAGCCCGTTGAACGAATCGCATTTGTCCTGCATGACATATTCGCTGTACCTTTTTCAGAAATTGCGCCTATCATCGACCGCTCTGAAGCTGCGACCAGAAAGCTTGCCAGCCGGGCCCGTCATCGGGTACAAGGAGCGGAAAAATCCCCTGACACCGATTTAAGTATACAAAGGAAAATAGTTGACTCTTTTCTAACTGCGGCAAGGAAAGGAGACTTCGAGGCGCTTCTTGAAGTACTCGATGAAAATGTTGTTCTGCGTGACGACCGGGCATCTGTATATACAAGCGCAGCAGGAGAGGTAAATGGTGCTCACGTAGTCGCAGAAAAACTCATGCACGGCCGTGCCAAAGCCGCATTTCCTGCCATCGTCAATAAAGCAGTCGGCATCATCGTGGCTCCAAAAGGACAGCTGCTGCTCGTCCTTGTGCCCACTTACCGAAACGATAAAATTACCCGAGTCGATGTCGTAACTGATAAGGATCATCTTCAGCAGATGGAGTTAACCATTTTGAAATAAACGCATCGAAAAAAATATAGGGAGGAAACTGAAATGGCGATACTTTCCCTTGTTCTTCAATCGTTATTGGTTCTGTACTTTACCTTTTCAGGTATCAGCAAAGTTATCGGAGTCAAATATTGGGTAGGCATATTTAAGCAAATCAAACTGCCACAATGGTTCCGAGTCGTTACAGGCATTGTCCAATTAATCGGAGTCGCCATGCTCATCACAGGCTACTGGATTATCGAAGTTCTCGTTCTGGCCGGCATCTGGCTTGGAATTACCATGCTGATAGCGTGTCTCGCCCATGTCAGAATCAAAGATACCATCGGTAAAACGATGCCAGCGTTTGTGTTTTTTGTATTAATCACCATACTCGTGATTATCAATGCAGATTATCTTCCAGCTCTTTTTCAAAGCGCAGCTTTTGGGAAATAGTTTATAAAATGAAAAGAAGGAACTTACCCTTCATTTGTGGTAGTTCCTTCATTCATGTATGAAATCGAATGTATCACCTGGTACATCTAACGTATGACCATTAATGGTAACAGTATTATTATCCTTCCAGACAATATTTGCTGTCTTTTCTTCGTTATTCCAATAGATAGTTTCGGTATTATTTTTTTCATGGTAGACTAGTTCCCCACGTATGCCCTTAAGGAATAATTCCCGCCTGGTGAAATATCTTCGGTAAGTAATTCTCCTTTCGGCAGTCTGTCCATATCATAGAATGCCCAGTAAATACCGTAGCAGCCCACACCTATGACTACTAACCCAGCCAGAATTATTCCCATTAGCACTTTCTTATAAATTTTCTTTTTCTCGTATTCTAGTCTCTTGTCAGCAGATGAGATATTCCATGCGCCCCCTAATATTTTTCCATTATCTTTATTTTCAGTAAAAATGAAATAATAAACCAAAAATACTTGACGCAAAAAAGGAAAGAACCAAAAGGAAAATAACTATGCCCTTCTTTTTCCATATCCATATATGGAAAATGGCTGCTCCCAATAAATACACCAAAAAGATATACGTTCCCATCCCAGGTAAAATGATGAAAACACCTATTTATACAAACAGAAGAAGACTAATGCAGCACTTATGCCAAATTCTCCCCTACTTCTTCCATTATGAATAGTTTATTCCACTAAAGAAAAGAACCCTGAATCCCAGGGTCCTCATTTTGCATTTTCATCTGGCTGATGAATGCCAAGTATATTGCCTTCCGTGTCCACGTAGTAACCTTGCCATGCCATTCCTGGCAATGCATATTTTGGCATTGCAACCTTGCCGCCTTTTTCAAGAATTTTCGCTTCCGTGGAATCGTAATCGTTTACCCCCATTGTACAAGTATAGCCATTCACCGGCTGATTCAACTCTGGCGGAGGACTTTGCCGCTGCATCAAAGCCCCATTGATTCCCGGCTCTGAATCATCACCAGTCACAGCTCCGAAATAAGGCATTCCAGCAAACTCGCTCCAATCTTCAAATCTCCATCCGAATACTTCTCCATAAAACTTTTTAGCCCTCTCCATATCATCGACATGAATTTCGAAATGCACTAACCTACCCATGATTACCTCCTGGTTTATTCAAATTTTGAGGTGGCAGTCTCGTATGTATTCTCCAAGTAACTATATTCTCCTAATCACGTCGATACTCCTTCTTTATCATGTCAATCAGCTTCTGTTTTTCGTTCATGATTATGCTCATCCTCCCCAATGTAAACTTCTAACTCTCTAATTCTTTTCTCTAACTTTTTATTCCTGTTAATCGTTTCTACACATGCTCCCATCGCTATTGAAAACGCAAACCAGGAGATTAACCATTCCAGAATAACCCCCTCCTTCTAAATTAATAGCTTAATCTGCTTCCACCACGATACTTCCATACAGTTTTTCTCCAACATAAGCTTCCAGCCGCCATAATCCGGCCTTTGGAAGAGAGAATACTGTATTTTGGGAGGCTTTTGCATTAAGGGCAGTTTTAAGTGAGGACTCTACATACATTGGATTAGGAATTTCCCAGGCATTTGAATCAATTAATATCTTTTCTTGTTGAGATTCCTTGTGGATACCAATCAGTTTGAAGTTCTCTTCATTTCTTTCCTCCAGTTCTTCTCCCCAAAAGAACCATCTTGTCTTCACAGGATGTTTGGGTACGAATTTTATCGTGTTCATAAAAGCCACCTTTCCCTTGTACCCTCTGAATACTGTTTCACGCTCTACCCCATTCACTTCTCTCTTAATAGAAAATGTAGGAGTGACCTCCCATTTTTCTTTTGAATCGGCATCTTTGATGAGTTCTGAACTGTTTTTTCCACAACCTGCAAGCACCGTCAGCAAAAGTACAAATAGAATCGTTTTTTTCATAACAATCCTCCATTTGGTTATGATTTAACCCCTTTCTGCTACTTGCACGACAACATTTCCAGAAAGTTCATCATGAATGAAAACAAGTACATTCCATATTCCAGAGTCCGGAAACTTCAAAGATGATGGCATATTCACTTCCTTCTCATTTATCTGCGCACCTTCATAAAACTCCCCTGAAAATAACTTGATTAATTCATTGGAGCCTTTTTTGTAAGCCATTACTTTTACAGGCTGATCTTTGATCGGTTTCTTCCCCCAATAAAACCACATATACTTTTGACTTTTATTAGCTATTATCGGGAAAGGGCCTGTTATTCCAAAGCTATCTTTTTTTCCAATTATCTCATAACTGACATTTTCACCAGTTCTTTGATCTTTTGTATGATACTTAAATGTTGGAGTTAGATTCCACTTCGTATATTCCTCGCCTACGGCAACAATGCTGCCTTGATATTCCAATTTGTTATTTTTAGTGTCTGCTGATTTACTTTCCGATTCACACCCCAACATTACTAGTAAAGATAGTGATGTAATAAGAAGAAATAGTTTTTTCAAGCCTCCCTCATCTCCTGGTTTTGTAATTTTTGTGAATCCCCGCTTAAATATTTCAATATTACGACAATTCAAGTTTATCACTTTGGAGATTGAAAGAGAACAGACGATGGAAAGGAAAATGAAATCAGAGAAAAGCCACAGCTGTAAGAATCGACCATTATGCATCCTGCATGGGGAGAATACGGAAATTTGAGACCTCCATAACTCCAATAATAAGTTAAGAAAACTAGGTAAATATACACCCTCATATCCGCCTTGTTTTATACACTAGTAAATAATGGCTTTGAAGGAGGAAAGCATATGCCCTTTCCCGACAACACCCAATATACCCCTATCCAAGTAAACGGATCTCCTATATTTGACCTGGTCGGTGATGAAAGCCCCGTTTCGACGGATATTGTTGGCAACTCTACTTTTCCTGCCGCTTTCTTTGCTTATGATGGCAGCAACGTATATTTCCGGATACGACTGAATGGAGATCCACGGAATGCACAGTTAACCGCATTTCGAAACTTTTCATGGGGTATTTTGATTAATACCCAGGGCGAACCTGGAACATATGATTGGCTATTTAATGTAGATGGCCTCAATAACCGGCTAAGCTTGGTACGTAACGTTAATAAACAAGTGAATTCATGGAATGACCCAGCGGAAGGGACAGGTGGTGGAAACCCGAACTTCGCACAGCCGATTACGAATTTCGATTACGCCAGGGTTACCCCTGCTAATTCCAATTTTGGCGGTTCCCCAGACTTTTTTCTCGACTGGTTTCTGCCTGCATCTACTGTCTTTAGTTTTTTAGGAATCAATGAGTCGACTTTACTGCGAAGCGTAATCTTCAGCTCAGCAAACACTAACAATTATAATAAGGATTCCCTGCGTACCGAGGAAGGATTCCAATTCGCAGATGCTCTCAGTGACCCGGTTAGCCCGGCAGATGTGGATGTGAGGGCAGAATTAACGGTAAGTAAAACGCTGACATCAGGTCCGTCAACCGTATTACTAGGGCAGGAGGCATTCTGGACAGGAAGAATAATCGTAACGAATACAGGTTTATCCCCGGCAAATACGATATTTCTGGAAGACGTGCTCGGACCAGATATTATCAACGCCATTACAGTCACTTCTGTCACCCAAGGGCTGACAGTTTATAATAGTAGGACACAGTCGTTAACATGGAATGTTGGCAATCTAACTGCAGGACAAAATGCTGTGTTGATATTTTCCTTGAATGGCGCTTATACAAATGATGGCTCACGCGCCTTAGACAGTGTGCAAGCTTCAGGATTCGATAACTTTACGGGAAGCGCCATTCAATCTAACACGGCTGCTATTCCTATTACTGTCCAATCGACAGCTGCAGTTGTTGGAACCATCTTCGACCAGGCAACGGGCCTGGTGCTTTCAGGTGCAACAGTAAGATTATTACAGGGAGCAACCGAAATTGCGATAACTTCGACTAATGGAAATGGTATCTATACATTTACCGGTATCTCTCCGGGGAATTATACGGTAGAAGTTTCTCGCCCAGATTACCAAATGGAGTCTGTCAATGTGACCGCCATCGGTGGGAGTTCCACCACGGCAAACCTTTCCCTCTCCCCTCTTCCAAGCACTATAACGGGCAATGTTTCTAATGGTGGTCCAATACAAAATGCCGAGGTAAGACTGACAAACCTGGAAGGCATCCTGATCGCCTCCGATACGACAGACACAGCAGGTGACTATTCCTTTACCGGACTTGTTCCGGAGCAGTATCAGATTTCCGTTATGGCACCGGGCTTCCAATCTCAAGTTACCGCCACAGTTGTTGCACCAAATCAAACGTATACCGTCAACTTTGTATTACTAGGTAACCCTGGCTCCATCACAGGGCAGATCCAAGACTCTGCAACCAATACCCCTATTCCAAACGCAACAGTTGAATTACTTACCCAGACAGGTGTTTTTATTGCTTCTGTCACTTCTGATGCAACTGGAAATTATACTTTCGGGAATCTATCCGCCGGAAATTATCTGGTTCGAGCAACGGCTGTGAATTATGCTTCCTCTACGGTTTCCACCATTGTGACCGCAGGCAACACGACTGTAACGGACATCCTTCTGCAGGCAAATCCAGGAACCGTGACCGGTACTGTGAGAGACGGTGAAACCAATGCTCCTCTTCCAGGTGCAGTGATTCAGGTCCTCAATTCCCAAAATGTTGTAGTAGCTGCAACAACAGCTGACGCAGGAGGAGTTTATACAGTCGACCAGCTCAAACCTGGTTTTTACACACTGGTTTTTTCAGCAAATGGTTATTCCAATATAACGATTGGTGCAGAAATATCTCCTAACGGCATTACCGTAGTTGACGCAGAGTTGTCCCGGCTGGCAGGGGCATTGGCAGGAACTGTTCAAAATGGTTCAGGAGGGGCGATCAGCGGAGGTTTAGTATCAGTATTTCAAAATAATATTTTAATCACTACAGCCGTAACAGATGGGGATGGAAATTATTTCATTACCGGTCTCGCTCCGGGAAATTATACAGTAGTCATCAGCGCCGAAGGTTTCTCGACAAATACTTCTGCTGCAGCTATTGAAAATGGGCAGATAACTGAATTAAATGTAGTCCTGGAAGAAAACCCTGGGACATTATCGGGAAGTGTGTTTGATTCCTCTTCGAACCCTGTCGCAGGTGCGTCCATAACCGTACAACTAAGTTCTGGATCGGGCATCGTTATAGCGACAACAGTCACAGCCTCAGACGGCAGCTATACCATGGAAGGTCTCGCTCCCGGAAACTATTCCGTAGTGGCAAGCGCTGACAATCTTCAATCCGCAGTTCAGGGAGTAACCATCGTTTCTAATTTAGTTTCTAACCTGGATTTTAATCTGGAACCGAATCCCGGGTCTCTGGCCGGACAGATAGTCAATGTCCAAACAGGAACACCAATTACCAGTGCCAATGTCGAGGTGAGAATCATCGATACGAGCGGTGCCATAATTGCCTCTGTTGTGACCGACCAGAATGGGCAATATGTCGTCAACCAACTGGCACCAGGTGTGTATACGGTTATCGTATCAGCTGAGAATTTCCAGACAGGAATCGCTACTTTCCAGGTAAATTCCAATCAGACCACTGCAGGCAACATGGCGCTCTCCCCTTCCCCAGGCCAAATCGCTGGTAACGTTGTCACTTTGGGAGGAGCACCAATCCAAGGGGCGACAGTGAGTGTTGCAAATAGCAACGGTTCATTGATTACTACAGTTCTGACCGATGAAAATGGATTATTTTTTGTCGATGGGCTTGCCCCTGACCAATATACGTTAACTGTTTTTGCTGCGAATTTTCAAAACAGCCAGGCTGGTGCTTTTGTCACTGCTGGCCAAACCACTCCTGTAGAAGTGACTCTACTGCCTAACCCAGGAAGCATTACCGGGGTGGTAGACCCTGTCGTTCCAAATACCATCATCCAGCTCCGGAATGCAAATAATGTTTTAATCGACTCTGTTACAGCAAATGCAGACGGGACTTTCCGTTTCAACAACCTTGCACCTGAATTATATATCGTATCCGCTTCTGCTCCAAACTTTTCAACCGTTCAAACGGGAACATTAGTAGAAGCCAGTCAAACTTCCCAGGTCGCGTTAACGATGACTGCCAACCCAGCATCTGTTTCAGGAAGAGTCACCGACAATGATGGAAACCCAGTTCCGGAGGCAACCGTACAGGTACTGGATTTAAACGGTGTGTTAATTGCCACGGGTTTTGCGAACGCTGAAGGAAATTATACAATTGGTAATCTGCCAGTTGGAACTTTTACCGTTGTTGCAAATGCTCCAAGCTTTGGGCAAGTAATCACTGGAATTGACCTGGAACCCGGAGAGGAACTGGCCAATATCAACTTTGTTCTCGTGCCGAATCCTGGTTCCATCAATGGGCAAATTACGAACCTGACTACTGGAAATCCAATTGAAGGAGCCACGGTCACTATCCTGGATGGGATATCCCAGCTTCCGGTTTCTGTCACCACAACCACCCTGTTCGGTAACTATACGGTCAGTGGACTTTCACCAGGCCCCTATATTGTCACTGCCTCCAGAACCGGATTTGGCACAGGACAATTGGGTGCTTTCGTCTTAAGCGATACAACTGTCACTGCAGACATTGCCCTAACGCCAAATCCTGGAACTATCACTGGAACGGTCGTCGATACCAATGGCGACCCCATCACCGACACACGTATTCAGGTAGGAATTTACGATGAAAACAATATCCTCGTTGTCAGTCTGCTGGCAAATAGTGATGGCACTTATACGGTTCCCGGCTTAGCCCCAGGTGGTTATTTTGTAGTCGCAAGCGCTCCTAATTTTAGTTCCTCCATTGCTTCTGCCTTTGTAGAGTCAGGCCAGACAATAAACGTAACGAATATATTGGTTCCTGATCCTGTTACGCTTTCCGTAACAGTCACCAATGCCTCGACTGGTTTACCTGTGGAAGGAGCGGCTGTAACGGTCAGAGATGAAAACAGCCTTTTGATTATTTCCGGTATTACAGACCAGAATGGAACCGTTACACTGACTTCCCTGCCGTCCGGAATTCTGAATGTAACTGCAGATGCTGCAGGTTTTGGAACAGAGACACAGACGTTTATCGCTGGACCAGGCGAGGAAATAAATGCACTCTTTACTCTTGACCCTAACCCAGGTAACATTCAGGGATTTATTACCAATATCCAAACAGGCGACGCCGTCCCGAACGCAGCTATCCTCCTGTATGATATCAATAACGTTCTGGTTCAAACGGCTGTTTCCAACCAATTTGGAGAATATTTTTTCACTGGGGTAACACCTGGAGTCTATACGGTTGTTGCTAACGCAGCGGATTTCGGTCCAGCTACTGCAGGGGCAATTGTCGAAGCGGAAGTAACAACTACGCTAAGCTTTGCATTATCTCCAAACCCCGGTCTCATACAAGGTTTTGTCAGAGACGCCCAGGACAACAGTCCGATTCCTGGTGCTAATGTTATTGTCAGGGAATTATCTGGATCAGGCCCTATTATATATACCACCCTGACGGATCAGGACGGTTTTTTTCAAACCACATCCTTATCTCCAAACGTGTATGTCTTAGTAGCGGTCAATGCGGAAGGTTACGGAGCTAACAGTGTCTCTGCAGAAGTTATCAGTAATAACGTTACAAATACAGAAATTCTTCTTTCCAGGAACCCAGGAACACTCCAGGGAACAGTGAGAGATGCCAGTACAGCGAGCCCATTACCAGGTACACTAATCAGGGTAATAGATAATCAGGGAACCATTGTCGCGGGCGTTCAGACAGATATCAGTGGATTTTATTTGATTGACAGCCTTAAAGAAGGTATTTACACCGTAACTGCTATCAACCCCGACTACCAGGCGGGAATCCAGACAATCGAAATTGCAGCTAATGATACGACTACCCTTGATTTTAGCCTAGAGGAAAATCCTGCAACATTAAGTGGAACAGTTACTGATTTTCTGACAGGGGCACCGCTTACAGGAGTAATCATTGAAGTCAGACTTGGAGGGACAGATATTCTTGTAAGAAGGACATTAACCGATGAAAATGGGAACTATCTGCTAGAAGGGCTCCCTTCAGGGACATTTGATGTCGTAGCACAACTTACGGATTATTCCATATTTGTAAGTACAGTGGTGCTATCCCCAACTGAAACTGAAATCTTAGATATTGTGTTGACACCATCCCCGGCAACCATTCAAGGTACAGTTGTTGATGCAGTAACCGGAAATCCAATTAGTGGAGCACTTGTCACCGTTGTCATTCCTAATACCGATATCATTGTTGCGACGATTATTACAGGCAGTGATGGAACATATACGATCGGTAACTTACCAAACGGTAACTTTGATGTAGTTTTTTCTGCTCAGGATTTCGGTAATGTCGTCATCCCGGTTATTTTATCACCAAACGAAACAGAAACCATTAACGTCTCCCTCACTCCGGATACGGCCACTCTCCTTGGCGTTGTCTCTGACAGGGAAACAGAGGAACCAATCGAAGATGCTCTCGTTCGGGTATTTGATTTATCCGGAACATTCATCACTAGTTCACTCACAGATTCGACCGGTCAATATATATTCACAAATCTTGCGCCAGGAACCTATACGCTCATTGCCAGCGCGGAAGGATATGGAAACGAAGTCGGCGCTGTCACCTTAACGGTTGATGAGGTGGAATTTCTGGACTTTGCTTTGCTTCAGCAGTCTGCCTCCTTGAGCGGAACAGTCAGAGATGCTTCCAACGGCCAGCCTATTTCCACAGTTTTAGTGCAAGTATTCCGAATTGGAACAGATATACCAGTAGCTTCCGTACTGTCAGATGAAAATGGTGCCTATGATATAACGGGACTTGAGCCGCGGGAATATCGCGTCGTATATTCAAAAGAGAACTATTCCCGTGAAGTTTTTCGTATTCTTTTGGAAAATGGCGAAGATAGAACCCTGGATGTCCTTCTGGAAAGAAATGCAGCTTCCATCCGCGGCCAAGTAGTAGATTCCCAGTCCGGAACCCCGATTACCCGGGCAAATGTTACCCTGGTGATCAGGGGGAGTGGAATCATCGTCGCAGCAGTCGAAACAGATCCAAATGGGAATTACCTTCTCCAAAGCCTTCCACCCGGAAACTATGACTTGATTTTTTCCAGAGAAGGTTACGTGACAGAAACCAGGCAGGTGACACTTAGTAAGAATGAAGATCTTCTGATTAACGTAGCACTAGAACCCAACCCGGCAACGATTACTGGGAATGTCAGTAGTGCTGAAACAATGGCCCCAATCGAAAACGCACTTATCCAAATATTCTCTGCGAATGGCACCTTCCTCGGTGAAACGCTGACTAATTCAGAAGGGAATTACCAGATAACCGGTCTCCCTTCAGGTACTTTCATTTTAATCGTTCGTGCATCAGGACACCAGGCATCGTTTCGGACGATAACTCTTTCAAGTGGAGAAATAGCAGAAGAGAACTTTTTATTACAAGGAAACCCAGCCAGTATCAGTGGATTTGTCACCGATGTGTGTAATGAAGCACCAATCGTTCAGGCACTTGTACAAATATTCCCGGAAGGGCTGGATGTTCCCATTCGTTCCACATTAACCGATGTCGATGGGTTTTACACCCTCACAGGACTTCCTCCAGGTGTATTCCAGGTAAGGTTCTCTGCAGAGGGGTACCCATCAGAAGAACATCGAGTGGAATTAGAAGAAAATGAGGAATTAATATTAAACGTCATGCTAGGGGAACTTACTCTCATCTGTCCAGACGATATCATTGTTCCTAATGACCTTGGAATGAACGGGGCCGTGGTCGAGTTTCCACCGCCGACAATAACCGGATGTAGAGAAGCAGAAACATCATGCAGCCCAGCGTCAGGGTCGTTCTTTCCGGTCGGCTCTACTACGGTAACATGCAGTGCCACGGATGCTGCTGGAAGTGTAGTCACCTGTTCTTTCATCATCCGAGTTGTGATGGACCCTTGCCGTTACCTGAATGGAAGCTGAATCTCATCAATGTAAAAATTAGCCGAAAGGAGGATCGGTAAGTGACTTGTATGGAAAACCAACAGTTGGAGACTTTTTGTATCAAAACACCCAAAGTATATGACTGGATAACGCGCCAAATCACGATACCTGTTACAACGTTTTATGGACTCGACGGCCTGGAACGCCTGGACTTCCGTTGTGATGAACTCAACGAACAAATGCAGAGCGGCGAGTTATCAGCAACATGCACCCTTTCTGATCAAAACGGAAATCCAGTCGAATCCATATCTGATTCTATCTCCTGTACAGAAGTATCAGAAGCAGGAGGACGACAAAATGTTGATATCCTTCTGCCGAACGGAGATTCGGTCATTTTTCAAAAAGTAATGGTAAGGACGAGTGGCCATTTTATAGTAGAAATTGAAAAGGACAGCACCGTAATCTGTACGTCATCTCCCCAGCCATTTTCCATTTGCGAGGAATATCTTCTATGTGCCCCGGCCGGAACTACACTGAATTGCCAGGTAACAGATATCGAATGTACCGCCTGTTTCGTTTGCAGACCAGATAGTGAAGGAAATCCCGCCTTCCAGCAAATCGATGTGGAGCTTTTCCTCTGCGAACACGTACAAACAGAGGTAGTAGTCTTGTTGGAGGTGCAAGCACAATTATGCCAGCCCAGACCAGAAATCAAAAGCAGCTGCTTTCCTCCTACGCTCCCATCCAACTGCTTCAGTGATTTTTTATCCACTAAACCTTAATGAAGCAGTGACCCTCGTGTGCATCACGAAATGCTGAGCGAGCATATTCAGCATATGGGCGAGCGTATTTTGTACACTGGTGAGCGTATCGATGCGTTGAACGAGCATATTTTCCCGCTGGCGAGCATATTCCGAACGCGGGCGAGCATAAACGGCGCACATAATCCAAAAAGAAAGTCTCTCCTTCACCCAGCTGATGACAGGCAGGGGAAGGGAGACTTTTCAAATTTCAACACTTTCCATTCATGTTTATATTACTGTTACTCATTAAAAAATTTTTCTTCATAAGTCTTCCTCAACGTTTGGGCGTTATCTTTCCAGACCACAGCTTCCCCTTTCATCAACTGCTCGAGAACATCAAGGCATCTGTGCCAGCCTGCAGCCACATATTGTGCCATTTCCTTATCATCAAAAGTATGGGTGAAAACCAATCGGGAGCCTTCCCGTTCCTCTTCTATCGTGATATCAAGCAGATCATCAATTTCCAGGAAAGAAAAACGATAAGGCCGATCCAATTGGGTGATTACCGCTTCATAGGTTGTTCCTTCCTCATCCTCAAAGTCAATTTTTCCCCCAACCTTCATCTCCATTTCACCTGTGGCATAAGGATACCACTGCTTAAAAACTGCAGGCTCAATAAGTTTGTCAAATGCCTCCAATTGATTAATAGGCACCACTCTTTCAAACTTTAATGCGTAACGACCATCCAACTCTAGCAACTCGCCATAACTACTCATTTTACATTCTCCTTTATTGAATATTATTTCATAGAAACATGGTGTCGTTTTCAGTAAATGCATTTAACTTACACATTCTATTAAAATCTCCTTAAAGAGCCTAATGTATGATAATATGTACGTTATATCGCCTGGTAAGATACTGAAAAAGGGGAAGAGGCACTTTCATGTTACGGAATATTTCAATTCTATTATCTGTCACTTTTCTTGTTATAGTCATATGGAAGTTATTCGAAGATCAATCAGTTTTTTTCGATATTGCTACTAACACAGTTTTTGGGTTGCTGCTACTGGTAGGAGGGTTAGATGATATCAAAAATCCTGTCCAGAAAAATATCCGGGGATATGCATTCGTGGCGCTTGGTGCACTTCTGTTAATTCTCACCCCATTGGGTTACTGAGCAACTCCTTGATGTGACATATCGACATACTAAGATCATTTTCTTTTGGAATTCATTATGCTTCCCATGCCGGCGCCTATGGCAATCCCAGAAGCAATTCCCATAGCCAGATTATCCAGTAATAACCCTATGACCACGCCAAAAGCGATACCAAGCCCCATATAGGAACCATGTCGTTTCTTACCCTCTTTTGGATTCTTTGTCACAAAGCATCCCCCTTTTCCAGCTAACGGTTGCCGCTTCCTTACAGCGCGTCTTACAGAATGGCAGATTTATAAAGGCTCTTCAGGTAATCCTAGCCTGCTAAACTATTTCCCATAATTATATCATTAATCCTCAAAGCATAAAAAAGCATCTCCAATCCGTGTGAGGAATGGGAGATGCGGATTCGATTCAGTATTACAATTAACAAAACCGGAGAGTATCATAGTGCTTGCATCATGTTGTGAGAACAAAATGTCCTCTCTTCTCTACGCTGATAAACACTATCCTCTCCCGGTTCCCTGTCAATAACATTTTAATGGAATCTTTCTTTCTATCTCCTTACGGTCATCCTCATCCGTGATATTCCGCATCATTTTTCGCACCAGCTTATTATATTCCATTTCATGCCCTGTTGTTATTGCCATATCTAATAGGGTGCTATACAGTTTTTCCCGGTCCAGGCTATGGATATAATTTATTTCTAACGAACGCGTCGTATATACGGCGAATTCCCAAACAGGGGTACAGTCATGCTTCTTTCTAACTTTAGCGATGGCATGTAACACTTTTAATATTTCCACTGTAAGGATCACGTTAGTGCGGGCATAATGACGGATAGAAGATAAACCGATATACAGATAATCTTTAAATTCGAGATTGTCTAAAATGATACGTAAATTTCCCTTCTCATCTGCTAAATAAGGTGTAAAAAAAGATAATTGGGAAATTTTTATTAATAAATCACCTATTTGATAGATAGTTCTAGTGGCTGTTTTCGGATCATTACTTCCGATGGCACGAATGGCGACTTCTACCAATTTGTTTAAACTGAACTCAATGTCCTGAACCTCGTTTTGATTTTTCCCAATACGAATCATAGAGGAATATTTCGATTCATCGATGGAATGGCCCCCGTTTGGCCAGTACGTCAGAAAGGGAGTGGATACAAACGCATAGTTCCCTACCTTATAATGTAACTCTATGATAAGATCGTCCTTTTCCGCTTCTTTAATTAAATTTATGAAATCAATGGTTTGAATATAGCCTGATTCTTCTACATATATGGAGCAGCCCTGCTCTCTACTCTCCGGAATCTGGTCTTTTATGGACGAGCTATCTATTACACGATACGCATCCATTTCCTTTACCAATAAATTTTTAGCGACTATGGCAGACTCTTCTTTCATATCTTCCGTCATATTTGTAACCTGCAGCCAGTCAACGATATGGTTGATGAAGATAATAAAAGTCGCCATGGTCAGCATGGTGAACAAGATTGCCAGAACCGGCATAAAGAAAAAAGTGCTCTCCTTATCGATGAAAAAGAGACAAAGCAACACATAAGTGAAGCTTCCAATAAAAATGCCAAGCGTCCTCTGGGTCACTTTATTCCTCATGAAGTTTTGCAGGATCCGTGGGGAAAACTGCACAGAAAATGTTGTTAGGGCAGCTAGTACACCATAAAAAGTAAAAGTTGTCAGAGATAATATTCCTCCACTCAACGTGCTTAAAATGGTTCTGGTCAGTTGATATTCAATGGAAAGAGCAGGTGGAATAAACTTTCCAGAATTAATCGTTGTATCTAAAATAACGGCTGCCACTAACAGTAAAACCGACAGTAACCCGTATATTATAGGGGTCACCCATAGATTCCCATACAGTTCCATCCATTTTTCTCTTGGAGGTTTTTTTTTGAACTTCTCCAACTTTGTAGGAGCTTTTTTAAAGAGCACGCTTTCACCTACTTTCATCTGGGGTCATCGAAATAAATATGACGCCCTATTCTTTCATTAGAACAGACCGCCTTGTTGGTTCCCTACTGATTATTGTTAGAGTCTTTTCGCTTTTTTGGCCAATGTCTTCATAAACTCTTCCTTATTGCTTTTCGCTTGTTGTCTAGCAGCCCTTTTTCTGCCTCCACGAGCATATTACGTTTTTATCATTATTTGCCACGATTCAATCCTTCACATACACCATTTACCACGACAAAAAAGTGAACAAACATGAGGAAAAATAATTATTCTATATTTATACAACCTATCATTTTCTTCACAAAATAAATAAAGCATCTCCAGCTAGAATAAGCTGGAGATGCTTAAATCTTCCATCCACTATAAAAGATTCCGCAAATCACTCTCTTTTTTTCGATGATGGGGGAGTGTCATAAACATCCGGAGGCGCCGGCATCAGCTTGGCCGGACCGCCATACGGACCCGGTTGAGGAACATAACGGAATTGACCCCTTCCATCCGGTGCGACACCTTGCGCCCATGGACCATGTGCGTCTGCTTCCCCTCTGGAAGTGTTATAAAAATCGTAGGATACTGCTTGTTTTTCGCATTCACGCGGAAAAGTAGTCGGAACTACCACATCTCCAGCCTGTTGTTCCAGTTCATGTATAGCTTCTATCCATTGGTTTTGATGCGCCGTATCCCTGGCAATTAAGAAACTCAGTGTATCTTTCACTAAAGGGTCATCTGAAATCTCATACAAACGTGCTACCTGCAAACGTCCTTGAGACTCTGCAGTTAAATTTGCACGGAAATCCGCTAACAGATTCCCGCTTGAAATGATGTAATCTGCCGTCCATCTGTTTCCTACGCTGTCAGATGGCATAGCACCAAGACCGGAAACAATTGCATGCTGTGGATTCATTCCACCCATAATCGCTGCTATTGCGGGATCAGAATGATAAGCCTTTTCCTGATGCTCCAACGAAGTATTATCCAATAAACGAGCAATTAGCGTAGACAGGATTTCTATATGGGCAATCTCTTCTGTGCCGATATCCATAAGTAAATCCCGGTACTTCTTATTTCCCCGCACATTCATGCCTTGAAAAAGATATTGCATCATAACAGATATCTCGCCCCATTGCCCGCCCAACACCTCTTGCAGCTGCTTTGCAAATACAGGATCCGGCCGAGATACTTTTGCTTCGTACTGCAGCTCTTTGATATGGTAAAACATCGAACTCCTCCTCTAAGCATCATATAAGGTCACCATATGCGGGAATCGCTTATGGGTGCATGCCTATAAGGTTAGAAGCGGGGTTTCCTGTAGAAGAATTTTTTTGATAAACTTTCCTATTAAATAAAACCCGGAAATTATGATTGCCGCATTACTGATTAAGCCTTTCAGTATCAAAAAGCGGAAAACCATTTAATTGATAAATTCTTTACCAAAATTCATCTATTCCAATATTTCGATATACCCATCTGTTCCATGCACGCGAATGTGCTGACCATCCTTTATCCGTTCAGTGGCGTTCTCCACCCCGATAACTGCTGGTAAGCCATACTCTCGAGCGATAACTGCACCATGGGTCATCAGACCGCCAATTTCAGTAACCAGCCCTTTGATGGATACAAATAATGGTGTCCAGCCAGGATCAGTAAAGACAGTGACCAATATATCCCCATCTTCTAAATCAGCATCTTCCATGTTTCGGATGACACGCGCCCGTCCCTCGATCACCCCGGAAGAGACAGGCAGACCCACAATCGCATCAGCCGGAAGATTTTCCCGTTTGTATTTGCCGGTAATGATTTCACCATCAGATGTCATTACGCGCGGGGGAGTCAATTTTTCAAATAGCTGGTACTCATCTTTTCGTGTGCTGATGATCTCGTTATCCATTTTATTTGTGCGGATGACTTCGTAAAGCTCTTCAAAAGTGAGGTAATAGATATCTTCTTTTTCGTCGATCACGCCAGCTTGTACGAGCTGTTTCGCTTCTTTCAGTAAAGCCTGCTTATATAGGAAGTAGCGGTTTATCATGCCGTATTTCGGATATTCGCGATAACCGATGAAATTCCGGATAATGCTGATCATTCTTTTTGTTTCTCTTACTTTTTGGTGACCATCCGGAAGCTGTTTCAACCGCTCCACTAGTTCTTGTTCTTTCTGCATAGCTTCCTGGCGTCCTTGCTCAAATTTCCGCTTGCCGGAATTAGGCTCCATTTCTTTGATGTTATGAAGAAGCGTGGATAAAAGTTTAGTAGGCTTTTCACTCCAACGAGCTTTCGTTATATCGATTTCCCCGGCGCACCGCATTCCGTATGTGTTGAGATAAGCATCGATGGCGTCTTTGCTCTCCTGTCCCCCTTCATATTCCACCAGTTCATCCAGGAAGGTTTCCTTATCTACATGCTGTAAATAATCGACTATTTCCGGATATGGCCGAATGACATCCGCGACATCCAATAACGCAAGTCCCATTTCTGAAGTTATATTGTTTGGAACAGATTGAGACAGTGTATCTGCAGCATTTTTCTCCCCTAACCATTTGTTCATTTTCTCGTTAATCCAACTGGAAGCGTCCATCGCAGCCTTAATCACTTGCATATTTTGCGGGTCAAATAACATCTTCTTTAACTGCTGGATATCTTGTTGGATGAAACTCATTACTTCTGGCCCTGATTTCATCTGGATCGCTTGTTTTAACTCTTCTATCGAGGTCTGATTCCTCTTAATCAAATCAGTAACAATAGTTGGGTCGTTCTCGAATTGTTCCAGAAAACTCTCAGTAGTATCTCTATTGTTTTCTTTTTGAGCATGATCATTTTCATCATGTGGCAGTTGTTTTATAAAGTTTTCCCGTTCTATTATCGTCATGAGTGCGTCTTTTATGAGCGGTTCGGATTGCCCAATGGTAGTCAGTAACCTTTCTCTTAAGACAGGGGATGAAAGAGACGGTGTACAATCTACGAACAACCTTCCACCTGCTGTATACATGGGAGCATTGGTGGTTAACAGGAAAAAGGATAATCCAAGTGGCTTGATCGGATCCGTCATCATTTGCTGGTGTCCTACCGAGATAAAGACCCGATTTTCCTGGTCACCTGTCTCAGGAATGGGGTATAGTGTCGTTATCGGGCGACTCTGGACGATATAAAAGGTATCATCAGCAAAACACCATTCCATGTCCTGTGGGCAGCCAAAATAAGCCTCTATCTGACTGCCGATACGCGCCAGTTGTAAAATTTGCCGATCTGTGAGCGTTTGTGAGTTTTGCTGGTCAGGTGCGATCTTCTGTGTTACTGTTCCGCCTTCTTTTTGTCCATAGATGGCCACCTGTTTGGTTGATATCTTCTTAGCGACGATTTTCTCTTCCCGTACTTTGTAATTATCTGCAGATACCAAACCAGAAACCAGTGCTTCTCCAAGTCCAAAACTTGCATCGATGGACAGCAGTTTACGATTGGAGGTAATCGGATCAGCGGTGAATAATATTCCCGAAGCCTTTGGGAAAACCATCTTTTGAACGATAACAGATAAATACACCCGGCTGTGGTCAAATCCGTTTTTCATCCGGTAAATTACCGCACGATCCGTAAATAAGGAAGCCCAGCATTTGCTGATATGTCGCAGGATTTCCTCAATACCGATAATGTTTAAATAGGTATCCTGCTGGCCGGCAAAAGAGGCATGTGGCAGATCTTCCGCAGTCGCACTGGATCGCACAGCATAGGCATGTTTATCACCAAACGTGGAGAGATAGTGAGCAACTTCTTTCCCAACATCCGAAGGAATTTCAACATTCATTATAAATTGTCGGATCTTCCTGCTGACTTCGCCAATTTGATCCCGATCCTCTGCTCGCAGCTTTGTAAGCTGATCCAACAAATCTTGAAACGTTCTGTTTTGAGTGACGGCCCTTTGAAATCCAACAGTTGTAACACAAAATCCTTCAGGAACTTGTATTCCTTTGAGCTTTGACAATTCCCCTAAACGTAACCCTTTTCCTCCAACGAGCCCAAGCTGTGCTTTTTCCATTTCCTGAAAACCGAGAACCAAAGAACTCATGAATATCTCTCCTAACCATTTTTGATTTCCAAGCCTCTCAACAAGTCTAATCAAAGTTCTATCCTATTTTAGCAACAGCCCAAGCGAATAAACAGTCTATATTCGCCTTTTCCTATGTGCTATAATTAACCTAGGAAGAGTAATAATCCGTATCGGGATGCGGCTATTCAGCCTCCGGATGAATGCAATTTTGACACAAAAAACCGCTTTTTCAATGACGGCCTGCACGAGTTCGTGTAACGGGAGAGCTTAACAAGAGTGGTACTCTTAACTTCTATAAGAAACAAGAAACCCCAGGCCAAGCCTGGGGTTTCTTGTTTTCACGGCAGTAGGGAAGCGCGGGAGTATGAAGATAGAGTACGCGTGTTTGAAATGAAATACGCGTGCCAAAAGGAAATTCACGCGTGTTCGAGGGTGTTTTACGCGTGCCAAAAGATAATTTACGCGTGTTTAAAGTGGGAGTACGCGGGCTAAGGAGGAATCCACGCGTGTTCAAAGGGGACATACACGGGCCATCAAGTGATACTCGCGAGTTCGATTAAGCTCCGTTCACTTTAACGGCTACAACTCTATAAATTTTTTCTAACTTTCTGATATTTCAAATCAATATCTCCCCTTTTTTTTTCACATTATATCTCTCTCAGTTCTTTCCACTTACTTTCCAAACCTTTTACTCAGCAATAACTCTTCGTCCGAACCTCTAACTACAATTTCATAAACTTCCCCATCTTCCAGGATGGATGGCAAATCATTCGCTGTGATAATTTCATTCGCAATGCCTATCCATTGTTTGACCTCTGTTTTATCAACATTTGATTTTGTATGCGTTGATTTCAAAATGTAAGTGACCGGTTTCGGATTGAGATCGATCGCTATGCCTTTGAAAGTATCACTGGCACTTTTCAGCTTTTTATCGATAACAGGAACAACCGAAAACCACCGCCGTTTTTGTTCAACTTTTTTTAAATTTACGAAATCTACTTGGACAGTGCCGTTTATGTAGCCCTCTTTTTTCAGCTTCTTTTTCATAAGCTTTGTTATTTCTTCTTCCGCATCTTTTTTATCAGAAACCGCATCCGAAACTTCCACTCTTACATCCGCTTTTTCTGCTGGACCAGAATAAATTGCTAAAATATAATAGCCTTTTTGAGATAATTGTTGACTGACATTTAAAAAATTTAGCTTCTTTCCCTTTTCCTCTTGTGCTCCTAAAATCTCCGTGTAAAACATCCCTCCAACAAGTATTAAGATAGATAGTACTCCAAGAATCCACCAACTTCGTTTCTTCATGCATGTCTCCCCCTTTCTTTATCATCATAAATTCACCACAATACCCCAGCTATTAAATAGTCCACCCTCTCCCACCAAAAAGGTGGCAACAAATGCTCGTTAAAAAGAAAATTCATAAATAAATTATGGCAATTAATTTTGTTTCAACATCCTTCTCCCCTGATTTACCCTCTACATTGAAAACCTTTTACTATGCGTATGCAATGTAGTAAATATTTCTTACTTATACCTGCTTAATATTTCATCTGGAATGTGGCAATAATCATTGGGACACCTGGCTAACCTATCTTGATGTTCTTCTGCACTTCTCACATAGTTTGTGAGAGGTAATACTTCAACAGCTATAAGCTCATAATCATTTCTCTTCCTAAGAAATGCCTTCGCTTCTGTTAAGTGTTCAGGCTTTTCACTATATACTCCTGTTCTGTATTTCTCGCCAACATCCTGTCCCTGACTGTTCAAACTGTATGGATCAATGATTTCGAAAAAATATCCCATTAATTCGCTGATCGTGACAACCGTCGGATCAAATCCTGTCTTTACACATTCGGCGTAACCATCATAATCACTCTCAAGTGTATGACTGGTTCCATTAGCTCTTCCCGCTTCTGTAAACTTAACTCCAGGTAAAGTTTTTATAAAAGCTTGTACCCCCCATAAACAACCACCTGCAAAATATACTACTTCCATATTGACTCTCCTCTTTGTTTAAAAAACTAATAGTATGTAAAATCCTAGATATCATAAGGTCCTCGCCCTCTTTTTCTTAAGGTAAACTGCTCGGCTTATTCCCCTTTTCTTTAAGGCTCGAAAGCGCAATATATTTTGAGAAGTCTACCATTATAGCCCATATTTATTCAATATAGAGGTTTTGCACTTATTTCAACTTCCCTTTTAATTCAGGTTCTATTTGCCTGGCTATGTTAAATTCTCCATCTCTTTCGAAAGCAATAATACCGTCATCTGTTTCATTTGTCCCGAGATGTTGTCCTTTTACCATAAATAACATAGTACCTTCAGGGAGCCCTTTAGCTTGGCCGCCTTTATAGGGTTTGCTTACATTTTCTTTTATTTCTCCAATTTTTTGACTTAATTCATCTTTGGTTATAGGTTCATGAGTGGTTATATAAAACTGCCCCTCCCAAACAAAATAAGGTGCACTTATTTTATCTTTATTACACCCTGCTGCAAAACACACGATAATGAGCATGCAAAAAAGCAAGCGTTTCATTGTTCGCCTCCATCTATGGTGAAAATCTAATTTTTACTTCATGAAAGATGATTCCTCTAAGGGATTCAAAAGTAGTTATGTCTTCTAGCTAAGGTGAGAAATGGTTTAGTTTTTCTAAAAAATTGAAACTGCGTATTCCATTACAATCCACCTCACAATAAAAATAAAAAGACATCCCTCATTTCATATCAATTATTTCAAAACAATTCCAATTTCTCAATATACATTATCAGTAAAGGGCATACCTTATTTAAGATATGCCCTCGTTTCTATATAGATTGAAATAGCTTTGATGCAATACATAACTGTGACTACATCTGCTCCAAAGTAAGAAATTTATCAACGTTGTATATAATAAAAAGACTCATTATAAGTAATATCATTGTGCTGATATATTGCTTTGAGCCTTTGATAAAGATGAATTCCATTATTGCCTGAAATCCTAATATTATCGCTAAATAAGACATTAAATAATATTTTATTATAGTGTCTGAGTTGAAATCAATGACAAACCATAGAAGGCTTAAAAAGACTAATAAGATTATACCTCTCCCCCAGCGGTCAAGGTTTTTACCGGCTGTTTCTGATATTTTTACTTTTTGAACCCTAAGTATCTTGTTAGTAAATTTTTCTGTCAAAAACATCAAGGAAGTTAAAACAATAAAAAATGCTACGAACCCCACCTAATCCCCCCCTTAAATTATGGATGGAAGATTTTCAAATACTTTTTTATATCTATTGGTAAAAGTTAAAAATAAGCCTGGATAGCAAAAGAGGCCTTAATAAGTTACTCAATCGATCCCGTTTATGGAACAATTGGCTTCCCTTCCTTATCCAACAAAGGTGTTATTCCACCACTTTCACCGTACCAACTATATAAATATTGAACGCCTGTTTCTTTATCAACTAACACCTTACATCCTGATAAGGCACCTATTTTTTCTTTGTGTATAACTTCAAACCTTTTATTTGAATTTTTACCTGCTCCACCATTAATAGATTTCTTTCTTATCAGCTTTGAAAAAATATCAATTCACACCCTCTCTTAATTTGATCATGTTATACCAATTTACTCCACCATGTGTTGATTCAGACATGCCATGGTTTTCAAACCTTAATTGTTCATAAAAAGATACTAATTCCAGTTTACAAGTTAACGTAATTCCTTTTCTTTCATTTACTTTTACAAGCTCTTCCATTTTCTCCATTAAATTTTTTGCAATTCTTTGATTTCTTGCTTGTTTGGACACTGCTAATCCTAAAACACTCTGATACCCTCCTTTTTTCGGATTCTCTTTGATTTCTGTAAAAAGATTATCGGTTATGTAAGGTTGACTAATAACAGGTCCATTAATATATCCAAGAATCTTCCCATCCCTTTCTGCCACAATAAAGGTGTCAACTATCAACTGTATCCTCTTTAAAAATGTTTCTCTTGTTGCGGCTTCTTCAAACGTAAAGCCCTCTTTCTCAATGAGTAATAACTGTTCTAAATCTGCACCTTGAACATTTCTTAAAGAAATCATCTTGTTAAACTCCATTCCTAGCTTGATTTACCAATCAGAAAAATTTCCATAAGCAGGCTTCATAGATTTCTTCCCCCAACGCTTCAAAAAAAGCTTTTTTGGTATGGAAGAAGGGGCTGAACTCCTTCTGAGAGTTAGCCCCTGTCATTACTTATTACACAACATTAACTATTCTATATACTACCTGCAACTGTTACTTGTAAATTATCAATAATTTTCTTCTTTATATTTATATTTGGGTTTAGCATTATCATTCCATCAAGCTCCAGTTTTTTTAGATTGGACCTTGAAATGCCAAGTATTTCTGCCAATAGTTTATCAATTCTTAGATCAAAATCGTATTTACAGTAAAACCTAATGGTAAGATTATTCGATTTTGATTCAAGCCTCTCCTCCCTTAACTCGTAACGTATATTTGTATTCACTTCATTACATAGTTTTCGCAAATGTGTGAATTGAAAAGCATAGTGCCAGATTGTCTCTTTATCATTATCCATAAATTTGGTATATAGTTCAGAATTAATTTTGTTTACATGTACTCTAGATAAAATAGGGAAATTCCAAGTTCCCTCACAATGTGTACAGTTATAAATGACCCAAACAGCAACCATTTTTTGATTTGAATTTACCCTGAATTTCTCACTACAATAGAATGCTGTATCCCTTTTACATTTACTACAGTTCCTGATTACGTTGGGTATTTCTTGAGGAATAATCTCATAAGTTAACAAATCATAAACGCTCATGCATCGCTCCTCCTATAATTCAGAGGAACGCCAATAACGGTTGAATGGAGAAAGATTTCCCATTTAAAAAAAGCGAAATACCTCATAGGGATCCCGCTAGGAATTAAACCAACTGATTATTCCGCGTTCCCTGTAATGGTTAAAAATAGACACACTTATCCTATGACTAAAAATGCCAAGAAAAAATGTACTATTGAATTACTTTTTAACCATTACAAGTTGTTGGCAAATCAATTCCACCTTCCATATTTCTCCTATATATCAGTATACCACTATGGTACTCTGTATCAAGCTAATCTCTAACAATATTATCAGTGAATATAAAAGGGTGTTTGCAAATTATGTTCAGCTTGTTCCATTATAAATCTTTATAATGGAACAATTGTATAGCTAATAGAGGCATTTTTAAAAGCTGCGTGTCCCTATTGAAAGAAAAGCATCTCAAAAGTTGATAAACTCTTGAGATGCTTTTAGGTTTTAGTGAACAACTTAAAAACCAGTCAAAATCCAGTCACAAAAAACATCTCCTAGATTTCATACTATAAGAAATGGATATTTAACCGTATGGTTTAATGTTTGTGAAGGATTCACCTTGTAGACCATTAATACGATCTCCACCTTCCCCTACTAGGAATCACTAGTATTCTTAATTCCTGTTGTCTTTTTACGTTTATTGAAGACTCGAATTTGAGAGAACCTGCTTTAAAAGAGCACACTTCTGCTGTATTACTTGTTTTTTAAATCTATAACCAAGTTATTATCTATATAAGGAATAATTGACGTGATCTCACCAATCCCTTCTTTTGAAATTGCATCAAAGGCAAGTTCGTTTAATAACTCTTTTTTTAAAAATGGAGCTATTGAGACAAGGGAAGAAATACCATGTACTTGGTAACTATCTTTAACACAATCGTTTAAAGTATGCTCACTAACAAAAGGGGCCATAGACGATAAGCCCTCTAACCCGTTCTTTTCATACTCTTTCTTTATCAATTCTTCAAGAACCTCTTTGCTAATAAAAGGAGCCATAGATGATAAACCCGTTTAATTGATGCTCTTCTTTAGCACTATTATCAATGAGCTCTTGACTGATAAATGGAGCTACGACTGGAAGAAACTCAAGTCCATTTCTATCAAACTCCTCTTTTGCACATTCATCCATAGTATCTTGGCTGATATATGATGCAAAAGAGGATAACCCTTTTATCCCTCTCATCTTAAATTGCTTTTTTGCCAATTCATCGATCGTGTCTTGGCTAATGTAAGGTGAAATTATGGATATCTCTTGCGGGGTCCATTCATTATGGATGTTTTGATAAACCATCTCTGCCTGGGTTGTAGTTATTATGGGTGCAGCTTGAATAAATTCTTTTACAAGCCGCTCCATTACACTAAAATCTAATCATTTAACTTCACATAAAAAAAAAACGAGCAAATACTCGTTTTTTTTTGTTTCTCTTTGTACTTTTCTACTTCCCAAGCATAAAGGTGCTACCAATGTTATAAAAAATTGGCTACCAAGCTTGTAAGTTATTTACCGCTGGGCTAACTGAATCAGGTTACCGCATGTATCATCGAGGACAGCTAGTGTGACTTCGCCCATTTTTGTCGGCTCCATCGTAAATTCTACGCCTTTCTCCACCAAACGTTTGTATTCTTCATGTACATCTGCAACACCGAACATTGTCGCCGGAATGCCTTCAGCAGATATCTTCTTTTGATACTCTTTCGCAGCAGGATGTTGATTCGGTTCGAGTAAAAGTTCTGTTCCGTTCTGATCCTCAGGAGATACAAGCGTCAACCACCTATATTCTCCAGTGGGAACGTCTTCTTTCTTAACAAACCCCAGTTTTTCTGTATAAAACTCCAATGCCTTTTCCTGGTCGTCTACGAATATGCTGGTAACTACGATTTTCATATTTTTTTCCTCCCTTGTTATTTTTGTTGTGCTGAAATCTCGTTGCATGCCTTAGCTTGACAGCCATGTTGCAATGATAAAATTACTCGATCCATCCTTTCAGTAAGTTTTGAAGTGGTTCTTTATTAAAAGTAAGTACCCGATACTTTCCCTTTCGTTTTGATTGTACAAGCCCTGCTTCTTCCAGTGTAGTGAGGTGTTTAGCAATCGCCTGCCGAGAAATGGAAAGGTTATGTTTCATAATGAGACGTGCAGTAAGCTCATAGAGCGTTAGCTCGTTTCTTTCAGATAGCTCGTCCAATATTAACCGTCGATTCGAGTCAGCAAGCGCCTTGAATATAGCGTCTTTATCCCAATTCATATCTATAGTATATGCAACTATTCGGTTGCAGTCAATATTAAGCAACTAAATAGTTGCATAAAATGAATGCCTCCCTGTTTCTTAAAATAATAGATGGATTTATATTTAACGTTTGCTTATGTAATAAAATGATTGAACAGTCACAGAATTAAGGTAGGTGCACATGATTTTATATAGCCTATTTTCACTTATACTTTTTTCTTGATCAGCAAAACAAAGTCCTTTATGAACATATAAATCCCAAAAATCAGCAATAGTGTCGCTCCTATGGTTATAAAAATATTGTCCACTTCTAAAAGCTGAATATAAAAATAAATCAGAATCGATAAGGGGATCAATGATCCAATTACAGATAAAGTACTGACTTTTCTATTGTAGGCCAATTTTATCCTCCTTCTTGATGAACAGTCTTAGTTCGGCTCCAATAAGAAATCTTCTTCTTTTCCTCCCCATTCAATTTCCACTTTAATAGATTCTTTTGTATCCGTGACTGCACATCCTGAGCAAGCAGATGACATCTTGACAGTCGCACCTTCACGTCTTGTTTCTTTTAAAACCGATTCCCCGCCATTTATAACGATTTTCAAATTCTCAAGGACTACATTTTCTGTTGCCCCTTTATATCTGAATGTATAAACCCCGTTCTCACTATTGTCATCAATATGTGCTCTGTACTGTCCTTTCCAGTTTTCACTTTCTCCATTAAAATTAACATACTCCGTATTGCATCCCGCTATAAACACAAAGAGAAAGAGTGGCACAAGAAACTTTTTGATACTATCATCTCCCCTCAAATTTTTAATTATAAATCATTAATATAAGAGTATGAAAAGAAGCAAGTACCTTATGCGAAAGGCGTCCCCCATTAAGTTTTTCCTCTTAATATTGTAGCATTCACCCAATTTATATGTAATATTTTTACAACATCCCAGATCGATTACTTCAGCGAGCATAATGGTATCCCTCTTTTTCACGTTATTTATTACCAATTTGTTATGTAAACAATAAAAAAAGGCTGAATAGTGTTACTTCAACCTTGAGTAATACCTGATCATTCATTTTTTTAAAGTGAAGAAGGCACCTTGGAAGCACTCTTCGAACTCACCCGCTGCAGCATGTATTCAAGCAGGAATAGATAATCTTCCTTATCACCTGTGTTTTTAGCAAGCTCGGATAATTGCTCTAAAATGTACAGGCAGTCATTCTCGTACAGGCTATAGTTATCAAACCCTAATATAGTCTGGCGGGCAAATTCCCATAGATCTTGATGCACTTCCTTATCCATCGTTTTACTCAGCTGGGACACCATCGTTATAAGCTCCGTCATAACCGTCGAGTTCTGGTCAGCATACTCACGAATGGAGGCAAATCCCTTGTGGAGGTAATAACGAAAATCTTTTTGAACTAAGATAATACGAAGCTCCTCCTCCTCATCGAACAGATAAGGTGAGAAATTCGTAGACTGGCCAATGCTTTTCAACAAATCGGCAATCTGATGAATCGTATTGGTAACCGTAAGTGGATCATTATGACCTAAAGCTTTGATGGCTACTTCAGCCAGTTTAATCAGCCCATACTCCAAGTCTTGAATTTCCGTTTGTTTGACCCCGATCTCAATGGACTTCAAATATCGGTCTGGTTCAATGGTTTGCCCGTATTCCCAATAAGTAAGCAGGGGTGTTCCTTCCACTACGAATTCTCCAATTCTGACATTAAACATCAGAAGGCAGTCGTCCCGATTCGCCTGTTTAATCAGTCTCGCAAAGTCAGCAACTTGAAAATAACCAGATTGGCTGGTTTTTATAACCTTTCCATCAGACTCCAGGGGTAGGGATTCCCACTCTACTTCCTTGTCAAGATGGTAAGAAGCTAATTCCTTCTCCAGTGAGGCCTGCACCGACTTTGACTTGGCATTCATATTGAAACTGATATTATGAACCTGCATCCAAGTGGTCGTATGGTTGATAAAATAAATAAAGGTCACTGCAGCCGTAATAGCAGTGAGAATGGATAAAACCGGTGTCGCAACGATATACTCCTCTTTTTCATGCGTAACATATAAGAAGTTTAAAAGCACATAAATAAAACTTCCGTTAAAAATACCAAGCACATGCTGGGTTGCCCGGTCGCTGACGAAGTTTACAAGCATTTTGGAAGAAAACTGACCACTGAACGTCGTCAAGGCAACGAGCAGGGAGTTTATGGTAAAAGCGCTTAATGTCAGTACCCCTCCCACAAGCGCACTTAATAGCACCTGCAGTGTCTGTCCAGTAAAACCGATTGCGGTTGGCAAATATAAACTGATATCAACCACATAATCCAGATAAAAGGTAAAAGCAGATAAACCGATTGCTCCAATAATATACCAAAGCGGCATAAACCAAAGCGTTGATTTTAATTCACTTTTCCGCTGGCGTCTGGACATCTTGAAATATTTCTTTATATAGTAAAAGAACCCCATATGATCACCATTCTATTCTTAAATATTTAATACTTCTTATTCGTACCCTGGGAAGAAGGAATTTAACCTGAATTTTTAGTTTTTCATCAAAAATTTGGAAAAACATCGTAATTTCCTCTGGGCTCGGCAACCTATAAAGCTCTGGTAAAACCCATGTAAATATCTTCAGCTAAGCCTCTCTTTTGAATTAAGCTAAAAAAGCGCCTCATTAATAAGGAGGCGCCCATCCAGATTCTTATTTAAAGTTACTGTTATCGAGTATCTTTTTAATTTTTTCAAGGTCTTTATTGTTAGCTTTTTTCATTATAGTGGATATGACAGGAGATAATAAAAAAGGCTGCTCCCATATTGGCGTCCCTATCCTAATTGGCGTTTGAATTCTTTATTGGCAAAGAAATAAGCAACAACCATTATTCCGGCGCACCAGGCAAGTGCAGTCCAAATATCATTGCCAACAGATCCTTCAAACAAGAGGGCACGGATTGCATTTACGATTGAAGTCACGGGCTGGTTTTCAGCAAACACCCGGACAATTCCAGGCATGGTTTCGGTTGGGACAAAAGCCGAACTGATAAACGGCAGGAAAATCAGCGGGTACGAGAAGGCGGTAGCCCCTTCCATAGAACCTGCTGTCAATCCAGGAATGACCGCAAGCCATGTTAACGCTAGTGTAAATAGTCCAAGTATTCCAGCTACCATTAACCAATCCAGGATATTAGCGCCGGAACGGAAGCCCATAAATAAAGCAGCTAAGATAACCACCACTACAGTAAACGCATTAGAAACAACCGAGGTCAACACGTGAGCCCACAATACCGACGAGCGCTTGATGGGCATGGTAAGGAAACGTGCCATCAACCCGCTCCTTACATCCGTAAACAGCCGTAAAGAAGTATAAGCGACACCGGATGCGATAGCTATTAGCATGATCCCTGGCAATAAATAATTGACATAGTTGTCCGACCCTGTCTTGATGGCACCGCCAAATACGTAGACAAACAGAAGAAGCAGCATAATTGGCGTAACAGCAACCGTAATAATTGTATCCGGGCTACGCATTATATTGCGCATTAAACGCCATAATAACACCCCTGTATTACTGTTCATTCACATCTTCTCCTTTTCCGATGATCGCGAGGAAAATTTCCTCCAATGTAGGCTGCTTCTCAATGTATTCCACTTTAGCTGGTGGGAACATCTCCTTGAGTTCGGTAAGAGTACCTGTTGCGATAATTTTTCCGCCATGCAGGATGGCAATACGGTCTGCCAGCTGTTCAGCCTCCTCCAAATACTGAGTCGTCAGCAAAATAGTCGCGCCCCCTCCGGCAAGCTTTTTAATTGTCTTCCAAACTTCCATACGGGCTTCGGGGTCAAGCCCTGTCGTCGGTTCGTCGAGAAAAATGACTGCTGGCTTCCCAATCAGACTTAAAGCGATGTCAAGCCGGCGCTTCATCCCGCCTGAATACCTGTCTGCCCGACGGTTGGCCGCATTGCTCAGGCTGAATTTTGCGAGCAGATTATCGGCGACTTGACCTGGATTGGCTACCCCCCGCAACTTAGCAATCATCATCAGGTTTTCTCTCCCGGTGAGTAAGCCATCGAGAGCTGCGAACTGTCCTGTCAGACTGATGTTGTGGCGAACTTGTTCTGGTTGATGCTGGACGTCAAAGTCGCAAATACTTGCTTTCCCCTCGTCGGGTTTCATCAAAGTCGAAAGGATATTGACAACTGTTGTCTTACCAGCTCCATTTGAGCCTAGCAATGCGAAAACTTCGCCACGCCGCACCTCAAAATCCACCCCCTTTAAGACCTCCTGTTCTTTAAATGATTTTTTTAATTCTGCTACAGAAATCACTGCATTGCTCATCTTTATCCCTCCTTATAAAATGCCCAGCAATACCGCTTACGAGATTCGGAAACTAGAGAGCTTGATAAACAAGCGGGCTGCCCGCCGTTAGAAAAAGGAGTAATTATTCACCGAACGATTTGCGGGGCTAGGCTGCCTCTCCCCCACTACTTAGTTTTACTGATATTCTGTATAACTTACTACTGGTTTAAAAATAAAACTGAATAGTGACAGTGGCCATCAGTAATCATAACCAGCTATTCAGTCGCTGCTTCTTTTCACTTTTTCCCAACGCGCTTCATAATCCAATCTCTCTCATATCCTCAGATACTCAATTCCCTGGTATTTTGCCAGTTAGTCACGACCAATCGAATCGTTCAATTTCTTACGATACTTGTCGCTCCAAGTTTTCTCATCCTTCAATAGCTCATCGCAAAAGTCGGCCACGTCCTCACCCGTTAGGTCAGTCACTTTCTTTCCTTCCGCTGCACCTTCCTCGAAAAGATCGAGAATGCCGCCAAAGATACGGCTGGTGTCCTTCCAGTCAGTGGGACCACCAGTCGTCCACATATACTTTTGAATCGCTTTGTACGCGTTATGATACTCACTTGGTAGTGTCTTTGCTCTTGCCTCCATTGCCCTCCATTCCCGCTTGTCATCCAGGCTTCCGATAATTTTTTCAAAAATACGCATATTATATTCTCCTTATTCTAATATTTTTTTAATTCGTTAATTTTGCTTGAGACAAAGTCCCATTTATGCCAAAAGATTTTAAGATGCTCTTCCCCTGCTTCATTAAGGGTGTAAAATTTTCTCGGCGGTCCCATAGTGGATGGCTTTTTCTCGATATTGACCAGATTGTTTTTCTCAAGACGCATGGTAATCGTATAAACTGTGCCTTCAACCACATCTGTGAAGCCAAGTTCTCGTAGCTGTTGAGTGATTTCATAGCCGTACGTTTCGCCACGGCTGATGATCTCAAGCACGCAGCCCTCAAGCACCCCTTTCATCATTTCTCTGAAATTTCCCATGTTTACCTCCATTTGTATTTAACTGTATTTTTTTCGGTACTTGAATTACTGGTACATTGTATTACTGGTATTAAGTAATACTTATTACTGGTACATAGTAATACATAATAGCTTTACTTGTCAAGATGAAATAAGTCATTATTCATCGATGTTTTACCCATTTGTCGATCCCCCTTACAGGGAACCTTTCTATTACCGACCGTAGATGTTGATACATCTACGGTCTTCTTTTTTTATTAACATGGATTTATGGATATAAAACCATAAATATACGGCCCTTATCAACATACGCGGCTAACTCGAAAACATTTAGTGTCCTTTTTATCCATACTTCTGCAGCTATTTTTGGCCTTTTTGCCATTATTTTAAAATCAGCAGTATTATGAAAAAATTTGTAAAGCAATGCCCTTCCAAAAGTTCCCCTTAAACTCCGAATTAGTTGTCTTAAGACCGGGAACAAACGTTAGAGGTGACAGATGTTTACTTCACACTATTAGCAATAAACATGGAGGCATCCTGATTCATAAATATATTATTACCATGATAAAATGTCTGAATTTCAATAGATTCAAACCCAACTTCAGCTAATATTTTTTTCAGGTCTTCATGTAAAAAAACATTATGGACTTTTGGGTGATTAATATCATCGTTTTTATCAAAGTCCACAATAATAAGTTTGCCACCCTCATTCAATATATCGAACAATACTTGTAAGATTTCTTTCGTATCAGGAATATGCAAAAGAACGAGTGACATGAAAATGATATCTGTTTTGAGTTCAGGAGTTTCATTAGTAAAATCCGAACAAAGCACGTTTGCGTTAGAAATCTTCTGGCGGGAAATTTTAGCCTGTGCAACATCTAACATCTGTTTTGAAGAATCGACTAATAAAACAGACTCCACTAGATCTGTCACACCTAAACTAACTAAACCCGTACCACTCCCATAGTCTAGAAAACATTCAGATTTACTATTATGCAATTTTTGTCTTAATTCTATAACTATTACATTAGCCAATTCGATTCTTTCTGGTGTATCATATTTTTTTGCCATCTGTTCAAAAACGTTATTCTGCATATGCATCCCCCAGTCCAAAATGTAACATATAAAAAGAAATGAGCAATTCTTATTATTATTGAAGAGTTGCTCTTATGGTGATCATTTATAGTATACCTATAATGTAGGTATGTATGGAATGATTAAGCTCTCTTGTATGGTAAACTCCATTTCAATACAAGCTTAAATACATCTCCTCCTTGAAAGCTCCTTGTCAATGTGATTTTGAGAAGAGCCACCAATGTTTTTTTAAAAAAAATCAGGCTGTCGAGAGTTTCTCGACAGCCTGAGGTACTGCTGTTGCAGTGCCTTTAGCCATTTTTGTCCACAGAGACTAATTCTGCCTGGACAATATAACGTTCAGGTGCAGAGCCGACAAAATCGAAGGGATAACAAGTAGTTAATGTAAGTGTCGGCTTGTTTTTATCAACGATAACAGACCGATCTTCTGCATCTGTTATCCACGTTTTACGAATCTGATAATCGTACGTCTTCCCTTCATAACTTACATAAAGATGGTCCCCCTTTTTCACTTCATTTAGTTGTCTGAACACCGTCTCGCGATGACCAGAGAGAACAACATGACCAGGGATATCTGGTTTGACCGTCCATTTACTGTCATACATGCCAACCCCTTTTTTAAGGGTATCAGCACCTGTGCCCCAGTAAATATCATATTGGTTGCCTATACGAGGAATCTCCAATTTCCCGACTTCTTCTCCGTGCTGATAAGACTTGGTAAGGGACTTTTGATCGTCAGTAATGGATTTTACCTGTTGCTGGTATGCGGTGTCATCCCAATTTTCGTACTGCTGGTGAAGTTCCTTAGCGTTACTGGTGACTGCCTGGGTCTGTTCCCACCAGGAATACCCGCTCCAGGCTATCATCATTATTCCTGTGAACAATAGCAAAATACCGAGTTTCTTCATATCCATACATCCTTACTTAAACAGTAGGTTTTCTGCGTAAGATAAGAAGCAGGGCACCTAATGCCATAACAGCACCACCAGAAAGCATTATAGTCGGCAGAGATGTTGCCGTATCAGGTAACTTCCCTCCGGTTTCTGAAGAAGCTACTTGGTTCATACGATCACCGAATACCCATTTACCAGCTTCGTAGCTGTATGTGATTGTCAATGTGTATTCGCCTCGCAGTTGATTTTCACCATGTTGAGTCAGTTTGTATTTATCAGCGCTGACCTTTTCCAAAGTATAATCTTGGTCCGTCTTCAACTGAACAGGACCGTCCATTTCTTTCATGTATAATTCCCCGTCCCGTTCTTCGAAGTAGGTCTCTAAATAATGGTCTGCCAGCGGCCAAACCATAATACTTTTCAACTCTTCTTCTAACCTTGCCATGGAATCATACTTTTTCACTTTGCCATCTTCTGTAGTCTCTAAATAAATCAAGTCATGGAACTGCTGCTCCAACTCTTTGACAGGTGGTTCCCCGTGATTGTCTGCAAAAACAGGATTAGGTAATCCTGTAAGCGCTGCCAAAAACATTACGACTACTACAGAAAATTTCTTCAACAAAATAAAACCTCCTTATAATAGTTACATTAATTGTGTTCCGGGTAATAATGGTAATTAAACATATTTTTGTAAAAAATCCGTAATTTTTTTAATGGAAATGACATCATTTAGCAACATAAAAAACAGCCCTTGTCTGGCAAGGGCTTCTTTCTGCATCGAATTATCATTTTAAGGGGTAAATTATAAAGCTTATTTTAATAAGTCTAAGGTAATTAATTTTTTAGAATTATTGAAGACGCACGTCTCTTTTTTTTAGGCTAAAAAGCTAAGCACCTCTCATGTATTTCATTTAGAGATGTATTAAAATATTGACGAGTTTCCCAAACGGATCCTTAACGAAAAAACGCCTAACTCCCCACGGTTCCTCAGTTGGTCCATACTCAATTGGGATGCCAGCTTCTTTTATGCGAGCGAGCGCAACGTCGAGATCATCAACTTCAATGGATAAATCAGGTACCGGTGTGCCGGAACCTCCTTCTGAAAGAAAGTTGATTTGAGTAGCCATGTTCTCATGTGATCCATAGGTTGCTATAAATCCAAGATCCATCATTTGATCCAGTCCAAGTATTTCCCCGTAGAAGTGCTTCGCTTCCTTAATACTCTGTGTCTCAATATTGGCTACAATTCGCTTGACCTTCATTTTTACACCTCCATGATATTTTAGGAAGAACATTTTTTATGATTATTTTCTATAAACTAGATGGCGCATAAAGCTTTCCAGCGGCCCATTTATGTGGAATTTTTCTAAAATGGATGCCATTACTACGGATAATATCCACACAAAAAGTGCAATTATAATGACTCCCGTGTTGCTTAATGTGCCCCCTAAACCTAATGCTGCTGGCGACAACAGAATGACTAGCAGGGTTTCATTCAGAATAAAAAATGTGAGCGACCGTTTTCCTAAAGCAGTCAATGAAGTTGTTACCGTACCAGGGGTTTTAATAATATTACTTAGAAATCCAAATAAGGCTGCATATCCTAATCCACCGGCTATCCCAGTTATAATCTGAACGCTGTAAGCGATTCCAGCAACAAAAAAACCAGGTTCCCAAACATTGTTAATCATCACTAAGGGAACAGCCCCGGAGATGGAAATGGCAATTCCAATCGCAGCGATTAATTTTAAGTTCCTATGGTTAATCTTTGATTCTGTTAATAGACGTTTTCTCCCCGCCCAGATTCCAATAAGTACAGAAGGAAGAACCGGAAAAAGAAAGTGAATGAAGACAGGAATAACAGGAAAGTAAAATAGTCCATCCAATAATAATTGGATATAACTATCATTTGCAGAAAAATCGGAACCAAATCCATAACTTCCGATTTCCGTTAGAAATGACCCCCATATAAATGGAAGATAAAACGTGATAACCACAGTTATTATGAGGGTTACTTTTATTAATAAACGGTTATTACGCCGCAGCAACCTGCCTACAAGAATACCAGCTATGCCATAAGCCATGAGTATATCCTGGCCACCGATGAAAACGGCCAGTATAAACCCGAATAAAATCAAGTAAAGAGACCGTCGTGTGACTGTTTTTATGGCTTCTTTTTCAGAATTTCCTCTTGAAACTTGTTTTTCAAAAATCATAAACATTCCGTAACCAAATAACACGGCAAACATCGGCCGAGCACGATTGTCTATGAGTAATTCACCTAAAGCGTTTAAAAGATGGTCCAGGAAAGTAACACTTTCCGGGCGGCTCATAACCCCAGGATCAGAGTTGTATAAATATAATGGTGCATGAGCGAGTACGATTAGCAAAAGCATAAAGCCCCTGGCTAAATCCAATGAAATGGCTCGCTTAGCGGAAGACTGTTTTTGTTGTAGGAACATATTATTTTTCCCCTATTACATTGATGAGTTTCTATGTAAACTTTCATAATGATGGAAGTCATCAAGGTCTTTACCTATCAATTATTTCAGACCCTGTCTGTTATCTCAATGTTTTTTCAGTAAAAGGGTAATACTCTGTGTTACCACACGCACCCTTTACTAGGAAAATTTAGCATTAATTTATTCACTATTAAAAAATCCCTTTCTGAGGACAGGAAAGGATTTTTTAAAATAACTTAAGCCACATCTGTACTTTTCTTTTCCACACTTTCTTTTGATCTGAATCCAAGGAAAAAAAGAATACCTAAGATGATTAAAACAGCCGCGAATACAACGCCATTCGACTCTATGATTCGGATCAGGTTACCGAGGACAATTCCAACCACTCCAAAGTCGGCGTCTCCGAAAGTTGTCCCTTGGAATCCGAGTGAGCCAAGTACAGGCAGCAACAGGGCTGGTAAGAAGCTGATAATGACCCCGTTCGCCATAGAACCGATGATAGCACCTTTCCTTCCTCCAGTTGCATTCCCAAATACTCCGGCAGCAGCACCTGTAAAAAAGTGAGGGACCAATCCTGGCACAATTACTTTCAGTCCTAATAAAGGAAGGAATAGCATGCTGACCAGGCCGGCGATAAAGCTGAAGAAGAATCCGATGATAACAGCGTTACCTGCGAAAGGGAAAATAGCAGGGCAGTCCAGTGCTGGTTTTGCATTTGGCACAATCTTGTCAGCTATTCCTTTAAAGGCAGGAACAATTTCACCAAGCAGCATGCGTACACCTGCTAAAATAATATACACACCGGCAGCAAATGTAATTCCTTGCATAAAGGCGAAGACGAGAAAGTTTTGTCCGCCGCTTAGTTCACCTTCCACAAATGCAGGGCCAGCAGCACCAGCCACAACAAAGAAGAGAATTGCCATCGTTAAGGATACAGAAACAGAAGTGTCGCGAAGAAAACTTAAGGATTTTGGTACTTTTATATCTTCGGTTGACTTAGAACCTTTTCCGACAGCTTTTCCTACCAAAGCGGAAACCAGATAACCGAAGGAGCCGAAGTGGCCGATGGCAAAGTCGTCAGAACCAGTGACTCTTCGGGTGAAAGGCTGCAGCATAGCTGGGGATAGCACCATCAGGGAACCAAGAATGACTGATCCCAGGATGATCATGGAAGCTCCGGAAAATCCACCTGTGACTAAAATGACAGCGATTAAACAGGCCATGAACATCGTATGGTGGCCAGTCAAAAAGATATATTTAAAGGGACTGAAGCGGGCGAGGAGGATATTGACGACCATGCCGAACAGCATGATCATTGCCGTCTCTGTACCGAAGCTTTCCTGTGCGAGGGCAACGATGGCTTCGTTATTCGGAATTACCCCGTCTACCGCAAAGGCTTCATTGAACATGCTGCTGAATTGACCTAGGGACTGGACGAGTACATTCGCCCCTGCCCCTAGAATCACGAAGCCCATCACTGTTTTCAGTGTTCCTGAAACGATATCCCCTGAATGTTTACGTTGCACGATGAGTCCGATTAATGCAAACAAACCGACAAGTATGGCAGGGGTTCCTAAGATATCCTTCATTATTAAGTTAATCATGTGTAATGCTCCTTTGTTTTGTAGTTGAATTACATGTGTTTTTCTAATGCTTCACGGAGCTCATTTTTATCCATCAGGTTTTTCAGTTTCACGACATTTTTATTTCCATCTTCCAGACTGTCTACAATGTCCTCTGAACCTAAGAAGATGTCCGCTTGCTCTGTCTTTGCTGTAGCCAAGTCAGTGTGGGAGACTTCTGCTTCTTTCCCCATCTCATTTAATGCGGCTTTCACGTTCATTTCAACAATCATGCTGCTCCCTAAACCATTTCCACAAACCACTAGTACTTTTTTCATTTCAGATTCCTCCTCAAATATTTAAACTTCTACTGTTTTGTTAATTAATTCAATGACACTCTCAGGATCATTCGCTGAAATTAAACGCTCTACATTTTCTTCCATTGATAACATCTCTGTCAGCTGCGCTAGTGCTTTTAAGTGTGTTTGATTATCAATTGCCGCCAGAACAATGATCAACTGGGCACGATGTTTTTCCTTGTCAGAAAAGTAAACAGGCTGTTTTAATCGCAAGAAACTCATTCCCAATTTTTCAACCCCAGCTTCTGGACGCGCATGGGGAATTGCAATTCTTGGGGCTATAACGATGTAGGGACCCAGTTCTTTAACGTTATCAATCATTGCCTCTATATACTGCGGGCGGATAGATTGCTGTTCTACTAGAGGCTGAGCAGCCGTTTCGACAGCCTCCTCCCAGTTCGATACATGATCTTTGAATTGTATTGTTTGTTCCGTCAATAATTCGTTGAGCATAGGCTTTTGTAGCTCCTTTGACACCGGGGTATTTTTTTCTAAAAGCTGAACTATTTCACTTTTCAGTTCGTCTTTTTGATGGATCGTTGCATATTTCTCGATCACTTCCATCAATAGGTCCGATGAATCCTTATGCTGTTGCTTCGAATGAAAAAGTTCATTCATCCGTCGAATAATCTGTTCCTTTTCCAGATTGGTCAAGATTGCTGGAACATGAATAACAGGGATATCTCTTTCTTTAATATAATTGGTAGAAAAAACAACATCTGCATTTAAATCCCTTGATTGGTATTGCCTGATGGACAAGGTTTTCGTAACATTCAGGCCCGCGATCAGGTTTTCCAGCTGGGTACGTAACATATTGGAAGTTCCAATCCCATTCTCGCAAACAATGATCGCTCTGAACTTCGTTTCTACCTGTTTCTTCTCTTTCGTAAGCCACCCCCCGAAATGCAGGGTAATATATGCAACCTCTTCATCGGGGATTATCTCTCCAGCATAAAGTTCTAAGTGCTTCATCACACGTTTCGTTAAATGGAAAATGTCCGGGTAATTTTTTTGAATACTTGCAGCTAAATCATTAGCGATTTTTACACCATATTTCAATCGGTAATACGTAGGTTTAATGTGAGATATAAGGTTTTCTTCAAGCCCTTTCTTGTCATCAAACATTACACAAGAATACAATTGAAAGTCGGAGATCATCCGTTGAACGACCTCACGCAATCCAGAAAGTTCACGTTCTGTATAATGGCTGAAGTCATCGTGTTGTACTTTGGAACCTAGTAGATTCATAGTAAGAAAACAAATCTCGTCATCTGGAAAAGAAACCTTCCACAAATCCCTTAGTTTATTCGTAATGATCAAGATAGCCTGATAAGCCTCTGTCTGCTGAAGCACCTGCTTTTCTTCAGACTGAACAACGATATACTCCCTTAATTGAACCCGCTTTATAATCATCAGAATCTGTAAGGAAAGGATTTCGACCATCTCGTCCGTCAACGTCAGTCCTAATTTTTGTTCAGCTTCATAAAGAAGATTCCTTACAATAGACCGTTGATCCATCTCCTGGTACGACGACCCTGCCCCCGGCTGGATCATTTGATAAACTTCATTCCGGACGTTATGCCACTCTGGATGAGCGAAGATAATGGCCAGGATGTCTGAGAGCACCTTCCTTTTCGCTTCTTCTGAACCGCTTATTCGGTATCCAGATCCTTTTTGATAAAACAGATCCAGCCCTGTTTGCCTGAAATCGTTTTTAATAGCTTTAATGACCTTAGCTACCGTACCACGGCTCATGCTTGTAAGATCCATGAAGCTTTGCATCGAGGCATCCTGTTCTTCTAATAATATTTTGGCTTTAATGAGCACTTCCCGTTCTTGCTTAGATAATTGGTAATGCCAATCCTCAAACCCTTCCTCTTTATGAAGGATTAACTTGGACTTTGAGGTATCGGGTAAATAAAGCCCTTTACCATGCTTGCTTTCAATAGGCTCTAAATTCTGATCTACTAACCAACTGTTGATTTGATCGAGATCATAATAGATCGTGCGCTGTGATATTTTCATCTTGGCTACCAAATCTTTCGTCGGGATGGGATCAGCGGATTGCCGAATGATGGATAATAAGCGTGCACGTCTTTTATCCAATACCATGGGGATCCCCCTTACTCTGGTTTGTCATCTGGTAAATTTTGCAGAATTATACGGTTGCAACGTTGATGATCATCTTAGAATATAGTATAACGCCGTTTCATCGGTTTTGTAAGGGGTTTCAGTGTGTAGACTTTGTAAGTGGAGATTTTGCAAAAATGAACTCATAGATTTGAAGATAGGTCTCCATAATATCGAGCGAGGGAAACTTTTCTCTCCATAGCCCATTTGCGCTATAAAAAAATCGGAAGCGACTGCCTGTATTTTGGCAATTGCTCCCGATTGTTGGAATAACGTACTCTTTCATCTGAAACTAATTTACACAGCTATTCCATTAATCAGCCTTATCATTATACTGTGGTTTTGGAGATAGCAGAGATAACACAACTGCTGTCAATGGCAACATCATCATCACCCATAAAATCTCCTGATAGCCACCAAAGTAGTCATAAAACAAACCGAATGGTAAGGGGCCAAATGCTGACCCCAGCACCATGACTGTTTGAGCCACCCCTTTTATACTTCCTAAATATGTACGCCCAAAATAATTTGGCCAAACAATGCTTAATACAATTCTCTCAAATCCGCTTATGAGGCCCCAAACAACTCCAAAAATGATCGCCCCTGCCCAAGAATTTGTAAATAACAGGAGAAATAACGTAAGGATATGGCCAGTAAATGTCATGGCCAAAACATAATGAACCTGGATTTTATCTACCAAATAACCGACAAAAAAAGTAATCGGGAATCCGACGATGGCCATCAGTGATAAAACCAATGCTGCCACAGAAGGTGACAATCCTTTCCCCTGGACAATCGACACAAGATGAAAAGTGATGCCCGTATTTACTAAAGCCGGAACACTTACACAAAATAAAATCATCCAGAATGCCTTTGTCCTGGTTGCTTCTTTTAATGTCCAGCAAACTTCGTTCACATCCACATCCAGATTAACAGTCGCACTGTTTCTTTTCCTGGATTTACCATCAGGAATTTCACCTATGTCCTCTGGCTTATTTCGTACCAGAAAAAAGGCAAGGGGAAGAAATAGGATCAGCAAGCCGACACCCCAAATAACCCAGGTGTTTCTCCAGCCAACAGAATCTATTAACCATGTATTAAGCGGTGGCAGCAAAGCGGAACTGGCAAACCCACCGATTGCCATCACCGATAAGGCCCTCCCTCTTTTACCAATAAACCACTGCGGAACTAATGTGTTAGGAATCAAAGTTAATGACCCTTGCCCAAACAAACGCAACATAAAAAAACCTATAAACATCATGATAATTCCTGTAAGGTTTGCATTCCAAAAGCAGGCAGCTGCCAGTAACAACCCTGCCGCACTCATCATGTACCTTTGGCCGAATCGATCCACCAGTCTTCCCACCAAAAACAAGGTTAAACCGGCACACAATGTAGCACCAGAATAAATGCCGGATACTAAAGATCTGGAATAGCCAAACTCAGCTATATAGTAATCTATAAAAATGGAAACCGAATATGTTTGCCCTGGGCCAGAAAAAACAAGCTTAAACCTGCAACTAAAACAATCGTCCATCCGTAAAAAGGCGGTGAATTACCATCTCCTTTTTTAAAAGAAACCATAAGGTGCCTTCCTTTCACACAATAAAAAATAAACCAGCACGTAAATGAACATTTACTGCTGATTAGTTACTCTCTTATCATGAAGACTTACTTTTGATGTAGTCATAATCTTTTTTGTTCAACAAGCGAATGCGTTCGTTTAATAAGACTATAATTCAGAATAGGACTTCCATGTGTATGAAAGTCCTATTATTTCATCAACAAATTAAAAAAACAATTATCTATGTTGATCAATTAGAATAGGATTGCCATCAGGATCTTCAATCGTTAGACTTTCCGGACCTTCGCTCGTTTCATCTGCTTCAGACAGTAATTTAATACCATTTTCCTTTAGCTGCTTTTGGAGTTCCCGAACATCTGTAAACGAATCGATATTTTGCGCATTTTGATCCCATCCAGGATTGAAGGTCAGAATGTTCTTCTCGAACATTCCTTGAAAAAGCCCAATTACACAGCTTTCGTTTTTCATAATGAGCCAATTTTGAGTAATATCTCCTCCAAGGGATTGAAATCCTAGCTTTTCATAAAACTCTTTGGATTTAGTAATGTCTTTCACACTTAAACTTACAGAAAATGCGCCTAGTTTCATGTAATATCCTCCTAAATAATTTCTATTGAAGAATCACCTTGACAGATACCAATTTTCCATTACATCTGATTAAACCTCCTGTACATTCGCAAACAGTATGACTCATTTAAACAGCGTTGGTGGAAGGTTAGGAGCTATTACTACAACTGCTCCTCCGGGACATTTATTTGGAAAGTAACACCGAATTTGTCCTTCACTATCCCGTACAAGGGGCTCCAATCCGTCTTTTGAAGAGGCATGACAACTTGACCACCATTTTCCAGAGCAGCGAAGATTTCTCTCGCTTTTCCCTGTTCTTTAGGATGGATGGCAATCTGAATCGTATCGCCTGGCTGATAAGGCATGCCTTCGTAAGTATCTGAAAACATTAGATCAGCATCGCCGACTTTTAAGTGAGCGTGCATAACTCGATCCTTCATATCATCCGTCATCGGATGATTTGGATCAGCCGGCATATCGCCAAATGTCAGGAAACCCATCACTTTTCCGTCCAGTGTTTTCTCGTAAAAATTGACCGCCTCTCTTGTGTTCCCGTCAAAAATCAAATAAGGGTTCAAACTAATTGTCGACATCATTAAACAGCTCCTCTGAAACTATTTTGTCAATCATATTTAATTATACCAATATAAGTAAGAGACAAATAGTATCACCTTAGGAAAGGTGATCATCATAGGTTTCAGAGATTCCCCATTTGCTAAGACTTAATATCAACATAGCAACTTAATCTAAATACCTATATGTCAAAAAAAGATGGAATAGTTAAAGCCATCACAAATAATAAGCCTATAAAAAAACAGCCTTGAGGGGATTCCCGAGGCTGTAACTGTTTTTATACTTATTGATTACTTGCTGAATAATGCTGCCCTTGTTTTAGGACCTACAATGCCATCAACCGCGAGTCCTTTTGATTTTTGAAATTTCTTCACAGCGCTTAACGTTTTTGGTCCAAACATACCATCCGCTGTAATGTGAAGTTTTCTTTGGAGAATTTTCACTGCTTCGCCTTTACTGCCATAATACAAGTTGATATCAAAGATTTCATGTCCTGCGACTACTTTCTGAACTTTCCCTACTCCATATTTCTGCGCTAACGCGGCGAAAGACGAAGGGGAGCTTGTTATATAAACTGGAATATTCTTATTTGCCCGATCATACAGCCAGATGACATCTTTGTTGTACATTCGAATACAACCACTAGAGGCAAAGGTACCAATCGATGACGGATTGTTAGTTCCATGCACTCCATAAACATTTCCAGAGGTATGACCCCAATCCCCAGGGACTTTTATTCCCAGCCATCTTGCGCCCAGCGGATTACGAGGATCTCCCCCTGGAATATTTCCCGTATACCACGGCCTGTTCTTCACTTTATTAACGAGCGAAAATTTCCCTTCCGGAGTTAACCTCTTTGTTCTTCCAGTAGCTACTGGAAATACTTTTTGGAGAGTACCATTTTCATAGAATGCCAGCTGGTTGTTACTTTTATTAATAATAATCACTTCACTTTGCGCAGCCTCTGCGGTTATAGCTGTCAGGATTAAACCCAATCCTAAAACTCCCATTATTAGTGCAACTTTCCTTAGCAAAAAGCCCACCTTCATTTCCCCCTTCTCCCCTATGTTGATATATATTGTCCAATTTTTATCTTAGACTATTTTGTAATGTAATTGTAACATAAATGTAATATACTGGTTACTGGTAAAATAAGGAGAAAATCAAAATTGTCCTTAAATACTTATGGGGTCAGGCCTTTTTAAAGTTCCATGTGAAAAACTAAATGTATCACTCCTCCTTCCGTGAATTCATCAGTTTTTCGTCACTACGTTGGCAGCAAGCTTGGTATAAATGGCATTGCAGAATTTTTTTCGCATACAAAAAGACCTTCAACATACAACCGATGCATAAATTGTTGTATGTTAAAGGTCTTTTGTGTTTATAGATAATCATATTAAAGAGTAAAATTCACCTGACGCTCTCCACTTGTACTTAACAAGCGGTAATGTTGAACGACATCTTGGCTAAAAATTAATTACTACACTTGAATAGCCTCCCCTCATGAATAACCAAACCATTAGTTTCCTCATAATAAAACTACTGCTTACAGCATAGTTAAGGGAAGGAATTAAACCCGTTATTAATTGTAAGTTTTTATGAATTCCGGGTATCATCTTTGTGAAACACGATTATTCGAATCAGCATAGGCACGGAAATTCTATTTCTCCAAATAATGCTTTAATCCATCCAAATCCTTGGCACAAATTTTTCGGAATGTGCCTTTCATTAGTTTACCAACCAGCTTTGCAATTCCAGACATTCCTTTAATTTCACCGTTTAAAGTAACCTCTGTAGCATTTGCTAATTCTTTAATGGTATAGGTATAAAAATGTTCCCCTTTGCCGCTTGTCCCTTTTGAACCGTCTACATAAAGTTGAATTTTATTAGGCTCCAGACCTGTTACTTCAAATACTTCCCTTGCTTCTTGTCCCATCATTTTCCTTGTTTCTATCCATCCACTGCCAACTTTCATAGGACCTTCATCCAACCGTTCTATTCGAACTAGCCCTTGCATCCAGTGCATTGCTGAATCCAAATCCAACAAGCCTTGGAATACTTCTTCTTTCGGAACATTAAACTTTTCTTTCGTCTCAAATTGAATACTCATACCATTTCCTCCCCTGAAATTAAAGAGATATGCGTATAATGCCCTGGCTTTACTACTTATATCTATTGTATGGGCTGTGGTAAAAAGCAAGCTCAAAAATTATGGAAATGGGAATTATTGAATTAACAGTTTTAAAATTCCCATTCACATGTCATAGTTAATTTATCTTCTAACTCAGCAATGATGTTTCCGTCCATTTTTTCCATTAAGCTTTTAGCAGTCTCGCTCAAGTTGAACTTCCTAGCAGTGCGTCTTCCCCTTCTGACTTAATGGTCTCTTCCTTGTATTTTACTCTTCTAACAACCTTTCTCTTTCCGTTAGGAGAATCGAAGATATGGCGGATGTCATTCAGAATGAGGATGTCGCATTTGATTACTCACATACGTATATCGTCAAATGGCTTGAGATGCCCTAACCAACCTACGGCCCCTCAGCCATATGGCCAAGCTAGTTCCCCATAGGATTAAGGCTGATCCAAATCCTGCGACAGATTTGGTAAGTCACGTGAGGCGATCATTAGTAAACAACCACCTGAAACCAACACGATTCCAATAGCTAATGAAAAAATGAATAACCAGGGACTTCCGTAGCCCCCTAACCCTCCTATCCCTGTAGAAACCCACACATAACCAAAAAACGCCATAAATAAAACTCCCGTCGCAATTCCGCGTAGCTCAGGCTTAGATAATGGTTGTAATGTGTTCACCAGAACCTTCCTCTCCTCTAATTTTATCCTCCTTTTTTCTACGTATTTTCTTTCGTAAAGGTTTCTTTTATTATAAGTGTATTGTCTTGTTCTACTAAAACTCCGTTACTTTAATTAGTTAATATTAAATAATAGTATTTAGCGTCATGCAATGAACTACTTAAATCAAAAGAAGTAGTAACAGCATTATATATAGCAAAACCTACAAATACAGTAATAATTACACCACTACCTCTTAGCATATTTCTGTTCTTCTTATAAAGGAAAAGAGTTGTAAGGGCAACAATAAAAAAGTATGATAACGTTATCATTAGTTCGACCAATTCTGATTGACTATCACCAACAGCAATCATAAATTTTTCTAAATCCTTCTCATTCTCTGTATTTTCTTTGATTATAGTAGTATTTCTTTTGTAACCAATCTTCCAGGAAATTGTGCTTTGTTCTTTTGTTATGGTGTACTCATAACCCATAGCCTTTCCATCACTGATAATCCCTGAATAATCCCCTGCTTCTTCTTCACCTTGAGTACAAGCTGCTAATAAAGTAAAAGAAAATAGCAATAATAAAAAGCATTTACTCATTGAATTCCTATCCTCACCTTTTAATAAATCACTACATAAAAAACTCATTCACACTTCCTTGGCTTTTTCGATTATATCAACAATGAACGGTTCTTTTTGTTGGGTGTAGGTCGATCTATCAAACTTATATTTAGTAGCTAGTTCTTCTTTTAGCAAAGCGTATTCTTTAACCATTTCAGGATTTTTTCTAAGATAATTACGAAACAACAATTTCTCTACCCATTCTGTACTATGTATTTCACAAATATGTAAATGGCAAGTACCTCTACCCCATAATCCCTTTCTGAAAAATCTCCTATCTTTTAATTCTGGTTTTGGGACATACTCAAATTCAATTTCACTTAAAGGAGAAACAAGGATTGATGTGTTACTTAAATCCTCTATGCCTACCATAATATCAATAATCGGCTTTGCTTTTAGCCCTTTTATTGAAGTGCTTCCAATATGTTCAATTCCGGCTATTTTATCACCTATAGCTTTAATAATTTTCTTTCTTCCATTTTCAAATTCGTTTTCCCATTCTGGATTATATTCATTCAACTTTACAATAGGTTTTGTCATTACTTCTCCCCACAAAAAAATAGACTTTTAGTTAATTTCTATGGTAATCAATTAAACTGCCCTGTTAGTGAAAAACCAATCTTCCATATTGAACAATTGCCAGGTTCAATAGTTGAAGGTTCGAAGTCGAGGGCTCATGATTAGAACAAAGCTTTTGACAGTCCTCTTTAGAACCTGTACACTTATCTATCCTAATTGCAAAAAATACATAACTTGTCTCATTATTAAGCAATAAAAGGAGAGGCGCTTAAATGGATATTAAAGCATCTCACTTAATTGAAGCAAAACGCCAAATTGACTCAACACTACACAAACTCAGAGAGACAATAAAAACTTTTGAGGCTAAAGAAAATCCTGATAGATATAAACCTCAAATTACTCTAGCTAAAAGGCGGATAGAAGCCTTTGAAATTTCAGTGTTTCTTATTGAAAGAGAAATAAAAGAGCTTAGTGATAAAAGCTAATTCACAGATACTTATGTAAATGATGCAATTGAGCAATCGCCTCCGATAAAGGAACACTAACTTCAAGTAATAATCTATATCTCTTACTTAAACCAGTGAACTGGCTTATCTATATATTTCGGACTTTCAGTCTGAGCATCTCCTTTAGTAGAATTTTTTGAGACTGAGTCAGAAATAATGCGTCATTTAAGTGAGCCCCTCTGATATTTGCACCTCTCAGATCTGCTCCTATGAAATCAGTCTTTCTCATATCATTACCCTTTAAGTTAGCGCCAATAAGAATTTCTCCTCTAAGGATCTGCTCCTCGTAAGTCCTTTCCTTCTTAGACAGCTCCTAAAAGATCACTATTTAAAGAGTTGCTCATTAAATACACTAATAGAATATATGTTTTCTTCTAATAAGTTATCAATTATCTGCTTTATTACATGCGGTTCTCGTAAATCCTTGTTTTCAAATGCTAAAAGCTCATTAACTTTTATCCATTTGCTCTCAGTAATTTCATTTTCTTCGAGATTTAATATACCTCCAGTAACCTCACCAATAAAATGAAATAAAATTACTTGATTGTTCGTATTACTGAGAAAATTATATACTCCAGTCGTGCCAATCAGTTTTACATCTAATCCCGTTTCCTCTTTAACTTCCCTCCGAGCTGAATAAAGAATGTCCTCGCCACACTCTATATGTCCACTTGGAAAGTTCCACTTATCAACAGCAGTGGGTTTATTCTCTTTTATAATTAAGACTTTATCATTGCCAAAGATTGATACACTAGCTACTAATACAATACCATCTTGAGACATCCATTTCTCCTCAATTCTACCTGAGAATTACATTTATCTTTATATATATAATAACTTCTTCTTTCACTAAACTGCTCCGTTAGTGTAAGAGCTATCGTTAAATTTGAACATTTGCCCCGGGATTTCTAACCGCGCACCTTCCTAATGTCTATAGGATAATTAGAGAGGATAGCCACCTTTTTTTCAATTAAAGCTTCATTTTTTTACTACCGCTACTGTTAGTCGAATAACTCTTCATCCTTGTATGCTTTAGACCAATGGTAAGGCTGGACTTCTTCCAGTGTTTTGAAAAGTAATTGTTTCTCGTCATTTGAAGTTACAGCTACTTTTACATCTCTACCCCAGTAAATTAACCTTTCCTGACAGACCCCACACGGAGTTAATACCTTTAATTCTTCATTTTCATTGTCTCTTACTACACAAATTGAATGAGTAATTTTAGTATCAAATTTATGTGCTTCCAAAATCGCACCTGTTTCTATACATAAATCTGTTGAAGCATTTATCACCTCTGGAGCAACACTTGTCAATATTTCATCCTCGCTAGTGTACATTGCCGCTGCACCACCCCAGCCAGTTGGATATCTTTTTTTAATCAGTTCTTTTGCTGCTCGATATAATTCTTGTTCAATATCCACTTTTGGTCTCCCCCTGCTTAACAACTCTTCAACTATTGCTTCGTGATTATAGATATGCGATAGTTCAATAATAACGATCGCTTTTTTTACTGTAGAGCTAATGAAGCCTTTTTAAAAACTTCGTTTCTCTGGCCAAGCTCCTTGCATTTTACTAAGGAACACTATCTGCCCAATATGATATGCGCCGTGCATTGCTAGACTCTTCAGTTCAAGTACTAATGGATAATCTTTCTTTGGGATTTTTCTATACATATCATCATGGTCTGATTTTGCTAGTATTTTTCCAAGTTCACGATGAACATAAAAGTATTCTTGCTTTGTTTCTTTCCAATTTTCTACCGTCTCACTTGGTAATTGAAATGTAGAATCATTATTTTCTGCTTGTGGTTCATTCTCTGTTTCGCCAAGAAAGCGCATCAGAAATCTCTTTTCAAAGAAAAGCAAATGACACACTATTTCCCAAATAGAATTCATTGACCCATCAGCTGGTTTCCAAATTGCCTGTTCTAATGTAATATCCTCTAGCACTTTTTCAAGGGGTGGAAACCAGTCTTCTTCATCTAAGCAGCTTGCCCATTGTTGTAACAAGAGTGTCTTCACATCCATTATCTAATCCCTCCAATTTAATTATTTAATAGATAATCCGGTGTTTTGTGGATAGCTCATTCATAAGGTGTCATGCCAATCCTTAAACTTTTTTAACAATCAGCCTGAGTTTTTGCTATATAAAATTACTTTTCCATGTGTCTATCTCCTCAACCTTTACTTCCATAAAAGGGGGCATTTCTCCTTCTTAGAGAAATGCCCCCTTTACCGGAAGACTCTATATCAAGATTTATTACCTGATTAACAGGTAGGTATCACTGTTTTACAGCATGAACGTAATGAATGGTTTCAAAAGCTGTTAAGTAGTCATTTCTATTACTAAAATAAAGTTCATTTATACTAATCGGTGTCAGATGTTCATAGATAAGTAAGCCAAATGTTTCTAGTATATTCTCCAATTCCTCATAAGAAAAACATGTTTTCATTGGTTCCCCGCTTGCAGCAGCCATTTTAACCATGTTTTCGACTCTATTAGAGTGACCCTTTTCAGTAAATAAAGTTTCGTCTCCATAATCAAAAACAATTGAACTCCCTGGAGGAACTTTGGTAAATAAATGAGCCAATAAGTGTGAGATTTCTTCTCGAGTTAAATAATAAGAAACTCCTAAAAGGCTAAAAAAAGTCTTTTTATTAACATCAAACCCTTGTTTTATTAGGTTTTGATCAGAAAACATTTTAGAGAAATCCATCGCTATAAACTGAAGGTTTCTTGGAATGTTATAGTTCGCTTCTTTCAACCTTTTCTTTTTAAAGTCCTGTGTAGATGGGTGATCAATTTCGAAAATCTTTAGAGCAGACTCAAATTCAGGATATCTAAAGCTAAAAGTATCTAAACCTGCTCCAAGGATGACATATTGTTCTATTCCTAGTCGCATTTCATCTAGCAATACTTTTTCTGAATAAGCAGCACGAGCCAAGGGTGTTGGAGAAAGCTGAACTTGAGTTATCCACTTTATCATTTCTTCTGTGTTTCCTTTAAATTGCTGCTTTAAATCTACATTGAAAAATTGGACTCCCTGTACTAGGTTCTTCTTTATTTCCTTAAATTCATCTTGGGTGATTAAATCGTTTGCCACATAGTCATTAAAGATAATAGGCGAGTCAAAACAACTATGATAAGCTCTACCAAAAGCAGAAATTAATGAAGTAACACTCGACTCCTTTTCTTTCACAGAAACACACTCCTTAAAACAGAAATAGGATTCCCCCGGCCAGGAGAACCCTATTATATACCTCAAATAAAATATTGTAAATTATAGCATAAATTAATTTTTTTGTAAAATAATTTGCTCTTTTACAGGGAGTTTTTTGTCTCACTAACATCCCCCCCGCTGTTGTTGAAAGCCTATAACAATCTTCCATTGATTTTGAACTAAATCACCATTAGTGAAGACTTGGAGCTGAGATAAAATCTATATGCAATAATGGAAACGCATTATTTTAAGTGTTTAATAAATAAAACTCTATCTTGCCCTGGGCAATCATAATCTGGGATACAAGAATTCCTTCCACCCTTTATATCGAAGACCATTTTAGCATGTTATGCAACGGATGTTTTGTTTACAGGTGAAGTAACTTCTTGAACTATATATCGATCTTCTTTTACTGCAGCACTGTTAAATTCTTCGTAAAGTTGTTTACCTATATTATTCTTTCGATAGTCCGGATGAACTCCTGCAAAGTGTATGTAAGCTTGATCCAGCTTCTTTTTATTACTTTAAGACTAAGCAGCTAAAAAAGCTTTCACAGATGTATAAATGCATAATAGTGAAATCCCAACTAACATATAACCTAATAAAGAATTGTGTGTTTTATTGAATTCTTCAAGCCCCATCACCAACAATAGGCAACCTAAAAACATGATCATATAGGGAAGCAAAAGAGGAGAATTATTCGTTATTAATCCATAACTGGAAAGAGTCAGTACTAATATAGCTAGAATAACCCTAGAAGTTTTTAACAACATATCACCCCATCATTAAGGTTCACTCCTGATTATGTAATAAATCCTTTATAAAGATTCCCTTTGATTATCTTCCTTCCAACCAATTTTCTTAATAATAACAGCTATAACTTTATTTTCATTAAACCCAAACTCTATATTTATTAAATTATCTTTATCAAAATATCCAAGGGTATCTAAGCCACTTTCAACCCTTTCATAATAGTTCTCACCGTATTCTTTAATTACCTGGTCTTTTGTATCCCCGATTTTAATTCCTTTAGCAGTTTCATATATTTTGGAGTTTTCGTCTGTTCTTCGAATGAATAATCGAATAACCTTGGCATCTGCAAAACCAAACTCCACTCCATCGTAACTCAAATATTTTGACTTTGGATCTCTTATTTCTTCGACTTCAGTTGGTTTTCCAAAAGTGTTTATAACATCGTTCTCATATGAATTTATTGATATAGAATTGATATTCTCATCAGAGAGGTCAATACTCTCTGTGCTTTCATAAAAATCCATCGTTTCCTTAGCTAATGGTTCACATCCCATTAAAATTAAAAAAGTAATTATGGTTGAAATTACTGTTGAAATTTTTAGATTTATCCTCAAAATAACCCCTCATTTTTATCCACTAAACAAAAAATCTTTTTCAATTTCTAAATATGGCGCAGATTTTCAACTGTTGAAGTACAATTTTTCAATTTAGAATTGGAAATCCCCATCCTTCATTAGCATGACTTCAGTACGATCTTCTTTATTACCCACTACTTTCATATCTTTGGTACCAAAGGTCACATTGACTGTTAAAAGGGAAGTATTCAGCCCCGCTGCCTTCAACTCTTCCTCAGATTGATCATTGCCATTTTGAATATTGGAAGGAGATGCATTTCCAATTCCAATATGACAGGACGTATTTTCATCAAACAATGTATTGTAAAGAAGCGTATCTGCCTGAGCAAGAGGCGATTTATTAGAGACCATGGCAATTTCACCTAGATAATGTGAACCTTCATCTGTTTCGATGAGGTTCTTTAACACTCCCTGTCCCTTTGCTGCATAATAGTCGGTAATCCGTCCATCTTTAAAAACCAGATAAAATTCATCTACGACACTCCCCCCATAGATAAGAGGTTTAGTAGCTACCAATTTGCCATTCACCTTATTTTTATGAGGAGCAGTAAATATTTCTTCCGTAGGAATGTTAGGAAAGAAAGGTATTCCCTTTTCATCTATGACTCCCCCACCGATATAGTGATGATTTTTTGGCAGACCAACTAATAAGTCAGTACCACAACTATTTGTAAAATGAAGTGCTTCAAATTGACTCTCGTTTAGGATTTTTTTTCGAGATTCGAAGGTTCTATTGTGGCTCTCCCAATCTTTTATAGGATTTTCCCCATCTGCCCGAGATCCTTTTAAAATTAATTTCCATAATGATTGTATAGCTTCTTCTTTACTTAGGTTGGGGAATACTTTTGTTGCCCATTCAGCGCTTGGGACAGCTAGAAGACACCAGCGTACCTCGTGGGATCTAATTTTCGCATAATAATCCCTCAATTTGGTACGAGAAGCTTTTTGGAAACGATTTATCCTATCTGAAGAAACCTCCTTAAAAACATTTAAGTTTTCAGAAATAATATGGATGTAAGCAGCGCCTACATCGTCCCACTCCTTAAAACGGGCAGCCTGCCAATCAGGAAAGTTATCAATGACACTATCTGCTGCATTTAAGTAAAATTCTTTGGTAGACTGTTCATCTGTCCAATCTATAAATACATTTGAAGCTCCTTCCTCGTAGGCTATCGTTTGGATTAGACGGGCAAACGTAGCATTTTGTATATCACTATGAATAATCAATAATTGATTTTTTTGCAGATTTACACCTGCTCGTACACCAAGTTCTGCATACTTTTTTAACTGTACTTCATTTATAAATTCATATATTTCTTTACTCATTTAATAACTCCCCTGTGATGTTCCTATATATGTTTATTCAAGAAATGAACCAAATTCCGTAAGACACGAAGTTGAGATATTGCACAAATAATAACCCTAGCTCCCTTTAATTAATATTATACTTGAAGGATACCGTTTCTCGTTTTACTCTATTTTACCTTTAATTTCTTTAACCTTTTGTCGAAAGTTGTCTAAAGATACCTGGGATAAACTGATTTCTTCCAAGACAAAATTGTCTGATTGATGTTTATAGATAAAGTGCAATTCATAGACTTTATCATTTTCTAACAAATTCCATACATTTTTGTTAATTTCAAAAGTGATGTTCTTAGGAATATGATTAATATTAAGCGTTGAAAAGGTTGCCTCAAATTTTTCTTTTTCATTTGAATCATTAGTTACTTTCTTTTCATATAGCTCTCCAGGTTGAGTAACTTCTGTTATGGATTCATCAGAAGAACAACCAATAATAATAAATAAAGTTAACAAAACAATAATTAAGAACATAGATTCAGACCTTTTTTTAATTGCAAAACTCAAAAGCAACACCACCACTCTACATTTCGTGATTTCAAGACAACTTTGGAAAAACTATTGATTTGATCTCCAAATCCTACTTATTAATTTTACAAGTACCCAGCCTGAAACTCCCCCGAAAAATAAAGGAAGCACACTATCAGGACGACCTGAAACAAAATAACTAATAATACATATTAGTACTACTAATAATACTTCGCTTAGTATATTCATTTTCACACCCTTTAACTTACTGAAAGATTAACAGTTCCCTATCACCTAAGTCTCAAAAAGATTGGCGAAACCTCCTATTGAATAATTGCCCCCGTTTGTTTAATAAAGATTATTCTTCACATAAGTTTTTAAAATGTCTACCCTCATCAGGAGAATTTCCTTCTGGTGTTGACCAAGCATTTTGGCAAATATTCTCTTCATCTACTACGGAATAAGTATAAAGCCAACCTTTTTCGTTTTTTAAATTCAACTATGAGGTGATAAGGGTTATATTGTCTTCCTTCTTGTTGACTAATCTTCCATTCTTGTTGAGGGAATGTTTCTTCTAAGTATTCCTTAAGTTGTTCCGTTTTTTTCGAAACTTGATAGTCGATCCAAAAAGGACGAACAGCAAAAAGCATAAGTAATAGTGCAGTTAATGAAATTGAAACAAGTAAACAATGTTTCCTTATGTTACTTGGTGTTAATAATGACATAACAAAAATACCAATTACAAAAATGACCGAAGTTGTTATTTCTGTTGCTGTTATTGGATGCAATATGAAATCTCCCTTTATTTTCAATTAAACTGCTCCGTTAGCACAAGAAGCATTATCCACTATACAGCTATTGCTCCCCTAAACTGGAAGACTTGATTTCAAGATATTTTTATCAGATCTCTAACTTAATCAACGGTTATCTTAATAAGAGTTATTGGTACCGTACACCTTTAACCTATCCCACTCTTTATTCCAATTTTTTGTTGTAACTCTATTTTTGTAGAATCCTATTCTTTCTTTTGTATCATAAAATGGTGTCGGTCTTACTTCTAAATTTACAACATCATTAATTCCCCAAGGAGCTGTTAATTTTATTTCCTCATTTTTGTCAATTTTTACTCCTAATGATGTGACTGTCTCAGGGAATTTTGAAATACCGTCAACGGAAGATGAATAGGGAGGCATATTACTTTTGATGTGCATTCTCGCCTGGTTTTTTACTGACCAAGGGATACTGGGAATAATAGATTTTAAATTTTCCTCAAACTTTTCTTCCTCAAATTTACTTACATTTGTTGAATCAAAGTAAATCACATCAATATCTGGTAATGGAGTTCTCGAACTATAATTATGTATCACATCCCATATTTTTGAACGAACAAATCCTGCACAAATCCACCAATCAGGCAAATTCAACGTTTTTACAGCATTTAGTACATACATCATCCAGTCATCTTCTTTTATTGATTTTATTACATCTTCCTCGTTTTTGATTATCATTGACTAACACCTACTTATTAACTTAACTATTGTATTTCCTTAATGTAGTTTTCTTTTAAACTTAGCTGCTCGTTAGATCAATACTTTCATCCGAATAGGTAGAAAAGGAACAACCATTGTTCATGATTTGCCCCCTAAAGTTGAAATCTCAGCGTTGAGATAACATGCTTATCCTAACAAAATGGATCCGAAATATAAGAAACTCATACTGAGAAATACAAAAGAAAACGTAGTTATTTGTTTTGGTAATTTCCCTTTGAAAGAAATTAACATTAAGCCAAGCAATATATGAACAGCTATAAACAGAAAAATGATCATCTTACCCCGTCCCCCTGGCAGATACCTCATTGAATGATCAATACATTGAAAACAAGTGCCTAACTCTTTAAAACTCGAAATTGAAACATATTTCAGGAGTGAATACGTTCATTCAAAACTTTTTATAATATTTATTACTAAAAACCTCTAAACCCTCCAAATAACTCTGTTAGCCATAACCCTAATACTGACAGTTTGTCAAAATACAATAATAGGCCCACCATAACCATAACTCCGCCACTAATTTTCATTATCTTATCTGAATACTTTAAAATCCATCGAGCTTTTCCTAAGAAAAAAGACATAACTAAAAAAGGAATAGCAAAGCCAAGTGTATATGCTAATGTATAAATCAACCCTTGATCAGGATTCGACGCTGATAAAGTTAAAACGGCTGTTAACATTGGCCCAATACAAGGAGTCCATCCTGCTGCAAAAAACACGCCAACTAAAAATGAGCCCAAATATCCTGCTGGTTTCTTTACCAGTTTTAAGCGTCTTTCTTTTATCATAGAAATGGGTTGGAAAATTCCCATTAGAAAGAAACCCATCCCTATTATAAATACAGCTCCTATCATTCGTATTATATTCTGATATCTAGTAAAAACATCACCAATAAAAGTAAAAGCTGAACCTAGAATAAAGAACACGATAGATAACCCCAATACAAAAAATAATGTATGTAGCATTAACTTTTGTTTTACCTGGCGTGGCTGTTTTGATTTATTAGAAAGTTCCCCTACTGATATCCCTGTAATAAAAGAAAGGTATGAAGGATACAGAGGATACACACAGGGAGAAATAAATGATAAAATACCTGCTCCAAAGACTAACCATATACTTAATTCGATTTTACATCCCTCTTCCCTAAACATATAAATAGCATATGAAGTAATGAAGTTATTTACTTAACCTAAAACTTGGTTTATTCAACAAAACTGGTTTCATACTTTAACAATGCACTCTATTACAGGCTTAAAAAGTGAAGTATCTTCCGTTAAAGCCCCCGTTTGCGTAATGCTTGAATTCGAGATACCTTCCTTCGCTTATAAAATCCTATATTATATGTATTATCTTAAGGAGAGCCATATCAATACTAGAATGACAGCTATAATACTCCAGAAAATAACTTGTTTATTCCTCAAACTTTCGCCTCCTTCTACTAGAATTAATTATTGAACAATCCGCCCATCGAGATATATTTTTTCAATAAAGTTACCCTATACTCAATTCCAATTATTTCAAATGAAATTCAAGAACTCAATCCTTTTACACTAAAAAGAGACTTATCATTACTGCAGATAAGCTCCCTTTTCTTTAAGACTCGGTTTCAAGATACTATTTGATTAAAGTATTCATTCGCTTTTTAAATCCTTTTCTCTAACTTGTATAGATAATACCTCCAACTATGAATAAAAGTGTAGAAATTTCGATAACCCAGATCCACGAAATTACTATGGCTAATGCAGGTGTGAGGTATAAAATACTTGTTGCATCAAAAGCCACACCCGTGAAGCTTTAAAACACCAAATCACTTAATTTTAGTGGTTTGGTCTTTATAAACAAGTTACTACATAATTGCTCCCAATTATGGAAAACTCGGTATGTTAAAAATATCCTTTTATTAAGAATTACATCTATTAAAAGACTCCTATGGAAGAACGACCATCTTTTGTTGGATAATCGTCCAATAACTAGAATAATCCATTCAAAAGTATTTACGTTTTTCAAGCGCAATTGATGTTGATCATTAATAATATTTAGAAGTGTATTACTCTAAAACCCATCAATACTACGGTTATTAATAAAATACTACCACTAATAAAAGCAAGTTTGCTTTGTTGACCTTTTTTCCTTCTAACAGTGCTGCTTTCCATTAGCCCCATCATAGTGATGGCAAATAATCCTTTAGTTACATAAAATGGATCAAAATTATAAGCAATCACTAATGAAACCCCTGAAAATAACATAATTATAAAAAAGAACCGTAAAATCATTTGGGTCATATTAGCAGCTTTGCTTTTTTTCTTCCCATATAGGGCATAAACTATGAAAAATAGTGTAAAAACAAATATCCAAGAATTCCGATGGATCATCTGAAACAAATCGACATTCTCTAAAATAATTCTCATAAGTAACCTCTTTAATTTCTCATATTCATTAGATTTTAGATTTTTTAATAACGAATTCTGCTAATGTTAAGTTGATTGTGAATGATCCCCAAACAGCAATGATGTAAGAAACACCATAATCGAAGTTAAACCCATTATGGAACGTAGCGACTATGATATATATTGTTAAATTTGCATAGGTAAGAAAGAAACTTCTAAGCATCCATTTTCTATGCTGAACTACTTTCTTTCTCCTTACCCACAGGTACCCATTAATTGTTGTAACAAGCCATAATGTATTTAATATCCAAAATCCAATCATACTTAGAACTCCGCCATTAGCAAAAATTGAAACATAGTAACCTGGCACCATATTTAAAAGAATGGATAATATATATATTCGGCCATTCCACTGGTGTAATGGAAGTTTTTTAATCCTAATACTTTTTGAAAGACCTATAGGACCAGTAACTAAAGCAGTAATCGCAAGGACGATATGGATTTTAATCATTACGATCCATAGGTTACCATTTGATATAATAATTTCTTTTTTGCTCAAGAAAGAAGCGAATTCTGGGTCCACTATAAAATTTTTTGAAGCAGTATGCAGAATCCACATCACAGAAACCAAAGACAGGATTACAATTAAAGTTTTTCTTTTAGTCATACTTCTCCTTTTCTACTAAACCACTATTTACTGAGACACCTTAGATCCTCTTAGCATAGATGGGAGCTTGCCTATCTTAGCTTGACCATCCATGTAATTCGCCTTTTTAAGTTGTCTAATAAATCAAATCCTTCAAACAGTATGATTTGAACGTCCATTATTACACCTCATTTCTGTTAGTATAATCAGACCGGACCGTCCGGTCTGGTTATACTATAACTTAATTACTCACAAAGAGCAACAAAGTAAATATGTCTATTCCTTGACATCTACCTTGTATATGTTAACAACAGCCTTTCCGTATATTTTATTGTGTTTTCTACATGCTCATTGTTTAATGAAAGCCTACTTGTCATAATGGCTCCTTCCATGGAAGACAATAAATGGGATGCTAAAGAACGAGGTTCGAGCTCCGTTGTATATTCCCCAGACTCTATTCCTTCTTGAAGTAAAGATTCAACGAACAATATCATCTGTTGAAAAGCCTCTGCCATCATCTTTTTCAATTCTGGGAAATTGTTATCACTCTCAATCGCAGTATTCAGCATAGGACATCCTCCTTCAATAGGCGGATTATCAACTGCATCTAGATAGATATTTGATATTGCTATGATCTTCTCAGTAAAAGAGTCTTTGTTTTTTATTGATTCCCGCATATAGAAATCTATTATTAAACCTGCTTTTTTATAAGAAGCTAATACAATTTCACTTTTATTCTTGAACCTTCTATATATGGCTCCTTTAGGTAAACCGGTCTCGTTCATAATATCTTGTATAGAGGTTATATGAATTCCATTAGTATTAAAAAGTTTTAGCGATTTATCCAATATATTTTGATAAACCTCATCTTGTTTACTCAATTTAAAACTCCTTGCTTCTATTAATTTTAATTATCATTATATGGAAAGGTATACGTAGTTACAAGTCGACTTCTTTAGTTGTTTTTTTTTCATTAGAAACTTAGACAATTTGTAAAGTGCTTCATTGTAAAGCTCAAGCCATAACCTCCCTATATCCAGATAGGATTATATTAACGGAAATAGATAAATGATTAAATTTTGTTTGTTCTGTCTTAATTTCAATAAATATCTCAGCCAACAGTTTTTCATAGGGTAGCCTCCATTGTTATACGGAGGCAACAAATCCTTATGTTTAAGATTTGTCCCTCTATTATCGAATCCTTGTTATCGAGACATCTTTCATTAGATCTTTAACTTACGCCCAGTCAGCTGAAGATGATCCCTTTATGCTTGTTGAAAACCATACATCGCAATAAAGACTAAAAATGTAGATAGAAGCACCCCTAAGACATTCATCAAAACAAGGCTAATTTTGATCTTGCCTTTAATCCCAGTTAAAGCAAATATTAAGCCCAAAACTCCTAATATCAAAGGTAAAAAGATGCTTATATTAATTACAGCAACATATAGTGCATTACCCCATTCAGTCAAACCAGCTAGTAGTGGAAAAACAGCCAAAGTGAAAAAAGATACTGATAATATTGAACAATACTTTTTTGTCATAATTAGTCTCCCTCTGTACTTTTTATTTAATCAAACTGCCCTGTTAGTGAAAAACCGATCGTCCATATTGAACAATCGTCACTCTTATATTTAAAGCTCGAAATCGAGATATCTTTATATTATTTAACCGCTTTCCAAATTGTCCATCTATCTTTCTCAATTACGCTCTTATTAATCATAAGTGACTTATCTACATAATTAATAAATGTCCTCAATTCATTATCATCTAGTACATGTAAAATACTTCTTCCGGTTCGCTTACTTAAACCTTCAAGTAATTGATCTTTGGTGTGATACACTTTTCTTGTTTCCCACAACTTAACTTCCTCAATTTTTTAAATCCAACTTTCTTCAAAGTCTTCAATACGAAATGACTGGAATACCGGCGACTCACCTCTTTATCGATTAATCTTGGAAACAATTCAAAAAGATATCCTCTTATATGATTATCGTTGCCTTTTATTAAACAATCATCAGGGGTACGGTCCTAAACAATATAATACCCACCATCCTTGAGTATTCGATAGGCTTCTTTAAAGCAATTTTGTAATTCATCCAGATGATGTATTAATGCTCTTTCAAGTACTAATTCAAAATTGCTGCTATTTAACCCTGTATCATAAGCACTCCCATACTTGAACGATATGTTTTTATAATCCATACAGTTTTCCTTTGAGTTCAATAAGCTATTTGTTTTAGTTTTGATAATATTGTTTGTAGCTCTGTCAAATCGTCAATGACAATATTAGCTTGAGAAAGTTCATCTTCTCGCGCAAAGTCAAAGTTACAGCCAATTGAAACTAACCCATTATCTTTGGCTGCATTTATATCTGAAAGTCGGTCCCCAACTACTGCTCCATTAGTGATGCTGTATTTTTTTATAATACCTTGGACTAAATCCGATTTATTAAACGATTCAATTTGTTGGATACTGAATGTTTCCGTAACCCATTCATCCAAATGATAATAACTGACAATTGCTTCTAAATATCCCGTTAAACCATTGCTTGCTATGTATATGGAACAATCATTCTCTTTTAAATAACTAAAGACTTCCTTTACGTTAGGATATAAAGCACCTTTACCCCTGCTTATATTTTCAATTAGTCTTTCTAGAAAATAAGCATCTGTTTGTTCTCTTTCCTCAACGGAATGATCAGGTAACAGAGTCTCCCATACTTTTGGTAAAGGAACCCCCATAATTTCACGGTATTTATCAATAGGCGTTTCCTGATCCCACTTATTTAATGACCGTAAACGGCTAAAAGCATCATCCAGTGATATTTCCAGGATCTTATCTGTTTGAAAAAGTGTTCCATCCATATCAAAGATTAGTGATTGTGCCATTATTTTTCTCTCCCTTTTAAAACATCCTTATACGCTTACCGTTTTTATCCTAGGAATATCGTTTCTCAATAACAATCTCTTTTTTGATTATCCTGCCACGTTAGTGATAAAGCGATCGTCTATATTGAACAATCGCCCCCTATAATGGAAGTCTTAATTTCAAGATGTATTGAAGCAAAACTAAATTTAACTCACGTGTTACATAAACAAGCTACCTCTACTTTTTCTTTCGCACCAGTACCCAACCTAAGTAAGAGAAATAACCGATAGTTAGTGGCAAAGTAGGTAGCAAACTAAATTCTGTTGGTAAGTAGGCAAACAAACCATAAGTTAGTATGAATGCAGGAACCATAATCCATAACCACACTCTTACTTTTTGACTTTTTAGACTTAATTCATATTCCATTCTATCCCCCCCGATATTCAACTGCTCTGTTCCGTTTGTTAAAAAAGCGATCGTCTATATTGAACAATCGCCCCCCTTATGCGGAAGACTCGAACTCAAGGTTTACAATACTTAATGATTATGTGTTGCTTATATATAAATGATAATATTCAAATAGGCAAATTGGATAAAAAGTGTTTTCATAAAAGCAATTATCTTCAGGCTTATTATTTAACATATTCTATGCTTTCCATTTGTTCGCTTATGTCCAAATCAGGATGGTGTTCCTTAACCAATCTTATAATCTCTTCGATTAATCCCTCTAACTCTTTTACACCTCTTTTTGGTTTCCCTATCAATATTTTGCTCATTCTATTACAAAAATCTTCTGGTTTAATCTGCATATGTTCAATATTATGCTCCATCCATTTAAATACAGGGTGGTGGATGTACATACGGTTAAGGCCAAACAAAACTCCAAACAATTTCTTTTGTACCCCACACATGACATCATAGAGCATCAACCAGTCCTGACGTTTTAACAGTGCTTGGCGGTTATTCCATCGATTACCTAACCAAAGATTTTCAAAAATCATATTATGAGTAAGTGCTAAAGGATATGTGGCAACCCTATTTTTTAACTTAGTGACTTTTTCTTTTCCGAATAGGCACACACCATCATGAATGGAAGCTAAAATACATTGTTTGTCATAATCTGTTTCGTATTTATCCACGACCTCGTAAATAAAGCGCTCTACTGTTCCAACCAAAAAACTGCTAATCTCAAATTTAATGCCAACCTTATTTAAGTACGCCTCAGACCACTCTTCTTCTTCATAAGGATGATAAGATAGAATGGTGCCACCGATTTGCTCAATAGGATACTGTCGCTCCGCATCTGTTGGAGGACTTGACCATAAAATATGTAATTCAATATCTGAATGTTCATCTTGTAGATTTTTAGATACTGAACCAGCAAGAATAATGGCTTCTATCTTTTGGTTTTCCTTATACAAGGCTGCCATATTTATTGATTGTTGCAATAAGTCCATTTTAGTCCTCCACAATTTTATGTTTGATAAATTTATAATAAAACATTTAGCTTTTTACAGCCTTTTCTTTAAGGATGGCGATGTTTAATACAGCAATCGCCACCGTTTTGTGAAGCCTTGAATTCGAGATACTCTCGAGTTGATCTTCCACTAAAGCTCCCCAATTCATGAAGACATGATTTCAAGGTTATTAGGCACCTTCTACTTTCATTCTCCATTTTGAAGCATCTTATTTATTTTGTTTTCTATTTTCTCCGTTCTTTTTTTTACGTTTACCAATAATGAAATGACAGTCAAGAACAAAAGAGGAATAACTACTAATAAAAATAGCGATACCAACTGCCCTGCAACAATACTCTATTGATAGTAACCCTCCTTCAGCGTAATTAACTATAATTGTCTCACAAAATAAAACAAGGGCACTATTACAGATTTTCCCCCTAAAATCGATTTCGAGATAATTTAAGATATGCACATAAAAACAAAACGTAAGCTTTAACCTATTACACCACTACGGTTATCTCCAGCTCTTTTGCATCTTTCTAATGTAAATAATTTGGCCAATATGATAAGCATTATGGGTAGTTACACTCGCCAATACTTCCCACCATTTTGTATCAGAGAACCCTTTAACATCACTTTTTAATTGGTTTTCATTTAAGAGTTCTTGCCAGTATAAAAGTGTTTCTAAAAGTTTATTTTGTAGTTCATCGAATTGTTTGTTTTCTTCTATGTAAAAAGTTTCGTCATTATTTTCTACTGATGGATAAGCATAAACACTAGATTCTGAATATCTTTTTTGCCAAGTTTTATTCCAATGAATCAAGTGATGGACAATTTCGCCAATGCTATTACTATTTTCATCCGCTTTCCAAAAAGCCTCTTCTTCTGTCAAGTCTTTTACTGCTTCTGAAAATGGTACGTACCAACTCTTCTCATTTGCATTAGCTGACAATTGGTCGGCCAAAACGTCTTGTAAATAGTTCATATATTTACACTCCTCCCCAAATAACTGCTATTATATATATTCAACTGCTTATTTAGCAATTGCCTTCAATTCATGAAGACTCGACTTCAAGACATCAACCTTATAAGAGTCCTTACACTCCCATTATTAATGAAAAATAATTTATAAAAGCAAACCAACCAAAGGAAGCTAAACTTAATGTAAGCACGGTGAGTGACAAATAAAGGTGATAACTCGAATTTTGTTTAGAACGTAACAGGGAAATTATTGATCCCAAAATACTTACTACAAATATCACTCCCAAGATAACATTCATAAGATTGGACAGCCTAATTCCGGAACCCGCAAGTACATTAATTAAATAAAAAAGGTTAACAATTACTGATATAGTTAATAAAATTTTTTTCATAATACCTCCTTAAGTAGTTTATGGTAGTGTGTTGTTTGAATGTTACCACATCCTTAATTCCAATTATTTCAAATCAAACCCAGTAACTCAATCCTTTTTTACAAAGAAAAGAGGCTTATCCTTTCTCCAGATCAGCCCCCGTTTAGTTGAAATTCTCAAACTATTTTTGTTTCTTCTTTCATAAGTATACCAACCATTAACATAACGAATCCTATTATGAAGATAACGGGGAAAATATACCACATTATCAATGTAGCCCAACCATTTTTAACAATGAATGCATAGTTTGACCCAATCGCAAAAGCTAACGCTGGTGAAATTGGCACCATAAGAGCAATGCCCCACACCTTATATTTTCTTTTTTTCGGAGTACCTTTACTTAACTGATAAGCTGCAAGCGCACCTATAAATGCAATTACATACCCAACGATAATTGCCATTTTTAAAGCCCCCTTTTAAATCATAAATTCACATCTGAAAAAACCTGCTTTGTCATATATAAAAGACAAATTTCCGCCAATAGGGTTTTTGAGCAATCGCCACATATAACGGGGGCGCTTAGTTTCAAATTCGTCATTTTGTTTGTATGACAATGTAGCCGTATAACTCTTCATCCATATATACTTCTAAACGCCAAACACCCTCGTGAGGTAAGGTTACATTAGAAGGTATATGGTGGACAGCACCATAAATACCTGCTAAGTGGCTTAACTGTTGCTCAAATAAAGTTTCCATTTGCATACTCTCTTTATGTCTGCCTATAATCTTTAAGGAACTATCTTTGATATCTTCTTTGTCTCCCCAAAACAACCACATATATTTTAATGGAGTATCAGCTTTCACAGGTTCAAACTCCATTGCAGCCAGTTTACCGTTACTTCCTAATCGAATTTTATATGTTCCTTTATCCTTATCATCTCGCTGAAATAAAGCGCTTTCTTCCCAACTGTCTTCATCCATCGGTGCTTGTTGATCAATTGAAGCTTCACCAGCCGTTTCTTTCGCTTTATCACTAAAAAAACTGATATATACACCAAAAGCCAAAACGATGACGGTGAGAAGAATATATTTTTTCATCAGATTCCCCTTTGTGAAACAGAATAAATATTTCAATACAGTAGGGGCATGAATGATCAAAAGAGTAGATCAACAGTAAAAAAATAACCATTTGTTTCATCAAAAACAGATATATGACCGAAGAGTTGTCTTGGAGTATAATAAATAATCATTCTAAATACCCTACTATGCTCAGGCTATCTTTAGGTGAACAGTTTCAATAAAAAGAGCTTTATATCCTTCTTGGATTAACGTCCCCGTTTACGTAAGACTCGAATTCGAGATATATCTCTTACTGTTCTTTTACTTTAGCCCCAGTTAGTTGAGTAAGTAATTGGTGGATTTTTGATTTATATTAAATCAAGATATGCTCTTTAAACTAATATTACAAATTAATTCACGGTAAATCTGTCTTCGTTCAAAACGATATTTACAAGGTCCTCTAAATAAGAATCATTATTATCAAGTATTAATCTTTCTGGAAACTTATTAGAATTAAAATCTCTAACAATTTGTCTAATTCTTTCTTCTCCTACATGTGCAACACCGCTTCGTTGTCTATCCCTTTTTATTAAGGTTTCTATCTCACTTTTAATAACTATTACTTTAATGTTAATATTTAAATTCTTTATTCTATCTATAACAGTAGATAACTGCTCTGCAGAAAAAACATAATCAGTAACTACATTTAAATCATTTTTTGTAAAATTTTCAATCAAAGCAACTATATTATCCCATAAAATATTCAGAAAAAAATTATCGTGATCATCACAAGGATGCACCCATCCTTTTCTTACCATATTGTATAACTGATCCCCTTCTATATGTACACATAACCCATTTATACTTCCACATACCTTATCAGCCAATGTACTCTTTCCAGACCCAGGGGGACCACTTATTAAAAAGACAGTTCTTTTTGTATTCAAAAAAAATCACTTCCTTTGAATATTTTAGTTAAATCAACTTATCCTTCTTCTACAATCCTGCTCCGTTAACACAATAAGCGATAGCCAATGTGCAGCTATAGTTAGCAATAGGTAAGCTTTTGAGGTTATCTCCGGCTTTTCCCCTGCTCCACACCGAACGTGCTAGTTTCCCAGCATTCGGCGCTCCATCTAAAGGTATGTACTACATTATAAGTTCCTATGTTACTCTTCGAGACTGGATGCGACGATCCTTTCCACCCCACTTACCTTTCGGTATTGATTGATTTTATCTAAGATCAATCGATTCTGTGGTAATTGTTTAAGATAAACCTTTATCTTCTCTATATCTTTTATATGGATAAGTCGATGAATATCCTTATGAAGAATACGGAGATTTTGAAATTGATCGCTTCCTCCAAGATTCTTTGGCACATAGTGGTGACAGTGAACATCTGAAGCGTGAAGATGTTCACCTGTAATTTCGCATTTCCCCATTTTCATACTATACCGACTAATACGATTATCCAGATATTCGACACTTCGATTCGGTAAAGAAGGCTTCATTAAGTGTCCAATTTCTTTCTGTATATCATGGCGGAGACTTTTGTACATCTGTTCTCTTCCTGTCTTTGTATAAAGCGAAAGCTTTGGACTGAAGTTCATCGTATGGAATGTTTTCACATTGCCAATGGGAAACAGATACGTACCATTGATATTGATCGTTTTCGTTCCTAAGCTAAAGGTTTTCCTATAAAAAGGCGGTGGCTTAAAAGGATGTTCTAGCTTTCCAACCGGTCGAAGACGGTTCACTAGAAATGGTTTAAGATCGTAAGCAAGACGTGAGAACACAAGATTTACATGAGTCGCTCGTTTAAAATATTGGTGAAGTCCTAGAACAAAGCTATTGTAACGATGAATATTCTCAGCAGAAGGCGAAGCTTTCATTCTTCGAATGAGCTTTTTCGCTTCCTGTTTGATTTTCTCTCTTTTTGAAGAAATGACCCCAGTATGGGCCACTCGTTTCTTGCCCTTTTTATTCGCACGAATGGTGAACCCTAAGAACTCCGATTCTCGTTTTCTTAAGTTTACAATTTGAGATTTCTCTGGTGAGATGTCCAGCTTCAAACGCTCTTTGAGGTACAGACGTACCGCATGGTACCACCGTTGCGCTGTCTTTCCATCCCGGCATAGAATTTTGAAATCATCAGCATACCTGACCAGATATCCTTGTTTCAAATTCGTTTGTTTTCTCGCTCGCCTTCTGGCATCATCTGAACTGTAGGATTTCGTCAGGGGAAATACTTCCCACTGGTCCGCAACCCATTGGTCTAGGTCATTTAAGACGACATTAGAAAGAAGGGGAGATAAAATTCCACCTTGTGGTGAACCTTTATCGGGCACGCCTTCACCATTAATTTCCGATGTAATCATTTTAGAAATACATGCCAATACCTTTCGGTCTTGGATGCCGATATTCCAGAGTTGCTTCTTTAATAGACGATGATTTACGTTATCAAAGAAACTTTTAATATCTACATCAACCACGTAATGAAGTTGACTATGGTTAATCAAAAACTGTATCCTTGCCATAGCATGATGAGCAGACCGGAGAGGTCTGAATCCGTAGCTATGTTTGAAGAATTGAGATTCTACAATCGGTTCAAGAACTTGTTTGAAGCATTGTTGGATCACTCGATCCAGTATGCATGGAATCCCAAGAGGTCTCCATTTGCCGTTCTCTTTTTCAATCCATTCTCTTCGAACTTTCTTCGGGTGATAGTTTCTAAGTTTGGTTCGGACTTCATTTACCAAATCTTTTTCGGATAGCTCTTTCATGTCATCGATGGTCTTCCCATCGGTTCCCGGCGTTTTTGATCCCTTATTGGTTTTAATCATGCGAAAAGCGAGCAGGATGTTTTCTCTCGATATGATGGTTTCATATAGGTGAGAAAATGTATGTCCCTGACTCGCTTTTTCATGAAGATACGTAAAGGTCTCCGTCATATTATAGTAATCCCAGTTTCGTAGCGTTGACACTGTGGCATCCCTCCTTTGGAGCGATGTTCCCACGTTCCTACCCGATCGGTGCCATTCACGTTAGGAAAATAATCGTTTCATACTCTAGACTTGGGGCTATTCCTCCCCTTCCATTATAGAAGTTTCATCAGTCATTCCCCTACCCTCACAAGGACAAATGCTTTTCAGTATAACTTTATAGCAACCGTTTTGGGTGACAGCCCTTGATTCAACGTTCCTTGCTTTCCAAGTACCATACAACGTAGCTATCCATACTGGACGTAGATGCTTCCTGTAAGCCTGTGAGCTCGATACCGCCATCGTTCGGTATAGCGTCTTTCAGAGGGGGCAGTTTTACTCCACACCACTCACGTCATCGTAAGATGACCTGTAGGTTTCCCTACATTGAAATCTTTAGACCCTTACCTTCGGAAGTTCGTCAGTTCCTATCTCAAAGAACGATTCTCATCCTATCTAGTTTTTCAGCCGTGAGGCATATCCGTTGGCATACCTTAGATATGGCTTTAGCCTTCGTTCTGCCCAATCCACCTGTGCTTCACACCCTAAGACCTGCCCGTCTTAACGCATGCAGGAGTGTTGACGGGATGGTTTCGGGAAACATGGATCCTTCATTCCCATCCTCCGTTGTACAGTTGAAATTTAATCGAATAAACTTCCTGCCTTTCACGCCAGAAAGCGCTTATAGCAGAACTTGTCGCGCGCCCCCGTTTCTTGAAGACTCAATTTCAAGGTAATTACGTTTCTTGAGATTAGATCGAGTTTTTTAAAGAGTTCAACCTTTTTGAGCTATACAAATCAATTCTGAAAAATCATTTGTAACCTTTTTTTAGGAGATTTTTCTAAGTCTTGCTTCATCCTATAAAAGCTCTGATTATTTCACTAAGCCCATCCACCCACATAATATTTTCGAAGAATGCCCTCAGAGATTATTGGATATGTATGTAAAATTTCATCTTGACACTTACAGACTACAAATGTAATATAGTATTACATTTGTAGTCCAATCAGTAAGAGGGTATACAATGCTTAAAAAAAGGGTTGATGATCAAAGCGCAAAACAATCTAATAAAAGAGAAGGTGTTCAAGTGAAAAAAACAAATTCATACAAAGCTGGCATTCGTTTGGTTACAATGTCCTTAACATTCCTTTTACTCACAATACTTACCGCATGCACACTTGCAGGTGATCAAAACAACGCATCCTCCGATAAGCAAAGCGAATCAGAAAAAAAAATCAATAAAAATAAAGAACTTACACAGCTTGAAAGAGAGTTTGATGCTCGATTAGGTGTCTATGCAATTGATACAGGCTCGAATCAAACAGTCGAATATCGACCGGATGAACATTATGCCTATTCATCTACCTTTAAAGTTTTGGCTGCAGCGATCTTGCTGAAGCAAAACGACATAGAACAACTAAAAAAAACCGTTACATACACCAAGGATGATTTGGTTACTTACTCTCCAGTTACCGAGAAACACGTGGGTACCGGAATGACACTTTTGGAAATCAGTGAGGCGGCTATCCGGACAAGCGACAACACCGCTGGAAACCTTCTACTTGAGGCGATCGGAGGGCCAGATCAATTCAAGCAAGCTTTACGCGACATTGGTGATGACGTTACAATGCCCGAACGATACGAAACCGAATTAAATGAATTCACGCCAGGTAATAAACGTGATACTAGCACACCGAGAGCTATGGCCACTAACCTGAAGAAAGTTGCCCTTGGTGACTTTCTTCCAAATGATAAGCGTGAATTGCTTATCGACTGGATGAAAGGAAATCAAACAGGGGATTCATTAATACGCGCCGGAGCCCCTCAAGGATGGAGAGTTGATGATAAAAGCGGGGCTGGCAGCTACGGAACAAGAAATGATGTCGCCGTTGTATGGCCGCCGAACAGAGAACCAATCGTCATAGCAGTTATGTCCCGGTACGATACAAAGAATGCTGAATATGACGATGCGCTGGTTGCAAGGGCTGCCGAGATCACACTGGATGCTTTAAAATAAGAGCTCACTCTGTCCTTCATAATACACCGCCAGATGTAATATAACGATTTAGGAGTGAATAAATGTCCGCTCTCCATCTTGCTGTTAGCTTGTTCATATCTTCTCTCATGGTCATTGTTATCTTGTTGATTCGAAAAATTTTTAAGTATCAATTGTCATCCAAATGGAAGTACAATCTTTGGTTCCTGTTATTAATTGCTTTACTAATTCCTTATCTCCCAACGCAATTATTAAGTTTCGATAGTAAGCTTACGGGAAATGGGATCCAACACAGTAATCAGGCGCAACTCGGCTTCACAAACGAAAATCCTCAATTAAATAATGGAAGTTGGATGAACGATTTTTCAACATCTGTTCATCGATTGGATTTTACAGTTCTGGAACCTGTTTTCACCATAGTATGGATAGCAGGCATGCTCGTTATGATTATTTTGGCCATGCATGCCTGGATAAAATTGTGGCAATTAAAAAAGTCTGCAAGTGCTATAACGAATACCGAAATTCTATCATTATTCGAACAGTGCAAACAAAGGCTAAATATATCGTACCCTGTGGTGTTGACGGAATCACAACGAATCAACTCCCCATTAATGTTCGGGATATTCAAACCCTGCATCATCCTGCCAAGTCATGCTGAAGTTTGGCTGTCCACGGATGAAATAAAATACATTTTGCTGCATGAATTACATCACTACAAAAATAAAGACGTTGCCATAAATTACCTGATTGTCCTGCTCCAGATTTTGTACTGGTTTAATCCATTTATCTGGATAGCGTTCAGGGAAATGCGACTGGACAGAGAAATCGCATGTGACAGTGCTGTCCTCCATACATTAAATCAACATCAGCGTGCAGCATACGGAAACACAATTATTAAGCTTGCGGATAAATTTCGTCATCCAAGACATTTCGCAATGGTTAACCAGATCGCTAGTTCAAAAAAGGAAATAAAAAAAAGAATTGAGCGTATTGCACATTTCGAAACTGAAACAAAGCTGGTAAAAGTGAAAAGTATCCTGATTTTTATCCTTCTTGCCGGATTTGTAGTGAGTCAAGTACCGATTGTTTCTGCTATGCCTTATGATGAACGCATTAATTTTGACAATGAGCAAACAGTATATGAAGATTTAAGCGCTTATTTCAAAGGATATAAAGGCAGCTTTGTATTGTACGATTTACGGGAGAAGCAATACAATATCTATAATAAATACAAAAGCACATTGCGGGTTTCACCAAACTCCACGTACAAAATTTATAGTGCATTATTTGCATTGGAGTCCGAAGTTATCACACGAAATGACAATTTCATGAAGTGGAATGGTCATTCGTATCCTTATCAAAGCTGGAACCAGAATCATAATTTGCATACAGCGATGGAAAACTCTGTAACATGGTATTTTCAGAAGATGGACAAAATGGTACAAAAGAAAAATATTGAAGCGTACATGAGAAGGATACAGTACGGTAATCAAAATCTGTCAGGTGGTATCGAAGAGTACTGGCTGGAATCTTCCTTAAAAATTTCACCGATCGAACAGGTACAGAAACTCAAAAAATTTTATACAAATCAATTTGGATTTACTAAAAAGAATATTAATTTCGTAAAAAATGCCATTAAACTGGAGACAAAAAACAGTTCAACTCTTTATGGCAAAACCGGAACAGGAACGGTTAACTGGAAAAATGTAAATGGCTGGTTTATTGGGTTTGTAGAAACAGATAACAACACCTATTTCTTTGCCACGAATATCGAAAGCGACAATCATGCCAGCGGCAGTATAGCTGCTGACATTACGAAATACATTCTACACAACAAAGGCATCTATTAAAAGGAAAAGGCAGGGATTCACATGACGAAAAAAATACCCGCGATTACAGAGTCAGAATGGGTAGTCTTAAAGGTGCTTTGGGAAAAAGGGCCGCAAACAGCAAATGATATCATTTCTTCATTGCCGGCACAAACTCACTGGAATCCGAAAACCGTACGGACACTTTTAGATCGGCTTACTAAAAAGGAAGTCGTCGGCGTCCATAAAAATCAGAGAGTTTATACATTTTATCCGCTTTACTCCCAGGACGAATGCCAACGTGACAAAACAAAATCCTTTGTAAAACGATTCTATGACGGCACCTTAAAGTCAATGCTCGTTCAATTCATTCAGGAGGAAGACCTGTCTGAAGAGGATGTTAAAGAACTAAGGTCCATCCTGGATAAGAAACAGAATAAAAAATAAATTGGCTTTACTCTTTAAAAGTTGAAAGCATTCTTATTCGTTTTTATTTTAGTAGATAATGCAGAGATAATGGGCGGCAATTCCCCATATTCTACTCATTTCACATGTAATCCCTGCTATGAACTATAATCTATATTTCACCACACAAGATAGTGTTATAAAGAGTCGATTATCTCGAAACTGAGTCTTCGATAAACCTGCCCTTATATGGAAGACTTGAATTTGAGATAAACTATATAAATATACGACTTAAATCATTCTAAAGCTCGATTACTCATAAAAAGTTGCTAATAAACAAGCTCCAAACTCTACTAAGAATAAATGACAAATAAAGGCAGACGCCTTTACAAAAAACACTTTCCTAATATATAAAATACCAGCCTAATGGCTGGTAATATGGTAAGTATTATTTGCGCAGTATCTTCTCCATCGCTTTTCCTTTTGCTAACTCATCGATCAGTTTGTCCAAATAGCGAATTTCCTGCATTGTTGGTTCTTCGATGTCTTCCACTCTGACACCGCAGACTACACCTGTAATCAAGGTCCGGGAAGGATTCATCTGTGGTGCTTCCGCAAAGAAGTTCTCAAATTTAGTCTGCTTTTCCAGCTGCTCTTCTAACTCTTCCTGGCTATACCCTGTTAACCAGCGGATAATTTCATCGACTTCTGTTTTCGTACGTCCTTTTTTCTCCGCCTTCTTAACATAATGGGGGTAAACACTCGCAAAACTCATCGTATAAATCTTATGTTCGGCCATAATATCCCCCCTTAGATTTTTATTAACTGCGCCTCCATTATATCATTTATCATAGAGCTATATCATTTCTATTAAGGACTATCAAGCTGAAAGAGTTTCTAATTGTGCGGTTAAAACCCTGATTCTTCTCCTTGCAGAAAAATCAGGGCTTTCCATTGCAACGCTCGTTTTGAACATTTTAATTTCCAACAACCATCATGGTGAACTAATCTTATTGGATATATTAATCATTTAATCCCTTTCCATCGAGGATATGCTGCACATATTTTTCAACTCTCGACTCTCGGGTCTGGGGTTTTTTAGCCTTGGAGAAATAAATAATGTAGGCTCTTTGGCGACCTGGCGTCAATCCTTCAAATGCAGTTTTCAAATCAGGCATTTCAACGAATTTATTTTGAAGTTCATCCGGAATGGTGAAATCTTTTTTCTTTTCCACCTCCAAACCGGCTTTTTCAACTTCAATGGCTTCTTGTATATATTCTTTCAATATTGTTTCCATTTCAACTATGTCTTGAACGTTGGTGAAGCGAATCTGGCGTGCCGCTTGTACGTTCTCGGTTTGCTGAATTAGGATGTTGTGGGGATCCTTTAACAAGGCCCCTTTGTGAAACAGAAGCGCGCAATATTCTTTGAATCCATGTATCAAAACAATGTTTTTCCCCTCATGCATATAACAAGGGTGCATCCATTTAATATCTTCATCCAGCCCACAGTCAAGAACGATTTCCCTCAATGTCTCAAATTCTTCCCTCCACTGTTTGGCTTTTTTCAAAAATCCATCTACTTTACGATTCTTTCTACTATCTGACATAAAGGAACACTCCTTTTCACTTTTTCATTCAGCAGTAAAGAATGATCGTCTTCTCCAATTTTTGATTATGACAATTCACTCTATTATTTGTCTTTATGGTTATTTGATTCCAAATAATATATAAGCACATAATTTCATTCAAAATGCACCCCTGTTAAGTAAGGATAAAAGAATGCTGCATTCCATATGCGTATACAGCTACAAGAATGGCTGCTATCAAAGTAATCACAATGGCCGGTACCGCATTTCCAAAAGGATGCTTGACTCTGAAATGAGAAAGGCTTGCCAGCAGCATGGTGATACCAATCCAAATGCCCGCCCATGCAGCTGCTACCGGATACCAATATCCGATAAGAAGCCCGGCTGCTCCGACTATTTGGACGAACCCGGTAACAACCCGAAACCATTGCGGCAGTTCAATCGACTCAAATAGTTTAACTTGATTTTTCTCGCCAGCCAGCTTGCTTACGCCGGCAACAGACATGGAGAGTAGCAAAAAACTTTGGAAAATAACAAAAGCGATGAACATAAGGTTCTCCTCCCTTTTATTCAGCCAACACTTTTTTAAGTTCTTCACCGATTTTCATCCAGCTGGATTTGGCACCCTCGACGGCACCTGGGCGTGCTTTTGTTTCTTCACTGAATCCGTTTTGTTCGAGATGCAGGTTGGTAATTCCATCCGAACCCTCTGTTAATGTCCACGTAACTGTCGTGCTTTCACCAGCACTTTCCCATGTGTAAGAAAGCTTATTAGGCTCATCTACGACTAACACTTCACAGTTTACTATGCCATCCCACCACTTATTCGGCTCTGCTCGAAATTGAAATTTATGTCCTACGATTGGTTTAAAGTCATTCTCCCATATCCATTTTGCAAGAATATCCGAGTCTGTTAATGCAGTCCACACCTTATTGATTGAACTTGTAAACTGAAAATCTAATGATACGTCTGCCATGTTTTCTTCCTCCTCTAATATGTTTTTTAAAAGGGAAACTCTTTCCATCCAAAATTTCTCGTAAAAGGATACCCAATCCTGGACTTCTTTCAACGGAGCAGCATTCACTCGATATCTTGTTTCTCTCCCGACTTTTCTACTGGTCACAAGTCCAGCCTCTTTTAGGATTGTTAAATGCTTGGAAACCGCAGTACGTCCCATTTCGAAATGAACAGTTAACCCATTTAGCGGCAATTCTTCTGCTTCTGCCAACAGATCCATCAATTTACGCCTGGCTGGATCAGCGATAGCGCCATAAACATCACGCTCTTGAAGTTTCTCGCTCAAAATCCCCTCCTCCTTTAATAATTAGGACACCAATTAGTGTCTTAATTATACGACACCAAATAGTGTCCCGTCAATGTAACCAGCGTTCAACTATTTTAGTAATGGGAGATGAAAGATAAAATCTCACAAAAATAAGTTGACTGTGCACTGTCCTGACAGCTTCCCAATACATAAAAAAGAAGCTTTCGTTTGCTAAATTGCAAACAAAAGCTTATTTTAAAGTATTCTTCTAATTATAAGTATCAGTCCAATAAGGACGGGCAATGTCACAAGAATCCAAAATACAGCTCCTGAAACACTCATCCCAATAAAAAATAACAAAAAACCATATACCATACTAATTATAAGAGTCCACATATATTTAAGGGGTTTCGCTTTGATAATGGTATACACAACGTAACCAAAGGAAAAAGTACTTATCAGAATTAATAAACCTGCTGGCATTGTTAGTTCTCCTTATCTGCTTCCGTCGTGTTAACAACTTAATAGTCGATGAGAGCGCCAATACCCTTAAATTATAACATAATCGCCCTGATTAAACGGCACCTATCCTCTGAAAAAGCATTTATTCACCGATATAACTATTTCAACTATAGTACTCTTGGAATCCACAACTGAATTATTAACTCTGATATAAAATTGTTTGGGCAATACCTATAAAGTACTCTGACTCCACAATAATATGATTCAAAACCACTTTTGCGGTTGGGTTGTTACGAATAGGTTCACTCTCCTCCATCAAACTGCGGCAAAAATTGATAAATTGCTGGCTTTGCTGTAGGCAATAAGTGACGAGTTGCATAATATCCTGATATAACTGTGGAGTGACTTGTCCTTTAGATCGATTGACTGTTTCAATATACCTCACTACCTGCTGGTGGGTTGCAGCGAAATCCTTTTCCCATTGGGCTAAGGCTTGTACAAATTGAGGCTCTAGATTAGGGACCAATTCCCGAATTACTACAGTATGCTCCTCTTCCTGGTGCTTCCAAAATTCCGCTTCATCCAACACGCGCAACGGCATCTGGTGACCATAATAAAATTGCATGTAAAAACCCTCCATCATAATTAGTCTCTCAACTAAATGTATGATGTAATTATCAGAACATACCTTTTTAGGGTCTTACCTTGATGCAATCACGCTCTCACACAGTACTCTCCTTTTAATATAGGAACGATCAGGTAGTTATTCAGAAGTTTCCTTGATAGCCAAAGTTGTACGCTGGAGTTGTTCTTTTTCCGGTACATAAGTGTATAGGTACATAGTAAATAACAGCCACGCTCCTCCGGCTAAGAATCCACCAATGACATCCCACGGGTAGTGAACACCTAAATAAATTCGGCTCAACCCAATTAGAACTATCAAAATACCGGTAAATATTATAACCACATTCGCCGGCTTTCCGGATGCTTTTAACTTTAAGTAAAGCAAATAAGCGAGAAAGCCAAAAAAAGCGATTGAATTCATGGAGTGTCCACTTGGAAAACTTTCCGTACTTACCTGGACAAGGTGCTCTAACTCGGGACGTGTCCTTTCAAAAATGGATTTTAATAGTGAGTTAAGCTGCCTTACACCAATCAGATTCACGATTAGTAATAGTGCCGTCCAGTACCTTTTCTGAAACAGGAATACAAGTATTAGGATTGCCAAAAGGGGAAAAGAGACATTTTTCGAACCGATATAGGTAATCACAACAAAAGCAGTGTCCCCATTTGGTCCAAGAAAGTCGTACATATAGGACTGCACCCACTTCCCGAAGTCCAACATCCATGATTCCTTAAAATTTAAGGCAATAACGATAAATAACACAGTTGATAATGCCATCGAGGAAACTAAAGTAATCCGCTTCTGCTGAACCACCATCATGTTCCTCCTTATTTTGATAGTTGAATTTAAATTTCCCTGAGTTGAGGTTCCCCATATTTTTAACATGTTTTCTTAATTTAAAACTCTTAAAAAATGAAAGAGAGAACAAACCATTACTTCAGGTTTGCTCTCTATATAGAGTTCTTTATTATTTTCCGTTTTTCTAATTTAAAACTCTCATATCAGATAAAGACTTTCCACTTTTACTTTTAATTCTAAGTGTAAACGGATCGAATTCATGATGTTTATTGATATCGATAACTTTTTGAGTAATAACATTCGCTTTTTGCAGAGCATCATTTATATTCGAATCATCTATCGAAGTTTCAATAATAACCATACCATTATTATTCACATATACCTTTTCGACAGCTTTGTCCTCTTTTATAACTTTCTCTATTTTTTCACCAATTACTATGTATTCTTGGTTCAGGTTACTATCCTGCGAATTAATTGAATCTACAGGAACTATATGATAAAAAATTATCGATCCGATTACCAAAATCAGCAGTGCAATTAACCCGTATATGCCCTTCCTGTTCAATAAAACACCTCCGTGAACTTTTGATAAATCGTATGTCCACTTGGTATGTTTTATTCAACTTTAAGCTTTTAAATAACTGGGGGACTGACTTCCCCCAGTTATTCTATAAGCCTGTCTAACAAGCAGGGCAGAAATTATCTGTTTTCATGAAAATGAACCGTATCTTTTAAATCATTGCCATCGTCTAATGATTTACTGCTGGTCATCTTCTTAGCAAATTCCTTGACGGTCTTCACGTTTATTCCGGATTCCCAGTATTCTGCAATTTCAGGTGTCACTTTGACAAGTACAACATTCGGATCATCCGCAGAAGTGTTCAGCAGTTTTCCAAGAATCGTGTTCCAGTATTCTTTCTTCTTATCCTCATCTTGAACAAATTCAGCAGTGCCGCTGATCGACACATAGGAATTGCCTGCGTATGCCAGGTTGACGTTAGGATTACGACCGATATCCACATACTTTTCTGTATCTTTTTCAGTAATGAACCATATTTCTTCCTTATCCATTTTCACTTCCTGGGTACGCATAGGACGGGATTTCAGACTGCCCTCCGGAGATATAGTAGTCAGCATCGCCACTTTCTCATCCTTAATCATATCTTTCATTTTCTTGATGATTTTTTCATTTTCTGAGGTTTGGTTAGCCATTTATGATGCCCTCCTTCTAAATCTTCAGTAGTTGTTTGTTTCCATTTCCAAATAAGTCATTTGTACAACTATCATTTCTTTATCCTTTTCCCGATAGACACAGAATTACACTTATTATCATGGCTATCCTTTGAAGCGATTTATCTGCGAACCCCTTTGACATTTTTAACACCAGCGAACAAAAAAATCCCTGTACATTGTACAGAGACTGAATAAGTCTGATTAACTTTAGAAAAACTTCTTAAAGTTTGAAGTTAATTCTAGATAATCGCCAAGAGATGGATGATTGCCGGGGGTACGACCTAAAGCTAACTTCGTCAATAAGATCCAACTTCCCCATTATTTCAAGGATACATCATTTATATAAACCATAAGTATTATTCACATCTTGTATAAAGATAATCCCGTTTCCTGGCTCATCAATCTTAAGCTTTTTTCTTATTGACGCTACTATTTCTTCCGTGGCTTCTTTTTCACTGAGAATCAAAACAATTTCTTTTTCGGGCTCAATATCCATGGAAAAAACCTTGCTCGTTTCATGTATTCCAGAGCCTCTGGCATTTATGATGGTGCCTCCTTTGGAACCAGCTTCGGTTGCTGCACTTATTACTTCCTCGGCATTCCCTTTTTCTACGATAACCGTAATTGCATGATACCTCATATTGTCTGCACCTCTACCTTCCTTTACGTGACTATCCTTATAACTCCTTGCTCCAATCACTTTCCCTACAGAAATGGTAAATGCAATGCCTTGATGTTTTTTTGTGAATTTAAATTTCTTATCCAGTTGTTCAATTGCGTAATTAGCTGTTTCTCTATCAGAAGCCATCATAACAATTTCTTTGCGAACATCATTTATTCCTAGCAATTCCAGGAGACGGCTTTTTAATGTTCCTTTTCCGAGTAATACTGTTCCACCTGAAATACCATGTTTCTTTGCTGTTTGTACTACCTTGCTCCCTAATCCAAGATCAACAATAACGTAAATAAGTTCTAATTCGGCGATATCGGAACTATTGGACATCCCTTAATTCGCCTCCCTTTCTTGATTTCAATTTAAATACCAGCCCGACTACCTGTAAGGTAATAAGTGGGGTTAACGCTACCAGTGCGATCATCCCGAAACCATCTTTTAATACATTTGCACCCTCTATCGCTTCAGCCGCACCTTGGACAAACGCCAATATGAATGTAGCAGTCATCGGTCCTGATGCAACCCCTCCTGAATCGAAGGCAATTCCGACAAATAGCTTTGGCACGAAATAAGTCATAGCTATAGCTATGATATACCCCGGTAAAAGATAATGCCATAAATGAAGATCGGGAATCAGTATTCTTAAAATGGATAGGGTTACGGCGATACCGACCCCAATACAAAGAGATATCATAACGATTTTTCTACGTACGTAACCGCTGGTTACATCCTCAATCTGATGCGTCAAAACGTGAACTGCCGGTTCTGCGAGGATTGTAACAACTCCGAGCACGAAAGCTATGATTACAATATATGATTTATTATCCAAAGATGCGATTGAATGACCGATTGCGGTCCCTACTTCCATAAATCCAGCATTTACACCAATTAAAAATAACACAAGACCTATAAACGTGAATAAAATTCCCGTCATTATTTTTCTAACCGCTTTTATGGACATTTTAAATGATATTTTTTGGAATACAAGAAAAATTATGAGTATCGGCAGCAGCGCCAATGTAATCTCTTGGGCGATTAAAGGAACCTCTTGTAGATAATGTTCTAAAATCGATGTTGAACCTGACTTATGTTGCTCCAAACTTCCTGATAATTCATTCGTTTTCGCAATGATATTCATAATCATGACTGCTATGATTGCTCCTGTAGATGCAATGGCAACAAGCCCAAAACTATCTTTTTCAGAGGCTTTACTATCTTTTTTCAGGGTGGAGATTCCTAATGCAAGTGCCAAAATAAATGGAACTGTTAACGCTCCCGTTGTCGCTCCGGACGCATCAAAGGAAATAGCTAAAAATTCAGGGGAAGTAAAAAAGGCTAGCACAAGAATAATAAAATATAGTACGGACAGCACTTTAAACAATGGTATATTGAATACAATCCTGACAAGCCCTAAGGCAATCAGTGTCCCAATCCCTATGGATACAACGAGGACAATACTGGTTTTTGAGATCAGACCTGATGTCACTAACTCCACCTGTCTTGCCAATATATGCAAATCAGGTTCTGCAATGGAAATGACAAAACCAAGTAACAGTCCAGCAGCAACTACAATCCAAATTTTGTTTGTTTTTGCTATCGTTTTCCCCATCGTTTTACCAATAGGTGTTATTCCGATATCCACTCCGAATAAAAAAATGGATAATCCAACAATAATGAGAACGGCACCAATAATGAAACTGATGATCAATGAGGAATCCAACGGAGCTAATGTAAAGTTCAATATCAGAACCAAGACAGTAATGGGGAGAACGGCATATAATACTTCCTTTAACTTTGAACCCAGTACCTTCATAGATTCATTCCTTTCTATATTATTTTATAAAGCATGATATTTGTTAATCACTGATACAAAATGACGGAAGGTGTTAATTAAAATGGAGGTTGGAAGAGGTTTCAAAAAAAGGTTTCTAATCTACTTTTACAAATGATTATAAATTGACATCTACTTTAATAAACTTTTCCTCCTTTTTATCCACCCCAATATAGTTAAAAGTTTCTGAGGTAGAATGATGACCAAAAATTCTCATTATAATTGAAATGGCAATTCCTTTACGATAAGCATGATAACCAAAGGTTTTTCTTAAAGTATGAGTACCAATTTTCCCATTCACTCCCACATCCTTCGCTGCTTGATTAATTATGCGATAGGCCTGTTGACGGGTAATAGGATGGTTATTTTTCTTAGATTTAAAAAGGTAGTCATCCAAAGATAAATCATGGCTAAATAGATATTCCTCAAGCTTTTTCCTCACATTAGGATTTAAATAAAACGCTTTCTTTTCCTTACCAGATGAATCCGTTATATATACACATTCCCTTGCTTGATTGCCATCCCATACCTCATGAACAGTTAAATGAAGTAGATCGTTGATCCTTATACCCGTATTGATTCCCAAGACAAAAAACAATAAATCACGCTGTGAATGCTGCACCAATACACGTTTTATCGCATTTATATCCTCAACTTTTTTTAAAGGCTGGACACACTCCAAGAGTTCTTCCTCCCAGCATATTGTTGTAATGTTACTTAACTATATTTTATCTATAATTATGTAACATTACAATTAATACGATTTTTTCCAAACTATGGTCATAAAAAATAATCCCACCTTAAGAAGATGGGGAAGAGAACGAGCTTTGCTTAAAATAAATGAAGTCTAATTTATAATTGGAAGCTACATCATAACGGTTTAAATTCTTGTCTTTCGTATATAGGTTCCGTAAGATTAAATAAGAAAGGGGGGGAATGGTGGATGAAAATATGATTCTGACCTTAGTAGTAACATTACGGAAAGGGAAACAATTAAAACAGATAGTTAAACACATCCTCCATAAGATATGAAAAAGATAACTTCTGAAGACATTCTTACTCTTGTACTCGTTTCCATTTATCTGACAGACATGGATTTTGCTAATTTAAATACATTGAATATTATTGGATTGATTGTATCTTTGATTTGGCTTGTCTTCTTAACTTCAAAATTAAGCAAAAACCCTAAAGATAGTGAATGATAAAATTCCAACAAAAATTATGGGTTAGTGAAGGGAATATTCTTGTAATAAAATTAAATAGGAATAGTACTATAAAGAAGATAATGACCCCCAAAAAACAACTATTGCATTAAGCTCATCCCTTATTGATAAAATAAAGTCCTCTCGCAAAATCATTTCTCATCGTTTAGCGCAAGCAGATGTACAAATTATTATGGAGACTTATGGACATGTCCTTGAAGCTGCAGGGAATATAGAAACTCTATTTAAGCAAAAAAAGCCCCTAACCGTTGTTGGCAACGTTTAGAGACTTTTGGCACTTAAGTGATTCCGATTGGGCTCGAACAAACGACCTCCACCCTGTCAAAGTGGACAACTGAATAAGAATGGTTATGATGAACTTTGATAAACACCTATCTTATCAGTTCTTTTTCCTATTGAATTAGGTTTAAATAGGATGGATTTGTAGGTTTTTTAACCAATTTGGGCAACAACTCGGCAACAATTAACCTAACAAATTTGATCAGCCATATACACATCTTTAACTTTACTGCTACGAGGTAACTTACGTAATAAATAATTCAAATATATATAAAGCTGTTGGATTGTCAAATTTATGGACGTGTATCTCCATAAATTCCAACAATAAATCTCTGGCTGTTTTACTAAATTTGGATAGCATTAAACATTTTTCCGCTAAATTTTCCCTGCCCTTTTCTTTATTGAATAACTTCATTTATCATAAAAGATGCACTAAATGTATTTGATGTAAACTTAATTATCATAATTCCGTTAATACAATATAGGGTTAGCGGTAAAGCTTTCGTAACAACATTTCTTTCTTATTCCTTGCGTTTTCCTAAGTAAGTCGAGCTCCTGCAAAACTAGTACGTGATGCGGCAGTGTCTGTACCTGGAGTGGAACTCACTGCAAAAATTTCTACTGTGTCGCCCTCATTTAACCTAATTATTTCGCTAAGGTCTACAGTGTTAAAGAATGCAGCGTTAAATCCTGTATAATCCGCTTCTACACTTAGACATTCGGTCGGACTTATTTAACTCTCGCTGTTATTGATGATAGGCATTATAATAACGAGTCATCACAACCGAGAAATCGCCGCGAGTAACCTCTTCATCCGGTGCGAAGTATGCTTTTACAGTCGGCTCGAAATCATATGGATCTTGTTTAACTTCAAATGTGCATTAATGATGTTTAGATCTTAGGGCATACTGGACATACCCTTTAACTACCACTTCTATTCTTTCTCCTTTATATTACATCTAAAGAAATTAATACCAGCTCAATTGGATTACCTGTTGCTTCAAGCAACCCTTTACCATCCACTTTTGCTGTCAGTCCGGCCAAGAGCGACCTCTTTCCTTCATTACTCTTCAAAATTGAGGAAGATTGTTTTTGTTGCCCCACTAATACCACAGTGGTTAAATAAAGAAACTCAGTTAAGATAACCCGCTATGAGTAGTAGCATCTGGAAAGCTTCTCCCCCACATTTTGCTCACGGGGAATGGAATTTTAAGATCGCCGAGTTCTTATGCTAACTTTTATACCGTCTCTAAAGAAGAAAGTAGTTTTATTAAAAAAGCATATAAATAGTTCAACTCCATTTATTTATATCCTATAACAACGGAGACATAAGGCGAGCGCTTTGTTCCACTAAGCGCATGGAAAACGAACGTTGCTTCACATCTTCTATAGTTAACTTTTTAGACTCTGATAGATCACGTTCGAATTGCACTGTGAGTTTCTTTGCCACGTCTTTACTATAATAAAATTGACATGTCTCGTAATTTAAACGGAAACTTCTCATATCATAGTTGGCAGCCCCTATTTCAACTATCTCTCCGTCAATGACCATTTGCTTCGCATGCAGCATTCCTTTTTCATATAAGAAAATATTTACGCCTGCTTCTAATAGTTCTCCATAGTAGGTACGGCTTGCAGTTCCTACTACTATTTGGTCCACACGGTGTGGAACTATTAACCTAACACGCACACCTCGTAACGCCGCCGTTTTTATCGCCATAATAATATCCTCATCAGGTATAAAATAAGGAGTAGTGATGTCAATAGTTTTGACTGCTTGGGTTATACAAATGAAATAAGCTTCTCGGATAACGGGAGTTGGAATACCTGGATTTCCTTCTAAGGTATGCACATAAACTTCTTGTTGGGTTTTTGCAGGCGATTCGGTATCATTCTCCTTGATGTGAAATTCTGTGCTCATTTCTGTTGTCCACTCTAATGATTTGCCGGAGGAAATTTTGTTCTTTGTACCTCCTGTTTGTGTATCCCTCATTTTGCTCTTTTCCACTTCAGCGATGTTCCAATGGACATCAAAAATCCTCTGTAAATCTGCTGAGGCTTCTCCTGAAATTTGCACATGCGTGTCACGCCAAAATCCTACGTCAGGCTTCAATCCCGTATACTCATATCCAATGTTGATTCCACCAGTAAATGCTTCCTTTTTGTCTATCGTAATTATCTTGCAGTGATCTCTATAATTCCAGTTTGACGTTATCCAAGGGAAGCGCAATGGAAAAATTGTTCGGCATTCAATTCCAACGTTCATCATACGCTTGATTTCGCTGCGGGGAAACTTCCTGCTTCCCCAGCCATCTCTTATAAAACGAACTTGCACTCCAGCTTCTGCTCGTTCGATTAATAATTCCGTAATCCTCTTACCAATTTGATCATCACGGTAAATATAATATTCAAGATCGATCGTTTTTTGGGCATTTTTTAGAGACTCGAAAATCTGTTTGTAAGTTTCAATCCCGTTTATAAGTACTTGGATTTTAGCACTATGCAGCCCACTTACACTTAATTTCTGTAATGCATAAGCAATGCGTGAAGCTGATGGACTAAAGGAATGCAGCTCACAGAAGTTATCACTTGAAAAGGAGAGCCTTTCTTTATGAACACGTTTGGGATCCACTGTACTAATATAGAATACAAAACCAATAATTGGTAAAGCAAGACAAATCGCCAGCCAGTTTAAAGCCTTAGCTGGTCTGCGGACTTCGCGGACTGCTATAATTAACATAACTATTGTATTTATAAGGTATAACCAAAGAATCCACTGCAATTGGACCCCTCCCTTTTTTTTATACCATTTGCGAGCCTTTACTGTTTTATACATGGAAGGACTGATAAATTGTCGTTGATTTAGTTAAATGCTGATCTTAATGATTTAAAATAAGCAGGAAGAGTTGTTATTTAGGACTTATATGAATACCCTCACTTTTTCTCCAATCTGCATAGAAAACCTTGGTTTTATCATTATACCCATTAGCTGTTAGTTCATTATTTAGCCACTCTTCATCAAATCCGCACTCACTTAAATTGTCCCATAAAACTTCACCGTCAATAATTAAGCTGATCGGTAGATCTACAAAGCTTTCTGGCAGGTTGAGATCTTGCTTGTCTGGTTGTTGATATTTAGATTTTAGCAGGGTGCTGATTTGACCATTAGGTTCGAGTGTGCCGTATTTGACTTCACGTACGGAAAAAACATTATTTTGTCGAAGTAAGCTTAATATTTGATTCATATCTAATTTGTTTTTTTTCGCTATATTTCGGTCAATGATACCATTTCGAATGATTATTGCAGGTTTCCCTACCAATATAGAGCGTGTCGATTTTATTTTCATAGTAAGAAATTCTACACCCAACATCAGCAATGTCCACAAACCAACAGCATATAAAAAAGACAAAATTCCGATATCATCTTCATAAATAGTATTTTCTAAAAACCCTCCTAGCAATAGCACAAAAACTAAGTGAAATGGTGTTAGCTGATATATGGCTGTTTTTCCTGTTAAGATGACAATGAAAAAGAGTGTAAAAAAACCAATTATGACTTTCATTGTCAGTAATTCCATACTAATAGTACCCAAAATATTTACCTCCTGTTTATAAAATTCCTATAATTTTCAACATTTTAGCTAACATAAAAAGAACATCCCTTTTATTATGAACATTTAAGCGCATATCACTAAAATTTTGAACATTTCCGTGAAGTTCCAGGCGTCAGTCGGGCTGGATACTATAACTGGTTGAAAGCAGAAGAGACAAGTCAGCTAAAAGCTCGCGAAGATCAGGCGCTCATGATTAGCATAATAATGTTATTGTGGTACGAATGAGAAGGATATGTTATTTGCAATAGATACGATAAAAGAGATGGGTGGAGGTTTAGTAATTGTCGAAAATAAAAAAGTAATAGCTTCCTTAGCCTTACCTATTGCAGGTTTACTATCTGATGGACCAGCAGAAAAGGTATACAGTAAATTAATAAAATTATAGAAAGGTCTTGATTACATAGAGGCTTCGAAGAAATTCAATCCTTTTCTAACCCTTTCTTGGCATTACCGGTCATTCCTGATCAAAAATAACCGATATGGGTTTATTTGATGTTAAGTAATAAATAAATATACGTGCACTCCTCTAAATATTTTTTTAACCAAAATGAACAACGCATACTAAAGTAGACTTCTCTTTCTTCTTCTGTAAACATCTCCAATATTAATCCTAGTTTAAACAATTGTTCCCCCGGCTCATATTTAATAATAAAAGAAAAGCCTCTCAAAAGTTTATAAACTCTTGAGAAGCTTTTTAGATTTAGTAAATAATTTTAAATACCAGTCAAAATCCAGTAAAATTGCTTTTAAACCCTATGTTAAAAGGGTTTTAGGCGCTATTACATCATGCCGCCCATTCCCTGAGTAGAATAAATACTTAAAAATAAGAGTTCAAAACGCCTTTACAATCGGCATTTGATCTTGAGGCAAAATAAGATATCTATGTTCATGAATAATATCCAGTCAAAATCCAGTCATAAAAGTGTGGGCGGTATGCGTATTATGAATTCACCGGGTTTAATAGGAACAAATAGTATCTAATTTATAAGGTCACCATTCTCATCAAGTTCAAGGCCACTTGCACGAGCATGAGAAATAAATGCTTATGATTATTAGTATGTCAAAAAGTATGCCAATATTTATACCCTGGACCCGTGCCTTTTGCTAACTGCTACAATGATCTTAACCGTTAAGAATTTGACCACTAAATTTATGCTCATAACCAGGTAAACACAGCAAGAAGCCATAGCCTAGCGCGACTATGACGTCTTTTTATTATATCTTCCTATTTCCATGTGCTCTTGTTCTGGATACGTTTCTTAAGGTGTTAAACCTCCATCTACACTAAATATAGTACCTGTTACGAATTGAGCTTCATCTGATGCTAAGAATGCATAGGCATTGGCTATGTCTTCAGGTGTACCTATATCATTTAACAAAGATTTTTCTTTCATCATATTTAGAATCTTTTCTGGCATATTTTTAACAATATCTGTTAATATAAATCCTGGAGCGATGGAATTGACGCGAATATTATAGCAGCCAAGCTCTTTAGCCCACGTTTTTGTCATTCCATTAACTCCAGATTTAGAAGCAACGTAATTTGTCTGTCCAAAATTTCCGTGAATCCCCACTACAGAAGATGCATTTAGAATCACACCTCTGTTTTGCTCCTTCATCTGTAAACCAGCTGCTTGAGTCATTAGGAATACCCCTTTTAGGTTAACATCTATTACCCTGTCCCATTGATCTTCTTTCATTTTTAATAATTGAGCATCCTGTACGATACCTGCGTTATTTATTAATATATCTAGAGAACCAAATTGCTCTATGGTATATTGAATAACTGCCTGCACTTTGCTCTTATTACTGACATCTGCTGCAAATCCTTCTATCCTTTGACTGTATTCTTTAAGCGTAGTGACTGCATGTTCAATATCATTTTGATCTAAATCAACGACTACAACATTAGCGCCTTCTTTTAAAAATTTTTGCGCAGTAGCGTAACCTATGCCTTTACAGCCCCCAGTAATAATGGCAGTTTTATTTAATAACTTCATCTGCTCCACCTCTCCTAAAACTACTTTCCCTTTTTATGCGTCCTTTTTTATTTCTGCTCCCTCACTAAAGTCACTCTCATTTTTTTCACTCTTTAGTACATTCATTATTGTTTGTTTAGTTGAAGGACTTATATCTGCTTTAAAATAGGGTTCATAAGCTTCAATCGGAGCTCTTTTTGTGAAAAATACAACAAGCAACACTCCTGCTAATGAAGCTATCAGGGCGATTAAGAAGGGATTGGTCGCATGGAATAATTGTGCAATAATATACGTAAAAAGCCCAACCAGCATGGAAACGTAAGCTCCTGCTCGATTCATACGTTTCCAGTACAGCCCTAAGATGACTACAGCAAAAAACACTGCCCCAAATCCTCCATAAACATAAGTGAATCCCATGGCCAGGAACCAAGGAGGTGTAATTGCGCTAATGACAGCAATTACAGCAATTGTAAACATTCCTATTCTAAGATTTCTATTAAATTTCTTTTCACTTATTTTCTTATTGGGAAATATGTTCAAATAAACATCGTAATATACGGATGTAGCGCAATGTAGAAGCATGGAATTAGCCGAAGAGACAGCAGCTGCGCATAATGCTACTAATGTCAAAGCACCTACTAGAGGAGGAGTATATTCCTGTATAATTACTGGAATGATATAATCTGTGGTCTGGTCTGCAGGCAGGCTTGGAATCAATGTCTTCGCACCTAATCCCATAATAATTAATGGTACAAAGATAACTGTCAAAACAATAATGGATCCCATGATTTGCAGAATAGCAACTTTAATATTCTTTGGGGCTAACATTCTAGTTACCCAATGGGGAGAAACGATAGAACCTATTGCATTCGACATAAATATCGCAAATAAAGCTCCTAAACCAAAAGTACCGACGGGGGAAATCATTGACCCTGCAGGTATTTCCTCTCCTCCTATATTTGTTGGATTGGTTGTGACGGAAATAGTATCTACTATATTTCCCCATCCCCCAGTCGCGGCTAAAACTGCGCCTCCACCTAAAATAACACCAATAACGATCAGGGTAGTATTTAATGCATCTGTTGCTGCCACGGACCAAAACCCTCCGATGCTTGTAAAAAGGAGGAAAATTAAAAATGCGAAAATAGCATATTTGTAATCTATATCTGTTATCGTGGAGAATACTATTCCAAACCCGACCACCTGTAAATGCACAAATAAAAAATACCCAATAAACATTATAGCTCCTACAATGGTTCTTAAATGACTCACTTTTCGAAATGGCTCAAATCTAAGGTGAATATACTCCGGAAAGGTATGGGCTGGAGTTACAGGTCTTCTAATTTTATAAGCTACCAATGGAATCAGTGAAGTTGCCAGAAACCACCCTGCTACCCATCCGATAATTGCGGAAACACCATTACTATATAAATAACCAGGCACTCCCATAACGGAAGCAACACTGACCCATGTGGCTGTGGTTGTTCCAATTCCTAGCAATAAACCCATGCGATGACCACCAGTAGTAAAATCGGACATAGTTTCTGCTTGTCTTAGACTCCTTAATGATGTCCATATGATAAAGGCAACATAAAAACCAAGAACTATTAAATATAGCATTCCCCTTACTCCTCCCCTTTTTGTCGATACTTAAATAAGCTTCCTGTAGCCCCCCAACGTTTAACTCCATGTTGTTCAACCTTGAAACACAAATAGGTTCCAAATACCAATGCGAATAATATAATTAGAATCCATATCAATAATGCAAGGAACAATGTTTGCACCACCCTTTTAAGTCATATAAAAAGCTAAACAATTCCTCATCAATTGAATGCGCTTACATAACTATCTAAAAGTGACTTGAAATTAACGATATTTTCTTTGAATTCTGGTATCCTGCTTTTTTGCTCTGCTTCTTGAACAAGTTTACAGACTAACTCATTAAAAGGAGTTTGTACTTTAGTCTGTTTTCCCATTTCAACAACATGTCCATTTATAAAGTTAATTTCAGTCGCTCTTCCCTTTTCTAAGTCCTGTAACATACTCGCTTTTAGCTTCGCGTGCGGACCCCACACTTCATGATAAAACCCCATTTTTTCCTTAATATCGGATTGTTCCGTTAATTCCAAAATTTCAAAATCTTTCCCTTGCATTTTTGCCAATTTTAGATTATGTGAATGAGCGACTTTTATTGTTTCATTAGCAATGTTGGCTAAACTTTTCATAGCATAGGGATTGTTTAATATATCTCCAAACGTACATCCGAGCGCAGCTGACATACCACTAAATGTGGCATTCATGAGTAGTTTTGACCATTTCACACCTTGTATATTTGTAGTTATTTCACATCTCCCAACTGTATCTAAGAGTGTTTTGACCTGATTAATACGATTTGTTACTTCCCCATTTAATTCTCCAACATCGAATGCATAGTTTTTCATAGTATTGAGTTCGGTTGTTAACTCAGAATTCCCCGGACCTAACCAAGTAGCTCCAAAACCGACAACCCCACCAACGGTTTTCTTCCTACCTACAATAGAAGCTACTCTTTCTTCCGGAACGCCGTTTTGAAGCGTACATATTATGCTGTCTTCGTGAATGAATGGTAAGAGGGAGTTTAATGCATTTTGAGTGTACACCTGCTTTGTAAGCAGAAAGACGACATCGTACTCATCATTTAGATCATTAGGATGTTTAGCTGTTACGGGGATAGTTCTATCTAAAATCCCTGTAAGTGTTGCCCCGTTCTGGTTTAATGCATCTATATTTTTATGATCTACATCTATTAAATCAACATTGTAACCGCCTTGTTTTATTAAAGAGCCAATAATGGTCCCTAAAGCACCCGCACCTAGGACGGCAATCTTCATATTTTCCCCCCTACCTTATTCTTGTTTTTGTTTTGCAAGTGTAAAATCTCTCTAGCCTCATCAGGAGTAGCCACTTCTCTCCCAAGTGTTTCTGCTAAATTAACTATACGAGTTACAAACTGTGCGTTTGTTTTTGCTAATTCACCTTTACGAAAATATACGCTGTCCTCCATCCCTACACGCACATGTCCTCCTAATAATATACTCATTGTATTAATGGTTAACTGATGTTTGCTGGCACCAATCGCTGACCAAGTAGAATTTGCCGGGATGCTATCAACCATATGCATCAAGTTCTTAGGTGTAGCCGGCATACCACCTGCGACTCCAAGCACAAACTGAAAATGGAATGGCTCATTCATCAATCCTTTCTTAGCAATTCTCAACGCATTGTGGATCATCCCGACATCAAATGCTTCAATTTCAGGTTTTATTTTGCGTTTTTGGGTTTCGGTTGCAAGTTTTTCTAAAAAACTAGGAGAATTATAGAATACCCCTGACCCAAAATTCATGGTACCTGCATCAAATGTGGCCATCTCTGGATTCAATTCACAAACACGAAGCCTTTCCTCTTCCGTTGTCTCTAATCCTCCGGCTGTGGTTAAATTTAAAATGATATCGCATTTTTCTTTAACACGGTCAATAACTTCCTGGTAAATACTCAGATCCATGGTGTTTTCTCCCATAACATCCCTTACATGTACATGTCCAATAGCAGCTCCAGCTTTCCAAGATTCATATATGGAGTCAGCAATTTCTTCTGGGGTTAATGGAATATAGGGGGTATGGTCACGGGTTGTTTGTGCCCCTGTGGGAGCCACTGTAATAATTAATTTTTCCATATTAATCTCCTCCATAAATTATTTTTTCTATTAATAGATTTAAAGCGCTTTCAATTAAGGGAAGGGAAAACCTCATAGAATTAATTAACAGAATCTTTTCTATGCAGGTATTCTTAGTAACCCTTTATTAATTAAAAATCATTAATCAGACCTTCTAGATTATTGCCATAATAGTTTGTAATTGGTTTCTTAAAGTCGTTGATAATCCTATTTACATAAATATCATGTCTAATATAATTTCTGGTAGTAGATACCATGACAGGATGATTCGAGACAACGGAATGAGGCGAATCCTCTAAAGACTGAAGTAATATTGCTTTTTTGTCGTCAATAACTATAGATAATTCGCCGCTATGTCTGCCAAGAGCTAACTCTTCTTTATAATGAGTGAAATTATCCCATGGAACCTCTATCTGATCCTCATCAAAGATTAAGGTCACGTTTTTGACTCCTCGTTCCTGTGCCTTTAATAGGAGCTCATACAGTTCATCAAACTCTCTTTTCCAGCAGCTTAATGTTATTTCTGATTCACACTCGTCAATGGCAGTTTTAACGACTTCCATTGACGATGAATATCCCTCAATTAGAAACAATTCCGACCAATTCACATCACTGTTTGATGAAACCTCTTCCAGCGAATGGTCAAGAAACTGCAGCTGATCCATAAAAGTATTTTTCTTAGTTTTTAAAAGTTCTTTATATGGCAGAGGACTATAACGAACTTGTTTTCCGTTATTGCCTCCAGATACGGTAAAAACTAAACCCTGTTCCTTCATTTTTTGCAGTGCTCCATAAACCTTTGGAGCAGGTACACCTGAAAATTTTGAAATATTATTCCCATTAGCTGGTTGATTGCTTAAAAGGGATACATAAATCTTAGCCTCATACTCAGTCATTCCAAATTCCTTTAACGCTGTTATAATATCTCCCACTTTAACCCCTCATTATGTTACTACCTTCGTAGTATATTTTATTTAATCTATACATTACTACCTAAGTAGTTAAATTGTCAACAGCAAATTTAATTTATAAAAAGGATGGCTAATGTTGGAGAGTTTTTCTAAAAACTTAGGTGATTTTCAGCAATTAAGCTAAAGCAATGTTCAGTCGTTACTTAGAGACAGTTTTTTTAAAAAATGGCCTCTTTGTAACTAACGTTTGAACAGTTTATCGTCTTATTTCCTTGAAGGAACCTTCTAAGCTATGACCATGTTATCCCTAATTCTTTTGCTTTTTTTAATTAATAAGGACCTCTCCAAGTCAATGGCCATTTCTTATCTTTACCTTCAATCGTCATCCTCTCACACTCCGTTATAGGTAGCTGGGGGAGCTAGCGGGCTCATTTCAGCCATGATTATTAGTAATGACTTTGGTTCAAATGAGGTAGAAGATGCCTTATTTTCATATACAACCAACAACTTCTACGTCTATGCAGAGTATGATTATGAACATCGCGGTAGTTGGTATCATTGGTATACGCTAGAAGATATGACTATTTATCCCCTTTATTGAAAGAAATAAAATATCCATATTAATAAGGCTGTCTATATTAAATAGACAGCCTTATTAATATGGATATTGGTCACTTACTTTATTTACTTCTTATTTTTGTTTCCAAAATAAAAAAGTTCAAAAACTAGTACATTAATGAGAAGTATTACTCCTATAATAATGAAACTGCTAGTTTTAGGTAGGTCGAATATAAATACAGCTAGTACAAGAAGAATGAGTGCTACAAGTGCTTGTATATATTGATTCTTTCTGTTTTTCATAAATCCTCCCCTTTCTTTGCACTATTAAACTAACACAAAAATAGGCAGTCATTATAACAGTCTGAAGGTAGGAGACCTTTGGAAGGAACACGTCCACGAATGGTTATTCTGTAAAGAGGATGGCACACATTTTTACCCTACCTCACCAACAATCTGGGGGCGGAGGTTCACGGAACGTAAAGGTATCCGTTATATACGACTTCATGACACCTTCGCCATACATCAGCCACCTTCTTAATTAATCAGGGTGTGCATGCTAAAATTATTTCTCAGCGTTTAGGGCATGCAGACATACGAATTACTATGGACACTTATGGACATGTCCTTGAAGCTGCAGGGAATATAGATACTCTATTTAAGCAAAAAAAAGCCCCTAACCGTTGTTAGCAACGTTTAGAGACTTTTGGCACTTAAGTGATTCCGATTGGGCTCGAACCAACGACCTCCACCCTGTCAAGGTGGCGCTCTCCCAGCTGAGCTACGGAATCGTATTGTTAAGTTTTTATTAAGTTTTTATCGGACAAGTATTAATATAATATGTTTAGGAACTGTTGTCAATAACTATTCGACAACTTTTTTGAGATTGATTTTCTTCCTTCTTTTTTTCTTAATCTATGTCAGAATACCTCAGCTGTTCTACTTTTTTGACAACTTTATGATAAAATGGGTATGTTATGTTTATCGGATCACGTAACTGTTTACATAACGGTAACTTCCGTGCAGCTTAGGAGGGCAAACAATGGGAAGAGCTGGAACAATGCAGGATCATGCGATTCAGAGTTCTTACTTAAATGAGGAGATGAAACTGAAGGTTTATCTGCCGGAAAATTTTTCTCCTCTATATAAATATCATATCTGCATCATGCAGGATGGTAACGATTATTATCAGATGGGGCGTGTTGCAACGCTCAGTGATAAATTACATGAACAGAAACAAATCGAGAGTACGATTTTTGTCGGAATTCATTACAAAGACCGCTACGACCGTCAGGATAAGTATCATCCGAACGGGGAAAAGCAGGCAGCGTATATCAAATTCCTCGTCAATGAGGTGGCTCCGTTTCTTGATGATGAGTTCCCTGGATACCATATGGGCAGCGGTCGGACGCTGATGGGAGACTCCCTTGGGGGTACAGTGTCGCTGATGACGGCGATCAAATATCCAAATATATTCGGGAATGTCGTCATGCAGTCCCCTTTTGTCAATGATGCCGTGATGAATGCAGTAAAAGGAAGTAAAGACTTAGCTTCCCTTGCCATCTATCACACGATCGGCGATCAGGAAACAGAGGTCGAAACGACGAACGGGGATGTCAAAGACTTCCTTAAACCCAATCGCGAGTTAAGGGATTATTTAAACAGACAGCCTTCCACGTATATTTTCCATGAGCTTGAAGGTGACCACACATGGAAATACTGGCAGCAGGATATGGAACGTGTGCTGCTTACGATGTTTGGTTCCTGAGCCGATGTATTCTGTGAATAATTTTGATATAATATAGGCATCAATAACCAACAAAAATGCTCAGCAATCATGATACTTGATTAGTAGATTTTCAGGAGGGGTAAAGATGAGATACGGAATAGCTATTTTTCCACCAAAAGCAATACAAGATGTCGCCAACTCTTATCGTAAACGATACGATGTACATTATGCCTTGATACCACCTCATATCACGCTTAAGGAACCATTTGAAGCGGAAGAAGAAGATATCGAAAAAATCGTTCCCGAGCTGGAAAAAATCGCGCGGGAAACCAGACCATTCGATATTGAAATCAAAAAGGTAAGTTCCTTTTCGCCTGTGACGAATACCATCTATTTAAAAGTAGAACCTTCAGAAGAAATTATCGAGCTGAATGAAAAACTGCATTCCGGCAATTTGTCTGATAACCGGGAGTATTCTTTTGTTCCGCATATCACAATTGCCCAAAAGCTGTCTGAAGACGAGTTCTCGGATATCTATGGAAGTCTGCGCATGAATGATTTTGACTTGAAGGAAAAAGTGGATCGCTTTCAACTGTTGTATCAACTGGAAAATGGTTCATGGACTGTACACGAAACGTTCGTATTGGGAGAGGGATAAGATTGATTATCAAAGCAGTCGAGACAGATGAAGAACTGCAGCACGCCTACCGTGTGCGCCGAGTTGTTTTCGTGGATGAACAGCAGGTGCCAGAGGATCTGGAACTCGATGAACACGATGAAACTGCGCTGCATTTTGTCGGATATGAAAATAAGGAACCTGCAGCGGCCGCACGACTCCGCTTCGTTGACGACTATGGAAAGCTGGAGCGGATCTGTGTGTTGAAGGAACTCCGTGGAAAATCATATGGCAGACAGATGATTGAAGCCATGGAAGACAGAATCAGGAAAGAAGGTCTGGTCCATGCCAAGCTGAATGCCCAGACTCATGCGCAGGATTTTTATAAAGACCTGGGCTATGAAAAAGTCTCCTTTGAATTCATGGATGCCGGCATCCCTCATGTAACGATGATTAAACAAATTAGGTAAAGAACCTGGAAGCACATCGCTTCCAGGTTTTTTGTATATCAAACGCTTTCCCTGTCTAAACTGGTTAACAGTTAAGCAAAGGGATTGTGATAACTATGGATTACCTACGGATATTGGCGGAAACCATATTCGGCTTTGGGGCGCTGTTTGTCTTGACGAAAGTGCTCGGCAAGTCGCAAATCACGCAGATTACCGCGTTCGACTTCATCGCTGCCATGATTCTCGGAGAGCTTGTCGGTAATGCGCTGTATGACCCGGAGGTCGGCATCGTCCAGATTGGCTATGCCGTATTGGTGTGGGGAATTTTATTATATGTTACGGAAATGGTTACGGAAAAAGTGAAGAAATCCCGATCCCTGTTGGAAGGAAAGCCTTCGATTGTCATTAATAAAGGGAAAATCCTGAAACAGGAGATGCTGAAAAGTAAACTGGATCTCAATCAGCTCCAGCATCTGCTGCGCTCAAAAGAAGTGTTTTCCATCCAGGATGTGGAATTTGCTATTCTCGAAACCGACGGGACCATATCGGTGTTGAAGAAGTCGACGGCCCAGACACCGACCCGGCAGGATCTGAACCTCAAGCCACAAACCGTTCCCTTGCCGATGGCGCTGATCAGCGATGGCGAGGTATTGTGGGATAATTTGAAAGAAGCCGGGCTCAATAAGCAATGGCTGCATGATCAGCTGAGGCGGCAGAACGTAACGGCATTTTCGGATGTGTTTTTTGCCGAATATAAAGAAGGAGAGGACTTGTATGTCTTGCCATACTAGTCCTCTCTTTTTGGCTCGATCAACCAGGTATTATTTTTTATGGAAAATATGACGCTCCCTTCGTGATAAAGAGCTGTTACATAAGCGGTCACAGCAGTTCTGAACAGCAGCCATTGCCCGAGCTGAGACGGGTTTGCACTAAAATGGTTACACATGTCCCGGACAACTGCTTCATGACTGATCCCTTCTTCATTCCCGCTAATAAAGATACGCAGCCAGTCCAGCAGCTTTTGATGATAATCGATATTACCCCTGACCGTAGCTTTGAAATCTTCTTCGTATTCTCCGTGACCAGGAACAGCACCACTGCACTTTATCTGAAGTAATTTTTCTAAACTTTTTATCGTGAGCTTCGCGTCTGTAATGTATGGAATCCGGTGCTTTTTAAGCTGATCAATTGCAAAATAGCTATCTGCAGCATACAACACATCAAACGCCTTCACGCCAAGCTGCTGATAGCTGTGACCTGGGAGCAGCACAAATTCCAGTTCCATTCCGGCAAATGACTGCACCCCTTCTGTTATATGGCTATCCACTTTAATAGGCGGCCCTTCGAGAAACTTATTTCTGAGCTCGGAAATGGGATCATTCCCACCGAATAAATATAGCGGCTCTAGTATTGGGTTCTCAAGAATGGCACTCTCCAAGTGAGGGGCAATTGTATGGACAGGATATTTTGATTGAATATGGGCTGCTCCCCCATAATGGTCGGCATGGGCATGTGTAATGAACAGGTGTGTGACCGGAAGACCTCTGTTTTCAAGCTCTCTCAGTACTTTTTTACTCGTTGATTTATCAATCCCTGCGTCAATGATCAGGCCATTGTCTCCATCATGAACATATCCAATATTGACAGCCCCGTGAAAATAGCAGCAGTGGTCGTTGATTCGAATAAATTCCATTTGTATGTAACCCCTTTTTCAGCCTATGTACTGTTTATATACTTTCGCTGAAACAGCATTATATTCCTGTTACTGAATCCAAATGCGGAACTTTTATCCGGGTTCTACTCCATAAAAAGACCATTGCCGCCATTATCCGGAAAGTCGCTGCACTTGGCCAGGATAAAAGCAGGAATGGTCTTTTAAGTTCACTTATATACTATCGCTGAAATGAAGTCCTTTACCAGTCACTTCCGCATAAATCTTCTCTGCGGCAGCATGGACATTCGGAGGATACAAGTGCTTACCGTTTTTTTTGACCTGTGGTCCTCTATTGGTATGTTGGCCGCCGTCTTCCGGCTGGTCCATTTTTTCATCTAAAGTGACCCGATACACACCCTCTATTGTGAAAGGGGATTGTTTCGGTTTGATGATACGCTCCTGGTAGTCATCGTACTGATACATAGGAACCGGTAAAATATAGCCCATACTTCCCCCTCCTATCTTCGTTATAGATTACTTACCCGCTATATAACTAAAATATACGTGAAAGTTTACATTTTAGAGGGGTTATTCGAAAAAATTCTGAATTTTCCGTGCTTTTTTCTCGACCCGCTTTTCGATATCTCTCATTTCGTTGAGATAAAAGTTATCAAACTTGCCAATCATTCTTTCAAATTCCTTGAACATTTTTTTCGGATTTTGTTTAATGCTAGAACTGTCCGAAAGCATCCGATCGATTTGGTCGACTACTCGCATCATCCCTCTTAAACTCATCTTGATCCCTTCTTCTTCCCGCAACCGCACCCTTTTTTCTTCGCAGGCCTTGATAGGGTGGATGATTTTACGGGTCTTCTCGTCCCTCTTCTCATGATTGCATCTATCCTTTTTAATAACAGCTTATTCGCTGATGCGTGCACATGTGTGGTTTAAATATCCAAGTATACGCGGATTATCGCTGACGCGCCACTGATCGCAAGCAGCAATAACAGCCATTCCGTATAAGGCACCCATTCCCAGGCAGCGAGGAGCAGTCCTGTCGACCAGATTCCCATACACCAGTGACAGCTGAGGATCTCACCAATAAATGCACGTAACCCACTTCCCTTAATTTCCAGGTGCAGCTCGACTATACCGTCTTCATTTTCGTGTTCTTTATAAGATAAAAAAGGCGCCCGCAGCCATTCAGTGATGGTGTCATCGACGAACAGCCTCGTCAGGCGGAAGCTTGCCAGTACGAACAGAAGTAGTTCCATCCAGGTGATTTCCAATACTTATCCCCCTCTGGTAGCCAGCGGCTATGTATCTCCCATCCTTGTGAGCCGGATGGGATACCTGCATCATTTAGAACCAGAAACCACGTTTGCGATGATGGCGCTCGTTCTCATCTTCTTCGCCCCGGACATCATCTCTTTTGTGATCTCTGTCTTCCGCGCCTCCGACTTCATCGTCATCTTTGTGGCGACGGCCGAAGAATGGATCCACACGGTCATCATCATGGCGTTGACGCCCGAAAAATGGATCCACTCGTCTGTCGTGTTTATGGTCATCATCATGACGACGTCTACGCGGTTCGATGAACACATTCTCCGCTTCTATGACAAGGTTATCCACCTTGATCACGCGTTTTCTCTCAGACATTTTTTCATCTCCTTATCGTCCATTAATCGTTATTAGTCTATGTATCTACCGCCAGGATGTATGGGCTTCCTTCCTGTTTTTTTCTTGGGTAAAAAGGAAAAATAGCGACGAATGCCCACACCAACAGGGCAAGTGTTCATATTCTATTAAAGACAATATGTCAAGAACAGACAGAAAGGGGAAAAATATATGAGCTGTGGAAAACACTTCGATACAGGCAATTGCGTCAGCGATATACTAAACGAGATAGTAGCTGCGCAAAATGATGTACTATCTGAATGCAGTTCGAGCTGTGAGCAATCGATCAACGACCTGTTGGGTGAATCAAATGGTGCAGGAAGAGATACTGTCCCAGTGCTGCTTTACTGTAAAGGTACATGTAAACCTTTTAAGGGATTCGGTGCCCCAAGAGGAGCAGTTGGCGACGTGGTAGGAAGCTTTTACTTCCGAGTCAAAGAGGTAGACGATGACAACTGTGCGACGCTTGAACTTCTGCGTGATCCGAATGACAACGAAGATAATCCAGATGATCCGGTTGAACAAAAAACTGGCCGTCTAAGAGCTACAGGCATCTGTATCACAGTAGACTTGAACTGCTTCTGTCATATCACCTGCCTGCCAGCAATTGATGCCATTTCCTAAGAAGGAAACAGAAAAAGTCGCGCCTGCTGATGGCGCGACTTTTTTCATATTACTTAGCAGCGCTAAAATCCCATCAGACTAATCTCTTCAATGTCCTCAAAAGCGATTTCCTTTTTGAACGGCCGCTGGAATGTCTTCATATACACGATTCCTTTTCGGTAATCATTGATATAACCTTTAAACCTGTCAGTATTCGTCACGACTTCACATTTCATTTTCGGAACCTGAGATGGGAGGTTGACAAAGTAAAAAATTTTTTCCTCTAAATCCATATCCCTGAAACGCCGCCTGCGGTCTCTCCTCGTCTTGACGGATGATTCTTCCATTTCCTCTTCCCGCTCTTCCCTTTCTTCCAGACTGCCTTCAGACTTCTGCTCAGCCTCCAGGGAATCCGCTGCCAACTGACGATGGCGCACTTCTTTTTCCACCGGAGTAACCTCTTTTTCTTTCCGGACAGGGGCTTCGCTGCTTTTTCTGCTGTGGTACATCGTCTGCATCGAAGCTGTGGATGGAGTCAGCTTAGGCTGGGTGATATAAAACATCGGTTCTTGCACAAGCTTTTTTTGCTTGGCCATGGTGGGGCACACTCCTTTTCCAGCTATTCGTCTTTTCATATATATGCCCAGATTTCTTCATTTGTGCAGATTAGCCGAAAATCAGCCCAAAAAAGCTACACCCCCTGGCTGGCATTACTTGCTTGGGGAGCGTATTTTGGAAGTGGAAGAGCATATTTCACCAGAGAAAGAGCGTATTCTGGCCATGGACGAGTATATTTTACTGATGCACCAGCGGATTCCGGATGCGGGTGAGCATATTTTCACCCAGTCATGGAGCGAGGTGGTTTACAATCTAACCATTATAAAAAGGCATCCCATCATTATGGAATGCCTTTTTTCTTCCATATAATTCAATTAAAATCCTTTGATGCTAAAACCGGCGTCCACATGAATAATTTCACCTGTAACACCACGGGAAAGATCGCTCATCAGGTAATAAGCAGTATCCCCGACTTCTTCCTGGGTAACCGGACGGCGCAGTGGCGCACGTTCTTCGATTTCTTTCAAGATAGAGTTGAAGCTGCCGACACCTTTTGCGGAAAGGGTACGGATTGGTCCTGCAGAAATGGCGTTAACGCGGACATTATGCTTACCAAGATCGTTCGCAAGATAGCGCATGCTTGCATCCAGGCTCGCTTTAGCAACACCCATAACATTGTAATTCTCGACGACTTTTTCGCCGCCAAGGTAAGTAAGCGTAAGGATGCTTCCGCCTTCCGTCATCAATGGCTGTGCCGCGCGAGCAACAGCTGTCAACGAGTATGAACTGATGTTGTGTGCGGTAAGGAAACCGTCACGGGACACGTTCATGTAATCGCCAGACAGTTCGTCCTTATTAGCAAATGCGATACAGTGCGCAAGGCCGTGAATGACGCCAACATCATTTTGAATATTTTCGAATGTCTTGATGATTGCTTCATCATCCGTAACGTCACATTCATAGAATAAAGAATTATGTCCTTCTAAGGAATCAACCAGATCCCTAACCGGCTTTTCAAACCGTTCAGATGCATAAGTAAAGATCAGGCGGGCACCCGCTTCATGTAAAGAACGGGCAATTCCCCATGCGATACTGCGTTTGTTTGCCACACCCATGACTACATATGTGCGACCTTCTAGTGAAAATTTCATTCCATGACCTCCTTGAGGTAATACTGTTTCGTAAAATGATTTGTGATTTGTTATTAGTACCTGCTCCTATTTTATCGGAAATAATGAGGAAATACAAATATGGAATATTTTATATTCTTCAATGGTGCTGTGGCCAATTTTACGTTAAAAAAAGGTAATAGGACTATAACCAATTTCGCTCCTATGCCTATGTATCTGATTTGCATCCTTGAAAATGGAAAATATTTCATATATATACCCCATTTAACGCAGGAAATATGGCATTCGTACAGGCATATCAGTGGAATTCACATACAATTTAAGGGACTACCTATGAAAAGGAGAAAGATGAATGTCGAACCATAATAACAACTGTTACTCATGTCGATCAATTCCTTGTGAAGCTTTATCAGCCCCTCAAAATCCGGGTTATCAAGGACCACAGGGAGAAAGAGGGCGTGTTGGAGCTCGGGGAGCAACTGGGCCTCGAGGACCAAGAGGACCAAGGGGCTTGCGAGGACCTCAAGGTATCCAGGGAGAACCAGGTGTACCTGGAGCAGGTGCCATTATCCCTTTTTCTTCCGGCACCCCGTCTGAAATGACTATGGTATTGGATGATGTTGTAGGAACAGCGAGCTTACTTGGATTTGGGAATTCCGCTAATGATGTAACCATTGCTGAGGATGGGACGATTTCGCTTACAGGAGCAGAAGGCCTTGCGCTCAATATGGCTTTTTCCGTACCGCGGGAAGGAACGATCACTTCCATAGCCGCTTATTTCTCCACACTTGCCGCCGTTGATCTGCTTGGTTCTGAAATTACTATTTCAGCCCAGCTATATCGCTCTGCTGCACCTGCTACAGACCAATTCACACCTATTGAAGGCGCAAGCGTTGACTTGGCCCCTGCTTTGACAGGTACCATTGAAATCGGAACTTCCCTTCAAGGTCTGACAGACGGGCTGGAAATTCCTGTAGAGCCTGGAGATCGATTGTTAATGGTATTTACGGCTACGGTAACAGGCGGCGCTCCTCTAGCTGTCGTTGTTACCGGCTATTCCAGTGCCGGTGTCGGAATCAGTTAGAGGTTAAGAACAAAAGCAGAAGCGCCTTATGCCAAGCCTCGTCGTGACGGTCTTTGTCACAGAGAGAACCGGCTTATGACCTCGAGGGGATAGACGATGGAGCTGCTTCAAAAAAACATCCACTACTATCCATTTTCAACTCTCGAGGGATAAAAAAGAACCCCTGCTCCAACAGGGGTCCTTCATTTAGCTCCAATGCCAGTATTCCAGCTGCATTTTTAATTCTTCTACATATTCCGGCGATCCTGTTACGATCAGATGATCATTCAAACGAAGCCTTGTATCTCCGTGTGGAACAATCGAATCTTCCCCGCGGAAAATACGCACCATGATGACGTCACCTGTGAACGGGAATTCCCGCAACATGACACCATCGTATTCGGCATTGTTCATATTGATTTGATACAATGCACTGTCCTGATCGGTAAGAATTTCTACGACATCCGGAGCAACAATCATTGCTTTCAGCAGAGCTTTTGTTGATAAGAACACAGAAAATACATCGATATTCAGGGCGGTCAGTTCTTTTTCAAGCTCTGGCGATTCAACCCTTACGATGACACGCTCTACTCCCAGCTCTTTGGCATAGCGTGCGATTTCAGCATTTTTTTCATCATTTCCTGTGGATGCGACAAGGATATCGACATCATATACGCCGGCCTGCTTCATCGCTTCCGGGTCATAGCTGTCGAGCTCCTTAATATCAAAACAGGAACGGCTGATTTTATCATCGATTTTGTCCACTTTTGTATGGTAAAGATGGGTTTCATACTGCTTGCTGTCAAGCTCTCTTACCACAGGCAGCGTCATCCGGTTTGAACCGACAAAGGAAACGAGCTGAACATGGTGTTCTTCTTCAAAACGCCCGTAGATTTTTTTAAAAGCCATCGGTGTCACCAGACATGTCAGAACCGCCAGCAAAATCAGCGCGCCTTCCATTTGATTGTCAATCAAACCTTCCCGCTCAGCGATGGTAGCTGCTGCAATGACGAGTGATAGGGTGGAAGTAAGCAAAAAACCCGAGCCCATTACTGTCCGCCAGTCATACCATTTACGCAGGATGAGCGTCGGGACTATTTTCGAAATGAACAGGGCGATAAATAACAGCGGAATGAGGATCATAACCTTCGGCTCCTGAATCAGGCTCCAAATATCTATTTTCACCCCGACCATGACGAAGAAAATCGGAATCAAGAAACCGTAACCGAAACTGTCCATCCGTTTGACCAGCTCAGGGTTAGGCGATAACAAGGACACAAGCGTTCCAGCCAGAAATGCACCGAGAATGTTCTCAGCACCGACTGTTTCTGATAGCGATACCAGCACGATGATCAAGGTAAATACAGCTCGTGTATCGATCTGTATCGTACCTTTCGTCATCGTTTCCATGAAGGATTGATGGCGATAATATTTTCCGATGAAATAGATGAGGACCCCTGCTCCAAAAAGAACGAGGAGAAGCCACATATTACTCTCACCTTCGCCGTATAAAGAAACGAATACTGCCAGAAGAATCATGGTTGCGAGATCAGCAATGACCGCAATCAACAGAATTGTCTGGCCGATCGTCGATTTCATCATATGTGCTTCCTTCAATGTCGGCACAACCACCCCGAGGGAGATGGTAGATATTATAAGTGTCATTAAGAAGGCATTGTCGACTAAGCCACCCCAGACGAACAAGTAGGAAAGCCCGAGTGACAATACGAAAATACATGCAAATATGAGAGAGGCGATCAAAACCGGGTTAGGTGCATCCACACCATTCCCGGACTGCTTTCTGCTCTTTTTTCTTTTTCCAAAAATCGAAAAATCTATTTCAAGCCCGCTTAAAAACATCAGGAAAATGAAACCGAGTGTGGAGAGGATCTCAATCCAGCTCCCAGGCTCAACAATGTCAAAGCCGCTTTTTCCGATAATCAGCCCGACAATGATTTCAGCCACAACTACGGGGATCACCTTAAGTTTTAAGCGATGCATGATAATTGGAGTTATGAATGCTGCAATGATTACAATGACTAATGAGGTGACCGAAGCTCCGTGCTCCATTCACAAGTCCCCCTTTTTCAAATCAATAAGTTCATGAATGCTGTTGCCATCCCAAAGTAAATAAGGATGGAAATGATATCGTTTATCGTGGTGATAAATGGTCCGGATGCGACGGCGGGGTCGATATTCAGCTTATCCATGACCAGTGGGACAAGTGATCCTGCCAGGGTCGCAACAATAAGTGTTGCCATAATCGAGATGCCTACAAGCAGACCGAGAAAGAAATCATGCTTCCAGAAAAAGACGATCAGCGTAATAAGTGTACCGCACGCTGTACCGGTAATCAGCCCGGTGAAAGCTTCACGCATGATCATTTTTCGTTTACCCTGCTTATCGATTTCTCCAGTCGCCATCCCTCTTACGGCAACTGCCAGTGCCTGTGTACCTGTGTTTCCTGCCATACCGGCAATGAGCGGAATAAAAACTGCCAAGATTGCTACTTTATCCAGTGTTGCTTCGAACTGTCCGATCAGGCTTGCCGTCATGCTTCCTAAAAACAATAAAATGATAAGCCAAGGCAGACGTTTCTTCGCAGAAGCAAATGCATTATCGTCAGGACTATCCACATCTGAAATCGCCGCAAGCTTGGAATAATCCTCACTCGCCTCTTCTTCCATGACATCAAGGACGTCATCAACCGTGATAATTCCTAACAAATGATTCTGGAAATCAACAACAGGGAGTGCGAGGAAATCATAGTCACGGAACATCCGGGCAACTTCTTCCTGATCTTCCCCTACAGAAACGGATACGATCCGCTCATTCATGATTTCCGCAATTTTCCAATCATCTTCTGCAATGATCAGATCACGTAAGGAAATGACACCGGCCAAACGTTTATCTTCATCGATCACATAGGTATAGTAGATCGTTTCCGCATCCGGAGCCTCTCTCCTCAAATGGAGCATTGCTTCCCGGACGGTCTGTGCCGCTTTTAACGCAACAAACTCCGTCGTCATGATACTTCCAGCCGTTTTTTCCTCATAATGAAGCAGATCCTTGATTTCTTCTGCATCCTTATCGTCCATGATCGTCAAAAAGCTGGCAACCTTATTTTTATCCAATTCGTTCAGAATATCGACAGCATCATCCGTCGACATTTCTGCAAATACCTGTGCCGCAAATCGGGGATCCATTTCGGTAAAATAAGGTTCGGTATCCTCATAGTCGATATGCTCCATGACTTCAGATATTTCTTCGGGGGATAGATACAAATAAACATTCTTTCTCGTCTCATCGCCCATTTCCGCAAAAACACTTGCCTGATCATAGGGATGAAGTTCTAAAAATTCGGCACGGAAACGATCAATTTGCTCATTTTTCAAGGCTTCGCGAATTTCTTCCCAAATCCTTAAGAGCTCCTGCTCTTCCAAATGTTCCATATACTATCCCCTCCTTATTATGTAGACATGAGTCATTGACCGTTTTATCGTAATTGCATCACCATGGTTTGTCAATAATATTGTAATCCTGTTTCCTATTTAACCTGTGCATCCATTATTAGCCTCATTCCTGAACTGAAAGGACATCCTGAAAATATATCTGTTTGTTTCCCTTTTTACAGGGAATAATAGCATAGGAAACCGACCTCTAAGAAGGGGGAATACGATGAAAATTGATGTTATCGGAGATGTCCATGGCTGCCTGGACGAACTGAAAGCACTATTTGATAAATTGGAATACGAATGGAAAGACGGGATGCCGAGTCATCCCGATAACAGGGTGCCTGTTTTTGTTGGTGACATCACAGATCGCGGCCCTGCTTCCGTTGAGACGATCCGATTCGTATATGAGCTCGTCATGGAAAGAAAATCAGCACGCTATCTTCCTGGAAACCATTGCAATAAATTGTATCGTTACTTCCACGGAAATCCAGTCAAAGAACAACACGGGCTCGAAACAACTACAGCTGAATACAAAGCACTCCCTCCAGAAGAACGAGAGGAAGTCAGAGATAAGTTCATGGAGCTGATGGATGCGTCTCCTCTTTATCTGGAAATTCCGGAAATCGATGCCGTAATTGCTCATGCTGGTATTCGTCAGGATTACATCGGGCAGCACGGAAAAAAAGTCAAAACGTTCGTCCTTTACGGCGACATCACTGGCGAAAAGCATGAAGATGGCCGGCCGGTACGCCGTGACTGGGCTCAAAGCTACCAGGGTGACAAGTGGATCATCTATGGCCACACGCCGACTTTGGAACCCCGCTTCGTCAACAAAACAGTGAACATTGACACCGGCTGTGTATTTGGAAATAAACTGACCGCTTTCCGACTGCCCGAGGAAGCAATCGTCAGCGTCCCCTCCAGCATGCCGTTCGTCGAGGAAAAATTTCGTTATTAAACTTCATTATGTAGCTCGAGGACTCCTCCTCGAGCTTTTATTTTCATATGTTATTTATATGCGCTGTCGGCTCAACGAAGATACTCGCACCTCGTCCGCCGATTCCTCCACCCGTCCGCTGATTCCCGCATTGCAAATGAAAAAAGATGATGGAAACGACTGTAAACCTAAGTCGTTTCCATCATCTTTTCACTTTATGGAGAATATCCGCAGGGAACGTACTAGTAAACTCAAGTGCCTGTCCTGTCAGAGGATGCTTAACATGCAGCCTCATGCAATGGAGCGCCTGCCTCCCCACTAATTCCCGGGAACCACCATACAAGTCATCACCTGCTAATGGGCAGCCTTCATGTGCCATATGGACACGGATCTGATGAGTCCTCCCTGTCTGCAGCTTAAGCTCGACAAAGGAATGGTCGGCAAACTTCTCTATGACGCGGTATTCAGTGACGGCATTTTTTCCATCCGCATGCACTTCCCGTTCGATGATAGAGCCAGCTTTCCTGCTGATCGGTGCGTCAATAACACCTGTTTCCGTTGGTAACTGCCCTTCTACAAGTGCCCCGTATGTTCGCTGTACCTTGCTTCTGGCCAGCAGCGAATGGCTGTACTGGTGCTTGGCAATCAACATCAAACCGGATGTATCGCGATCAAGACGGGTTACAATATGGACAGTTGCTGCTAAACCCTTTTCCTGATAATAGGCGACAAGGCCATTCGCGATGGTGACATCATGGTTCATCGATGGCATTACAGCAACTCCTGCCGGCTTATCCAGGACTAGAAGCAGATCATCTTCATATACGATGGTAAGCGGCATCTCCTCTGCCTGCAAATTTCCAGCAGGATGTTCTTCAGGAAAAACAATAACCAAGTCATCTCCCTGACAAAGTTTGTACCGGACGGTTTCTTCCCGGCCATTGACTATCAGCTCTCCATTTTCTTTGATATGTTTGATCGTCCGGCGCGAGAAGCCTCTGACGACATATAGATAATCCCGAAGAAGCATTCCCTCATGTTCTTCTTCAATCTCCCACGACAGGTTCAGTCTCTTCATTCGCGGTCGTCGGCGACGAAGGAATCACGGACTCGCTTCCAGAACGGAAACGGACGGAACCTCGCAAAGCGTACCTTTTCTTTACCCACACGGAACTGAATCGATTTTACGTCTTTATAGGTATGGGTAATGTGGTCGACGGTGATCATGAAGCTCTTGTCATGGAGCGGCTTTAACAGACAGGTATGATGGCCGGGTAAAATCAATGGAGAACCAATAGTACGGAACACTCTGTTGTTGATAGAGGCCATTTCTGCAATCTGGATCGCCTCCAAAGAAGGGTGGAGAATCGCTCCTCCGAGTGCCTTGTTGTACGCTGTACTTCCTGATGGTGTTGAAATGCACAGCCCATCGCCACGGAAGGTTTCAAAATGATCTCCTTTGATTTCCACATCAAATACGACTGAACCTTCCGACGTTTTGATCGTACACTCGTTCAAAGCAAGATACCGGCTTTCCTCTCCGCCATTTTTAGGGCGGATAATGACTTCCAGCAAAGGATATTCCACCACTTGAAATGGTGTTTTGGCAATTTCGATGATCAATTTTTCCAGTTCGGAAGGCATCCAGTCGGCATAGAATCCGAGGTGGCCGGTATGGATACCAATGAACGCAGTCTGATCCAACCGATGGACATATTGATGGAAAGCTTCCAGCAACGTGCCATCCCCGCCAACCGAAATGACCAGGTCGGGGACCTCTTCGTTATATTCCAATTCAAATTCCGTCAAATAGCTCTTGATTTTAGCGCATAGGTTATTCGATTTGTCGTCGCCTTTAGATAATATCGCAAATTTCATGTCCATACACCTCAGTTCAGATTAAACTAGTTTTCCGGCTGGCTGTTCTGGTCTTTTCGATTGAAAATTTTCTTAGCTTCCTGGATTTCATTTTTAATTTTAGACATTTCCTCATCAAGTCGGAAAGCAGCTTCAGATGCACTTTTCAATCTTGTTTTCACATTGGAAGGAATCTGGCCTGAGTATTTATAGTTCAGGGAATGCTCATTCGTTGCCCAGAAATTCATCGCCAATGTCCGGATTTGTATTTCAGCAAGTACCTTTTTCTCCCCATGAATCGTCTCTACCGGATAGGAAATTATCAGATGATAAGAACGGTACCCGCTTTCCTTCTTTCTTGAAACATAATCCTTTTCTTCGATGATTTCAAAATCGTGCCTGTGCTTAAGCATGTTGACCACCACATAAATGTCGTCGACAAATTGACAGACGACACGGACGCCTGCGATGTCCTGTACTTCTTCTTCCATTCCGGCAGCAGGAATATTCCTGCGCTGCATTTTTTCAATGATACTGGTGATCGGTTTCACTCGGCCGGTCACAAATTCAATCGGTGAGTGTTCCAATTCGTATTCAAATTGGGCGCGCATCCCTTTTAATTTTACTTTCAGTTCATCTACCACTTGGGTATAAGGTGCTAAAAAAACCTCCCAATCCATCCGAGTTCCCACCTTTATGTAGCTTACTGTGTAGCAAATATGTGATATTTCACTCCATTTCATTGTATCATAAAAGATAATAAGAAATAATCTTTGCAATCATAGGTTATCTTCCTCATAATTATTGCAGGGTTGAGGAGGCATTCATTATGACACAGGAAATTGAAATCGAATTTAAAAATTTATTGACGGAAGATGAGTTCCATCGTTTGGAAACAACCCTCCCGTTTGACCGGGCAAAAACAGAGACACAGACGAACCATTATTTTGAAACGCCGGAATTCGCTCTCCGTGATCGAGGGTCAGCCCTACGTATCAGAGAAAAAAACGGCGTATATACCATGACATTGAAACAGCCCAAAGGCGAGGATCTTCTGGAAACGCATGAGCCTGTTACGCCAGATGAATTCCAAGGCTGGATAAATGGGTCACCTGCGAGGAAAGAATATATGGAGAAACAATTGAATGAACTTGGAATTGAGCCGGACAGGCTGAGATACTGGGGCGCCCTCACCACCAGAAGGAATGAAATCATCTACCATGATACAACCGTGGTGCTTGACCACAGCAGCTATAACGATGTGGAAGACTATGAGCTCGAGCTGGAAGCCGATCACCGGGCCCATGGGGAGAAAATTTTCCATCAGTTATTGACGGACCATGAAATCCCGGAAAGACCAACCGATAATAAAATCAAACGATTCTTCCAGACCTTGCGTTAAAAACACAACGTTTGCCGTAGCGGAGGACCGTTGCTACAATGAATAACAAGTAAAGAAAGGTGTCTTGACTATGCACAAACCAGGTACAATATATGAGGCGATCGGTGGCAGAGATAAAGTTGTCGCCCTAGTTGATGCTTTTTATAAGCGTGTGGCTGAGCATCCAGATCTGATACCTATATTCCCTGATGATTTGACGGAGACTGCACGTAAGCAAAAGCAGTTTTTAACCCAATTTTTCGGGGGACCGGCCCTTTATACTGAAGAGCACGGTCATCCAATGCTGCGCGCCAGACATTTGCCATTTCCGATCACCCCGACACGAAAGGATGCCTGGCTTGCATGCATGGAAGCTGCCCTTGAAGAAGCAGAAATAGAAGAGCCCTATCGTCAGGCCATATTCGAACGGCTGACTATGACAGCGCAGCATATGATGAATACAACAGAGGACGAGAAAGGAGAATCTATGTGAGTTGGAAAGCTACTGGAACATCGCAGGAACAACCGAATACCCAAATCAGTTTTTTTGACCTGTTGAAAAGGCCAGTAGAAATATATGTCTTTATAGATCCTCTATGTCCCGAATGCTGGTCATTAGAACCGATAATAAAGAAACTTACCATAGAGTATGGACGATTTTTCACGATTCGCCCGATTATCAGCGGAAAAATGACGTCCCTTCATAAGAAGATACTGGATAAACCATCTCACTTGAAAAAAGTATGGGATAAAACAGCCAACCGGACGGGTATGTGCTGTGATGGGGATGTCTGGCTTGAAAACCCAATCTCCTCCCCATTGATAACCTCGCTCGCCATCAAGGCAGCAGAGCTTCAAGGAAAAAAGCCGGGGATGCGCTTTTTACGAAAAGTACAAGAGTATGTATTCCTTGAAAAACAGAATATCTCAGAAGAGGAAGTATTGATAGAATGTGCAAGAAAAAGCAAGCTTGACGTGGATGAATTTGTCAAAGACTTGCATTCCGATGCAGCGAGAAGAGCCTTACAATGTGATTTTAAATTGACGAGGGAAATGGATGTCGATTCCATCCCTACACTTGTCCTATTCAACCAGTCCGATGAAGATGCTGGTCTGAAAGTGTCAGGAACATACGCTTATAACGTCTATGTCAATGTATTGAAGGAAATGTTGCAGAAAGATCCGAAACCTGCTAATAAACCCACTCTCGAGGAATTTTTAAGCTATTATAATTTTGTTGCCAATAAAGAAATCGCCGTCGTATTCGACTGGACAGAGCAACAGGCTAAAAAAGAAATGAAAAAGCTAGTCCTAAAACAAAAAGTAAAGGAAGTCCCTGTCAAATACGGGGTGTTCTGGAGATATGAACCTGAGGGTTAAACACAAACGCACAGCCTGAAAGCGGCTGTGCGTTTCTTATATCATAATGTTCTATGCAGAAAAGGATAAGCATATCATGGGGGTGAGGAGGCGATTGCCGTGAAAACCCCTTACATCATCTTATTCGTCTTTCTTTACTTGGTTGCCTTTACCATTAACATTTTCGGGCTGATGCGCCTTTATCCCCTCTATGTAACATCACCGGTGCTATTTCTGCTGATTTATATTTTCATCAAATCGCTTTTACATAGGCGCAGGTTCAAAGGCTTCGATTGAAGCTGAAATCTGCATTTCAAGAATCGATCAGCTGACTAACCAACGAATCGCATGCCGGCGGAAGCTTGCCGCGGGCACAGCCTCAAGCCTTCTTGGCCAAAAAGACCGCTTGACCAAGTGGATCTTCGGCTCGTGCTGTTATCGCAGTCGTCACCGCATCTAGCTCATCGTGGGATCAGCCATGAAATAACCGTATACCGCAATAAACTTTAACAGCGCCAATCAATCAAAAAAGGGTGATTTTCTTTGTTTTTTAAGAAAATCACTTTTTTCTCGCGCCACAATACTTTAAATAAAACCACTGTAAGATTAAATCCTCTAAAATTAAACCAAAAGCGGAACCACCTTGCCCACCCCTGACAAGCTTAAGGAGATTCTTGTCTTGACGCTTTTTACCACAGGGAGAATCGACCGCTATTTTTAAAACAAAATCTTCTTTTTTCAGTGACCTCGAAGGTTTCCCAGCCCCACTTTTCCGGTATCAACATTACAGAAAAGACTGCCCCAATTAGCCTATTACAGACTTATGGGACAGCCCTTTATCTTAGTAGAGTGGTTTTTACCATCACATGATTATTTCAATAGTTCTTCCATTTCGGTCAGTTTTTGTTCGAAGACATCCAGCGCTGCCAAAAGAGGTTCTTTAGAGGTCATATCGACACCTGCCTGTTTCAGCACTTCAATCGGATAGTCGCTGCTGCCTGCTTTCAGGAAGTTTTTATAGCGTTCGACCGCTCCTTCCCCTTCTTCAAGAATCTGGGAAGCAAGTGCTGTCGCTGCAGCGTAACCGGTAGCATATTGATAAACATAATAGTTGTAATAGAAATGCGGGATACGTGCCCACTCTAGACCGATCTCATCATCAATCACAAGCTCATCACCAAAATATTTCTTATTCAGATCATAGTAGAGCTCAGTCAATTTATCAGCAGTCAGCGCTTCACCATTCTGCGCAAGAACATGAATATCATGCTCGAATTCAGCGAACATTGCCTGACGGAAAACGGTACCTCGGAATCCCTCCAGGAAATTATTGAGCAGGTACATCTTCTTCTTGTCATCCTCCGTCACCTTAAGCAGATGATCGTTTAAAAGTGCTTCGTTGCAAGTCGAAGCCACTTCCGCAACGAAAATGGAATAATTGCCATATCGGTACGGCTGATTTTCAAACGTGTAATAGCTGTGCAAGGAGTGACCAAGTTCATGGGCAAGCGTAAACAGGTTATTAATGTTATCCTGCCAGTTCAGGAGAATATAAGGATGCGTTCCATAATGGCCAGAGGAGTAAGCGCCACTCCGCTTCCCTTTATTTTCTTCGACATCAATCCATCGATTCTGATAGCCTTTTTTGATAATTCCGGTATACTCTTCCCCCAAAGGTTCGAGACCTTCTAAGACAAGTCCCTTGGCTTCCTCGTAACTGACATCCATATCAACATCTTTGACGAGAGGAGTATAAAGGTCATACATATGAAGCTCCTCAAGGCCGAGCACTTTTTTCCTCAGCTGAATATAGCGATGAAGTAACGGCAAACGCTCATTTACAGCATCGATCAGGTTATCGTATACCTGTTCAGGAATTTTATTGTCATCAAGCGCCGCTTCCCGTGCTGAACTGTAATTACGTACTTCGGCGAAGTAGTTGTCTTTCTTCACGTTTCCACTTAAGGTGGAAGCAAACGTATTCTTGAATTTCTCAAAAGTATCATACATCGCTTTGAATGCGGATTCCCGGACGCTCCGATCCTTCGATTCCATAAAGCGGATATAGCGGCCGTGGGTCACATCGACCTCATTTCCCTCCTCATCCTTAATGCTCGGGAACGTCAAGTCGGCATTATTCAGCATGCCAAAGGTCTGTGACGGGCTGGAAGCAACTTCTGAAAATCCAGCCAGGAGAGCTTCCTCTTTTTCACTAAGTACATGCTCTTTTTGGCGAGTGATTTCGTCCAATGTATGTTTATAGAGCCTCAGTTCTTCTTTTTCGCTTAAGAATTGCTCCACCTTACCCTCTTCCATCGCAAGGATTTCCGGTACAATAAAACTCATGGCAGAAGCCACTTGTGTATAAAGGTTTTCCGCTTTGGAATTAAGTTCTTGATAAAAAGAATTCGTCGTATCCTGGTCCGCTCGCATGTGGGCATATGTGAACAGCTTACCTGTACGATTCGATATTTCGTCCTGAAGCTTGAACAGTCCATACAGCTGATCAGCTGATTCGGACAGCTTTCCCTGATATTCTTTCACTTCCGGAAGCATCTTTTTGACTGCTTCGAATTCTTTTTTCCAATCTTCATCGCTTGGGAAAATATCCTCAAGCTTCCACGTATGTTCAACAGGAATGTCTTCTCGCTTAGGTAATTCTTTGGTAGATGGCGCCATTGCTATTCCTCCTTGATATCACTTCGTCATCGTAACAAATTCTCTAAAAAAGTGGAAAATACCTTCCTATTTTATGAAGTTTTGTCAATTCTATGTTTGCAATGTACCTATTTTCTGAGACTGGCTTTTCAGCTTTTGAAAATCTATCTTATCCTGCTGCAAAGCATCCATGACGGTTTTTGGGAAAATCAATTCCCTTTCCTTACGATAGATGCCAGAAGCTACATGTTTTGTAAAGCCTAATCTTGATAGCAAATCCAGATACTCGACAAGTGGATCAGGAGATAGTAAATGATGGGGAAGGTCATGAAGTTCAGGAGAATGTTGTTTACGAAGGATGGTTCCAGTTGGAGCTGGGTGGTAAATATCGAGAAGATAGCGGCTCTGCCAAATCCATGGTGGATCTTTAATATGAACCTGACTAGATACAGGCAAAAATGCGGCAGTCGGCAAGGTAGAACGATGCAAACCCTGCTGGTACAGCACATTGGTCCACAATTTTTCCTGTTTAGATAGATAGGGTTTTACATGTGTGCGGCTGCGGAACACATGTTTCTCCCAATAATTCCAGAAGTTATCCAAAGGTAATTTGGACTCAGCGAACAAATCGGGAAAGCCAGTCGATGGCAGTCGGAAAAATCGAAGATCAGAAAACGCTGTCCTGCTCCCGGTTCCCTGAATGTGGCGGGCAACTACAAACTGGAATGCGATGGGGTCGTAGTAAAAGAGGGTGCAGTTACCAAAATTGTAGAGGAACTGACGATGAAAATTGTGGAGTTGTATGGTGGAGGTGCCCTGACGTTTCAATTGTCTGCCTCCAAGTACCCAAAAAGGGTAAATGCCTTTCTTACGATAGGCTTCACTCCTTGTTCTGATGTCTTCCTGTGGGATGGTGGCACATTGAAATTCCAAGGCGATCTGCTTTCCTTTCCAGTTAATCAGAATGTCGGGACGCTTTTTGATATCCTTCAAATAAGCTTCCAGTTCAACATCATAGCCCTGACCTTTCAACCACTGGTACAAGTGAATTTTTCCGGTTTGATGATATGTTCCCTCTCCTCCTTCCTTATCCGGACAAATACTATTGGGGAGGTGGGCAAAGTGTGGAATCACCACACTCCCGGCTCTGATCAGCACCGGTTCCTTGCAACTGGGACAATAATACCTCTCCTTCTTTAACTGATCGATTTCTTCCCTTGTCTGTCCGATCAATTGAACGGTTTTTCCACTTTCAGATAAAGCGCTAAGCAAATCATCACCTCTTTCGCTTTTATCCTATTCGCCTTTGTTATGTAGAACTCCTACTTGACAAGTCACTTCTGGTCAGTCTGTTCGGAACAAATGTGCAGACTCCCCCTACATCCTAAGATTTGTACTTGAAACATTAAAACTTCCCTACGTCAAAAAACTCCTTTTAATGTACAAAAAAAAGCACACCACAAGGGTATGCTCATATCTATTGAGGGAAATAATCCCTGATTTGTTTGAATACGTCATCATGAAAAATAACTTTTCCGTACTCTTCCAAACGGTGAACTGTCAAAGAGGATTCATGACCATACTCAAGAATTTGACTTAATAAATTTTCTTGCACATCATCATTCATATTTTCATCATCGAATTGAATATATAAATAGTAGGCATCTTCAAAATGATAAAGACTTTGTGCAAATACTTCCGAAGTCTGGAAAGAATGACTTAACTGGATCACATCTTCAAAGTTGTCAAATTGGACAGTGAAATTGAGTTGTTCCATTTCAGAGTGTGCATCACTGTCTTCATCATCAAGCTGGTCAGAGTTTTCGTCAGCTTCATTCAACTTTTCTTCCAGCAAAGATTCTATTTTTTCATCAACTGGCATATCAATTGTCTTGCCATTTTCTGTCGGAAGTTCGAGCTTTTGCCCATCCTGGGAGAGCTGTGCTTTTGTGACGATGACTTCCAGGCCTTTTTCCATCGCTTGTACTTGTATCCATAATGGACCATCTGCGTGGAAATTCTCCTGATCGTTAACTTCGTCCATCATTTCCCAGAACAGCTGCTCGCTGCGATCACGATTATACCAGATCTCTTCTCGGTCAAAACCGCGCTGTTCTACATCTTGGTAAGAGACATAAAATTTGACGGTGTGTTCATTGATTCTTTCGATTTCCATGTATCTCTCTCCCTTCTATTTTCAAATAAGCGGAAGGGACTTATTTACCCTCAGAAGTTATTTATATATACCTTACCCCATCTTCCTTCGAATCAATCTCAGGAATCATTTTTGGCAGGTATTTCTTTACTCTATTGTATGACAGCGTCACCGAATATGGAAAACAAAATGCTTTGAATACGCAAAAACAAACGATTGTCACAAGTTTGTCATTACGTGAACTTGGACAAGACCGTTTTTCTCAAAGGGATATTAGTAGTTAATTTTAGCTCATTTTCAGTTGTTTGTCACTAGATAACAGGGGGTTTTTTATGGAATGGGAATTGTTTCAATCCATATTCATCATTATTGGAATCGACATTATTCTGGGTGGTGACAACGCAATCGTCATCGCTCTGGCAAGCAGGAAGCTGCCGGAGAGTCAGCGGAATAAAGCGATATTTTTCGGGACAGGCTTAGCAATTGTTGTACGGGTGCTACTGACAGCAATCGCATTGTATCTATTGCATATCCCGTTCCTAAAATTTGTCGGCGGGCTTCTGCTCATTTACATAGCGGTCAAACTATTGACCGAAAATGACGAAGATCCGAATATTAAAGCTGGGGACAGTTTGATTTCCGCTGTCAAAACCATTGTGTTCGCAGATATTGTCATGGGGTTTGATAATGTACTGGCAATCGCAGGTGCCTCCCACGATAACCTGCTCTTAGTGGTTACAGGTCTGCTCGTATCTGTCCCAATCATTGTATGGGGCAGTAAAATCATCCTGTCTTTAATGGAGAAGTTCCCGACGCTTGTATACATCGGGGCCGGAATTCTTGCCTATACGGCTTCAGAAATGATCTTGGAAGAAAAACGTCTTCAGCCCTTTTTTCAGCAAATGGAGGGAATAACGTTTTTGCTGCCATTTCTCATCATCCTATTAGTCCTGGCCTGGGGACATCGATCTAATCAACTAGCGGAAAAATAAAAATAGACCGCTTTTGTCTTCTGCGGTCCATTTTTTACACTTTAAGAAAGTTTAACTTTGTTAAAGAATTAAAGTTTAGTAAAACTAAGGCTTTTGCCAAAAGGACTAGGCGACAAGCCAAATTTTTCTGATATTAATTAACGAGACGCTGTGCTTCACGAAGTTGGAATGTACGTACGCTTCTTGGAAGGAAACGACGAATTTCATCTTCGTTGTACCCTACTTGCAGGCGCTTTTCGTCTAAGATGATCGGACGGCGAAGCAAGCCTGGGTTTTCCTGAATCAAGTCGAAAAGGTCTTTCAATGGCATCTGATCGAAATCAACATCTAGCTTCTGGAAAACTTTCGACCTGGTGGAAATGATTTCTTCCGTTCCATCCTCAGTCATACGAAGGATTTCCTTGATTTCGTCGAGCGTTAAAGATTCCGAGAAAATATTCCGTTCCTTGAATGGAATATCGTGTTCTTCTAGCCACGCTTTTGCTTTGCGGCAGGATGTACAACTTGGTGAGGTATAAAGTGTTACCATTGGAACTTCACTCCTCAATAAAATGTATTTAACATACAAGATTTGTAAGTGCTTGCTAGTTTAAAATTAGTTTAAATAACAGCCTATGTATAATATATCACATATGTCAAGTATTAGCTAGGCCAATTGGATATTTATTATACAAAACTTGTACAAAACAAACATGAACATCTGTTTGTTTTAATATACCCTCTAGCCATGCAGTTAAACATGATATTTGAATAAAGTTGCATACTTTGTTATTAACCATTTTCATTTAGGCAGCAGGAATTGAAAAAGCCGTCTCGAGATAAGGCCTCCTAATGCAATTCCCCAGATAATTAAAGGCGGATATACCTACAAGGGGAAGCAATCATCCTCACCAGAGACAGCTTTCTGTTTCCTTATGCTTTTTCTTGTTCAGCTAAACTCTCGATGATATTTTCGCAGTCCCGGTCTTCATCGATAGATAATACTTCATCGACCGGTTGATAGGACTTACCATAAAATTGAGTATCTTTATACGTGTGGATTTCTTCATACATCTTTTTCATCTGTTCATAAATTTCTTCTTCAGATGCATCTTCAGGGGACCAATAGAGGATTTCCATAGGCGTAGGCTCATTAGTGGCCAATGACCTTCTCGTGTAACCGATAGATTGAGCATGCTTGAACCCTTCGCGTTGATAGAAACGAAGCCGCTTTTCTGTATCTGTTTCATCATAGTCAACGGGTTCCACTTCCAAAATGATTGGCTTGTTCTTCGCTTTCATTTTTTCGATCAGCTTATGACCAAGACCCTGGCCTCGTGATGCAGCTGATACATACACATAATCAATGAAAATGAATGATTCGAATTCCGCATACATTAATACATGATGCTCACCTTCATCCTTATGGTACACGTCGCCTTTTTCTTTTAAAAGCGTTTCCATGTGCTCCCTGGATTTCATTTCTTCGATTGGAAAGTACTGTTTCAGCTTTTCATACCAATTCATAAATCTGCTCCTTATCAGTTAGTCAATGTTAATTATACAGAAAAATCTCCGAATTGTTAAACCCACAAAGTACGCATTTCAACATTACTTATTCCCTACTTTCTATTTTATTAAACATCGACTAAAATAAAGATAACAGAACAGGAGGGGATCGCTTGGCAGGATTGATGCTGGATGTAGCACTTATTGGTCTTGGAGTCGTCGGACTTACTGCGTTCTTAGCTGTCATCGTCAATGGTACAGGCAATAAACTGTTCAGTCATGGGAAAAAAGGTGACTTCCTTGATAAATCTCGTGCCTATCAGGAAAACTGGAGAAAAGTCGGAGGCACGAAGAAGTAAGAACAAAAGCCGAAAGCGCCTTGCTCACCTCCGACCAGCTTAAGACGAGCCTCGCCGTGACACGCTTTTTGTCACAGAGAGGATTGACTTTAGACCTCGAGGAGGTAGGCGCTGAAGCTGGATAATCGCAAAAGCCGGAAGCGCCTCGCTCACCTCCGACCAGCTTAAGACGAGCCTCGCCGTGACACGCTTTTTGTCACAGAGAGGATTGACTTAAGACCTCGAGGAGGTAGGCGCTGAAGCTGGATGATCGCTCCAAGGGATCACTCTACCCGCTTAATTTTAATCCAAGTGAATCTAAAAAAGCCGTGGAGAAAGTTTAATTTCTCCACGGCTTTTTGACTTCTTTTTAACAAGTGTAATCCTGCAGTCGTGTCAGCTGAATTTATTAATCTAATGGGGTGTAATCTACGTTTGGTGTATAACTGTTACCAGGATTCCAAAGCAAGAACTCTTTAATGCCATGTTCATTAAGTGCGCGAATTTGTGCTTCCACTTCTGCTTTTCCATACTCGGTTGGTGCCCCAGAATATAGCCAAGGAGCTTCAAAATCCTGAATCCAAGGACGCGATGTCGGAGGATCCTCTAATTTGGAAAGCACTTGGTTTTCCACTTTTGCATATTCTGAAACGAGCTTATACGGCTCTTTATCTGGAAAAGGAATTCCAAAATAGGCGGTCCAGTGGCTCGGGTAAATCATCGATGAAATGACGTCTACATTAGCACTGATTTTAGAGAAATCCTGTCCTATTCCAGGTGCTGCAGGTATCGTTGCAGAATAACCAAAAATATCGACAGACACATCAACACCAAAGTTTTCTAATTCCTTATGTGCATATTCAACGAAATCTGTCACAGCCTTTACGCGCTTATCAACTTCGCTGATATCAAGATCCGCATATTCTCCCTGGTTATACTGCAAATCATCGGCTCTTTTTTCAAAACCTTCCGGAAATCTGACATAGTCGAATTGTATGTCCTGAAACCCTAATTTAGCAGCCATTTTTGCAATACCGACATTGTATTCCCACACTTCTTTAAGGAATGGATTAACAAAGGCTTCTCCTCTGCCATTTCTCCATATCTCTCCATTTTCCCGGAATGATAATTCTGGTTGTTTTTCCGCCAGAATGGAGTCTTTGAACACAACGACTCTTGCGATAGGGTAAATCCCTTTTTCTTCTAACACTTCCAGCATCTTGCGAGGGTCCTTGATGAATGGCTTAGCAATATCATAATATGGAGAATCCTTATCTGGCATAAATGTGAGATTACCATGGTCTTCTTTTATATCAATTACCATTGCGTTCAGATCGGAGTTTTCAACCAGCTCTAATAAAGATTCAAACCGGCTTCCTCCTGCTGAATTACCAGTCACATAAATCCCCCGCACGGCATCCGGATATTCAAAATCAAGTCCGGAATCATAGACAAATCGGGCAAACGTTTCGGAGGTGTCTATTTTTTTCAATGCAAGCGGTCTTGATTCGTAATTGTTCCCCTTGCGTGCCTCTCCCTGCCCTTCTTCTGCATGAACATTATGTAGTGGCACCCACAAACCAATCAAAAACACTCCAATAAATATAAGCCTCTTCAGTTGCACATTCCTCATAAATTGATCCTTCTCCCACCTTTTTTATTCTTTCTTCATTATAAAAGACTTGAAATGTAAAATGGTAGCATTACTAGAAATTTTTTGTAGAATTTCATAAAAATCTATCGAATGGACTAAATTCGTATGCTCCCCTTTTCTCATCTATATACAAGAAGGCAAGGCTGCATTCTCTGAAAGAATGTACCTTGCCTTCTCTAAAGCCGTTTAAACGGTCGCATGTTCTTTTTTATAGTGTTCCATTTCTTTCGTTGTGCAAAGAACCCAATGGTTAGGGCGGACTTCACGAAATTCCGGTTCTTCACTAGTGTCATGTTGATTTGGATCATAGCCCTTTCTCACCCGGTTACGTTCATAGTCTGGATCCGGAAGTGGAATCGCAGACAATAGGGATTGCGTATATGGGTGCATTGGGTGTTTATACAATTCATCAGCATCAGCTAATTCCACAAGTTTACCGAAATACATAACGCCGATACGGTCACTGATATACTTGACCATCGATAAATCATGGGCGATAAACAAGTACGTCAAGTCGTTTTCTCTCTGAAGTTGTTTCATCAAATTTACTACCTGCGCCTGGATGGACACATCGAGGGCCGAGATAGGCTCGTCGGCAATGATAAAGCTGGGCTTAACTGCCAAAGCTCTCGCAATACCGATACGCTGGCGCTGTCCGCCACTGAACTCATGTGGATAGCGGTTAGCATGTTCTTTGTTCAGGCCAACTGTTTCCAGCAATTCATGGACCCTTTTTTTCCGTTCTTGAGGGGAATTAACAAGCTCGTGGATATCAATACCTTCAGCTATGATATCCTCGACCTTCATCCTCGGATTCAGGGATGCATAAGGATCCTGGAAAATCATCTGCATCTCACGGTTGAACTTCTTAAGGTCCGCTTTATTCTTTTTGTTGTGGACATTTTCACCACCGAAAATGACTTCCCCGTCTGTAGCATCATACAACCGGATGATGGTTCTGCCAGTAGTGGACTTACCACAACCAGATTCACCTACCAGCCCAAAGGTCTCCCCTTTATAAATATCGAAGGTAAGCCCATCCACAGCTTTGACGACACTGTGACGCCCGGTTTTAAAATGCTGTTTTAAATTTTTGATTTCAACCAGTTTTTCCTTGCTCATGGGCGATCACCCTTCGTTTGATATTGTACATCCCTGGACATCTTTTCCATTCTGCGCTGGATGGCAGGCGGTGGTGCAATGTCCGGAGCGTTTTCATGCAAAAGCCATGTTGCTGCATAGTGGGTATCAGATACTTTAAACATTGGCGGCTCCTGCTCCATGTCTATTTTCATCGCATATTCGTTCCGTGCTGCAAACGCATCGCCTTTTGGCGGGTTCAAAAGATCTGGCGGTGTGCCAGGTATCGCATATAGTTCATCATCAGCACTGTCGAGGGATGGCATGGAACCAAGTAGTCCCCATGTATAGGGATGCTTTGGATTGTAGAATATTTCATCCACCGTTCCTATTTCGACGATTTTTCCGGCGTACATGACAGCAACACGATCTGCCACGTTGGCAACTACCCCTAAATCATGGGTAATGAAAATGATTGCAGAATCAGTCTTCTTCTGAATATCTTTCATCAATTCCAGAATTTGCGCCTGGATGGTTACGTCTAAAGCAGTCGTTGGCTCATCAGCAATCAATAGCTTCGGATTACACGCCAGTGCGATCGCGACTACGACACGCTGGCGCTGTCCACCTGAAAATTGGTGGGGATACTGATTAACCCGGTTTGCCGCATCTGGCAAGCCGACCAGTTCCATAAGCTCGATTGCCCGTTTCTTGGCCTGACTTTTGCTCATTTTCTGGTGTTTGACGAGACCTTCCATGATCTGGTTTCCAATTTTCATTGTCGGATTCAAGGATGTCATAGGATCCTGGAAAATCATAGATATATCTTTCCCACGGATTTTCTGCATTTGTTTTTCACTGTATTTCGCAAGGTCTTTCCCTTCAAAAAGGATTTCCCCTTCTTTAATACGGCCAGGCGGCTGAGGGATCAGGCGCATCAGCGCTTTAGTCGTAACTGACTTTCCTGAACCGGATTCACCTACTATAGCAAGGGTCTCCCCTTTATTCACTTCGAAATTGACTCCCCTGACAGCTTGCACTTCACCGCCATAGGTGTCAAAGGAAACTTTTAAGTTATTTACCTGTAGAAGTTTTTCCATATGGTATTCCTTCCTCCTATTCACGCATCTTCGGATCAAATGCATCTCGCAGTCCGTCAGCCACTACGTTGAATGCAACCATGATCAATGAAATGATGATCGCTGGATAAATTAAAACGTGTGGATTTGTCTGGAGTGAGTTAAAGCCGTCATCGATCAATGTCCCCAAGGATGCGGTCGGGGTCGGAAGCCCTAAACCAATGAAGCTTAAGAACGCTTCAAAGAAAATAGCACTTGGAATCGTAAACATCGTGTTGATGACGATCAGACCTGTTACATTTGGAATCAAATGCTTTTTTAAGATTCTATTATCCGGGGCACCAAGTGTTTGGGAAGCTAACACAAATTCCTGGTTCTTCAGCTTCAACACCTGCCCCCTGATTATCCTCGCCATCGATATCCAGCCGGTTATCGTCAAGGCAATGGTTATCGATAATATTCCCGGATCCATAATCAGGATCATTAAAATTACCACAACCAAGTTTGGTATACCAACGAGGATCTCAATGACACGCTGCATATAGTTATCAACACGGCCGCCATAGTAAGCAGATACACCACCATAAATGACACCAATCACCATGTCAATCGTTGCAGCAAGGAAAGCGATATAAAGCGATATTCTAGTACCGTGCCATGTCCTTGTCCATAAATCACGGCCAAGACTATCCGTCCCAAACCAGTAGCTCGTTTCAATATTTTTTGCTTTATAAATATCCAATTTCGCTTCAATCTTTGCAGGTTCGCCATTGCCGCCCTCACTGATAACGCGGGTTTCGACAAACTCTGCATTTTCTGGACCCATTCTCAATTTAACGGTCGTCATTGCTGATTCCACTGTTTCGCCCTCGATAATCGCCGTTTCCACGCCATCGAGCCCCAGCCACCCTATATTTTCAAGTACTGGAACTTTAGGTGGGATGAAAGAGTGATCCAGGTTTTGAGAATAAGGATCGAATTTATTCATATAAGGCCCGAATATGGCCATTAAAATCAAAATCAGTAAAACTACTATCCCTGCCATCGCACCGAAATTCTTCCGTAGTCGATTGAATGAATCCTGCCAGAATGACAGACTGGGACGTGTCAGTCTCTCACTCTCTGAGTCCTTCAAGTCGACAGGGACAAAAAGGTCCTTTGATGGTTTGCTGTTATCCATATTTATTTCTCTCCTTCGGCAAGTCGGATTCTAGGGTCTATGATTCCATACAGGAGATCAATGACTAGTATGATAAATACGAAAAAGAAAGAGAAGAATAGAGTTGTCCCCATGATTATCGGAAAGTCATTAGTTGTGATGGAGATGACGAATTGTTCGCCAATTCCTGGTACGGCAAAAATCTTTTCGATTACAAGCGTCCCTGTCATCAAAGAGATAGCCAATGGTCCCATTACCGTTACTAGCGGAATCAGGGCATTTCGTACACCATGTTTGAATACGACTCCAAATTTATTGACACCTTTTGCCCGTGCTGTCTGGATGAAATCAGAACCTAATACCTCGAGCATTTCCGTTCTCATAAACCTTGCTGCTATCGCAATCGGGAACATCGCTAAAGCAATGGTCGGAAGCACCGTGTGCTCCCAGGTCCCCCATAAGGCAACTGGAAACCAACCTAACTTCAAACCTACATAATATTGCAGTAAACCCGCAAAAATAAAGGACGGAATCGATTTACCTATTACTGCCACAAAGGTTGAGGAATAATCCAGGAAACCGTTATGATAAATCGCCGATATGAGCCCTAAAAGCATTCCTAAAGCTGTCCCGATCAACAATGCCTGTGCCCCTAACTGCATGGATGGGCCAATCCGACTCAGGATTATATCGGTCACTTCACGGTTATCAAACTGGAAGGATATCCCCAAATCTCCTTGGGCTAATCCAGCCATATACTTAAGATATTGAATCGGGACTGGATCGTCCAATCCATATTTTTCAAGAATGATCTCTTTCTGAGTTTCTGATAATTTATCTTCCATTGTCAGCGGTGTCCCTGGCAGCATCTTCATAAGAAAAAATGAAAATGTTGCTATCAGCACTAACGTCAAAAACATATATAACACACGCTGAAAAATATATCGCGCCATCCTTGCCCACCTCCTATGTTATTTTTTTGTCGAAAAATAACTGAATATTGTTTATTTTGAGAAATATTTTATGGCAGGGAAAAAGAGAGCATATGCCAAATAACACCTGGCTATATACTCTCTCCCCCTCTGAGTATTCTTTATTTAATTGTCAATATATGCCTATTTTTTGTCGATATATGCATATTTGTAAGTGTAGTCAGGTCCCATTGGGTTAGTGATTACACCTTTAACGTAAGGCTTCCAAAGCTTAGCTACAGCACGTTGATAAAGAGGTGCAATTACTGCGTCTTCTTGGATCAACATCTTTTCAGCTTCAAGGAATGTTTCGAAACGCTTAACAGGTTGAGTTGCGTATTCATTGTTAGCTTTTTCGATAAGCGCATCATATTCCTCGCTGGAGTAACCAGTTTTGTTGTTACCTCCGTCTGTAACCCACAAGTTAAGGAATGTGTTAGGGTCGATGTAGTCAGGTCCCCAACCAGCATTTTGCAATTCATATTCCATTGAAGTATCCAAACGTAGACGCTCTTTGAAAGGTACAGGTTTAACTGTTACTGTCAAGCCTTCCAACTGTTCAAGCTGTGCTTTCAGATATGCATCCATTTCTTTAGCTACTTCGGAGTCACCGCCAAGCAATTCAAGGTTAACGGTATCTTTTCCGATTTCTTCAAGAGCTTTAGCCCAAAGTTCTTTCGCTTTTTCTACATTAGTTTCGATGAGTGGACCGTTAATTTCACGGAAATCCTCACCAGTTTCTGGATGCTTAACGAAATTTTGAGGGATATCACCCACAGCAGGGATGGATCCGTTAGCAAGAATTACGTTTACAAGGTCTTCACGGTTGATGACCATTTGAATCGCTTTACGTGCATTAACGTTACCAAGAACTTCATGTTGCTGGTTCATCTTCAAGTAGAATAGTACTGGCTCTTCTTCGACCTTCAATTCGTCACTGCCAGCTTTTTGCTGTACGAATTCACCGCTTAGGGCAGCAGCATCGATTTCACCAGAATCATACAAGTTTACACGTGTGGATGTTTCTTTTACTACGCTTACATTAATTTTTTCAAGGTTTACTTTTTCAGCATCCCAGTAGTCTTCATTTTTAACTAGTGTCCATCCTTCTTCATGTTTCCATTCCGTCATCTTGAATGGTCCGTTTGAAAGGATAGTGTTCGCTTCTAGACCAAACTTGTCCCCTTGTGCTTCGACAAATTCCTGGTTCAACGGAAGGAATGTACCGAAAGCTGTCAAGGAAAGGAAATATGGAATTGGTTTTTCCAATTGTACTTCTAATGTATAGTCATCTACTGCTTTAACGCCAAGTTCTTCCACAGGCATTTCGCCAGATGAGATAGCTTCTGCGTTTTTAATAACACCATTCATCATGTATGGTCCGTACTCGGAACCAGTTTCAGGGTTAACCGCACGCTGCCATGCAAATACAAAGTCATGGGCAGTAACCGGGTCACCGTTTGTCCAAGTTGCATCTTCACGAAGTGTGAAAGTCCAAGTAAGTGCATCTTCACTAACTTTATGTTCTTTAGCAATGGCAGGTTCAAGCTCTGCATCTTCACCTAGTCTGTATAGACCGTCCATTGTGGAACCTAACCATTGGAATGCAACTGCGTCAGTTGCCAATGATGGATCCATTGTTGGAATCTCAGCAGAGTCGGTGATATTTAGAACTTGTTCACCACTAGGCTCCCCTTCAGCAGCCTCGCCGCTTTTTTCTCCTGATTTCTCTCCTCCTGTGTCTCCTCCGTCGGCATTATCACTGCCGCCAGAACAAGCCACTAGGAACATGCTTAGAACTAATGCTAGTCCAAGCAAAAGCCAATTTGTCTTTCTCATGAAAGAATGACCTCCCCAAAGTTTTCTAAATATTTACGCAGATTTTTCATCTACAATACGAATTATACAAGTTTTCTAACAATTTTGCATTATAATATTTTTACTTAAAATGTAAGAACCTTGTCATTATTACGTTTATAAAACAAAAAATAGGAATAATTACCTAGTTTATTTTACAAAGGACCTAGATGGAAATGGGGGTAATTGAACCATTTTTAAGGTTAGATTACAAGAGATTTTAAAGGTTTTACATAAAAGTTTTCAATTATGACATTCCATTTCAGTCAATTTCAATGCAGCCAAATGAACTGCCCATGCTATAATAGGAAAAGTAATATTCTACTTAGGATGTGAGTTTCTTTGGTAATATTTAAAAACAAATGGTTTTTTTTGGGGCTGAATGTACTTCTTGTCGTGCTGCTCTTCAATATACGGGCACCAGAAAAAGATTTGTTCCATTTTATCAATCAATTGTTTTACATCGCTTATTTTTATTTGTTGTTAGGATTGCTCATGCTGGTGATACGAGGTGGTTTTTTCGACTCCATCACTTATAGCTTCCGAAGAGTCTACCATAGAGTGGCTAAGACCAGCGATTATATGGAAGATTGGAAAACGAAGCCGCTCCCTTCAGAAAATATCAACGGTTCTGTGGTCAGTTTCTTTTTGTTCCAGGGATTTTTCTTGATGCTTGGTCTGATGGGACTGCTTCTCCTGTATTATCAAGGGTGACTTGTTCAGTTGCATTGGGAGATAAACTTCTTTATAATTTTCTTGGATATGTAAATGCGATGAAAAAGTGAAGTACCGGACCTCCATGCATTACAGAGAGGCTGCGGCTTGGTGGAAGCAGCTTGCAAAGGTAACCGGGAATTGGGCTTTTAGAGCACCGCTGCTGCGGCGTATACCTGCGTTAAAGGACTTGAGTGATCTCGCTCCAATGCGGGATAACAAGGGTGGCACCACGGTTCATTCGTCCCTTCTTTATGGGGAAGAATGAATTTTTTTATGTCTTTAGAAGTTATTAAAACTTTAATATGAGGTGATAAAAATGAAGACCATTTTTTCAGGAATCCAGCCGAGCGGTACGCTGACACTCGGGAACTATCTAGGAGCGATGAAACATTTCGTCGATCTTCAGGAAGACAATCACTGCTATTTCTGTATTGTTGACGAACACGCCATCACCGTCCCCCAGGACCGCTTGAAGCTAAGAGAAAATATCAAATCACTTGCTGCATTATATGTAGCTTCTGGAATTGATCCGGAAAAATCCACCCTGTTCATCCAATCAGAAGTTTCCGCACACACCCAGCTAGGCTGGATGCTCCAGTGTGTGAGTTATATCGGGGAATTGGAGCGGATGACTCAATTCAAGGATAAATCGAAAGGAAGTGCCGAAGCTGTTTCATCCGGTCTATTAACCTACCCTCCACTTATGGCAGCAGATATTCTTCTATATAAAACAGATATCGTACCTGTAGGTGAGGACCAGAAACAGCACCTTGAGCTTACGCGCAACCTTGCCCAGCGATTTAATAATAAATACAATGATATATTCACTGTTCCAGAAGTGCGCATCCCTAAGGTCGGTGCAAGAATCATGTCCTTGCAGGATCCGACTAGGAAAATGAGCAAGTCTGATGAAAATCAAAAATCCTATATTTCCATGCTCGACGATGGAAAAAGAATAGAAAAGAAAATCAAAAGTGCTGTCACCGACTCTGAGGGTATTGTGAAATATGACAAAGAAAATAAAGCAGGGATTTCTAATCTATTGAATATTTATTCCAGCTGCACCGGTGAATCAGTCGAGGAACTTGAGCGTAAATATGAAGGAAAAGGCTACGGGGAATTCAAACAGGACGTTGCAGACGCAGTAAAAAGTGTTCTCCTGCCAATAAAAGAACGCTATGATGAACTGATTGATTCCGAGGAGCTCGACCTTGTCCTGGACAATGGTGCAGATCGTGCCAATAGAGAAGCAGAAAAGATGCTCCGTAAAGCAAAGAAAGCCATGGGACTTGGCCGTGTCCGCAAGAAGAAATAAGAACAAAAGCGAAAGCGCCTTGCTTACCCCCGACATGCTTAAGCCAAGCCTCGCCGTGACGGGCTTTGTCACAGAGAGGATCGGCTTAAGACCTCGAGGGGGTAGGCGCTAAAGCTGGATGCGACAAAAGCGAAAGCGCCTTGCTCACCCCCGACATGTTTAAGCCAAGCCTCGCCGTGACGGCCTTTGTCACAGAGAGGATCGGCTTAAGACCTCGAGGGGGTAGGCGCTGGAGCTGGATGCGACAAAAGCAGAAAGGGCATCCACAAACATCCATTTTTATAATTTCCTAGACAAAGAAAACCAGAATTGAAGTTATCCACTTCAATTCTGGTTTTTTATACTTGTTTCTGCTTTTTGGTTTTCAATTTCCCAGATTTTTTCAAAAAATGGCTGCCCTTTGATTATCTTTCCGCACAAATCTTCATGTTCATTGCTCCAGCCCATTGTTGTTCCATCATAGAGCTTCTGCCATGCTTCTTCAATTGTCAGATCTTTGATAGAAGGATAGAGGCTCGGCTCCCATTCTGTCAGCCAATAACGGATTTCTTCCGGATTTTCAGTGTGTTTCAACTGATCCAGGGCCATCATTAACAGCTGCTTTAACTGTCTTTCTTTACGGGTCAATCCCAACATATACTCTGGTGATAGCGATAAAATGTGATGTTCTTTTTTCGATGGGATGCTGCTCCAATCAAATTTGGCTGGTTTTTGTCCTTCTATCATTTCAAATGCCAGCCTTTCCTGACGTGGAATCAGCCTGCTTTTACGAACGGGAAGCGTATAACCAAGGGTGTCAAATGCCAATACCGCCGTTCCATTCGTTACGATTGCTGCATAATCTAAGGAGGTCCGTTCTTGATTTTTTCTCAGATAAGCCCGTCTGTGGATTGTTTCCAGCAAAGTAACAGGCAGGTCTTGTAAATCATTTTCAATGTATTGGTACAAATCATCCGTTACATATAGCAAAGGTGCCTGATCTAAAAGCTCAATCCCATCTTCTTTTCTCCATTCATGAAATGGAGATACGTTGTAACCATTTTCTTCTCCTTCAAACCAGTTCACCCAGACATCATGCAGATATAACATACCGGTGTTCACCTTCCATCCCTTAGTTTATTTGCTCATCATTATGACCAAAAATGGAAATTTTATTCTTCTTCAGGTAATTAATGACAGGAAGAATGGCCGATTTTCAGTGACGTCACAAACATAAGGAACACTCCTATAGGAAATAACCAACATTCCGTTCGCGATTGGACAAACAGGAGGTATTCTGTCCAAGTGAAGCCTGCAGGTAGAAAGTTCATATAAGAAATCAACGAGATGCCGCCGCTTACAGTAAATCCAAAGCCGACCAGAAATCCGAACCAATAAATCATAAGCAGCCCTCCAGCCTGTCCTTTTTTGTTAATATATGAGTAGAGGCAGGAAGACATGCTATCCATTTGTGTGAAGTCCGTGATAAACTATTTACGAATGTTGTCAAAAAAAGTAGAATGAACAGAGTCCTATCAAATGAGGTGATAGTAATGGTTGAATCACGCCGTGAATATAGAAGGCACAAAAAAAAGCGTAAACGTAAAATATTCTTATCCAGCCTGCTGCTGTTTTTACTCCTAGGTATTGGCTGGACTAGTTATGAATATATGGCAGGAAAACGCGATGCCATGGGTGAATCTAGTGGTGAGCTCGAAAATGTGAGCAAATATGCAGACGAATTCAAAGGTGTCGATAATGAAGACGGAAAAACTACCGTCCTGCTAATGGGGGTAGACAGCCGTGAAGAAGGTGATGTCGCCCGGACAGACACCATCATGGTAGCCCAATACGATCCAGAAAAAAATTCTGCTAAACTGGTATCCTTGATGCGTGATATGTATGTGGATATCCCTGGACATGGCAAAAATAAGCTGAATGCTGCTTTTGCCATTGGAGGACCAGAGCTTTTGAGACAGACAATTAAAGAGAATTTCGGTATTAATTCTGAATACTATGCAATAGTAGACTTTGAAGGCTTTAAGCAAATCGTGGATACCATAGCACCAGATGGCGTCACCATCGATGTCGAAAAGGATATGTATTACAAAGATAATGCAGGCACCATCGATCTTGAGGAAGGAACGCAGACGCTTAATGGAGATGAATTGCTTGGATATGCACGGTTCCGTCATGATGCAGAAAGTGACTTCGGCCGGGTACGGAGACAGCAGCAGGTCATGAAGGCATTAAAAGAGGAACTAGTGTCTGCAAGCGGCTTGTTGAAAATCCCGCGTTTGATCGGCACCTTACAGCCGTTCATTGATACAAACATCGGGAGCGGCAAGATGCTTGATTTGGCAAAAGATTTTCTCCTGAACCCACCGGAGAATGTCGAAACACTCCGACTTCCTGTTGAAGGTTCGTTCTGGAATGATTCTGTTCCAGGTGTAGGCGCAATACTTGCCTATGATGAAGAAGAGAACCGACAGGCCATCCAGGATTTTCTTGGCAAATAAGATGAAAACAGACAACCCCTGAAGGAGATACAACCTCCATCAGGGGTTTTTTTTGTTATTTAAAATTAAAGTATATCAACCCTATTTGACTGGACATTGGAGATGTTTATAACCACCTATGGTTATATCATAGTTGAGTCCATAGTGAGCGATCGGTGATGACGCCTGCGGGAACAGCGCGAGCCGAAGATCCATTTGGTCAAATGGTTTTCTTGACCAAGTTATCTGAGGCCGTGCCCGCGGCAAGCATCCACTGACAAGCGATTCGTAAGAATAAACAACAAGCTCTAACAGTGCCGTATTTCAAGTGGCTATGTGAATTACATCAGGTGATTTGAACGTTCGTCTAAAGAAAGGGAGTGGAATTCGCTTCATGTAATGGTACAAGAGTAAATTGGCCACTGTTGAAGTTTATAACAACATAGGATTATATTTTGGTCGTTTCCACAATGAGCGATCGGTGGTGACGCCTGCGGGAACAGCACGAGCCGAAGATCCACTTGGTCAAATGGTCTTCTTGACCAAGTTAGCTGAGGCCGTGCCCGCGGCAAGCATCCACCGACAAGCGATTCGTAAGAATAATCCACAAGTTAAACAGTACCTTTAGCTTTTATAAAAGTTTATAAAAATGGCCACATGAGTATCGCTAGGAGCCTTGGGTGTTCGTGCAAGGTAAGGGATTGGTATTCGCTCGCATATTAAAACAAAAAAATAACTTGCAGAAGTAAATCTCTACAAGTTGAGGATGGCCTGAAACAACCGGGCCATCCTCTTACATTTATTTATTGGTGTTTTTTGAAGACGAGGCTCGCATTATGCCCGCCGAATCCTAGTGAATTACTCATGACTGCATCAACCTCTGCTTTACGCGCTTCATTCGGAACATAATCCATATCACATTCCGGATCAGGCGTTTCGTAGTTGATGGTTGGAGGAAGTGTTCCTTCCACCATAGCTTTTAATGAAATAATGGCTTCGATAGCCCCAGCTGCCCCAAGCAGGTGCCCAGTCATCGATTTGGTTGAGGACATGGCAAGCTTGTTGGCATGATCGCCAAATACTTGTCTGGCGGCCATCGTTTCGAACTTATCATTGAGTTCTGTGGAAGTACCATGGGCGTTGATGTAACCGATATCCTCCGGTGTCATGCCGGCATCGTCCAACGCTTGCTGCATGGCTCTGACAGCCCCTTCCCCTTCTGGTGCTGGTGCTGTGATATGGTGGGCATCACCAGTTGCGCCATAACCGACGATTTCCCCGTAAATGTGTGCACCACGTTTTTGGGCAGATTCCAACGTTTCAAGAATAATGATTCCTGCGCCTTCTCCCATAACAAAGCCATCACGGTTTTTATCGAAAGGACGACTCGCCGATTGCGGATCTTCATTGAATGATAGAGCCCGTGCCGCTGAAAATCCTGCAAACGACATTTTGTTCATTGGCGACTCAGTGCCTCCTGTGATCATGATGTCCGCATCACCGCGCTGAATCACTTTGAAAGCATCTCCAATCGAATTGGCACCAGATGCGCATGCTGTAACAGAACAGGAATTCATGGCTTTTGCACCTAATGTGATGGAAACTTGTCCGGCAGCCATATCCGGAATCATCATTGGGATAAAGAATGGGCTTACCCGGCGATAACCTTTTTCAAGGAATTTTTCGAACTGCTCTTCATAAGTTCCCATTCCACCAATGCCGGAACCAATCCACACTCCGGTACGGTAGGCAATTTCATCTGTTATTTCAAGGTTGGCGTCTTTCACTGCCATCAAAGAAGCAGCTACTGCGTATTGTGTAAACGGATCCATCTTCCGTGCTTCTTTTTTATCAATAAAATCAGTCGGGTTGAAGTCTTTGACTTCTGCTGCTACTTTCGCAGGATAATCGTCCTTATTCACCTTGGTAATCGTATCAATGCCGGAGCGGCCGGAAATGATACTATCCCACATCTCATCGACATTGTTGCCGACTGGTGATACAGCACCCATGCCTGTAATCACTACACGTTTCTTTTCCATTGCTAAAATCCTCCTTCTACTTTCCCCAGCGAAGAGCGACGGCTCCCCAGGTGAGTCCTCCACCGAAACCTACGAGAACAACAAGATCATTATCTTTTATTTTACCTTCTTCCACCGCTTCTGCTAAAGCGATTGGAATCGAAGCTGCTGACGTGTTGCCGTATTTTTTGACTGTCTTTGCCATTTTGTCTTCCGAAACACCGAGTCTCTCGCGTGCAGCCTCCATGATCCGGATATTGGCCTGGTGAGGAATCAAATAATCAACGTCCTCTTTATTGGCGCCGATCTTTTCAACAACCTTTACCGAGGCTTCCGGCATCTGGCGAACAGCGAACTTGAATACTTCCCGTCCATTCATAAAGAGGTGCTTGCCTTGATAAAGGTGCTTGCCTCCCGCCCCATCGGATCCAAGTTCAAAAGAGAGAATTCCTTTCCCTTCACTTACAGGGCCGACAACAGCAGCACCAGCGCCGTCACCAAAAAGGACACACGTATTACGGTCCTCCCAGTCGACTATCTTGGATAGTTTTTCTACACCTACTACTAATATATTACGATAATCTCCTGATTCTATAAACTGCTTTGCAGTGGTCAGTCCATACATAAAACCTGTACAGGCAGCACTGACATCCATGGCAGCAGCTTTAGAAGCCCCTAACCGTTCCTGTATCATGCAAGCGACAGATGGGAAAGGTGTGTCTGGAGTTACAGTTGCCACCAGAATCATATCCAGCTCCTCCGCTGCAATTCCAGCGTTCTCCAATGATTTTTCAGCTGCATAGAATGCCATATCAGATGTATCGATATCATCTCCAGCAATTCTGCGTTCCTCAATACCTGTTCTCGTACGGATCCATTCGTCATTGGTTTCCACCATTGCTTCCAAATCTTTATTCGTGAGGACTTTTTCCGGTACAAAATGTCCTGTACCTAATATTCCTGCTTTCATGTGTTCATCCCCTTAACGGTAGTATCTAATACTAATTATTATGACTTGGTACTAATTTTAATGTATCCGACCCTTTTTCGCAACCATTTCTCCCGCCCACGAGTATCTCCGCCTTCCCGCATAAACTGTGGCAGGAGGTGCTTTTATGGCGCAGCGAGACAATCCGAACGACAGACGTGCCCCCTTCGATGACCTGATGTTTGGTCAGCGACGACGGGAGGGACATCAAGAAGACCAAAAAAGCGAAGAAAAATCATCCGTAGATTTGATGAGCATTGTGAAAAGTATGGCAGACACTTACAGTTCCTTTACTCCTTACATCAAAAACTTGTCAGAAACAATCAAAAAGTTCAAAAAATAGTATTCCCCTTATATAGACAAAAGCGGAAGCGCCTTGTTCACCCCCGACCAGCTTAAGTCGAGTCTCGCCGTGACGCTCCTTTGTCACAGAGAGAATCGGCTTAAGACCTCGAGGGGGTAGGCGCTGAAGCTGGATGCGACAAAAGCGGAAGTGCCTTGCTCACCCCCGACCAGCTTAAGCCAAGCCTCGCCGTGACGGGCTATGTCACAGAGAGGTTCGGCCTAAGACCTCGAGGGGGTAGGCGCTGAAGTTAGATGAAAACCACTGCAAAGGGTCATCCACACCCATTCATATTATAATTTCCTTAACAGCGAAAAAAACCCGGCAGCTGCTTGTCCAATCTCAAGTCCAGCTGCCAGGCCATTTATTTATCTCTTGGAAGTTCACCAGATTTTTTATACGTGGCGACCATCTCTTTTACATTTTCTTTTAATTGGTCAGGAACGGCATCACTGTATTTTCCCATCGTAATTGCGCCTTCCTGGAAATCAAACACCATGGTATCTCCAGGTAATTCTCCGTTAATCAGCCTCTCGATAGCGAGTACATATGTTTGATCTACATGCTGGACAGTACTTGTCAAAACGGTATGTTCAGCAAGGCTTGACTGGTCAGACACATAACCGATGGCGTATTTCCCATCTTCCTGTATGCGCTGGATAAGCGGTGGATTGAAGTCGTCACCAGCAGGGTAAAAAACGTCCACGCCTTTTTCTTTCATCCTTTCATAATATTTCATCGCTCGCTCTGTGTTTTCCCAGCTATGGACAAAAGCGATATTTACCTCCGCTTCAGGATTCTGGTATTTTACTCCTTCATAAAACCCTTCCACTTCAGGCTGCCACTCGTGAGCTGCAATCAGGCCGACTTGATTGGTTTTTGTGAAACCACCAGCTACTACTCCGCCAAAAAAGCCCATGGCTTCCCCGCTGAAATTAAGACTTGTCACATTTTCTGCAGCAAACCCACCGTTAAAATAAATGAAATGAACGTCCGGATATGCTTCATGGATGCTTTTAAAATATTCTCCATATACACTACTGTGTCCAAAAATGACATTGACGCCTTTTGCCACCAGCTCGTCCACGGCTTTGTTCACCTGCTGCTGGTTTTTGACACCTTCTTTAAAATAGATATCCACATTGTATTTATCTTGAATCTTAAGCAGTCCCTCATATCCTTTCTTGCCCCATGCCTGATCATGGATGGTGGTCTCCACAAGCATCCCGACTGAATGGACCTTGCCCTCACCGAGGCTGTTATTGCAGCCAGTAAGAGCAAGCATTAATACCGGGAGGGACAATACCATTAAAAGCAGCTTTTTCACGAACAGCACTCCTAAAAAAATACATAATTGCTATATTTATTTTAACTACATCTTGGTCAATAAGTAAATGTTTTACCATTATTATTAACGTATTCTACACAATTAAGCTGTTCGTGAAAAGCCTCTCACATGGAATTACCTGCCATATAAATGTGCTTATGCCTTTGGAAATGGTCATTCAAATGGCCTGCCAGGTCCCGGGCTGCTATGTCGTTACTCTTCCCACCTGTTCTATGGGTATTTCCGGTAACCTTTTCAAGAATCTCCTTTATGAAATCTTCAATGTAACAAGCAGACTCGGATTCAACCAGATCCTCCATCACTATCTGATGATCCCCAGGAAAACCATAAGTTTCATCTCGCGGCATCCATTCACCGTACGAAAGAGGAACACGTATGTTTTCAATATCCTTGCTTTCCTGGAGTTCATGAATACTGTCTGCAATTTTAATTTGGCCATAAGGATAATCATGCAAGTTCCCTTCCGTAACACCAATAATCCCATCTATCTGCCCCCGGTCTGAATACCGCTCAATTTCCCCTAGTGTATGAAAATGTTGAAAGCAGCTGTTTCTCCCGACAAACATATACAAGGCTTCCTTTTTTTCATCTTCCAGAGCATCCACACCAATCACTTCGAACCCTTTGTTAAGCAAATGCTGAACCATATGATAACCAATCCAATGGAAACAGGAATCGATGACATAAGCCATTTCATTTCCCCCTTTGATACTATGAGTTTATTCAGTCCAGGCTGGGGGATATTCAATTAATCCGTCATTCAAGCGATTACTATTTATTTTTCTGCCGCCCTTTGGTAAACTATGTGTAGAATAGGCAAAATGAGGTGAACATACATGCGTTATTTTTGGACGGTATTTTGGGCTTTCCTATTAAGTCTAATGATTACATATGTAATCAGCAATATGTCTGGTTCCCATTTCAACTTTGTACAAGTGATTGTATTGACTGTACTCTTCTCAGGAGCTGCCTTCCTGCTTGGTGAATCACTGATTAAGGATGAAGCCTGACACGATTTTAATCCCATATGAATGAAAGAAAGTCGCGCTCAGTGCGCGACTTTTTGCTTTCTTATTACGGCTTTCTTTTATATGTCCATACTCGATCTTTATTGGTTGTTTCCGGAAAACGGTCGCCTGCTTTCAGTTGGATATGTTGAGGATCCGTTACCATACTGCCCGTTTCACCTATTTCGACATAATGACCATTATTAGGGGCGTGGTCCCCAGATTTGAATTGGTGTCTTTGGCCCATTGCACACACTCCTTCCCAGTCTTTATAGTATTATCATGTGCAGGAAGACAGGTTTGATACCAACTATACATAATTGTAAAAAATCAGGAGGGTTTTGACGTGGAAACGACAATAGAATTTTGGATTGTTTTAAAATATGTATTTTTAGGCTTATTCCAGGGAATTACCGAGCCTATCCCCATCTCCTCAAGCGGACACCTTGTACTGCTTCAGAATATATTTGGCATACAGCTGAAAGGACTTGAATTCGAAGTCCTCCTCAATTTCGGTTCGTTGATCGCTGTCCTGATCATCTATCGGCATGATATTATCCGGCTTGCTCAGAATGGGTTCAGGTATATAAAATATCGGGAAGAAAGAGACCAATCTGAATTCAATTTCATTTTATATCTGATTATCGGTACCATCCCGGCAGGTGTTCTCGGTATATTGTTTGAGGATTGGATTGCAGCGACCTTCAAAGGACCAAAGCTTGTCGGGATTACATTGATCATCACTGGCATCGCGCTTTGGATTATCCGAAACCTGCGCGGGCATAAGGGTGAAGGAGCCCTTACCTGGAAAGACGCATTGATTGTAGGACTCGCCCAATCCGTTGCCTTGATACCAGGGATAAGCCGTTCTGGTGCCACAATTGTCGCAGCTATGCTGATCGGGATGAAACAGGAAACAGCTCTCCGGTTCTCTTTCCTATTATATATCCCTGTCAGCCTTGGTACGATGTTATTGTCTATCGGGGATTTGCTCGAGAATGATTTATCAGTGGTTTGGCTACCCTGGCTGCTGGCAGTTATAGCAGCTATCGTTGCGTCTTATTATGCCCTGCTATGGTTCATGGATATCATGGCAAAAGGTAATTTGAAATATTTTACCTTCTATTGCTTTATTGTAGGAACATTAGCGATCCTATTTCTTTAACCTGAGAAAAGCTTCTTCATTCCAAAATCGTCGAGAGGTTTTTATTTTTACAGTTACGGAAGTTTTTTCGACAGCCTTAGAGGGAGAAACGATGCATTGTATATACGAAGACTACTGCGGGAACAGCACAAGTTAAAGGTCCACCTGGCCAAGAAGGTCACCAGACCAGGAAGACTTTAAGCCGTGGCCACGGAAAGCGAAGTGTTTGGAAGAAGCGGTTGTCTGGCGCACCTATAAACCGAACTTATTTCAATGAAATAGTTCGGTTTATATTATGTTATTAACTTTTTCCAGTCCATTTTTTGCAAAAATCCTGGCATCCTGTCGTTTAAAAAGCTTTGTAGGATCTTTTTGGTACCTATATAATGGAAAAGACCAAACCAATGTGTTGAAAAAATTTACGATAAGGCGTGATCAATTTGGTGGAACAACAACAGACCAGGTTGTATATCTCCAAGGATTTGAAGGAATTATTAGCCTCCGTGGACCATGTCACGAAAATAAAGAAAAATCGCTTTCTCTTCCATGAAGGGGGAATCGCTGATAAGCTGTTCATCATCAAATCCGGACGAATTCAAATCGGCAAGTTCACCTCGGACGGGCGCGAGCTATCGATCAGTATTTGCCGGGAAGGAGACATGACTGGAGAATTGACCCTGTTCCAGGCAGACGCCAAATATTTGTTCAGTGCGAAAATTATAGAAGACGCAGAAGTTGCTATCATTAAAAAGGATCATCTCGAAAGGGAGCTGATGCACAACAGCCCCCTAGCTTTCGAATTCATGCGCTGGATGAGTGAACATTTACAAAGGACCCAGACAAAATTCCGGGACTTGGTGCTTCACGGTAAAAAAGGCGCTTTGTATTCCACCTTGATTCGTCTTACAAACAGTTATGGAATCAAACGGGAAGACGGCATATTGATCGACATTGTCCTTACCAACCAGGAGCTTGCCAATTTTTGTGCTACCTCAAGGGAAAGTGTCAATCGAATGCTCAATGATTTGAAAAAGAAAGGCATTCTTTCCATGGATAGGAACAAGATTGTCGTGAACGAGCTTCCATTTTTAAAAGATGAAATAAACTGTGACAACTGCCCCATTTATCTATGCAGGATCGAATAATCAGAAAAAGCTTATCGATATGATTGCCAGAAAAACTGCAGAGTTGCCGATTTCGAGAATCCCCATTTCCATCGGTTTCATTTTCCTTCCATATAAATAAACAGCTCTGACGAGGCTAGGGAGAAAAGCAACGGTCAATAGCCATGACCCCAAAGCTGCCCCTAATCCGACAACAAAGATATGGTATCCCCAGGAGATCCAGCGATAAGCTGGATTTTTCTTTTCTCTGATCATAGTTTTCACAAATAAAGTACTTCCTGTGAAAAAAAGAATGGGGATCGCGACAATCAACCAGGCGGTACTGTCTATACTACCCGAACCTAAATAATAGGTTGCCATACCACTGAAGCTGAATGCAGCGATAGCAGATAAGTCATTCCATAACGAGCGATCTTTATTATGTTTCCCAAATACTATATTAATGATAAAAAACGGAACCATCATGAGCCCGACCCAGAATAACGTCGTATTAAAGATTACAACAGGTAACAGAGCAAGTGTTGCAACACTTATATATTTATAGAACCAGGACAAATGGAATTCTATCTTCTTTTTCTTTACTGCCATGATCAATGGATAGGTTGCCAGATACAAGGAAATCCAGCCAATTAATAAAGGTACCTGCCACCAGCTGAATCCTCCAGCAATTATTCCAAGTAAAAAAGGCAGTACCAGCATCGCCCATGCGCCATGTTGTTTCGGCATATATAAATTCATGCCCTTCCCTCCTAATTCATTTCTTCAAATCCCATTTAACTGGACAATTTTTTCTCCCGCATCGCTTTTGGTGTATAGACACAGTATGGTTCACTTTCCATATAATCTCCTGTCATCGCATAAGCTCTTGATCGTGAACCGCCGCAGACATGCCGGAACTCACAAACGCCGCACTTTCCTTTATAAGCATCGGGATTTCTGAGATTTTTAAACACTTCAGACTCACGATAAATGGCAGCGAGTGGTGTTTCCTTAACATTCCCTGCTTTAACCGGCAGCAGCCCGCTCGGGTAAACATCACCGATATGAGAGATGAAAACAAATCCGTTGCCATCATTTACTCCTTTTGGTGCACGGCCAAGCCCGTCAATCATGCCTGTCGTGCCATTCATCAGTGCATCCTTATAGCGGATTTCCCTGCCATCACTACCCACCTTTTGTTCCCTCATTTTCTTTTGAATGACCACTCGACGATAATGCTGAGCCGCAGTTGTCTTAATATCGAAGGAAACCCGTTTTGACAATTCATACAGCCAAATGAATGTTTTTTCGTGTTCAACAGGTGTAATCATATCTTTTTCCTGACCTCGGCCTGTCGGTACAAGAAAAAATACACTCCATAACACACAATCCAGTTTTTCAATCAAAGCAGCCATTTCCTCCAGATAATCATAATTGTACCTGGAAATAACCGTGTTGATTTGAATAGGCATGTTTAATTCATGCAAGTAGTTGATAGCATTCATCGTTAAGTCGAACGAACCGTTTGTGCCGCGGAAATGATCATGGATGGCTGCATTGTGCCCATCCAGACTGAATGCCCATCTGGATAATCCTACATCACGGGCCTTTTCCATTGCCTCCTTCGTCACATTAGGAGTGGCAGATGGTGTCATGGAGACCCTGACACCTTTATCCACTGCATACTTTGCAATATCAAATACATCCGGCCGCATGAGCGGATCTCCCCCAGTAAATACAAGCATCGGATTGTCCATTTCATAAATGTCATCGATCAGTTTTTTACCCTGTTCATATGTCAATTCCCTTGGATCTCGTTTATATTGAGCCTCCGCACGGCAGTGTAGACATTTCAGCTCACAAGCCCTCGTCAATTCCCATATCACGATAAAAGGATTTTCGTTGTAATCACGGTTGAACATGATATTTCCCCCTTAAAAATAACTCTCATTTCCACCATCTTCATGTTTTTATTGTAGCTGAATAACAGCAGTGGAGTTGTGATGTTCATCACAAGCAAAAGCTTATTCCACGGTTAGTAGCCTAGATGAGTAGAGAGAGCGGCTAATAGAAGTCTGGCGAGCATATATTGCGCATTGGCAAGCATAAATGGAGGCTGGGCGAGCGTTATTTCTGTACGGAACGAGCGTATTCATGCGTTGGCGAGCTTAATTAAGTGCTGAATGAGCATATTACAATCAGCAAAAGCTTATCTTCCAGGCATTAGAAAACTTGGCTTGTCGCCAAGTCCTTATGGCTGAAGCCTTCGTTTTACTTATACTTTAATCCTTTAACAAAATTAAACTTCTTAAAGTGAAAAAATGACGCATCCTGAAACCGGCCATTACAGGCTTCATCAGAATGCGTCCTTATCAGTCATCTTTTAGTGATTGCCACTCTCCAAATATCCGGCCCTTCTTCTAAGTAACTCCACTCGAACTTTCCTTCCCGTTCCATCATGAATTGATAATGAAGCGGGCGTGGATCGTGGTCATTGGTCAGCTCCAGTGTTTCACCATCTTCCAGGTTGTCGAAAGTATCGAAAATCCGTGGATGTCTGATTTTCGGCTCGATATCCGGTGCATTAATTTTTGCCTTAAACGTCATTTCCTTCATTTTTATTTCCTAGTTATTTTTTTCTATTGATAGCAGCTCAAGGGAATAGCAACACGTTCTTTTCTCAAGAAACTATGCTGGTTCACTTCCCCTTTGTCTAACTGGGTATTATCGTACCGTTATTTCGACATCCATGGTGTGAGGGGAAGCATGCGACACCTGTGATTTTAATCACTGATTATTTAATGGTTTACTTTTAAAAGTGTTCAAAATTATCTATCTGTCATACAGGTTATAGATGCTACACTATAAAGAGATTAAAAGTGAAAGGATGATCAGGGAAATGGCGTTCCATTCTACCCAGCAGTTATTACAGAATGTTCCGTTATTCAAAGATTTGACTGATACCGAGATGGAGCCGGTGATTGAGCTGGCCAAATCTCGTGTTTACCGCTCCGGCACACATGTTTTCATGCAAGGAGACCCGCTCACGAACGTATATTTTATCAGCCAGGGCAGAGTGAAGATCTATAAGACAGACTTCCACGGGAGAGAACAGATTGTTAATGTGCTTCAGCCAGGAGATATGTTTCCCCACCAAGGTTTTTTCCGGAAAGATGAGTGTCCCGCGCACGCAGAAATTTTAGACGAAGCCACACTGATTTATATTCCAATCCCATCTTTTGAGCAATTCCTTATCAATCATCCGGAGATCTCCGTCAAGATGTTCAAAGTTCTCGGAGATAAAATCGTTGATTTGCAGAACCGACTGGAGGAACAGATTCTTCATAACACTTACGAGCAAATCATTATGCTGCTTCTCCGTCTCGGTAAGCTTTACGGAATAGAAGAAAAAAATGACTGGATCAAGCTTCAGACCCATTTTACAAACCGGGAACTTGCGAACATGATCGGCTCAAGCCGTGAAACGGTAAGCAGGACACTGACACAGCTAAAAAAGAAAAAGCTTGTGTATACCGATACGGATGGTTATTTCAAAATCCATCCAGATGCTTTAGAAGAAGAATTATTTTAAACCGTGATTTGCATCACATCACAGCTAATTGAAAATGATTATCATAGGGGTATACCAAATAAGAGGTGATGTTGATGAAAATTCCAACATCTTTTGTGGAATTGGATGTACGGGAAGATTTGAAGCTTAAGAAGGAGCCCTTTCAAAAAATCATGGCTGCTGTATCTGGCCTTAAAAAAGGGGAAGCGCTTATACTTCATGCTCCGTTCAAGCCTGTACCCCTGTTTAAGGTACTGGACAAAAAAGGTTTCGATCATGAGGCTGAAAACATAGCCCCAAAACACTGGCGGGTTGTTTTCACAAAAAGGCAGGGAGAATAATGTTACTTGATAACAGAGGCCTCCAGCCTCCGCAGCCGATGATGAGGACACTAACAGCCCTGGAAGAGTTGGAGACCGGAGATCAGCTGGTCATTATCAATGACCGGAGACCCATGTTTTTGTTTGCCGAGCTGGATGAACTCGGGCATCATTATGAAACGCAGGAACAAAGTGACGGCAGTTTCCGAATCACAATCAGGAAATCTGGTGGATAACAATGATACCTGCCTTGAACCAACCAGCAGCAAACCAAAAAACTGAAACGAACATCAAACTTCCATTATCCTTCATTATGTTTGGACTGGGGTCGTTTGTCATCTCGCAAATCATCCTGTTTCTGAACAGTGATTCATTAACAAATGGTGTATTCCGTATGCCGGACATTTGGATGGCCGCCCACTTCCTGCTGCTTGGCTGGGCAGTCATGGTTGTAATGGGAGCAATGTATCAGCTTGTTCCAGTCGCTTTTTTAACAGCTATCTGGAATGAAACATTCGGATTCGTCCAATTCTTCTTAACAGCAGCGGGGGTCCTGTTCCTTTCCTTGTCACTGTCCTTTTTTCCGGCATATGCCATGATCGGCGGTGGGCTGGCTGTCCTTGGCGTCATCATGTTTTTATTCCAGATGCTGATGACCCTAACCCGCCAGAAACAGAAAAATATCATGAGCTGGTTCGTCGGGAGCGCCCTCATTAGCCTGCTGCTAACCATCATTGCCGGATTCGGATTGACTTGGAGCATGAAGTATGGCTTCAGCTATCATAATCATTTACTTCAGACACATTTGCTGTTTGGATTGACAGGCTGGTTCACTCTGCTGATTTTCGGTTTTTCCTATAAGATGGTACCAATGTTCAGTCTTTCCCATGGTTTTGAAATGAAATGGGCAAAAAAAGCTTTCGTTACATATTGCGGCGGGCTGGTACTTCTGCTGGTATCTGTATGGCTCGAAATGCCTGCCGGGCTTATTAGCGCCTGGGGGCTGATGTTTGCAGGGTTTACATTTTTCGTTTTAGACATGAAGGAAATTCTGCAGAAAAGGATTAAAAAAAAGCTGGATCGTCCCTTCCTATTTTCATTAATTGCCATCGGCTTCGGCTGGTTACTTCATTTTGCTGCATTCGGATTAAGCCTGTTCCAAGTAGAAGACAGCAGAATCTGGAGCTGGGGAATTTATCTTTATATCATGATCTGGATCATTTTCAGCATCATGGGATATCTGTATAAAATTGTGCCCTTCCTCTGGTGGACGCATAAATATTCCGGACATGTCGGTAAAAAGGACGTGCCGGTTCTGAAGGATATGATTCAGGAAAAGTGGGGCTCCACCCTGTTTATTTCCTTGACCATCGGTGTGCTTGGATTAACATCCGCCTCGTTATTACACGTACCTGCACTGGTCTGGGGATTTCAAGGGATTATATCTGTTACATCACTTTGCTATGTGTCATCGATTATCCGTGTTTTGACCCGGTAATGAAAGGAGGAAGAAAAATGGAGTTAGTTAAAAGGGTGGAGGAAGCATTATACCAGGTCATTGACCCAGAGCTTGGCATCAACATCGTTGATCTCGGTCTGGTGTATGATATTCATGTCAGCCAGAACAATGATGTACACGTCAAAATGACGCTGACCACACCTGGTTGTCCATTGCACGACAGTATCGTCGGGGGAGCGGAAACGATGATCTATGGAATAGATGAAGTCAATGATGTCAAAGTAGACCTGGTCTGGCATCCAGCATGGTCACCGGACAAAATGAGTGCCCATGCCAAGCAAATGCTGATGTAACAAAACGTGCCAGCCACCTTCTTGGCGGCTGGCACTTTTTTATAGTTTATCCCCCGCTTACCGGAGGGATAAAAGCGACGATATCTCCCTGTTCAATGAGACGGTCGTTAGCTGCGAATTCTTCATTGATCGCCACCATTGCTGTCTTGAAATCCTCTAATTGGTACTCTTGAAGCAGCTGCTCCCTCAGATCTTTGACACTGCCCTTTGAAAAATCAAGCTCGATTGCTTCTTCGCCTGTCTTTTCCTGTAAACCTGCAAAGAGTAAAATTTTTGTCATAGCTGATCACTCTCCTCGGGATACCCTTTCGGATATGCCTTTGTTTCTTTTTGGTCTCCGATCCATTCTTCCCCATCTTCCCAATGTTCTTTTTTCCAGATCGGTACAATTTCCTTGATTCGTTCAATTGCATACCTGCTTGCATCGTAGGAATCTGCACGGTGTGGTGTCGAAACGGCGATGACCACGGCAATATCCTTTATATCCAAATGTCCGATACGGTGAGAAATAGCAGTCTCAGCATCAGGCCATTTCTCTTTGATCTCCTCTCCAATTTGGGCGAGCTTTTTTTCAGCCATAGGAACATAAGCCTGATATTCAAGATACAGCGTGCGTTTTCCCTTGGTGAATTCCCGGACTGTACCGATGAAGGTGTTTATAGCACCTGCTTCTCTTCGGCTGACGATATCCACGACCTCAGGAATGGAAATCGGCGTTTCTGTAATCCAAAACCGCTTGCTCATCAGGAGCCTCCTTCTTCCAACAGCAGTCTCATGAGTTCCGAAAGCTGCTGTCGCCATTTATTGATATGAAAAATTGGAACATCCGCAGTGACATTTTCCCAGGCGATAACAGCCCTTACGTTCGATAAAGAGGAAGCCAGTTCCATTTCTTTTTCATTTTTTATTAGCACAATTTTAGGATAGTCGTATTTTTTAAACCCTTCCATGATTACTAAATCCGGTGTGAATATTTCATAAATATCCAACAGGCGTTCAAGCGGAAGTGACTCGATTTCGTTGAACTCCAGCTGTATTGCTCCTCCGCCTTCCACACCTGATAAAAATGCACCTGCCTGTTTATGACGGCTGCTGTCTGTGATTGTATGGACGGGGGTAAGCGCGGTGCTGTGCCCATGGTGTTTCAGGGAAGCAACACGTATGCCCTGACTGGAAGCATAATTGATCAGCTCTGCGGTGACTGTCGTTTTTCCGGAATTTTTATAGCCGACAACCTGGATGATGGGAAAATCATAATTCCCTGCCATGGACTCCCCCCTTTATGTTTTACAGGCAGTAAAAGGAAAAAGACTCTGCCTCATACGGGCAGAGTCTGCTTGTCCATCAATCTGGAATTCCAAGAGCAATTTTAGCGTAACGGCTCATCTTGTCTTTTGTCCAAGGCGGGTTCCAAACGATGTTGACGTTTGCCTCTTTCACTTCTGGGATATCAGACAATACCCGTTTGACATCTTGTTCGATTACTCCAGCAAGCGGGCAGCCCATCGCTGTCAAAGTCATGGTTACGGTAGCTACTCCCTCATCATCGATATCAACCCCGTAAACAAGACCAAGGTTGACGATATCTATGCCAAGCTCAGGATCGATGACATTTTCCAGAGCGCCCATCAAGTTTTCTTCAAGTGCTTTATCCACAATGCTTCCCCCTTCAATTTTGTTCAATTTCATTATAAACAAAAACCCTGTGTGTTTAAAATGATATAAATCACTTATACGTGTTTTTCCAACCAATTGACCAGCTCTAAAATGGCGAATCTGCTGACTTTGTGGTCCCTTCCCACTTCTCTTAAAAATCGGATGTTCTCAGGATTTTTATAATGGCTGATCACTTCATTATAAAATTCGTAGGAATGATCAAATGGGACGACAGGATCCGCATCTCCATGCCAAAAGAATATAGGACGTCCCTGTAATTTGTCTGGCTGCATGGACAGATCGATATCTGTCAGGGACTTCATCAGCTCGTTGATTTGCTTTTCCTCTATCGGCAATTCCACTCCCATCTGCCTGACATCTGCGATCATTTTTTCCGCAAATGCCAACGGCTTCGGGGAACCCATCATCACGGCAGCAATATCAATCCACGGATACTTTGTCAGGGCAGCAGCAGTTGTTATACCTCCCATGCTTGTACCACTGACGATGAATTTTTCTCCTTTAACCAAGTCTTTTGAATCCATTTCTTCTTTGATGTCTGCAAGTTCAGTAAGGTTCGATTTAACAATTTCCCAAAATTTAAACTGCAGATCCTGATGGGATTGGTCGATTTCTCTTTCTCCGTGATAATTACTGTCCGGTAATATTACCCGGAACCCTTTTCTGGCCATCAGGTAAGCCTGTGGCAGATTATGTTCTTTAGCAGATGTGAAGCCATGGAAATATGTAACAACAGGAAGCTTGTCATCATATCTCTCTGTTTCGACGACATGTAAAACCGGAATTTCTCTTATAGTTTCACGATAAACCGTTACCATTATTCCTGTTCCCTTCTTTATTAAAAACTTTACTTGCGGTTAAAAAAATCCTAATATTGACAATATATAATTAAAGCGTAACACTCATTCTCCCACTTGAAAAGCAATGGATATGGGAATGCAATCATTTGCAAAAACATACAGATAATATACACTTAGAAGCAGACGAGGTGAATAATATGAACAAACAACAGCATTTAATCGCTTTGGATTTAGACGGCACATTGCTTACGGATGAAAAAGTGATCAGTGAACGTACGAAACGAACTGTCCTGAAAGCAATAGAAGAAGGACACATCGTGGTTATTGCTACCGGCAGGCCACATCGGGCAAGTATTGACTTTTACCATGAATTGGGTTTGGATACACCGATGGTCAATTTCAATGGTGCTTTAATCCACCACCCGACAGACCATAAGTGGGATGCCCTTCACTCTCCGCTTCCTATACGTACAGCGAGAAAAATCATCGAATCCTGCTATGAGCTGGAAGTGAAAAACATGCTTGCGGAAATCATGGATGACGTGTATCTGGACCAGTATGATCAGGAAGTGATGGAAATATTCCATACCCATGACAATCATCCTGTGACGATCGGCGACTTACAGACCCATTTAAAAGAGGATCCTACCTCTTTATTGATTTACCCGCACGAAGACCAGGTAAAAGAGCTTAGACAGGAATTGGACGATAATCATGCCGAGCTGATTGAGCATCGAAAATGGGGTGCTCCTTGGCACGTAATCGAAATCGTCCGTGCCGGGATGAATAAAGCAGTAGGTCTTGATAAGATCGCTCGCTATTATCATATCCCGAAAGACAGGATTATTGCGTTTGGTGATGAAGATAATGATCTCGAAATGATCGAATTTGCAGGAGTTGGTGTTGCCATGCAAAATAGCATCGACCAATTGAAAAGTGTCGCAAAGCATATCACCCATTCCAATATGGATGACGGCATTGGGAACTTCCTTGAGGATTACTTGAAGCTTAATGTAAAAGCCATTTAATCCAATATTTGATAGCGGATAGGTTTCCCTCTTTAAGCCATACTAAGCTTGAACGTTGATACGTTCAGGCTTTTTTTATTCGGGAGGTCTTTATATGACTAAAAAAAGCAAATCGAAACGGTTTGTACAGCAAGGTTCTGATGCTGTGAAGAAGCATGATGAACAGTTTCCTTACCGCGAAAGATTTTCAGACGTGGAAAGAAAACGCGAGGAATCTGACAGACACACTGTAGGAGGTTTTTAGGTTGGAAAATAACCTTTTTCAAAATGCTAAAAATGCCGTCAACCGCTTCACCAACGCTCGCGGGGCGAACCGTCAGCGCGAAAAAGAGGCTGCCAGACAGGTGATTCAATCTGCTTATAATAATTGTTCACCTGAAGAACAGCAACAGCTGCAGCAGCTGGAACAACAGCTAGAACGCCATAACCAGGCCTAGCATCATCTCCGAAACAAATACACCCCGGAGCTTCCATTATCAGGAGGCTCCGGGGTATTTATCTGTTTATAAGCTTTTCAAAGCTTCTTCAATCTGAGTATCGCCTTCCAGCATTTCAAAGGTCTTGCGATACGTGTTCTGCTCTTCGAGGCAGGCAATCATCGTTTTCGCGACATCTGAACGGGATACGGAACCGCGGTCGAGTGTCTCCGCAACCTTTATCTTGCTTGTCCCTGGTTCATTCGTCAATGCACCGGGGCGCACAATGGTATAATCAAGTTCCGTGTTTCTGAGGAAAGCGTCGGCTTCCCCTTTCATTTTCAAATAGTATTCGAGCTTTTCTGGTCCTTGCTCCGGGTTGTCAGCTTTCATTGCGCTGAGCATGATGAATTTTTTGGCACCGAATTTTTCCGTAGCCTTTATCAAATTGATCGCACCGTCACGATCTACATCCTTTGTTTTTTCAGGTGGGGTTTTGGAACCGGACCCGGCAGCAAAGATCACTGCATCCATCCCTTTGACTGCATGACCCACATCACCTTCAAGGTCAGCTAAGACGGGAATGCCGCCGAGCTTTTCCATCTCTTGCTTCTGTTCTTCCTTCCGAACCATTGCATAGGCTTCATAGCCTGCTGCGTCAAGATTCTGCACCAATAGTCTCCCAGTATGCCCATTTGCTCCTGCTACCAAAACTTTCATCACAATCTACTCCTTCCATTCAAAATCTCTTCCATCATTTGTCTATCCTTATCCTAACTAATTCAAACATAACGAGACACACTGATCCTTTGCAAACATCTTGCTTGCTCTTTCATTTACCCTACAGGGAATTGTAATCATCGGCTTTTTTAAGAAGAGCCGCGTATACCACATGCCCGGCCAGCCACAATAACAGGGCTGTCCAATCGTGGACAGAGGAAGTTTCCTTTTCAGCATGAAGAGTCAGGGGAAAGTAAGTGGCAGCAGCAAGTGCAGCGAATCCGAGCGACAGCAGCCATTTGTGCAAATGGTCATCCAGGCAGCAATAAAGAATCAGCCATGCATATAGAATCCCTATTGCCCAGGAAATAACCATATGGAACAGCCACTCTATAAAGACTGGCCATTCCACTTTCCCAATTACCGGCAGAAAATCGACATTCAATAACAAGGTATATACTTTCTTCCCAGTTACAGTCTCACTGAGCCATAAAAAGGCACCCAAACCAACACCAGAGACACTCCCTGCCCAAAATCCTCTCCAAAGGACAGTAAATCCTTTCACTTAGTAAGCTTCCTCTTTTCTTAACGTTCGTAAGAGGCGTTCCAGCACAAGTGTCAGCTGACGGTGATCACCGTAAAGGGAACGAAAGTACATCGACCGGAGCAGGTGTTTACAATTATTGATAATGATGTCCTCTTTTGGATCATCCCAGCTTTCCCGTTTATGCAGCAAGGTTTCCAGCCATTCCACTTTCTCGTTTTCTTCTATTTTTTCAAACATTTTCATGATCGCCGTAACCATCCGTTCTTCTTCATCGTGAAGGTACGGACTATCAATCAGGAACTGTTCACGGATGACAGGGAGCATGTCTTTAACCTCTGTGACGGTGATTTCTTCACAATCCACAACCGCTGCCACGGCATCTGCAGCGTGGGCTATCGCGTGAGCCCAGCCTTTGCCAGGTATATAACCACGGTGGTCCCTTTCCTGCTGGAGGTATCGTTTTAGATCGCTCCAAATCTGATGGATCTCTTTAGTCGTCAAAAATGGTTCTAATTTGTGCTGTTCCATGATCGGCGGCAATAAAAGCATGGAATAACTGCGCTTAAACACAGCATCTTCTTCCTGGGAGGAAAAATGGATCCGGTAGAATAAATAATTTTTATTTAAAATCGACTTAAGAATATTACGCATCTGTTCGTGATTATAATATTTCCGTTCTATGAAGGTAGTAAAAATGTTGTGGATCAGTCCGTTACGAAGCTCCGGGTCGGTCGATCCAATCCGCTGCAGCATCATGGTCGTCAAATCTGGAAGACTGTAGGAATCGTGGATCTCATAATTCTTATCTTTGACACCCTGCAGCGTACCGATGATTCTTTCTTCCATTTCTATACCTCCTGTAAATGACCTTTTTTTGTATCATACTCCATTAAAGGTCGTTTTGTTAGAATAGATTGTTTGTTTACGAAAGAATTTTTGCTAAAATAAGATTAGATGTATGGAGGAGGTTTTAGCATGAGTGTAAGAGCAGAAGCAACACCTAACCCTAACGCGATGAAATTCACCACTGACTCAATGGTTTTCAAAGGTGACGGAAGTGTATCCGTAATGGCTGGACAAACCAGCGAGCATGAAATCCTGAACGATCTGATGGAACTGGATGGTGTCGATAATGTCTTCGGCTTCCAGAATTTCATTACTGTCAATAAAACATTCGACGCCGACTGGGAAGCATTGACGCCCAAGGTAAATGAAGTTTTTGAAAAGCATGGTTATTAAAACAGAGGCAGCAAAAGCGTAAGCGCAGTCCGTTGAAATGTTTCAAAAATCACTGAATACCCAAAAAGGGAATGTGCCTTGTGCACATTCCCTTTTACTTTGTCAGTTAATCTGTTCGAGCGGAATATAATTTACATTCACAGGTTTTCCAGTCTTAGCACTTTGCTGGAACAAGGTTAGCGTAATCGTTCCATTTTGAGGCAGCTGCTCCTGAGTCAAATCGATATTGATGGTGAATTCGGACCATGCAGGTGCACCTTCATCAACCTGGTATGTTGTATTATCGACCAGCAGGTTGTGGCCATCTTCCACGTTATACATGAAGTTTCCTTCAAAAACCCGGGCTTCGCCGGTGACAGTGTAATGCCCGTTACTGCCGCTTACTTTGATATTGCGGAATGCTTCTCCATCACCGAGCGTATTTTCTCCTTCGCTAGGCGATTCCGTCTTTTCGGAAACAGTAAATTGTTTGGTTATCTTATATGGCTTCGCTTCAATCGGCATGTCATTGATGGAAGCGAGCTGCATGGTGACTTCCGCTGTGTACTCGCCTGGCTTCTTCTCTCCTTCCCAGGTTTCTGTGAAAGACAGCGACTCTCCTGGCTTTAGCTGTTTCTCTTCAAGTGCCTGGGTGAACATTTTTCCCTCTGAGAAAACGTAAACAGTCCCGCCATCCTGATCACGGACGATAATTTCATATTTTTGGCCGGATGTGAAACCAAGCTTATATGGCTTGTCCCCGGTATTTTTCAAACTGAAATCAAATATGACTTTCTGGTCCGATTGGCTGACCTCTACGTTAAATACCAGCTGTTCTATCGCTTTTTTAATGTCCACTTCTGTACTTGCCGTTTCGGAATCCTTCTCTTTCTTCATTTCTTCCTCTTTCACTTCTTCCTCCGCTCCTTCATCTCCGGAGTTTCCCTGGCTTTCCTTGTCCGAACACGCTGCAAGCATGAGCAAGACGACGATTGCCATGAAGCCTATCCATCTCCTTTTCATGATGACACATCCTTTTTTCTCGTTTACCTTTATTGTCGATTATAATGCATAATTGTTACAAAATCAGTCATCTTTTCTAAAAAATCCAAATATTCCCGTCGTCTGCACAATATTTGTGAACGCCTGAGGGTCGACTTCATGGATGATATTCTGTAAATCGTATAGTTCATACCTTGTTATGACCATTACCAGCATGTTCTTATCCTGCTGAGTGAACGCCCCACGTGCAGGCAATGTGGTGATGCCACGTACCATTTTCGCATGAATCGCTTTTTCCAGCTCTGCAGCCTTAGTTGTAATAATCATTGCTGTCAACTTCTCATGGCGAGTATGGATGGCATCAATCACACGGGTAGTCACGTATAACGTTAACAAGGTATACAAGGCGTTTTCCGGTTCATACAAAATGCCGGCGAGAGCGATGATGACACTATTGATAACTAAAAAGTAAATCCCGATTGGCCTGTCCTTCATCCGGGACAGAATCATAGCAATAATATCCAGACCACCGGTGGAGGCACCCCATTTTAATGTCAGCCCGACACCGAATCCGCCAAGTACCCCGCCAAACACGGCATTCAGGATTATATCCGGTGAAAGCTGGACAGCAGGTACGATTTCAAGGAATATTGTCGTAAACAGGACAGAAAGCGCGCTGTAAACAGTAAACCCTTTACCGACTTTCAACCAGCCAAGTATGGCGACAGGTATGTTTAGAACAAATAAAATAAGACCAGTACTAAGACCAGGTATCCCGAGGAAATCCCTGAAGATACTCGATAAGAGCTGTGCCACTCCGGTAAAACCGCTGGCATAGACATTCGCTTCAATTAAGAACATATTCAGGGCAAGGGAATTTAGAATAGCTCCGAATATGACGACGACAATTCGCTTTGCTTCGAAATAAAACATGGCTGCCTCCTTTATATAAACAACATTTCATTTATCTCATTATAAAATCACTAACCTTTTTTTATCACTCCTTAAACCTAAAAATCAAGCTGTAATTATATATAAACGTTTTCAACTATCATCCCTTTAAAAGATGAAATATTTTGACAGTATTCAAGGATACGAATAAACTTGAATGAGATAAGCTAATCCCAGTAAAGAAGGTGATAGGATGACAGTCCAAATTCTGTGTGACTCGGCAAGTGACCTGTCTCAAGAGCACGTAAAAGAATATGATCTGGAAATGGTTCCCCTACAAGTAACACTGAATGGCGAAGATTATTTAGACGGAAAGACCATCACCCCTAAAAAGGTATACGATGCCATGCGTGAAGGGGCAGCACCGAAAACCTCCCAGGCGTCCCCTCAGGCATTCAGAGATGTATTCGTCAAGTACGCGGAGGCCGGACAGCCGTGCATTTATTTTGCTATTTCTTCTGAACTGTCAGGGACCTATCAGACTGCAAAAATGATGGAAGATGAAGTCAAAAGCAATTATCCTGACTTTCAGCTGCACGTGATTGACACCAAATGCGCGTCACTCGGCTATGGACTGATAGTTCTTCGTGCCGCAGAGCTGGCTCACAAGGGGGCTACCGTGGAAGAAATCCTTGAAATCGGCAGCTATCATGCAGAACATATGGAACATATCTTCACCGTTGATGATTTGGAATACTTATACCGCGGCGGCCGTGTAAGCAAAACGGCAGCTTTTGTGGGAACATTATTAAAAATCAAGCCTCTTTTACATGTAGAAGACGGTAAATTGGTTCCTCTTGAAAAAATCCGCGGATCAAAGAAAGTACTGAAGCGGATGATAGAACTCATGAAAGAGCGCGGGGAAGATTTAGCTGGTCAACATGTCGCCATCAGTCACGGCGACGACCTGGAAGCTGCCGAACAGCTCGCTGCCATGGTCCGAGAGGAATTTGGGACAAAAACAGTCCATATCGAAATGGTCGGCTCCGCAATTGGCGCTCATTCCGGCCCCGGCACGCTCGCCTTATTCTTCCTGAATAAACCTTACCGTTAAACCTCATCAAATCATACGTAAAACTGGTTCCAGTCTGGAGCCAGTTTTTTTCTCACTTTAAGAAAGTTTAACTTTGTTAAAGGATGAAAGTATAAGTAAAACGAAGGCTTTCGCCATAAGGACTTGGCGACAAGCCAAGTTTTTCTGCTCTGCTTATAACCTTCCCTTTTCTCTTATTAAATACCAACTATTATCATCAGCATCTTGTAACATTTTTGTCACACAAAACGACTATCCTATAAAAGGGGGTATCACTTATGGAAAAATTGAAATATTTATTTGTTATGGGGCTGTTCTGTATCTGTTTCACTGCAGCCTGCAGCAATCAAAACGATTCAGCAGGTGAAAGCGCTGATATGGCTCAGTTGAGTGAGGAAAATAAACGCACGGTTGCAACAGAAGACAGCAGCGGTCTGTCGGAAGCTTCTGCTCCAGAATCAAAAGAGCTTGTGGCAAGCGTGCAAAATCAAATGATCATATACAATGCGCATATCTCACTTGAGACGAACGATTATGACAAGTTTTATCAAACGCTTACGAAAAACTCCGCCAATAAGAATGCTTATATTGTCGAAGAAAATATTCATAAGCGGGAAGAAGGTCAACGTAGCGCCCATATCAAATTACGTATTCCACAGGGCAACTTTCAGGCTTTCATAGACAGTCTGAAAAGCTATAGTGACAAAATAATATCACGGGAAGTATCCGGCCGTGATGTTACAGAGGAATATGTCGACCTTGAATCCCGGCTTACTGCCAAGAAAAAAGTGGAAGAAAGATTGCTTGAGTTCATGGATGGCGCAAAAAAGACCGAGGACCTGATTCGTATTTCACGGGATCTAGAAAGAGTCCAGGCAGAAATTGAAACGATACTCGGCAAAATGAAGTACTTAGAAAACCAAAGTGAATTTTCCACGATCACTTTATCAATTGAAGAAACGAAAGTAACCGTTCCTTCCTTGAATGAAGGCGGATTAAATACTTGGGAAAAGACCAAGCAGGCATTCGTCCAATCATTAAACGGGCTGACCCAGTTTGTCTCCTGGGTGACAGTCGCGGTTATTGGCTATTCCCCTATTCTTATTCTTGCTGCGATTCCATTTATCTGGTGGTTCATTCGCAGGAGGATGCGCCGAAAAGCAGGCGATATCGCTTAAAGAATGTTTGTAGATATCTGGTATACGTCATGAAGGAAAACGAGGATATTCAGACAGTAACAATACGTTAGGTTAACACCTATTTAGCATAGCCAAAACCATTTCCTCCATGGGAAAAGCACGTGCCGAAGTTTCTAAGAAAAGCAATCTGTGTCTTCTAAGGAGCTGAGGCCGTGCCCGTGGAAATAGAAGGTTATTGACGATGCTGCTATTGCAGTCGATTATTGGACAGTCAAACAGGTTTTGTGAAGAGTTTTCTGCGGTAATAACCTGTCGCACTCACTTCGATGAAGCCAAGTTTCCTATATAACTCGTATGCCCGATGATTACTGCTGTTCACTTCCAACGTAATGTGTTTTCCTTTAAATGTACTGGCTTCTTTTAACAAATGCTCCATCAAACCTTTCCCATACCCCTCCCCACGGAACTCAGGTAAAATACATACACCATAAATGGATATGGAGCGACCGACAACAAATGCGCCCATTCCGATAGGAGAACCATTTAAATAGCAAAGGAAATGGTGATGATTGTCTTTTTCAATGGATGTGTTGATAAAGCTCATCGAATCAGCAAATGAGAGACCGAAAGAACGTTCTTGTATTTCGGCTAGAATATTTGTTTTACTCTTATCAACTGGATGTATTGCCAGCCTCTTATCCTTTGAAAATACCTGGCGGCCATTCCATTCCATCTTATATTCTGTGAATTGATAAGATGCACCCTTTTTAGAAACAACAGCATTACCTGCAGAGGACTGTGCATTCACGACGTATAACAAAGATGGAATGCAATGTTGCCGCCATGTCTTTAACACCATTTCTTCAAGCTCATTAAAGCTGCCTTTCCTGCGAAAATCCGGGTGAGTGATCGCCATCAATTCAATCTCTTTGTTAGTAGGTACAAACAGACACATCACACCCACAAGACGTTTTCCCTCGTACTTCGTAAAAACCCATGGCAAGGATTTATCAAAATTCAAATTATCGCTGATATACATTTCACTGTGAAAATGATCATGATTTTTAACGATTTCTTCCAGGCCCTTAATATCCCTGTTAGTATACTCATCAATGTTTACATGACATGTCGTTTTCATCCATATTCCCCCGCTGCCCTGCAGATTCTTGGAAATTCTAGCCGGCTTTGCTATAGGTCTCTTCATGTTGTTTAAATTCGTGCCAATAATACTGTTTAGCTTCCCATTTCTTTTTTCCCCTCCGGTAACCGGCAATAAGGGCAATCATAGCTAGTATAATAGGGAAGATGTCAGTAAAACCACTGACAAGGAATACAGGAAGAAGGTTTCCTGTGAAGTTTTCGACTGCTTCCCGTATTTGAAATACTTGCTTACGTTCAGCCCACCGGTTTTCCCACATCTCCCAGAGCTCCTCATTGCTCTTTTTGCTCATTCGAGTGGCGTGAACGAAACTGCCATAAGATGCAAGTGCTGCTAAGTAAAGAATTATTGGCACTTCATTAGAGAAAGATTTGATAATGCTGATCAGGACAACCATCGCTAAAAATAAATACCAGTTGTTTTCGCTATCTTTTACCCTGATTCTCCTCTGGTCGATACTTTCATTTTCCATCTTAATTCATGACCCCCAAACAGAGCTGCCACGCCCCCTTACATTTAATTACAATTATTCCAAAATTGGGACAGTTCTGCAATAGAATTGTGCGCAAAAGCTAGAGCCCCTCGGCCATCCTTTTATGCTCAAGTCTAAAGGTGTCGTTAATGCCTGTTGTTGATTATTATGTATCGCTTTCCGGTGGATGCTTGCCAGGTTACAGATTTTCTCTACCCCTCTGGGTTAAGCTAGTTGGAGGAGAATTCTCGGGTTTGACCTGCGGGGCCTCGTCAGCCATACCTCTCCCGTAAGAGTCTCCTCGTTTCCCCGCCCAAATTGGCAATCAACAATGCGAAGGTCTTCTTTTTTTACATATTAGAAAAACTTGGCTTGTCGCCAAGTCCTTATGGCGAAAGCCTTCGTTTTACTTATACTTTAATCCTTTAACAAAGGTAAACTTTCTTAAAGTACGAAAAAAACCACCAAGAAAAATCAACTTCTCGTGGCTTTTTTATTCAATGAGGCCTTTTGGGAAAGCCCTTTTTTTGTTAAACCTCTGTTGATTCCACAATGAGCGTTCGGTGGTGACGCCTGCGGGAACAGCACGAGCTGAAGATCCACTTGGTCAAGTGACTTTCTTGACCAAAGTTAGCTGAAGCCGTGCCCGCGGCAAGCATCCACCGACAAGCGGTTTGTATAAACCAACAGGAATCTTTAACAAATCCTTTTCGATTAGAAAAGACTATTGCAGTGGCGATTGCAAGGTTTTGTGCTTTTTTAGTGTACAAGAAAAGAAAAAATGACTTCTTTTAAGTCAAAGAAATCATTGTAACAATAGTTGAAGTTTATAAACGGTAATACCATTGCCGTTTCCACAATGAGCGTTCGGTGGTGACGCCTGCGAGAACAGCACGAGCTGAAGATCCACTTGGTCAAGTGACTTTCTTGACCAATTTAGCTGAAGCCGTGCCCGCGGCAAGCATCCACCGACAAGCGATTTTTAAACCAACAGGAATCTTTAACAAATCCTTTAGATCGAAAAGGTCTTCTTTAGTAGACTCGTGAATTTCATGAGAAAAGCACGGTCGTTCGTCCGATATTTGCTATACCTCAATTTTCCCTGCTTCGGGTATGTCGATCAACTGTCCATCGAGAGACAAAGTAAACCTTTCTCCTTTTTCCTGTGTAATCGTCACATGTTGATGGTCGACATGGACATTGACCAAATGTCCCCGAAAATTTAACTTAAAGGCATAATTATCCCACGCTTTTGGAATGAACGGCTTCAAATGCAGCTCCCCCTTTTTCACCCGCATGCCAGCAAATCCATGGACAATTGCCAGCCAGGATCCAGCCATACTGGTGATATGGAGTCCATCCTCCGTATCGTTGTTATAATTGTCAAGGTCGAGTCTTGCCGTACGCAAGTACATTTCGTATGCTTTTTCTTCATACCCGATCTCCGCAGCGAGAACTGCATGGACGCATGGGGACAGGGATGATTCATGGACTGTCATAGGCTCATAAAAATCGAAGTTCCGTTTCTTTTCATCTAATGTGAATCGGTGGTTCAAAAAGTACATGCTCTGCAACACGTCGGCCTGTTTGATGAAGCAGGAGCGTAATATTCTGTCCCACGACCAATTCTGGTTTAACGGCAGCTCCTTTGGATCGAGATCAGAAACATGCATCAGGTCTTTATCAAGAAAACCATCCTGCTGTAAATAGACCCCTAACTGCTTATCACTGGGATAGTACATATGAGTAATGATATCTTTCCAATGTTCAAAATCATCGTCCGTGAGTCCGAGCTCATTTTTCAGCTCGATAAAACGCTTCTGATGGTTTCTTTCCAAATATAAAGCAGCTGTCAGCGTATACTCTAATGTCCACGAAGCCATCCGGTTCGTATGCCAGTTGTTATTGACGTTATTTTCATATTCATTGGGCCCGGTGACTCCTAAAATCATATACTTCCCTTTACGTGGGTTGAAGTTGACTCTGCTTGCCCAGAATTTGCTTATTTCCGCGAGTACTTCAAACCCATAGTCTGCAAGGTAAGATGCATCCCCGGTATAATTGATGTAATTCCAGATAGCATGGGCGATTGCGCCATTCCGGTGGATTTCTTCGAAGGTGATCTCCCATTCATTATGGGACTCTTCCCCATCCATCGTCACCATCGGGTAAAGTGCGCCTTTCAGCCCTAACTTAGCGGCATTTTCATTTGCTTTATCTAAATGGCGGTAACGATATATTAATAGATTACGAGCGATCGATTCATCAGCTGTGCTCAAGTAAAATGGCAGGCAATACGCTTCTGTGTCCCAGTAGGTGCTTCCACCGTATTTTTCTCCCGTAAAGCCTTTCGGACCGATATTGAGGAGTGGGTCTTCTCCAGTGTAAGTATTATACAGTTGAAAAATATTATACCGTATACCTTGCTGGGCAGATACGTCTCCACCAATCGAAACGTCTGCATGCTGCCAGCGCTTTTCCCACGCTTCCATTTGCTGTTTGAACAAGCCGGTAAACCCTTCATCCGCTGCTTTGGCTACACGACTTTTCGCTTCCTCTAAAAGAGAGTTTCTATTATAGTCCCTGCTCGTAACCACCGATACAAATTTATAAAAGGTAATTTTGTTCCCCGGTTTGATGGCGGCGGAGACATGATGCCCGACATGTTCTTCCTCATTTACCACCTTTCCTTGCCGAATGCCTTCCCCTATCAATTTCGTTTGCATGGCAGCTGTTACATCAAATTCTGTTTTTCTCGTCCTCATCGTCAAAGCTGCATGTTCAAATGCATATTCATGATGGACAGGCATCCAGAAATCTTCGTCGTAGTTGGCATCTTCATTGCGAACATCCCCATCTAAATAAGGCTCGAAGGAAATCCTGCCTTCAAAATCTGTTGACTTAACTTCATATTTGACACCTATAATGGAGGAGTCAACAATTGAGAAAAATCGAGTCACCTTGCCCTCGATATGTTTTCCTGATGGGCTGACGGCAGTAAACTCCCGATAAAGATATCCGTGTTTCATATGGAGCTCCCGCCGGAACGCCGTCACCTTCCACGTATGCAGATCTAATTCTTCCTCGTCCAAATAAACCCGAATTCCTGTCACTTCAGGAGCATTCAACACTTTCGCGTAATATTCCGGATAACCGTTTTTCCACCATCCGACCCTTGTCTTATCAGGATAATAGATGCCACCTATATAAGTGCCGAGATGGGTATCTCCAGAATATGTTTCTTCAAAATTTCCGCGCATCCCCATCTTTCCGTTACCGATACTGAACAGACTCTCTGATAATCGGTTGTCCTCTGGATAAAGCTGGTTTTCTGTAATTTTCCATTCATTTACCTCAGTAATTTTTTTCAATATATCCACCTCTCCCTTTGAATTCACTTTAAGCGCAAACGTTTGCACCCATCCGTAAAAATTTTTCATCCCCTGACAGGAGCAGAGCCGGCTTCCGGCTCTCGTCGCTTCAGGTTTGTTCTCGTTTTGCCGCAGAAGAGCGGTACTTGATCTTAAAAGGGACAATGATCCGTTTGGCGGGCTCACTACTGTCTTTCACCTTCTCCACCAGGCACTTACATGCATGAACACCAAGCTCATAAATATTGATGTCTACAGTGGTAAGTGGCGGCCTGGTGATTTCTGCCAGGTAAACATCATTAAAGCTGACAATAGAAATGTCTTCTGGTACATATAATCCGAATTCCTCCAGCATATTTACTACTCCAAGGCTCATCAGGTCATCGGCAATAACAAGCCCGGTCGGTGGTTGAGATAGCTTGAACAGTTCATGGACTGCTTTTCTTCCCCCTGATTTCAAAAATTCGGTGTGGACCAGATATTCCTCTTGGATTGGTAACCCCGCCTGTTGGAGTGCTGACTGATAGCCGGATAGCCGGTCGAGAGTGACGGCAAGATCCTTGGATCCCCCAATAAATCCAATTCGTGAATGACCGAGACTGATTAAATGTCCGGTAATTTCCTTTGCTGCCTGGACATTATCATTATCGACATGGCTGATACTGTCCATGTTTTCACTCGGCTTTCCGATGATGACGAACGGAAACTCTTTTTCATACAGAAACTCGGTCACTCGATCACGTAACCGGGAGTAAAGCAGAATGACACCATCGACCCTGTTGCCATATACCATCCGTTTGACTGCTTCGAGGATGGTGTCCTCCGAATCACCAGTAGACAATAGTAAAGAATATTCCAGATCGTGCGCTATATTACTTATTCCCCTTAATACTTCAGGGAAAAACGGATTTTGTAATGCTTTATCAGCACTGGAGGGCATGACCACCCCAATCGTCTGAGTTGAACTGCTGACAAGACTCCTTGCATTGACATTGGGGTGGTAGCCTAGGTCCTTCATTGCTTTTCGGACACGTTTCTTCGTAGCTGGACTGATTCTCGGGTTATCCGCTAACACCCGCGAAACGGTTGATGGGGCAACTCCAGCCGATTTGGCTACATCTTTGATAGTAACTCCCATGATACTCACCTTCTATTTCGGGATAAATGATAGATACGATGTATTTAAACGTTTGTTGATGAGAGGGGGCTATGAAAATAGGAACAGGAGAAATACCTCGCCCACTCTGTCTTTGTTAACAGTGTAGTCTTATTCAGGGAAATTATCTATACATTTTCCTGTGCTTCTATTCGTTTACTTTTCCTACTCAAATAAATGATGCCGACGACAAATGCTGCAAACACACCGCCAATCAGTGAGATTAGTAACCAGTTGAAACCTGTGTCTTCTTCCATCACATATATCTCCGCCTGCTCCCGGTTCATTGCGATTTTATAAGTGCCTGTATCAACTTCACGGACCAGATCGTCTGTTAAAACGCCGCGCAGCTGTTTGTTTTCTTCCAATCCTGACACTTCAAAAACTCTCGTTTCTGTGTCATTGTTAATGACGATTACGACTGTCTCACCTTCGTAGCTCCGACTGTAAGCAGCTAGTCCATCTTTACTGTACAGTTCCTTATAGTCACCCTTTGTCAGGGCAGGGAACTCTTTTCTCAGGGCCGTTAACTGCTGGATCCATTTCTCCAGCGTGTCATCTCCTGATTTGAAATTCATCAGCCGGCGATTATCCGGATCCTTGCCTCCATCTAATGGAACCTCCGTCCCATAATAAGTGATCGGAATTTCCGGAGCAGTAAATTGATAAGCCAGGGCAAGTTTCCATCTAGTTACCGGATTTTGTTTATTCTTAAGGGCCTTTCTTGTAAACCGGACATTATCGTGATTATCGATAAAAGAAGCAAGCATGGCCGGCTGTTCAAAAAAGGTTTTATTCGCCTCCCAGACATCATATAGTCTGGACAGATCATTGCCTGCTTCTTGAAAAGACTGATTGATCACTTCATATAAAGGATAGTCGACAAAAGAATCAATTCCTGTCTCTTCATAGCTGGCGATTTTTTTCGTATTGTCGTACCACACTTCTCCCAGCAGGAAAAAGTCTGGGTCGACGCTTTTGACATGATCATTAAAATCAGCCCAGAACTCTTTAGGTACATGCTTGACCGTATCCAGACGGAATCCATCCACCCCTGTTTCTTTAATCCAATATTCCGCTGCATCAAATAAATATTGTTTCACTTCTTCGTTTTCCGTGTTCAGATCCGGCAGTCCAGCCAGCCACGCATTCTCAAGCACGGAAGGACTTTCTCCCATCATTCTTTTTTCTTCATGAAACCAGTCCTTTTTCTCAGGGTCCTCCAGCCACGGGTGATTATAACCCGTATGGTTGACTACAAAATCAAACAATACCTTCATATCACGTTTATGAGCTTCCTCGACGAGACGCTTGGCATCCTCCATCGTTCCGAAGTGCTCTTCCACTTTCATGAAATCTTTCACCCAGTACCCATGGTAGCCCTTTGGTCCATTATCCATAATCGGTGTAATCCAAATAGCTGTGTAACCAAGGTCCTTTATGTAATCGAGCTTTTGAATGATTCCTTCCAGATCTCCGCCGTGATAGGCTTTGGGGTCTTCCCGGTCAACTTCATAGTCATTTTCATAATTTCCGTTAAAAAAACGGTCAACCATGATGAAATAAATCATTTCATCTTTCCATCCATCTTCTTTTTCATCAGCTCCTAAAGCAGTAATAGGAAAAGAACAAAAAAGAAGAAACGGAATGATGAACAGAGATAATAGTGCTCTAAGTCTCATTTCCGCTCCTCCTCGATCAGTATTAAATCTACATTCCTATTATTACCCTTTCGTAGCCCCTGATGTCAATCCGGAAATCAGGTAACGCTGGAGCAATAAGAACACGAGAGCGATCGGTACAGCAATCAGGATAGCCCCAGCAGAAAATCTCGTGAAATTATTCGAGAATTGATCGTTGATAAAATTGAACAGTCCAAGCGCCAATGTATATTTCTCCGGACTTGTCAAAACGATCCTCGGCAAAAGGAAGTCCATGAACGGTGCCATGAAATTGAACAAAGCAACGACGGCAAGAATCGGTTTGGCAAGGGGAAGCATGATCGTCCAGAAAATTTTCAAATGGCCCGCTCCGTCAATTTTGGCAGCTTCGTCCAGTTCTTTCGGAATAGTATCGAAGTACCCTTTGACCAGCCAGGCATTGAAAGGTATTTGCCCGCCAAGGTAAATCAGGGTCAAACCGACAAGGGAGTCGATGAGCCCGATAGTACTGAGTAAAATATACAATGCTACCATTCCCATCAATGCCGGAAACATTTGCAGCAGCAAAAATGTATACAGCCCATACTTTTTCCCGATGAAATGGTAGCGTGAGAAAGCATAAGCAATTAACGATGTCAAAACAACCGAACCGGTGGCATTGGCAAATGCGACCATCAGGCTATTCTTATACCAGATGACATAATCACTTCCCGGGTCCGTAAACAGCCACAGATAGTGTTCAAGCGTCGGGTTGTCTGGAATCATTTTTGTGACGAGCATGTTCGTCCCGGGATTGATACTCATCATGATTGTCCATAGAAGCGGGTAGGCAATCACCACAAACATCACCGCAAGGAAAAGATATATCAACGTTACTTCGATTTTTGATTTTGTTTTCGCATTCATAGCCATCAGTAACGTCCCTCCTCTTTAAAGGCTGCCGTTCTCCTGAATTGGAAAAATGCAAAGATCGAAACCATCAATCCCATGATGATCGTAATCGCAGCTGCCATATTATAGTTGTTCGTTTCAAAGGTCAGCTTGTATACCCAGGAAATAAGAATATCGGTCCCGCCGGCAGACTGTCCCCTGACGGCCGGTTCCCCCTGGTTGAACAAATAGATGATATTGAAGTTATTGAAGTTACCTGCATACTGCATGATCAAAAGCGGTGCGGTCGCATACAGAATATGGGGCAATGTAATGAATCTGAATTTCTGCAGTCTGGTTCCCCCGTCCACATCTGCCGCTTCATACATATCGGCAGGAACACTTTGCAGCACTCCTGTAAACAATGCGAAGACAAACGGGAAACCAAGCCATGTCTGGATCATGATCAGTGCAACTTTTGCCCAGAATGGATCCGACAGCCACGGAATCATCATGCCAAATTGACTTAGAACATCCCGGTTGATGGCACCAAAGGTCGGGTTGAATAATGCAGAGAAGATCAATATCGAAACAAACGCCGGAACTGCCCAAGGCAGAATCAGGACCGTACGGATCATGCGTTTGAATTTGATGCGTTTATCATTGACGAGCAAAGCAAGAAATAGACCTAACGCAATCTGCAGCGTGGTAGCGACAACCGTCCAGACGATGGTCCACGTAAATACATTGAAGAAGGTATCCTGCCAGATTTCCACATTCACCAGGTTTACGAAATTCTCAAAACCGACCCAGTCCAACAATTTACGGGGTGGAGAATTGTACTGGTCGTAGTTGGTAAATGCGAGTGAAATCATAAAGGCAAGGGGTAGTACCACGATGAAAATCAGCATCAGCAAGCCGGGCAGTATCATGAAATAAGGAAAACCCCTATCATAGAAATCCTGCATAGCACGGAAAAGTCCTGGGTTCGGTTTTCCATGTTCTCTTGCGATTGCATCCCGCCTTGCATCCTTCACATTAAAAAGGTAAATGGCAATTCCAAACACCAGGATAATTACAGAAATGAATCCCTGAATCAATAGTTGGATGGAATGATGTTCTCTTGGTATGGTTCCCAGTGTGAACAATCCCCAGATTCCAATATCAATATAATCCCAGAAGGTCACCAAAAACGAAACAGCAATGACAAACAGCAGGAGCCCCTTTCCAAATCTACGGTTGTAGATCTGGCCGAGTCCCGGAACAAGTATAGATAATAATGTGGCAATGTTACGGGGCTTCTTCAGTGTTTGTCTATCATCCTTTGCCATACGAATTTCCTCCCCTATGTAGATAAAAGGGAGATGGAAGGCACCAAGGCCTTCCACCCTCCCGTCTGTGTTCTATTATGATTATTGGGCACCAGAAGCCGCGATGTTATCCTTGATGATTTGTACGGCTTCATTCAAAACTGGCTCGACCGGTTCCCCTTTGGAAATAAATTGCAGCGCATTGTTGATCGGTTCCCAGACCTGCTGCATAGCAGGTATGCCAGGCATAGGCTCACCATAGGTCGCCTGTTCTGCAAATGCTGACATGATTTCATCGTCAGCAATCGCCGCATTTTCGATGGAATCTTTTCGGGCTGGCATTTCACCGGCCATTTCGTAATAAGTCATGGCGTTTTCACTATTAGTGATGTACCCCATCAAATCTTCTGCCCATTCTTTGTTTTTAGAGTAATAGGAAAGCATATAGGACTTTACACCGACAAAAGATTTCGGATGTTCTCCGTTATCGAGTAGCGGGAGTGGAACAGCGGCCAGATCCTCACCCAGTGCATCCTGGTATTCGCGCACCATCCAAGGTCCGTTGATAACCGTCGACACCTTCCCTTCCTTGAACAGTCCGTTCATAATATCCCCAGTCAAGTCCTGTGGAATATAGCCTTTTTCAAACCAGGATTGAATCATTTTTCCACCCTCGACAGCACCTTCATTATTCAGACCGATATCGTTGATGTCATACGTTCCATCTTCCTTTGCAAACACATAGGCGCCATTACCAGAAAAGAACGGATAGGTGTAATAGAAATTCGCTGCCTCCATCAAAAATCCGTACTTGTCTTCCCCCGCCTTTGTGTCACGTTCTGCAATAGCCATCAAATCATCCATCGTTTCCGGCTTTTCTTTGACCAATGATTTGTTATAGAAAAAGGCGTAGGTTTCCGTAACAGCTGGGTATCCCCACACATCTCCATCGTATGTAACAGCTTCCACAGCAGTTTCTGTGTACTCACTTTTCTTATCACCAAGGCTTACTGGATCAATCAACCCTTGCAGTACCAGGTCGCCAATTCTGTCGTGCGGCTGGAAAATGATATCCGGTCCATTACCACTTGGTCCTTCAACCGCCAGCTTCTCGACCTGATCCAGCATTGAAATCGGAATGATTTCTACTTCTATCCCTTTTTCCTCCGTATATTTATCTGTGATTGACTTCAAGGCTGCTTCCCGCTTTTCTTCAGCATTCATCCAGATCGTCAGTTTCTCTGGTTTTTCAGGCATTTCGCCATCCGCTGCTCCAGATTCATCCCCACCTGCATCACTACTTGCCTCCTGTTCCGTTTTATCCGGTCCACAAGCAGCAAGTACTCCCACCAGTAACAGGGCTGTAAACAACAAGCCTAACCATTTTTTCATATGATTGACCTCCCATAAATTTTTCCGTTGCTTTTGTAATCGCTCCCAAAATCCAATTTGCGAAAACGATTGCACAACAGTTGTCTTTTATTATACATTTCCGGATATAATTTGCAACACTATTTTGATATTTTTGTCGAAAGCACCATAAACATTGACAATCCAATACTTTTTCATCTCAATTATTGCAGTTTACGACATAAATTCCTATTGACTTTACCGCCTGTTATCGCTACCTTTAGAATAGTAATAAACGCGGATAATTTACTGATTTGCGCAAACGATTGTACTGAAAGGATGATGTTTTTGTTCAAAGAAGCTGTCTATCACCGGCCGAAAGATAATTTCGCTTATGCCTATGATAAAGACACTCTCCACATCATGATTCAAGTGAAAAAAGGGGATATGGAGGGTGTAGAGCTGATTTATGGTGACCCCTACGAATGGGGAGATAAAGGCTGGGTCAGCCATGTTATCGCTATGGAAAAGACCGGATCATCCAATCTTCATGACTTCTGGAAAGCTGCTGTGAAACCTCCTTACCGCAGACTGAGATACGGATTCCGTTTGTCTGATGGTAAAGAAACAGCCTTTTACACGGAAAGAGGGTTCTATGCCGCGGCTCCCGATGATACAGCCTATTATTTCTGTTTTCCTTACCTGAATTCAGCAGATGTTTTTCAAGCACCAGAATGGGTGAGAGAGACAACCTGGTATCAGATTTTTCCTGAGAGGTTCGCTAATGGTGATGCCTCACTCGATCCTGCAGGTAGGCTCCCGTGGGGGAGTTCACCTCCGACAAGGGAAAATTTTTTCGGCGGGGACTTCCAGGGCGTTGTAGAGCATCTCGACCACCTCGTGGAACTGGGAATCAACGGCATCTACTTTACGCCAATCTTTCATGCCTACTCGAATCATAAATACGACACCATCGATTACATGAAAATAGATCCACAGTTTGGCGACGAAGAATCGTTCCGTATGCTCGTCAAGGAATGCCATGAGCGTGGCATCCGGGTGATGCTCGATGCTGTTTTCAACCATAGCGGCTATTACTTCCCACCTTTTCAGGATGTATTAGAAAAGGGAGAATCCTCCCAGTACAAGGACTGGTTCCACATTTGGAGCTTTCCAGTCCAGACAAAACCTATGCCAAATTATGACACCTTTGGATTTGTATCGACAATGCCGAAGCTGAATACAGAAAATCAGGAAGTGAAAGACTACTTACTTAAAGTTGCCCGTTATTGGATAGAAGAATTTGATATTGACGGCTGGAGACTCGATGTCGCCAATGAAATCGATCATGCTTTCTGGAGAGAATTCCGCACAACTGTCAAAGAAGTGAAACCAGATGCCTATATTCTGGGTGAAATCTGGCACGATTCCATGCCCTGGCTGCAGGGAGAGCAATTTGATGCCGTGATGAACTACCCGTTTACCAATAGTGCAGTCGATTTCTTTGCAAAAGGAACAATCGGGTCCCAGGAGTTCCAAAACAACCTGACCCAAGTACTGCACATGTATCCCGCCAATGTTAATGAAGTAGCGTTCAACTTACTGGACAGCCATGATACACCACGGATTTTGACGCTTGCTGGCAATGAGGTCACGAGAGTAAAACTATTATACTTATTTCAATTATCCTTTATCGGCACCCCTTGCATATACTATGGAGATGAAATCGGCATGAGTGGCGGTGCGGATCCGGAGTGCCGTAAATGCATGGTTTGGGAAGAAGAACATCAGAACCGGGATCTTTTCCGTTTTGTTAAGCAGCTGCTTCATCTAAGATCAACTGAACCTGCTTTCGGAAATAAAGCCTCCTTCCGCTTCCTGGAAACCAACAACTCAGCTTGTATCGCCTATCAAAAACAACACGAACATCAGAAACTCGTATTTATCCTTAATAATTCTCCTGAGCAACAAGAGGTGGCTATAAAAACGTTACAAAATGTAACGGTCAGAGATCTATTAACCAATGACACCAGCCAAATAGACGAATCTATTCAAATGGCTGCTTTCGGTTTTAACATTTATGAAGTCAGATGAAGTACAGAGGCTGGGAAATAAGAAAAAACAATGGTTTCAGAAACGACGATTATAATTAAACCTTATATACGCTGAGAATTAGCGTATCCCAAATACGCAGACTCCTGCGGGAACAGCACGAGTCGAAGCTCCACTTGGTCAAACGTTTTTCTTGACCAAGTTAGCTGAGGCCGTGCCCGCGGAAAGCGGAGTGTTTGGACGAAGCGATGGTAAAAAAATATATCCCGGTACGCATCCAATCCGAACTGATGTAAATGAATCGTTCGGATTATTTTATGCTTTTTTTCCCAACTCCTTTCTATATGGTTTTCTTCAAGGAATCATAAAGATATTTTATATGTTTTAAGCCAATAATCGATTTGGCATAGATGAGCGAGAAGCTGGGGTCCAGTCATCAGTTGTCCGAACCAAGGAACTGCTATTTCCTTCCCACGTGATGCTGTCAGCTGCCTTACTTTTTCCCTGTCATACAGCTGGAACAAAGGTGAATGGCTATCTGCGAGAATCTCATCCATCCAACGGACAACAGCATCGGTGTAGACAGGATTATGCGTCTTGGGATAAGGGTTTTTCTTCCGGTACAACACCTTATCTGGCAAAATGCCTTCCAATGCTTTTCGAAGCAGCCCTTTTTCCTGGCTGCCGAGATACTTCATCTCCCAAGGAATATTCCAAGCATACTCGACCAGATGGTGATCGCTGAATGGCACACGAACTTCGATACTTTTTCCCATGCTCATCCGATCTTTCCGATCAAGCAAGGTCTGCATAAAGCCGTTCATATTCAAATAAAACATCTGTCTCCGCTGCTGTTCTTCCTGCGATTCCCCTTTAAGCGATGGCGTCTCGTCGATAGTTTCCTGATACCGTTCGAGCATATACCCTTTCAAATCAAGCGCATTCTTCATCTCCTTCGTCAACAGCCCATTCCTAAGTTCCAGGGAGCGAATCCACGGAAACCCTTCCCTCTCCAGCTCATCTTTTCGGTAAAACCATGGATATCCTCCGAAAATCTCATCGGCGCATTCACCAGATAATGCGACAGTCACTTGCTTTTTCACCTCCCCGCTGAACCATAATAAGGAGGAATCTACATCGGCCATCCCTGGAAGATCCCGAAATGCAGTTGCCTGTTTCAAAAGTCGCACCAGCTCTTCATTATCCGCAAGACAGGTATGATGGTTCGTTCCATGCTTTTTTTGAATCAGTGCAATGAAATCATGGTCACTCTCCGGCTGAAAGGCATTCGGCTTAAAGTGTTCCTTGTTTCCTTCAAAATCTATGGAAAACGTATGCAAAGGCCCAGCCTGATCCTGGCGATATTTTTCAGCTGCCAGTGCCGTAATTGCACTGGAATCGACCCCGCCTGATAAAAAGGTTCCCAGCGGCACATCGGAAACGAGCTGCCTGTGCACAGCATCGAGAAACAACGTACGCACTTTTTCGATCGTTTTTTCCAATGAATCCTCATGAGGTTTACTTTCCACATTCCAGTACCTTTTTATTTTCAACCCATAACGTGTAAAAGTGGCACAATGACCTGGGCGTAACTCCTGGATCCCTTTGAAAACTCCAACTCCTGGTGTTCGTGAGGGCCCTAAGGCAAGCAATTCATGGAGACCCGTTTCATCGAGGGCAGCAGTGATTCCTGGATGAGCGAGAATCGCTTTTATTTCCGATGCAAACAGAAAACCTCCATCATGTTCTGTATAAAATAACGGCTTAACCCCCAGCCGGTCACGGGCCAAAAATAAAGATTGTTTTTCATCGTCCCAGACAGCAAATGCAAAAATCCCATTAAGATGGTCTACGCAAGCCTCCCCCCATTCCATATAGCTTGTCAACAGCACTTCCGTATCGGAATGGGAATGAAAAGACCAACCTTTTTTCTTTAAGGTCGACCGTATATCTTCCGTATTGTAAAGCTCCCCGTTATAGCAGAGGACATAATTCTTCTCCCCAGCCTGTTTTTTCATAGGCTGGCGTCCGCCCGCAGGATCGATTACGATGAGCCGGCGGTGTCCGAATGCATTATGCGCAGTGTGCCATTGATTCGATTCATCAGGACCGCGATGCTCCAGTTTCCTCCCCATCTGTGCGATGACAGCCTGTTGCTCCCTCAAATCCTTGCCAAAATCTGTCCATCCAACAATGCCACACATAGGCATGCACTCCTTCTGTCTGTAACCCAAAAGATATTCTAATATATGAACGAAAGACATGTCCGTATGTAGGATAAGTTTTTACGTTATTCCCCTTGACAATGATAATGATAATTATTATCATTTAAATTGTAAGACAACAGTTTACTTTCGTTACCCCCCAATAACATAGAAAACTGTTGCTCACGCTGTAATCCAAAAATAACCCCCTTGAAGCTGTCCAATTGGCTAAAACCCGCCAGGACAGCTTCTTTTTGTTTTTTGTTCCTTATTTAGAAACGAAATCAGAATGACTTGCCCACCTTTTTACTTACTGCGGGCATTAAGAAGTTGAGCGAGCATATTTTGCACATTGGCGAGCGTAAAAAGGCCTGGGCGAGTGTATTTTGCACGTTCACGAGCCTAAAGCGCCCCTGAGCAAGCGTATTCAGCGCATTGGCGAGCATAAGAAAAACTTGGCTTGTCGCTAAGTCCTTATGGCGAGCCTTCGTTTTACTTATACAATAATCCTTTAACAAGGTTAAACTTTCTTAAAGCATAAAAAAATCCTGGCGCCAAAAGGAGCCAGGTTTTTTATTCCCATTATTGATCAGGCCGGTAGAATTCCCATTGGAAGAATTCCGAATCCTAATATTAATGCAAGTGCAAACGCTGCTAGCAGCTGTATCCACCAGCTGGATGCCGATTCACTTTTCGAAACTTTGATAGCAACCATTTCGATAGACGCGATTGCCCAAAGTCCGACAAGCAGTTTGACAATAACAAGAAGATCAATAGATGCATAGGAAGCGAACAAGCTTCCTCCTGAATAAAGAATTAGTAAATAATCAAGACGTAATATCATTTGTGTGATCTTGGCTGGTTTCGCTCTGCCTGCTCGTGAAAAAGTCAGGACGAGTATTAAAAGCGCGAGTGCAATCACCCATGAGGTGATATGTAGATGTGCCACTGTATATTCCTCCTTTTTTAGCAATCTATGGATATAGTACCATGATTGCTCGAGATATACATAATGAAACCTGTTTGTACGAAATTCTGTCACAAAAAAGAAAATTTAGAAAAAACCTGTTATAATGTAACAAGATTTTGATTAGTTATGGAGGGATACTATGTCACGAACAAGTCAAGAGATCATCGACCAGACCCAGGAATTTGGAGCAAAAAACTATCACCCACTCCCGATTGTTGTCACAAAAGCGGAAGGCGTATGGGTGGAAGACCCTGAAGGTAACCGCTATATGGATATGCTCAGTGCTTATTCAGCAGTCAACCAGGGGCATCGTCACCCGAAAATCATCGACGCTTTGAAGGAACAAGCGGACCGCGTCACCCTGACGTCCCGTGCTTTTCATAACGACCAGCTCGGGCCTTGGTATGAGAAAATCTGTAAGCTGACAAACAAGGAAATGGCTCTTCCGATGAACACAGGGGCTGAAGCAGTGGAAACAGCTATCAAAGCGACACGCCGCTGGGCTTATGATGTGAAAGGTGTTCCGGAAAATCAGGCAGAAATCATTGCCTGTACCGGAAACTTTCATGGACGCACCATGACAGCTGTTTCTTTATCTTCAGAGGAAGAGTATCAGCGCGGCTTTGGCCCATTGCTTCCAGGAATCAAACTTGTTCCTTACGGCGATATCGACGCCTTGAAGGAAGCTATTACGGAAAATACAGCAGGCTTCCTTATCGAGCCGATCCAGGGTGAAGCCGGTATCGTCATCCCTCCGGAAGGATTCTTAAAAGAAGCATCTGAACTATGTAAAGAAAACGATGTCTTATTTATTGCCGATGAAATCCAGGCTGGCCTGGCCCGTACCGGAAAAATGTTCGCATGTGACTGGGAGGATGTCACACCAGATATGCTGATTCTCGGTAAAGCATTGGGCGGCGGCGTATTCCCGATTTCCTGTGTTGTTGCAAACCGGGAAGTTCTAGGTGTCTTCAACCCAGGCTCTCATGGATCAACATTTGGCGGTAACCCACTGGCAAGTGCCGTTTCGGTTGCATCCCTTGATGTTATCGAAGACGAAAAGCTGGCTGATCGCTCCCTCGAGCTAGGAAACTTGATGATGGGTGAATTACGAAAAATCAATAACCCTGTCATCAAAGAAGTACGAGGAAAAGGTCTGTTCATCGGTGTGGAACTCCACGAACCGGCACGCAAATACTGTGAGCAATTGAAAGAAAAGGGACTTCTCTGTAAAGAAACACATGAGAACGTCATCCGTTTCGCTCCTCCGCTCATCATTAACCGTACCGATCTTGAGTGGGCAATTGACCAAATCAAAGAAGTCCTTTCCTGATTCAGACCAGGTAAACATAACAAAGGTAAATCCCGCATGGAAATTTTTATTTCCACGCGGGATTTTTCTGTTCGTGAGCGCTGTGCTGCATGCTATTAATTACTCGTTTTCAGCTGAGAATTTCTATTGAAGCAAAGGTTTTCTAATTTATGGTCTTCCATCATTTCGATATTCGTATAAAATAAAGGTAATACATAGCAGGAAGGGATGGCGAGATGAGTCGGATTATACTACTGACGCTGACGTTTCTTGTACTTGCAGCATGCCCTGACTCTCATGCGGAAAGCTGGGGACTAATCCATTATGATGTCAAGAAAGATTCACTTCAGATACTGTCCATCCTTGATCAGGCATTTAAGGAAAAACGGCCGCTTCATAAAAATGAAAGAGAAGTATTAGATAAGTTTCAAGATAAATACAAGGCTGGTACCTTCATTGACACCGACGGAGATAAATATCGAATGAATGATCTGGAACAAGCTATCATCAATCAGCTCAATATGATGAGGAGGTTTACCGATCCCGATAGGCCATCTCCTGGGAGGGGCAACCCCTACAAGCAAGATCGAAAAATAGTCCTATCCTATCTTTCAGCACAGGAAATTCCAGATGAGATTAAGGGACTTTATCCAAATTATGAAATTCATAACGGGCTCCACTCCAGCGTAAAAGAAGATTCCCTGGATGTCATTCAAAGTTTAGAACCTTATATGTTTGGAGGAGACAACAATGATATCGCTCCTCATAAATTGAAGAGTTTGAATGATTTTATCGTTACTTATAGAAGCGGTAAATTCAAGGCAGGTAGTAAAGTCTATCTATTAAGCGATAAGGGCCACACTATCTACAGGACATTTTTACTATTAAAGAGGCAGATTGATAATGGCAGTATTTCCGATGAGATGTCAGTAAAACTAAGAGACATCAAGAAACTATTAAATTAACACTGAAGTCATTCAGACGTAAACAGGGCAAGCTCTGCCAGCGATTTTAAGAATGCTGGCAGGGCTGGGACTTGTGTTATTCAAAAGATAAAAGGAGGAAAATATGGGTGAAAAAATTCGTTTTTGCAGTGATTTTGTTTAGTCTTGTCAGTGTGGGTGCGGTTGCTACCGCAGAAGCAGCAGGAAACGGTCAATGGGATTATTACGGTTCTTACGATCTCCACTACCGTTCCAGCTATGGAAATAGCCTTCATGATGGACACTCGATGAAAATCAAAAACTAGTATGTAGCCTATTCATGTTATGTGTCGTTCTTCCAACCATAAAGTTTCATATAAATATACCAGCTGTCGAGAAAGTCCACGCCCCCGGGTTACGGAAAAGATGAAATTCCTCAACGGCAATATTCCCATCTCCTAAAAACGCTTTCCTCCAGTTAGAATCAGTTGGTGAAAAGTACAAGTTATTTCTACAAACTAAAAACCGTGCTATCAGCAGCACGGTTTTTTAAGTTTATGATTCATTAATGGCGACAATTTTCTTTTGTCCCCAAGGGGCAACAACTACTTCGACAATCATCCCTCCTTGGTTCTGTTCATACTTCCTTCCTGTATTTTCTTCTACATAATAACGGTTGATGCCATAGCTGATGCGGTGAAGGCTGCTCGACATATCCGTCCATTGGTGTTTCCCTTTCAGCACTACTTCCCCTTTACCAGCTTCAAGTTTTTCGGTGGAAGCTTTCTTTACCTCATACACTCCCTCTTCTGCTTCAGCAAGTAGTACGTACACCTTTTCACCATGAGATGGCTCTTCCCCACTCCATTTTTCTTCCGTGATCTCTTCGATTTCATAATTCAAAATAACATAGTCCCCGTAGAAAAGATCAGTCGGATCGACAGGGGCAGTTTTTAAATGAATGGTTTCTCCAAATGTGTCCATCGCATAATAAGAAGCGGACATACCCGCAAGAAACAAAACCTGCAGTGCAACGATTACATAAAATGCGATACGTTTCATTCCGCCCTCCCCCTTTTCGTAAAGTCACGGCGTTTTTTCTCAAGGAAGAAGCTGAGCGTAAACAATAGCACTCCCCCGAGGAAGAAAAATAGCGATTTATCCATGAAATCCCAGGCAAGCTGTGTATAGGCAATCACTGTGCTGGAGACAAAACTGATCGTTCCTTTGTTGATCTGGGAGGCGCTCCCTTGTTGGTACCCGTAAATCAACCAGCCAAGGGAAAACGCGAACAATAATAACAATACAAGTACTGCCCCGCTTTCAACATAGAAAACTGGCAGGAACAATAGAAGATTGATCGCAGTATAAAAAGCTTTCCCTTTCCAGCTTACAAGGAGTGCACCTGCCATCAATACGGTCCAAATCAGTGGAAATAAGAAGCCCCCATCAATGTTGTCTGTCACAAATTCGTATTCAAGGAAAAACACCTGCCAAACCGCCAGCAGAAACATGCCCGTTACACTGACTTGGATGAAAGGCAATCGGATATTCGGCTTTGCAATTAATATTCCTGCTACATATAATCCGAGCAGGTAAACGATCAGCCAATAAAAGACTTGATGCTCTGTAACAGTCAGGATCAACGCCTGTAAAACGAAGCTGAGTGAAAATAATGTGGCATACAGCCAGTCAGCATGACGATAAACAAAGTAGCCGAATCCAATCAAAAGTAACAATCCGATCAAGCTGTAAAATTCCATATAGTTAATGGCACTGTAGATTTGCCCTATAGTTGCAATGATAATGGCCAGAGTAAATAACAACCGGTCAGCATAAATGGCGAATACCAGGAAGGCACCCGTTGCCCAGATGAAAAACGGGAACGCACTGAACGACGTATAATTGTACATCTGTCCGGTAAGGAAAATGCCTGATCCGAAAATAAGCACAGCGATAGTTATCAGGCTTAGCCCGACCGGCCGGGATTTTTTCCGGTAAACGACATCTCCTGTTAAATAAAAAACAATCAAAGCCAGGATGATAATCGTCATCCTTCCAATATCAGGAATAGCAGACCAATTGGAAGCGATAAAGCTTAAAAAGCCCAAGCCGATGAAAATAGCCGCAAATGTCAGTAACAGCGGCCGGTTGCTTCGACCTGGATACAACTCCACCAGTTCTTCCAGCTGGCTTTCATCAATGATCCCTTTTTCTACCCACTTCCTGCCTTCTTTTCTGATGTGATCACGATTCATCTTGGACCCCCTGCCTTTCTTGTACTTAACCTCGTTCTCTCCTTCTTAATGCTTGCTTCTTCCCATAAGTCAATGAACGCCACAACCATTCCAACGGACCAAACCGGTATGCTTCAAGCCATTTCTTACTGAGTAAAACCTGTAAGCTGAAAAACAGAACGACAATGACCACGCTCCCTAATGGGGACACCTGCCCATACAGCCCAAAGCCCACCGAATAAAATAAAAGAAAAGCAAATAGAGACTGGAGGATATAGTTGGATAACGACATCCTGCCGACACTGACAAACGGTTGGAACAGTTTCTGCCCTGGAGTAGATTGACTTGCAAGGGTTACTGAAGTCACGTAAAACAAAGCACAGGCACTCCCGCCAACATTATCCTGAAGAATTTGGAACCATTCGGGATTACCAAACAAATATGGGCCTGCTTTAAAAACCAAGAAAATAAGAAGCGCAGCACTCCACCATTTAATGAGAACAGACCGGTTTTGTGTAGGCTTGTGCAGCCATCGTTTCCTTGCGAAGTACATTCCGAGTAAGAAAAGCGGCAGCAGGCTCATGATGAGAAACGGCCAGTTGAATAACGCATTGGAATATGTCCAGTCCCTGAAATTTTGCGACCAAATGTCCAGTAATGTTCCATTTCCATAGTTATCCATTGCCTGTTCGATCGCCGCCTGATTTATATTTCCCCCAAGGCTATTACGGACTTGGTATAAGGCATAACTGAAAAGGACTTCATAAAACATCAGAATCCCAGCTGCCCATGCAAGAATCGTCCCATCTTTCCGATTCAAGAATGCTAATAACGCTAGCCCAATAATTCCATATGATAATAAAATATCACCGTGCCAGACTAAAAATGCATGTATGAGACCAAATCCAATTAATATTAGTAATCTCCTGAAGATAACCTGTTTAAATGCCAATCCTTTTTCACTCAGCCGGTCCTTCATCATCTGGATTCCAAAACCGAATAAAAAGGAAAATAACGTATAAAAGCTAGCCTGAAAAAAAATATCAATCACATTCTGTATGAATATATCCAGTTCTGTCGGCCAGTAGACCCTTCCTCCTCCATATAGAAAATATGGGGCATGAAAGGCGGGAACATTGACCATGAATATGCCGAATATTGCGAAGCCACGAGAAGCATCAATCCAGTGAAGACGATCAGCTTCTGTCAGCGGTGTGCCAACATCTTTCAATTTACCACCCTCCTATACTTCTATTTTACTTGTTATGGCCAGATCGTGGATAGGTTTAAAAAATATATTTTTTGAAAGGGGGATTTCACCATGCCTGCACAGGTCGGGGCTGTGAAAGTATTATCTATTTCTTCCTCAAGCATTTTCAATATTGGAGACGTATACAACATCATGCCAACAAGCTCCGCAAAAACTTTTGCAGGGGGCGGCTCGTTCAACTCAGGTGATGGCATCCGAATCGATTTGAATCGTTCAATCACCTATGTAAATGATTCAGATGATACCGACCAATCCACTACAGTGGAAGTGTAGGAGGAAAAATTATGGGAATTACTATCCATCAGTCTATTTGTATCAACCTGCTCAAAATCGGGGCGATCTCTAATTCGTCTGTCCTGCAAATAGGAAGTGCTGGCACTATCCAATCCCGTGCAGAAATGTATAATACTGGAGGCTATACGAAGCCTGCACCTCCTGCAGAACCATTAGGCCAGGACGCTGTGATTGAATCTGCTCCCGATGATGTGCCACTTGTTCCACTGTCCGGGCCGACGTAAATGGTTTAATTTTGGTCAGGAATCACGGAACTGGGCTTTTTGCATAAATTAGTACTAAAGAATGCCTGGAGGAGGGGTGGGAATGAATCATTACGGATCTTGGCAGCAGTATATGGAACAACTGCTTCTCCAGCTTAATGAGCAGCAAAAGGAAATCAAAGCCTTGTATGAAAAACTCGATAAATTAGAGCAGAACCATTCCGAACAGCCCAGGACAGTCATTGAAAAAATTGAATATAATTTTGACCAGCTGAAAATTGAAACTCTCGAAGGGACGCTCCATATTGGATTGAGTCCCCAGGAATTGAACGACATGGATGACCATTCCTTACTGAAAAACCATTACCAGGTACAAAAGCCTGCGAACCAGAAAATCTTAGAAGAGCTTGACCAGTTTTTACTGAAACAAGGAAGCGGACTTATCCGAGACCTCGGAAACGAACAGAGCATCGAGACCACCCGTGAAATGGAGCATAATATCATTCAGGACATCCGTAATCAGCTTCCTGAAAGGATCACCTATCATGAAAAAGCCGACCCGCCTCCACAGCCTAACGTCATAATCGAACAGATTAAACAGGAAATCCAGCATTCTATCGCCCAGTTCCTGATACAGCAAAAAGGAGAAGATATGTAATGTCCTTCATCATTCACAACTGGGGACTTCATGTCGGCAACGTGGAAATTACCGGCATAACGTCCTCTTCTGTTTTTTTAATTGGTGACAATCGGCAAATCCGTCTTAATTCTTATTTTGATACGCCTCCTGAATCCTTCATAGTTGGAGGGTTTGTCCCACTTTCAGCAGGCGGAGGCGCGGGGGATGCCGCCCGTGGAGGTGCCAAGGATGATTAACCGCCTGGTCAAGGTTAATAACATTGATTTATATGACCTTGTTTTCAGTTCTACATTTGTAATCGGAGACTCCCAACAGGCACGCCCATTTTCACGGGTCATAGCTGTTCAGAAGGAAGGCGCTTTTTATAAAGAGAACATGGTCAAATTTGAGCAATTTCCAATTTTCGACCTCCAGCTGCAAGAGACGCTTCCAGAGGCACAGATTGATGACAGACATTATCACCGAAATACAACTATTCATGTGGATTCCGTGCGTATCATCGGGATTTCCACTTCATCCATGCTCCAGGTCGGGAGTCTTGAATACCTGGATGCTGAATCCAGAGTCAAGCATATCCGTATCTTAAGAGACTGAATGTGCCAATGACTCAGGGTTATTAAAACGAACTTGCCAAAGCGTTTTGCATACTATATAGGAAAGCCCATTCTAGAAGGAGGGGTAAGATGCCATCTATTGTAGGCCCCATAAAAATCAACAGTGTTGGCGGTGGGGTTATTAATTTTGGAGATGCCTTTTACTTGGCTCCGAAAAGTACTTCCAAAACAAACGCCGGCTCCGGCTCCATAAACACTGGAGACTTTATCAATACGAATAACGGCTTCAGCACCACCAATCCATTCGATCCGGATGTGAATGACCAAAATGTGGTGGGAAATGCCTAGGAAATACAAAAACGCAGGCGCAACAGCTGGATGAGACAAATGCTGAAGCGCCTTGTCCACCCCCGACCAGCTTAAGTCAAGCCTTGCAGTGACGGTCTTTGTCACAGAGAGGAATGGCTTAAGACCTCGAAGGGGTAGGCGCAACAGCTGGATGAGACAAAAACGCAGTCTTTCCTCACGCACGTAAAAAAGTGTCCGCATGGCTGGTCAAGGCCATGACGGACACTTTTTGATTATCTCTTCCTACGATTAGACTTTCTGGTTAAAATTCGCTTCCTGGGATCCTGTTTTCTCACCCAGCGAAGATACCGTTCCACATCAGGATGGTCAGCAATCCGTTCTACGGTATGGTAAAATCTTGCCAGTTCATCATTATGAAACAATGCATGAATCTGTCTGTGACAGGCCCCGCATAGCTGGACAGTAGGACCCATCGTTCCGTCATACTGTTTCGGGATTAAGTGATGGATACTGGTTTTAACTGGAGAACGACCACATAGTCCGCAAGTTTCCTTACTGATAATGTCCCCCTCCTTATGCGGTTAATCCAGACTGACAAGTAATGGGCCGTCAAAGAAATATAAACATCTCTTCACGACGGGTTCTTTCCATATCCTTTCAAGAGCTGTCTGGTAAAGACCCAGCTGGGTCCGGTAACGATTCGCAAGCTTCTCTTCTACATCCGGAGTAATCTGCTCATTAATCGTATCTGTCTTATAATCAAGAATCAGCCAGCCGTTATCATAAGGCACCATACAGTCGATTACACCCTGGATAAATACGTGTTCATCAGACCCGCCTTCCCAGTCCTTATAGACCTGGTGGGCAGGAAGCGTCAAGCTGAATGGTACTTCCCGTTCGATCCGGTCTGATTGCAGGACAAGCTTTCCGATCTCCGTCTCGAAGAACGCTGCAATGGCAGCTGTGTCAATAACATCCGCTTCCTCTTGCCTCAGAATCTCCCGCTCTACCAGTCCCAAAACAAATTCCCGGACTTCGTCCTCAGAAAAAGACCGGTGAAAGGGAATATGCTGCATGATTGTATGCATGGCTGTCCCTTTCTCTGCAGCGGATAACGTCTTTTCTTCCTGCATGAACCTTGGGCGTTTTACGATTGGTGCTTTGAACGGTTTAATCAATTCTGTGCTTCCATATTCATCGAGCCCTTCCTGATGCCGCTTCAATTCTGTTACTGATTGCTTAGCCCGTGATTTTGCTGCTTGCATATGTGGATATTCATAGCTCAATCGTTTCTCTACGAACTTCTCCTGTTCCTTGCCATCGACTTCCACCCAATCGCGAACTGCCTGCTGCAGACGTTCATCGCGCTTTTTCTCAAGCTCATCCAGTTCATTATACACACTGCCATGCTTGACTTTGACGCGCCATTCTGATTCATCACGATATATATCTTCCTTTGTCTTCACTTCGACGTCAGGCTGCTTTAACGGATGGGCTTGATGATGGCGAATCAGACTTGGCCCGACCAGGTCCAGGTAGCTTTTTGATTCCAAACGGTAACGCGGCGGAAGTACCCAGTCCGGATGTTCCATAAAGGATTGCCATTTTTCCTGCTTTTTTTCGAAGGAAGTTACGTTACCAACCATGACGAGTTTTTCCTTCGCTCTGGTAAGTGCCACATAAAGGACACGCATTTCCTCCGCGAGCATTTCTCTAAGCTTTTCCTGTTTTAATGCATGGTATGCAAGTGTCGGATACATGATCCGCTTTTCCGGATTGATATAACGGGTACCAAAACCGTAATCTTTATGAAGCAGATATTTGGAACGCAAATCCTGCTGATTGAATTGTTTATCCATTGCACCGAGGATGACAGCAGGAAACTCAAGACCCTTACTTTTATGGATGGTCATGATCCGAACGACATCTTCCTGCTCTCCCAATGCGCGAGCCGCACCTAAATCATCTCCCCGTTCCTCGATACGTTCAATAAACCGGAGAAACCGGAACAATCCCCGGAAGGATGTCGCCTCATAGGAACGGGCCCTGTCATACAACGCCCGCAAATTAGCCTGTCGCTGCCGGCCGCCTGGTATGCCTCCGACGAAATCATAATAACCGGTCTCCCGGTAAATTTCCCAGATCAATTCGGATAGAGCACCCTGCCGTGCCCTGATCCTCCAGGAATGAATTTGCTCGAGAAAGTGGTTGATTTTTCTTTTTATCTCTATATCTCCTGCAAATTCTTTCATTGCCTCGTAGTAGGTAGACCTCTTTTTCGCTAGGCGGATTTGCGCGAGCTGTTCTTCATCCAGACCGACAATTGGTGAATGAAGCACAGCTGCAAGTGGAATATCCTGTTGAGGATTGTCGATCACTTTCAAGAGACTGAGCATGACTTTGATTTCGATCGCTTCGAAATACCCTGTCGACAATTCGGCATAGACAGGAATCCCCTGCTGCTTGAGTTCTTCCACAATCGTCGGCGCCCATGTCATGGAGCGCATCAGAATGACGATGTCACGATACTGGATCGGACGCTGCATTTCCGTATCTTTATCGATCACATGCAATGCCGGTTCGTCACCGTGCCCAATCCACTGTTTGATCAACTGGCCATAAGCACGGGCTTCCAGTTGCGCTTTCTCCAGATCGCGATAATCCTCGCCATCTGTCTGCTGTTCTTCCTGTGTTTCCCTGTCTATGATCAGCAGTTCTGCTTCCGCATCAGATGACGCCAATTCGTCGTAAATCGTATTACTGTAAATCAGTTCCGCGTCCGGATCATAATCCATCTCCCCGACTTCCTTGTCAAGAATCTGCCTGAAGATATAATTCGTTGCTGTCAGCACCTGTTTACGGCTTCTAAAATTACGGGCAAGATCGATTCGTTCTCCCGAATTCTCTTCCAATTTGAACTGTTCATATTTGTTTAAAAATAACGTTGGTTCAGCGTGCCGGAACCGGTAGATGCTTTGCTTCACATCTCCTACCATGAACAGGTTCCCGCCTTGGTCTCCAGTTATCAGCCTCAGTAGTGTTTCCTGGACAAGGTTCGTATCCTGGTATTCATCGACGAGCACTTCGGTATATTTCTTTTGAAAATCCATGGCGACACTCGATGGGATGAACTGCCCGGCAGTTGATTCCTCATCCCGTAAAATATCCAGGCAATAATGTTCCAAATCGGAAAAATCGACGATCGCTTTTTCCTTTTTCAGCCGGGTGTAACGATCGCGGAAATCCTTGACCAGTTCGACCAGCTGGAGGATGACGGGATAAAGCTCATTCATATCCTGCAGATAACCCGTCAAGGAACGGGTGAACCATTCCTCGGCAAGATCATTCCACCTTTTTTTATATCCATCCCTTAGCTTTTTCACTTCTGTCTTCTTCCGATCATCGCAATCCACTCGTTTTCCGGAAAGCTTGGCGAATTTACTTGCAGGCATGTATTCCTGAAGCTCAGACCACGAAACAGCAAGTCTCCCTTTCGCTTCCTGTATCATGGCGAGATCCGCTTCGATCGCCTCGGCATAATGGTAAGGACCATCAGAATCACGCGTTATGGCCATGGCTTTTTCTGCTTCTGCTTCCATCGCCTTCAGCTGACTATTCACTTCCTTCTTCAGGATATTCAACCACGTAATATCATCTTCAGATACATTTTCTTCCACATGGTACATGGAAACCATTTGATCCAGCCATGCCTCAGGCGAGGGATTCTGCATGGCAAACGTAAACAAGTCTATGACTAAGGCTTCTACTTCCACATCACTCCGGTCATTGGAAAAGCGGTCCACTACAGCGAAAAACTTTTCGCGTTCAGGACCTTCTTTACCATACCAGTCCTCGAATAATTCTTCGATCACTTCCTGCTGGAGCAGATCCGCCTCGATGTCATCCGCAATCCTGAAACCGGGGTCGAGGTCGAGCAGGTAAGCATAACGACGGACTACTTCCATACAGAAGGAGTGCAAAGTTGATATCGAAGCGTTTTGCAGCAAGGACAACTGCTTTTTCAGATGAGTAGAAGAAGGTTCCTGCTCAAGCGCCTTACTAAGGGCAAGACCGACTCTGTTTCGCATTTCCTGGGCCGCTGCGTTGGTGAATGTCACCACAAGCAGGGAATCAATGTCGACAGGGTCTGTTTTATGGAGCAGCTTCTGGATGATGCGCTCTACAAGCACAGCTGTCTTTCCGGAACCTGCTGCAGCTGATACGAGGACATCCCTGCCGCTCGTGTAGATGGCTCGTTCCTGTTCTTTTGTCCAACGTACCATTATTGATCCTCCTCTCTTTCCTTTTTCGATATCAGCTCCAGCACGTCCTCATCCTTCATGTTCTGAAGCTTCCGGTAATTATTCTCATCAAGTGTCGGGTCAAACTGGCAGACAGAACGGAACGGACAGTATGTGCAGGCAACCTGCTGATCCTGCTGGAAAGGATCGAGCTTTACTTCCCCGCTCGTCATGGTAGTCCCTGCCTTGACCATTATGTCCCTTATATAGGATTGGAGGCGCTGGAACATGTCCATGTCTGCTGTTTTGGAGTATTTATAGAACCCGCCTTTTGCATTCAAACCGGCAGGTACGACATTACTGCTTCCTTTGTCCAATTTGGTGTCCATCATCTGTACGATCCGTTGATTCTCAAGGAGCAATCCCTGCATTTTGAACTTTTTATAGATTTCATCCTCAATTGCCTGATCGGCCATTTTCTGCTTACCGGAAATCATTGGATTATGGACATGGAAATACAACACCCCGGCAGGTGTCGCTTTCGCACCAAGCCACTGCTCTGCATGGGTCAGTACGACATCGAGATACGAGAGCATCTGCAAGGCAAGGCCGTAATAGACCTCAACTAAGTTCAGCCCTTTGGCACTCGATTTATAATCGATAATCCGTAAAAACAAATCCTCTTCGCCGACTGCTTTATCAACTCTGTCGATCCGGCCGCGGAGCATCAGTTCGAAACCATTCGGCAAATCGAGCGTAAGCGGTGGCAGCTGCTGATCAGGACCGAAACCCAACTCCATACCGACTGGGGAAAATTTGGAGCTGCGCGCCTGTTCACTAAGCACAAATGCTGCCCTTGCAATAACATTCTGAAGCTTATGCTGCAGATATTGGTAGCGGTTCGAGCTGTGCAGAATCTGATGCTGCAATATCGGGGCAAGCTCGGTAACCGCACGTGATGCATACAACGAGCTCTCCTGTTTGTTCAGATGGGAGAAATCCTTCCCTTCCGATTGGATCCATTCCGTTATTTTTTTCAGCGCCTCGTGGAAAAGCTGTCCGATATCGGGGGCATCCAGCTTATACGTCCTGCGCTCCTCAAGCTGCAGGCTGTATTTGGCAAAATGCTGGTAAGAGCACCTGTTATGCATTTCGAGCCGGGAGACACTTGCCTTCACCTGCTTATCGTATAGCTGGTTCGTTGTTTCTTTCGTCAGGTTAACTGGTTTATTTTTATAGAACAGACTGTGTAAAATTCTATTGGTCAGTCCGTCTTTTTGTTCATGGCGAACATACCAATTAAAGACATCCCACCAGACAGACCGCATCGGATAACCTTTCAAGTAACGGGATAACTGTGATGTCAAAGCTCCCCTTGTTTTTGTCTTTGTGGTAATGAACCGTTCCGCATCCTCCAGGTCATCCGGGTCCTGCAGCAGCAGGTGATCCTGGCAGCAAGGAAAAATCTCTTCCAGCCTCTGGATGATCTGCGAAGGGGTTTTCGATTTCCCCTCTTCATTACTGAGCGGATAGCTGACCCAAAGCCTGTCCTTTGGCATAGTCAGGGCGAGATAAACATAAAAACGGTCATCGAGGAGCTGACGTTTGCTTCCATCAGCCAGCTTCATACCATGACCAGCCAACAGCTCTCTTTCATCCTCGCTGATCATTCCGTCACCAGATGGCTTCATCGGCCAGATGCCCTCTGTCACGCCAAGCAAAAATGCAGCTTTGATACCGGAAATACGGGAACGGTCAACTGTACCGACGATGACATGATCCATGCTGGGCGGTACATGAGCAAAACGGAGTGACTCCAGTCCGCTTTCCATTGTGTTCCGGAACACTTGCAGGGACATTGTTTCTTCCCCTGCCATTTCCACGATTTCTTCTAACAGCTGGAGGATCGCATCCCATACCTGCTCCTGTTCCCTCCCTCGTTCTATTTCCCCGCTCTCATCAAAGTCATCCCGCCAATGTTCCAATTGCTCAGGTACGCGCATCGATTCCAGCCACGTGTATATGACCCGGCATTTTTCCCCAATAGTCTCTGCCTTTCGAAGATCGGTATCGAAGTTTTCGAGCACATCCACCACTTGCTTACGGTATTTATTGATCCGCTTCTGCTTCGCCTTTTCTTCATCTGTCTGGGAAGCCTGGTCGAACCCTCTGAAACGCTGATATACCCACGGTTCCTCACTGCACCACCGTTTTCGTGAGCGAATACCATATTCCAGTACGTAATTTTCCAGTTCATCAATGGCGTCTTCATCTAATGGGTAACGATCGTCATCAGAGATACTGAATCCGCTTTTCAACAGGCGGAATACGGCATCATAACGCCAGTCCGCTTCCACAACGTCAATACCGGAGCGAATCAGTTCAATCAGCGGGTGATTGAGCATCGTCCTTTTTTCATCCAGGAATACCGGAATATCGTAATCACGGAAAACGGTCGTAATTAAATCATGATATACCTCCGGCTCACGCATAAGGATGGCGAACTCTTTAAAACGGTAGCCTTCTTCGCGGACAAGCCGCAGCATTTCCTGGGCCACCCCCTCCACCTCTGCTCTCGGATGGACAGCTTCTGCAATTTGAATCGGCGCTTTTCCTTCATACGGCGGGGCGGGCCGTTCGTCAAAGTACTGCTCAAGATGCCGGAAATACGGACGTTCTTTGAATCTGCCTTCCTGATGATCCAGATGCTCTGCTCCATCCCATTTGATCCCGCTTTCTTCTGCTATTTGGGCGAGTATTTCATACGTTTCACCAGCTTCATGAAATAAATCAAGCTCCGAACGTTCTCCCCGTGACGGTTCATCCAATGTCAGCGCGACATGGACGCACTGTGTTTTCTGAAGCAGCGCTTCAATCACCATCAACTCCTGTGGCGTAAAGCTATGGAAACCGTCTATATACACTTCTGCACCTTCCAGGAAACGCGTCTCTGGTATCTTATCCGCCAAAAGCTGGAGCTGATCCTCCCCGTCAATGTATTGATTTTCCAGAGCAAGGGTAAGCCGATCATAAATATAGGAAAGGTCCTCCAGCTTATTGCGAAGTGCAATTTCACTACTGTACTGATGGGTATACTTGTCGATAGTCTCCATCTGCTGATGCAGCATGTCGGGTGTAATGCGGTAACGTTTGAATTCCGTTATCATACCCTCCAGCTGTTCCATAAAACCTTGCTTTTCGATCGCTTTTTGAAAAACGCGCCATTCTGTTGGCCGCTCTTCGGTTATTTTCCGAAGCATCATCTGGATACCAGTTGAGCTTATGTATTTGCGCGTATTTCCCCCAGTCTCCTGTAAAATCCTCCACGCCAGTCTGGAAAAGCTGAAGACCTGGGCCCGAATTGAACCTTCAATACCGTCCTGCTTCAGCATTGCGTATTCTTGCTGGAACGTCATTTGATCCGGGACAAGGTAGATGATCGGCGGCCCTTTGGGGTTTTCCTTTAATTTATTCTCAATCTCTTTTAGACAGGCCGTGCTTTTGCCGGCACCTGCCCGTCCGAGCAAAAAACGAATCCCCATTACTGTACTCCTCCTTGGCAGGCACATTGCTGCTCTTTTTACATATGGTGACACTATACATATTCAAAATGATGGAGGAAGTCTGCCTATGAAAAACTCGGTTCAAGCATTGGTACTGGTACTGTGCGGCATATTCATCGCAAGCAACCTGTATACCATGCTCCCCCTCCACCCTGCACTTGCTGATCACTTCGCTACACATGCATCGTTAACTTCACTCACAAGCACGTTGTTCATTTCCAGCTATGCTGTCGGCTTGCTGTTTTTTGGAATGCTTGCAGATATTTATTCCAATACACGCCTGTTAAAAGTCGGAATGAGCGCGGTGATGCTTGTAACCGGCTTTATTGCTCTGACAGATTCCCTGACCGTCTTATGCTTCATGCGCGCCATCCAGGGTTTCCTGGCAGCAAGCTTTGCTCCGACCGCCTTCAGTTACACTTTTAAAAAGTTCACCGGCAATACCCAGGCTTTTGTCATCGCTATGATTAATACCGGCTTTTTGTTCGCCGGGATATTCGGCCAGCTCATCGCCGCCCATTTCGGCCTCACTTACAATTACCAGGCAGTGTTCATCCTATTTTTCCTGTTGTATGGCTTTTGTGCGCTGGGACTGTTCGCCGCCCTTCGCCCATCAGACCGCTTTACAGGTAAAAACAAATCACTTTCCTTCTCTATTATTCTATCATTTTTCCGGCAATCTTCCTTGCGAAAACTATATATGATCAGCTTCTTTCTGCTGTTCACCATCATGCTGTTCTACAGCAGTTTCGAATGGTATATGGACCAAAACAACAACCCACTCGGTCTCACGTTACAGCAGTTCCGAATGATCGGACTGATCGGAATCCTGCCCTCTGTTTTCGTCCGGCAGCTACAGACCTATTTTCACCCGTCTACCCTGCTGTGCTCTTTTCTTGCCATCATGGTAGCGGCTTTCCTTCCTGCTATGTTTCAGCTGACAACCGGCACACTGCTCTGGGCTTCGGTTCTGATGATTGCCTCCACCTCCGTTACCATTCCGATGGTCATCTTGATGATTGGAAAAATAGCTGTCCATAACCGGGGAAGTGCTATTTCCATTTATTCCTTTGTCCTCCTTACAGGAGCAAGCGCAGGCTCATTCGCCGCGCCCTTCTTCCCTTTTCATGCGGTTATCTGTTTCCTGGCTTTGTTATTCTGTATACTAATCATGCTTTCGATATCAGCTGCCCGTTGTGAAAAATTGCGGCCCAGCCGCTCCTAGCCGGCCATCTGAAAGGCAGGGGATAACTCGTTTTACACCCGAAAGACTAAAAAAACACCCCGGATTTTCTCCGAAGTGATTGAAAAGTCCTTATAATTTAATTTAAAGGAGCTGTTAAAGTTTGTTATTGATTCTCACAAATCGCTTGCCGGCGGATGCTTGCCGCGGGCACGACCTCAGCTAATTTGGTCAAAAAGATCGCTTGACCAAGTGGATCCTCGGCTCGCGCTGTTCCCGCAGGCGTCACCGCCTCTTGCTCATCGTCGAAGCAACAGTGATATAACTGTAGTCGTCATAAACTTCAGTAACCTGTCCCCTTAAGGAAGAGTGTTATAAATCTGGGGCTAAAGCCAAAAGTTCTTCAGCCAGCTTGAAATCAGAAAAACATATGGATCAACTCGCCTTCAAAACAGCTCCAAAGAGTTATCATCACCATCCATTTTTAAAATTCTCTGGACAAAAACGAAACGGTCCGTATGGATAACAACTCTCCATACAGACCGTTTTTTTAAAAATGTCAGTTTTTTAGTGGCTTCGATTTATCCACGGTATTCACCACGTTTTAAAACTGAATGGCCAGCTGGGACATCGGCCAGTAACGGACATCCACTTTTCCTACGACACTCTCCATTGGGACGAATCCGAAATAGCGGCTGTCTAAGCTGTCCCGGCGGTTATCTCCCATGACAAACAAATGTCCTTCTGGTACTTCTTCAAACCCGGTCACTTCTTCTAACGTAAAGTCTTTTGTAAATAACTTGCCATCGTCCGGGCGTAATGTTTCCAAATAAGGTTCTGGATGTTCTTTACCGTTTACATACAGCCGATCATTTTTGAATTCTATATGGTCTCCGGGGACTCCGATGACCCGTTTTACATAATCTTCTTTTTCATTGGCGTGGAAGACGATCACATCTTCCCGATTGATATTTTGCCAGTCATAAACGATCTTGTTGACCATTAACAGATTTCCGTCATACAGAGTTGGTTCCATCGATTCGCCTTCGACTATATAGCTGGCAAACAAATAAGAACGGAAAAACACTGCCAGCAGCAAGGCGAATGCTACTGTACGGATTATTTTCCAAAAGTTGCTTTTTTTCATTACTATGCCTCCAGGGGTTTTTTCTATCAACATCTTACCCCTTTTGACACCGTTTTAATCTTCCCGTACCCGATTACGCTCTGCTTTGCGCTGGAGATACTTCTCGAGGAATTTTCCTAGTATCCAAAATAACGCGATGCAGACAGCGACGACGATCGCTTTAACCGGGTGTTCAGCGAATGACCTGATACTGGCGCCGACGTAAGCAATCGTAAAAATCATCACGGATTTTCCAAGCAGAACTGCCAATACGAACTGCTGTCTACTTACACCGGACAGTCCCGCCACTACATTGATAATCGAAGAAGGCGAAAATGGGAAGCACATCAACAAAAACAATGGGCCGAAACCGTGCTCTTCTACCCAGGAAGTGACCCGTTTCACTTGTTTGCGCTCGCTGATAAATTGCATGAATCTTTTTTTCCCAAGTCTTCGTATGATGGTGAATACAATGATAGCTCCGACACTCGAACCGATCCAGGAATAGAAAAACCCCTTCAACAAACCATAGGCAACTGCATTAGCCAGCACAAAAGCGACCAGCGGAAGAATGGGAAGGAATGATTCAATCATCGGAAGGAGGATTCCGGGAAGAGGACCGAGGCTTTCGTATTTTTCAAGCTGGGCCATGATATATTCGTAAAGCATCTCATCTTCGTAAAGTTGCTTGACTTTAGCTAAAGTAATCGTAAGGGAATACATGGAAATAACTCCTTCATATGCCTGTCTACTACATCCATTCTAATCAAAAACCAGATCTTTGACTAACGATAGCAATGTATATGGGCATATCCATATTTTACCCCAAATTTTGCTAATTCAGCATGAGGTTTCCATGATTCCCAAAAAAAACTTGCATACATTTTCTTTGTTCGTGATATAATAACAATACAGAACAAACGTTCGCTACGGAGGGAAATGTTATGCGTTATTTGAAAGAAGAAGAATTAGCACTTATCTCCCGCTATTTATTTCTTTCGATGGCCTTGGTCGTTATTCAGCAGGACCGCCGCCATATCGAGAAAGGGCAGTTCAAAATCAAAGAGCATTACCTTGAACTGCTCGGGAAGATGGAAACCACGGCCCGCTCTGAACGAAAGGAATTGCGTGCGAAAATGGATCAGGAAAAGCTGCAGGTAGTCCAGGTCAGCAAAAATGATTCTTTCACCTCTTTCCTCTTCCTCGCTCATGGCTACGAAGAAAAAAGGAACTACTTCAACCCGGCAATCCGCAAAAAAGTCGAAAACATCCTGTTCGACCTCATGCAAAAAGCCCTGCACGCTTCCCCGCAATATACCCAAAAGAATGCTTGATCCTGTTCCATCCCGGATACAGCTCATTTAACAGAGATTAAACCAGGAAAAAGCCTGACATCCTTCCATCAAGAGGGGGTGTCTTTTTTTATTATCTAACAATCAGAGAACTTTACGATGGACTTTGGTTATGATCACCAAGATGGATGATTCCCGCACTTACGAAGCACCAGGAGTGGCTGCCATGATCTTTATTCTACTGAGCACCCAAACCTCTTCCCTGCATCGGTTCAGCTACTTTTTCAGCGGTGTACAGCACCGACTGCTTAATACGATTTTCCAGCATAAAACGGAACTGGGCGGTGCGCTGTACTTGATTGGCGATCATGCCTTCTGATACCGGGACTTGGACGGAAGTGCCGTTAGAAAAATGTATATGTGTAGTATAGCCGTCATGGCTTTCAAAGGATTGGATATGACTGTGGGCTATCCAGGAGCAGTCTTTTCGTTTTGGAGAGAAAATCGGGAAGAAGTAAATACCCATAGTGTGTGAGATGACGATCGGGGGTTTGTGGGAAAATCCGGAAACCTGTTTCGTGCCTGCCAGCCTGCCGTCAAGGCTGGAAGCAAAGTAGCGGCAAGCCTCATCGATCACTTTGCCCGGGTGGACGTAGATTTCGTGCGTATGGCTGTTTTCAATAGCTTCGGTTATCACCTTTCCATACGGGCCAGGCACGGCAATTAATGCTAGTGTTTGTGCAGTTAATTCAAACTCTATTTTTTCTGTTTGACTCATTCATGTCATCTTCCTTTCCATATATCAAGATATAGAAGCAGTAATTGCTTCTATCCTTTTTTAATATAGCAGAAAACACGAACAAAGTCCTGATTATCCACAAAAATATTTTATGTCTAAATACCCCTAACTGGAAATATTTGTTTCTCCCGGGGAAGGCTGGGGGCAGCAGCTGGTATTTTCTGTTTGTCCCGGGGAAATGCTATAATCAGGATAAAGGATCTTTTCTAGACTCTATCTCTTTACGGTGATCATCATTCCAGCAATCATCCACCGGCCAGCCAAAATCAGGGTTCAGCAACGTATAAACCTCCAGTTCAGGTTCAGTAAACTCCGTCTCCATCTTACACACCTCCACCATTAGTGTGTACAAACCGCCGATAATCTAACCAAAGGAGGCTCGAGCTCATGTGGAAGAGGAAAAAGCAAAGAAAACCTTCTGAACAACCTGCCGATAACTATGAGAAAAAGAGCATCCCCATCGAAAAGGTGCGTAAAGCAGTCAATGATTATGCCAGCCAGCTGCCTAAAGGTGTCGAGCTGAGTGTAATAATTAAGAATGATTTAACTATTGACTATGACCTGATCGCCCCTTATCTAAAAGGAATTCCAACTGAAACCTATTATATGTCTCGTGAAACTTATGAAATTTTCCCTGCAGCCGATCGTCAGCTTGCTATCGACCTGGACCATGTCCAAAAAGCGGTCGACAATTATATGAAGCAGACAAAGGAGCTTCCAGTCATAGACAGCGACCCCTATAAGCGGGTCAATTACTTTAAGCTGGAGCGGCTGAACCTTCTTCCCTACCGCCCAGTCAGAGAATTTTATATCACCGAAGATGAATTCCTGATTGATTATCGGAAACCGTCCTGAAATTTTGGAAGTGCGTCCTTCTTGAAGGAACGCACTTTTTTTGCATTAGAAAAACTTGGCTAGTCACCAAGTCCTTATGTCGAAAGTCTTAGTTTTACATCCTTAACAAAGTTAAAATTTCTTAAAGTATAAAAAAAGGCCAATATCCATCAAGGATATTGGCAAAGAGACGACTGGTTAAACTTTTGAGTGAGGGAATTAAATAATGAAAAAGCTTCGCTGGTATCGAAGGCTTTTCCATCGGGATTTCCATAACACCAATTATGGAAATCCATCCATTGCAAGGGTATGCAATGGGATATTGACTTCAGGATTCCGTTTGAATCCTTCAGCCAACCTATGTCCTTATTGTAATATAGACATGTCCGTCCTTCACCGAAAAGATATTGCGGTACTCCGCAAAGCCATTGCGTTATTACTATTTTCTGTCAGAATATTCTTTCTTTAACCTGCTAACTCAGTAAAAACAAGTATTCACTATATGGAGGGGCTTCTTTGCAAAGAGTTTATTTCCTAAAATAAAACCTCGGGAATCCCCGAGGCAAAGTTCTTAATAAACGATATCCAAAAAATCTTCTTTTGAAATTTTACCTAAATAGTGGGATATATCGATTTCCCCGAGGCTCTCTTCTATTGCCGATTTCTCATATCTGGTGCCGATCAGACGATCCTCAATTTCACTTATGTCACCGACCCCGAAGAAATCTCCGTAAATCTTGGCATTATTGATAATTCCTTTCGCTACATCCAGGCGGACATCATAGCTTCCTGCCCCTTCAATCCGCTTTGTGTGCTGGATGTTGAACTTTGGTGACTTTCCATAGTTCCATTCCCAATTTTTGTAGCGCTTTTCCGCAATATTGTGGATTTCCTTCCAGTCATCGCCGGTCAATTCATATTGAGGGACATCTTCTACCTTTTCCACATCAAAAATATAACGAAGAATCATGCTTTTGAACTCGTCCATCGTAATCGATTCATCGAGATATTCGGATATATTCGCCACCCTGCTGCGAATAGATTTGATGCCTTTTGATTTGATTTTTTCCGTTTTGACATTGAGTGCGGAAACGACATGCTCCACCTCCGAGTCAAACATAAGAGTCCCATGACTGAACATGCGTCCCCTTGTGGAAAATTGCGCGTTCCCAGAGATTTTACGGCCTTCCACAACGAGGTCGTTACGCCCGGATAATTCCGCATTTACACCGAGCTTCTGCAAAGCTTCGGTGACCGGTTCTGTAAATTTCGCGAAATCGTGAAAGCTGTCCCCATCATCCTTGGTAATAAAACTGAAGTTCAAGTTGCCAAGGTCATGGTAAACAGCACCTCCACCGGATAGACGACGTACCACGTGAATGCCGTTCTCCTCGACATAGTCAGTATTGATTTCTTCTACCGTATTCTGATTTTTCCCGATGATAATAGAAGGCTCATTAATATAAAAAAGTAAGTATGTTTCATTGATATCGAGGTTCTTCAATGCATATTCTTCTATAGCAAGGTTGATGTGAGGGTCATTGATACCTTCGTTGTCAATAAATAACATGCGATCATTCCTTTCAAAAATACTGCCATCTCATATTGTAATCAAATACGACGGAAGAAACAATTACAATGCGTCCTCTTACCTATCTTTGGTCCATTTGAGATTTTCCCTGGCAAGTTCAATCGGGCCCCTGTATACTTCGCTAGCCTGTTTGGCAAGTTCCTTATGATCGCCGAAATGTGGGAGGTGACTTAGGTATAATTGTCCCACTCCTGCTTTTGACGCGAGAATTCCTGCTTCTTCACTCGTCATATGCCCTGGCCCTCTGCCATCCATTCCTTTATAAAAATTTGTATCCGTAATCAGCAGATCAGCATTTTTGGCAAATGGAATCCAGTCTTCAGAAAAAGCCGTATCAGCCGTATAGACGATGCTGGCATTTCCGTCAGCTATTTTCATTCCATAGCAAGGGACAGGATGCTGGGTTTTATGAAACTGAATGTCGAATGGACCCAGCGTAAGACTTTTCGAAGGGTCATAAGCTATTCCCTCAGTGAAATGATGACTCAGAGCTGCGAAATTATCTGAATCAAATCCATGTCCGTATATAGGAAGGATTCTTTCCGTGTTGTTTAGCGTGTTTTGTACCAGCCATGCATATTGAAGTGCGCCTATATCCGCTTTGTGATCATGATGATAATGGGATAGAATCACTGCATCCAAACTCATGAGATCGATTGTTTCCTGGAGCCTGGACAATGCTCCGCTTCCACAGTCAATAAGAAGCCGAAAACCATCTTTTTCGAGCAAATAACAAGAAGTTGCACTGCCACTGGCGGGATAAGCCCCCCAGTATCCAATTACGGTCCATTTCAAACCAGTTTCCTCCTATCTGGGCTATGTACTCATTTTACATTGTTTTATAACAGACTATTGAAAATATTCCATTGTTATAATACAATGGAACTGTAATATTCTTCTAAACGTCAGGGAGGCGATGAACATGATGAGTATTGTTGAGTTCTTTAGAAACCTGCCACGGAAGCAATGCGCAAACTGCGGACACGAGATTGATGAAAAAGCTGATTGTTACGGTAACCTCTGTGATGATTGTGATGACCCAGCACGTTAAGGTGCTGTTATCCTATTCCACAATTATTACCATGTAGAAACACTTTTCTCCTTCTCGAACAGCCGTGCAAAACAGCTGTTCTTTTTTTTTGTTCTAATTAGAAAAAACCTATTTATTATACATTCCTAATGTAAAATAAGGGCCCCGATCCAAGACCGGAACCCTTACAAGTTATTTTCCGATAAACATTTGTGTCCAGTATGTGCCTCTTGCTCCGCCTTCTTCTGCGTAACCAACACCGATATGGGTGAGTTCACCATTTAAAATATTTTTTCTGTGACCTGGGCTGTTCATCCAGCCCTCCACAACCTGTTCAGGAGTGTCCTGGCCAGCAGCAATATTTTCCGCAGCAGTACGGTAATCGACACCGAATTGCTTCATCATTTCAAACGGGCTTCCGTAAGTCGGAGAAGTATGCGAAAAGTAACCATTTTGCGCCATATCCTCTGACTTTTTCTGGGCAACTTTCATCACTTGGTTATCGATCTTCAGCGGTTTAAGTCCATTGTTTTTTCTTCGCTCGTTCGTAAGCTGGACCACCTGCTTTTGGAAATCACCAACTGCCTGTTCGTTAACTTGTTGATTATTTTGTTGATTTTCTTGCCCATTTTGCTGTGTGTTTCCCTGTGTGTTTCTTTGTCTGTTACCATCCTGGCCATCATTACGGGCAATCCTTTGATTAACCCCGTCGTTCCAGTTGAAATCCTCTGGAAACACACCATAATCAGCATTTCTTTCAGTGAAAAAACGGATATCCCCTTCACGTTGCATCGTTCCAGGACCATAATTGACAGCTTCAGGTGCAGCTGTTCCGTCTCCGTTTCCACCATCATTTTGTCCATTACATCCGATCAAACCGATCAGAAGTAAGGAATATAAACTTGCTAAGATCATTTTTTTCACTGTTAGGTCAACCTCTTTCTTAAAAAATTGGTCGACCTTATTGTCTGCAGTTAGGAAGTAAATACTCTTGCTATTCTACAACAGTATTTGGCAAAGATGTATGCTCACGGCAGAGTTGCACGCTGGTAAGAATACGATCGCCCAGCAATGAAATTTGCTCGCAGGAACACTTATCGGCAGATGCTCATGGTGGAATCAGTATTTCAGTTGCCTCAAGGGTCCTCGGTTCCTGAAGGTAAGAAAAAAGCTTGCGGAAAATGTCCCCACAAGCTGACCTGCTCAACAGGCCTATATCTTATATTTATTTTAAAAATTCCAGCACTTCCTCAACCGTGTGTTTCCCTTGATCTATACAATCAGGCAGACCTAAACCTTCATATGACCCACCGGCAAGATATACGCCCGGAAGCTCCTGTGCCATGTCTGCTTTAATCGCTTCCACTCGTGCTTTGTGACCAACTGTATATTGGGGCATAGCATTTTTCCAGCGTGTAACCACTGTAAACTCAGGCTCTGCAGTAATTTTCATGGTTTTATTAAGATCCTTCAGAACAATATCCGTGATTTCCTCATCGGTAAGGTCAACGACCTCCTGATCATCAGGTTTTCCTACATAACAGCGTAAAAGTGCTTTCCCTTCTGGCGTGGAATGGGGCCACTTTTTGTGCGTCCATGTACAAGCAGTAATCCGGAATTTGCTGTTTCTCGAAACGACAAATCCAGTTCCATCAATATCCTTTTTGATGGCAGATGCATCAAATGCCATCGCAACATTGGCAACGGATGTTGAAGGCATCTCTTTAAAAGGTGCCATAAATTCGTACTTGCTCAGCATCCGCTCAGCAGCATGATGTGGAACTGCCATAATCACAGCATCCGGCTTCATCACTTCCCCATCACTTAAGAGAAGGTGGTAATGATCTTCTTTTTTCTCGATATGGTCGACACCAATTCCTGTTTGGATTGTCCCTTCATCCAACTGCGCTGCAATCGCCCTCACGAGAGACTCGAGACCATTCTCCACAGTCCGGAACATGCTTGGTTTTTTTGCTTTTTTAGCCTTTCTTTTAGCTGCAGGCATAGTCTCCTTCAATCCTTTTATCAGACTGCCATGTGTCTGTTCCAACTGATAAAAATTCGGGAAGGTGGCCATCAGGCTGAGATTATCGATATCGCCTGCATAAATTCCGGATAGAAGTGGTTCGATCAAATTCTCGACGACTTCATCACCAAGGCGGCGGCGGAAAAATTCTCCGAGTGACTGGTCCTCGCGTGGTTCACTTTTTGGCCGGATGAAATCTCCGGCGGCTCTGAGTTTTCCGGCAGGAGAAAATAAGCTGGAAAACAAAAATGGCCGGACTTTCGTAGGGATCCCCATGAAAGAGCCACTCGGCATTTTATGAAGCTTATTTTTAACAAGTATATAGGACTGTCCTGTCCCATTAGGAACGAGCTTATCACCAAGTCCAACCTCTTCGGCAAGCTCTGCAGCACTTTTTTTCCGTGCTAAAAAGGAATCGGGACCACGCTCGATCGTGAACCCGTCTTTTTTCACAGTGCTGATTTTCCCGCCAAGACGATCGCTCGCCTCAAGCAGTTTAACTTCGTAGGGAAGCTGATGTTCCTTTATTTCCTTTTGCAAGTAGTAGGCTGCTGTCAAGCCAGCAATGCCTCCACCGATGATAGCTATCTGTTTATGCGCTGTCATACAGACCTCCTACTCCCTGGCTTTATCAAGAACAACACGGGCCAGGGTGTCGATGAATTTGGCGTTTGTATTCGGCATTTCCGGTCGGTAATAGCTTGCTCCGACCTCCTCACAGACCACTTTACACTCGTAATCGTTGTCATATAACACTTCAAGGTGATCAGACACAAACCCGACTGGTGCATACACAAACGCACGGTATCCTTTTTCATGGAAAAGATCCCTTGTCAGATCCTGCACATCCGGACCAAGCCAAGGATCCGGGGTGTTCCCTTCACTTTGCCAGCCGATTTCATAATTCTTAATCCCTGTCGCTTCAGAAATTAAGGCAGCCGTTTGCTCCAGCTGCTGCGGATAAGGGTCTCCTCCCTTCAGGATTTTCTCCGGGAGACTGTGGGCAGAGACAATCAGGCAAGCCTTATTTCGTTCCGTTTCATCCATTTTATCGTAGACAGACAGAATCTGATCTTTCCAGAAACCAATGAATCCAGGTGCGTCATACCAGCTTTCAACAGACCGGATGGTCAGATTGTCATATTTTGCGGCCTCTTCCTGTGCTCTGCCGTTATACGATTTGACACTGAAAGTAGAGTAATGAGGGGCAAGAACAATGGATACTGCTTCTTCTATGCCATCCTCCGCCATTTGAGCAACAGCATCCTCTACAAATGGCTCAATATGTTTTAGACCAAGATAATAGGTGAATGTTACGTCATCCTGCATATCATTCAGTTTCTGTTCAATGGCTTTCGCCTGGTTTTCCGTAATGCGGGCGAGCGGTGAAATACCGCCGATCGCATCATATCTTTCCCGTAAATCCGTAAGCATTTCCTCTGAAGGCTTTCTGCCACGGCGGATGTGCGTATAATAACGTTCTAAGTCTTCTTCTTTATAAGGAGTTCCATAGGCCATAACCAACAGGCCCATTTTTTTCTTTGCCAAAGGGAGTCACCTCTTAATTTTCACTTGAATAATCATGGATTAAATGAGTCAATCGCTTCAATGTTTCTGGCTTGATATCAGGAGTAACCCCGTGTCCCAGGTTGAAAATGTGGGCTGGCTGGTCTCTCCCTTCATCTAAAATCCGCTTTGCACGTTCTTTGATCACATGCCAGTCTGACAGCAGGATAGAAGGGTCCAAATTACCCTGAAGCGGCTTTTTAATGCCGGAATTTCGTGCTTCTGTTATCGACATCCGCCAATCGAGACCGAGAACATCGACAGGGAGGTCATTCCACTCATGGATCAAATGACGTGCACCGACGCCAAACATGATTAAAGGTACACCTTCCTCTTGCAGTGTGGAAAAAATCCTGTGCATGACTGGTTTGATATACGTGCGATAATCCTCTTCATTCAACGCCCCCACCCATGAGTCGAAAATCTGGATGGCCTTCGCTCCAGCGTTAATCTGGCCTTTAACATAAGAAATAACCATGTCGGCCAGTTTATCCATCAGCATAAACCACGTTTCCGGCTCGCTGTACATGAGTGATTTGGTTTTATTATAATTTTTCGAAGGCCCCCCCTCAACCATGTAACTCGCGAGTGTGAATGGTGCACCACTGAATCCGATCAAAGGAACATCCAACTGTTCGTTAGTCAAGAGTCGGATAGTATCCATAACGTATGGTACGTCATCCTCTGGGTCGATTGTCCCAAGCTTTTCCACGTCCGCCTTGGAACGTATCGGATTATCAATGACAGGACCGATTCCTTTTTTTATATCGACATCCACCCCGATAGCAGGTAATGGTGACATGATATCTTTATAAAGAATGGCGGCATCGACACCATATTGTTCGACAGGAAGCCTTGTCACATAGGCGCAAAGCTCTGGTTGATGCGTAATTTCGAATAAAGAATATTTTTCTTTCAGTTTGCGATACTCCGGCTGTGAACGTCCTGCCTGCCTCATATACCAGACTGGCGTGTAGTCGGTCGTCTCTCCCCGGAATGCCTTAAGGATTGTGTCATTCATTTGTCTAGTCATACATATTGCCCCTTTAAAATATGGTCCTGCTAAACCTTGCTGTTTTCTCTCATTCGGTCTCCCTGCCAACATCAATTAGCAGTGCTGAAATCTAAACCTGGACGTGATGCAAGTGTCCGGGCGGTTTCGTACCATTTGCTTATCCGTTTTCCACTATAACATTTATTTTTCTTGCACACATAGATGGATGCTTTTTGTCACCATATTGCCTTTTTTGATGAAGCCTTGTATCGGTTAATCCCATTCGAGCACGGCTGGATTTGAAGATTTTCCTTCCAGCTTTGTTAATGGATTATAAGGAACGACATAGTAGGTGTTACTTCCAAAAATATCGGTTACGCTTACCTTATATTCCCCTTTACCGGTAACCTCACCGACCCGTTTATCAACACCAGGGACTTCTTCATAAATCCGGTATTGGACACGGTTATCTGCTGCAGGTGTCCAGGTCAATCTGCCCTGAACAAATGTCGCTCCGCCGAAGTCAAGCTTCACATCCAAATCTGTTATCACAGGCAGAGTTACCGGAGGCGCGAGGTCTTCCACTTTCTCTGGCTTCTTAAAATGCGCAGCTAAATCTTTTTGGGTGTTGACCTCCGTCAAAATCTGCTTCATCAATTTGGTCGGATAGGAGCTTCCACCCTCCAGGTAATGGGTCTTATCGGAAGAGTCATAGCCCATCCACAGGCTTCCCGAATATCCTGGAGTATAACCTGCAAACCAGACATCCTGTATCTTCCCTTTGACTGATCCGTGTTCATGGGTTCCTGTCTTCCCAGCTAATGCCTTCGGATAACTTCCTGCTTGTCCAGTACCGTGTGACACAACACGCTGTAGCATTTCTGTCATGTTCCAGGCCACTTGCGCACTAAACACCTTATCCACTTTCGTTTCATGTTTATGAATAGTCTTTCCGCTACGGTCGATGATCTTTTTGATCGTAAAGCTCTCGACCTTTTTACCTCCATTGGCAAAAGTGCTGTAAGCTTCAGTTAATTGAAGCGGACTGTACCCTTTATTCAGGCCGCCAAGGGCCAGGCCGAGTCCACTTGTTTTCGTCTTTAAATCCATTTTCTCCAAATAACCTTTTGCGTAATCGATTCCGATCTGGTCGAGCAGGGAAACAGCGGGGACGTTTTTTGATTCGACTAAAGCATTGTAAATGGATGTAATACCTGCATACTGATCATCGTAATTACGCGGCGCATAATCACCGAACTTCATTTTCTTATCAACCAGCAAGGAGTATGGGTGATATTCTTCCTTCATCATTGCTGGTCCGTAGACCGCAAGAGGCTTGATGGTGGACGCAGGCTGCCTTTTTACCACCACCCTGTTTAACCCGCCATGGCGGAATCCTTTCCCGCCTACCGCAGCGACGACAGCGCCTGTTTCGTTATCCATCAGTGTAAACGCCGCCTGTACACCAGGTTTGGAACCTGGAACGAATTCCCCGTTTTCGATTTGGCGGTAAGCAACCTTTTGAATCTCAGGATCCATCTTGACAATAATCCTGTATCCTCCCCGCTTCAGTTCTTCCCTGCTTATTTGATATCGTTTAGCCGCTTCTTTAATGACGAGATCCACATAACTGTTTGACCAGTTTTGCGCTTCCTCTTCCTGTTCTGCCACCTGTAGTGTTTTCCCCTGCATCTGCATCATTGTTTCTGTGTCGATCATACCGAGGTCATTCATTCGTTTCAGGACAAGATTCCTCCGCTTTTTTACAGCTTCAGGCTCATCAATTGGGGAAAAGGAATTCGGAGCTTTTGGCATAGCAGCAAGCACTGCCCCTTCGGAAACAGTCAATTCACTGGCAGGCTTGTTGAAAAATTCCTGGGCTGCCTGTTCGATGCCATAAATTCCATGCCCGAAATAAATCCTGTTCAGGTATAACTCCAATATTTCCTTTTTTGTCAATTCCCGTTCCAAATAAAGTGCGGCCATGACTTCTTTTGTTTTTCTCATCCACGTTTTATCATTAGTGAGAAAAAGATTCTTGGAAAGCTGCATCGTCAGTGTACTGCCGCCTTCCACTTTCGCCATGGCAATAATATCTTTATAAACAGCACGGGCTACAGCCTGTGGGTCGACGCCCCCATGTTCATAAAAGCGACTGTCCTCAATCGCAATAAAAGCCTTTTCCACATGATCCGGAATTTCCTCTATGGTCACGAGTGTTCGATTATCGGTATAGATCCGCTCTAACACTTCTCCATTCTCCAATTCCACAGTGGTAGCCGCATCCAGCACCATGTCTTCTTTATCTACAATCAGCGCTCCACCGAATATAATCATAATGTAGCCTAGTAAAGTAAGAAGAACTAAGCTGGCGAAAACGATGGCTAATTGTTTATACCGTCTCTTCCTGTTACGTTTCTTTCTCGATGGTGTTCTGCCGTTGTCTTTCCATATTTTCAAGGGTCTTGCATCCTTTCTCGTTGCTTCCTGTTCATTCAAACTTGCAGGTTGTTTTATCTCATTGCTACACTAACATTAACGAGTGCGAAAGGAGATTGTTATATGAAGGTTTCTATGACAAATGGTACACTAAACTATCTGGCAAAGCTAGATAAGGAACATCCTGAAGCATCCCTTTTGTTCATGCAGGATGAGGATAAAACCTTAGCCTATTATGAAGGAGACACGTCCATTTTTGAAGAAGGACGCGACTACGAAATCGTGGATGCTGTCGGAGAAATCCAAAATAGCGGCTTTGTTGTAATGAACAACATCCCGGTCAGCCACGAGGGACGTCCTGTTTTTGAAGACCGTTTCAAAAATCGTGAAGGCGGCGTTGAAAAAATGGATGGGTTCCAGGCAATAAGAATCCTGCGGCCACTGCAAGGAAATACGTATGTAGTCCTTACCCAATGGCGGAACGAACAGAGCTTTGAGAACTGGAAAAACTCCCAATCCTTTGAAAAAGCACATAAAAACTCAGGTCCAAATCATGAAAAGAAGCCTTCATTCATGGATGGTCAGCCCTATATCACCCAGTATTCCATGGTTCAGTTCGGAGAAGAATAAACAGCAGGGTTAGGCTTGCAGGAAGCCGGAGTCGGTTTTCTGCAAGCTTTTTCTGAACTGCTGAGATTGGTCCCTTCAGCTGATTTCTGCACACCACACATGTAAAAGAGGCTGCCTTCATGGACAGCCCCTCCAAAATATAGCGTCAATTTGTATTTTTTAATAACTGATTTTTATGAGCATAGACAGCTGCCTGGGTACGATCGTGCACCTCCAGTTTACTCAATATATTGCTCACATGGGTCTTAACAGTCTTAATCCCGATATAAAGGGAGTCACTGATTTCCTGGTTAGTCATTCCTTCACCGATGCAAAGAAGCACTTCCATCTCCCGCTCGGTCAAATCCTCATGGAGTTTCCGTTCGCTTGTTCGAAATCGGTTCATCATTCGGCTCGCCACTTTCGGCTCAATGACATTTTCACCTCGGTAAGCTTTCTTGATAGCTTCCGCAATTTCATCCGCTGAAGAAGTTTTCAGCATATAACTGAACGCACCTGCTTCGAGTGCAGGAAAAACTTTTTCATCGTCATAATAACTGGTTAAAATAATGATTTTACAATCCGGGGCTTTAGCAATGATCTTCCTGGTTGCCTCAATACCTGTGCCATCCTCCATAATCAGATCCATAAGGACCACATCCGGCTTCAGCTCAGCAACAATCTTTGCCCCTTCATTTCCACTGGATGCTTCTCCAATTATTTCGAGATCCTGTTCTGTATTCAAGTAGGCGATTACCCCTTTTCGAACGACATCATGATCATCTACTACTACCACACGAATCATGCATTTTCCCCCTTTTTTCTTTCCTGCATCGGAATGCGCATATCGATATGAGTTCCTTCCCTTTCACGAGAGCGGATGGTAAAGTCACCGCCTATTTCTTCGCACCGCTCCTTCATTGTTTTCAAACCATAGGAAGCAATAATCGCCTCTTTTTCTGCCATATCAAACCCGTCTCCATTATCCCCGATATGTAAAAATAATTCCCTGTTCTTCCTTGTTAGTTCAAGATTCACATCCGTGGCATTGGAATGGCGCATTATATTGGATAAAGCTTCCTGGATGATACGGAACAAATGCTCCTCCACAGCACGGGAAGCATCGTCAATTTCCTCAAGTTTCATATGGAAATTGATTTGGCATTTCTGCTTCAATTCTTCCACCAGCCGTTCCACACCAATTTTTAACGGTTCCCCGGAAAGGTGAACCGGACGCAGATGTAATAACAGCGCGCGCATTTCGGTTTGGGCCTGCAATGCCATTGTCGTGATTTCCTCCAGCTGTGCACGGGCTTTTTCCGGCTGCTTGTCGTACATTCGCAGCGCTGCCTGGGACATCATGGTTAATGCAAACAGCTGCTGACTCACAGCATCATGAAGATCCCTCGCCAAACGCTGTCTTTCCTCGATCGTTGCCGCTTTGTGAGCACTTCTGGCAAACTCTGCTTTTTCATCTGCAAGACGCATCAATGATTCTTTTTGCTGCTTGAGCTTATCTCCAAGCTGATTCAATTCTCCAGCAATCCTTGTAATCTCATCCTCTTCATTAAAATATACTTTTGCTGTGAAGACACCGTTCGCCAATTTAGCGATGATGATGGACAGGGATTCTATTCGGTCCTTCATTCCGCCACTGGATTTGAATCCGGCATAAAAGGCGACGATTGCTCCCACGAGCACATAGCATGAAATAAACAAAAGAACGGCCCCTGCACTAAGCCAGGAAGGTGAAAACCAGACATAAACAGATAAAAGCACGGCAAGCAGGATGAATGTATTTAATACCAGTCCGAACAAGTGGGACCTGATATACGTGTAACGGATGCTGTTCAAACGCTTCAACATGACAGGTCCTCCTACACTCGATTTATCCGGATATCCCCGGCTTTCACATCTAATTTGATTGTCAGGCGCCGGGAAGTATGGGCATAATTCTCCGTTTCAAAAGTAAGTTTGCGATTGATTCCCTCTGCGGTCTGATCGAGGATATTGATCTCCCCAGCCATCATAGAAGCCTCCACACGGAATTCCAGATATTCAGGCATGATCATTTTTATATCCCCGGCCCATCCCTTGATGGTTATGGGCGTATCTCTGTCAGGAATAAATGCTTTCGTAAAATCAAAATGGTAATCCCCTACTGCATTTTTAATATCCAAGGGCTCCACTTTCCAGTTCTCAGAATTATATTTCTGGTCACCGACGACAAATGCCTGCTTTTTCGAATTATGTGGTTTGGACTCCGGAGCCTTTTCATCCTCCAAAAGTTCTTCTCCATTTTCATAGCTGATTTCCACCTTGTGCTTTCTCTTCTTCCCCAAGAACATCCCAAGTCCGATATAAATAAACAGTAATGGCCAAAGCTTGAGAATATCAGTTAACTGGAATGCGATCATATCCATTTTTCCGAGAAGGACAAGCGCTCCAAAAATGGATAAAAAAGACCCGACTATCCACGAACCTCCTTTACCGATGATAGCGTCGACCCATAACTTTAAACCGATTATTACAAGCAAAGCTGAAAGTATAGCCATCCAGGAGAATTCTAACGCATTATCCACAACACCAAAGTTTTGAAGGACCAATATAAGTCCAATTACGATAAATAACAAAGCTAGTAAAATATTCATAAATCCTTTTTTCATCATTGACCTTCCTTCTTCCATAGCTGCAAATTTAGAAACACTTGGCTTGTCGCCAAGTCCTTACGGTGAGAGCCTTAGTTTTAGACCCTTAAAGAAGTTAAACTTTCTTAAAGTGTAGAAAAACCCGATTTCAACCGTCCTTCGAAGATTACTTCTTGAAGCTTTAAATTCTTCACTGCGTCCAGAAGCTTCTTTGCAAAATTGTAAGCTTTCTTAATGTAGAACAAATTAGACACCGCCTGCGAGAAACCCTTTTTCCTGACAGGAAGTCCTCTATACATTCATTTTACAGAATAGAGTAAAAGGCTGGTACGCACGGAAGATTGGTTTCATCTCCGTCTTAAGTCGGAGATGAGCAGTGGATGTTTAATTAAAAAAAAGCTGGGTAATGTATATATGTGCTCAGAATTATTGGAAAGGGTGAAGGAAAATGGATGAAAAAGTAAAAGAACTGATTGATGGCTTGAACGAAGATTTGGCAAACGAATATGCAGCTTCTATCATGTATACCTATAACGCGGCTGTCGTTGATGGCCTTTACTATTCTGTGTTGAAGCCATTCTTTGAAGGTGAAATTGCAGATGAGCAAAGCCATGCCTTATACCTTGCAGAAAAAATCAAGAACCTTGGCGGAACACCTGTCACACAGCCGGTTGAAGTCAAGCAGTTGACGAATGTAAAAGATATGCTTGAAGAAGCACGTCGTGCTGAACAGGCTACTATTGATCGTTATGAAACACGTAAAAAACAAGCAGATGAGCTTGGCTATACAGAATTAGTCGTTAAACTTGAAGATATGATTGCCGATGAGACGCATCATATGGAAGAGATGGAGCGACTACTTGCTGATCCAAGACTTCAATAAAGCGTTTATTCCCCCAGCGTCCTGGAAATTATCCGGGGCGCATTTTTTATGTAGGTTTTCTTAGTCTGTGTTAAAATTGACAGAAATCAATATCAACCATTTGAACAGGAGGAGATAGCAGTCATGTGGGAAGAGATAAAAAAAGCTATTGATGCGTCCTATGATGATATGGTGCAAATCCGACGTCATCTGCACCAGTACCCGGAAATATCATTTCATGAAGAAAAAACAGCGGCATTCATCGCTGATACATATGAAAAATGGGGAATTCCATGCCAAACGAAGGTAGGCGGCAATGGGGTCATTGCAACTATCAAAGGAGGCAAGCCAGGGAAAAAGGTCGCCCTGCGTGCGGACTTTGATGCGCTGCCTATCCAGGAGGAAAATGACGTCCCCTATAAATCAAAAGTCGATGGTTCCATGCATGCATGCGGGCACGATGGCCATACGGCAGCCTTGCTAACGCTGGCCAAAGCCTTTTATGATCATAAAGAGGAATTACCAGGAACAGTCGTACTTGTCCATCAGCATGCAGAAGAATATGCCCCCGGCGGTGCCAAACCAATCATCGAAACCGGCATATTATCTGATGTGGATGCCGTATTCGGAACGCATTTATGGGTAGATACTCCGTATGGCACCATCCATACCAGCAAAGGGAATTTCATGGCCGGAGCTGATCGTTTTGAAATTACTATAAAAGGAAAAGGCGGTCATGGTGCCCTTCCTCATCAGACAAAAGATGCCCTTGTCATCGGTTCACAGCTGGTCACTTCCTTGCAGCAAATCGTCAGCAGAAGAGTGGATCCACTTGAAACAGCGGTGGTGACAGTCGGTCAGTTTGAGTCAGGTTTTGCTTTCAATATCATTCCGGATACAGCAAAACTAACAGGGACGGTTCGAACGTTCAATTCAGATGTACAGGAATTGATCATCCGAGAAATGGAAAAAATGGTCCAATCGGCGTGTCTGCCCTATGAAGCAGATTACGAATTTGATTATTTTAAAGGGTATCCCCCTGTGGTCAATCATGAACAGGAAGCAGACCTGATTCTTAATCACGCCTCGGAAGCTGATCCGGAATTAATAGCAGAAGAAATCCCCCCCGTTATGGCAGGAGAGGATTTCGCTTATTACTTGCTAGAAAAACCAGGCGCTTTTTTCTTTACCGGTGCCAGAATAGATGATCACTATTATCCACATCATCATCCGAAATTCGACTTTGACGAGCGTGCCCTGCCCCATGCGGCCAAAACTCTGTTACAGGCTTACCGTTCCTATCAGGAAAAAAATTGATCAGCGGAGCATACGGAGACGATAGCTGTTCAAAGCCGTCTCCCCCAGCTGCTCCATCAGACGATTATTGGCAAATGCTCCTACAACCGCCCCAATGCCTGGCACAAGCTGCAGCATTTTCACAAAATCAATGGTATCCCTGTACTCTATTTGAAGAGTTTTCCAGTCTACTTCTCTCCATTTATCTTTTTCCTGCTCCCAATTTAACACCCTTTCCAGTACTTCCTCCCTTTTCTTGTCACTGGAAAAAGCAAGCATGAATACGTGAAGCAAAAACATCCGCTCTTCATAATCCTTCACATTATAACCGTACAATTGCCCACAATCGAACAAAAACTTCATTTTAATACTTAACAATAACGGGAAGTCCGCAGCACCAAGCAATAATCCGCCTGCCCCAGTGCCTGCTCCTTCCAGTATAGCCGTCCGCTTATAACGCTTCAGGCGTTCTTTCACAAGGACCTCACGTTCACGAAAGGTAATTTCCTCAGGAACTTCGATGGGATCGATATACTCTGATGATGTCAGGGCAAGCTCAATCATTTTTCGGATACTCTCTGTTACGATAGTATGAACCCGCTCTGGTACTTTGCTGTTAATTTTCGTCTGGAGATTTTTAGTAGAACGATTCAAAAAAGAGGAACGCTTTCTCATCGACCTGCTCCATCGCAATGCTTCTTCCACCATGCTTTCCTCATACGTTGTCTTCATGATTAAGCTTCCTTTCTGAAATCAAGGCTTGTGAAATGTAGAATATCCGCGGGTAAAGCATGGCTGGCTTGCCATCCTTCCCCGCAGCACCCATTAGCTTAGGAGCTTTTTAAGTCAATTTTTGTTTTACATAGCCATGGATGAACAGATAACTGAACAGCCCCCCGCCTATCCATACGAGCACCAGCCCGGTGAGGTTCCATTGGATAATAAACATAAGACCGAATAAAAACGTCTGAAAAAGCATCAGCTGAAGCAGCCAATCTAACAGAGCTTTTTCTTTCCACTCTTTCTTTAACGGATAAATATCCATCCAGGCTATCGTCCGGTGGTGGCTCCACAAGGTCATCATCTGGAAGGCCGTCAAGTAAAGAAATAATAAGGCGAACGCCGATTTAACCCAAAGATTTGGCACATAATACATGGCAATACCGCCGATGACAATCAAACGAATATACATGCCAAGATAGTCACTGCTTCTTATAAAAGTGATGCGGTATAGATAATCAAACGATCGCCCCTGTTTATAAGGAATTGGTCCAGTGACAATTCTGACGAGCCAGTGCCGTTTTTTTATCCGGTTTTTCAAATGGGGGACATCCGTAAACATGTTAGCAATCCGGTAAAAAGTCCGCATCCTTGCCTGGTCTTTATCTACCAGAACATCCCAGGCGAGTCCGGCTTTTTTTCTTGATATGGAATAATTGTACATCATTGCTGCAAACAAAAGGATCGTCACGATCCCGGCGAAAATCAATTCCCCAGCAGCAAGGAAATAAAAAATGACGACATTCAAGAGTATGCGTATACCCATGTCTATCATACGTGTTTGAGGATTCCGCTCCTTAAGCATCCACCAGTTGGCAAGCATATTCCAAACTTTCAGAACAAGGATCACGATAAGCAGCATCAAGTAATACTGGGTGCCGCGCTCCGGAAAGCTCGCAAAAAAAAGCGGCCCCAATGCTGCTCCAACTAAAAGTACGGTGTACAGTTGCACAAAATAACTGTAGTACAGACAGCGTTTAAAATAATGACCGAGCTGGGCTTCAGCCGGCAAAAGGAAAACGAGATCAGGCTCTTTCAATAAGGTGCGGACCGGGCTGTAGCTTGCCAGAAGGCCGAACGCTACTCCAACAATGACGGCGGTCGGGAAATTTTCCGGCAGACGGGTAAGCCATTGCTGGTAATAATAGGCTAATGCCGATACAAAAAAAAGCATGGCAAAAGCAATGTGGCCATTAAAAATATAACGTAAATATCTGCCTGTCTCTTTCGTATGCTCAGAGAACCTGTTCGTCCAGAACTTTTTCGCATCAATCATGGCTTTCTTCCTTTGTCAGCTGTATGTATAGGTCATCCAGTGCGGCACCAGGCATATGGAAAGCATCCCTTAGTTCTTCCAGTGTTCCTTTCGCTCTTACTTCCCCATCGTGAAGAATCACAAAACGATCACAATAACGCTCTGCCGTTGCCAGAATATGAGTAGACATCAAAACGCCTGCGCCAGCCTGCTTCATGTTTTCCATCAGCTGGAGATAAGACTGAATACCGAGCGGATCCAACCCGACAAACGGCTCATCGACAATATATAGCCCCGGTTCAATCAAAAAAGCACACATGATCATCACCTTCTGCCGCATTCCTTTGGAAAAATGGACCGGAAACCAGTTCAGCTTCTTTTCCATCCGAAATTCCTTCAACAATGGTTCCAGCCTGCGTTTAAAATCCTGTTCGGGAATATTATAAGCCATCGCGGTCAAGTGCAGGTGCTCATATAACGTCAGCTCATCGTATAGAATCGGCATTTCCGGTATGTAAGCCATTTGCTGGCGATACGCTTCCGGACTTTCCTGAAACGACTTTCCATTTATGGCCACCTGCCCTTTTTTTGCTTCCATCATCCCTATGACATGTTTGATCGTGGTACTTTTACCTGCTCCATTCAACCCAATTAAACCGACAATTTCGTTTGGGAATACATCAAATGTAATCCCGTGCAAAACATTTTTATGTGTATATCCTCCATGGAGGTTGTCGATATGTAATAAAGGCTCCACCAGGACCATCCTCTCTTCTGTCTATTCGGGTGTTCTAATCCCCGCTTCACATGCTACATAGAAGGCTTTGATTCGCATTATCAATTTTACCATTCCCTCTTATCTTTTCCAAAAAAATCATTTGTATATTTTCGTGTTATTTTGTCAAACTACCTATTAAGGAGCAGGGCAGTACCCCGATTCACGACTAACTTGATTGTGGCTTGCCACGAAATGAGGTGTCAGTGAAAGATCATTTATGAACCAAGTTAAAATTCTCATCCAAAAATGAGGTGTTTGTGACAGGTTCTATACAGATTTCCTAACCAAAATTCCGGAAGCTTTTCTAAGCAGGATGGCTTCTCTTTTTGATCAATAGGGAAACAGTTTCGATCATACAGCTTTGCTCCTTTTATAGCAGAGTGTCCTTCTGAAAGGGCGCTCTGTTTTCTTTTTTGACACGCAATAATATGTGGTACAATAAGAAAAATCAAACAGAAGGAGTGGTACTGATGAGTCAGGACACGGATTGCATTTTCTGTAAAATTATTAACGGAGAGATTCCTTCCGCCAAAGTGTATGAAGATGATGATGTATATGCATTTCTCGACATCAGCCAGGTTACGAAAGGACATACACTGGTAATCCCGAAACATCACACCAAAAATGTTTATGAAACCGACGAACAGACAGCGGAAAAACTGTTTGCCAGAATCCCCAAAATAGCATCCGCAATCAAATCGACATATAACCCTATTGGTTTGAATGTCCTTAATAATAACGGAGAGGCAGCCGGACAATCCGTTTTTCATATACATATCCACCTGATTCCGCGGTATGGTTCAGATGATGGATTTAAGCCTGGCTGGGAAGTTCATGCCGACGAATATACACCAGAAGACCTACAGGCAATCGCACAGGAAATTGCCGGCAACCTGTAATAGTCGAGTCCCTTTTATAAAATATAACAGTCTGCTATAATAGATATTAGTCTTCGCAAACGGCTATAAGAGCACGGTTGGAAGGCAAATACAGATGAGTTTAGAAGAGAAGAGGAGAGATTAAGTAAAATGAATATTCGTGTTTTAGTCATGCTTTCGTTACTCGTTGGAATTGGTGCTGTCTTGCATGCGGTTATGCCGCCTTTCTTTTTAGGAATGCGTCCAGATATGATGCTGGCGATGATGTTTCTTGGAATCATGCTGTTCCCAAAATTGAAATATGTGATGGTACTGGCTATGGCAACAGGATTCATTTCAGCACTGACAACAACAGTACCTGGAGGCCAGATTGCGAACATTATTGATAAACCATTGACCGCACTAGCCTTCTTTGGCTTATTCTTGATTGGAGAAAAAGTTGTGAGGGCTTCCCTGCTGGCACCTATACTGACTGCTGTCGGTACAATGTTAAGCGGAGCAATCTTCCTTTCGTGCATCCTTTATGTCATCGGGCTGATGGATGGAAGTTTCGGTGTCATGTTTGCTTCGGTAGTATTACCGACTGCCGCTGTCAATACGGCGGTAATGGTATTTATCTATCCGATAACCCAGGGGATCATGAATCGGACACAACTAAGTGCAACCTATCAATAATCCTCCGAAACCTCTGGCTTTCCTGCCAGAGGTTTTTATAGTCGCTATAAAAAGTTTCCGGGGATTATGATAAAATGGGTTTCAATCCTACATATAAAGAGAAAATATTGAAAAGAAGATGTTGGAAAGGGGTTTTGTTCATGGCAAACGGCAAATCATTACTTTTAGGCTTCATCGTAGGCGGGGTCACAAGCGCAGCATTTACATTGTTGAATACGAAATCCTCTGGAGAGGAATTCCGGGATAATGCCAAAGAAAAGAGCGCCCATCTGCGTGATACTGTTCTCAGACTGAAAGAGGACGGCTGGAAACTAAAAGATCAAATTACTCAGACCTCTAAAGAGGGAGCGGAGCTGATCAGGGATTTATCCGAAGACGTCCGTTCTTCGATCGAAAGCTGGAAACGTACCGTGGAACCACATCAAAAGAATATCCAAAAGTACTTGGAACAAATTGAGGAAAGCTTGAAAGAACTTGAGGAAAAAGCAAAGGCGGAACAAAACACATCATCAGAAGATCCATCAACGGATAATCCGCAATCATAAGAAGAAAAAGGAAACTGTCTCACAGGTCTTAACCAGACTTGTCAGGGGCAGTTTTTTTTGGCTTTTTTACGGCAAATATGTCTCCAGGTGGAGGGCGAATGGATGGAATTCGGTCCCCTGGCTAACATTTATCCAGCAACTTTTATCAGAAGCATTTATATTGCTTCCTTCCTTGCCAGATCAATATCCAGCACCACAACCTTTATTTTCCCTTCACCATGTGCTGGAATGCATGATCGCAGCCTGTCAGAAAAGCTTTCTCTCCATTTTTATCGTTGCCTCTGTTACATAGAATTCCACTGCAAAGTCAGAGACAAATAAACACGTTTAACTTTTTTACAAAAAACCTATTGCTTTTTATGTAGAAACATACTATTATTCCATTTGTGCCAGTTGAAACTGAAGTAAACAATCTAAACGATAACTAATTATATTTGCAGCAAAGGGGGAATCTGAGATGAATTGCTGGAAAACAGTGAACATCACAAAAGATTTCGGTAATAACCGAGTTTATCTCATATCCTTTTTGACAGGATTAATGGCTTTCTTAATATTGTATCTGGCATTTTCTATGATGCACTTGACACATGATGTAAAAGATCATGGATTTATCCCTTTGTTGATCATTTTATTTTTCTTGCCATCGATTCATCGTATGATGCATCTGCTTCCTTTAATTCTGTTATACAAGCGCTTAAAGGTTAAATGGAAAATGAATAAATGGCTTTTACCGACATTCGCTTATCGCTGCCAATCTAAACTGTCCAAACAAACATCCATTTTCATGGCGTTTGCACCAACTTTGTTTCTGACACTCCCTGGAATCGCGATGAGTTATATTTTCCCTAATTACTTCGCTTATTTTGTTATTTTTACCGCAGTGAATATTGGGTTATCATTCACTGATTTCCTTTATTTGAACCAATTCCTGCGTGCGCCTCGAAAATGCATCATCGAGAATGCTAAGGACGGATATGATATTCTCATCAAACAAAAAAAGTAAATGATATGCTGTAAACCCGAACAAGGTGTTCGGGTTTTCTTTATGTTAAGAAAGTATTAATTTTGTAAAGAAATCCCTCTACTCTTCTAACCGAGCATCAGCTTCGTCAATATCCTTCGCTTTCCATGGGCACGGCCTCTGCTTCCTCGGAAAGCACCTACCACTTTCTATCTGAATTTTTGGCTCATGCTGTTCCATGCAGCGTTTTGAGTACATGGACAACGCTCTAAGACTTCCTTCTGAAGCCATTTGATATTATAGTTCTTGTTTCAGGTGGTTTCTCCTGTTCAAGAGGCATAAATTTTGATAAAGTAGTTCCATAAGGAATAAAGGAGGTAACAATTGTGGCAATTGTATTTATCATTTACGCCTTGATCATCTTATTCATCATCAATTCTCTGACACATTCCTTATGTCAAAAAACCAACATGTCAAAAGAGAAACAACCTAAGGTGTTTCGGACGATCAATGTGTTGATCACCATTTTGTTGATATCTTCGTATGTAGAAGTATTAAATACTGTATGATCAATGGGAACCCTATAAGCAAACGGCAAGACTGTCCTGGCAATCAGGCAGTCTTTTTTCGTGCTGAATCCCAAAGAACTAAAGAGGAAGCGTCTTGTTCACCCCCGACCAGCTTAAGTCAAGCCTCGTCGTGACGATCGATCTTTGTCACAGAGAGGATTGACTTAAGACCTCGAGGTTTTAAGGGTCTCCCCCCTTCCAATCAAAAAAACCATACGCGTGCCTGCGTATGGTTTTTCATTTGAACCTGCCAGGGATTACAGCCATGCTGCCCCTACAATGATGAGCAAAATGAATAGTACGACGATCAAAGCAAAACCGCCACCATATCCTCGACTCATAACTTCACCCCCTTATTTGATTCATACGGTATCTTATGCACCCTTTTACCCTGGTGGATAGGCATTTGTCACGGTTGTAGAATCTTTTAGTAAATGTACTAGTTTTTGCTATTATGTATATGTTATATTATGTCATAGGCTGTTAGACTAACTTTACGTCTAAGAAATCACAAGTATATAGGAGTGTTTGTCCGAAATGAAAAAGTTTGTAATTGCTGCGACGATTGCAGCTGGAGCCTTGACCATGTCTGCCTGTTCTTCTAATGGAGATTCCGAGGTAGTTGTGGAAACAAAAAGCGGAGATGTTACAAAAGAAGAATTTTATGAAGCATTGAAGAATAAGTATGGTGAAGGTATTCTACAGCAATTGGTAATGAAAGAAGTACTTTCCGGAAAATATGAAGTCAGTGATGAAGCAGTTCAAAAAGAAGTTGATAAGCTGAAGGAACAATACGGCGACCAATTCGAAATGGTCCTCCAGCAAAGCGGATTCAAGGATGTGGAGGATTTTAAAGAAACCATTCGCTTAAGCTTACTGCAAGAAAAAGCTGCAATGGAAGATATGGATATTTCCGAAAAAGAAATGAAAGATTATTATGAAAAAATGAAGACTGAAGTGAAAGCAAGCCATATCCTTGTCAAAGATAAGGAGACTGCCCAGAAAGTAATGGAAGAGCTTGAGAACGGGGCTGAGTTCAGCGAACTTGCCAAAGAATATTCTACTGATACAGCAACTGCTAAAAAAGGCGGAGATCTAGGCTTTTTCAGTGCCGGTGAAATGACACCGAAATTCGAAAACGCTGCTTATGCTCTTAAAAAAGGGGAAGTAAGTGAGCCTGTCAAAACGGAGTTCGGCTACCATATCATCAAGAAAACGGATGAACGCAAAGCCGAAGATGTGGGCTCCTTTGAAGAGGAAAAAGATGATATCAAACGTCAGATTGTATCTAAGAAAATTGACCAGCAAAAATTACAGAAGAAAATGGACAAGTTAATGAAAGAAGCCGAAATCGATGTGAAAATCGAAGAATATAAAAACTTGTTCGAACAGAAAAAGCAGCCTGCTGAAGGCGGAAACAGTGGAAACGGCAGCGGAAGCGGAAACGAAGGCAAAAGTGAAGGCGAATCTGACGCCCAAGGATAATCAACTAAATGCCCATGGAAATCAATTTTGAGATTTCCATGGGCATTTTTGCATAATGTTGAATTGGAGGAGAATTCTTATTAGAACAAAAAAACCGGCTGTTTCCTGTCTATCATGGAAACAGCCGTATATTAGGAGGAATTATATGGTCAACCTGAAGCTACGGAATCATTACGTTCTTTCCTTTGCTGCCTTTCTTCTTCCATACGTCTGATATACACTTGGCCTTCTCGCTCAATGAACTGATGCTCAAGCTTATGTTCGGCACGCATTGCCTTAACTGCCATATAACCACTGAGGAAAATGAAAATGATGCACAAGAATACCCAAATTGGAATTCCGAATAACATGGCAAATCCTCCCTGTTCTGCTTTATTCTATACTATGCGGACAAGCAAAAGTATATACCTGTTATTCTTCTTCAAATAAGGGTTTATAGAAAGCTCGCTGCTCCATTTCATATAACCGATCAGTAAATTCACCTGGTCTTACCTTTTTCAAAGAGCTGTTCATCATATTAAGCTTTGCATCCATTAAATCAATGAGGTGCAGCACTTCTGCTTCCCTGACAAGAGGAGGCTTCGGGCTTCCCCACTCTGCTTTTCCATGATGAGCTAATACGAGGTGCTGAAGAATCGTCACTTCTTCCCCATTTATTTTAAGTTCTTCTGCAGCCTCCCCGATCTCCTGGACCATCATTGGTATATGGCCGATCAGCTTCCCTTCCAGAGTATAGTTTGGAGCAGATGCGCCTGACAGTTCCTTCAGTTTCCCCAGATCGTGAAGTATGACTCCTGCATACAGAAGGTCTTTGTTCAACTCAGGGTACAGCTCTTTCAAATGGCGGGCAAGATTCAGCATGGATACGATATGATGGGCAAGGCCGGAAACATATTCATGATGATTTTTTACCGCTGCCGGATAAGTCAGCAATGCCTCCTGGTATTTTTGAACGAAGTGTCTGGTTATCCTTTGGAGGTTGGAATTCTGCATTTCAAAAATTGCCTCGGTAATCCGATCCATCAAATCTTCTTTATTCACTGGGGCTTTCTCGATGAAATCCGTCTTTCTCACTCCATCTGTCGGCTGGACTGGACGAATTGACTGGATTTTCAATTGCGGCCGGCCACGAAATGTATTTACCTCGCCGGTCAGCTTCACAAGCTCCTCTGGACGAAAAAGCTCCTCATCCTCAGGGGTAGCTTCCCAGAGCTTTGCTTCTATTTCTCCAGTCGCATCCTTCAGCATTAACGTCAAAAATGGCTTGCCATTACTAGCTATACCTTTGGATGAAGACTTGATCATCATAAAGTAATCAAATGGATCACCGATGCTATGGTGTGCTATACCCTTTTTCATTTTCCTCTCCCCCCTATTTCGTTTTCATGCTATTCTCTCACATTAAATACTATTTGTTATTTCCCCTTGCCTGTACTCTGACAGTGAAATTGATTGATGAACTAAATCCTTTCTCCACGTAAAGAAAATAACTTGATGTTCATCTGACAGCTCTTTAAGTATTTCAAGCATTTCATCAGTTCGTGTAGCATCAAAATGGACAAAGGCATCATCAATGAAAAAAGGCAGCTGATTCTTTCGTGAGATGAGCATGCTGAGCGCAAGGCGCAGAGCAATATATAACTGGTCGGAAGTTCCGCGGGAAAGCTCACTGACATGAAAGTTCCAACCGTCACGATGCCTGATTACTAACTCACCATCTTCCGAGTCAAAACGCACACTCTGATATAGTCCTGCTGTCAATCTGCCGAACCACCTGCTGGTATGGTTCAGGATTTCCGGTAAATATTTTTTCTGATAAACACGTTTTGTTTCTTCAAGCAGCGATTTGGCCACCTGCAGCACAGCCCATTCATGGGCTGTTGATTCCAATTCATCTTTGGATGTCTGGAAACTAAACCTGCCATCGGAAAATGTATCGGTATTCTCGAGACGATGAATCCTGCTATTTATATCGGCAAGCCGTTGCCGGAGCTGCTCCAATTCCATTTCCCTTTGACGGATCAACTGACTCTTTTCCTGTTCAAGGTGAGCCAGCTGAGTAAATGATGGCACTTGTTCAAGGATGTTGTAAGAGTACAGCACATCTTCCGGCAAAATTGCTATGATTTGCGATTTCAATTCTTCTTGCTTTTTTTTATGGTACCTTACTGTTTCCACTTGATCGCTGACTCGGAGAAACTCATCTTCATCCGTTGTGCCTGCCTTTAAAAACAATTTCTCCTTTTCTTCTCTGTAAGGAACTAACTGTTGAACTAATCGTGCCTTTTTATCGTGAATCTCTTTTAACATATTTTCTTGACTTTCCCATTCGGTATGGTTCTGTTTTGTTTTCGAATAAACTGTTTCCAGTTCATCTAGCATACTTCCGAGGCTATTACCGGAATATTCCCAATTAACATTTGCTAAAAACATGTCCACTTCTTCTTCATAACGAGGTAATTTTTCTTTCAGTATGGATATCTCTTCGTCCAGATCCTGTAAACTATTATATTTCGTCTTCACACTCTTTACTAAATGGAAAAGCTTGACCCAGTAATCAGGCTCAACACCTTTTAAAAATGGATAGGAGTTTATTTGATGATTGATCTCGCGCAAAATTCGTGCTTTTTGTTCATCTAGAGCTTGTATTTGCTCTTCCTGCTTCATTCTTTCCGATGCGATGGCAAGTTCTTTTTCTTCCAGTGTTTTTAATTTATAGAATGCTTCTTCATGCCGGGATACCTTTTGACGTAATTTTTGGGCTTCTTGCTCCGATATGCTTTGAGAGAGAGACTGATTGTTGCCTTTCTCCAGGGAAACATTGGTCTGACGATAGGCAGCAAACCCTCCGAGCGCTAAAACCAGCGAAACAATGGCAACTGGCCATGAAGAAAGGATTCCGGCAACCGTCATACCAAGCAAAGAGATAATAAGAGATGAACGAAAGATTAACTTCGCCTTGTGTCGGCTATTTGCTAAGGAGATATTTCCGTCATTTCTAGTATGAAACTCTCTTTCGTACTCATCCAATTGGGCAGAAAAGTGTCGATATGCCTCCTCCTCTAATAGCTCTGTTTGCTGCTGCTTCTTTTGAGTTTCAAGTTCCTGCTGCTCTTTGGATATCCGAAGCAGATTATCCTGGCCTCTCTCTGTGTCTAAAGAAAGTCTTTCCTTCTGCCTGGCTAGTCTCCCCCATTCTTCTTCCTTATAGAAGGGAAATTCATATTCAGCCAGTTGATGCACACTTAAATCAATTGCCATTTCTTCGAGTTCATGTTCCAGCAGAGTTTGCGATTTTTTCTTCTTATCCTCAAGCTTTTCCAGCTCCAGGAGATCATGTCGAATAACAGGGGTTTGATCCGTCAACCGTTTCATTTCTCTCAACTGCTCATCGGTTATCAGCCTGCTCTTGAGTTCATCCCTTTTTTGACGGTATTGTGCTTCTGTTTCTTCCAAAAACCGTTTCTCACTCTCGATTGGGAGCATATTTACCTTTAAGTCTTCCAACCGTTTCCTGCCATCAACAGGGAATCCATCCCGTTCCTTCGTATCCGCAGACGCATGTTGATGAAAAGCAGTGATTATTTCTTCTGCCTGAAGAATCCGCTCGCAGCTACGCCTATCCTTCTGATCGGATTCTAGAGACTCTAGCAATCGATCCCTCTCTGACTCAAGCTGCTCCTTTTCTTCCTTTAATTGACGGTAAGCCTGTTCCTCCTGTTCCAAATCAGCCAACCTGTCAGCCATTTTTTCTAATTCCTTTAGTTGAACATTAATCAAAGGCTTTTTCCCTTGAGGTTTGAATAATTCTCCGATTGATTGCTGCAGTTCCCCTTCTGTCCGGTTAATTTCAGAAGAACCTGTCAACCCGACACTTAATAAAGTTTCACCCAGCTTCTCTTTATTGACCTGGTGCAGTTCAATCAGATCAGCTGCCTCAAAAGAAAAGACTGATTCAAATACTGACCGGTCAATTCCAATCTTCTGATAAAGGAAGGATTCTTCCCTTTCTTCTCCATCTGACAACTGACAGATAGCTGCTCCCTTTCTTTTGTCATGCACACGCTCCACGCTGACTTTTTGTCCATCTTCGAATATCAGGGTAAGCCTGCCGCCTATGGTCCCACCGGTTTTTGGCTGATAGAATTCACGCATTTTTGGAGGGAGACCGAACAGGACAAATAACATAAAATGACGGAGCGTCGACTTTCCAGCTTCGTTGTCCCCCACAATGACTGTAAAATAGGGATTTTCCATATGAAGCTTGAAATCTGTCCATTTTCCAAAACCATATATATGCAGATCGGTAATTTTCATCACTCATCCCTCCTTACCTGTCCATCAACTTTGTGAGCAGCAGCTCTTTTGCTCCCTGTAAAATATCTTCTTTTTCCTCCGGTGATAGCCTTGCCAGATGCTTTCTGGCAGTACGATGCCGGTAAAGCGGCGCGAGCCACTCATCCATATTGGAGGCTTCCTCAGACTGGCGAATGACTTCTCCGATAAAATGCTGTTCCTTTGAAAGCTGCAATTCATCCCATGGCTGGGTAAAGGAAACAGTAACCTTCCTGAACCATATCCAATTCTTTTCCAAAGACTCATCTTCATTTAAAAGGTTGATCAGATCCTCGATCTGCCCTTCATTCTCCCATACTTTCAGCTTTTCTCCCTCTCCCTTTATATGTAAATAAACGATCGCAGAGCCTGATTCTCGGAGCTTTTCTTTTTGCTCAAGGAGCAACTGCTCCAACTCCAGGAGAGTAGGAGATTCAACGGAAACCTCCAGTTTTTCAAAACGAAAATGATGGGTTGGCAGAAAATTCACTTCAGTTTTCCGGGAATTCATTTCCACCAGGTAACAGCCTTTCTCGCCTGTTTCCTTGCTGGAGCGTCCCTGGGTATTGCCAGGATATATGATATAAGGAGAATCAGACAGTATACTTCTTTTGTGAATATGGCCAAGAGCCCAATAATCCATTTCCCGATCTTTTAATTCCCCAATAGTAAATGGAGCGTATGCATCATGGTCCGTATTCGTATCCACACTCCCATGGAGCATAGCGATATGGTGACAATCTTCGTCTGTGCGTTGATACTGATTTGCCATCCGGCTCGTGACAGCCCGCTCATAATAACTGAAGCCATAGATTCTGGCATACACTCTGCCTTCTTTCTCATACGGCACAGATGTCACGTGATCCTTTGAAAATACGTAAACATTTTCCGGATACTCAACGGGAGGGAAGGGTCCAGAAAGGAAATCATGATTACCATGGCTGACAAAGACCATGATATTGCATTCCTTCAACCGTTCAAAGGTTCTTCTCAATTTGATTTGCGCCTTCAGGCTTCTTGTTTCATAATCAAACAGATCACCCGCCATCAGTACAAAATCAACCTGGTGATGGATAGCTTGATTCACTAGGCACTCTAATGCGTAAAACGTACTCTCTTTTATTTGATCTTCTATTGGTCCACTCATTTTGCCGATTCCCTTGAAGGGACTATCGATATGTAAATCGGCCGCATGGATAAACTTGATCGTATCCGACATCGCCATGTTCCTCCCTTCATGCTTCTTCTTTTATTTTAGCAAACAACAATAGCGAATGCACGTTCGCAATGTAAGGTTTGTTACTTGATAGGAAAGGCTAATGAGGAGGAGGTGGACCAAGATGCCAAAGCAAAAGAAAGACCCTTCAGAGCGTGCAAAAAGCGCCGCAAGCGTTAAAGGAAGAAAAAATCAAGGCCCGGTCGATCCTTTTACGGATGAGCCAGAGCACCAGACTACTAACATGCAGTACACGAAAAAAAACATGGGGAAATAACAAGCTGCCGTATGGGGATTCCCATGCGGCAGCTTTACTCCTACCCTTATTCTTTTTTTGATAACTGCAAAGCTTTTTTAAAATCCTTAAGCGAAGATGATTTTCCGTACATAAGGACGCCGCCACGATAAATTCGCGCCCCAAGCATAGCGAGTAAAAAGATAGTCACGAGCATGATACCAATCGAAAGGGCGACTTCCCACGCTGGAATATCCAACATTCCTACTCTTAAAAACATGAGCATCGGCGTAAAGAATGGAATATAGGATGTCACGGTGACAAAGGTAGAATCCGGCATATTGAGTCCAAACATCGCAATCAAGAAGGCTGCTACAATCACCATTGTCATTGGAGCAATCAGCTGCTGGGCATCTTCAATTCGGCTGACCAATGATCCAAGCATCGCTGCCAGTGTCGCGTATAAGAGATACCCCAGAAGGAAAAAGACAATGACATAGATGAAGATACTTACATCCAAATCACTAAGTCCTAAATATTCAAAAACTCCACCCGTCATCGATTCCTGATTCATTTTGACTGCTTGGAAACCGACAAACAGGAATACACTCAATTGTAATAGACCAAGAAGAGCGACCCCGAAAATTTTACCGAACATCTGCGAAACCGGGGAGGCACTGGAAATTAATATTTCCATTACACGGCTGGACTTCTCTGTAGCTACCTCCATCGCAATCATGTTTCCATACATCAAAACGGCAAAATACATTAAAAACAGCATGACATAAACCAGCCCTCGGGCTTCACTAAGCTCTTCCTCTGTTTTTGCATCTTCTTCAAGAGCGACTGTTTCAAATTCCACAGGTGCAAAAATCTGCTGTATGGTTCCCTGGTCAAGATTGGCTTTGCTGGTTGCTGCTGCAATCTTGACCTGCTGGAGAGCTTCTTTTAACTCATCGCTGATTGCTGTATTGGCAATCTGATTAGCATAATAAGTCGCTTCAGGTATTCCTTCCGCTGACTTTTGAATTTCGAGAAGCGCACTATATTCACCTTCTTGCACGAGCCCCTCTACTTCCTGTTTTGTCCCATCTACTTGCTCAAGTTCAATTGTCGAAGATTTAGCTTCGAGGTTTTGTTCCAAGTTCTCATAAACACCTTCTGTATCTCCTATAACAGCCACAGGCGGTTCTTCGCCTCCAAACCGATCGGTGATTGTCTGAAAATTAGCAAGCCCGATGATCAGGAGGATACTAACCAGAGAGGTGATGATAAACGACTTTGTCTTCAACCGTGTCATAAATGTGTGGGCAAGGATAATGAAAAATTTATTCATATGCAGCACCTACTTTTTCAATGAAAATGTCATTCAAGGATGGCTCTTCTAAATCAAACAGACGGACAAACCCTTTTCCATGAAGGGAGTCAAATACACGGTGGGCAATGTCCTCATTTTCAATCTGAAGTTCACATCCCTCCGTAGTTCGCTTGTATTTAAGAACGCCAGCAGTATCCTTTAAATAAGTCAGGTCGAAATCGGCGTGTATTCTTACATTCTTCTTGCCAAAAGAACGCTTGATCTTCTTCAGCTCCCCCTGGACCACAGGTTTCCCTTTATGTAATATACAAAGATGTTCACATAACTCTTCCACGTGTTCCATCCGGTGGGAAGAGAATACAATCGTTGTGCCACTTTCCTTCAAGTCAATGACTGCCTGCTTCAGCTGTTCCACATTCACAGGATCAAGACCTGAAAATGGTTCATCCAGTATTAATAATTCCGGTTTATGGAGTACTGCTGAAATGAACTGGATTTTCTGCTGATTTCCTTTTGATAATTCTTCTACTTTCTTATCAAAATACTCCGGAACCTTGAACCTTTCCAGCCATCCCTCCAATTCTCTTAACGCACTTTTTCTATCCATCCCGCGAAGCCTGGCCAAATAAACAATCTGATCCTTTACCTTCAACTTCGGGTATAAACCTCTTTCCTCCGGTAAATAACCAATCAAGTGGCTTTTTTGATGATTTATACTTTCCCCTTTCCAGGTGATCGTCCCTTCCGTCTGATCGAGTAACCCAAGTATCATACGGAATGTCGTTGTTTTTCCTGCACCATTTCCTCCGAGAAATCCAAACATCTCTGATTCAGGAATACTTAGGGAAAGATGATCAACGGCAGTATCTTTGCCGAAACGTTTCGTTACTTGCTTTAGTGTAAGTGACATACGCTACACCCCTTTCTATATAATAAGTACGTTTTTTTCATTGAATGGTTTCATAAAGTGTGAAATTCTATTGAATGAAATGGAATATTAGAGGGAAATAGCTTTTTTAGGGAGGATTTTAAACAAATCCCGCTAATTATACTAAATAGACAGACATAAGGAGGCATAAGAATGAAGGCATACGCATTGACCGTTTTTGAAAAAGACGGTACCAAACTGCTCGATGAATCATTTGAAGCAGCTGATGATAAGGAAGCAAAAGAAATCGGTGAAACCAAATTAAGAGATAAAGGCTATTTAGAGCATACCCACAGGTGTGTAGCCCCGAACGGCCATTTAGTCCTGTTTCATCGATAAATCATTGGATGATAACAAAAGCGGAAGCGCCTTGTTCACCCCCGACTAGCTTAAGACAAGCCTTGCCGTGACGTTTCTTTGTCACAGAAAGGATTGGCTTAAGACCTCGAGGGGGTAGGCGCTGGAGCTGGATGAGATAAAAGCGGAAGCGCCTTGTTCACCCCCGACTAGCTTAAGACCTCGAGGGGGTAGGCGCTGGAGCTGGATGAGATAAAAGCGGAAGCGCCTCGCTCACCCCCGTCAAGCTTGCTTGGCTGTCCCATAAGTCTAAAATAGACTTATGGGCAGCCTCTTATTTTTTACACTTTTAGAAAGCAGGGAAGACGACTAGTCTCCTCGGGCCATGTGGGGTCTCATCAGTCTTGCTTCCCCTGCTGGAGTTTCAACGTTTCCCTGCCCAAATTGACAGCCAACAATGCGAAGATCTTTTTTACATACGTAAAAAACCACAAAGAAAAATCAACATCTTCGTGGTTTTTCATTCAAAAAAGCCTTTTGGGACAACCCTTTTTTAAATTCATTCACCTGTAAATTTCGGCTTCCGTTTTTCTAAAAATGCCCGGACACCTTCCTCATGATCCTTACTGTGCCGAAGCTCCCATTGCGCTTTTCGTTCCTTCTCCAAGTAATGTTTAAGTTTCTCCACCTGATACTGATGATATATTTCTTTCGTTGCAATCATGGACTTCAATGGTCTTTTCAACCAATCCTCAACAAGATCATCAACCACATCCTCCAAATTACCTTCTGCTACCTGATCAACTAAATTGAAGTCAAAAGCCCTTTTTGCATGGAAATCCTCCCCTTCCCAGGCGAACTTTTTCGCCAGGTGTGTCCCCAGCCGTTCCTTAAGCCAGAAATGACCGCCGCCATCTGGTATCAGTCCTATTCCAATAAAGTTCATGGAGACAAGGGCGTTGGGATCGGCTACGATGTAATCCGCCGCCAGTGCGATGCTCAAGCCCAGTCCGACAGTAGGCCCGTGAATGGCTGCGATAGTAATCTTGGGCATCAGATAAAGCTTGGTAACAATGGTCTCAATATCGCTCATTACTTTATCGTAAGTTTGTTTGTCAGAAACCTCTTCCATCATTGCTACGTCACCGCCGGCACAAAAACCATTTCCTTTCCCGGAAATAACAACAAGTTGAACATCGCTTTTCTCAACTTCTTCTAAAGCTACTGCCAACTCTGCCAGCATTTCCGCGTGCAGCGCATTGTAACGCTCTTCTCGCGCCAACCTGAGGTGATAAACATTATCCTTCTGCTCTAATTCAATATAATTCACCAGAATCCCCCTCATCTTGATGGTAGCTCTTCATTCATAAAAATTCGCCAGAAATTGTCGAAATCCTTCCAGAAATAATGGATATATAAGCCATTAGAAGTCATGGTTCCCCTGTCTGCTTTTTCCGAAGCATAGGTGAATCACCTAAATTGTCTGTAGCATACTCTTTTTTTCTGAAATCGAGTAGGAGGAGGTGACTAACCCCCGTCCTCTCACACCACCATACGTACGGTTCCGTATACGGCGGTTTCTCTAAGACTGACGTAAGAAT
>NZ_JAFBDO010000005.1 GCF_016908295.1 Thalassobacillus pellis
AGGTCACACCTGTTCCCATGCCGAACACAGCAGTTAAGCTCTCCAGCGCCGATGGTAGTCGGGTTTATCCCCGTGAGAGTAGGACGCCGCTAGGCTTTTTTTCTTATATTTTTTGAAATAAAAGTAATACCAGAGCATATTTTGTATTCACTAACCAAAGATATACATACTTGCCAATTATTCCACCTTAGCTAAGCCGAACACCTTGAATTGACTGCGAGTAAGGCTTTGCACGAGCATCCAGCACGACGAGCACTTGGGTTTCTGGCTAAAACACAATGATATCCTATTAAAATTATTCCACCGTAGCTCAGTGGTAGAGCAATCGGCTGTTAACCGATTGGTCGTAGGTTCGAATCCTACCGGTGGAGCCATCTGCTTCCATAGCTCAGTGGTAGAGCACTTCCATGGTAAGGAAGGGGTCGCCGGTTCAAATCCGGCTGGAAGCTCTTCTTGTGAAACTGTCGAGATATTCTCGACAGTTTTTTTAGTTTTCGCTAAAAATGTTGAACACAATAAACCTTCTTATGAGCGCCCCTTCTATAGACCTATCTTTATATGCGTTTTTTCCTCTTTTTTCCTAAAAATGTATCCTTTTGTGTAATAATTTAGTAACTTTATGGCAACATCTTAGGGAAATTTTCCGAAATTAAATAAATTAGAAAGGAGGCAGAGTGGGCGGAAGTTTCTATTAATAATTAAAATGGAGAGGGGTTTTGCATTGGGCACGAAAAAAAGGTTATTAAAATGGCTAAGTATTGCATTGGCTTTGTTAATGGTATTTCCTTTTTTCAATTACAACAGTGCCACAGCTAAGAATTCCCCAAGTGTATCCATCAAAGACAGCAAACAGGTGAGCAGTAAAATCAATTCAGATTTATCTGTACAATTTGATAAGCAAAAGGAAGTAACATACCTTGTTAAGATGAAAGAGCAGGGCAATACGAAAAAAGCAGTTAAGCAAGCTATGGAAAAAGCCAGAAAGAATAAGGCTTCCTTATCTGCTCAATCTCTGAAGCGAATTAAAACTTCAGCTGTTGTGACGGAGTTACGTGCCACGGCGGTAGACACCCAACATAACTTAAAGAAGTTACTAAAAGAGGCTGAAAAGGCGGGAAAGGTTTCTTCCTACCATTCTTACTACATTGTCAATGCAATGGCAGTAACCAGTAATGAAGCAGTAATGAAGCAGATTGCCGCTTTACCTGAAGTGGACAAAGTGCTCCCGAACAGAACGCGGCAACTTCACCCTCAAGTCGCTGAAGCAGCGGTAAAACAAAAAGCAGCAAAGGCTAAGAAAAAGGCAGAGACGAACAGTGTGGAATGGAATATTGATCGGATCGGCGCTCCACAAGTATGGGAAGAAACTGGTATCGACGGCACTGGTGTAGTGGTCGCTAATATCGATACAGGCGTCGAATGGGACCATCCGGCACTTAAAGAGAAGTACCGAGGTTTTGATCCTGCCGCTCCTGGTGAACCCGACCATGAATTTAATTGGTTCGATGCTACAGCAGGAGAGGAAGCCCCCTATGATGATCATGGTCATGGGACACATACGATGGGAACTATGGTAGGAAGCGGGGAGGATGGGGAAAACCAAATCGGTGTAGCTCCCGGTGCTACCTGGATCGGCGTCAAAGCGTTTACGGCAGCAGGAGGAACGGATGTTGACTTGCTGGCGGCAGGGGAATGGATCCTAGCCCCTAAGGATGAAAATGGAAACCCACATCCAGGAATGGCTCCTGATATCGTCAATAACTCTTGGGGCGGAGGACCTGGACTTGATGAATGGTATCGCCCTATGGTACAAAACTGGAGAAATGCAGGAATTGTTCCAGTATTTTCAGCTGGAAACGATGGACCAGGGGACGGGACGATTGCTGCCCCTTCCAATTATCCGGAATCCATTGCAGTCGGTGCTACCGATGCCAGTGATGGTCTTGCCAGTTTTTCCTCTCGTGGACCGTCACCATATAATGGAGAAATAAAACCGGATATATCTGCACCAGGAGTTAATATTCGGTCTTCAGTTCCTGGAGGAGGGTATGAAGGTGGATGGAATGGCACTTCCATGGCAGGCCCACATGTAGCTGCTACAGCTGCATTACTTCTTCAGGCAGACAGTTCCCTGACTATTGACGAGCTGGAAACGATTTTATTAGAAACGGCGGATACGACTACAAACGGGCAATACCCGGAGGATCCAAATGAAGGATTTGGTCATGGGATTGTCAATGCTTATAATGCCGTATCTGCGGTTGTAAGCGGTCTCGGGGAGATCAAGGGGCACGTTTATAAAGAAGGGGAAGATACGGAACCCCCAGTCATAGAACATCAAGCACCTAGTGAAACATACGAAGGTGTTCCTCTGCCGTTATTGGCAGCAGTTAGTGACAATATAAGTGTAAGCTCGGTCGAACTTTCCTATCGATTAGATGGTAATGGTCAATGGCAAACGCTTACCGCCGAATTAGTCGAAGGTGATTATCTGGAAGGTAATTACCAGGCAGTTTTGGAGTCAGGGATAGTTACAGGCAGTCAACTCGAATATAAGTGGGTTGTCAATGACTTTGGCGGTAACGAGATCGAGTCAGAAATCTATTCCCTTGAAATCAAAGAAGCCATTACTATCGGCTACCAACAGGATTTTGAAACAACACCTAGTGGTTGGATGTCCTTTGGTGCTAACAATAGCTGGCAATGGGGCATTCCACAAGACGGACCGGAAAGCGCCGCTTCTGGAGAAAAAGTGTATGGTACTAATTTGACAGGCGAATATGACGATGATGCCAATATGACCCTTGTCATGCCGCCTGTTGATATAGGAGAAGGAAATACTTTTCTCCAATTTAATTCATGGCATAACCTCGAAAATAACTATGATTATGGCCATATAGTTGTTTCAACGGACATGGAAAACTGGGAACAGGTTGCCGAATTCAATGGAACAACGGATGGTTGGGAACAAACGGAAGTGGACCTTTCTGGTTATGCGGGGCAAAGAGTCTATGTCGGGTACCATGTCGACACAGACTATAGTGTCGCAAGGGAAGGCTGGTTTATCGATGATGTGACCTTATCCGATGAACCACTAGGAACATCTGCTTCCAAAAAGAATAAACAAAGTAAAAAAGTAGACACCGGTAACGACCTGAAACTACATGGAAAAGACTCTAAACAAATGAAAAAACCGGTAAATGCCAATAAACTTCTACCGGATAAAGTGGAAAACGTAAAAGCACCTGCGTTTGGTGGGGGCAAGGTTAAGGAAAAAGGAAATTATCCTGAAGCCCTGCCATTGAATGCAACAGTTACAGTGATGGAAACGGAACGATCTGTGAACACGAATCCTGCTGATGGCAGCTATAGTCTGGTACATGCTGCAGGCGACTTTACACTCCAGGCAAATGCGTACGGTTTTTACGCCAGCGAACAAACAGTGACCGTTCCGGATGATGGATCGATCCGTGCAAACTTCACTTTAGAACCGATTCCTAAAGGGACAGTAGAAGGAACCGTTACAAATGAACAGACAGGAGAGCCAATTGCTGATGCGACCATTATGCTTGTTGAGGATGCGGCCGTAGCTCCGGTTATGACCGACGAGGAAGGCAACTTCACTTTAGAAGCATATGAAGGGGATTATACTCTCAAAGTATTGGCACCTTCCTATCACAGCAAAGAAACTGCCGTGACCATTGAAGGTGGAGAAACTTCCACGGTTTCTATTGAGCTTGCCCCATTTATCGGATATCCTGGCGAAATAGGTTATGATGATGGGACAGCTGAAAATGCCCGTGCTTTCTATGATGCAGGCAATGGCTGGGCTGTAAAAATGTCTTTAGAAGAGGGGCAGTCTTCAGCGATGGTGACAGGCGGCCTGTTCCGTTTCTGGAATGAAGAATGGCCTGTGCCAGGGGGTACGGAATTCCAGGTGGCAGTCTATGACGCAAGTGGACCTGATGGGGCTCCTGGAGAAAAGCTTGGCGGCCCATACGATGCAGAAGCATTACGTAATGGGGAGTGGACCCACGTGGATTTGGCTGATAAAGGTATCGTAGTGGAAGGCGACTTCTACATGGTATATATCCAGTCCAACCCTAACCCATATGCCCCCGGCCTTGCAACAGATGAAGATGGTGACTATGCAGGACGCAGCTGGCAGCTTGTTGGCGGCGGCTGGAGTCCATCTCCTGAAGCAGAAGGTAACTATATGATTCGGGCAGTGGTTAATTATGCAGCTGAAGCACCTATCATAGAATCACCGGCTGACGGCACCCATACCAATGAGAAAACCGTTACGGTAGAAGGTGAAGCTGCACCAACGACCACGGTAACCGTTCATAATAATGGAGAGGAAGCTGGAAGCACGACAGCTACGGAAGACGGTCGTTTCAGTCTTGATATTTCCTTACAAGCTGGGGAAAATGAACTGACCGCTGTTTCCTCCACAGATAATGGTTCCACTAATCCTTCAGCTCCAGTAACCATTACTTTGGATCAGGTTAAACCTGAATTGACGATCACTTCACCTGAGGATGGAGATAAGACCAATGATGAAGTGATTACTGTGGAAGGGCAAGTTACCGAAGAGAATCTAGACCGAGTGGTTGTAAATGGCAAGCGGGCAGAAGTCGGGGAAGATGGAACCTATTCAAAACGAATCATGTTGTCAGAAGGCGAAAATGAAATTAAAGTCAAAGCGTTCGATTTAGCAGGAAATAAAAAGACGAAACGTGTAACGGTTGATGCTAAATTCGAGGCAACAGAGATAGAAAATGTTCAACCGGAGGAAGACACCTATTTGCAAGCCGGGGAATCGGTAAAAATAGAATTTGACGCTGACCCTGGCCTTGAAGCTACATTCTACATCCGTATGCCGTTAACTAATTTTTTATCGCAGGCGACAGAATTACCAATGATGGAAACAGAAGACGGCCATTATGTCGGTTACTGGACAGCTACTTCAAATCTAGTGGCAGAAGGAGCCGAAATAATTGTGAAAGCGGAAGATGAATACGGAAATGTTGCAGAAGAAGCTGCGGCGGGTAAACTTTTTATTAATGTAGAAGAATAAACACAGGACGCCCCCTCCTTTGCCGGGAGGGGGTTTTTCTACCTGAAAACATCCTTTCATGACAGGTGCTGAGCGTTTCTTGAAAAAAGATGAATTTTCTCTTTACAAAACTTGTCCCGTCTGTATATAATAATATTTGTCAGTTTGAGAGCAGAAGCTTTTATGAGCTTTTTCGCTGCTGAAACGGCCCGTTGGTCAAGTGGTTAAGACACCGCCCTTTCACGGCGGTAACACGGGTTCGAATCCCGTACGGGTCACCATTCATTTGGAGGATTAGCTCAGCTGGGAGAGCACTTGCCTTACAAGCAAGGGGTCGCAGGTTCGAACCCTGCATCCTCCACCATGACGCCGGTCTAGCTCAATTGGTAGAGCAACTGACTTGTAATCAGTAGGTTGGGGGTTCAAGTCCTCTGGCCGGCACCATTAAAAGTTTTCTAACTACGTCGAGTATACTTCTCTGTTAGAAAACAATTGTAGTGCTTTAGTGCACCATTAAAAGTTTTCTAACTACGACGATTACACTACTTTGCTAGAAAACAATGGTAGTGCTTTATTGCACCATTAAAGGTTTTGCATTTGGCATTTGGCATAAATTACCCTTTGACGAATATACGGGAAAAATGTTATATTTATATAGTCGCTGTAAAAAGCATTTTATACTTTGGAGGGATAGCGAAGTTGGCCAAACGCGGCGGACTGTAAATCCGCTCCCATCGGGTTCGTAGGTTCGAGTCCTACTCCCTCCACCATATACTTACTTAAATGAATTAAATTAGGAAAAATGTAGATAGTACTTATAGAATGTACTATTTTTTTCTTTTGGTTATTGGGCCATAGCCAAGCGGTAAGGCAGCGGATTTTGATTCCGTCATGCGCTGGTTCGAATCCAGCTGGCCCAGCCATTTTTATTATTATAGATACGAGCCATTAGCTCAGTTGGTAGAGAAGCCGTAATACTTCTTGAGTTCTCTTCATCGTAGGCTTTGCGAGGAGCGCGGGCGTCACCGAATAAGCTACCAACGTGACGAGCACCATACTCATAGTGATTGTATTACTACTTATAAATTCGAGCCATTAGCTCAGTTGGTAGAGCATCTGACTTTTAATCAGAGGGTCGAAGGTTCGAATCCTTCATGGCTCACCATGATATTCTCCGATAAGCGGGAGTAGTTCAGTGGTAGAACACCACCTTGCCAAGGTGGGGGTCGCGGGTTCGAATCCCGTCTCCCGCTCCATACAAATACGGGGCCTTAGCTCAGCTGGGAGAGCGCCTGCTTTGCACGCAGGAGGTCAGCGGTTCGATCCCGCTAGGCTCCACCATACATAAGATGAAACTGACGGGTGAAAGCCAGGTCAGTTTTTTTATGGCAGAAAACAAAAGTATCAATTATTGTAGGTAATTCGTGTATTCAATTTAGGTTCGCCAATGAGCGAAATATGCTCGCCCAGTTACTTTTATGCTCGCCAATCAGCAAAATATGCTCGCACAACCTTAATCGTTGACCTGCCTATCTCCAGAATGTCATCTATATTATCCTTATTTGTCCTGAAAAATCGTATTCGTTCAACGTGCTTTTAAAATGACATATATTTGGAAATTTTCGTATATATATGCAGAATCCTGTCTAGTTGAGTCAATTGATGTTAAAACTCTACAATAGTAGGTAGTAGAAAAAGGAGGATAATAGATGAAGAAATTGACGATCGTTGGAGTTCCTATGGACCTTGGACAGAACCGCCGCGGGGTAGATATGGGACCAAGTGCCATTCGTTATGCTGGTGTATTGGAACGTTTAGAACAATTGAAATATGATATCGAGGATCTTGGAGACATTGAAATCCCTTATCAGCGGGGGGAACAGCTGGAAGATAACTTGCGTAACCTGAAAGAAGTGACAGAAGGTAATGCTAATCTTGCTCAGAAAGTAGACGATGTCGTTGCTGAGGGAAGTTTTCCACTTGTACTGGGAGGAGACCACAGTATTGCCATCGGAACGCTTGCGGGTGTTTCTAAGCATTACAAAAACCTTGGCGTTATCTGGTATGATGCCCATGGTGATTTAAATAACAATGAAACGTCTCCTTCAGGTAATATTCATGGTATGCCACTAGCGGTTAGTCTTGGAATTGGACATGAGCAGCTGGTAAACATTCACGGGTATCAGCCGAAAGTAAAACCTGAAAACATCGTCATTATCGGTGCTCGTTCTTTGGATGCAGGTGAACGTGAATTAATTAAGGAAACTGGTATGAAAGTATACACAATGCATGAAGTAGATCGTATGGGAATGTCCCAAGTTATGCAGGAAACGATTGATTATCTGAAGGATCGGACAGATGGACTGCATTTGAGTCTTGATCTTGATGGATTGGATCCTGACATTGCTCCAGGTGTCGGCACACCTGTAATGGGAGGTTTGAACTACCGCGAAAGTCACCTGGCAATGGAGATGCTTCATGAGTCGAAGCTTGTCACATCCGCGGAATTCGTCGAGGTGAACCCGATTCTTGATGAAAAGAATAAAACGGCGAGTGTTGCGGTCGGATTGATGGGATCTTTGTTCGGAGAAAAACTGAAATAACTTTCATAAAAAAAGCAGCAACTTATTATCCATTAATAGGTTGCTGTTTTACTTTGCATTTTGATATTTGTTTAACAGATCATCCAGCTGCTTGCTGATGGATACGACCTCCTTGGATGACAGGGCAAGTTTTTTTGACATGGCGTTCATTTCTTCACGGCACTTTTCAATTTCAATTAAAATTCCATTTTTTCGGTCCATATTTCCTCCAATAATTAACGTAATGTCATAATTTTCTTTATTTTTATATACTTCGAGTCATACCCATGTTAAAAAGATGTTAAACTTGATTCAGGAAGTTTTTCTTAAATAAATTTTTTTTTGGAAAAAATGAAACCTCATTAAGTGGTCATTCGTAAGTAGAGGGACCGCAAGTGCGGCGGAGGTATAGATATGGAAACAGTTATAAAGCAAAAAATAAAACAGATAAAAAAAGGAGATCATGCTGCATTTGAAGATGTAGTCACTTTTTATCAAAATAAAGTATATCAGATATGTTTCCGTATGATTGGAAATAAACACGAAGCAGAGGATCTTGCACAAGAAGCCTTTATTCGGGCATATACCAACATTGACCGGTTTGATGAAAAGAGGAAGTTCTCTACCTGGCTGTATCGTATTGCTACCAATTTGACGATTGATCGAATCAGGAAAAAGAAGCCTGATTACTTTCTTGACGCGGAGGTAAAAGGTACTGAAGGTTTGAACATGTACTCCCAGTTGGCCGCAGATCAGGCGCTGCCCGAAGAAGAAGTGGAAAGTCTGGAGCTGCAGACATACATCCACAAGGAAATATTAGCTTTGCCTCCTAAATATCGCAGTGTCATTGTGCTGCGGTTTTTAGACGAACTGTCCCTACAGGAGATTGCCGATGTGCTTGAAATTCCTGTAGGCACAGTAAAAACCCGGATACATCGGGGGAGGGAAGCGCTTCGTAAAAGGCTTCGCCATGTGTAAAGGAGTGAGAGGGAATGGATTGTAAGAAAGAAGCCTTGGCTTTGATGCATAAATATTTAGACGACGAGTTGACTCAAAAAGAAGAGAGAAAGTTACGTGGCCACCTCCAAGCTTGCGGACAATGCCAAAAACATTTTCATGAATTGAAACGGACCATAAGTCTTGTGCAGAGTTCCAGTCAGGTCTCTGCCCCGCCTGATTTCACGAAAAAGGTAATGGAACGTCTGCCTAAAGAGAAAAAGCGGACAAATTATTCCCGCTGGTTCAGACACCATCCTTTCCTGACGGCAGCAGCCGTATTTTTCATTTTGATGTTCGGGGGTGTATTTTCCGCCTGGAATGATGATCAGCAGGTTTCTGTTTCTAAACAGGATAATCTGGTCATCCAAAATCAAGTAGTTATTGTGCCGGAGAATGTTACCGTGGAAGGGGATCTGGTTGTCCGAAATGGAGACCTTAGGATTGAAGGCTTGGTAAATGGCGATGTTACAGTTATCAATGGCGAAATATTAGAAAAAGAAAACCAGGATAATCCTCTTGATGGTGATAAATATATGGCTTATGTCAGTGGGGACGTAAACGAAGTGAATCAGGTGTTTGAGTGGATGTGGTACCAGGTTAAAAAGACGGTTACGAATATTTTTACACTAGAAGAAGAATAGCGACACTTTTGAAGAGACTGCAGTTTTGCAGTCTTTTTTTATATTTGTAAAAGGATTAAAATTTGACTCCCGCAGTTGGCATAGCTTTCTTATGATGTAAATCTTTTATATGCTATAATTATTAAGGATTTGAATTTTTTTATTTTGGCAATCATTCATAGAAGGAAGTGTAGGCATGCTTGGTGGGGGACAAGAATTTTTCGATTATTTACTTATAGGTATTGATATTGCCCTCGTCTGGTTTGTTGTCTATAAATTGATCATGTTGATCAGGGGAACGAAGGCTGTCCAGCTGTTGAAAGGAATCTTTGTTATCCTGGCGATATGGCTGTTTAGCAACTTGTTCGGGTTGACGACACTTAGATGGCTTACCTCTCAGGCGATCACCTGGGGGTTCCTGGCTATTATTATTTTGTTCCAGCCTGAATTCAGACGTGCTCTGGAGCAATTGGGAAGAGGGAGCTTTTTCAGCAGAACCTCATCTGAAGAGCAGGGAGTGGATAAATCCATTCAGGCAATAATAAAGTCATGTAATTACATGGCGAAACGACGCATAGGTGCGTTGATTACGATTGAGCGGGAAACCGGTATGGGAGATTATGTGGAAACGGGTATTCCGATTGGTGGACGGCTGACGAGCGAATTACTTACAAACATATTCATCCCGAATACACCCTTGCATGATGGGGCAGTCATTCTCAGAGGGGAAGAAATTGTCGCCGCAGCGTGTTATCTCCCACTATCTGAAAGCCCATTTATATCAAAAGAATTGGGAACGCGGCACCGGGCCGCACTGGGAATCAGTGAAGTGACCGATGCCCTGACGATCATTGTTTCTGAAGAGACAGGAAATATCTCCTGCACCAAGAATGGAGAATTGCATCGTGAGCTGGACCAGGAAAAGCTGGCTGACATTCTCCGAAAGGAATTGGATGTAACTGCCAAAGCCCCTGCTGCAAAAGGATGGAATTGGAGGGGGAAGAAAGATGGATAATTGGTTGAAGAGCCCCTGGTTCATTCGAGTCATCTCCCTATTGATGGCTGTTTTATTATGGACCACAGTCAATCTGGATGACAGCAACCAGTCAGATGCCCTGTTGATCAATGATGGTTCAGAGGATGTCGAAGTCCTGAATAATGTACCTGTGGAAGTCCGCTACGATGAAAAATCCTATACGGTAAGCGGCGTGCCGCAAAATGTCAGTGTTACGCTGCAAGGCCCTAATAGTGTGTTAGCGCCGGTAGTGCGGCAAAAGAATTTTGAATTGTATGTCGACCTGGAAGAGCTCGGTCCGGGAACTCACAGGGTCAACATCCAGCATAGCGGGATATCGAACCGGCTTGCTGTCCAATTGGAACCAAAAACGATCAATGTGACGATAGCTGAACGGGTGAAAGAAGAATATCCGGTCAGTGTAGATTTTACCAATGAACAAGAATTACTCGAAAACTACAATGTAGGAGAGCCAAAAGTGAATCCTTCTGAGGTGACGATTACCGGTGGGGAAGATTTAGTCGACAGCGTTGCCCTGGTACAGGCGATTGTCGATGTGAGCGGCGCGACGGAAACGATTGAAAACGTCGAAGCCCCGGTAAAGGTTTATGACTCGGAAGGAAATGAACTGAATGTACTTGTGGAGCCGACGACCGTCCAGGTAAAGGTACCAATCGAGACGCCGAGCAAAACAGTGCCGATTGAAGTAAAGACTACAGGAGAAGCTCCAGAAGGGTATGCTGTTAAAACCGTAAAACCAGAGGTACAGGAGGTAACGGTTTTCGGACCGGACCAGGTACTTGAAAAAATTGAAAAAATAGGTAATATTACTGTAGATGTATCAGATATCACTGAAACGACCACAGTAGAAGCAGAAATACATCTCCCAGAAGGGGTCAAAAGTGTCGATAAGGAAACGGTAGAAGTAACAGTTGAGATGATGAAAGTGGAAAATAAGGAAGAAGCAGCGCTTAAGGAGATTGATATCGAGGTAACTAATCTTCCGGAAAATCAATCCATCGATTTTCTTAACCCGGAAGGTCAACAGATTGATATCACCGCGATAGGGGAAAAAGAGGCGTTAGCTGACCTGACCGCTGAAGATATTACAGCAAGTATCGATGTGGAAGGCTTGGAGCCAGGCGAGCATCAGGTTCCAATCTCACTAAGCGGTCCTGACAATATCGCGCTTAAAAGCAGTAGTGAAAGTGCCACCATACGTATAGGATAATTAGGAATGCCTGTTTGAATGAAGGAGAGATATAACATCATGGGAAAATATTTTGGAACAGATGGAGTACGAGGAATTGCTAATAAAGACCTGACACCGGAGTTAGCTTTCAAACTGGGACGTTTCGGAGGCTATGTCGTTACAAAAGGCGTAGAACGACCAAAAATACTTATCGGACGTGACACAAGGATTTCAGGACATATGCTTGAAGGCGCTCTTACTGCCGGACTTTTGTCCATTGGTGCCGAAGTAATGCGGGTTGGAGTGATCTCCACACCAGGGGTCGCGTATTTGACGAAAGCACTTGGAGCGGCAGCAGGAGTCATGATTTCTGCTTCTCACAATCCGGTTGAGGACAATGGCATCAAATTTTTCGGGCCGGACGGTTTTAAACTGTCCGACAGCCAGGAGAACGATATCGAGGAACTTCTGGACAAGAAGACCGATGATTTGCCGAGACCAATTGGAACAAATCTTGGTCAGGTAAATGATTATTTTGAAGGCGGCCAGCGTTACATGCAATACCTGAAACAGACAGTCGATTATGACTTCGATGGCCTGCATATTGCGCTTGATTGTGCTCATGGTTCGACCTCGTCGTTAGCATCCCATCTATTTGCAGATCTTGAAGCCGATATCTCTTCCATCGGGTCTTCTCCGGATGGACTGAATATCAATGATGGAGTGGGATCCACACATCCGGAAGCTGTCCGCGAGCTTGTACTTGAAAAAGGGGCTGATGTCGGTCTGGCGTTTGATGGAGATGGAGACCGCCTGATCGCTGTGGATGAAAAAGGAAATATCGTAGACGGGGATCAGATCATGTACATCTGTGGTAAGCATATGAATGACCATGGTTACCTTAATCATTCGACGGTTGTATCTACCGTGATGAGTAACCTTGGCTTCTACAAAGCGATTGAAGCACAAGGCATGAAAAGTGACAAGACAGCCGTCGGAGATCGTTACGTAATGGAAGAGATGCGTAAAGGCGGCTATAATCTTGGTGGCGAACAGTCCGGTCATATCATATTTCTTGACCATAACACCACAGGAGATGGCATGCTGAGTGCCTTGCAGCTGGTGAATGTCATGAAAGAGACAGGGAAACCATTATCTGAGCTTGCAGGAGAAATGAAAAAGTATCCTCAAATATTGAAGAATGTCAGAGTCACTGACAAAAACGCAGTACAGACCCATCCGCGCATCCAGGAAGCTATTCAGGCAGTGGAAGAGGAAATGGGTGACCAGGGCCGTGTGCTTGTCCGTCCATCGGGAACGGAACCGCTTGTACGGATTATGGTAGAAGCACTGACGATTGAGGACAGCGAAAAATATGTCAACAAAGTTGTGGAAGTCGTACAGGAAGAATTAGGGTTAGTGGAATAACTATAAGCGCAGGCCATTATGATGGCCTGCGCTTTTGTTACGATGGGATGACTTTTGTGTTAAAGGAGAAAATAATGATTGACCTTTAAAAACATTCTCGCGTACAATGATTAGTAGCCTTGTGTTTTTAATTTCCAACACGTTTACTTTCAAGCGTTTGCGGTTAAAGACTAAGGTGCATTCATAGAAGGTAAGGAGGATAGGGGAAAACAGTAATATAAAGCGCCAGGACTATTTTCGAACGGAATGAAAATAGTTGACGAGGAGGAGGTTCATCGAGCTTTCGGCGGATGCCTCCCGGTTGCCAGGCACTTCAACCGTTTGTCCAGAATCTAAAACAAAGAGGCGACTCTTTTGTACAACCGATCTGGATAAAGTGCAACTTAAATGACACGAGAATGGGGCTGATCGACGCCCCTCATGGGTGTCGGGATGCCCTTTTCCTAAGGAGGAAATACCGACATGTGTGGAATTGTAGGATATATTGGATACGATGATTCAAAAGAGATTTTACTAAAAGGGCTTGAAAAACTGGAATACAGAGGCTATGACTCAGCAGGTATTGCTGTTATGAGCAAAGAAGACGTCTATATTTCAAAAGTGAAGGGACGCATTGCGCAGCTTCGTGAGGCGGTTGACGGGAATGTCCATGCGACACTCGGGATCGGGCACACACGCTGGGCGACTCATGGACCGCCGAGCCAGGAGAATGCGCACCCGCACCAAAGTAAATCAGGGCGTTTCAGCATCGTTCATAACGGTGTCATCGAAAACTATCTGGAAGTTCGCGATGAATACCTTTCCGGCATCGAATTGAAGAGCCAGACGGATACAGAAATCGTTGTACAGCTGATTGAAGTACTGTATAACGAGATGAACGATGTATCTGCTGCCTTCCGTAAAGCAGTTGAGCTGTTAAAAGGCTCTTATGCGATTGCGCTTATTGATGCAGAGGATGCAGAGACTATCTATATCGCTAAAAATAAAAGCCCATTGCTCGTAGGACTTGGCGACGGCTTTAATGTTGTAGCAAGTGATTCTATGGCGATGCTTCAAGTAACTGACCAGTATCTTGAGTTAATGGATAAAGAGACCGTCCTTTTGCGCCGTGAACGCGTAGAAATCCAAAAGCTCGACGGTACTGTTGTGGAGCGTGAGCCATTCACAGCTGAACTCAATGAATCTGACATTGAAAAGGGTACGTACCCTCATTTCATGTTGAAGGAAATTGATGAGCAGCCACTTGTCCTGCGTCGAATCATCCAGGAATACCAAGATGAAAACAACGAAATTAAATTGGACCCGGACGTGCGCCAGGCGATGAAAGATTGCGACCGTATTTATATCATCGCAGCAGGTACCAGCTATCATGCTGGACTGATTGGAAAGCAGTTCCTTGAAAAATTCGCGCAAATCCCGGTTGAAGTACACGTAGCAAGCGAATTTTCCTATAATATGCCTTTGTTGTCTGAAAAGCCATTATTCGTTTATATTTCTCAAAGTGGTGAAACGGCAGACAGCCGCGCAGTCCTTGTACAAACAAAAGAATTAGGACATCCGGCACTTACGATTACGAATGTGCCAGGGTCCACCCTTTCTCGTGAAGCGGATTATACCCTGCATCTGCATGCAGGGCCGGAAATCGCTGTAGCTTCTACAAAAGCTTATACAGCTCAAATGGCGGTCTTAGCCATTCTTGGTGTAGACACTGCAAATGCAAAAGGAATCGAGCTTGACTTCGATCCTATGCAAGAATTAGCTATCGTTGCAAATGCCATGGAAGCAATGGCTGATCAGAAAGATGTATTTGAAGATCTGGCCCGTGAGTTCCTGGCAACCACACGCAACTGTTTCTTCATTGGACGCAGCATCGATTACTACGTAGGAATCGAAGGTGCCCTGAAGTTGAAGGAGATCTCTTATATCCAGGCAGAAGGCTTTGCCGGAGGAGAATTGAAACACGGGACCATCGCTCTGATTGAAGAAGGTACTCCAGTCATCGCGCTGGCCACACAGGCTGGTGTAAACGACTCGATCCGTGGTAACGTCCAGGAAGTCATTGCACGTGGAGCCAATGCCTGCGTAATCAGTATGAAAGGACTCGATAAGTCAGGTGACAGTTTTGTACTGCCGCAGGTACATGAAATCCTGACGCCGATCGTTTCTGTGCTGCCATTGCAGCTTATTTCCTATTATGCAGCGCTTCACCGTAACTGCGACGTCGATAAGCCGCGTAACCTGGCTAAAAGTGTAACAGTAGAATAACAAAAATTCCCCGGAGAATAATTCCGGGGAATTTTTTTATGGGATATGTATAACCTGTTCTTTATTATCCCCAACGTTGACGATTTTATTCGTTTCCAATGCTTCTAGCATGGCAAGAGAAATAGACAGGGATTCGACGCTATCCTGGTAGCTGGAGCGGATAGGTTCCTGACTCTTTTCTTGTATGGCTTTGGAAAATGCTTCAAGCTCTTGTTTATACAGTTCGTCTTCTTCTACGTAGGAAATGCTATCCCCATCGATATGTCCTCTCACACTGCCTTCCGCCAGATCCAGTGTAAGGTGCATGTCGCTTGAAACAAACGTAAACTGGCATACAAAGCCCGAGTAGACCCATGAATGGGTATGCGTCTGGAGTGGGCCGTTCTTATAATTCAAGGCAAGGCTGAAGCTGTCCTCGATAGTAAAATCATGGCTTTTCTGTATGTGTTTATTCCCTTGAAATCCGCAGACCATTTCTACTTCGCCGAGCAGGTAACGGGATAAGTCGAAGATATGGATCGTCTGGTCAAATATCGGACCGCCGGAAATACCTTTGTTGAAAAACCATTTTGGCCAATTTTCCCTCAAGGCAATTCCGTCCAGCATGGTGCTTTGTACATTGGTTATGGATCTGCCAGCTAACAGTTCCCGGCATTTTTCGGCAGCTTTACTATAGCGGTACATAAACCCGACACTATTGATGATCCCCGTTTTATTAATGACTTCTGTTACTTTTTGAGCTTCCTCCAACGTGCGGGCCGGAGGTTTTTCAATAAAACAATGGATGCCACGTTCGGCAGCTTCCCTTACAAGCTCCAGCCTGACTTCTGGAGGGGTGACAAGGATGACTCCTTCCGGTTTTGTTGCTTCGAGCATTTCCACATAATTCTTGTAGACTGGGACATTGAATTTTTTTAGTACTTTGGTCAAATGGTTTTCATTTAAGTCACAGACACCGACTAATTCTATCTGGTCAATTTGGGTGATGGTATTGATATGACCCTGACCATGCCAGCCGGCGCCGACTACAGCAACACGCACCATGCTATTCACGCTCCTTTTTATTATGATGAGTGGGTATGGCTGCTAAGTAAATTCTCCGCTAATATTCTTCCGTTCTCACATTCCTTTAATGGATTGCGGTCGGCCGCTTCATTTTCAATAGATAGGAAGCCGGAATAGCCGATATCTTTTAGGACAGAGATACACGCTTCTATGTCAACAATCCCTTTCCCCGGCTCCACTGTATAATGCCTGCCAGAGGCGTCTACGTCTTTCAAATGGACGTGGAAAAGGTGGTTCTTCAGATAGGACAATGCTTCCTCAGCCGGGAACCCTTGAGTCCCGAACCATCCGGTGTCCACACCTGCTCCAATGTAATCTCCATATTCGCCAATGATCTGGCGAATTTCATCGGGGTGTTTTTCTGGATGGTTTTCAACGGCCACTCGGATATCAAATTCCTTGCAAAGCTCATACACATAAGGAGCTGCCTCTTTCGATATGCCGCTGGTTATCAGATCGATTCCCAGCATTTTGCTAGTCTCGAAACATAACCTGGTCCAATGGGGGAAATGGATGGGATCTCCTAACGAGCAGGAATAACTGATTGCTGTTAAGTCATGTTCTTTTAAGATATCTTTCAGTTCATCGGCCCAGTAGGATGTCATGTGTTTTGGAAAGGCATGCCCCATCCACAGCTCTATGTTTTTGAATCCTGCCTGATATATGTCCTCACAAATCCTTCTGAATTCCATAAGACTGAAGTTTTCGATGATACGTCGTTCTGCGGCTCCCCAATCGTCGATAGAAGTCTGGTAGTTCGATGCCCGGGCAAAAAAGTTAGCCGTATGAAAGGCAGTCTGCATTTTCATAATCACCTCTAATAAGTTTAAAAAATATCCACACGAATCAAAATAATATTTATGGGTTTATGTGGATTACACCCTCAACTTTACCAATTAATGTTTGAATAGTCAAAAAATTATAGAGGAAGCTTATAACGTTATACGGTTATCATGGTTGATTCCACGATGAACGAGTGGCCGTGCCCGCGGTAAGCGACTCATGAGAATCAACAGCAAGCTTTAACAGTTTCCTTCGATTATAAAGGATCTTTTCAGCGGCTTCTTATGGGCACTGGAAGTCTATGATCTTTGTGAATGGTGATAATGATTTTGTGAAATTCAGCAGCCGTTTCCGCCTGGTTATGGTAATATGAATATGATTCACCAAATGTGTTTTCCAATATGTTTTATTTCCCGGATGCAGGGAACATATCATAGGAATATGAACGCGGAAAACCTTCATATCTTGAACTGTCCTGTGATATAATTTTATAAAGATAGAAAGAATTCAGGATGGGAGATTTTATAGGAAACAAGTGATTTCCAAGCGGCAGATGCCGTTTGGGCTTGTGGATTGTAACTATCTCAAAGGAGTGTATATATGTTAAAGGAATCTGACTTTCCGACTGATGAGCTGAGGGAGCAATGGATCAAGGTAAGAAACAAGAAACTGGAAGAGATGGGTCAATATATCCAGAGATACTTCCACCTCACTAAAGTTAGAGAGAATAAAGGAAGTTATGAGGTGCAGGGGTATGTATACCAACCAGGCTATGGCGAAATAAAGATGGCCTTCGAATTCACTTACGAAAATGTAGCTAAATTTACAGATGCCTTTGAAGATTTGAAAGCTCAATAATGATATAGGCAGATTACCAGGAGCCCGGCTTACTTTGAGCCGGGCTCCTGGTATGATCAGCATAAATCAACAGTATCCACCGTCATTTCTCCGATTTTCCGGATATCAACATTTCCACCTGAGATAACCACAGCCATCTTCTTTCCTTCAAATGGCAGCTTATTATTCATGATGGCAGCAACGGCGACAGCGCTGGAAGGCTCAATCAGCTGCTTCATCCTTTCCATGACAAAGCTGAATGCAAGCTTGATTTCTTTTTCCGAAACCAGGAAAAGGTCGTCCAGGTATTTCTGTAAAACCGGGAAGGTCAAATCTCCTGGCTGGGAAGCTCTCAGGCCATCCGCAATTGTCTGAGTAGGAGGTATAGTGGTTATTTTACCGTTCTTAAGCGATAGGAAAGTGTCATTGGCAGTTTCCGGTTCCACACCATAAACCTTGATACGTGGTTGTGTTTCCTTAATGGCTGTCAGGATACCGGATAAAAGGCCGCCACCTCCAACAGGGACTACTACGGCATCAACATCCTCTATTTGTTCCATTATTTCCATACCCACCGTTCCCTGACCTGCCATCGTGTACGGGTCATCATAAGGAGGGATATAGACGCCTGAAGTTTTTTCAGCAAGCATCTTTGCCTGTGGTATCCGTTCTGCAGACGTTGTGCCGCAGGTTTCGATTTTACCCTTGTAAGCCCGGATGGCATCGACTTTGCAGGGAGTGGCATCCTCTGGTACTACAATCGTCGCAGGGACACCAAGACTATCAGCAATATATGCAACTGCCTGGCCGTGGTTACCGGAAGAAGCAGCAGTAACCGACTCTGCCCCTGCCCTTACTGCCTCTGTAACCTTATTGGTGGCTCCACGAATTTTGAAAGATCCTGTTTTCTGTAAGTGTTCGGCTTTTAGAAAAACATCGTTGTTACATAGTCTGGATAACTGGTCGGACTGAAGGATGGGTGTTGTATGGATGGTGTTTTCAATCGTTTCCCGAGCCTGTATGATATCGGCAATATGGATCATGCTTCATCACCTTTCTAGGTTTTTCCGTATAAATTTCATTCTAGAGAAGCAGAAAGGTATAATCAATTTTCAGACTTTCTCGGTCGTATTATGATGGCGGAATGCCACAATATCAGCCAGGCAGGCTGCAACACCCTCTGCATCAGAAATTGTATTCTGTTTACCAAAGGATATGCGTATGAATGTTTTGGCAGCTTCTTCTGAATATCCCATGGCAAGTAAGGTTTTTGCAGGTGCCTGCTCATTGATGGAGCAAGCGCTCCCTGTCGAGATGGCATATCCACGACGATTGGCTTCCAGCATCGTCCATTGCCCCTCGATACCTGCCAGGCAAATTCCCAGGATAGGAGATTCCTCCAGAGGGGTTCCGACCAATGTAAGTTTATCCCATATGGGTTCCAGCGTTTTAATAAAAGTTTCCTTTAATTTCCGGATGTGTGCAGCCTGTATTTGTATGCTATCGATACAGTCTGTCGCAGCAGTGGTGAATGCCGCTATTCCCGCTACATTCACCGTACCTGGACGGACACCGCTTTCGTGGGTGCCATTCGGGTAAAAAGGAGAATAAGAGATTCCAGGTCTTATATAGACTGCTCCGACACCTTTTGGCCCGTACACCTTATGGCTCGATACAGAAAAGCTGTCCATGAATCCGGATACCTGTTTTAAGTCGCTTTTACCTAAGGCTTGCACACAATCGCTGTGAAAAAAAATTCCTGATTTTTCACAGAGAGCACCAATCTTTTCCACAGGCTGAATGGTTCCGATTTCCGCGTTTATATATTGGATGGAAACCAATCCTGTGTCCGGGCGAATTTCAGCTTTCAGCGTTTCTATATCAACTGTTCCCTGTTTGTTAAGGGGGAGCTTCGTAATCTCAAAACCTTCCCCTGATAATTTTTCAAGAATGTTGTGAATGGAGGAATGTTCCGCCTGAGAAGTGATGATGTGCTTTCCTTTTCCTGCGTGGGCGAGGGCATAAAGGGCAATTCCATTGCTTTCTGTTCCTCCGCTCGTAAAAAAGATCCCCTCTGAATCAACCCCTGACAGATCGGCGAGAGTCTGCCGGCAATGCTCCAATAAATTTCCTGCCTTCGTCCCGGTGTCATGCATGCTGCTTGTGTTGCCGAAATAAGCTCTGGCAGCTTCGTTATAAATCTTTAAAGCTGCATCATCAATGGGACATGTTGCCGCGTAGTCAAAATATTTCATTTCTCCACCCCTTTTTTTTGCCATCAAGGAAAAATCACTTGTCATAATTGTAATTCTGTGTAAATATAAGTGTCAAGACACATGTAAAAAATCAGAGGTGACCTGATGAAGCGTGTAGACGTAATTGTAGTCGGAACTGGTATCGGTGCGTTACAGCTGCTAAAGAATTTACGTACGGAATTGAATGTGATGGTTCTCACAAAGTCAAGTATAAAAACGAGTAATTCCTCTAAAGCTCAAGGAGGAGTGGCTGCAGCGATAGGATCTGATGACAGCTCATATGATCATTACTTGGACACCTTGGAAGCGGGGCGGTTCATTAATGACCATGAAGCGGTCATTCAAATGACAAGGGAAGCACCTGAAATTATTGGAGAGTTACTGGGGGATGGCTGTCGCTTTGATAAAAGAGAAAATGGCATGATCTCTCTTGGACGTGAAGGATCCCATCATAAAAATCGCATCGTCCACGGTGGTGGCGACCAGACTGGGAAACGCATTGTGGAAAGTCTGCTTAAGAATGTTGGATCGAATATTACTGTTAAGGAGAATGAATTTGTGTATTCCTTGCTCACTTGTGAACAAGGAAGCTGCATGGGAGTGAGAAGTAAAGACAAAGCCGGGTATGTTAACACCTATACAGCCCCTCATATTGTTCTTGCAACAGGTGGATGCGGTCAGGTTTTTGCTTCCACATCCAATGCGGAAACGGTGACAGGTGACGGACTCGCGCTTGCTTATCAAGCGGGAGCGGAACTTGTTGATATGGAGTTTGTCCAATTCCATCCGACTTTGCTTCAGGCTGGAGAATCGGCAAAAGGTCTCGTTTCTGAAGCAGTCAGGGGGGAGGGAGCCATTCTTGTGACGAAGGATGGAGTACCGATCATGGAAGGTGTACACCCATTGAAGGATTTAGCACCACGGCACGTCGTTTCCCAGACAATCTATGAAAATATCAAACAGGGAGAAGATGTATTTTTGGATATTCGTCCTGTCCGTCATTTCGGTGAACGATTTCCCACTGTCGCCCGCCTTTGTAGCAGATATGGCGTTTCATTGGAGAAAGGGAAAATCCCTGTGGTACCGGGCTGTCACTTTTTAATGGGCGGGGTAAAGACTGACGCTCATGGAAGAACGAATGTGAAGGGACTGTATGCTGTAGGGGAAGTCGCCTGCACAGGGGTTCACGGAGCGAACAGACTGGCGAGCAATTCGCTGCTGGAAGCACTTGTCTATGGAAAGCGGCTTGCCGCCCATATCAACAGTCAGCCAGTCGTTCGTGCCTGCAGTGAAGTTATTGTTTCTTTAAAGAATAGGGAGGCAGAACTGAAACTGCCTCAGGCAATAGAAATCAAAGAGTCCATGATGGAGCGGGTCGGTATCATGCGTTCTAAAGCAGATTTACTCACGCAGAAAAAATGGCTGGATTCCTTTGCCTTTCCAGATAACCTGGATTCTCTATCCAAAGAAGAGACAGAAGTAGTGTTTATGCTGGTAACGGCAAGGCTGATTACAGATGCAGCAATCAAAAGGGAAGAAAGCCGCGGCGGACATTACCGGAAAGACCTCCCTTTTGAAAGAGAAGAATGGCGGCATAAGCATATTCATTTTCAAAAATATAGAAAGCAGGGTGAAATGTATGAATCGGTTAATGCTCCGGCGCTCACTTGAAGAGTTTTTTATAGAGGACATCGGGGAGCGGGATGTAACGAGTGATCTATTGTTTGATCCAGGCACACCTGGAGAAATCCAGTTCCTGGCAAAGCAGGATGGTGTACTTTGCGGGACAGCGGTGATTCAGGAGGGTTATAAGCTGCTCAATGAAGCGATTGAGATTAATTTATTCCTGAAAGACGGCGACAGGCTGGCTGCCGGGGATCTGATTGCACGTGTCAGGGGAGATATGGCCGCTTTACTGAAAGGAGAGCGAGTTATCCTTAACCTGTTGCAGCGGATGAGCGGAATCGCTACGCTGACTCAGCAGGCTGTGCGGAATCTGAACAGTTCCCATACGAGAATCTGTGACACACGAAAGACGACCCCTGGTCTTCGTATGCTGGAGAAATATGCCGTCCGTACCGGAGGTGGATTCAATCATCGGAACGGGCTGTACGATGCTGTGATGCTGAAGGATAATCATATCGCCTTTGCAGGTTCCATCACGGCGGCAGTTAAAAGATTGCGGACAGAGCTCGGGCATATGGTGAAAATCGAAGTGGAGACCGAAACCCAGGAGCAGGTGCTTGAAGCTGTGGAAGCAAAAGTGGACTGCATTATGTTTGATAATCGTACACCGGAAGAAATAGCCAAATTCGTAGAGCTCGTCCCGGAATCTATAACAACAGAGGCATCAGGCGGCATTGAGCTTGATCAGCTGGAATTATATGGGGGCTCCGGGGTGGACTACGTATCCATGGGATGCCTGACCCATTCTGTCAAAGCGCTTGATATCAGTGTGAAAGTACCAAGCTTAGAAAGGACTGCTGCAAAATGAACATATTGGAAGCTTTGGAAAAGAAAGTACCGACACTCCCGGAAAAGTATAGGCAGATGAGTATGGAGGAGCTGGAAGAGCGTGTCCGTAACGTGAAGACACGGATGGGAAACAGACTGTTCCTGCCTGGCCATCATTATCAAAAAGATGAAGTCATTCAGTTCGCTGATGCCAGAGGAGATTCGCTGAAGCTTGCCCAGTTATCTGCTGAAAATAAGGAAGCAGAAGCGATTATCTTTTGCGGCGTCCATTTCATGGCGGAAACTGCTGATATTTTGACGCATCAGGATCAGAAGGTTTACTTGCCTGATATGCGTGCCGGCTGTTCGATGGCTGACATGGCTAATCTAACACAGACAGAAAAGGCATGGAAAAAGTTGATGGATCTCTTTCATGATACAATCCTGCCACTGACCTACGTAAACTCAACCGCAGCCATCAAAGCATTTGTCGGAAAGCACGATGGTGCCACGGTAACCTCCTCCAATGCGGAAAAAATGGTAACCTGGGCTTTCACGCAAAAAGAGCGGATCCTCTTTTTGCCTGACCAGCACCTGGGAAGAAATACAGCATATAACCTTGGTATCCCGCTCGAGCATATGGCAGTATGGGATCCAATTAAAGAAGAACTAGTCTATGATTGTGCACTCGAAGACGTCAAAGTGATTTTGTGGAAAGGCCATTGCTCTGTTCACGAGAATTTCACAGTAGCTAACGTCCACCAGGTTCGAGAACAATATCCAGATATGAAAATCATCGTTCACCCTGAATGCCGTAGGGAGGTAGTCGCTTTATCTGATGAAGCCGGATCAACCAATTTCATCATTAATACTATCGAAAAAGCCCCTGCCGGAAGCTCATGGGCAATCGGAACGGAAATGAATCTTGTCAAACGGATCATCAGCGAACATACAGACAAACATATCATCTCCCTGAATCCGAATATGTGCCCGTGCCTGACGATGAATCGGATAGACCTGCCGCACCTCACGTGGTGTCTGGAAGCCATCGAAGCAGGGGAACCGCACAACTTGATTGAAGTGACACCGGAAATAGCAGAGGATGCCAAAAAAGCACTGGATCGGATGCTGTCCAGAGCCTGATAACGAACATGGTTTGAGTAAAAAAGACAGAAAAACCAGCCCGAAATGAAATGTAACCCAGACAATGGACATTTCAAATAGGCTGGCTTTTCTTTTAATTAGGGGTTAAGCAAGGCGCTTCCGCTTTTGTCTCATCCAGCTGCAGCGCCTACCCCCTCGAGGTCTTAAGTCAATCCTCTCTGTGACACAGAACGTCACGCCGAGGCTTGACTTAAGCTGGTCGGGGGTGAGCAAGGCGCTTCCGCTTTAGTTGTTAGTGGCGTTTGTGGAGCCATAATACGCCAGATTTTGCCAGGCGTGGTAATAGTCCGGTAACCGGTTTTTGCAGCATGTTGCCAAAGCCGTCGGATTTTCCTAAGGAGCCAAGGGAGCCTTTCAGCTTCAGTTCTTTCGGCTCTTCTGGTTCTTTTCCTTTTAAGACAGCATCCAGAATATCTGCAATCTGCTCTCCTTGCTGCCCGGCGAGCTGGGCGCTTGGGGAGTGAACAGATGATGCACAATCGCCGACCACATAAACGTGTGGTGCTTCCGGAACTTGATAGAGCTCATTCACAACGACTTTTTCCTGGGAATCTTTTTCGTATGGCAGCTCGCGTGCGAGATGATTAGGTCTGACGCCTGCAGTCCAGATGGTGACATCGTTGACGTAGCAAATGCCATTATTACAGACACCGTCTTTCTCGACATACTCAACGTTGGCGCCGTGAATGACTTCTACATCATTTTTTTCAAACCATTCTTCTACGTACTCCTGAATTTTGGTATCGAACGCCCTGAGCACGGTTTCCCCGCGGTCAAGCAGTCGGATGTTTAAGTCTGGTCTGCTTTCCCGTATTTCTGAAGCTACTTCGATCCCACTGAGACCTGCCCCGACGACAGAAACTTTTCCATAAGCCTTCAAGTTTCCAACTGCTAGGCCAGCACGTCTAGCCCGGGAGAAAGACTGCACACTTTCAGTGAAATCATTTGCTCCTGGAATTCCATGATAATTATCTTCACAGCCAAGCGCTATGACGAGAAAGTCGTAGTTTACAGGCTCAACAGTCTCATTCACATGAATCTGCTGTTTTTCGGTATCAATTGTTTCGATTTCTCCAAAAACGTAATCGACCTGATCGTGTTCCGGAAAAGAAATGCGGGCATTTGTATCTGCTTCCGTGCCTGCAGCGATCGCATAAAACTCTGTTTTCAAAGAATGGTATGGATTGCGGTCAACAATAGTAACGTGGACGTCTTTAGGCAGCTCTTTGTCCAGCAGTTCCAATAGAATTTTCAGTCCGCCATAGCCGCCGCCCAAGATGACTAATTTTCTCATTAAATAAACCCCTTACATAACGTTTTATATAGGAATGAAGCGTTGATATATCTGCATATTCGCTTAAGCGCTTTCGAATATTAGTCCACTTTACAGATTACCAAAAAATAATACGAAAAACTAGACTATGATAGTATTTCTAAACGTTCTTTTTCCTTATTTAAAAATGTTCCCTGCATCTATATTCTGAAACTATTTTCCATTATAAATACAGAAATGCGTAAGGAAGTTCATAACAGCGTATGAGTGGTGTCGAATCAGGAGAGAAATTAGTTGTTTAAACGTTTGTTGAATTTACCTTAAGGCCTGATATAACAACAGCACTTCTCTTAAAAATTCTTCCTTATACCGGGTCTTGCTGCCAATCCTGGCCACCCATTCATCGATGGTGTTAATCGGAGGGTCATTGATTAACCCGCTTGTTGTACTGAGAACACTTTTCCAGTCGTCAAATTCCCAGTGAGCCATTTCATTTTTATATGGAATACGGCATTCAAGCAAAGGGATGGGATGAATATTTTGCTGAGAGCCCTCTGCCACCTTTAAAAAGTAATCTATTTCAATTGGTTTCGTTTCGTAGAACTGTTGCGACTTTTTCCCATTCGGCCGATGATAATTAACCTCAATCGATAAATCATCAGTTGTAATCTGAACGTCCGCTGCTGGAAAAAAACCGCTATGTGGTTCTTTTATAAAACCAGGATGAGAGGGTTCAATCAAAATTGGTTCAAGCCATTGGTCGCCTAAGTCACAAAGGAATCTGTTTCCATAGATGTCCAGCGCAATCACAGCTACGTGGACGTGAGAGGAGTCAAGATTGCTTCCGATAGGATAAGCTTCTATACCATCTTGTTTAAACTCGTCCAACAGCCATAAAGCAAGGTCAAAGCAATTTCCTGTGATTCCATAGGTTTCCCTGTGTTCTTTCATCAGTGCCACACTGCGCTGTTTTTGCTGTGTCGACTGATGGAAGAACCAAAGCTTGGTCAATGTCTCCATCGGAAAATCATCGAACTTCCTCCACGTGGCAAGAATCTGATCCGGTGCTTTCATCCATCACTAACCTCCATCTTTATCTATGCTTTCAAGTTAGCATTCCTACTCCATAAAAGCCAGAACCTTTTAATTCTAAAAATATTGAATATATAATTCAATTATTATAGAATTATTGTGAGGTGATAGGAATGGAAATATTTTCAGCAACCAGCAGGCCGCGGGAAACATACAAAGTGGAATTGGAATACTCATTATTGTGGGAATGTGCACTTGGAATAGCTGCGATCACTAATACAGCTCTCCTCAAGAGTCTGGAAAAAGAGAAGGAGTATTGGAAGGGGATTAAACAGTCTTTATCTGCTGAAACGAGAAAAGAGCTAGAATATGTCCGAGAGAGGAACACCTGGAAGGCATTACTGCAGCTTTTGCACGAGCGTAATTTTAAGAGTCTGGATGAGTACCTTTCTTATATTGAAAATTTATCGGAAGAAAAACTGAGGTTCATTTGCATTCCATTTCTCGGTGACAATCACCAGCAAACAAGGCAAAGAGCAGCAAATGGGGAAGGGGAAGCAGTCTTAGCCTTGCAAAAAATAACAAAGGAAAATCCTTTTTTTCCCGAGTACATTTCTTTTATAAGCAAGGCTGATATCCATGAATTAAAGCAGCACCTGATTACAATTATGGCTTCCTGGTATGATTCGGTAATCAGACCGGAGGAGGAAAGAATTTCTGATATCCTCGATCGAGATCACATGATAAAGGGGAGAATGGCAGAAAAAATGTCCAGCCAGGCATTTGTTGAATGGGCGACAGGGGGGATTCAATATCCGCCGGAGCCAGGTGTTTATCAAGTAATCCTAATTCCCCACATCATTTACCGGCCCTGGAACGTGGAGGCAGATATCGAGGGAACAAAGGTCTTTTATTATCCTGTTTCCAATGATAGTCTTCACCCTGACAGGAGAGATATCCCTGATATGCTCCTTGTTCAGAAACATAAAGCGCTTGGTGATGAAGTACGTCTGCGAATCCTTAAGCTCCTTTGCAAAAAGGATCACACCTTGCAAGGTTTAACAAACGAATTAGGCATGGGTAAAACTACCGTACATCACCATTTGAAAATGCTTAAATCAGCCAGGCTGGTTGTAAATGAAAAATCTATTTACCGGGTAAAACAGCATGCGCTTACATCCATGGCTCAAGAACTTGATATATACCTGGAAGGAATGTAAGGGAGCGGGAAGCGTATGGAACAAGCTAAAAAGAAGCAGAAACAAATACCGACTTTCCGAAGAAATTATCCTGCTTTCCGGTTGATTGGGGGAAACCTCATCTCTTTTTTAGGTGACCAGATCTACCTGATCGCCTTGCCTTTGATTGTCTTAGCTTTGACTGGATCGCCAGTAAGTATGGGTATTGTTGCAGCACTTGAAAGGCTTCCTATCCTGTTCCAGCCGTTGACAGGAGTATTAGCTGACAGATTTGACAGAAAGAAATTGATGCTCCTGTGCGATTTCGGAAGGGGATTATTGCTTGGTGTAATGGGGCTGAGTCATATTTCAGGAATACTTGAGCTATGGCATTTATATAGTGGAGCCTTGATGATTGGCATGCTGAGCCAGGTATACAACACTTCTCAATTTGCTTCCGTTCCAAGCCTGGTGAGAAAGAAGGATCTGCAATGGGTAAATGCGTTAAATACAGGCTTTTTTAACACGGCAATATTAGTGGCACCTGGACTTGGCGGATTGCTTCTCAGCTTTTATCATCCCGGATATGCTCTTATCATTAACGCTGTCAGTTTTTGCCTTGCAGGAGTCCTCGTAAAAACTATTTCGGTCGTACCATTGCATTCCACTAAGGAACATAAAGCGTTTTTGAAAGATATAAAACTGGGATTTCAATTCGTTTACCAGACGAAGGCAATACTGTTTACGAATGTAGCCCTCCTTGCACGGGTATTCGGTCTGACGCTTTTTCTTACATTAATGATTTTCCATTTAAAAGATACGATCGCGATGAGTACAGCACAAATTGGAATACTTTTATCCTTAGGGGGAGCAGGCGCAATAGGAGGAGCTTTAGTCACTAATAGACTCAGCAGAACTTTTTCTTATCGGAAAATAATGTTTACCGCATCTGTCTGTGGTGGGGGTTCCATTATTTTGTTCAGTATCTCGGAAACATTTTTATTCTTAGTCTTCTACAATTTAATCGGTACAACTGCAGCAGCGATGCTGAACCCTTGTATTGCGACATTGAGGCAGACATTGACCCCGAAACACATGCTAGGACGGGTCCAGGCAACAAGCCAGTTTATGACCTGGTTACTCATGCCTGCAGCAGCACTGGGGGCAGGATTAATAGCTGAGCAGATTGGTACATCTTCTACTATATTGATTGGCGGCAGTATCGCAACGATAGCCTCTTTTCTGTATCTTCATCCTGCAATTGATCAAAATTGCCGGAACAGAGAAGAATCGGTATCATAATCAACAAGGAGGCGCATTATGAATAAAAAATGGTGGAAAGAAGCTGTAGCTTATCAGATTTATCCAAGAAGTTTCATGGATTCGAATGGGGATGGAATTGGTGATATCCAGGGTGTGATATCAAAGCTCGACTATTTAAAGGAGCTGGGGATTGATGTAATCTGGATCTGCCCGATCTACACCTCACCAAATGACGATAATGGGTATGATATCAGTGATTATAAAGGTATAGCCGAAGAATTCGGAACTATGGAGGACTTTGATGAGCTTCTTGAGGAAGTACATAAGCGTGGAATGAGGCTGATCATGGACCTTGTCATTAATCATACTTCTGACGAGCACCCGTGGTTCATTGAGTCCAGGTCTTCGAGGGGTAACCCATACCGGGGTTATTATATTTGGCATCCTGGGAAAAATGGCGGGGAACCGAACAACTGGGAATCGATTTTCGGCGGTTCTGCCTGGGAGTATGATGAAAAGACAGAGGAATATTACATGCATGTTTTTTCCCGGCGGCAGCCTGATTTGAATTGGGAAAATCCGAACGTAAGAAAAGATTTATACCAAATGGTCAATTGGTGGCTGGATAAAGGGATTGACGGCTTCCGGATCGATGCTATTTCCCATATTAAAAAAGTTGCTGGTTTCCCTGATGTACCCAATCCTGACAAGAAAAAATATGCTCCTTCCTTCAAAGGACATATGAACCGTGAAGGAATTCATGATTTTCTTAAGGAACTGAAAACGGAAACCTTTGATCATTATGACATCATGACCGTAGGCGAAGCGAATGGTGTCAGTGTCGAGCAGGCGGATGAGTGGGTCGGGGAAGAAGAGGGAAAATTCAATATGATTTTTCAATTCGAGCACCTCGATCTCTGGGGCAAGGACACCTCTAAAGGGCTTGATATCCATGGGCTGAAAAAAACTCTGACAAAATGGCAGAAAGGCCTTCATGGCAGAGGCTGGAATGCACTTTTCCTTGAGAATCATGACCAGCCAAGATCTGTTTCTACGTGGGGAAATGATAAAGAGTTCTGGGAAAAATCGGCCAAATGCCTGGCTGTCATGTATTTTTTCATGGAAGGAACGCCGTTTATCTATCAAGGACAGGAGATCGGCATGACCAATGTGCAATTTCCATCCATTGAAGATTACGACGATGTAGCCATCCGGAACATGTATGAAGAAAAGCGGGCTGAAGGGCAGTCTAATCAGGAAGTAATGGAGGTCATCTGGAAGACAGGAAGAGACAATTCCCGGACGCCGATGCAGTGGGATGCAAGGGAGAATGCAGGATTTACGGACGGGAAACCATGGCTGAAAATCAACCCTGACTATAAGACTATTAATGTAGAAAAAGAAATGTCTGAAGAAGGCTCTATTTATCACTTTTATAAAAAATTGATAGAGCTGCGAAAGTCTTATTCGGCACTTATTTACGGCGAATATGAACTACTATTGGAAAATCATGATAAAATTTATGCTTACACAAGAACGCTCGATAAGGAAGCTTTCCTTATCATCACAAATCTGTTTGCCGAAGAAGCCAGTTTTGAACTTCCACAGCATCTGACTAAGCCATCCGCTGAATTGATATTGAGTAATGACTGCGTGGATACAGATGAAAATATAAGCAAGCTGACTCTGCGTCCATATGAGGCCAGAGTTTACAAATTACAGCGATAACAAGTAGTAGGCCGGCAAATGTGCAATGTGTCTGTAGGTTATTATTAACTTCAACAGTTGACGATTGCCAAAAGGTGATCATCTTCGCGGAAAGAAAAAACGGTCTGGATGGATAGAGAACTCCATACAGACCGTTTTTTAATTCATATCTTTTCTAAACCTTTAGTTTCTCAGCAGTCTTGGCGAGGCTTGTCTTAAGCTCGTCCGGGTGAGAAAAGCGCTAGCGCTTTCTTTACTATTTTTCCTTAGTGGCTGCTGCTTCATTCGCGGCATGGCTTTGGGCATTCAGCCGGATTTGTTCACGAACCGATGTAACATCTTCATAACGCTTATGCCCTGTATGGTAAAGCTTTTCACGCTTTACCTTGTATCTCGCCTTGGCGTTTGCAAGTAAGTTCGGATTGTTACCGACCTTACGAGGGTTCTCCACTTTTTTCTTCGGAGCGATCATGGATCCACTGAAAAAAGAAGCAAGGAAAATGGACCCGAGCATCGCCCATTTTTTTTTATTTGCGGGCGGTTGTTTGTCTTTCTTCATGATGACAATCTTTCCTGTGTCATATCCTTCAGTGCTTTACGCTTTTGTGTGAAATAATAGCCTAAAGCTACAGCGCCGTATAACCCGCCAAGGTCCTGACGATGCGCTGTTTCTTTTCCTTCTGAGGTGGTTTTTTTCCAGGACATGGTGACATCAACCAGCGAGGAAGAAAGCTTTCTTGAGGATTCCCCAATATCCCCGACAATGTAAAACAGTGGGCTGAGAGTCCTGATTTTTTCATTTACGTCTGCAAGGGTATCGTTACTTTTGTTCAACAGCTGCCCTGTTTCCTTCATGACATCATCCAATTGATCTGGCAGCTTCTGTACCGTTTTATTGACCCCGCTTAAAACTTTTGACAGGTTTACGAGCACCTTTGCAAGGAAAATTGCCAGAATGATGAATGCAATTCCGATGATCAGTACCCCGATTCCTACTAAATCCATTCTAATCCCTCATTTCCTTAAAAATTTTCGCTTTTCCTTTGGTTATGGGCTTCCATCTGGCCGGTAATACCGGCCATTTTCCATGTGGCATAGACACCCGCTGCCGCTTCACCCCAATGTATGAATTTCAGAATATCATCCTTTCGATGGGATGTATGATAGGAAAAGTTATCTGCAGCCCCGCTCAAAACATGGTTCAGGTTTACTACTGATTTCCCTACATCATGCAGAGAGTCGAACAGGCTGTCGGTTGAATCAATTTTATGGTGAAGGTCATCGGTGATGGCATGAGTTTTTTTAATAAGCTCTTCTGACTCCGTCGTAATACCATTCATTTGTCTTTCCATTTCATCCATCGTGGTATCCAGACTTTCAATCGTATTGGTAACTTTATGGAGAGTAATGACAATGAAAATGACGATAAATGCAAATGCCAGTGCAGCCAGAAATGTACCGATATATACAAGATCCATCTGCTTCACCTCCTCTTTAGGTTCTTTACCCATTTTTACCATGTTAAAACGGATAATTCCATTGATCAGTTTGCTTTGTTTCAGCAAAACAAGGTTATAATCCCATTTATTGTGGGTAAGGAAATTACACACACTGATAAAGATCAGGGAGGCTGACTATGAAATTAAAAAATTATATTAAAGAAGTAATACATGAGTTCCAAAAAGATGATGTGCCAATATTGGCTGCTGCACAAGCCTATTATTATCTATTGGCAATTGTACCGTTGATGATTTTGTTACTTTCCATCATTCCCTATCTGAGTATCGATCCGGACCGGGCTGTCCGTTTTATCAGTAATAACATCCCGGGCCAGACTGCAGAAATTTTCAAGGAGAATATTATCAGTTTGGTGAGCCAGCCGAAAGGTGGGTTGTTGAGTATCGGTATCATCGGTACTCTTTGGGCAGCTTCCAATGGTATGAATGCCTTTATGAAAGCGTCTAATCATGCCTATGAGGTTGAAGAGACTAGGTCCTTCATTGTAGCCAGGTTATTGTCTATCATTTTGACGATAGGAATGATTATTGCTTTTGTTGTAGCTCTGGTTCTTCCCGTCTTTGGAAAAGCTATCCTGTCTTTCTTAGATTCAGCATTGAATCTGCCGATGGAAATTATGATACTTTTGCACTTGTTACGATGGATTGTCAGTCTTATAGTGATGATCGGTTTATTAACTGTCTTGTATAGAGTCGCGCCTAACAAGAAACTGCCGTTTGGTCATATTATACCTGGAGCCATAACTGCTACAGTGCTCTGGCTGCTGATTTCGTGGGCGTTTTCTTTTTATGTCAGTAATTTCGCTAATTACTCAGCTACTTATGGAAGTTTAGGCGGTATTATAATCCTGATGCTGTGGTTTTTCCTGACCGGACTGATTCTGGTGCTTGGCGCAGAGGTCAATGTGGTGCAGCACAGAAGAAAGTTGAATGAAAAGTATTTTGAAGACAAAAAAGCCCAAGAATCATGACCTCTCCCCGGGACAACCAGATATTTCCACCCCGGGACAACCAGATATATACAAAAAAAGCTGCCGAGAATTTTCTCGGCAGCTAAATTTTTATATAGTGAGTTATCTTACGGCTGCATAGGAATTGATGCGGCCATGTTCGAAGTAATAGCCAGTACCACTGATCGCGTCAGCAGTTTGTTCAATGTCCTGGCGGATTTGCCAGTTGCTCTTGCCTTGGGCAGCAAGTAATCCGGCAAGACCGGCTACGTGCGGAGATGCCATGGATGTTCCGGACATGTAAGCGTATCCCCCGTCAGGTACTGTAGAGGCGATGTCTACGCCTGGTGCGGCAACATCCACCCATGTACCGTAATTGGAGAAGGAAGCTAATTGGTCATAGCGGTCGACAGCAGCAACAGCGATGACGTTGCTATAGGAAGCAGGTTCAAATGTAGTGGATACACCATCATTCCCGGCAGCGGCAATGACAACAGATCCTTGGTTCCACGCATAGTTTACTGCGTTTTCAAGTGTAGCTGTATCACAGTTACATCCGAGGGAAAGGTTGATGACTTCTGCATCCTGGTTGGCAGCGTAGACGATCGCATCAGCAATGTCAGCTAAGGAGCCGCTTCCGCTTGCATTAAGGGCACGGACAGCAAGCACCCTGGTGTTTGGTGCCATGCCGGCAACACCTGCAGAGTTATTCGTCTCAGCCGCAGCAGTACCAGCAACATGCGTACCATGGCCATTTTCATCCATTGGATAGTAATCGTCATCTACAAAATCATAACCTCTGATAGTCTTACCATCTAAGTCAGGGTGCGTATAGTCCACACCAGAGTCGATGACTGCGATTTCCTGGCTGCTGCTTCCACGGGTGATATCCCATGCCTGCTCTGTATTCGTAAGCTGCGGTCCATACTGATAACCGCTATAGTAAGTATCGTTCGGAACCCAATTCACTTCAAACGTATAGTTTGGTTCCGCATATTCTACATTTGGGTTATTACTCAGCGCTTTAGCGACTGCCTCTACGTTTCCAACTTTAAGTACTTTAAAAGAAGAGTCGACTGGGTCCTTATCAGGAACCATTTTTGCACTGATAGAATTAAGTACTTTGTTTTGTTCGGAGCGATTGGCACTTTCCTTGAACTTGACAATGACCTCACCTTTTACATATTCCGCGGCATTTTTTTCTGTTTTCTTAGCGGGCGAAGCATCTGATTCAGGGAGGTCAGCCTGTACAGCTGCTTCACTTACTGCTGGGAAAACGGCCAATGACAATGCGAGTGACAACGACAAACTAGCAATCTTCTTAAACTTCATTCAACATCCTCCTTTTTTGGGGTTACTTAGAAATTCATGGTGGAGGCTGTTGAATCCTGCTGATTTCTGTTGAGAAAAACCGGCCAAAATAATGGTCTTATCCGCATTTTTCGAAAGAATTTGCGCAACCGGTAAAATAAGTCGAATGATAGATTTGGGTATATGTACCTAAAAAAGTCATAGAACATAAGTACACTTTCTGATTTATTAGATAAAGGATTAAGGTAAAATTAGGGTAATGACTTTTTAATCTTCTTAAAAAGAGAGATGTGCTCATCAGGAATTGGAGGGGCTGACGTGTTACTGGCAGATAAATATAAGAAAGTAGATTACGGCAAGCTTATTTATCTGGAAAGAGTAAAACAAGGATTAACCCAGGAACAACTTTCCCGTGGCGTTTGCTCAATCACTTATTTGAGTAAATTGGAAAATCATCGTATCAGTGATCCTAATCAAGAAACCGTTGAATTGCTACTGAATAAACTCGATCTCACTTACTATGAACAGGAATCCATTGTAGCCGAATGTCTGGAAAATATGGAGCGGTTGTATAAAAATATAACCAGCAAAAATGAGTTGGACATGAAAAGATATTACAAACGTTTGAAAGCGCTTTCCGAAAGTTTTTCTCCGGATCTTTCCATCTGGTCTGATTTAGTTTCAATTCGTTATTTTGTTTATTGGAAAAACTTCCAATCAGCGAAAAGATTGCACGCCAAACTACATAATATCCAAGACAAGCTTGATGACTATCAATCTTTTTACTTCCACTATTTTTCCGGGCTTGTCCATTGTCTTAATAAAAAATATGACCAGGGGACAACTGATCTGCACGTGGCAGAAAAGCTTGCAGCTGCTCATAACCTGGTCGATCCCGAACTTTTCTATCATCTCGCACTGACCTACAGCCATTTGAACAATGCCTCACTCGCCATCTATTATTCTCAGACCGCCAAAAGCCACTACGACCAGTCCATGAATATTTACCGAAGTCTTGATTGCCAAGTGATCGTGGGAATCAATTATTTACGGATTAAACGCTATGAAAAAGCTGAAAGAGTGTTCACAGATATTCTGGAGGTTGCCGGATCCATTCAAAATTCCTTTATTACCGGAAAAGTCTGTCATAATCTAGGCTACTTATATGCTGAGAAAGGAGAAACCAGCCTTGCCCTGAACTATTTCCATCAAAGTTTGGAGAATAAGGAGCAAGGGACGGAAAACTATTACCGAACCGTACTGCAAATCGTAGAAACCCATCAGAAGGCTGGCGAAATCCAGGCGGCAATGGACTGGGTGGAAAAAGCATTACTGGATAGCCGGGTGAATGACAACGAGTTGAACATTCCGTTCCAGTTGAAAAAGTTAGAACTGGAAGGGGATAAAAATGCTTATTACACGTATATCAAAGAGACCGCAATCCCCCACTTTTTAAGAGTCAACAATCGTAAGGACGTCAAGAAATATGCAGAGAAAGCAGCTCTGTACCTGGAGGAAAACTTTCATTACAAGAAAGCCAATCATTATTATAAATTGATATTAATGCAAGGAGGTGATTCAGGATGAAAAAAGGTTTGTTGAAATTAATGCTGCTTTTATTCGTAAGCAGTTCCGCAATTTATAGCATGCAAGGGCTGGATGATGTACAGAAGCTTGGTGCAGCAGACCAGCCAAATTATTCCGATGAAGACCATCCGGAATATTAATACTTAGAAGCGGACGGGGCAAAACTCTTCCCAAGAAGGAGGCAGCCCCGTTTTTCTATTTTCCCTCTTCCCCGGGAGAACCAGAATCTGGTTCTCCCGGGGAAGAGGGAAGGGGTTTGGCAATCCTTCGATTCGTGGAAGCTTTTTAACCGATGCAGGTATTTTAGCGAATCCTGTAGAATAATGAATTGATTGCTAGAAAAAGGAGTGTTGTTGATGAAATACCAGGCTACACCTTACCTGATGTTTGATGGAAAAGCGAAAGAAGCTCTTGAATTTTACAGGGACGCCTTTGATGGTGAAATCCTTGCAATGGAGACTTTCGGTAATGCCGATTATCCTACTCCTCCTGAAGCAGAAGACCGCATCATGCACGCCCAGTTTAAAAAAGGTGAGCTGTTTTTGATGGCATCGGACAGCTTTCCGGATCAGAAAGTTCAGGTTGGGGATAATGTCTCACTGGTATTGGAGTTTGAGAGTGAGGAAGAGATCAAAAAGCTTTATGACAGATTCCGTGAAAGAGGGACTGTCTTGATGGAACTGCAGGATACTTTTTGGGGAGCTAAGTATGCCAAAGTAAAAGATCCGTTCGGTGTCACCTGGGATTTTAATTACACAATATCTGCAGAATAGCGAGTTTTTTTCACGTTTAATAGGAAAGAGCCACGTGAACACAGTTGTTGCGTGGTTCTTTTTTATAAGAATCTGAACTTGCCGTATTCTCGGCTTTGGAAGAAATGTTCCGATCTATGAAAAAAGTGACAGGTTATATTGAGTTATAAGGAGGCGCTTCCATGACTGCTAGAATTACATTATCTTTTTTCTTCTGGTTAACCAGTTTTCTTGCACTTATTCATTTTTTACATCCGACCCTCCATAAGTACATATTTATTGTTTCCGTAATACCTGTTTTCTTCTTTCTTTTACTGAGAAATCAAGTCACTTTCCTTATAATGATTGCCTTTACGATACTTTCCTCTCTTACCTTCTTGGGAATTGCTTTCTGGTGGGGGTGGTCATCAGGTAATCAACTGACTTGGATTGGTGTTCACGCCCTTCTGATGCTGCATTTTTGGTCTGTGTACATATTAGCAAGCAGTATTCGTTCTTTAACAGAAGCAAACAAGTCACTAAAACGCCGTATAACGGAATTGGAAGAATACGTGTCTGGTACAAAGGCACTGTCCAGAAGGGAATTCGAAAAGCAGAGTGAGATTATCATCAACACAATGAAAAGAAGACAGGAAAAGGGATATATGGTATCGGTGGAGTTTGGGGAGCTGCCGGAAAGGGTCAAACCGACAAGCTTTGCCAAAATAGCGACCGCCATTTATGATTCTATTCGCAAGCATTATGATCTGGTAGGAAAATACGATAACGAGACAGCCATGTACCTGCTTCAAAACACGAATGAAGAAGGTTTACAGTTGGTGAACGATCGAATCATCAGGAAACTGAAAGAAAGCTTTACGGATGAGGCGATTTCCTTGATGAACTGGGTGACTGAAGAAATAGGGAAACCAGATGATCAGGCCAAGAAGGGGATACATTTATGAAAAAGGCTTTTATAGTAATCCTGTTCGCCTTTACAGGGCTCGCCGTTTTATCTGTTATAGGATGGTTGACTGTGGATACCATTTTCTTATTTACCACTGGATTATTTGTAAGCTTATTGTTCTATTACTCGTTACTTGCAGTAGCGGGATTATATTATCGTTCCAAAAAGACAGGAAGTAAGACTCTTAAACACTATCCCCGTGTGGATATACTTATCCCGGCCCATAATGAGGCTGTAGTAATTGAGGATACTTTAAATGCCATGGTGGGGCTCGAGTATCCTGGTGAACTGAACATATATGTGCTGAATGACAATTCCACCGACGGGACAGCGGATATTGTGGAGCAGTATGTACGAACCTACAGGCATCTTCATCATATCCAGGTCCCCCGAGGGGAACCAAAAGGAAAATCCAGGGTGCTGAACCATGGGTTGTCCATATCAAATGGAGAATTGTTTTGTGTGTATGATGCCGATAATCAGCCAGAACCACAGGCTCTCAGGCTATTGGTCGAAACGGCTATGGAATCTGAAAATGCTGCAGGAGCTGTGGGCTATGTAAAAACTTTAAATGAAAAAAAGAATCTCCTGACAAGGATGATTTCAATCGAATTCCAGGTATTCCAACTGTTAATGCAGTCCGGTCGCTGGCAATTATTTCGAACAGGTTCTCTGACAGGAACGAACATGCTGGTAAAACGGTCAGTGATGGAGGAATTGGGGGGGTACGACCCATATGCCATTGCGGAAGACGCAGAGTTAACGCTCCGCATCACGAGACAAGGTTTCTACTTACCGATTGTACCTCACTCTGTAACATGGGAGCAGGAACCGGAAACCCTGCCAGTCTATATTAAGCAGCGGACAAGGTGGCTTCAGGGGAATCTGTATATCGTTGAACAAACATTACGCGTCCCCGGCTACTTCCGTGGGAAATTGAAGATACACTCCATTCATCAGCTGATGGTATATGTGGTCTTTTGGATCTTTCTCATCCTATCGTCCTTATGGTTTATCTTAGGTGTGCTGGGTGTTTTTTATGTCTCTTATTCCGTCCCGTTATTATTTATCTGGTATGTTTCCTACATCATCTATACGGCGCAATTAATGAGTGCCCAGGCTGCTGAACGATCTTTCACGAGTGGTAATATAGCTGTCAGTTTCATCATGTATTTCACCTATGCCCAGATGTTTTCTTATTTGTTCGTACGAAGTCTATGGCTCTATTTAAAAGCCAAAAAGAATCAGCAGATAATCGGGTGGGATAAAACATCACGCTTTAAGCAAAAAATTTAGCGTTCCTCTTGTAAGAAATTACAGGAATGATGGGACAAAAAAATCTTATTCAAAGAAAGACCCGAACCACGTGTGCACAAATGGTTCGGGTCATCTTTCTACTTTAGGATTTTTTTTTATTTCTCATTTTTTAGAGGCCAGAGTTACATATAACTGCTGATAGGCTTTTGCTTCTTCCGGCATTCCTTTTTCATTATAAATTTTTGCAAGCCACTGGACAGGAACGGGGTCATTCTTTTTCAGCTCCATTTCCCAGCTGAAGCAATCAATTGCGCCATCGAGATATTGGAATTGATAATACATCTCTCCGAGGAGAAGCTGACGATCAGGGTCCTCAATTAATGTTTGGATAGTATTCACTTTTTTGATGATTGGCTGGGCCTGAGGTATCGCAGCAAGCGGCTGAAGCCAATGGGTTACGTATTCCAGGTCATGCTCTTTCATTAGTAATGTAACAGCTTGATGCAGTAAACTGGAAGCCTTAACTGGATGGGAAGGAAAGAGTGATACGAGTAAGCTGTTCAGCATATCGCTATGGATGGCAGCTGATTTAACATCGACTTTGTCTAACAATCTAGTCAGCTGATCGCTCTGCTTCTTCGTGAGTTTCACATTTTGTTCTCCAATCAGTAAAAGAAGCTTCTCGATTTGTTCATTGTTTAAATAGTGGTGTATCAGGTCTGCATGGAGAGGAGTAAAGGCAGGAAGGTGCTGATAAAGCCCTTCAAGGAAGCGGCTTATTTCGTTTTCATTGAAATGGTTGTTCAGGTAAGTGATGAGAGATGCATACTTTTCTTCAGAAGGGTCGGTAATCAATGCGTCAATGGACAATGCAGTATAGTCGATCCACCTCTCTTGCTGATTTATCAACTCTGCTAATCGATCGTACCTTTTGCTCGAAAACAGTGCTTTCTCATAATAAAGAGGATCTTTTGCTGCTAAATCCGTATCAAGCTTTTCATACTTCTCCTGGTATTTTTGTAATTCCATCTCATTTATCAATCCACTGGTCCATTCTTTGAGTGGTTCAAAATCTTCAAGAACCCGGATTATTCGGTAACAGGAAAATAATTTCCCTCCACGACGGTCCTCGTAATATAGGCTTTGTATATGTTTCGTTAATGTCTCGTCTGGTACATAGGATTCAAAAAATGTAGCTATCATTACGGATTCTTGGGCGGAATAATAATTATTTAACGAATGGAGCAGCTTATTTATGCCTGGTTTTTTGATGGGCTGGTTAACAGAAGCTATAGAAAAGATTAAAGGGTGGGGAGATTCAAAGATGATGCCATGCCTAAAAGCTTTCTCGATATAGGGTCCTGAATGATTACTGTCAGGCTGGACGACCGTCAGAAAACGGTCCTTGTAATAAATGGCAAAATAGGGGTTGTTAGTTGAGTCATAAGCCTCGAGTATTTGGCTTTGCAGGTAGACAGCCATCCTTTCCACCTTCAAAGGTATGGTTTTTTTGTTATCTTTCAAAGACAGGATGATTGATTCCACACTATCCCTCCTTCTAATTAGTTCAACTATAACACATTAAGGACTTCTACTGATGAAAAGACTGACCAACCTAAATCAGGGAAGACATAGCCTGAGGAAAAACAACTTTTCTTCCGCAAGTTTTTCTTACGACCAGGTGCGATAGACACTTCCCTTTCCGCGGACGAGCGCCCGAGCTTTTTCGCAAAGCCCACGCTTGGCGATCTCGGCTCACTCGTTCTTCCGCAGGAGTGGATGTGTCCTCGCTCCTTGGATATAATACATAAGTCTAAATAAATTTAGACAGCAGAAAAATAAATAGAGACTCCCATGCAAGCGGAAAGCGAAGGCTGTTGGGGGTGCAGTCTGCTGTAAAGTGTTTTATCACTATCAATTCTTATAATTACCTAGTGGAAAACCCGAACAATTTACACATAAATTGTTCGGGTTTTCCACTAGGTAATATTTTTTGTATCAGATTTGTGAATGCCTATGTCAGGCCATTCAATTGATGGGGATTATTCGAATTTGCTCGGGAAATTCGTCAAATCAATCCCCCATACAGCCGGGAGCAAGAAGTAAATGAAAATTGCTAGGACGACAATCGATAATAAGTTAAGCCATACACCAGCCTTGGCCATATCTGGGATCCGCAGATAACCTGATCCAAACACGACCGCATTTGGCGGGGTGGCGACAGGAAGCATGAAGGCACAGGATGCGGCGACCCCTGCAGCAATCATAAGACTGTATGGATGAACACTTAGTGCGGATGCAAGGGAAGCCATAATCGGGAACATCATCGTTGCAGTAGCTGTATTAGATGTGATTTCGGTCAAGAAAATGACCAGTGTAATGACTGAAAGCAGGATAACGAAGAATGGAACGTTATCGAGTACGGTCAGTTGTTCCCCAATCCATTGGGCAAGTCCTGACTCCACGAACCCTGCAGCGATGGCAAGTCCACCACCAAATAGTAACAGGATGCCCCAAGGCAGCTTTTTCGCTGTGTCCCAATCAATCAATGCTTCACCCTTATAACGTTTGGAAGGGACGATGAACAGAACAATTGATGCACTGATAGCAATAATGGCATCGTTAATTCCTGGAACAATTTCATTCAGGAAAAAAGAGCGGGTTATCCAGGAAAAGGCAGTCAGCACGAAGATCGTCATGACAGCTTTTTCTTCTGGGGACATTCCGCCCAAAGCCTTTCGCTCGTCCTGTATCACTTTTTTGCCGCCTGGCAGCTGATTCAGCTTCATTTTGAAAGCGAATTTAGCCAAATAGACCCAAGTAATGAGTAATAGCACAATAGCAATCGGTACTCCGAACAGCATCCAACGGGCGAATGAAATTTCTATTCCATAAAGCTCAGTGACCATTCCGGCAAAAATAGTATTCGGCGGTGTGCCGATCAACGTTCCAAGTCCGCCAATCGATGCCGAATAAGCAATCCCTAACATCAGCGCCTTGCCAAAATTGAAATTCATCGGGCTTGTATCAATGCTGTCATCGTCCTTTAGAATATCGGACACTTGGTAGATGATCGCGAGCCCGATCGGTACCATCATCATGGATGTTGCGGTATTAGAAATCCACAAGGATAAAAAACCGGTAGCAACCATGAATCCTAGCACAATCCGTTCCGTATTGGTGCCAATAGCTGCAATTATGGCGAGTGCTATCCTTTTATGCAGGTCCCAACGCTGCATGGCGAGTGCGATAATGAACCCACCCATGAACAAGAAAATGGTGTCATCCCCGTATGAGGAAGCAGTGGGACCAATTTCAAGGCCTCCAGTTAACGGGAACAGAACGATTGGTAACAAAGACGTCGCTGGAATAGGAATAGCTTCTGTTATCCACCAGGTGGCAATCCAGATGGTTGAAGCCAATATAGCGATTCCTTGCTGAGAAAGGTTCTCCGGGTCAAAAAACAATAATATAAGAACAAATAAAAGCGGTCCAAGCCAGAGTCCAACCTTTTGCCTTGTGTCCCATCCAGGCGGTTCTTCCTGATTGGTATTCGCTGTTTTGTCTTTGGAATCCGATGAATTCCAGTGCTCTGTGTTACCGCTTGCAAAAAAACGAATCAGATTTTTTACTTCTGCATGCTTTTCCCAAAGCAGCTGCCATAAAGCAGCAATTCCGTATGCGGCTTTCATCATACAACCTCCTGTAATAGTAGTTGGAAAAAATAAGATAAAGATATCTCTTACTTTTTCCCTATTCCAAATGAAAATAAACCATTATTTTCCCCCATCTCACTTTTTTCTGCTAATAGTGAATCTATTTTTTACATGGAATATGAAACTTTTACCATATACCGCCCGTATAAATAAGAAGATCGCACCAATTCAGGAGAGGATGTGATAAAGATAGAAATAGTGATTATCTACTGGTGGTTATTATGGGGAAGCCTTGGGGCCGCAGTTCTTTCCCTGTTTTTTAGTGAGTTGATCGAAGGCCTGTTTGGTGGGCTGGATGAATTATTCCATCCGTTATTATTATTTGGCACTTTATCCGTTATAGGTGGGGCTGGTGTTCTGTTGACTAAGTATACCGGTCTTGGAACAATTATTGTTTCACTGGTCAGTATTATCGCTGGTATAGGTGCTTATATGATGATTTACCATTACTTAGTCATTCCAATGTCGAAGGCGGAATCCTCTACAGCTATATCTGTCCAGGACTTAGAAGGGAAGATTGGGGAAGTGATAACGACCATTCCATTAGATGGCATGGGAGAGGTGTTCATCGAGTCCACGAGTGGAAGCAGGAGTGAAAGCGCCAAGAGCTTTGAAGAGAAGACAATCAAGCAAGGCTCACGAGTAGTTGTGGTAGAAGTAAAGGAGCACATATTGTATGTATCAGAATGGGAAGATCAATTAGGGTAGGAGGAGAAGTATGGATTTATTAATAGTATTAGGTGTAATTGCCGGTGTCATTCTGGCGTTCTCAATTATGTTTATCGTCAGATATAAAACTGTCGGAGCAGACGATGCCATGATCATAACTGGCAGCTTTCTAGGCAGTAAGAACGTACATAGAGCCGATGATGGGAGCGGGATAAAAATAGTCAGAGGAGGCGGGGCATTTATCCTCCCTGTTTTTCAACAGGCTGAATTGATCAGTCTGCGCTCTCACAGCCTGGATATCTCTACGCCGAATGTTTATACCGAAAATGGCGTTCCGGTCATGGCAGATGGAACGGCTATCATCAAAGTTCAAAGCACAACTGAGGGTATTGCAACTGCCGGGGAACAATTTTTGGGAAAAGATGATTCTGAGCTTCGTAAAGAAGCTCAGGAAGTTCTTGAAGGTCATCTCCGGGCTATTCTCGGTACGATGACAGTGGAAGAAATCTACAAAAACCGGGAACGTTTTGCCCAGGAAGTACAAACCCAGGCAGCGGTTGATCTTAGAAAAATGGGGCTTCAGATTGTTTCTTTTACCATCAAGGATGTGCAGGATGAAAATGGCTACCTGGAAGCTCTAGGAAAGCCTCGTATTGCAGAAGTGAAACGGGATGCGCAAATAGCAGAAGCAAATGCTATGCGAGATGCCCGCATCCAAAAGGCGAGTGCAGAGAGGGAAAGTAAACGGGCCGAGCTTCAGAGTGAAACTCAAATTGCCGAGTCTTCGAAGGATAAAGAGTTGAAAGTAGCTGCTTATAAACGGGAACAGGATACCTCGAAAGCTGAAGCGGACATGGCTTATAAATTGCAAGAAGCAAAATCCCAGCAGCAAATCAAAGAAGAAGAGATGCAAATCCAGCTTGTAGAAAAAAATAAATTGATCGATCTGGAAGAGCGGGAAGTACGAAGGAAAGAACGTCAATATGAAGCGGAAATTTCCAGAAAGGCCGAAGCTGAAAGATATGCTGCCGAACAAAAAGCTGAAGCAGATAAACTGACTCGGGTCAAAAAGGCAGAGGCTGAAGCGGAACAGATTCGACTTGATGGTCAGGCAGAGGCAGCTGCAATCAGACAAAAAGGTCTTGCCGAAGCGGAAGCCAAAGAAAAATTAGCTGACGCCATGGAAAAATACGGGGAAGCCGCTATTCTGGAAATGATCATCAAAATGCTGCCAGAGTTCGCTGGTAAGATAGCTGAACCAGTCAGCTCCATCGATAAAGTGACAGTAGTCGATCACGGAAATGGAGAAGGCGATGGGGCAACCAGAATGAGTAATTATGTTACGAGTTTAATGAGTCAGCTTCCTGAAACGTTGAAGGATGTGTCAGGATTTGATATGAAAGGTATGCTTGATAATGTAGCTGCCAACAGCGAGAAAAAAATCAATGACAGCTTTCGACAAGCAGAGAAACAGCCTGTCAAGACAGAATAATGATATTTGTGAAGTAACCAAAAAATCTCTCGAAGAAATTTTCATTTTCTCCGAGAGATTTTTTTTGATTGTACAGGAATTATTAATATAGTTTACCCTGGCGATAAAGAATGGTTGACAGTTTTGTCACAGAGTGAATGTAACAGTTTTGCCTTAGAGGAAATGGGTCCCCGTAGAATTGCGGCAGGATAGTATCCAGTGTGTGCTGCATTTTATCGTATAATAATTCGTATATTTCATCTTCGTTATAAAATTGTGTTTCCCTGCCCTGCATCCATTCGAGATACGATACGATAACACCTCCGGCATTGGCAAGGATGTCCGGGATGATTACTACTCCTTTTTCACTTAAGAACTGATCTGCATCCTCTGTAATCGGTGCGTTCGCTCCTTCGACAATCATATTTGCTTTTATATCTTCTACGTTATTCATATGGATCTGATCTTCCAGAGCAGCAAGTACTAGAGTATCGACCTCAAGAGTCAATAGGCTGTCCCTATCTAAAATGTCAGCTTTTAAATCATATTCTTCCAGTGCATCTTTGGTAGTCGGCAAATCGCCATCATGCTTGGAAGTATATTTCAACAGCCCGGGGATGTCCAACCCTTCTGAGTTATAAACGGTTACGTTCTGGTCACTGACCGCAACAACTTTATTTTGCATGTGATTACACTTATAGGCTTCCATAGCCGCCACGGAACCGACATTACCGAAACCTTGGACAGCCATAGTCAGAGGACGGTCGATATAACCAAGGGCCGTTTTTGCGAATATATTGTCCCCTTCAGAGAGCCAGTTCTGATTCTCTTTGACAAAATTATGAAGCATGTAACGATAGCAGAAATAGACACCTTTCCCGGTTGCTTCCCGTCTGCCTAAGGAACCGCCATTAATGACACTTTTTCCGGTGAAGCTTCCCCGATAGGGCTGGCCAGGATGGATTGTTTTGTATTCTGCCATCATCCAGTCCATTTCCCGTTCGCTCGTACCGACATCGGGTGCCGGAATATCCTTATCTGTGCCGATGATATCGGAGAAATACTGGACGTATTTTTTACAAATCAAATTCAGTTCCTTTGTGGAATAATCCCTAGGTTTAATGATGACTCCGCCTTTTCCGCCTCCGAATGGCACTTCGTGAAGCGCGTTTTTCAATGTCATCAGCTTAGCGAGATTCGACACTTCATCTTCGTTGACAGATTCGTGGAAACGAATACCGCCTTTGTACGGTCCTAGGGTATTATTGTGCTGGACGCGAAAAGCAGGAACACGGACAACTTGTCCATTTTCTAACGCGATACGGAGAAAGGATTTGTTGATATGATTGGGGGTGGATAAGATGGATGCTAGGGACTTGAAGGCCTGCTGCCTGGTATCACCCTGTAAATCAGGTAAAAAATTCTCATCTTCAAGTAATGCGTTCAATGATTGCTGTATGATGTCTTCTGTCTTTTTTTCCATCATAAAAAAATGACCTCCTTATTATTAATTTGAACGAAGAGTAATAGGAAAAAAGGGCATAAGAAAATGCCCCCTATAAACTCAGTCTCTCGACCCACTACTATAATCCTTCCCCGTTTTTCATTACGATTAATCCTTTAATCTGCTTTTAAAAGAGTAATAGTAAAATAGGAGAAGGATACACATAGATAGCCATGCCGTCTGGCAGCCCGAACATCATGGCACAAAAAAACTCCCAGACTATTGTCCGGCAGATGGTAAGGCAATTATTCACTTTCTGTTGGGATTGGTTGTCAGACGCAGATTCCTCCTGCCATCATATAAATTTCAATCCCGGGTTGGTTTTTCCAAAGCTGGTATATTGCAATGCTGACTTTCGCAAAATAGTCTTCGGAAAATTCAGTTAGCTTAACCTGATTAAAGCGGTTGCACCTACCAATGTTATACAGCATATTATTTTGTTTAAGAAACCATGGATGTGGAAAAATGAGGTCACAGGGGAAGGAGGATAATCATGTTAATTCGTTTCGGCTATGTAGCACACGCCCTCGATTTATGGGAAGCATCTCCGCAGAAAACGTTGACGTTTGCGCGCTGGAGTAAGCTTGGATCAGAGGAACGTAAACTCCGGCTGGAGGAAGTTACTAGAAAAAACCTGGAACATACCATTCGAGCGCTCCATTATAATATTGCTCATGAGATTGATATTTACCGCATGTCTTCTTCCATCGTCCCATTAGCAACGCATATGGAGGTCCCTTGGGATTACATCAAACCTTTTAAAGAACTTTATCAGGAGATCGGCGAACTTGTTAAAAAGCATAAGCTTCGGACGAGTTTCCACCCCAACCAGTTCACCTTATTCACCAGCGACAAGGGACATGTAACAGAAAATGCCGTCCGGGATATGGAATATCATTACGCCCTGGCTGAAGCGATGGGCCTGGAAAAAATGATACATATCAATATTCATGTTGGCGGGGCATACGGGGACAAAAAGAATGCGGTAGCCCGCTTCCATGACAATCTGCGTAAACTTCCAAACCATATTAAAGCCCAGATGACTTTGGAAAATGATGATAAAACCTATACTGCTACAGAAACATTGGAAATCTGTGAAAAGGAGAATATTCCGATGATGTTCGATTATCATCACTTTGCGGCAAATCATGAAGACGATGAGTCGTTAGAGGGTTTGCTTCCAAGAATATTCCAAACCTGGGCAGGAAAGGAATATGTGCCGAAAGTCCATGTTTCTTCACCAAAATCAGAGCAAGCTTTCCGCAGCCATGCTGAGTATGTAGACGTAGATTTTTTAATGCCTTTTTTAACAGAACTGAAGAATATAGGTCAACCAATAGATTTCATGGTAGAAGCAAAAGGGAAGGATCTTGCATTGCGAAGGCTTGTAGAGGAAATTTCAGCTATTCGGGGAGTGAGACGTGTAAAAGGGGCGGCAGTGGAATGGTGATCTGCCGCCGATCCATCAGGGACATTCCCTGCTATTAACTTCATAAGCTGTTCGTATGCCCGATTCAATAGCTCCTTCAATCCAGCCATGGAACGAGGAAGTGTGCTCTCCTGCGAAATGCAGTCTTCCCTCAGGCTGCTGGATGATTTCCTTGAAGTTTTTCTGTTGAGGCGGTGTGAAAAGCGTGAAACATCCGGCAGAAAATGGATTCTGTCCCCAGTTAAAGGAAACCCCCTGCAAAAATTCTCGATAGACTTGTGGTCCATAAACTTTCGACAGACCATCCAATGCATAACTGATATGTTCACTCTGCGGCAGACTGTTCCAGAGTAAGGCATTTTGCCCCCAGGTATAACTGGCAAGCATTACACCTGGCCCTGGGGTGCCGATGTTATGACTGGGTATATAGGAAAAATTCGTGAGAGTGTCGGTTGTTGCATTTCCCAGGTTTTGCTGTTCCCAGAATTTATTCCTGAATTCTATACCGATTTTAACTGCCGGGAGGACATTGAGTTCTCGTATCGCTCTTCTTTTATTAAAGGAAATGGAATTGTGGGGAATGACATCTACAAACTGTAATGATGTAAACGGAATAGTAATAATCGCATAGTCCCCAGTAAAGCTATGTGTAGCACCTGTCATTGGATTTCTCGTTTGCATGATGACCCCATTGTCCGTCTGGATGATTTTTTCAACCTTCTGGTTATAAAGAATATTATCTTGTAATCTAGCTACAAAGGCTGCCGGAAGCTGGTCGTTCCCGCCGGTGATCTCGTAAAATTGAACTTCTTCACTAAAGATCGGGTAGGCAACGTCTGTCAGGATATCTACAAAAGAAAACTCTGGGAAACCTTCTATCCCCAGAAGCACGCTGATGCTGGCGATGGCAGCTGGAGATAACGACCTGCCATAAGGATTATCTGATAAAAACTCTTCCATCGAATAAGAAGAAAATTGCTGTTCCATCTGTTCCTTTTCTTCATCGCTTGCCTGCCTATACCGATCGAGAAATGGACGGACAGCATTCAGGAACAGATCCTGGGCAGTTATTCCCTTTTCCCAATCTTCCACGGGGAATTGGAGTATATCGGGGTTCTCGTTGTAAATGGCGCGTGTAGTCAGGATATTATTCGCGAAAAATAAATCCTGTGGATTTGTGTTGTTGAATTTATTGACAGGAAGGTTAAAACGACGTATGTATTCAAAAACAAGTTTATGGGTATCTGGAAGCCGCATCGCTCCCATTTCCATGTAGTTTCCGGGATGAAACGGCTCCCTGATTGTATAAACCCGTCCACCAAACCGGCCGTTCCCTTCTAGTATGGTTACTTCGTTCCCTGCTTCTTTCAACAATAGTCCCGCAACCAGACCCGCCATGCCGGCCCCGGCGATAAGCACTTTTTTCGGGCAGTTGGTTTTTGGCAAACCATCCCGGATAAGGGCTAACATATCTTCTGGATACTCCAAATCTGCATATCCCTTTCCGACGGTTGGAGAATCTCGGTTCATAGCGTCACCCCGCTTTTTCTTCATATTATTCATATGAAAAAGCAAATATGCTCCTGTGCTCTGCAGGCAAGAAAAAACGAGCCCAAATCCAGGCTCGTCTCAGCTTATGGAGAAACCCCTGGTTTTCCCCGAAGCCATTGAAGAAGTTCTTTCTAAATGAGTTGCTAATGTTAGTTGTTCATTCCCAAGAATCGCTTGTCTGTGGATGCTTGCCGTGTCCTCTTTTCCCCAAGCCAGCCTTTTTCTTATCGCCACGAGCGAAAGACCCATCCCTTTTCGTGGACGAGCGCTCGAGCTTCCTCGCGAAACCCACGCTCGGTTGTTGTTCTATTCTTAATTGGAACAAAAAATCACCGCCTAAATAGATTATGATCAACAAGATAACAATGAATAATGAAAGAAAGCAGAAAAAAATCAGGCTGCAGAAACTTTCCGACAGCCTGAAACGAGCATACGAACCTAAATTCAGGCTCGTATGTTTATCATAAATTTTCATTCATAAAGCGGAGGTTAATACTAACGGAGCAGCTTTTCGATATCTTTTTCGATACTCTCCGGGTTTGTTTTTGGCGCATAGCGTTCGAATACTTGTCCATCTTGATCGACTAGAAACTTCGTGAAATTCCACTTAACCTGATCGGAAACTACTCCTGGAGCCTGCTTAATAAGGTATTGAAAGAGGGGGTGGGCTTCCTTGCCTCTTACGTCCGTTTTGCTGAACATTGGGAAGCTAACACCGTAATTAAGCTTGCAGAACTCCTGGATTTCCTCATCGGAACCTGGTTCCTGGTTCATGAACTGGTTACTGGGAAAGCCGAGTACTTCGAAACCATTTTCATGGTATTTATCGTACAATTCCTGCAGGCCTTCATACTGGGGGGTAAACCCACATTTGCTCGCAGTATTGACAATCAACAGCACCTTACCGGAATATTCGCTTAAGGGTTTTTCTTCGCCGGTGATTGTCTTGGCTGAAAAGTCGTGAACACTCATGTTTAAACGCCTCCTTTTATTAAAAAACTAGCAATAACCAGCCTGTTCGTCAAAAATTTATATGCAAATCCAGCTTGTAGAGAAACCACGTGTTTTCTACGAGCTTTTTTTGTGCGTACCGGGGATTGAATACCACTCGCTTTCCGAGGGCGAACACCCGAGACCCTCGTGAACCCCCACACTGCAGGGGCTCGGATCGCCTGTTTTTCCGCAGGGTGGGGGATAAAGAAAGAGGCTGTCCCAAAAGGTGGAAAGGGAATCGCTTCCCATTCCAATTTTCCGGTATCAACTATACAGAAAAGGCTGCCCCGATTCGTCAATTAATGACTTAGGGGCAGCCTCATCCTCTGGATTCGTCTTTAGTTGTTAGCAGCAGCTGAATCAGCAGAGTGTGTTACCGAGATACCATGTCCGTCGGCCTTGAGGAGTTCGATTTCATACCCTGTCTGGAATTGGCCGGTCAATTTTTGTTTTATCCGTTTTCCTTTTCCGGAAGGGGTGAAGCATAGCAGGATCGGGCCAGCACCGCTGATGGCTGCGCCATAAACTGGCAGTTCATCGATTAAAGCGAGCAGCCTCTCCCACTCTGGTATTACAGAAGCCCTGTAAGGCTGATGGAATAAATCTTCGGTCATCATTTTACCTGCGAGCTCCCAGTTATTTTGTATTAATGCTGCAACCAGCACATTACTTATACTACTGGCTTCCACTGCTTCTGGATAAGAGAATTGTCCAGGAAGCAGATCTCGTGACTCATCGGTTTTTAACTCATTTGGCGGAATAACAGCCAGAATATCGACCTCAGGGACACCGCCTGTGACAATGTAAGTAGAATGTTCCTGATGACAGCCGATGATAAGCCCGCCATATATAGAAGCAGACACATTATCCGGGTGACCTTCATATAAGCTTGCCAGTCTGGCTTTTTCCTTATTAGTCAGCATCAGATTCAGCAGCTGGTTGGCGAGCTCTATCCCTGCAACGATCGCAGAGGCACTGCTGCCAAAGCCTTTGGACATCGGAAAGTCACTGTAAACGTGCACTAGTTTCGGAGGAAGCTCTTTTCCATAAACATCTGCAACCTTGGCAGCTGTCTTATAAATAAGGTTTTCGGTTCCAGAGGGCAGACCTGACAAATTGTCACTTTTTGTATGGAATAGCCACTCATCGTTATCATATACCTTTAAGGTCAAATAACGGTTGATTGCTAAACCGACAGAATCAAAGCCTGGGCCAAGGTTAGCTGTGCTGGCCGGAACGGTTATGGTGAACATTCCACTCGCTTTCATTGCGGGACACGCCCTAAAATATGGTCAAAAACAGTCTCTTCCTCATTAGGGAGTACTTTCGGCTTAATGGTTGAGTTGTCAATTGCGCAATCCGGATCCTTCAGTCCATTACCTGTCAGTACAGCAACCACTCGGGAACCTTTTTTGATTTTTCCCAGTTCTAAGTCTTTTCGGATACCTGCGATGGAAGCACAGGAGGCTGGTTCGGCAAAGACACCTTCTGTCTTAGCCAGCAGCTGGTAGGCAGAGAGTATCTCTTCATCTGTAACGGAATCAATCTTCCCGTTTGATTCACTCGCCGCCGAGATGGCTTTGTCCCAGCTTGCCGGATTACCGATCCGGATAGCTGTGGCCAGTGTTTCTGGATGCTCGATGACTTGATTACGTACGATGGCTGCAGCCCCTTCAGCTTCAAATCCATGCATTTCAGGCAGACCGGTGTTTTTTTGTTCATGATACTCTTTGAAACCTTTCCAGTAGGCTGTAATGTTTCCGGCATTGCCGACCGGGATGGCAAGTACATCCGGCGCCTTACCGAGTTGATCACAGACTTCGAATGCAGCAGTCTTCTGGCCTTCAATCCGGTAAGGGTTTACCGAATTAACCAGGGTGATCGGGGATTGTTCACTCAGATTCCGTACCATTTGCAGGGCATTGTCAAAGTTACCTTTGATCGCATATATTTCAGCTCCGTGCATAACTGCCTGAGCCAGTTTTCCCATCGCTATTTTTCCGTCGGGAATGACAATGATGCAGCGCATGTTTGCTCGCGTAGCATAAGCGGCTGCCGCAGCAGAAGTGTTTCCGGTAGAAGCACACATTACAGCCTCACTGCCCTCTTCCTTTGCTTTTGCAACAGCCATTACCATTCCACGATCCTTGAAAGACCCGGTCGGGTTCAGTCCTTCGTATTTTACATAAAGTTCGATTCCTAACTCTTCTGATAGGTTATCGAGCGGGATAAGAGGGGTATTTCCTTCCCACAAAGACAGTTTAGGTGTTTCCTCTGTCACTGGTAAATAATCTTTATAATGTTGTAACAGACCTCGCCAGACCATTACTATTCATCTCCTTCGACCCGGTAGCTGCTTTTGATTTCGGAAACGACATCCAGACCTTGCAGCTGCTCGAGGATCATTTGATAGTTTCGCTTAGATACAGTATGAGTGGTCATCACGATATCTGCAAAACCTTTTTCTTCTGACGGCTCCTGCAGAATTTTTTCCAGACTCACTTCATACTTGGCGAATAGGGAGGTCAAGGCTGAAAAGGTACCTGACTGATCCTCTGCCTTGATTCGTAAAAAGTATTTAGCTTCTATTTCATCATCGGTTTTCAGATTCTTTTTGTATTGAGGAATAACGGCACTGTTACCATTAACCCCAAGTCGTATATTTTTGACAACTTCTACCAGATCCGATACAACTGCAGTCGCCGTTGGCAGTTTACCAGCCCCTGGTCCATAAAACATCGTCTCCCCAACAGCTTCTCCATACACGTAGACGGCGTTAAACTCTTCGTTCACAGCTGAGAGCGGGTGATTATCCGGGAACAAAGCCGGCTGGACACTGACTTCGACTTTATTTACGGTACGCGAGGCGATACCGATTAATTTCATCGTATACCCGAGCTGCTTGCTATATTCCAGATCTTCTCTGGAAACAGAAGAGATCCCTTCGATTGCCACATCTTCCAGTTCGATATGCATGGAAAAGCCGAGCGTTCCCAAAATGGCAATTTTTCGGGCTGCATCAATTCCTTCAACATCGGCGGTCGGATCCGCTTCTGCATACCCTAAACTCTGAGCTTCCTTCAGGACTTCTTCATAGTCTGCGCCTTCCTGTGTCATTTTGGTCAGAATATAGTTAGTTGTACCATTTAATATACCCATCATTTTGGTGATGCGGTCTGAAGAAAGCCCTTCTACAAGGCTCCGAAGGATTGGAATTCCACCGGCTACACTGGCTTCGTAAAATAGATCACAACGGTTTTGGGAAGCTGTTTCTAATAGTTCGCTCCCATAGACTGCCATCAAATCTTTATTGGCGGTTACAACGTGTTTTTTATTCTTGAGTGCCTGGACAATATAGTCGCGGGCAGTTTCAACTCCGCCGATCACTTCAATAATGATATCCAGTTCTGGATCGTTCAGGACATCGTTGGCATCCGTAGTCATGGTAACTCCATCCAGGGGAATGTCGCGTTTTTTCTCTGGGTTATTTACAAGGACTTTCTTTACCTTTACGTCACACCCTACTTGATGCTTCAGCTTATCCTGATGCTCTTCTATAATATGGACGACACCGCTTCCTACCGTGCCTAATCCGAGCAATCCTACTGAAATGGTTTGTGTCATGTCCATCGCCCTCTCTTTGTATATTCAGAAAATACACTCGTTTACGTATAAAGGACATTATAGTAATGGGGAGATTTTTTTACAACCCTTTTGTTTAAATCTTTTGAAAAAACATTCGTTCCGTGGAATATAATCCCAGTTTAGACAACTAGGTTTAAGAACTGTTCGATTATGGGAATCTAATCAGTAGTCAGTGGAAAAGAAAGGATGGAATAATATGATCCGGACGATTTTAATGATCATCGGTGCGATTGTAGTAATTGGTGCAATCCTATCTATGTTATAAATCAAAATTTTGATCTGAAAACGACATCTTCTTTAGGAAGTGTCCTCGGCTTGTGGAGAACCCCTTGGTTTTCCGCAAGTTTTTTTTGTTTAAAGATTCACTTAGTCAAGCGATCTTCTTGACCAGGAAGGCTTGAGGCCGTGCCCGCGGGAAGCGAAGTGCTTGGAAAAAGCAGTGCCAAAACTTATTTATCGGAAAACTCCCGAACTGATTTCAATGAAATTTGTTCGGGTTTTTCTTTTCCACGGAGTTTTCCAAGCCCTAAAAAAGCAGGTGTTTACACTTTGAAAAAAGATAAGGGTTTTTTCACCAGATGATAGGGAAGTTCCCCGATTACGGAAAATCCGACCGCTCACTATAATTAAATTATCAAGAGTTACGGAAGAAGGGGAATTCAAATGGCAGAAACTGCTCTAAGAAAACCAGTAAAAGTTGCGCATTCCTATAATGGCGCATTCGCATCCAAATTTGCAAAGTCAATGTTTACTACAGTCACCTTGCTCGTCATCCTTTCCTTTATTGGAACGAGAATGTTCACACACGTGGACTTGAATCTATATGGTTACATGGTCGGAACGTTCGTGTTCCTTGGCGGCTTTTTTTACCGCTTCATCGCCTGGGGAGAACGCCCGCCGACAAAGATCATCATTACAAAGGGAATCAAACTGATGTTTCGGAAATCAACGCCGAAAACGTCCGTAGAACACCTGGCCACCTACAAATTCATCTGGAATAGGGGAATTTACCGATGGACTCAGCATGTGATGCTGGGGTGGGGCTGCATCCTTTCCTGTCTTGTCACTTTCCCGCTTGTGTTCGGCTGGATGTACTTCACGATGGATGAAGGAGGATACTACACCGTTGTCGCAATGGGAGTAAACGTTATGACAGTAGATGCAGATGGAATCATCGCTTTCTTTTTCTATAATGCGTTGAACTTCACCGCCATCATGGTGATTATCGGAGTATGTATGGCATTGTATCGCCGGCTGAAAAACATGCAGGCACGGGCAGAGCAAAAATTCATGTACGACTTCCTGCCGCTTTACTTACTACTGTTCATCAGTATTACCGGTCTGATTCTGACCTTCATGAACGTATTTCTTCACGGAGCAGGTCATTACGCCATGTCCATGATCCACCAATATTCTGTGGTAGTAACTTTAATTTACCTGCCATTTGGCAAGCTTGCCCATATCCCATTCCGCCCGCTCAGTGTTTTCGCAAGGAACTACCGGGAGCATTATGGAGAACAATCCATGAAGAAATGTAAAGTATGCGGCGACGAATTCGTATCAACAGAACAATCGCAAGACGTAATCAATGTACTGGGAACGAACGAAATGGATTTTACAATGGAAAAAGACGGCTTCAACCTTGCGGAACTATGCCTGCCATGCCGGAGGAAATACCGCATTGCCAGATTCTCAGGGTTCGCAACCCATGAGGTGAAAACCAAGGAGGCAAATCAGAATGCAAAGGGATAAATTCTTCCGTGAAATAGAAAACGTCAGGCACCCAAATGAAAAGCTGATTAAAACGCACTGCAGCTATTGTGGTATGCAATGCGGAATGAACCTGCGGGTGAATACGATGACGAATAAAATCATTGGTGTCGAGCCGCGCTATGATTGGCCGGTGACCGTCGGAAAAATGTGTCCGAAAGGGGTTACTGCTTACCAGCAGACCAACCACAAGGACAGAATACTTCGCCCGCTTATCAGGGATGATGCTTCCTTGAAAGGAACAAAAGAAGGCTTCCGTGAAGCAAGCTGGGAAGAAGCTTACGATTTGATCGCGAAGAAGTTCACGGAGATGCAGGCCACTTATGGAAAAGATACACTGTCTGTTTTCAGCGGAGTATCGATGACAAACGAAAAGTGTTATTTGACAGGGAAATTCGCAAGGGTAGCCCTTGGAACGAGGTATATCGATTATAATGGCCGTTTCTGTATGTCAAGTGCTGCTGGAGGGTTCCTGCGCTCCTTCGGCGTCGACCGTGGTTCCACACTTCCATGGACGGATATTCATGAAACAGACTGCCTGTTCATTGCTGGAAGTAATACTGCGGAGTGTCACCCGACATCCATGTTCCGTGTCTGGCATGTACAGGAGCGCGGAGGCTACATCATCGTCGTCGACCCGCGTGAAACGCCAGTAGCAAGACGAGCTGACTTGCACCTTGACCTGAAGCCTGGTACTGACCTTGCTCTTGCTAACGGCATCCTGCACTTATTGATTGAAAATGGTTATGCCGATGAAAATTTCATCCATGAACATACCAATGGATTTGAGGAAACAAAAGAGCTTGTGAAAGAATTTACGCCTGAATATACGAGTCTATTAACAGGAGTTGCCCCGGAGAAAATCATCAAGGCAGCTGAAATTTACGGAAAAGCACCGAATGCTGTCGTCATGTTTGCACGCGGAATCGAACAGCAGCATAAAGGTGTAGATAATGTTTCTGCCTATACAAACATGGCTCTAGTAACAGGAAAAATTGGAAGACCGAAATCAGGAGTGGCAACATTCACAGGACAGGGTAATGGCCAGGGAGGCCGCGAACACGGTCAGAAATCCGACTTACTGCCAGGCTATCGTAAACTTACGAACCCAAAACATGTCGAAGAAGTCAGCAAAGTGTGGGGGATTAAGCCAGAAGAGATGCCGAAGCCAGGTGTATCCGCTTATGAGATGTTTGAGCTGATGAATGACAAGACGATTCGAGGGTTATATCTACTCTGCTCGAATCCAGCCGTTTCCGCCCCTAACCTAAATGTAGTCAGAAAAGCATTGAAATCCCTTGATTTCATGGTTTGTGCCGACTTTTACCTTTCAGAATCTGCCGAATTCGCAGATGTGATCTTGCCATCCGTCACCTGGTCAGAAGATGAAGGAACAGTGACGAACCTGGAAGGGCGGATCATTAAAATCAATAAAGCACAGGAGCCGATCGGAGAATCGAAGCCAGACTGGCAAATGCAAGTAGAGCTGGCTGAACGATTGGGAAGAGGAAAATACTTTTCTCATCTACAGACAGCAAAAGATGTTGCCGACGAGTTCCGCTTCGCATCAAAAGGAGGTTATGCCGACTACTATGGTGCCACATGGGATAAAATCGACAAGCAAGACGGCGTATTCTGGCCATGTAAAGATGAAAATGACAAAGGCACACCGCACATGTTCCTGGATAAAAAATTCTATCACCCTGATGGGAAAGCTAAAATCTGTGCTCTGCCTTACCGGCCACCGGCAGAAGAACCTTGTAAGGAATATCCGCTTCGTCTGACAACTGGGCGAGTAGTCTATCATTACTTGTCTGGTAACCAGACTAGAAGAATTCAATTTTTAAAAGATATGTGTCCCGAGCCTTATGTGGAAGTACATCCGGAAACAGCAGCCAAGTATGAAATGGTCCATGATGAGCGAGTGCGATTGTATACACGACGGGGCGAAAGCATATATAAAGTGAAGATAACGGAAGCAATCCGCAAAGATACCGTATTTGTCCCTTACCACTTTGGCCATGAAGCATCTATCAACCTGCTGACAATTGCAGCTCTTGATCCGATGTCACGGATGCCGGAATTTAAAGCATGTGCTGCGCAAATGCAAAAACTAGAACCTAAGAAGGTGCTATAAATGAAGAAGAGATTATACATCGAACTTGAAAATTGTATTGGATGCCGTTCCTGTCTTGCCGCCTGTACTCAGTGCGGCGGGCATGAACAACGAAACAGGAACTACGTCTATGATGTTAATCCTCATGTCAGCCGTCAGACTATGCCCCTCATGTGCCTGCACTGTGAAAACCCGGCATGTGCCAGAAGCTGCCCAGCCCAGGCTATCCAGATCCATGAAACAGGTGCTGTTCTTTCGGCACTGGTAGAAAAATGTATCGGATGCCAGAACTGTACAATTGCTTGTCCATACGGTATTCCTAAGTTTGATGAAGAAGAGAACCTAATGTATAAATGTGACCTTTGTATCGACCGTACAAAAGATGGCATACCGCCGATGTGTGCCAGTGTATGCCCTTCGAATACCCTCCAATGGTTGACTGAAGAAGAAATCGAAAGAAAACAGCAGCAGTATGACCTGGATAATGGTAAATGGGTGACTAGTATGCCGTACTTAGAAGGCGCCACTAACGTCAAAGTCAATCTCCCTGGTATTTTACAAGGGACGGAGAAACTCTTTTAAGGAGGATTTATCATGAATGATCGGAACAATAAAATCCCATTCGATGAAGATAACTACACCCATAATATTAACAGGAACAACGAACGGCTGCTGGACCGGAGAGGGTTCATGAAAACACTGGCAGGAGCTGCCGGAGTTTTCGCAGTGTCCACTCTCCCATGGGGAGCTGTCGCTGCAAAGGAACTGCTTGGGCTCGGTGATAAAGAATATCCTCATCAGAAAATAGCGGATGTAAAAGACATCGCGGTAGGAGATTCCGTCAAGTTCCATTTTCCAAGCGAACATGACAGCGCGATTCTGATTCGTCTCAGTGAGAATAAATATGTCGCATATCAGAATGCATGCACACACTTGAGATGTCCCGTCTACTGGGTTAAAGAAGAGAAAGAAATGATTTGTCCATGCCACCATGGGAAGTTTGATGCCAGCACCGGAGTGCCTACTGCCGGTCCGCCAAGACGACCACTTCCGGGGATTGAAGTGAAAGTAGAAGGCGGGGCAATTTTTGCAGTAAGGGTGAAGCGTTATGAAGCGTAGTTATCTAGGAGTGCTCGCACTCAGTGCTGTTTTGATGTTAAACATCGTATTTACACAAATGGTTGTCCACCAGTATTATTATGAAAACTATGCGATTACAATTCTATATGCCTGCGTAAACATTTTATTGTTTCCGATCGCAATCTTAATTTATAAGAAAGAAAAAAACAGGGGAGGCGGCAATGGTTATGAAAAATGAAACATATCTCGACTTTTGTTTCATCCGGTCACTGGCAGGTGGTCTTGCTGCCGAAGTAGAAAAGATGTTTACGGATTTGTTCAAGAACCAGCGTCTGAACTGGTATTTGGATTACAAAGTCCAGGATGGTGCAGAAATCGTTGTCGCTGAAGTGAAAGGAATGAGCAGCTGGAAGTCAGAAGAAGCAGTCATTGACCATCTGGAGACCAATGCAGATGATTCCTTCTGGAAAGTGCTGCAAGGTTACCAGTTCCATGTTTATCCGGCAAAGGGGTGCAGTACTTGTGGAACGCGTTAGACAAGAGGATTTGAATCGGTATATTGCAGAGTCTGTAAAAGTGTGTATCCATGGTGGACAGGGAGAAGATATGGCACCGTGGCTTGATAAGCGTATCAAGCGCGTGGGCCTTTGTCCCGATCAGACCCACCTCCGCATTTTTTTTGATGACCATTATTTCTTTGCCGTTCCGCTATCAAGTGAGGTCAGCCAAACGGAACAGGAATGGTCTGCTTATGATCGTTATGCAGGTTTATATTATGTAGTGAGAAACAAGGAGGAGTAAAAACCATGGTAAAACAGCTTCAACTACCGTTGCAGACAATGAACCTGATGGTTGGATTCATGGTCTGGGTGCTGATTTCATCTCTTTTGCCATTCATCACGGAGGATATTGCCATAGCCCCGGATCAAATCGCCTGGGTAACTGCCATCCCGGTTATTCTCGGGTCATTGCTCCGTATCCCAATGGGGTATCTGGCTAATCTTCTCGGTGCGAGGCTGATTTTCATAAGCAGCTTCATTCTATTGATGTTCCCCGTATATTACATCAGTATCGCTGATAGTTTTAATGATTTGTTGATTGGCGGTCTGTTCCTCGGAATTGGCGGGGCAGTGTTTTCCGTAGGAGTCACCTCCTTGCCGAAATATTATGGTAAAGAGCGTCACGGGTTCATCAACGGAATTTATGGGGCAGGGAATATTGGTACAGCAATCACTGCTTTCTCCGCTCCGGTAGTCGCAGGTGTTCTTGGCTGGTCTGTAACGGTACAGTTATACATGGTTCTGCTTGGTGTTTTCATCATCGCAAACTTTTTCCTTGGTGATAGGCGTGAAGTGAAAGTAAAAGCTCCGTTGATCGGTCAAATCAAAGGAGTCTATAAAAATGAAAAACTATGGCTTTTCTGTTTATTCTATTTCATTACATTCGGTTCATTTGTAGCGTTCACTGTCTATCTTCCTAACTTCCTGGTCGCGAACTTTGGACTGGAAAAAATAGACGCAGGATTAAGAACTGCAGGCTTCATCGCCCTTGCTACATTCATGCGCCCAGTAGGTGGATGGCTTGCTGACAGGTTCCACGCGCTGATTCTGCTGATGTTCGTATTTGGTGGATTTACGTTTGCTGCAATGCTTTTGTCCTTTGCTCCATCCCTTGAATGGTATCGAGTAGGGTGTTTAGCGATTGCCGTAGGATCTGGAATAGGCAATGGTGTTATTTTTAAATTGGTCCCAATGTATTTCCAGAAGCAGGCAGGTATCGCCAATGGTATCGTTGCAGCGATGGGTGGATTGGGAGGCTTTTTCCCACCGTTGATTCTGGCAGCATTGTTCCAATTGACCGGACATTACGCAATCGGCTTTATGGCGTTATCTCAAATCGCTCTTGCCAGTTTCGTAATTGTTATCTGGATGTATTATCAGGATAAACTTACATTGTCCCATCAGGTCATGGAAACCACACCGCTTGGTATGATGGTGACAGATACTAATGGGAAAATCATTGCCGTGAATCCTGCTTTCACAAAGCTGACTGGTTACAGTGCGGAAGAATCAATCGGAAAAAGTGCCAATATCCTGAAATCAGGCAAACAGAAGGAGTCATTTTATAAAGAAATGTGGAGTGCTTTAGAAAAGCAAGGATACTGGCAGGGACAGATTTGGAATAAACGGAAGGATTGCAGCCAGTATTTAGAATGGCTGACTATCAATGCAATCAAAGACGATTCCGGTGAAGTGATTCAATATGCTGGCGTGTTCAGTGACGTAACAGAGGCTAAGAAAAGAGAATTCAGCTGATTTTATATTGGAGGAGGATGGAAAATGGAGCTTAACGCTGCGAATCATGCGTGCTCGTATATCATTCAGTCGCAGGAAGATGAAATCAAAAGGATAGCGCTTGAGCTCCATGAAGGTATCAACCAGAACCTTTATAGCCTCTATACAGGTCTTGGCTATCTCGAATCAGGCATCAAAGAACCTCACATGAAAAGCTATGCCAAAGAAATGGCTTCCCTGATGGAGCGGACTATCCAGGAGGTACGTTTGTTATCAGTAGGACTTTACCCGAATACCATAACAACACTTGGGTTAGAAGCTGCGATAAAAAGCTATGCAAAGCTGTTTACAGATACTTTTGGAGTGCTGATTGCTATCAAGTCAAGTGGCAGGGAGCGGACCATGGCCGAACAGCGAAGTATGACAGTTTTCCGCGTATGTCAGGAAGCCTTGATCAACATTGCCAAATACGCGGATGCCTCTTCTGCTGAAATACAGTTTACATGGAAAGAAAAATCGTTGAAAATAGAAATTAAAGATGCTGGAAAAGGCTTTAATTTGGAGAGTGGGATAGAGCGTTTCACTGGCATAGCTGCTATGAAAGAAAGAATGCTGATTGCAGGCGGCCAGTTCTATATCTCTTCAGAAGAAGGGAAAGGGACGACTGTTACCATTACTCTGCCAATTTAGGAGGGGATAGCAGTTGATTAAAGTTTTATTAGTCGACGACCACGCTGTAGTAAGAATGGGTCTGAAAATGTTATTGAATTCCCTTGAAGATATGGAAGTAATCGGGGAGGCATCAGAAGGCAATGAGGGAATCGAGAAAGCGCTGGCGGAAAAGCCCGATGCCATTTTGATGGACCTCAGTATGCCGCATGGTATGGATGGGTTGTCAGCGACCCTGGAACTGAAGAAGCAGCTGCCAGAAACAGCCATTCTTATCCTGACTATGCATGATGATGAAGAATATCTATTCCGTGCCATCCAGGCTGGGGCCTCCGGGTGTGTTTTGAAAAGCGCTCCGCATGATGAGCTGGTAAGTGCGATTCGCTCTGTCTACAACGGGAATGCTTATTTGCACCCATCCGCTACGAAGCGATTGATGGAGGAGTATCTGGGTAACCTGAAGCAGGACGGCTCAGACACCTATCAATTGTTATCGGAACGGGAAAAGGAAGTTTTGACCCTGATTGCCAAAGGTTATTCCAATAAGGAGATTGGAGAGAAGCTGGTCATCAGTGTCAAAACAGTGGAAACGCATAAAAGCAATTTGATGGAAAAGCTCCAAATGAAAACGAGGCCAGAGCTGGTGGATTTTGCTTTGAAAAAAGGTTTGCTTGGCTATGGCATTCAATAAAGACGAAGCAAACAGGCAAGCTTTGATACTCGATGACCTGACTATACTGGAAAAAGCACTAGCATGTGATTTTGTCGGTGTTGCCCTTCAGAAACAAAAAGGTTTGGAAATCACCTGGCCATTTGTACGAGGTAATCGTAATGAAAAGTATAAATATATTTCCATCCGGTATGGTAAGGGGATTGCCGGAAAGGTTATTGCTACCGGAAGCCCGATGGAAATCAATTTATTTCCCGTGAATATCTCTGGAAAATCAACGGATTATCCGATTATGCTGGCGGAACAATTGAATTCTGCCTATGCCTTGCCACTCTACTGGAACGGGATTCCAAAAGGGGCGCTGTTAATAGCATCCAGAACAGGGCATTTTTTTACGGAGGATGAAAAGAGATCGGCAGACCATATCAAGAGGCAAATAGAATCGCATCTGCCTGAATATTTTAACCAGGGCGAGGAGGGGTAGCCATTGAGTGTCCGAAACTATAATAACCATCATTCAACAGTCAGGACTTTAGATGAAGCTACTTTTGTGGTGAATGGGGAAGGATTCATCCAATCGGCTAATGAAGCAGCAAAGGAGCTTTTTGACATCAATGAAAAGCCTGCTCTTCATATTCAAAATATATTGCCTGATATTGACTTATCCGTGCTGGAACAAGGAACAGTTGTCCAGCATTTTGGCGTTGGAGAAGCAGAGCGGACCTTTCCTGTTTTTTTACGTAAAAATACCTTTGAATTACACGGAAAACAGTATGACCTTCTAACTGTAAATCGGAATAACGCTACCAGTTCCATTTCCGGATTAGACCCTCAGCAAGTCATGAATGAACTGCTGGATATGAAATTTGCATTGGATGAGTCGACAATTTTAGCCATTACAGATCAACGGGGAAAAATAAAATATGTAAATGATAAATTCTGTGACATTTCCAAGTATTCAAAAGACGAACTGATTGGTCAGGATCACCGTATTATCAATTCCGGTTATCACGACAAAGCATTTATGCGTCATTTATGGCGTACGATCGCTAATGGCAAAGTATGGCGCGGAGAGATAAAGAACAAGGCAAAAGACGGGACTTATTATTGGGTGGACACCACCATCGTTCCGTTTTTAGATAATAAAGGAAGGCCGTATCAGTACTTGGCGATACGGAAGGAGATCACTGAGTTTAAGCGTGTCGTTGATGAATTGGAACAATCGATGCAGGAACTTGTCGATCTGAAATTTGCTCTGGATGAATCTTCGATAGTGGCGATTACGGATAACCGTGGGGTCATTACCTATGTCAATGACCGGTTTTGCCAGGTGTCCAAATACACAAAAGAAGAGTTGATTGGCAGAGATCATTCTCTCATCAACTCCGGTTATCATCCAAAATCATTTTTCAAAGATCTGTGGCGGACAATCGGCAGCGGTAAAGTATGGAAAGGAGAAATCAAAAACAAAGCAAAAGACGGTACATATTATTGGGTTGATACTACGATTGTGCCATTTTTGAATGATAATGGAAAACCATACCAGTATTTAGCGATTAGGTCAGAGATTACGCAACGTAAGCGTGTGGAAGCGGAGTTACAACAGACAATGACTCGAATTATCGATGTGCAGGAAGAAGAAAGAAAGCGCCTGTCCCGCGATTTGCATGATGGTATTGGCCAGAACCTGTACAGCCACTTAATCACAATCAGCCGTCTAAGTTCGGAAGTAACTCATCCGCTCATTGACCAGCTTCGAGACGAAGCTACTGCGCTGATTGAAGAGGTTCGGGAAATTTCATGGGAGCTCAGGCCATCTGTATTAGACGATTTAGGTCTGTTGCCAGCTATCCGCTCGTTCTTAAACCGTTATTCAGAGCATTATGATATTGATGTCTACTTTGAGTGTGTACTAGGGCACAGGCTTCGTGATCAGGTGGAAATCACGATTTATCGTATAATTCAGGAAGCATTGACGAATATTCGTAAGTATGCCCGGGTCAATGAGGCTTCTGTTACCATCCGTGAGTTAGATGATGGCATCCGGGTCATGATCCAGGATAAAGGCGAAGGGTTTGACATGCAAAGTCTTCCAACCGGCGTAGGTCTTGTCAGCATGGAGGAAAGAGCTAAATCTGTCGGGGGGAATTTGGAAATTCACTCTCAGCCGGGCGAAGGAACAAAGATCATCTTAGAAATACCGAATTAAAGAACCGTCTGAGGCTGGATAAAGGTCTGGGCTATAAGTAAATCAATGGTATCAGAAACGAACGTTTAAAATTGAATAGTATTTACGCATAGTATTAGCGTAGTCCAAATACGCAGTCTCCAGCGGGAGCAGCACGAGTCGAAAATCCACTTGGTCAAGCGACCTTCATGACCAAGAAGGCTTTAGGCCGTGCCTGCGGAAAGCGAAGTGTTTGGACGGAGCGTTGGTCTGGCATACATATAATCCGAACTGATTTTTAACAAAATCGTTCGGATTATTTTATGTATTAAGAATTATAAATTTTTGCAAAGAAGTTTTTCGACGTAGGGAAAATTTTAAAGTTTCAAGTATTGGAAGAACTAACGCAATCCGCAGCGAAGCCCCGTTTCTTCCATGATGGTATATCTCTTCGTTTATCTGCATTGATTATTATAAAGGAAAAACTAACATAACCTTTTGATAAAATATTCCAAAAATAAATGAAAATAATGGTAAGATAAGGTTGAATCACCCGTCACATAAGTGTATTATTACACCAATAGGAACATAAGTTATTTAAAGCGAGGGGGATTAGTATGGGGGAGCCCGGTAACAGGAAGAAGCTGGTTAGGGATGAAATGCGTAAAATGCTCCAAGAAGAATTCATAACTAAAAATGACTATGACTATTTCATGGCTGCCTATCAGGATTACTATTTACATCACGAAATTCAGCCAAACCCAGAACCTGGAGAAATTAAGCAACAGCTTCCTGAAGCACCTGCCAAAGAGGAGGCACTTAAGAAAAAGCCTAAAAAGGAGAAGAAAGTTCGGACTCCAGAGCAGATTCGGGAAAGGAATATCACCTGGTCTCTAATTCTTGGTGTATCGTTGCTGTTGATCAGCGGGCTTGTCATTGCTACGAGCAACTGGGACCAGATGAGTGATGAGGTGAAGACAGGTTCCATAGCTTTTGTTGCTTTATTTTTCTTTGTCTTAAGTGGAATTGGCAGTAAGGTGCTTAAGATTGACAAAACGGCTTTCGCATTTTTGACACTTGGCAGTCTATTGCTGCCGATCACTGTTATTGCTATTGGTTTTTTTGAGTTGTGGGGTCCCTACCTCTCTTTAAAAGGAGAAGGAAAATACATATTGGGTTTACTCGGTACGCTGCTCCCGCTTCCGTTATATGTGTGGAATGCCTATAAACATCAGTCGCGTCTCTTTGTTTGGGTTTCCTACCTATTTTTGTCCGGAACAGTAAGCTTTGGGTTGGCTGCTTTTGATATCTCCATCGATCTGTTCTTTTTATTAATGATGGGTTTCAATGCTGCTTTACTTTACAGCTTTTATAAATTACGAGACAAAAAAGTATTTATTTTATTCACTAAGGAACTTCCTGCCTATGCTCAACTTAATTTGATTATTTCAACGTTGCTGCTGCTGTTTTTTTATGACAACGGTATGTTTTATAGCTTCAATCTCTTACTGACGGCGGCAATCTATATTGCCATGGTATTTGTCTATGATACGAAAGAGTATCAATTTGTATTTTCGTCCCTGTTTGCCTATGGGGCCTACCAGCTTGTGGAAAATACTATGCTTGAGAATGTTGATTTTGTTGTCTATGCCATCGTGGGTTTTCTTTACCTGGGGTTTGCAATGGCATCACAAAAAGAAGCGAGTATTGCGAGAATGTTCCGTTACACGAGTGGAGCAGTGTCGGTCCTCGTATTCATTTATATTAGTTATGAAGGAATAATGCTCCGGGCGGAAAACAGCAGTACATTGCTTTTGCTTGGTTACATTATAATCACCGCTAATTATATCGCGCTTGCCTATCTGACCCGGCATCAAATTTTTCGGTATCTCGCTTCTGTCTTCTTATTTGTAACTGGCTTCCAGACATGGGATGTTATCAATCAGATACTTCATTTGGGAAGCCCGGCCATTTACATGTTTCTTTATGGATCAGCAGTATTGCTTCTGCTTGGGATCTTTACTGAAAATAAATACCTGCTCCCGATAAAAACAGCGTGTTTTTATACAGCAGTTACTGTAATCGGATTTTGCGTATTATACAGTTACGCCTCCAGCAGTTTTTTAAAGCTCGCATTTATGCTTGCTGTCAGCAGTGGGCTAGCCTATATCATTTATAAAACAAGGCCGAATTTAAGGCGGTATGCTTCCTGGGTAAATGGATTAAGCATGGCGGCAGCACTTTTGTCCCTTGGCCCTGAATTGTTTGAGCGTTTCCCTGGCTATTCTCAGGCTTTTCATTGGCCGGCTCACCTTGGAATGACGGGTCTGATTGTACTGGCTGGAAGTGCGGGATGGGAAAGGGTTAAGGAAACAGGACTGGCGCACGCTGCTTTCTACTCCGGACAGGTGACCTATATGCTAGGCTTGTGTGCTCTTGCCAGTCTATTTCCAATAGATGGATATATCGTTAGGCCGATGATGTTGTTGATTGGAATAGCTTTGTCAGTATGGCTGGTGCATAGGGCAGGACAGTCTATCTTATGGGTGATTGTCCCTGTACTCACTTTTCTGTTCTATTTTTCCATGATTATTCCGTTAAGGTTAGATAGCTTCCCGGGAGTAATTACATTTCTAATGGGTTCACCTGTCTTACTCCTTGCGGTCGAGCGAATGGACGGCCGTAATAAGCGGGCATGGAAGCCTTACTTTTTCTGGTTTGCACACGTAATTACATTTCTTTTGACAGCGGTCATTCTATTAGATCAAACGTTTGTTCAACGAATTAATCCTCTGCTGTTGCTAGTGCCTGTGCTCCTGTTTATGTATAGCGCTGTCATCAGGCTTAGGGAATGGCAGAAAAAAGCATTTGTCTATGCAGCCATGACAATGATACCTTTGCTGATTGTAACGAATGCCGCTTATTTCCATCTGTTTCCTTCCGTTCCGGATACCTATTTCTGGTTTATTTCAAGTTTGGTTATGGCAGTCATATGGTTAGTCGCTCAGGAAGAATGGCAAGGAAGAATGATCGAATATTTGATTGTGTTTTCCAATGTCGGATTATATGCCATGATTATAGAACGTGGCTCTTTTCCAGCACTGGAAATTATACCGATCATTGCTTATATTTTGTTAAACCTGTACTTCCTCCATTACAGAAAATGGACATGGGGAGCCATACTGCCTTTATTTGCGTCTATTCTTGCATGGGAGCAGGAGAGGTTTGTATGGAATGATTACTTTTTAATATCAGTCAGTATCGCAAGCTATCTTGTGCTCACCTTGATCGGAAGGGAATTTTATAAGCAGTTTTACAGGCATGAAAAAGGAGACCACCATTTAGACTGGTACTCTGTTGTCGCATTGCTTTATATTTTTTACACGGGGACGTACATTGATTTGCAAGAGTCCGTCTGGTTACAGATTATCCCGTTTTTTATGCTTGCACTATGGCTTCTCGTTCAAGTGGAACGTTTTCCGAGGAAGGTGGTCCAGAAATCGATTCAGACAATGGCGCTCCTTAGTTTACTGCCTCCATATTATCTACTCGCAGACAGTTATGAGATGTGGATTCCTGGTCTGTTATCTGCAGAAGTAAGAGCGCTTCCAATACTTGGACTTTCCGTCCTGCTGAGCACTCGTACGTGGAGTAACTACCAAAAAATCATGGCTTACGTACAGCTTGCCGTTTTACTTTTTGTCACAGCCTATTTGGTGATTGATGCTATACAAAGCCACACGCTTTACGATGCGATTATAGTTGGAGTTTTGTCGTTGTTTTCCATAGTCGCGGGGATGCATTACCGGGTAAAAGCTTACTTTTTTGTAGGTATCGGGGTTCTGATATTCAATGTGATGTACCAGACCAAACCATACTGGGGAAATATGCCCTGGTGGGGTTACCTTCTGTTTGCGGGCTTCACATTAATAGGAATAGCCAGCTATAACGAGTGGCAAAAACAGCGGAACAAGCAAGGTAAAACAGGAGTGCTTGAACAGAAATTAAAGCAATTGGTGCTTTCCTTTAAGAATTGGGATTAATTCTTGGCCAGCCCTCTTGTTGATAAACACATGACGGCTGGCCAGGATTAATCTCTGCCGACTTTTCTTCCTCTCATCATCTTTTCAAAAGGTTTCATTTTCGCGCTCGTTTGCAGTTTAATGCGCGGTTTGTGACGATGGAATTCTTGTGATTGCTCGACCACGATTCCCGTTTGCTTGCCTTCAGGGTCACTAATGATGCTTTCGATTTCTCCGTCAAAATGTGGGGTTGTTTCCACATGCACATTTCTATCTTCTGGCATAAGATCAATTCCTTTTTTATTTTTAACATGTGGAATTCAGGTAAGATTATGCGGCATGGCTTGCCTTATAGGTACATAGTATGTTTATACGGAAATGAAAAAGGAGGAGAGATCATTCGCTTATTTCACGAATTCCGTCAGTTTGTAAAGCGAGGTAATGCCGCAGATATGGGGATAGGAATTGTGTTAGGAGCAGCCTTCAGTGGGTTTATCGATTCTTTGGTTACGGATATTCTCCTGCCGCCTATTGGGCTGGTCCTTGCCAAAATAAACTTTTCAGATTTGTACATCAGTTTAAATGGAGGTAACTATCCATCCTTATTGGCAGCTAAAGAGGCTGGAGCTGCTACTGTCAACTATGGCCTCTTTCTCACCGCTGCCGTCAGATTTTTACTTGTCCTATTTACGGTTTTTTTGATTGTTCGACAAATAAATCGGTGGAAACAGCCGAATCAAGATGCCATTGCAGCTATGACGAAAAAAGAATGTCCATACTGCTGTACTTCTATTCCATTCAAAGCAATAAAATGTCCCAATTGTGGAACCTTATTGAAAACACCTAAAGGTTATAGTCGAATGTCGGGGTGAAAGCACCTTTGACTAGTAAAAGCATGTATCCAGCTGTTCAATCGGCTGGATGCATGCTTTTTACATATATTGGTGGGCAGCCTCAGAATAGTTCTTAACACATATGGGAGAATACAACTTATATAATTCTTTTATACAGTCAGGGTAAGGTATGAAGGAATGAATAAAGGTGCAAGGTGGAGAGTAACAGATGGATAAGAAAAAGAAGTGGGACCTCATAGCATTAGCCTCCATTCCCTTGGTGATGACCTTGGGTAATTCTATGTTAATACCTGTTTTACCTATCATCGAAAAAGAAATCAACATTTCCGCATTCCAGTCGAGTTTGATCATAACCGTTTATTCTGTTGTTGCCATCATTTTGATCCCGATAGCCGGTTACTTATCCGATAAAATTGGCAGAAAGAAAGTAATTATACCCAGCTTGATCATTGCCGGAGCAGGCGGGGTCATCTCTGCTTATGCCGCCTGGAAAATGGAAAACCCTTATTTCATGATTCTGGTGGGAAGGTTTCTGCAAGGAATTGGTGCTTCGGGGGCTTTTCCAGTTGTAATTCCTACGGTTGGGGATATGTTCAAGGATGAAACAGAGGTCAGTGAAGGGCTTGGTTTAATAGAAACCTCTAATACGTTTGGAAAGGTATTAAGTCCGATTTTAGGTGCTCTACTAGCCGTCCTCATCTGGTTTATTCCATTTGCAGCTATTCCAGTTCTATCCTTGGTATCAATTCTGTTGGTTCTATTTTTGGTGAAGGTACCTAAAGAGGAGAAGGAGGAGCCAAAAAAAGGATTTGCTGAATTCAAGGCTTCTATCAAAGATGTCTTCCATCATAACGGAAGGTGGATATTTTCCATATTTATCATCGGTTGCATTAATATGTTTGTGTTGTTCGGTTTTTTATTCCACTTATCCTCCTTGTTGGAAGAAAAATATCAGGTCGTTGGAGTCAACAAAGGTTTGGTGCTGGCGATACCACTATTATTTTTGTGTATCGCTTCCTACATTTGCGGTAAGAAAATAGGTGAAAATAAGACTTATATGAAATGGGCAATTGTGATAGGAAATGGGGCGGCGGCAGCTTCCCTGTTATTCGTAAAAACAGACAGCAGATTGTGGCTGCTGGTTGCATTCCTATCCATAGCCGGAATTGGAATCGGTGTATCCCTGCCCAGTCTGGACTCTCTAATTACCGAAGGAGTGGAAAAAGACGTAAGAGGTTCTGTCACTTCCCTTTACAGCAGTATGAGATTTCTGGGAGTGGCTGCTGGTCCTCCGATCATCGCTATCCTAATGGCAAAATATCCTGGAGGGCTCTACATTACTCTGGCTTGCCTCAGTGCTCTGGCAGTTCTTGTTACTTTTTTTGCGGTACGTCCATCTAATGAGGAACCACAGGTCACACCAGAACCAGGTAATTAAAGAAGGGAGTGCGTAGTAATGGATATGCTCGAACTATCAGGCAGGGTGGTAGTAATTTTTGTCGTACTATATGGATTGGCACGGACGCTGAATAAAAAATTGATTTCTCAAATGACTTTCTTCGACTTTGTAGCGGGAATTACACTGGGTTCCATGACAGCCACTATTACGTTCAATACTAACCTTGAATTCTGGAAGGGGCTACTTGCCTTAGTGCTGTTCGCGGTGCTTGTTTTCCTGATTGAAATGGCTACGTTGAAAAGCTTTAAAGCCAGAAAAATTTTTAATAGTGAACCAACTATTTTGATAAACAATGGTCAGATTTTGGAAGATGGTATGGCAAAAGTACGGATGAACGTGGATGAGCTGTTATTTCAATTAAGAAAAAAGAACTTTTTTTATTTAAGCGATGTGGACAGTGCCGTTTTAGAAACAGATGGGACTGTCAGTGTACTTCCGAAGACTTCCGCCCAGCCGGCTACTAAAAGTGACGTCAACATAAGCCAACTTTCGAGGAATATTCCCCAGACCTTCATCATCCAGGGGAATGTGCTTGAGCACAGTTTGAAAGCAGCTGGAAAAGACAAAGCTTGGGTCAAACAATTAATGAACCAATGGGGGATCAACAAGCTCGAAGACATTATTGTTGCTCAGGTTGATCAATTAGGCGGTGTATATATCGACACCAAGACTGATGTAATCAGCTTCGCAGGCGATGAATGAATTTATTGTGATAAGAATTGAAATCGGTGGCCTGCATACACCCCGGGAGAAACATTTTTTTCCAGGGTGTTTTTTTATTTCGAGGGTTTCATGAGTTTTTTGGAAAGGGGGTAGACACCCAGGCTTTGCACCACTAGGGAAATCAATACGGCTGCAAATCCCAGCGAAAGAATCATATCTACTTCTCCTGATCCTTTGGATTGAAGGTTTAATAGGAGATAAACAGACATCGTTCCCTTTAAACCGGACCAGGTGAGCATGATTGATTCTCTCCAGCTGATTTCTTTTCTCCAGTGAGGGAAAAGCTGGGTTGTCCCGTATATGATTAGGAAACGTACAATCAGGGAGAGTGCAAAAATGATTAATACAAAGCCCCATGCTCCAAATACAAGGTGCTGGGCAGATTGAATACCAATTAAAAGAAAAATCAGTGCTAACACAGTCAATTCAATGATATTCCAGAAGCCATCCAGTTTGTCCCGCAGGTTATCTTCCTTGATTGTGTGACCAAATTCAAGAGAAAGCATAATCCCAGCGAACACTGTGGCAAGTACTCCAGAAAAATGGAAGCGTTCAGCCAAATTGAACACACCAAACGCTAACACAATAGATAACATGACTTGGTATTCACGGTTGTGTGTAAAGTGAACAGCCTTACTTACAAGCCAACCGAACAAGACTCCAATGAAAACCCCGCCGAGGGATACAAGCAGGAATTCACCTAAAAACGAAAGAAGGCCGAATGATTTCCCCTCTGTCAGCATTCCCGCCAGTACAGTAAAAATGACAATGCTTGTTCCATCATTTATCAGCGATTCCCCTTCTACTACATCGGCGATTTTTTCATCTCCGGTGGAATACTTTAGTATGGAAGTTACGGAAACTGGATCCGTAGGGGTCAAAATGGAGGCCACCATCAAGGATCCAACAAATGACATGGATACAAACGGACTGCTGAGCGCAAATAAGGCAGCACCAAGCAGAATGACGGTAAGTATGATACCAATTGATGCCAGTACGCTGATGATTCCTGCATTGTTTTTAAAGCCCTTGGCAGGGAAGCGGTATGCGGAAGTAAATAACAACGGAGGGAGGAAGATATGATATATTAAATCTTTTGTCACTTCCATGGAAGAAAAGTAAGGGATCAAGGAAAGGCCTATCCCAAGAAGAACTAAAATTGTAGGAACAGGAAAGTTTTTTTGTTTCTTATCAATGGTAAAGATAATGTAGCCGACGAAAATCAGCAAAATATAATGCGTTGTATGCAAAACAGCGTCTCCCCCTCTAATTACAATTCCACGAACAACTAGTCCCCTTATAACGGACAATGGATAATTCCAGTTGTCCAGGAAGTTACAAAAAATGGATAACTCTTTTACGAAGGTCTTCATCCAGTACCAGCGCCTACCCCCTCGAGGTCTTAAGCCGATCCTCTCTGTGACAAAGAAACGTCACGGCGAGGCTTGGCTTAAGCTTGTCGGGGGTGAGCGAGGCGCTTTTAGCTTTTGTTCTTATAGTGGTTGATTATCCGGTTTATCTTGGTATAAAACTTCCTCTTATAGCCGATTTTTAGAAGGTTCACAAATGAGTGGACAGGGTATAAAGGTATAAGACTGGAGGGGAGTAAATGACAGAGAAAAAAGATGATCGTAAGAATTTAGATAGAGAAATGAAGGAAGCGGAAAAGACTCCGATAAAAAAGGCGGATAATCCAGATCGCCAATTTTATATTCCCTCACAAATTGTGAATGAATTCGGGGAGAAGGGGAGAGACCATCTGGCAAAACCATTCCGTGCACAGATGCTGTTGGCATTTACTGCAGGATCGTTTATGACATTTGGAGCAGCTTTTTCCATCTTACTCGGTATTGATATAGAAGCTGAAGGAATTTACTATTTGTTATCCGGTCTCGGTTTTGCCGCTGGTTATGCGATGGTGTTTATTTCGGGAGCGGTTTTGTTTACGGAGATTAATGTGCTTCTTCCAACCTATAAATTCCATATTGCCGGCTTGATGCATAAGAACATGGTGAAATTCTGGCTGGCTACCTATCTTGGTAATATTGTGGGTGCACTGTTTGTTGCTGTTCTGATTCAAACCTCCGGATCATTATCTGACCCATTTTATATGGAAATGCGAGAATTATTGCATAAAAAAATGAAGTTCATGCAATTTGGCGTGAAGGGCTGGTTTGAAGTGATCATTTCCGGTATCCTGGCAAATTGGATGATTGGTATGGCAGCATTTTTAACGACAGCAGCCCGTGACATTACTGGGAAGCTGTTAGGGACAACCTTGCCAGTCATATTGTTCGTTGCGGGAAACTTCCAGCATAGTGCAGCAAATATGGGTTATTTCAGTCTTGGTGTACTTTCTGATACACCTTATGCCTGGTATGAGTTCATATTATTCAACCTTATTCCAGCCAGTATAGGAAACATCATAGGAGGAGCACTGCTGGTAGCATTGATATTCACCTATGCCTATAAAGAGGATTTGAGCTCACAAAATGACAATTAAAAAAGCCCCTAACAATTGGTGGGGCCTACTGAAAAACTGAAAGGTTATAAAAAGGTGTGATTTAAAAAACGGTCTGTATGGAGTTTTGTATCCATACAGACCGTTTTTGTCTTTAACATATTATGGTTGATTCCACGATGGAGCGGGAGACTGTGCCCCCGGCAAGCGTTTCGTGAGAATCAAAAGCATGAATCAATTGGTGGACACGTTGCTCGATGATAAGATTCTCTTCAAGCCTTTTTTAAGCGATGGCTATTTTCATAGTGATTCCGAATGGGTCTTTTACCTGTACGCTGTCTGCCAGCATCTCAACGGAAGCACCGGTATTTTGTAAATTCTCGAGTACATGATTATAAGTTTCTTCATCAGGCACTTCAATCGTGTAATATTTCAGACCATATCCGCTACCTTCCATAACATCCATAGCTTTTGTCCAGGTATTGAGAGCGATATGATGGTGATAACCACCAGCTGACAAAAACAATGCGCTTCTTCCCATTTCAAACATTTTGTCAAAACCGAGTCCATCGACATAAAAATGTTCAGCAGCAGATAATTCTCCGACATGGAGATGGATATGTCCAATAGTAGTTCCTGAAGGAAGACCGTTCCACGTTTTGCTCTCGGACTCCTTCAGTAAACCTTCAGCATCCAGAGGATAAGTGGCGGCAGTGATATTACCGGAAGTGTCTTTCGGCCAGTTGTCTCTTGGACGATCGGCATAAATCTCTATCCCATTATTGTCAGGGTCCTGTAGATACAGTGCTTCACTGAAGCCATGGTCAGAAGCACCTTGCAAAGGATAATTCTTTTCCAGCAGCCGGCGTAATGCGAGTGAAAGACTGGTACGATCCGGCACTAAAATTGCCAGATGATAAAGCCCGTCAGATACTTTATTTTCCGATAGCTTTCCGTTACCTTCCTCCAGCCATATCAAAGGTTTCTGCCCGTCTGCTGATAAAGACACAATGTGTTTCTTCTTTTCGAGAATTTCAAAGCCGAGATAATCCACATAAAAATGTATGGAGCGTTCAAGATCTTTGACAACTAAATGGACAGCGCCGATTGCTGTATCAGGGTGAATGTTCATATCGTTATACCTCCATCATATAAATTAGAAGATGATTGCATCTACAGAATAAGTTCCTGCTCCAATAAGTGCAACACCGATTGCTGCAACAATGATGATAGCGTTATATTCATAGCCGCCCTCTGTTGCCCAGAAACCGTTTGATCCGTGCACTTTTGCGATGGCGACAAGCATTGGAACGACAATCAAAAGAGCTGCCAATGGTGTCAAAAGACCAAGCGCAAACAATAATCCGCCAATGACCTCACTTATACCGGCTGCAAGTGCCATTGTTTTCCCAGGTTTGATTCCGATAGATTCGAAAAATCCTCCTGTACCTTCAACTCCATGTCCGCCAAACCATCCGAACAATTTTTGTGCACCATGAGCGGCAAAGGACAATCCAAGGAATAAGCGGATGATTAACAGGCCCAAACTAGCTAATGCTGTCATAATGTAACTCCTCCTTTATCTTTTGTATGATAAAAATATAACAGGTTACTAAAAGTAAGTCAAGATAAAAAACTAAATTAGTTACTTTTTATCACCTTAAACCCAAAAAGAAACCTCTCCTTAATAAATCAGAAGAGATTTCTATTATTTCTCGATCCATTGATCAGCCCAATATTGGATTTCTGACAAGGCTGGGGTAATGGCAATGCCTTTTTCTGTGAGGCTGTATTCAATTCGTACAGGTGTCTCCGGATAAACTTTGCGTTCGACAAGTCCGTTTTCCTCTAATTCCTTCAAACGTTCTGTCAGCATTTTTTTGCTGATTTCCGGGATCTGGTTGGCGATGGTGTTGAAACGCATTGGTCCTGATTCCAAAACGTAGAGAATAACTCCCATCCATCGTTTGCCGAGTATTTGGAACGCTTTTTCGAATTTTGGACAAAGTGATTTGTATTCCATAATCTCCCCCCAGGCCTGATAACTTCTTGTTATCCTCATTATAATACAGTTCTTTGATTACTAAAAGTAATTTAGTCTATTAACTATACCTGAAGAGGGAGTTTTTCAGTCTTCCATGACATTTCCTTGGGCTGGAATCGGATTTTCTTTTAAAATTTTGGCAAGATGGATGAGGTTGTAAGCTTCCATGACTACATGATTGCGTGTGAATTCATTTTCAATTCCATCTGCTTCTATAAAGGAAGGTCCCGGACCAGCTGTACCTACCCAGTAAGTATCAGCGTTCGGCGGAATATTGAATCCAAAATGAGAAAGGGCAAACAGGATGGAGCTTGCTGCATTTTTAGCCCCGTCTTCATTTCCTGTAACCACCGTACCGGCAACTTTATTATAATAAATGGATTGACCTTTTTCATTTGTTACCGATGCCCCGCCATTAATTCGTTCGATAGCAAGTTTGGCGAGACTGCTTTTTTCCCCGGCCCATACAGGAGTGGCAAGAATCAGGATGTCTGCTTCCTTAATTTTTTCAAAAATTTTCGGCCATTCATCACCTTCTCCCAGGTCATCGCTCACTCCGTATTTAATGTTATAGTCAGCGAGTCTGATGCTTTCATGGTGTATGCCTTCTTTATCAAACACATTTGTCACTTCTTTGGCCAATGCCTCGGTGTTCGATTCTTCATCCTCGCTTGTTTTAAAGGATGCATTCAATATAATTGCTCTTAATTCGGTCATTTACATTCCTCCTTTTACCAGTTTCCTATCTTCCTTTTCCCGAATTGGCCAAATTAAATCTGGCACCATTTACCTTATAAAAGATGGTAAAAAATGCTTAGAACTTTCCTATTGCTCCATGGCTTTCTCGTATGTTAAATTTGCATTAAATAAAGGGGAATAACTCTATAACGTCGCAATGCATAAGAAACATTCTGAAAGTTGTGAACGTTACATTCCACCTTTATGATGCCTGGTTAGGGGGCTTCTATACTAGGATGGAAGCAACCTAATACACTTAAAAAAGGAGGGTGAGCTGCTGTGACGATCCTGTTTACCAAAGGCCGCGAACTGTTTGAACAAGATTCCAAGAACCAGGCGTTCAACAAACAGACTGAAGAAACTCAGAAGCCTAAGACGCGTAGTCGTAAGATGTTTAAGAGAAAGCGTAAGTAAGTTATGTTGAGGCATGGTCTTTGGAAAAGTGAATATCGGCAGGATCAACGAAGCATGGGATGAGAGACAGCAGGTCATCAATAGAACTAAACATCAGTCCTTGATGTTAAAATTCCAATATTGCATTTTTAAGTGGCATTGACCCAAGATAATCCTATGTTTGCAGTTGACATTGCAAAAAAAGAAAATCGATAAATTCATTAATGCTGTTCTGAAAGTGTTCCTCACTTTTGGAACAGCATTTGTTTTTAGGGTGGCTCTCTGCCCCGTTTCTCGTAATGTGTTCATGAGAAATAACAAATCCTTTTTAAAGGAATCTTTCAGTGGTTCAGAGACGTGAGACGTAACGTCTTACAAAAATTGGTTGATTTTTTAAGTTTTAACTAATTAAATACGGGAATCGCCTAATACATTTCTTAAAAGGAGGGCTGATCAAATTGACGATCCTGTTTACCAAGGGCCGTGAACTGCTTGAAAAAGATGCTAAAAACGAAGCATTCAAAAAGCAGGCAGTGCAAAAAGGCCAAGTACAGACAACCAGCGGTAAAGTCACTAAATTTTCCAAGCGAAAATAACATTGTTCTGTGAAGAAATTTAATAGGTACAGGATCAACTATTTCATGGGGATGGCTTAGTGGCAGTCATGAACCGATGGCGATGCAGTAGTATCGCTACTAAAAATCTTTATTGAGGATGATAATAATTCAACTACTCATTCGATTTTTACACGAAGTCCATTTACGACCTATGTTTTTAGTTGTTTCAACGACATGAGGCAGAACCTTTTTACCATGGAAAAAAGGTTCTGTCTTTTTTGATGCTTTAAAAAAGTTTTACTTTGTCAAAGGATTAAGTTTAAGTAAAACTGAGGTTTTCCCTATAAGGACTTGGCGACAAGCCAAGTTTTTCTAATGGAAAGTTCGTGTTAATTCCCCTTAATCAGCAAATGATAAAAAGAACACTCATTGCCGGAAAAAAGGGGGGATTATGATGAAAAGATGGATGAATTATACTTATATTTTTGTTGCTTTTCTAATTTTACTGCCTTCTGGCGGTGAGGCCTATCATGCTTCACTGGTAGTTGAGGAAGAAACGATTGCAACAACTGCAAAGAACGGAAAATTGGAAGTTCATTTTATTGATGTCAGTCAGGGAGACAGTATATTTGTAAGATTCCCTAATGGGAAAACAATGCTTGTAGATGGCGGTGACAGAGAAGCCGGTAAGAAAGTGGCCAGTTATTTGAAGAAAGCAGGCGTTTCTAAAATTGATCAAGTTGTTGCCACACACCCGGATATCGACCATATCGGCGGATTGCTGGAAGTTTTAGATGAATTCAAGGTGAAAAAAGTACTCGATAGTGGGAAAACCCATACAACGGACACATATGCAGCATATTTGAAAATTATCGCAGCAAAAGAGATTCCCTTTCATATCGCTAAAGAAAGGCAAAAATTGAAACTTGACTCTGATGTAAAGGTGCAAGTTCTACATGTTGATCGGAACGAAGAGGAGAATAACCCCGCGTCGATTGTCTTAAAGCTTACCTATGGAGAAATGGATATACTATTGGCAAGCGATACAGAAACAAAAAATGAGAAGGAAATGATGAAACGATATGATGTCCGTTCAGAGATTCTGAAAGTTGCCCATCATGGCTCGTTCACGAGTAATTCACAGGCGTTTATCGATAGGGTAAATCCGGAAGCCGCCATTTTGTCATACGATAAAAATAATGATTACGGTCATCCTGTCAGCAAAGTGGTAGCAAGATTTTATCACCTCGGCACCACTCTGTATTCAACTGCAGAAGCAGGGGATATCGTCGTAACAGTGACAAAACAAGAATACGAAATAGATGCGGATCCATACATGCCAAAGTTCAAACCTGGGCCAATAGAAAAGGAACCCACCCTGAATGAAACTTTCAATTAAGTCCTTAGTTTCTATATAGAAATAAAACGCCCCGAGCAATGCGCTCAGGGCTAATTTTATTCTAATGTCCTATTCATTTCATCAACGTCGAGCCGTTCGCTTGGCTCTGGGCTTTCTCCCTGGAGAAATACTCCATCACCACCGCAGATACTGCACGTGTATCGCCATTCCTCATCATCCATCAATAGTCCGGATCCATCACATGCTTTGCAAATATTATTACGTTGTACCATTTTATATTCCTCCCTTAACTTCTTTTTTATGTCTTGCTTTTACCCAGTTAATCAATCCGCCTTTAAGCATCATATCAATCTGACGTTCCGATAAGGCGTGTACTGCCGTGAATGACTGGTTGGTTCCCTTAACTGTGACTTTCACTTCTTTACCGTTTTGAATAGTGGTCCTTAAATCCTCGAGCAGAATAGTATCTCCCTGGCTTAAGGAATCATAATCGCTATCATTTTTGAAAGTAAGTGGTAATACTCCAAAGTTGACGAGGTTTTGCCAATGGATACGGGCAAAGTCCTTGGCAAGAACAACGCGCAGTCCGAGATATCTTGGCGCAAGCGCGGCATGCTCCCTGCTAGAGCCTTGTCCGTAATTATAGCCGCCGACCAAGGCATGCCCTGTTACATCCCGAATCTCCATTGCTCTGTCATAATAAGTGTCATCGATGATTTCAAATGAAAACTTGCTGATTTCCGGAAGGTTGCTTCGGTAGGGAAGGACGCGGGAACCACCTGCAAGGATTTCATCTGTTGAAATGTTATCGTTCATTTTTAATAAAATCGGAACCTCCAATTTATCCGGAAGAGGTGACATTTCCGGAATAGATGCGATATTCGGTCCCTTCTCAAGGCTGATATTTCGTGCCTCTTCCATTGGTAGTGGTTTTTGCAGCAGTCCATCATCAATGGAAGGGCGGGATACTTCCTTTACCTTAGGATATTTCATATCGAGGGTACGGGGGTCCGTGACTTTTCCTGTTAATGCGGAAGCAGCAGCTGTTTCTGGGCTGCACAAAAAGACACTATCCTCGCGTGTACCTGACCGTCCGGGGAAGTTCCTTGGTGTTGTACGCAAACTGTTGCGGCCGGTTGCAGGAGCTTGTCCCATCCCGATACAACCATTACATCCAGCCTGATGAAGTCTGGCACCTGAAGAAATTAGGCTGGCAATATGGCTTTCTTTGACAAGATCGGTGAGCATTTGCCTGGAGGATGGATTAATATCGAAAGAAATTCCATCTGCAACGTGTTTTCCTTTAACAATTTCAGCGGCGATGGCAAAATCTCGATAGCCAGGGTTAGCTGATGAACCGATGTAGGACTGATAAATCGGTTCCCCTGCTATAGCTGTAACAGGTACAACATTCCCAGGGCTGGATGGTTTGGCGATCATCGGTTCAATCGTCGACAGATCGATTTCTTCATTCAGATCGTAGGTTGCACCATCGTCAGCAACAATTTCCTCCCAATCTTTCCCTCGGTCCTGACTTTTCAGGAACCGGTGTATCTCTTTATCTGATGGAAAAACCGTCGCTGTAGCCCCAAGTTCAGCACCCATGTTGGCAATAACGTGACGATCCATTGCACTCAAATGCTCAAGCCCAGGTCCGTAGTATTCGATTATTTTTCCTACCCCGCCCTTTACATCGTGCCGTCTTAACAGCTCCAAAATCACATCTTTAGCACTTACCCAATCTGGGAGCCTGCCTGTGACTTCAATTCCCCAGATTTCCGGCATCTTTACGTAAAATGGTTCTCCCGCGATGGCCATAGCCACATCGATTCCGCCTGCTCCCATAGCCAGCATCCCCATACAACCATTGGCACAAGTGTGGCTGTCTGAGCCGAGTAATGTTTTGCCGGGTTTAGCAAGCTGCTGCATATGGACGGGGTGGCTGACACCGTTACCTGGCCTGCTATAGTAGAGCCCAAACCTTCGAGCAGCACTTTGTAAAAATAAATGGTCATCTGGGTTTTTGCTGTCTTCCTGAATGATATTGTGGTCTACATATTGAGCCGATGCCTCTGTTTTTGCCCTGTCCAGGTTCATGGCCTCCAGTTCAAGCATTACCATGGTTCCTGTAGCATCCTGGGTCAGTGTCTGGTCAATCTTTAGACCGATTTCTGTTCCGGGAACCATTTCTCCGGAAACAAGGTGGTTTTTGATTAGTTTTTGCGATACGTTCATTGCCAACGTTGTTCTCCTCCTATTAGTCCAATTCTAAGCTTTAAGATTGCCTATTTTTGGTGTTTTTATGTATGAATCGTCTGGTATAAATGATGGGCTTTCTCGTACATTAAGAAAGTACAAAATTCCACAAAGAAGCATTGCGGCGTAGTGAAAAAATCCTAGTATAAGTAAAACTAAGGCTACTGCCATTAGGACTTGACGACAAGCCAAGTTTTTACTAACAATACTATATCGAAGGGGCACGGTTATGGAAAAAGGGAAGAAGGAAAATAAAAAAATACAATGGTGGCAGCTCTCTTTGATAGGTGTTGGATGCACAATAGGAACAGGTTTTTTTCTTGGATCAGCGCTAGCTATCAAACGTGGAGGTCCAGGGGTTCTTCTTACGTTTCTTCTCGCAGCGATAGGTACATATCTCGTTTTTGACGCGCTGGCGAAAATGACAGCAGAACATCCTGAAAAAGGATCGTTCCGCTCCTATGCAAAGAAAGCTTTCGGAAGGTGGGCGGGTTTCAGCAATGGGTGGGTATATTGGTCATCTGAGCTATTAATCATGGGCAGCCAGCTTACTGCATTAGCAATATTTTCTCAGTTCTGGTTTCCGGGAATGCCGCTTTGGCTGTTATCTGCTATTTTTGGCGGGTTAGGTATAGGTGTCATCCTTACCGGTGTTACTGGTTTCGAACGCTTTGAAAATGTGTTTGCGGTTATTAAAACCGCTGCGATCCTCATGTTCATTATCATAGCTGTTCTTGCGGTTTCAGGAATGCTTGAAGGGGGAAGACCGGACAATACGGTTGAAATGAGCGGGGAGGGGCTGTTTCCAACAGGTCTGACGGGACTGTGGGCAGCTTTTCTATATGCGTTTTATGCATTCGGTGGAATCGAAGTGATGGGGATTATGGCCAATGAACTAAAGGAACCGAAAGACGCGCCTAAATCCGGGAAAGTTATGCTTATCACTTTGGCAGTTATCTATATACTGTCTCTCGGGCTGGCAATATTTCTGATGTCCTGGAAAAAGTTCAACCCTGACGAAAGCCCGTTTATTACTGCCTTGAGTAAGTATGATCTTTCTTTTGTTCCTCATATATTTAATGGCGCGCTTATTATCGGAGGCTTTTCTACTATGGTCGCTTCTCTTTATGCGATAACAACCATCTTGTCCACATTGTCAGAAGACGGGGATGCTCCGGCATTTTTTGCAAAAACCGGGAAGCGAGGTGTGCCGTTCCATGCCTTATTTCTTACCATCGGTGGACTTGTTGCATCCATACTTGTCGCTCTTATACTTCCGGAAAAAATTTACGAATACTTGACGACTGCTGCTGGTTTGATGCTTTTATATACTTGGCTGTTCATTTTGATTACGTATCATAAGCTGATGAAGCTGAACGGAAAAGACCAAGTTAAACGCCTTGTCGGCATGGTCTTGATTTTATTGGGGGTGAGCGGGACATTATTTGATGCCACAAGCAGAATCGGATTTTTCATCAGTTTGTTATTTTTATTGGTAATTGGCGCCATCACACTGTGGATGAGGAAAAAATGGCGGACTTCTCATAGTCCTCAGTAGTTTTTTTATTCAAGTCGGCAAACGGGAATCCGCTTATCGAGCTTTAATTATCGCCAAAAGCCGGCTGAGCCAATCATGCTTTTTCAAGCTTTGTTAGTTGCTCTGCTGTAAACAAAACGGACTTGGCAGTACCATCCTTTCCGTTATAGCCTGGTAAACGAGGAAGGTCGGGCCTGTCCTAAAGATGAAATAACAGTTTGACTGCCTGCATACCAAAATAGAATGCAAAACCGAATAAGCATAACCCTGACAGGACAGAAATCCCTCTTAATGCTCTGGTATTGAGGAACCTGCGGAATCCGCTGGAAATACAAGCCATGGTCACATCCCACAGCATCAAGCCGACCAGAATAGCACCGCCGTATAAGACTAAATGAAAATGGTCATAGCGGTTGATTGTATTGGCAAGTACAGAGCCGTAAATACCCAGCCAGAACAAAATGGATAGAGGATTCGTGATTGAGATAAGGAAGCCGGTCATAAACGTTTTTCTTAACGAATCCTTATTTCTGCTGTGACTGACCTCTAATTTTTGTGAATTGGCAATACTTTCAAAACCTGTATACAAAAGAACAAAAGCGCCGAAAAGCCAGAGGAAGGTTTTCATAAACGGAATTTCTAAAAAATGTACAACACCGAAAAAAACGGCGATGATAAAAAATAGTTCTGCCAGAATCGAGCCAAGTCCGATCAGCCAAGAATGAAAAAAACCGTTTTTAATTCCCTGGTCGATTTGGGCTGCATTAATCGGGCCGAGCGGAGCGGCCAAGGATAATCCGAGCAGGACATAGCTGATGAATACTGTCAAAGCCTTACCTCCTCAATCTTTAGTAGCTTGTACCAATGTATTCATTCATCTAGGTTTATATCACCTATGGCAAAAAGAAAGAGTACCCTGCTTTTATTTCACAGGATACTCTCAGTTTTCTTCACTTTTTTAAAGCCTGGTTCGTTTCTTCGATTAAGCGCAGCAGGTCTGTCGCCCGCTGCATCGCTTTCTCATCTGTAAACGATGGGTCATGCTTTGCTGAATTCAGTACTTCTTCAGCATGCTTTACATGCTGCTGGGCTTCCGTAAACCCCGCCTGATCCTCCTGGGCGCGTTCCACTGCAAGTTTCGCGTTGTTCAATTCATCCAAAACACTATTGAAGTCATGTTTTTCTGGGCTCATTTTTCTTCCTCCTTATTATTTATTTTCATGGTTTCTGCCGTTTTTTATGCAGAGGTATGTAAAAAGAAACCATCCCTCAGAAGGGATAGTTTCTTTGGATGGTTGTTTAATTAGAAGCCAAAGCCCCCACCATAACCACCACCGTAGCCTCCGCCGTACCCACCACCGACGTAAGAAGCTCCGATAATGATCAGTAGAATGAAAAGGACGACCAACAGGGCAAATCCAGATCCGTAATTAGAACTCATCAAACCACCTCCTTTCTATGTTTATATGTCAAAAATAGAAAAAGGGGTGGGTTTTCCAGGCAATAATGTTTATATGTTTAGAAAGTATAAATGTTTTTGCAAAGAAGCCCCTGAAAAAAACCAGACGCATTCACGAAGGACGAGCGAATGTGAGTTTATTATAAACCAATACATGGAATGAAGTTATGGATGCCTGATGCAGGTTTTTATAGGTACCAAAACGAATTCTTTATAAAGGGGGGAGTTTTTTGTCAAAAAAACACGAAATAAACGTTGCCGGACTGGAATTTTCATGGAATATTAATAAAGGGCAATTCCTTTATGAAGGAGAAGAAGCTGTCCTGTTTTGGATAACTTCCGCGATGAAATCATTTTTAGATACCATAGAAGAAATATCCGGTGAAGAGGCGGCGAACCTTGTCCTTGAAACGACAGGTTTCCGGCAGGGTACTGTTGTAGGTAACTATTTTGCCAGCAATTCAATTGATATCCATGAAGTCGCCGAAATCATACCTGATACTTATGCCTCAGCTGGCTGGGGACTTGCCAGGGTAACGGATATCGATATAGAAAGCCAAACTTTGTGCGTCCATTTGAAAAACGACTGGGAGTACAAAATAAACAAAGCCCAAGGGAAAAAAACAGGTGGAACCTTTTTACCTGCCCATTATGCCGGAATATTTACAGGAATGTTCCAGACAAATATCTGGTATGAAGTAGAGCATTCTCAATTGGAAGGATATGACGAAAGCGTTATCCGCTATTTCCCTTCAGAGATAAATGTACAGCAGAATATCCATCAGTTAATTCGAAAAAAAGAAGCTGAGCAGATCATACATTTAGAGGGGCTCGTAGAAGATAAGACTCGGGATCTAAAAGAGCTGGTAAAAACTTTGTCTTCTCCGATCATCCCCGTATTGGAAGGGATTGTCGTCGTACCATTGCTTGGAAGGTATGATGAGGAACGGGCGGAAGAACTGATTTCACAGACCCTTCAGCATTTGCCAAAACATAAAGCGGAATTTCTTATTTTAGATCTCACCGGAATCAATAATTTATTGACCCCTTACACCATTAGCTTTATTGAAAAAATGGGATCAACAGCCTCCTTGATCGGAATTAAGCTTGTTCTGGTAGGCATTTCACCAAAATTAGCTCAGAGCATTACGGAAACTTCCATCGACTTATCACCATTCGATTGTTTTCAAAACCTGCAGCATGGTATTCATTACGCCCTTGCACAGAAAGGGAGGAAAATTGTATAAAAATAAAAAATGTGCATTCCAGGAATTGGATTGCACATTTGTTTTAGGATCGAAGAGGAAGGGTAAACATATATCAAATAAACACTAATATCACACAATGGGGTGAAAGTAATGGGAAAACTTCTTAAAAGGGTTTTCAAATATGGCCCGGTCATTTATCCGATGATCCGGAAATTCTTAAATAAACGTCGCCATTAATCAAACAGTTTTTATAGATGCTGCTCTATCCTGAACAGGGATAGGGCAGCTTTTTAATTGTCAAAATTGATGGTTATAATACACCTCTGCAGCAGACTTCTTTTATTTTCAGCGCCTGTCATCGAAAGTCTTACTCTTTGTGACAAAGCTCGTCACGCCAGGGTCGTCTTAAGTATGTCGGGGGTGGGCATGGCGCGTCCGCTTTTAGGTATGTTATTTGCGCAATTTTTCCAAGTTTTCTTCGTGAAAACTGGATCCTTCGACCTCATTTACTACGCTGAATGGATTACCATCTGGGTCCAGGAATTCAAAGCAGCCCATACCCGAGTAATCCGAAATCTCACTGACGACCACGCCTTTTGTATAAAGAGAATGATGGGCTTTGTGAATGTCAGTAACGAGAAAGTTATAATAACTATTTTTTTTACCTTTTTTAACTTCAAACTCTGTTGGCTGGGGACGGTCCACTTCAACCAACCCTAGTTGGGCATCCCCTTTTTTGAAGACAAACCCTGCACCACGCTCACCGAAATCCCACCTGTCAACAAAAATTGCTCCCAAATAATGTTCATACCATTTAATCGATTCATCCAGATTAGAAACAGGAATGAAAATACTTCCAACTTTGAACATGGCACTCATCCTTTTCCTTTTATTATTTTTACTTTTCGATTAGGAGAATATGTTTTCCTGCTTGCAAATAGAAAAACCGCTTCTAATATTTGTCAGGTCGTATGCCACATGATAACAGGTAATTGTGCAAGAATATGTAAAAAATGGAGGCGGGTAATATGAAAGTGGCAGTAAGTTTGGTTTTGATTTTGTGTCAATTCCTCCCATTCCCTTACGTGGGAACAGCAGCTGACTTTGAAGGAAATAAACCTGGTCATAATCAAAAATACCACATGCATTTTATGAAGGAATTTAAGGAGTATGAAAAGCAAGGCTATGAGAAAGAAGATATTCGTAAAGCAATTCTGATATCCAAATATGCAAAAAAGGATATCGGAATCATACTAGCAAAATTTAAAGAAACGGGATCCTGGGAGGAAACTGCCGAATATTTTGGGGCTGATTTAATGAATTTGAAAGAAGCCCTTAAAGAAAATAGGCTGGGATTCCTGGAGGAAAACAAAGATAAAGTCATAGCTCAGTTAAGTCAATATACTGGCGAAAGTGAAGACGTTCTCGCCGATCACTTAGAAGGAGGTATCCCGCTACATTTCCTGGTAAAAGCTGCTGTCTTATCAAAATTGGCAGAAGTTGAATTGAGCCGGATCATCCAGGATAAGCAAAAGGGCAAAAGCCTGAAACAACTGACTGAAGAGATGAATATTGAACGCCATAAATTGAAATTAGAGCTTCGAATGTTTATGGAAGCAGTTAAGTCTGGTCACTGAAGTAAATATCTGCTTTATCGAGTAGGAGACATGCGATTAATTGGATTAATCCCGATTGGTCTAGTATGCTTTTAATAAATCATAACTAGGCTGGGGTGAATAGAATGAATGACTTATATCGTCCATTTATTAAAAATGACAGTCATAGAAAATATTTCGATAAAGCCGGGCAGTTATCCTCCAAGGTGAAAAACCGGGCAGACAAGCAGGATGAAGCTGCAGTATTTTCTCCTGAGAACCTGAAGGATCTAAAGACGGCCAGATACTTTTCTCTCCCGCTGCCTGAAGAATACGGCGGCGAAAACATTTCGTTATATGAATTCCTGCTGATGCAGGAAAAACTGGCAGAAGGTGACGGAGCCGTAGCGCTGTCAGTCGGCTGGCACCTTGGAATCGTGATGGAACTAAGAGATGAACAGTTATGGGATAGTAAAATGTTTGAAAAGATCGCACAGGAAATCGCCTCATCCCAAAAAGTATTAAACAGGGCTGCTTCAGAGCCGGCAACTGGTAGTCCAACCCGGGGAGGCATTCCAGAAACCCGCGCCGTCCCACAAGATGGTAAATATATCATTAACGGGAAAAAGACCTTTACGACCATGGCAGATGTTTTAGATTACTACGTCGTGTCCGCTTATATAGAAGATCGCGATGCTGTCGGCTGGTTTCTGATTGAAAAAGGACTTAGCGGTGTTCAGGTAGATCATACATGGGACACCCTGGGTATGCGTGGAACCGGAAGTGATGACCTCGTATTGACTGATGTGGAAGTAAAGGCTGACAGTCTTGTCGAAATGGCAGACGGGAAAAAGTCTAATCCTAAAGGTTGGCTGCTGCATATTCCCGCCTGTTATCTGGGTATCGCAATTGCAGCCCGGAACGATGCCATTGCGTTTGCCAAAAACTTTCAGCCGAACAGCCTGGATCACCCTATTTCTGAGGTAGGACATATCAAACAGAAAATCGGCGAGATGGAATTAAAGCTGATGAGTGCACGCTACTTCATGTACTCAGTTGCTGAAAGGTGGGACAATGAGCCAGCTGAAAGAACACATATGGGAGCTGAACTGGCAGCAGTGAAAGTAGTAGCGACCAACGCAGCAAACGAAGTTGTCGATCTTGCCATGCGGATAGCTGGCGGGAGAGGATTATCTAAAAAGTATCCCTTTGAAAAATATTATCGCGACGTACGTGCAGGCCTCCATAACCCGCCGATGGACGACGCTGTCCTCAACATGCTTGCAGCCCGCACTTAAAAGCCAGGCACTCCAGAGAATGGGGTGCCTGGTTCCTTTTCGGTCGAAAGTCTGAGGTTTTTCCCGGTCGTTTTCCGCACAGTTTTTTCACACCTATCACCGATGTGCTTTCTTATCTTTACCCCTACAATAAAATCAACGCTATTATCGAAAGGAGAAATAATGAAATGGAAAATAAAGTTGTGTTGATTACAGGGGCATCAAAAGGGCTTGGGCGCGCACTTACATTGGCATTTGCTAAAGAAGGGGCTAAGCTTGGCATTGTTGCCAGAGGGAAAGATAGCTTGTTAGAAGTAAAGAAGGAGGCGGAAGCGCTAGGAGCAGAGGTAGTTGCTGTTACAGGTGATGCTGCTGATGTAAAAGATGTGGAGCGTTTTGTGTCAGTTGTTGAAGGAGCGTTCAACCGGATTGATGTTTTGATCAATAATGCATCCATTTTTGGTCCTGGACCAACTCTTCTTGCTGACTATCCACTTGGTACATTTGAAGAGGTGATCCGGGTAAACGTCCTCAATCCATTCCTTGTGACGAAACGTGTGCTACCGGGAATGCTTGCTCGAAATGACGGATCCATCATCAATGTCACTTCAGAGGCAGGACATACTGGATTTGGAGAATGGGGGGCATATGCAGTATCAAAATTTGGACTGGAAGGAATGACAGAAGTTTGGGCAGATGAACTAAAAGGGACCGGGGTTCGGTTAAACATGGTCGATCCAGGAGAAATGGACACGGATATGCATGATATGGCAGTACCTGATTGCGATTATGCATTAGCCGATCCCGCTGATATTGTCGGTGTGTTCCTTTTTCTTGCCTCCGAACAGGCAAAAGGTGTCCATGGTACAAGAAAAGAAGCCCAATTGTTTATTCAGGAAGGCAGGGAAATATGATGCAGGCGGTATCTTATCCTTTTGATATACCGGAAAAGCTGAACGCTTCCATTCCGGCTGAACTGAAGAAAGGATCGAGGGACCAGGTGAAAATGATGGTACTCGATCGTACAATAGGGCATACCAAGCATGATGATTTTTTTCATATCGATAACTATTTGCAGGAAGGGGATTTGGTCGTCCTGAATAATAGCAGGACAATTCCTCCTGTCCTGTTTGGCAAGCAGGGTAATACGACAATTGAAGTTCGTTTGTCACGGACCTCAGATCCATCAGAATGGGAAGCTCTTTTAATCGGTGATTTCATCCAGGTTAATCAGCCGATTTCCTTTGGTCATGGCTTGCAGGCAAACATTATAGGACCGGGGGCAGAGCGCCCATTAGTGAACTTGAAGTTTTCTGAGCAGGGTCCAGAATTAATCGATTATATTTTTAAATACGGCGAGCCCATCAGGTATGAATATATTGATACCCCATGGCCGCTTGAGTATTATCAAACGGTTTATGGATCGGTACCTGGTTCGGTAGAGATGCCTTCAGCTGGCAGGGCTTTCTCGTGGCGGGTCATCAATAAACTGAAGCAACGGGGTGTCAAAATCGGCTATTTGCAGCTGCATACAGGTTTAAGCTATTACGGGAAAGACCGGTGGCCGGATCCGAAGGCTCATCCCGAAGAGTTCACTGTTCCTGAAAAGACGGCACAGCTCATCAATGAGACGAGGGAGAAAGGTGGAAGGGTGATTGCTGTAGGTACGACGGTGGTCCGCGCTTTGGAATCATCGTTCGCTTCAGATGGACTCATAAAAGCAAAGAGTGGCTTTACAAACTTGTATGTGGATCAACATCACCATTTGCAGGCAGTTGACGGTTTATTGACCGGTTTTCATGAACCGGAGGCCAGTCATTTGGATATGCTGACAGCTTTTATAAAGGAAGAGTTGCTGATGAAGGCTTATAAGGAAGCAATCGAATCCTGTTACTTATGGCATGAGTTTGGGGATGTGAATTTAATCCTTCCAAGGAAACCGATATTATGAAATGGCATCATTTTGGCTTTTATGTCAGCGACTTAGAAAGATCACTGGCCTTTTATCAAAAACACTTCGGTTTTCAAAAAATACAGGCGCTCACTTTCCGTAACGAGAAGATTTATTTCCTGGAAAAAGGCGAGGTAATGATTGAATTGATTTATAGAAAGGGTGAGGTCCTGCGCTATAGTCAGAATCATATTTGCTTTAAAGTAGATAAACTCATTATCCACGGGATGTCTCTCTTGCCGATCGAAGGGCCGATCCTTTTAGATAATGGTTGGAAAACAGCTTTTTTCGAGGGACCAGATGGCGAAGTTATAGAACTGATTGAACAAAAAGGAAGCTGACCCTGACTGAAGGGCAGCTTCCTTTTAAGATTAGGATTGCTGGGCTAAGCGGTCCGCAAATGCCTTGGCATAAGGGGGAAGGTCTGGTGGGCGGCGAGCTGAAATAATATGGCCGTCTTCCACCACTGCTTCGTCAGACCAAACAGCGCCAGCGTTCATCATATCATCTTTGATGCCTGGAGTGCTTGTGACACTGCGGCCTTCCAGTATTCCTGCAGAGATCAGGACCCAGCCGGCATGACAGATTTGACCGATAGTTTTCTTCTCCTCATCCATATGTCGTACAAAGGAAAGTACTTCTTCATATCTGCGAAGTTTGTCCGGAGACCATCCTCCAGGAACGAGGATGCCGTCATAATCTTCCGCTGAAATATCTGAGAAAGCATAGTCAGACTCTACTGGAACTCCATATTTCCCGGTATATTTCGTGTTTGCCTCTTTCCCGACAATATGGACGGTCGCACCTTCTTCGCGCAGGCGAAGCACCGGATACCATAATTCAAGGTCCTCAAATTCATCACTGACAAGTGCAATCACTTTTTTATTTTGTAAACGCATGTACAGCCTCCTTCCAATCATCCATGAATATTATAATTTTACCAGAGGAGTGGTGGCGTTTCTAATGTTGCACTTTACATAAAGGGATGGAAATCGGCTGTTTCCCCTAGATCCCTGCTCATAGTGGTTTGAAAAATGCTTTGAAACATCGGCAGGTACAAAAAACGGGGCTGGCCCAAAAGGCTTCTTTGAAAGGAAAAACTACGAAGATGTTTTCTGTTCTTTGTGGTTTTTTCGTACATGAAAAAGAGGATCTTTGTATTGTTGATTGCCAATTTGGGCAGGGAAACGATGAGACTCCTGCAGGAGGGAGACTTGTCGTCTTACCTGCAGAAAGGGAATCGTTTCCCAGCCATACTTTTCCGGTATCAAAAATTGGAAAAACTTGGCTTGCCGCCAAGTTCTTATGGCGAAAGCCTTAGTTTTACTTACACTTTAATCCTTTAAAAAAGTTTAACTTTCTAAAAGTGTAAAAAAAACAAGAGGCTGCCCGTAAGTCTATTTTAGACTTATGGGACAGCCATCTGTTTTTCAACTTATGAATTTCCGATTTTTTCGATGAAGGCTTCCAGCTTTTTCGTAGTTTCCTGGGCAAGCTGTTTTAATTTTTCCGTATCTGGTTCTTCTGCTTTTGATTCATTGATTAATGGATATAGACTTTTCTCGATGTTCTCATAATCTTCCGGATATTGTTCCTCTATTTGTTTTTCGATTTTGTCCCATTTCTTTTCTATCGTTTCACCAATTTGGTTGATTTCTGGAGTATCGGAGTTTTCTTCGATGGCAGGGGTCAGTTCTTCTACAGCAGACTTGGCATCTTTAACACCTGGAAGCAGTTCGGAGGATTCTCCCTCTCCTTCCGTGCCTTCACCAGTAGTTTCTGTGTTTTCAGTAGATTCCTGGTTTTCGTTTGTTTCTTCCGTGTTTTCATTGTTGGTGGTTCCTGAGTTCTCAGCATTGTCCTCAGAACCGCCGCATGCGCTTAAGAGAAGTCCAGTTGCCAGTAATACACTGAATAGATTAAATAATTTAATGGGAATCACTCCTTTGGTAGTTTGTACCATTATTCCCAATAAATTGTCGAAAAAAACGAGGCAAAAAGCATTAATCCAAAAAACTTCCTCTTTCATGTGCAGCTACATTTAGAAAAGCAGCAGTGTAGCGCCTGAGAGCAGAAGAGATGTAATCGTCATGGCGAGCATTGGTTTCCATGCCCTCGCGCGGAGGGTCTTTATGCTTACGTCTAAGCCAAGACTTGCCATAGCCATTGTCAGTATAAAAGTAGTGATACTGGAAATGCTCTCCATAAAGAATTCTGAAACAGGAATATAGGTGCCAAGTACATATGTTCCAAAAAGGCTCATTATAATAAAGCCAATTAGAAACCAAGGAAAAGCTATTTTTTCGTTGCTGCCGTCTTTACTCTTTTTTCTCATTAGATATATGAACAGAAAGCTGAGAGGCACCAGAAGTAAGACCCTCCCTAACTTACCGATTAAAGCCATGGCAAGTCCTGCTTCACCGGATGGAGCCGCGGCAAGTGCCACGTGTGCCACCTCATGCAGGCTGATTCCAGCCCAGGAACCGTAATCAACTGCGTCAAGAGGGAGAAAAGGGCGAATGATTGTATAGCCTATAGCAAAAATTGTTCCGACAACGGAAATAATTCCCGCACTGATAGCCGTGTCTTCAGCTTTCGCCTTCAAAATCGGTGATACGGCAGCAATCGCAGATGCTCCACAGACCCCAGTTCCTACTCCAAGCAATAGTGCCAACGCAAGGTCTGCACGAAACAGTTTTGCAATCAGAAGGGTGATAGCGATCGCAAAGACTATCACGGCGATGTCTTTCACTAACATCGGCAGTCCTTCCTCAAAGATGATCTGCATATTGAGCTTTAATCCGAACAGGATGATTGCAATCCTTAACAGTTTTTTCCCACTGAATTGAACACCTTGGCGGATTTTTTCAGGGTAGCCAAAAAAATGGCTATATCCGATAGCCAGGAGGATGGAGACGGCTAGTGGGCCGACGAAGGAAAAACCAGGGAGCATGGCAAGCAGGAAGCCAATAGCTGCTATAAAGGCAGTAAAAGCGATGCCTCCAAGCCAATACCGATATTTTTCTATGATGATAAACATGATTAACACGTCCTATATCGTATAGATGCCATTAAAAACTATACGCCAGGCATAAACATTAGTAAAATACAATTATATAATCTTAAATATTAATATTATTAATAGTAGGTGAATGACATGGATGTAGAAGCTTTCCGGACGTTCATTACCGTTGTGGAAGGAAAAAGTTTCACAAAAGCCGCAGTAACGCTCTCCATTTCTCAACCGAGCGTCAGTCTCCATATCAAACATTTAGAAGAGGTTTTCGGTACTAAGCTGATAGATCGTTCCCCAAAATACTTTAATATCACACCAACAGGGGAAATTGTCTATCAACGTGCCAAGCAAATGATGGGAGCCATGGAAAAAGCGAAAGAGGAAGTTTCTGAGTATCATAACCAGTTGACAGGAGAGCTTACAATCGGTGCAAGTTATACGGTCGGCGAATATATTCTCCCGTCTTTGCTTAAGGAGTTTGATGACAGCTACCCAAAAGTCAATTTAAGTGTCCATATTGACAATACGGAAAACATCAATCGCTCCGTTTTGGCACATACCTATGATATCGGTTTTGTCGAAGGGAAGGTCGACAGCAAAGAATTAAAGGCCTTTTCCTTTTTAGAAGATGAAATGGTTATGATTGCGCCGCCGGAACATTTGCTTCACAGGAAGAAAAACGTCCAATTTAAAGATCTCCATAACCTTACCTGGATAGGAAGGGAGGAAGGATCGGGGACGCGTGATATCATGGATGCTACCCTTCGTATCTATGATGTGGAAGTCAAAAAGGAGATTACGATCACAAGCAATCATGGTGTTGTTCAGGCAGTCAGGCAGGGGCTTGGGGTCTCTTTCATCTCAAAATCGATCGTTCAGAATCAACTGGGGGAAGAGCTTATGGTGCACTTGCCCTATATCCAGGTGCCGAAGCGTCAGTTTTCCTGTGTAGTCCCCGCAGAGGGTAAACTATCAAAAAATGTGGAGGTACTGGTGAAAACCGTTAAAGAACAGTTTTCTGTTACATGAGGAACGATTTAATTTAATGTATGTTTTTTTTGAATAACGGGAACTTATGCAAGCATGCTTGCGTAGTAACTGTATGGCTCGTAAAGGTAGTAAAAATGACCATAAGTCTCAAGTCTGATTTTATTATTGGAAATCATGAGTACAATGGAAAGCGTGAGGGCGAGCCTCACCGAAATGTCATTAAAAAGGGAGATAATATTCATGATAAAACGAACAACAATCGTCTTGTTGGCGCTGCTTGTCTGGCTGGGCGGGAGTATGAGCCAACTGGCATATGCCTCAACTAATGGAAGCGGTGAAGGGATCAACGAGAAACTCGGAGTCCCGATTGTCGTTTATGGACAGGAATTGACAGAGGCTCAGGAAAAGGAAGTACGGGAACTGCTAGATGTGAAAAGTTCTGATAAAGTTGATGAATTCACAGTAAACGGTCAGGATCTGGCCAATTATATCGGAGGCAATCCCAATGCAAGGATGTACTCTTCCGTTAAAATCACCCACAAGGATACAGGGGAAGGGCTAGAGGTTAAGATTGTGACCCCTGATAACATAACGAAAGTAACCAAGGAAATGTATGCTAATGCCTTACTGACAGCAGGTGTGGAAAATGCCGTTGTTGAAGTGGCTTCACCTGTGAAGGTGACTGGCCATTCTGCTTTGACCGGTATCTATAAAGCTTACGATGCCAAAGGGGTAAAGCTGGATGAAAACCGGATGGAAGTAGCCAGTGAAGAATTAGATGTAGCAACAAAGCTGGCAGAAGACGCCGGGGTCGATACGGAAAAAGTCAGCGAACTGATCACGGAGATCAAAAAGGAAATGGCAGCCCAAAATCCAGCCACGAAGGAAGAAGTGGAGCAGATCATCAATGAAAAGCTCAATTCCTTAAACATTGAATTAAGTGAACAGGACCGCCAGCTGCTGATCAACCTGTTTGAAAAAATGCGAGCCTTGGATATTAATTTCGACCAGGTGCAGAAACAGCTCGAGGATATCACATCCAGTGTCAAAGAATTGCTGGGAGATAAAGGATTCTGGCAAAGTGTGACCACTTTTATCCAAAGTATTTTTCAGGCATTTGTAAAATTCATTAACAGTATATTCGGCTAAAAAAGTAAAGTCTGTTCCGTTCCTCGGGGCAGGCTTTTTTTGTTATGGAATTATAAAGGATGGAGGTAGATACCTTTATGCAGAGGGCCGAATATCCACTTGGTCAGGTGGTCTTCTTGACCAAGTAGACTTGTTGAGGCCGTGCCAGCGGCAAACACCCGCCGGCAAGCATTTCGTGTGAATCAACATTGTTTCTGTATGAAAAGCGGGAATTACTTAAAAAGCTTTATTTAATAATTTATTAAGATTTTGATAATCAGGAGTTCAGATATTAGCTGTAAGCTGATTAAAGATACAAACCAAAGGGGGAACCAAATTGGCAAAGAATACTGCAAGAGTACGGATCAGCAGAAATATCTATCTAGTACTTGCATTCATCTTTTTATCATGCGTAGCAGTGCAAATTTTTCTGGCGGGAATGGCAATTTTTATCACTCCTGCCCACTGGATGAACCATATATTTTTCATCCATCTGTTTGGATTCAATCTGCCTGTGCTGATGCTGTTGTTTGCATTGGCGGGAGCTATGCCACGCTGGGCGTATTGGCAGCTTTTTGGAATCTTTTTTTTGGTGTTTCTAATGTATTTTACAGCTAATATAACCGGGAGTCTGCCATGGGCAGGAGCAATGCATCCGGTCATAGCGGTTTTGTTATTTCTTCTGTCATGGAAGATTGTCCGAAAGTCCATTACATTTATTCGAAAAAATAATCAATGAAAAGAGGGAACACTATGAGAATAATTCTTTCCATTTTAGGCGGTTTCATCGGCGGTTTTATCCTCGGGATCGCTTTGTCGAGTGTGTTTGGTGTAATTGGCATGGTATTGTTTAATGAACCGATGGGTATGAAATTTCTTTCTTATTATACTGCCGTGATTGTTGCTGTCCTGGTTCCAGTTATCGACCAGAAAAGCGTCAAGAAGCAGTCTTATTGAGCATCTAAGGACATACTCTATTGCACTTTCATCAGGTACAATAGAGAGACTGCATAACTTATAAGGAGGGTGGGAAGATGTCGATAAGAAAACGGTTATTACTTTCTAATATAGGGATGATTGTCGTACCAATCATCTGCTTCTTCCTGCTTGAAATTTTGCTTGGCTATCTCATGTTCATCGTCTTCAATGGGGATCCAAAAGGGGAAGACATGAAGCTGTTCCTCTCTCTCCGCTTTTTCGGGCTGGTGATCGTGCTGGTTATAACGAACGGTTTGCTCACCTACTTCGTATCAAAAAGTATCCTTTCTCCGATCAGGGAACTGACAGAAGCTGCTAAGAAAATAAGCGATGGAGATCTGGATTTTCAGCTGGAGGCAAAAAAGGCTGATGAGCTTGGCCACCTTGCTGCAACGTTTGATTCCATGCGGGCAAGCTTAAAAGAAGCCAGAGAAGAGCAATTTCGCTATGAAAAAAACCGCCAGGAATTAATTGCAAGCATTTCCCACGACCTCAAAACGCCGCTAACCTCCATAAAAGGATACGTAAAAGGAGTACAGGACGGTGTTGCAAACACCCCTGACAAATTAGAGCGTTACATGGAGACGATTTATGCAAAAGCGGACGATATCGACCATATGATAGAGGAACTTTTCACTTATTCCAAGCTCGATTTGGAAAAGGAGACTTTTCATTTTGAACAAATAGACATTCGTGCCTTTTTAGACGATATGGTAGGAGAGCTAGCCTTTACCTTGGAAAAGGACGGCGGATCTGCCTGTTTTGCTGCTGAAGGAGAAGATCCTTTGCTGGTAAAAGCTGACAGGGCTATGCTTAAACGTGCTTTAAATAATATCACTCAGAACAGCCTGAAATATATGAACGAAAACAAAAAGCAGATCAAAGTGGGGATACAGGAAGGAGCAGAGTTTGTAACGGTCAGTATACATGATAATGGGGAAGGAATTGCTGCCAAGGATCTGCCCTTTATTTTTGAAAGCTTTTTCCGCACAGATGATTCGCGGAATTCCGCGACAGGCGGAAGTGGGCTTGGCCTTGCCATTGTTAAAAAAATCATTGAAGCTCATAGTGGTACCGTCTGGGCAAGTAGTGAGCCGGGAAAAGGGACAAGCATTCATTTTACTTTAAAGAGGGTGTCATAATGGCTAAGATTTTAATCATTGAAGATGAACGCAGTATTGCGGAGCTGGAAAGAGATTACTTGGAAGTGAATGGTTATACCAGTGATATAGCGACAAACGGGAATACTGGAATGGAGCTCGCCAGGAAAAATAAATACGACCTCATCCTGCTTGACTTGATGCTCCCTGGTACAGATGGTTATGAACTTTGCAGAAAGCTGAGAAAATTATTGGATATCCCGATTCTGATGGTTACTGCTAAAAAAGAAGACATAGATAAAATCAAGGGGTTTGAGCGGGGGGCGGATGATTATATCGTCAAGCCATTTAACCCGGGCGAACTCGTCGCCAGAGTGAAAGCTCATCTTGCAAGGTATGAGCGGCTGGTTAACAGACAAAGCGAACCGGAAGACATCCGTATTAACGGGCTTCACATCGATCTTATTTCAAGGAGAGTTTATGTCAATGGGACCGAAAAAGTGATGACAGCAAAAGAGTTTGATTTATTGCTTTTACTGGCGACTCATCCCGATCGGGTATTCACACGTGATGAACTGTTTGAGCGGATCTGGGGTTTCGACTCGATGGGCGATATGACTACTGTCACCGTTCATATCAGAAAAATTAGGGAGAAGCTGGAAGAAGACTCTTCTGCTCCAGACTTGATTGAAACAGTCTGGGGAGTGGGCTATCGTTTAAAGAAAGGCTAAAATCAAAGCATACCGGCCAATTAAAACAGGTCAGTATGCTTTTAAAATATCCAGGAATCCTCTCTGTGACACAAAACGTCACGCCGAGGCTTGACTTAAGCTTGTCGGGGGGTGTGCAAGGCGCTTCCACTTTTGCTTCATCCAGTTCCAGCGCCTACCCCCTCGAGGTCTTAAGCCAATCCTCTCTGTGACACAAACGTCACGGCGAGGCTTGACTTAAGCTGGTCGGGGGTGAACAAGGCGCTTCCACTTTTGCTACTTATAGATTTGGTTTCTCTAAATACCTGACATTTTCGGGTCCGCCGAGGATAACAATATCCGCCAAGTCTAAAAAAAGGCCGGTTTCCACTACGCCTGCAAGCTGGACTAATTGGTTATGAAGGGAGTAAGGGTCATCAATGGCTGGAAACTTACAATCTATGATGTAATTGCCATTATCCGAAATGAAAATATTTCCTTCTTTCTCTCTCAGCTTAACGGTTGCCTTTAATTGGGTTATTCTTTTTGCTGTGACCTCCCATCCAAAAGGGAGCACTTCTACAGGCAATGGCCTTTTTCCGAGTTCTTTGACATATTTGCCTTCGTCAGCGATCGTAATCACTTGTTTCGCAGCCGTATTGACGATTTTTTCCCTTACGAGCGAGCCTCCTCCCCCTTTTAAAAGCTGGAAGAAAGGGTCGATTTCATCTGCTCCATCTATCGCCACGTCAAGTTCCTGTACTTTATCAAAGCCAGTCAGGGGAATCCCGAATTTCTGTGCCCAATTTTCTGTTCTGACAGATGAAGGAATGCCTTTTACTTGCAATCCTTCTTTCACATGTTCACCAAGCTTTTTCATCATCCAGTAGACGGTGGAACCTGAGCCGAGGCCAATAACCATGCCGTCCTCCACATAAGAGACTGCTTGTTCTGCGGCTTTCCTTTTTCCCATATCGGCGACTGTCTCTATTTTTTCATAATCTTTTTCTTGTGCCATCATTTTCCCCTTCTTTCTATGGGTGCATGTATATGATATTCCCTTACTTAGATACAATCAGGAATACTACAACTGTATGTCGTATTTTTCAAGTAAATCTCCCAAAGCGGGCCGCGTCTGTCCGTCTCTTCCAATAACCTGTGTGGCGGTCACTAAGGAATTGAGCAACGCTTCTTCAACCGCTTCCCCGATTGCACGGAATGCGATATCAATGTCTTCTTCGTGGATAGTTGGAATGGATAGGTGGTCGTGCGGTTTATCATGTTCGATTCGTGTTGCCGTCGAAAAGCCGATGATAATTTCACCGCTGCCCGTCGTTATAATTGATCCTGTCCGCGATAACCCTGTAACCGCCCGTTTGATAATCCGTTTCAGCTGCCGATCTGAAACTGGCAGGTCGGTCGCAGCGATGATCATAATCGAGCCTTTGTCTTTTTTCTCCCCAGTCTCACCGATCAAGGATATTAGTTTTTTACCGACAGCGTTTCCATTTACGGTCAGATCACCTAATGTTCCGAAGTTGGACAGCACCAGTACTCCCAGGGTGTAATCTCCATGCTTCATTTCCATTTTCCTCGATGAAGACCCTATTCCCCCTTTTAAGGAATAACAGAGCATACCAGTTCCTGCACCGGCTGTCCCTTCCTTAAAGTCAGTCGATGCTGATTCCATTGCCTCAAACACATGTCTTTTTTCTATGTATCTGGCGCGGATATCATTCAGCACCATATCATTGCACTCGCCGATAATTGGGTTCACCGTTCCGGTTGATCTTCCAATCTCCTGATTATGGTCAAGCATATAATCTATCACCGCATCTGCTGCAGTTCCGATACTTAACGTGTTTGTCAGCAGTATGGGGGTTTCCAGTGTGCCAAGTTCGTTCATCTGGATCGTTCCCATCGTTTTTCCGAAGCCGTTGATAACGTAGCTTGTGGCGATCAATTTCTCTTTAAAAAGACTTCCCTGATGGGGGATGATTGCCGTTACGCCAGTCTGCATGCTTCTTTTGCTGAGGGTGCTATGACCGACTTTAACACCGGCTACATCAGTGATGGCGTTCCTTTTCCCTGTTTCTAAAGATCCGATTGTAATACCATAATCTCTGATTCGCTTTTGTCCATACATAAGGGATCTCCTTTCGAGACTGTATGTATTTACCATTCTAACATTGATGAGTTAAAAAAGGCCTGGAGGTTTTTTGGGGGATATGAAGTAATTGCGAGAGTTACTATTCGAGCAGAGCAAAAGCTGCATTATGAAAAAATCGTCTACCAGGCAGCTTGAAAAATAAAAGAAAAAGCAGGTTGAAGGTAAGATGCCTCCATCCTGCTTTTTAGTGCCCTCGTAGTGAAAATTTTAAAGCACGAAAATGCGAGTTTTCCTAATAATAAGGCGAAATCATTAAGTAGACGATAACCCCTGTTAAGCTGACATAAAGCCAGATAGGCATCGTCCAGCGTGCAATTTTACGGTGTTTGTCCACTTTCATGGCAAGACCCCGGAATAATGTCAGCAATGCCAACGGTACAATGATCGCAGCAAGCACAATGTGGGTGATCAGGATGAAATAATAGACGTATTGGATGAATCCTTCTCCTCCAAAGGAAGTAGATTCTGCCATGGAATGATAGGTCAGGTAGGATATGAGAAACAAAGCAGTCGTTGTAAATGCAGCAAAAATGAATCGTTTATGCCAGCGGACGTTCTTTCGTAAAATCATGAATAGAGCTGCAAGCAGAAATACGAAAGTAAAAGAATTCAGTATAGCATTTAAAAGTGGCAGCAGCTTGATATTAAATCCAGTCCCACTATCAACATTAGGCAGAAACAAAAGGGCAACGACGATAGCGTTAATTGCGATTGATAGTCCGACTACCCATGGTACATAATTATATTCTTTGTTCATCTTCATCGAAATTCCCCATCTCTAGTTAAAAAATGATCCAAAACAAGTATATCGAAAACAATGATGGAATTCATTATTCAAAACATTAAAACGTTGACAGAAATGTTAACTTTCGGCTTTTCAAGGGTATTGTCCGATAAATGAAAAAGGAGGAATTGGATGGTTTTTTTCGATAAGAATGCATTAAGTGGAAAACATATTCTGGTTACTGGAGCGACAGGGGGAATCGGCTATGAAACTGCAAAAGCTGCTGTCGGGGCAGGTGCTTTAGTTACAATCACTGGAAGAAACGAGGAAAAGCTGGCTGAATTGAAACAGGAATGCCTCGGTTTATATACGGAAGCTAAAGTTTATGCTCACCCAGCAGACCTGACCAGTCCGGATGACCGTAATGCCTTGGTGGAAGCTGCTATTGATGAGAATGGCTCCATTTACGGACTTGTCAATTCCGCTGGTATCGGCGGTGGCGGTCCGGTTGATCAGCTTGCAGAAGAGGAGATACGAAAAATAATGGAACTTAATTATACCTCCACCGTGCTCCTCACCCAGGAAGTGTATACCAATATGAAGAAGAACCGTGAAGGCGCAGTCGTCAATCTTTCCTCATTATCAGGCTTGAGAGGTACAAAAGGGAATTCTGCCTATAGTGCGTCCAAATTTGCTATAACAGGATTTACCCAGGCTTTTGCTCATGAAGCGATTGAAAATAATATCCGCGTCAATGCTGTCTGCCCAGGTTTTGTCGACACATCCATGGGATTGAATGCGATTAAAAAGAAGGGGGATAGGGAAGGGAATTCCTTTGAAGAACAAATGAGAATCGTAGAAGAAGGTATTCCATCCGGCCGGATTACAAGGGCAGAGGAAGTTGCCAACACCATATTGTTTCTGCTCAGTGAGGCTGCAGCCAACATCGTAGGTGAATCCGTAAAAATTTCCGGAGGCAGTGTGATGAGATAAAGAAAATGTGTGAACGAGCATAAGCCTGAACGAGCTTAAATGAGGTGCCGGCGAGCATATACCCGCTGTCCTTATAGAAGACTGCTCCTTCATCCCGGCTAAAACTCCTTTTTGACAACTCCAATTAAAAAATTAGTGCTTCCCGGTCTTAGTCCATGACTTTGGCCGGGGAATGCCTGTTAATCAAACATTTGAACAACTATTTTTCTGCAATAGGCGACAAAATTCCTCATTCATCTATTGAATAGTAAAAAATTATCGCTGATACCATGCTGAAGCGTTGCCCCACATAATCTTCTCGGTCATTTTCTCTCCTGCGGCATCCACAATCAAGTTGATATCGCTATCCTGGAAAACACGGGGTGCACGAGTGGATGGTAAATCTGTGCCAAACATCAATGCGTCCGGGTTGACGGCGGTTATTTCGCGGATAGCTTTGCATACATCTAATTCGACCCTGCCAAAACCGGTCGCTTTTATTTTTACACCTTTTTCAGCCAGGTCGAGTAACACAGGAAAACCTTCTTTCGTTAAACCGAGATGGTCGATTGATACTGCTGGCAGCCGGGAGAGGACAGGATGAATTTCAGCCAAATCTTTTGCTTCGATATAAAGTTCCACATGCCACCGGGCAAGGTCGTATACTCTTTTTGCCATCCTCTCCAGTTCTTTGAGTGTAGCCGAACCCCCGCGTTTAACGTTGAACCGGACTGCTTTTACACCTTTTTTATTAAGATCGAGAATTTTTTCATCGGGTGTCTCGGGAGGAAGCTGGGTAACCCCGACAAACCCAGATCCGAGCTGCTGCAAAGCATCAATCAGGTATTCCTGGTCAAATGCCTGAAACGACCCGGAAACGACTGCCCCGCCGATTACGTCCAGATGGCTAATGCGTTTTTGGTAATCAGCGCAGGTAAATGTCGGTGGAAGGTAGCCTTGATTCTTTTTTAACGGAAAACGGGGATCAATGATGTGCAAATGGGCATCGAAAATTTGAATAATGATCATCTCCAGATATGTATAAGTCTACTTTATTTTACATTAAGACAGCATAAAATTTTGAAAAGGAGCTTCTCGACGTAGTTAACATTTTAAAAGTTCCAAGTATAAGAAAAATTAAAACACTCGGAAGGGCGAGTGAATGCGAGTTTTTCTAACCCTTTTAGAAAGTTTAACTTTGTTAAAGGATTAAAATATAAGTAAAAATAGGGCTTCGCCATAAAGAATTGGCGGTAAGCCCGGTTTTTTTAATATCATTATTCAACTTTCAAGGGTGCGGTTGACTGTGAAGAGCATTGTGGTCATCGCAACCATCAGGATTGTTAAGGTGGAAAGAATCAAGGTTTCAGCTGAGAACAAGTAGCCGCCTAACAAAATGACAAAAAGGTCGATTAGGAATATGACAAATCCGACGTTGAGTTTGAGAAGATCAGCGATCATCTGTGCCAGCAAATCTGTTCCACCGGTGCTTGTCTGAAAACGAAGCATTAACCCTATTCCTCCGCCTACGAACACACCGCCGATGATTGAGCTGATGGCCGGGTCCATTGGCAGGTGATAAATCCGTAAAGTATAAAATAAATCAATGAAAAAGGATGAAATCAGCAGGCCATGAAGACTGTTATAAAAATAGGAGCGGTAACGAAACCAGGCGATGAAAAAAATCGGTATACTGCAGCAAAGGATAGTTAGCCCCGTTTCAAGTCCCCATACATAGTGGATGATCAAACCAATGCCAATGATACCGCCATCCAATACATGGTTTGGAACAAGAAAAAAGTTGATACCGAAGGCCAGGAAGGCACTCCCTACAACTATCGCAATGCCTTTAGTCAATAACTCTTTCACTATCATCCCTCCCTGGGATTGGGACAGGTCTCTATCATTCATATGCAAGGTTAATCCAAATTATGGCCTGACCTGCATGGTTAACCGGGAGGAGGTTAAAATAAGTGTGGAAATTTCCTTATAGAAAGGATGATATTATGGAATTTAGTTTGTTTTGGAAAGCGGTGATGGTCGTTATTGGGGGGACACTGCTTTTAAGGCTTGCAGGGCGAAAGTCGATTTCCCAGATGAGTCTTGCCCAGGTTGTCATCATGATTGGGCTTGGATCCTTGCTAGTTCAGCCGATTGCAGGGGAGGAGCTTTGGGTGACCCTGATTGTCGGGCTCATACTTGTACTTACACTGATTGTTATTGAATATCTTCAAGTGGCATCCAACCCTATAGAACGGTTCGTTACAGGACATTCAAAGGTAATAATTGATAATGGCGTTTTACAAGTCGACCGGTTGAAAAGGCTTCGTATGACCGTCGATCAATTGGAAATGAAATTGAGACAGCAAAGCGTGACAGACATCAATGACGTACAATATGCTACTCTTGAACCGAACGGTCAAATAGGAGTGGAACTGAAAAGGCCGAAGCAGCCCTCTACCAAAGAGGATTATGATGAGTTAATGGCCGAAATTGCCGGACTGAAGCAGCAGCTGGCACAGCTTGGCAGCCAGTCTTCCATAAAGCCCAGCTTGACAGGTCAGGCCATGAAAAAGGATATATTTGCCGAAGTAGCTCAAAAAGGAAGTCTGGAACAGCCGCCTGATAACTTACAATAAACTGCTCGTTTAAAATAAAATCCTCACCTTCTGAATATGCTTGAAAGGGATAACATTTCAGCAGGAGGGGATAGTGTGAAAGGATTCCATGAGAGTGCCAGGTTTGAGCATTCTTTCTGGCTCCAGATTTTGGGCGACCACGCCCGGTTTATTCGTGATTCCTTATATCCGTCAGAAACAGAGGATATAGCAATTTCCAAGCAGTTTGTCCAAGTGTTTGATGATCTGTTGGAAAAGGCCCGTCAGTTACCGGCATCCCAGGCTCAGTCGTTTACCGAGCATGCAGGTAACACAGCAAGGGAGTTCAGAAGATATAAGCTTTCCATTATCAGAAGGCTGCTTGAGGGGGAAATCGGTTTCCATCTTACTCCTACATTCATCAATCATATGGTCAATGAATTGGAGGAATATTTGCTGGTGATCGGTTACTTAAGTAAAGGCGAATCTCCTCCTGTTTTCCATGAGTTACACCATCATATGCTTTGGCTGCTTGATGCTGCCGGGCATGCCGGTGCTATTAATGATACGATGGACGCTGTAGAACAAAAGATGAAAAAAGCAAGTGATGCTTTCCGCAGAACGTTTGATGACTTTTACTTAAAAGCGGTTGAAATGACGGGGTACTTACGGGCAAATATTGATTCTTTTCCTGCCTTGAGAAGGTTTAATAACCAGGCAAAAACGGAAATCAAACTGTTTCAGACCTTCTTAGAGGAATTAGAAGAAATGGAACTATCTGAAGAAGTGCTAAGCAGCTTTACTGCGCTTATGGCTGATCATATGTTCCGGGAAGAATGTTACTACCTTTATAAAATAGCGGAATCAACCGAAGGCGATTTTCCAGCATGTGATCCAACAAAGCCTCGTGTTGTTGATCCTTCCTGATAATAAAATGGATGATGGACGGATAAGCTAAACATCGATGACATCATTACACCAGTAAAGTAGGAATGTATATGCCAGACTTCAAGTATGACGGTTACACGATAGCTTATGATGATTTTGGAAAAGGAATTGCAGTCGTATTCATTCATCCACCAGGAATGGGGCGGAGGGTATTTATTTACCAGGAGCCACTCTCGGCGCAATATCGGCTGCTCATCCCTGATTTGAGCGGTCACGGTGATTCATCGATTTCATACGAGCCTGTCACTATTGAGCGTTACGCTGCAGAAATTAAAGCCTTATTGGATCATACCGGCGTTCAACAGGCAGTGATTTGCGGATATTCGGCGGGTGGGTCAGTTGCTCAGGCTTTTGCACTTACTTATCCGGAGAGAACCCGGGCTCTCATGTTATCAGGCGGTTACCCGAAAGTGGCGACAAAGCTTCTCGAATGGGAATATAAAGCTGGTATGAAGTTTATTTATGCGAAGCCTGATGTAATGATCAGGGGACTTGCGCGTGCTCATTTTCTCGATACCAATGTACAGCAAATGATCATGGGACATATGGGTAAAGCAGATTTGAATAGCTGGTATCAGTTTTATAAAATCTCTGCGGAGTTTGATTGTTCGAGGGAAATCGAAAAATTAACTATTCCATTACATTTGGTTTATGGAACGAGGGTGTTTTGGATCAATTCACATAGCAAGTTTTACCATGCTTGTGAAAACGCCAGACTTACTCATATTGAAAAAGCTACTCATCAAATCCCCACCAAACATTGGCATACTTTTAATCATCACCTGTCAGACTTTATAAAAAGCACCATATGATTTACCCCGGGACATCCATTTTATGGATGTCCCGGGGTAATATTTTATGTTGCTACTCCGTATCTATTTTTATAGTTTGGTTCATATCCACGGAGTATGTGAGATTGCCGAGCGTAATGCTAATTTTATCGGATTTACTTACAAAATTCTTTGGAATCATAAAACGTAATGTTTTTTCGTTGTTCAGGGAAAGATCATTAATTCGTGCAAGGTCGTTATGTTCATTTTTTACTTCAAGAAAGGCCCTGTTCCGATGAGCCCTCTGCTCTCTGAAAACGGTGGGAAAATCCATGATAAGCCGTTGGTTGTCACCATGAGCATTAAACGACAATTCAACTTCTAAACCTGTATGCTCATTCATATCGATTTTCTGTAAGAATATATCAGTATTTTTGACAGTCCGTGGTCTGGAGTCATATTCCTTCTCAAATTTATATGATTCCTTTAGTTGTTCATTCCCTTTGTATTCGGAAACATCAAGTTCAAAGCTGACCTGGTCGTCCCCCACAATATTCACTGAACTTAAATCAAGTGTCAGCTTTTCCGGGATCTTTCGAAAGGATCTGGTCTCTGCCCGCTTTATACCATTGTTTTCTCCTTTTTTATCAGTAGTGAAACCAGGTCCGTTGGTATAAAGGCGGTTAACTCCCATACTGCTTTTCAAATGCATGCCAAGGTTGTAACTAAATGCTTTACCTTCTGGAAGGTTCGCTTCGTACAACAACTCCGAATGAGTAGTATAAAGCTGTAATTCATGAAAGCTCAGGGAGATATCATCTTTGGTTACAGTTTTATCGATAGCGATAGTTTGAATGAGATTATCTTTCAAATCATAATTGATGGAAAAAGGGACGTCTTCTACTTCAATTCTTTCCCCACCTGGAAGATAAATATCAAAGCTCGTATTCATCACTTGATCAAGCTTTTCCAGGGGCTTGTGCTGTTCCCCTCTAAGAGAGGAAGCGGCAACGACATGATGCCACTTTCCGTTATGAACAATCCCTCCCTTTTCCATTACAGGATGAGTGTTAAGGAATGTATTATCAATCTCCATACCTTCAGGAGGATCAATGGATATACTTTTCATTGTCATGTCCGTTAAAGACTCGGAAGTTAGGTCTTTCAGAGCGATTAAGTCCAAGCTATAAAAAATAAAGGTTGTGTATTCAGTGAACCACATTTTGTCGATATGCAGCCGGCCATCCCTTTCTGCCAGGTCAAAGGAGGCATCGGTTTTTTGGATGACATCATGCTCACTTGCAACCTTAAAACTATGTATTCTTGAATCGAAATAGTTCATTACTTCTTCCATAGTATCTGCTTGTCGCCACTTTTCCGGTACTTCCATGGCCTGGCTTTCCAGTTTTGCTTTTTTTTCAGGATCAGCAACCAGTGTTCTTTGGGAACTATCAATAAAAAACTGCGATCCGATGAAAACACCGGCCAAAAGGAGGAGAGGCAGCAATATTTTAAACGGATTTATTTTCTTTTTCATGGATGAGGTACCTCCTGGTTTGTTTTTTCAAATAGGGATAAAGACTTTTTCACATGCCATACTAAACAAAAAGGGGTAGTAAGATGAGCGATATAGCGATCAAAGAATTGAATGCATTTCTGAAAGGGCAATATATGGGTATCCATGCTTATGAGCATCTCATTCAACGTATCGAGGACCCCAAAATAAAACAAGAGCTTCAGAATATTCAGCAGGAGCATAAAATGCATGCCATGGAAGTCGCAGAACGCATCCAGCATTTAGGTGGAACGCCAGTCGATGATGAGGGGATTACCGGCTCCATGCAGAACTTTTTCAGCAGGTTCACCTTACCTGACTCACCTCAGGGGATGCTTGAAAAGGCATATAAAGGGGAGGATGTTTATGGTATTCAACTATCCGAAGAAATCGTCAAAGGTGATTTGGACCCGACAAGCAAGCAGCTGATTGAACGCATTCTGCAGGAGGATCAACATCACCTCGAAACGCTTAATCAATTAATGAAGACAACGTAAAATGGCACTTCAGCAGTGAGTTCGACAGAAACACTCCTATTTCACTATTTTCTGTAAACTGGTTGTAATATCCTGCCTTTGTCAAAGAAAAAACCTTGCCACTATTAATTTAGAGGCAAGGTTTTATTAGTTGTTGTCCTTATAATCCGTTTCCAGCGAACGATACATCAGTTCTCCCTCTGTCAAGTGATCCTCACTATCAGGCTTCTGAGGTATAAATGATTTATTGAAAGATACCCCTCTGCTGAACACTTCAGCCTGTTCGTTGGAAGTATGGACTTTCGCTCTTTTGGTTTTTTTTTCTTTCATAGATGAACCCTCCTTCAGATGATTTGTTCTGTTAATCATTGTTCCACTTCTTTACTTAATATAAACAGCTAGTATGATGGAAGAAAGAGCCACCCCGCGAGAACCAGTTTTTGGAATTTCCAAATACCAAAAACTGGTTCTCGCGGGGTGCAGAAAAGTTGCGTAGGAGAGGAAGAGTTTTTTTGAGTGAATTACTTCAGGTATTCGATGAACATGGGGATAAAGCTGGGGTAGAGGAACGGGATGAAGTACACAAAAAAGGGTTATGGCACCAGACTTTCCACTGTTGGCTGGTGGAGCTTATTTCCGGGGAACCGCATTTATATTTTCAGTTGCGGGCCAAGGATAAAAAAGATTTTCCTGCCACCTTTGATATTACTGCTGCCGGCCATATTGAAGCTCATGAAGGGGTAGTAGAAGCAGGAATCAGGGAGATGGAGGAAGAGCTGGGATTTAAGGTGGCAAGACAGGAACTTTCTTTCCAGGGCTGCTATCGCCAGCAGGTAATTACAGAACGAATGATAGATCGGGAATTCTGTCATGTGTATTTTTACGAAAATACAATTAAACCCGTCTTTCAATTGACAGAGGAAGTGGATGATGTCATTCGCATTAGCTGTAAAGAATTTGCCAAGGTTCTGAATGGAAAAACCATAGTGGTTGATTCCTTAATCGATGGAAGTTCAAGGAGTGTGAGCAATAATAACCTGTGTCCAAGTGGAGAAGGATATTTCTCTTTTATATTAGACAAGCTTAAGCTGTATTATAAGGGCACCTGCTTTGACAGTTACCAGGGCTAAAGCTATAATCAAACTATTCAATCAATAACCGGCAGTTGTTAAACGAGCCTCTTCAAAAGAAGGGGTTTTTTCTTTTAATATGTAAGAAGGAGAGACCGACATGACAAAATCATTCGAAACAAAAGTGGTACATAATAAATGGAAACAAGAAGCAGGAGCGATAAACAGCAAAACGACACCGATTTACCAGACATCTGTGTTCTCCTTCCAAAGCCTTAATGAGATGGAGAGCTATTTTGACGGAGAGGCTCCCTATTTATACTCCAGGAACGGGAATCCTAATACCGATGAATTAGGCCAGGCTGTTGCGGAGCTTGAAGGTGCCCCATCTGGAATAGCGACTTCCTCAGGGATGTCAGCGATTTTGTGTGGTATTCTTGCGGCAGTAGGCCACGGCGGTCATATTGTTGCAGCAGACGACTTGTACGGAGGTACGTTCCAGTTGCTCACCAAAGAACTGAAGGAATTCGGAATCGATGTGACACTGGTGTCCTTTGATGACCCAGATGCAGTGGAAAATGCCATCGGGGAACGGACCGAACTGTTATATAGTGAATCAGTCACTAACCCGTTTTTAAGAGTGGAAAATATCAAAAACCTCGTAGACATGGCTGACCGCTATCAGCTAAAAACAATGGTTGATAACACTTTTGCAACGCCGTATCTGCTTCAGCCGTTTCAGGAGGGAGTCGACCTTGTCGTCCATAGTGCTACGAAATATATCGGGGGGCATAGTGATGTGTCTGCTGGCGTGTTGGCAGGGCGCAACGATCTTGTAGAAGCAGCCAGGGGAAAAGCGGTTGCTCTTGGTGCCAACCTGAGCCCTTTTGAAGCATGGCTCGCTCATCGGGGATTAAAAACCCTGGCATTACGGATGAGACAGCAGGCAGAAAACGCTGATTATGTAGCCGAATCACTTCGCAATCATGCGGACATCCAGCATGTATATTACCCTGCCTATGTTTCCGAAAAAGGAAACGGTGCGATCATTACGATAGAACTGAGCGAACGTTGTGACATGGATGCATTTTTCTCTTCCTTAGGATGGATAAAAATTGTCCCTTCTCTGGCAGGCGTCGAAACCACTGTTTCTTATCCGAAAGGAACTTCTCACCGCGCATTGACCGAGGAGCAGCGTCAGAAAATCGGCATCAATGCACGTGTCGTAAGGGTTTCTATCGGAATTGAAGGTGCAAAAGATATTGTGGAGCAGCTGACGTCTGCTGTTGAAAATTCGTTATCTGAGGAATAAGTCCTGAGGATTCTAGGTGATAAATTCACTGCATTAGCTGTGATATAATTTTTGGTATGGAGCACGTCCTTTTAGGGAGGATCGGCTGCCCCCATTTGTTTCGGAAGGGGGGGTGATGCCTACGAGCATTTACGAAGTGCTGACCGTCATCTGGTCTTTCGGCACGTTTTTGATTGCATTGCTCGCGTTGATTGTTCAAATGATCAATAAAAAATAGACCTCCCTATTCACTCAGCCAAAAGTCGAAAGGGGAGAGGCCTATTCTGGAAAATGGATAGCTGATCCCCTGAGGGGACGTGTATCCTGATGCCGCAGCAGCTTGCTGCGGCTCTTTTCAATTTTATGAATTCTATATCTATATAATACCACAGAAAATCTGTTTGTTAACTGGAAAAGCATGAAAGAAGAGAATTTGACTATTTTTTAAATTAAAGTGATCCTGTACAGGCTGCCTTTACGATAGCTGATCAGAACGACCCAACACATTATTCCGTTATTATGGAATAGTAACGTGCTACTATAACTGTATCAAATTACTGTAAGGAGCATGCTTCAATTGCATCTGGTAATATTACCATTAAAATGCAGGGAGGAGATTTTACATGAATGTATTAGATGCCATTAGGAATAGAAGGGAAATTACAAAGTTTCTAGATGAAGAGATTCCAGCAGATACATTAGAAAAAATACTTGAAGCGGCTTACATGTCTCCATCCGGGAACAACCTCCCGTCTCGTGAATTCCTGCTTACGGTACAACGGGAAAAGCTGGATCAGCTTTCTCATGCAACGCCATTCGTTCCCTGGCTGAAAGAAGCGACTGCTGCCATCGTGGTAACAGGACGGCCTGATGTGAGTAAATACTGGCTTCAGGATGCATCCATTGCCTGCGGATATATATGGCTCTCTGCTGTAGAGCAAGGATTGGGTGCTGCATTCGGGGCAATATATCATGCCGAGGATCCTGCAGAATCCACAAAGCGGGAAACATTAGTAAGAGAGGTGACCGGTATACCGGAAGACCGCAAAATTGTGGCCATTATCGGGATGGGTTATCCAAAAGGGGAAGTGAAACCGAAAAAGCTGCTATCAAGAGAGGAAATCGTTTATTACGAAAATTTCTAGTTTATATAATTATGATCGAAGCTGTGTAAGCAGAGGGTTTTAACCCATATTTACACAGCTTTTTTTATACATAAAAAAAGAATAATAATTTTGGAAAGAAGCTTTTCGACGTAGTGAAAATTCTAAAATTCTAAGTATATGAATAACTAACACAGTCACGGAAGGACGATGAATGCTGGTTTTTTCTAATGTAACAAGTGGCTGAAACTCCACATTATTGGCAGAGCTATCGTGTTAGAGCATAGCCTTCTAAGGGTAGGGAATAGTAGAAAGACAATGGCTGATGCAAAGGAGAGATTAGATGAAGAACATTATGTACTCGGTAACGATCCAGAAATTGTTGCAGCTGATTGGAATCGGTGTATTAGTCGGCTTTATACTCGGACTAATCGCTTTTACTTCGCAGAGCTCTTTCGTGATGGTAATTACGATTTTATTAAGCGTTATTATCCTCCTTCTCGCAGCGATGTTTGCAGAATTATATCACATTCGCGAAGCAATCAATAAGCAGCGCGAGGAAGAGAAAGAAAATCCACATTTATGAACAAACAAGCGGTCCCTGTTGCCAAAGGGACCGCTTTCGTTTTCTTATCGAAAAAAACTGCATGTAAACATCTGCTGTAATTTCATGTAGTTGTATAAAGTTCGGGCATGTCGGCCTTCGGGCGTGTATGGATTAATTTTTCTGCGCAGGCAATCCATAAATACACGGTCGCAATAACAGGAGGGACCATATTGCTGGTAGCAAATATCATGCTGCATACAGCAGGAATCGACTTCATTGATTGGTGCTCCAGGACCGCTGCATCCAGGACCGCACCAATTGTAGCCTGGAAATACACAAAAGCCACGTCTTTTGCGTTTGGGTTGTGGAAACAATCTTTTCACCGCCTGTTTTTTTATACTTTAGGAAAGTTTAACTTTGTTAAAGGAATAAAGTATAAGTAAAACCAAGGCTGTCGCCATTAGGACTTGGCGACAAGCCAAGTTCTTCTAATAACATATGCCACTGTGCAATAAACGACAGAGTAAATGCCTAGTATTTGCAGGAATTAACTGGAATAACGTAGAAATTGTCGTTAAAGAGCAGAAGGGAGGCAGTGTTGTATGAATAAAAATAATATAAAAGTTTCAAGTATCCCCCAGGTAGTAGAAAAGCCGGGCTTTAAGGTGATCGGGACCTCGTGTGAAACGACGATGGATGAAAAAGATATTAAAATACCGCGATTGGTATCGGATTTCCAAGTGAATAGAATTGCCGATATTCATAATCGCATCAACGCACCTCGCTCCTATGGAATATTTGTTGACCCTCCAGGGTGGAATCCAGATACGGAACCGTTCACATGGATTGCAGCTGTAGAGGTGGATAACCTGGATTTTATTCCAGAAGGGATGGTGTGGAAAGCGCTCCCTGCCCACCAATACGCCACATTATCCTACAACCCCTCCGTTGATGAAATGGACCCTTATCAATTTCTACATGGCTGGATAAAAGAAAATGGATACCATCAGCTTGGGAGCTTTGGTTTTGAAATGTACGAACAATACACGGGACCAGATACGGAATACACGCTCTATTTACCAGTCGGCCGGTAATAAACTGACTCTAAGAAATTGAGTCATGGCTTCCTCTCTAGTAAAATAACTATGAAAACTAAGAGGAAAAGGTGTGTGCCATGAAATATATCGTAGTAGGAGCCGGGATCCTTGGTGCCTCCACAGCGTACCACCTGGCAAAGGCAGGAGAGGAAGTAATCCTTGTCGATAGACATGATGAGGGGCAGGCAACCGGTGCAGCTGCAGGGATTATTTGTCCATGGCTTACCCAGCGGCGCAATAAAAAATGGTACCGTCTGGCAAAGGGTGGAGCAAGGTATTATCCTTCCTTGATTGAACAGCTTGAAGAAGATGGAGAAACAGATACCGGCTATCGCCGTGTAGGTGCCATCAGTATCCACACCGATGAGGAAAAGCTGAAAAAAATGGTGGAGCGTGCAGTAAAACGTCGGGAGGAAGCGCCTGAAATCGGAGAAATCACCCTATTATCACAAAAGGAAACAAAGCGATTATTTCCCCCTCTTTCAGAGGAATATAGTTCCGTTCATGTCAGTGGAGGTGCACGTGTGAACGGACATGCATTACGAGACGCTTTGGTACGTGCTGCGCAAAAGCATGGCGCTGATTTTTACCAACAAAGTGCTTCCTTAACTCATGAAAATAACCGGGTGACAGGCGTAGAGGTCAATGGAGAATTCCTCGGTGCAGATCAGGTGATCCTTACAGCGGGTGCATGGACGAAAGAGCTTCTCAGCCCACTTGGTATCACATTCCAGATTCATCCGCAGAAAGCACAAATTGTTCATCTTGAAATCCCTCAAACAGATACGTCTGATTGGCCGGTAGTCATGCCTCCGAATAATCAGTACCTGCTATCGTTTAATGGCGGGCGTATCGTTGCAGGAGCTACTCACGAAGATGAAGCTGGTTTTGACAGACGAGTCACAGCAGGAGGCGTCCAGGAAATCCTTGGTAAAGCGCTGGCTTCCGCACCAGGACTTGCCAGCAGTACTATTCTTGATATAAAAGTAGGCTTTCGACCGGTAGCGCCTGGTTTTCTTCCTGTGTTTGGACCGCTTCCAGGTTATGATGGAGTAATTGTTGCAAACGGTCTTGGGGCGTCAGGATTGACAGTTGGTCCTTACCTGGGAGCTGAGATTGCAAAGCTTGCGATGGGAAAAAATACAGAGCTTGATCCTGCTGATTATGATGTAGGGGAAGCCCTTGAATAAACATGGAATGAATGGAAGAGGTTTTTCAATATTGCCTCTTCTTTTTTGTGCTTTAAGATAAGCTGGTATCCTTCTCTTTAGTCGAAAAACATCATGGTATTTTTACATAGGTACCTCATTAAAATTTTTCCATACTGACTTGAGTTTTAAGGCAGATGGAAAGTGGTAAAAGAATAAAGCTATGTCAACAATGAGGAGCTTATTTAAATGGGAATATTGATGTTTGCTTTATTTTTTATATCTGCGGCTGCCGCTTATTATATATCCGTTCAGCTCGCATCTTATGGGGATGGTGTTAAAGAAAAAACGAAAGCCTCCTCTGCTTTTGTCGGTATCATCATCGGGGTTGCCGTTTCTCTCCCGGAACTTACAGCCAGTGTCACAGCTGTTGTCATTAACAGCCCGGATTTAGCGATCGGTAATCTGGTAGGAAGTAACTTGTTCAATATCCTGGTGCTGGCCCTGCTTGATATTTATTATCGGCGTCAGCAAATCATGGGAAGTACCAATTTTGAAAGTGAATCGTATTGTTATCTTTTGATTATCATGACCATGGTAGTGATGCTCGGTTTGTCATTAACCTTGCCAGAGGGGGTCTATCATGTTGGGTACACATCTGTCGTGCTGACTTTGCTTTACTTTGGAGGTATTAGATGGATCAATGCCCACTCAGACGAAAAGGTGAAACCGAGAAAGCAAGAAAATAGAAGATTTGAGAATAAAACAAAGCACCAGGTAATTCTGTGGTTTTTATTTTATGGGCTGCTGATTATGATTGTAGGTACTGTTTTAACAGTAGCTGCCGATCAAATAGCGGTGATTACAGGTTTAGGTGCATCCTTCATTGGTTCGATTTTAGTAGGGGCAAGTACTTCCTTACCTGATGCAGTTAGTCTTGCTACGGTATTAAAAATGCGCAACTACAATATGGGTGTCAGCTCCCTGCTCGGAAGTAATGTCTTTAACCTGCTGCTTCTAGCATTCACGGATGTCATTTACTTTCAAAATAACTTATTTCAACATGCCGGCTCCACTCATATCGTCACAAGTGGCGCTTCCATAGCCATGATTTTACTCTTGCTTTACAGTATTAAACGGAAAAAGCACAGTTCTACATTTATGTATATGCTTCCTTCCTTGCTGATCGCTGCAGTCTATGTGGCAACGACTGTAATCATTTTCACTATGAAATAAGTAAGGTAGTTAAAAAAGCACAAAGGAGTAGAATTACTTCTTTGTGCTTTTACTGTGGATAGTTATATTATTTTGTTAAAGGAAAATATTCGCTATTAACGTGTTTTCATAAAACATGGTACCTTTACTGCTCTATGTCGCCTTGCTTTTTTTCTTTTTACCAAAAGGAAACCACCAGTTCCATCTGCCAAGCAGCTTCATCAGACTCGGAACCAGGAGCAGCCGGATGATCGTAGCATCGATGAAAATAGCAATTGCAATGCCGATACCTATCTGTTTAACCGGCACCACACCGGTAAATGCGAATGCACCTGTAATGACAATCATGATTAAAGCTGCGGATGTTATGATTTTACTCGTATTCGCCAGACCTTCAATGGTGGCAGTCGTATTATTTCCTGTCTCCAGATAATATTCCTGCATTCTTGAAATCAAAAATACTTCATAGTCCATGCTCAGCCCAAAGACAAGACTGAAAACAATCACAGGAAGAATCAAGGCAATTTCAGCTTCTGAAAGTCCAAGGTGTCCACCTTGAAACAGCCAGACTAGAACGCCGAACGTGGACGCTAATCCGATGATATTCATAAGAATCGCCTTTAACGGGATGATAATGGAGCGGAATGCAAGCATCAGAATAAAAAAGGTCGAGACCAGGATGATAGCAAGGCTGACAAGCACTTTGTCTTTTATTTCATCATATATTTCCTGATTGAATTTCGGCTGTCCGCCTAGCATGACATCGACTTCCCAATCGGTCTCCTGCCATTCCCGCATCAAGTCTTGTGCCGCTTCAGAACTGCTTTCCACCGAGAGTTCGATCGGAATCAGCAGCTGATCCCCTCTTACGAACTGGTTAATCAGCGGATCCAGTTGTGCCTTGGATTGAGGTTGTTCCAAAGCTGCTGACAGCTTATCTGCTGAGTCCATTTTGCTACCTGTGTATAAGGTGGTGACAGATTCAACGATGGAAGGTTTCTGTAATTTTTCCTGCAGCTGTTTCATCTGTTCTAAGCCTTCTTGGCTGAGCCAATCGCCATTACGTTCAGCAATCAGGTAAGACGTACTTTCAGATCCTCCCATAAATTCAGCTTCAATCGTTTCAAAAGCCTGTCTGGAATCGTAGCTTTTAGGCAATGATTCAATATCTGGAATAGTAAGATCAATATTTTTCAACGGAATTACACCTATTAAAAGAACCAATAGTGCTGCCAAAGTAATTTTTCCAGGATGCTTCATTACCCATCTTCCATATTTTCTCCAGCGGGCAGTTGTATCTTTATCGGTCGCCAGGATACGCCACTTGTGGATGCGCGGTCCAAGTACATACAATAGGGAAGGGAGCAGTGTCAGGGAAGCGAGTACCGCACCAGTAATGACCACCGTTCCACCGATTGCAATATTTTTAAATATATCTACTTCTATCACAATCATTGCAGCCAGGCCAATGAAAACGCAAAGTGCCGAGAACAAGATTGATCTGCCGGCAGTCTGGATCGTTGTCATCAGTGCTTCATCTTTTTCCTGGGATTGAATTTCTTCTTTATAACGGTTAATGAACAGTAACGCAAAATCAATGCTCAATGCTAAGCCAATCATTGGTGCTATATTCAATATGAAAATAGATAGCTGGATATTTTCACCGATAATAGCTAGGAGTCCAAATCCGAAAGCGATCGTAACCCCGCCGATAATCAGAGGCAGCAGCGAAGCAATCACCGTTCCGAAAGCGAGCAGCAGTACGATTAGAGCGATAGGAAGACCGATCAGTTCTGCCCGTTTCAAATCATTTTGGCTTGCATGGTTGATATCCTCTGATATCACAGGTGCCCCGGTCAGGGTTATGTTTTCTTCATCATTCGTGATTTCTCTTAATTTATCGATGGTCTCTGCCATTTCCAGCGATTCATCATTATAATTTATGACTGCGTAAGCTATCTTTTCTTTCCTCAAGGATTCATCTTCTAAAGGTGAAGTGATGGTCGAAGATACACCAAGTTCTTTTATTTCATTCAAGGTTGTTTCGATAGTTTTAGAGAATTCTTCCTTACTTTTATCCTCATTTTCAAATAGTACAAGAATACTTGATTCAGGAAAATCGAAGGTCTCCGTCAGATCAGATTGAACCTGTTCATATTCCCCGTCTGTGCGGAAGCCATCTCCTTCCAGCAGGGAAGGCAGCTGGATGGCGAAATAGCCCATTCCTAATGTAAGTAATATCCAGAATGTAAGTAATAATTTATAGGATTTTACAATGATAGTGGATAGCTTTTGCAAAGTTGATCATTCTCCTTCAAATAGGCTCACTTTAAAATCATACTCCATTCTGCCTGAACTTGGAAATGAATCGTTTTGTAATAAACGGAAGACTGTTTTGCTATAGCGGGGGCAGGGTAAGGTTTTAGAGGTAATGATTAAAGCCTGATGAGGTGGAGGAAATGGAAATACCTGAAAAGATTTTGAAACTTGCAGAAAAAAGGATGGAGCCCCATGATACGGAAGGGCTGGTCATTGGCGAAGGGAACGATCAGGCAGAGATTCTGATCGTAGGGGAGGCCCCCGGTGAAAAAGAAGCTGTGGAAGGAAAGCCATTTATTGGACGTGCCGGCAAAGAGCTGGATGATCAACTAGCTTATATTGGACTGGAGCGGAAAGATATTTACATCACGAGTGCCGTCCGTAGCAGGCCATACAAATGGGTGAAAACAAATAAGAAGGGATCCGGAGGGACGCGTAAAGCAAACCGGAAGCCAAACCAGAAGGAAATACTCGCTCACGCTCCCATCCTGGATTACCAGATCGATAAAATAGATCCGAAACTGATCATTGCCCTTGGCGGTGTTGCGTATGAAAGGTTGACTGGGCGAAACGATAAAATGACAGATATCGTTGGCAAAGTAGTCGAAACACCGGTAAAAAAACTGGTCGATGTTCAAGGTTCCGAATATACTTTTACGAAAAAAGAGTATGCTATCATCCCGATGTATCACCCTGCCGCCGTTTTCTACAATCCATCTATCAAAGAGAAGATATATGAAGCGCTTGACCATTTGAAAGACTATTTGGATAAATAATGTCATGTGTGAATCGAGTTTTTCAATAGCTGGTATAACCCAGCAAGAGGCTGTCTCAAAAGTCAAAAACAGGTTTGCCAGAGGCGAGGCAACTGAATAATGGAAGTCTTAAAAAAAGGTTGATTTTAAAAAACGGTCTGTATGGATTTTTATGTCCATGCAGGCCGTTTTATCTGGAATTTTATAAAAATGGGTGGTGCCCACATACGATTATATCACTGTAGATTCTATGATAAGCGTGAGGCGTTGACGCCTGCGGGGACAGCACGAGCCGAAAATCCACTTGGTCAAGTGGTCTTCTTGACCAAGATAGCTGAGGTCGTGCCCGCGGCAAGCGATTCGTGGAATCAACGACAAGCTTTAACAGCTCCTAAATAAAGATTTTTTCAGTGGCCTCCCAAAAGCAGAAGTGTAAAAGTCTGAGGATATATTGTGGACATATTTAAAATTTTCTGAAAAAATATTGACTTTTTACTATACTCACGTTATTGTTAGGTTAATTAATATGACACTTAAATAACATGACGATATAACAACGTTATATATTAGCCGGTGACACTTTGAACTTACATAGTAATCAATATAGCTATTCTATGAATCCAATGACCAACCAGTGGATTTTTTGATATGACATCATCAAGTTAATGCGTTTGTTATTCGTAATGAAACCCAGGGAGGTAAGTAAGATGTCAATGACTTTATCTTACGATCGCTTGTCAGAAGAGGAGAAACACAGGCGCTTTCTCGACCGTATCGAAAAGGGAGAAAAAATTGAAGCAGACGATTGGATGCCGGATGATTACCGACAGACTCTGATCAAATTGATTTCCATGCATGGGATCAGTGAAATCATGGGAGCACTTCCGGAAAAAGAATGGGTGCCGAAAGCTCCATCATTAAGAAGAAAACTTGGAATCATGGCTAAGGTGCAGGATGAAATGGGCCATGGCCAGCTCCTTTTACGTGTCGCCGAGGATTTAATGAAGCCATACGGAAAGACGCGGGAAGAAATCATGCAGGATTTATTCCGCGGTGATCTAAAGTTCCATAACGTTTTTCACATGCCTGCCCCGACCTGGGGGGATGCCGGGTTGATCGGATGGCTTGTTGATGGAGCTGCTATCATCACACAGACTAATATGCTGAAGGCTTCCTACGGTCCGTATGCGAGAGCATTGAAGCGGATTTGTGCAGAAGAAGTTTTTCACGCACAGCATGGAGAAGCCATTATCCTTGCGCTTGCGGAAGGGACGGATGCACAACGAGCGATGATTCAGGATGCCATTGATCGCTGGTGGGAATCACTGCTGATGTTTTTCGGTCCGGCAACCTCTACGACAACCGGTACTTCTAAACAGGATATTACAATCAAATATAAGATCCGCACGAAAACGAATGAACAGCTTCGCCAGGACTTCCTGGACAAATATATACCAAGGGTGCTTTCGCTCGGATTGACTATTCCGGATGAAACGCTGCGCTATGACAAAACCGAAGAAAAATGGGTTTACAAGCAGCCGGATTGGAGTGAATTCAAAAATATCGTCAGGAACAATGGACCAAAATCAAAGGATCGTTTGAATTTGCGCATCAATGCTTATGAAAATAACGCCTGGGTAAGGGAAGCCTTAAGCCCGGATGAAGCGGTTGTCTGATAAAACAACTGGTAAAAGGGGGTCAAATGATGACGAATGAGGGAAGGAATTTTTATCAGGAATTCGAGGTATTCAGCAGCAAAACGGATGGAGGACAGGTTCAGCACCAATTCAGCCTGCTTGCCCCTAATGAAGAAATTGCTCTGGTAATGGCTCAGGAGAACTTCATGCGCCGTGAACCTGCCGCTGATATCTGGGTCGTTAAGCGTTCCCATGTCCGCAAAATGACACAGGAAGAAAAGGAGTCCTTACAGCGTCTAGACAACAAAGAATACCGGACGACAAAAGGATACGGATACCTGAGGAAGAAATGGCGTGAATACGAACAGAACATTTTAGACGAAAAAGAAATCATGTCGTGGGGGGAGGACAAACAAAAATGAAATCACCACAAGAAGTAAATGCTGATCCGGCATACAAGCAGGCACTTACTGAGCTTCTTTACCAGCTCGCTGATGATGATTTTGTCCTTGCTTTCCGTGGTTCAGAATGGCTGGGACTTGCCCCTCATATTGAGGAGGATGTCGCTTTTTCATCGATTAATCAGGATACGATGGGGCATGCAGCCATGTATTATCAATTGCTCGAAGACCTTGGGGAAGGGAAAGCCGATGATTTAGCGCATGGCCGTAAAGCTTTCGAACGAAAAAACGCCATATTGCTGGAGGAAGTGAACGGACCGGGCCACTATTTGAAAGAGCCATATTATGACTGGGCTTTTGCTGTTGTCAGGCACTATTTTTACGCTCAGGCTAAAAAAGTCAAAATAGATTCTTTAAAGAATTCCTCATACGAACCACTCGCTCAGGCTGCGGTGAAAATTAATATGGAGCTTTATTATCACCTGTTGCACTGGAAAACATGGTTCACTCAGCTTGCCTCTGCCAAAGGGGAAGCACCGGAGCGGATGAAGAAAGCTGTCGTAAAGGTGTGCCAGGATTTTGCCGGTGTATTGACGCTTGGACCGAAAGCGGATGAAATCGCAGGCTTCCATTTGATTGAAGATGAGAATCAATTAAAGCAGCGCTGGGTCAATGAAATGGAGAAAGTATTCTCTCCATCAGGGCTGCAATTGCCAGAAGTGGAAATGGTCCGCGGTGACGGTCGGAATGGCATCCACACTACTGATTTAGACACTGCTCTTGAAACATTGAGCGAGGTTTACCGACAAGACCCTGCAGCCAGCTGGTAAAAAAACCTCGGAACAAGAAAGGGAAGATGGGCATGATGACCACCTATGAACAATCCGTGCGGGAAATGCTTGCTGAGGTCAAGGATCCGGAAATCGATTCTGTCAGTGTGCTGGATTTGGGAATGATCGAAAAAATCATTATTACTGATAATGCTGTCCAAGTGGAAATGCTGCCTACATTCATGGGTTGCCCGGCTCTTGAAATCATCAAGAAGAACGTCGAAACAAAGGTTCTTGAGCTTGAATGGGTGGAACATGCAGAAGTAACTTTCATTTATCATCCGCCTTGGACATCCGATCGTATCACGGCAAAAGGAAGGGAGCGGCTGAAAGAATTCGGCATCGCTCCTCCCCCAACACAACCTGGCCCTGACGGGGAATGGCATGTTGACTGTCCTTACTGCCAATCGACCTACACGACGATGGATAACATTTTCGGGCCGACCGCATGCCGGAGCATTTTGTATTGTAAGCATTGCAAGAATCCGTTTGAGGCAATGAAGCCCGTATCGACAATAATGTAACTAAAAAAGAGAGGGAGATACCTATGGTGAAAATGATTGCGCTTTATAAGCATCCGGAGGACAAAGAAAAATTCGACGAGCATTACTTTAACACCCATGCTCCGATAACCGCTAAAATTCCGGGGCTCAGGGAAATGAAGGTGACAAGGGTGACTGGTTCGCCGATGGGAGGAGAAGGAAAATACTATCTCATGTGCGAAATGTATTATGACAGCTATGAAGCGCTGCAAGAAGCAATGAAAACTGATGAAGGCAAGGCTTCCGGTAAAGATCTGATGGGTTTTGCAGGTGACTATGTCACGTTGATGGTTGGAGAGGAAGTAAATGAGTGATTTTTCGTTCATCAAAACGAGCGTGGATGAACAAGTGGCCACCATCGTACTTAACCGGCCAAAGGTGCTGAATGCGTTGAACCGACCGATGGTTACGGAGATTATCACTGCCATGGAAGCATTTGATAAAGATGAAGCGGTAAAAGTAATCCTTTTGCGTGGAGAAGGTAGGGCATTTGCGGCCGGAGCCGATATTGATGAGATGGCCAATGACGGTCCCATTGACTTTGAGCTGTTGAACCCTTTTGCCGAATGGGACAAAATCAATTTTATTAAAAAGCCAATCCTGTGTGCTGCTCATGGTTTTGTACTGGGGGGAGGGTTCGAGCTTGCCCTTGCCTGCGATATGATGTTCGCTGCAGAAAATACTTCTTTCGGCTTTCCGGAAGTGACTCTTGGGGTCATGCCAGGGGCTGGAGGGACGCAGCGGCTGACGAAGCTGCTCGGGAAAACAAAAGCACTGCATTGGCTATGGACCGGAGATAAGTTTTCTGCCAAAGATGCGCTTGATTACGGTATTGTGAACCGCCTGATTGCCCCGGAATTGCTGCAGGAAGAAACGGAAGCTTATGCCCGCAGGCTCGCTAACCAGCCGCCACTCTCTTTACGGCTGATCAAGGAAGCTGTTAACAAGGCTGTCGATCATCCGCTGGAGGAAGGAATGCAGCTTGAACGCAAGAACTTCTATCTGCTATTCGCTTCGGAGGATCAGAAAGAAGGAATGAATGCTTTCCTTGAAAAGCGACGGCCGAACTTCAAAGGGAAGTAAGGAGGGATTAGGATGTACGAAACTATCAACTACAAGATACATAACAGCATAGCCTGGATCACCTTGAATCGACCGGAAAAATTGAATGCGTTTACATCACAGATGAACATAGAAATCCAAAAAGCAGTCAAACAGGCTGGATCGGATGATTCGGTCCGGTGCCTGGTGTTTACTGGTGAAGGAAGGGCGTTCAGCTCTGGCCAGGATTTATCTGATGTTGCGGAGGATGCGAATCTTGGAGATATCATCCGCAATTACTATGGTCCGATGGTAAAGGAAATCGCCCGCTGTGATAAGCCGATTGTTGCAGCATTAAATGGAGTTGCTGCCGGCGCGGGTATGAGTCTGGCGTTAGCTTGCGACTTCCGAATTGCCTCTGATAAGGCGAGCATGGTGGAGGCGTTCATTCACGTCGGCCTCATCCCTGATGCAGGAAACCTTTATTATCTGCCGCGGATCGTTGGGCATGCGAAGGCGCTGGAGCTAGCCATATTGGGTGAAAAGATTACCGCCTCCGAAGCAAAAGATTACGGTCTGATCACCCAGGTCGTTCCAGAATGGTCCTTCGAGTCTGAAGTAGAAAAATTCGCCTCCAGACTTGCATCCATGCCGACACAGGCCATCCAGCTTATCAAACGCAGCCTGAAGGACAGCTGGACGATGGAACTGGACGAATATTTGGAAAAAGAAGCGCAAGGACAGCGGATAGCCGGGATGTCAGCTGACTACAAGGAAGGCGTACAGGCATTTTTAGAAAAAAGGAAACCGCAGTTCAGCGGGAAGTAGGACAAGTCGATTGGCTGGTATGGAACGATTCAAATTTTTAGATTTATAGCAGCCACCAAGCATCCTGCTTTTAATTATTAAAAAGGAGTGGAGAGAATGGCACAAGTAAAAGAACAGAAGTTAGAACAATTGGACATGAAGCGGGAGATGTATCATATGATCATCAATGGCGAACGTGTCGAAGGTTCGAATGGAGAAACGTTGACGGTCCACAATCCTGCTACAGGAGAGCCTATAGCAAAGGTTGCCAAGGCATCGATCGAAGACGTCGACCGTGCAGTAGAAGCAGCTCGAAACGCTTTTGATTATGGGAAATGGAAGCGCTATCCCATCAATAAGCGTTCCCGTGTCCTGAACAAAATCGCTTCTATCATGCGTTCCCGTTTCAATGAAATTGTGGAATTGGAAATTCTTGATTCTGGTAAAACGATGGCTGCTGCTCAAGGACAAGTCATGCAGGCGATTGAGGACTTCGAATTTTATGCAGGAGCAATTGTAGGCCACCGTGGAACAGTCAACAATATGCCTGGTGCCTTCCATAATTACACAGAAAAAGAGCCAGTAGGCGTGTGTGCGCAGATCATTCCATGGAACTATCCGTTGATGATGGCAGCATGGAAAGTTGCCCCGGCAATAGCATCCGGGTGCTCTGTTGTCGTGAAGCCAGCCTCACTGACTCCATTGACAGCGATCATTCTCGGTGAAATCTGCATAGAAGCAGGACTTCCGGAAGGCGTCGTTAATATTGTACCGGGCTCCGGTTCTGAAGCCGGGAATCACCTCGTAGAACATCCAGGCGTCGACAAGGTTGCTTTTACCGGCTCGACTCCAATCGGTAAAGATATTATGGCAAAAGCATCGCAGACTCTGAAGCGTGTCACGCTGGAGCTTGGAGGTAAATCACCAAGCATCGTATTCGATGATACCGATATTGATGCAGCAGTCGATGGCTCACTCTTTGGAATTTTCTATAACACTGGCCAATCCTGTGAAGCTCGTTCCCGTTTATATGTGCATGAAGATATCTATGATGAATTCATGGAAAAGTTCGTCGCAAAAACGAAAAAGCTGAAGCTCGGCAATCCTTTCGAAAAGGATACTCACCTTGGAGCAATCATCAGTAAACAGCAAGTGGATGTCATCGACAGTTATGTCAAATCCGCTGTAGATGATGGAGCTGCTGTCCTGACTGGAGGTAAGCCTGCCGAAGTGGAAGGGTATGAAGACGGCCACTGGTATGAGCCGACAATTATCGCTGATGTTACCCATGAGATGAAAGCTGTGCAGGAAGAAATTTTTGGACCTGTGGTCGTTGTCATGAAGTTCAGTGATGAAAAAGAAGTCATCAAGCTCGCTAATGACAGTGAATATGGACTTGGCTCTGCCGTATGGACGAAGGACCACGGCCGTGCGACGAGAGTCGCTAACCAGATCCAGGCTGGAATCGTCATGGTAAACTGCCCATTTTCCGCATTCCCTGGCACACCTTTTGGAGGCTATAAACAATCAGGCTTTGGCCGTGAACTATGTATAGAAACACTGGACCTATATACAGAAACGAAAAGCATCATTTCCTATTACGGAAGTAAGCCGATCAACCCACTCGGCGTATAAATGCGTGTAGGCTGCAGGCTGTCTCAAAGAGGCAGCCTTCGCCTTTCCTGTTTTAGCCGGACCGTGATTAGAGCTTCCCGGGAGACACTTGTTGCGACAGAGAGTCTTGCAGCTTTCACTAGGGAAGCGTGTCATCCTGAGGGTGTTACATTCAACCTTTATTAAAGATATTAAACAGATCAGGAGGTTGTCACCGTGATTAAAAAAATCGTAGTGGTAGGTTCTGGTGTGATGGGCAGAGGAATCGCCTATGTCAGTGCCGTCGGCGGATTTAGAACTGTACTCGTGGATATCAGTGAGGAACAGCTGACAAACGCCCTATCAGAACTTGAAAAAGTTTTTCAAAAAGGAATCGAAAAAGGTAAAATCAGCGCCGCGCAGCAAGAGGAAGCAAAGGGGCTTCTAAGCTATAGTACAGAATTAGCTGATGCTGTCATTGATGCAGACCTTGTTATAGAAGCTGTTCCTGAGAAAAAGGAAATCAAACAGCAGGTATTTGAAACCATAGCACAGCACGCAAATGAATCGTGTTTTTTTGCCACTAATACATCGACGATGAGTCCGACAGAAATTGGCTCTTACACAAACCGTCCAGAAAGACTGATTGCCATGCATTTTTTCAACCCTGTCTACAAGATGCCCCTCGTAGAAATCGTGAGAGGTTTGGAAACCAGTGACGAAACGGCTGAAGTGGTTAGCAATGCAGCCCGTCAGATGGGGAAAGAAACAGTCGTCGTCAACGAATTTCCCGGTTTTGTGACGAGCAGGATCAGCACCCTTGTCGGCAATGAAGCCTTCTATATGCTGCAAGAGGGCGTGGGCACACCGGAGGAAATCGATAAGGCAATTAAGCTGGGACTGAACTACCCGATGGGTCCATTTGAGTTAGTAGATATGGTCGGTCTTGATGTCCGTTTGAACAACTTGAAATACCTTCATGAAAAGCTGGGGGAAAAATACCGTCCCGCTCCATTGCTTGAACAGTATGTAAAGGCAGGAAGGCTCGGCCGGAAAACAGGCCGTGGTGTCTATGATTACGGGAAAAAGGAAGTGCTCAAATGAGGGAAGTCGTCATCGTTGATGCGCTTAGGACACCGATTGGAAGATACCGTGGAGCATTAAAACATATCCGTCCCGACGATCTTGGGGCGCTGGTCATCAAAGCCCTTCTTGAACGGAATCCGGCTCTCCCGGCAAGGGATCTTGAGGAAATAGTGCTGGGGAACGCCAATCAGGCAGGAGAAGACAACCGGAATGTCGCCCGGATGTCAGCGCTCCTTGCCGGTTTGCCTGTCGAGGTTGGCGGTATCACTGTCAATCGATTGTGTGCCTCTGGTCTTGATGCAGTGAATTATGCTGCCCGAGCAATTTTAGCGGGAGAAGGAGAGGTTTTCATTGCCGGGGGGACAGAAAGTATGACCCGTGCCCCATTTGTGATGGGAAAACCAGCTTCCGAGTTCCCGCGTGGTAATCAGGAAATGTTCGATACGACAATTGGCTGGAGGTTTATAAATCAGAAGTTAGCCGACACGTATGGGACGGACAGTATGCCAAGGACAGCTGAAAATGTTGCTGAACGATATGACATTTCGCGGGAAGCCCAGGATCAATTCGCTCTGGAGAGCCAGCAAAAGGCAGAAAAAGCAATGGAAACAAACCGCTTCCGCGAGGAGCTAGTTCCAGTAACCTATCACGACCGTAAAGGAAATGAAGTAATGGTGAAAAAAGATGAACATCCGAGGCCAAATACGGACCTGGAAAAACTAGCAAAGCTTCGTCCGATATTTGAAGGAGGAACCATTACTGCAGGAAATGCTTCCGGAATCAATGATGGAGCTTCAGCACTTCTTTTGATGTCAGCAGAAAAAGCGTACCAGCTTGGGCTGAAACCGATGGCAAAATACATCGTATCCGCATCTGCCGGTCTGGAACCAGAAGTTATGGGACTAGGACCTATTCATGCTTCCAGGAAAGCATTGAAGCGCGCCAGTCTGACAGCTTCTAAGATGGACTTAATAGAATTGAACGAAGCATTCGCCTCCCAATCGCTTGAATGCATCAAACAGTTGGAACTTAATCCCGAAACAGTCAATGTCAACGGCGGCGCGATTGCATTCGGACATCCATTAGGAGCGAGTGGAGCGCGGATTCTGACCACTCTCGTCCATGAAATGAAAAAACGGGATGTGCAATATGGCCTCGCTACGATGTGTGTTGGTGTTGGGCAGGGCGTCGCGACTATTGTTGAAAATGTACAGAATTAATGCTGGAAGGGGAAGTAGCCTATGTCTGTCATTGACTATCATGTAAAAGGTCACATTGCTTATATTACTCTCAATAGACCAGCTTCTTTAAATTGTTTTAACTATGAATTGCTCGAAGAACTGGGACAATGGGTAGAAAAAATTCACCTGGATGATTCTGTACGAGTTGTCATTTTTACAGGGGCAGGCGAGAAAGCATTTAGCGCAGGAGCGGATTTAAAAGAGCGAAAAACCTTAACCGAGCAGGAAGTCAGGCGAAACGTCAAAAAAATCGCTGATGTGTTCCATGCTGTTTATCATCTGCCTCAGCCCACAATTGCAGCTGTTAATGGTTACGCATTCGGCGGAGGTTTTGAACTGATGCTCGCCTGCGATTTCCGTATTGCAGTAGAAGAAGCTAAAATGGGGCTGACAGAGCTGAGCTGGGCGATCATTCCAGGCGCCGGAGGAACGCAGCGGCTGCCACGATTAATCGGCGAGGCACGGGCCAAGGAACTGATTTTGACAGCAAGTAAATTTTCAGCAGAAGAAGGGTACATGTATGGACTGTTACATAAAGTGGTAGAAAGTAAGGAGTTAATCCCCGCATGTGAAGACCTGGCAGGTAAGATACTCCGCCAGGGGCCGATCGCTGTCCAGCAGGCGAAATATGCGATTAACCAGGGAATGGGTGTTGACCTGCAGACAGGACTTGCGATTGAAGCTCAGGCTTATGAACGGACGATACCTACCAAAGACCGTGTAGAGGCTTTAACTGCTTTCTCAGAAAAAAGGGATCCTGATTTCCAGGGAAAATAAACAACACCACCATAGCTAGTTCTACTTACATGTATTAAAAAAATGAACTGTATTATATCAGATATGTTGATATATAACAGACTTGACTCTACAATGATTTGTAAGCGTTATTAAATCTGATCAAAGGAGTGCTGATTTAATGCATGTACCGTTAGTACTGACAGATTTTCTTGACCGGGCTGTCCAATTATATGGGAAAAAGCCTGCTATCATCGATGATGACCGCGTGTTCACCTATGGGGAGCTGAATGAGCGAGTTAACCAGCTTTCCAGAGGACTGCAAACTCTTGGGGTGAGCAAAGGGGATAAAGTAGCCTATTTGGCTCCAAACACAACAGAAATGCTGGAAGGTTTTTATGGTGCGTTCCAAAATGGCGCAGTCATGACACCTCTAAACACGCGACTTCAGCCCGCCGACTACAAATTCATCCTCACTCATAGCGAAAGTAAGGTCTTATTCGTCGATGCGAACTTGTATGCTTTAGTGAAGGATATCCTGCCTGAAGTTCCTCAATTGAGTGAAGTCATTATACATGGGGAGGGTTATGAGGAATGGCTCGGTTCTTTTTCTTCGGATCCATTTGAGAGGGTTGAACTGGAGGAAGAAGACATAGCTTCCCTGTTATATACCAGTGGGACAACAGGTAACCCAAAAGGCGTGCTTCTCAGTCACCGTGCTAACTATTTACATGCTTTATCCACCATGCATCATCTACAAATTTCGGACAAAGATACGTTGCTGCATGTTCTCCCTATGTTCCATGTGAATGGCTGGGGTTCTCCTTTTTATTACACTGCCAATGGAGCGACACAGGTAATGCTCCGCACCACAAACGCTAAAAATATCCTTGAAAAAGTCAAAAAACACAACGTTTCTATCTTGCATATGGCACCAACAGTATTGAATATGGTTTTGGAAGAATACCAGAGGAATAATCCCCATATGGAACATGACGTTCGAGTCGTGATAGCAGGATCGGCACCGCCGCCAGCCTTTGTAAGGAAAGTAGAAGAAGACCTGAAATGGAAATTTATTCAGGTCTACGGAATGACGGAAATTTCCCCGCTCATAACCACTTCAGAAATCCGTTCACATGAATTAGATAAAACGAAAGAAGAACAATATCAGCTGAAGGCAAAAGCCGGGTATGCCATGATAGGGTGCAAAGTACGGGTGGTAGATGAATCAGGAGAGGAAGTCCCTCATGATGGGAAAACAATCGGTGAGATCGCCACGCAAACCAATGGCATGATGGAAGGGTATTATAAGAACCCGGAAGCGACCAACGAAACGATCCGCGATGGCTGGTTGTATACAGGTGATATGGCCGTTATTGATAATAATGGTTATATTGAAATCGTAGACAGAAAAAAAGATGTCATCATCAGTGGTGGTGAAAATATATCTTCTATTGAAGTGGAGGGCGTGCTCTATGAACATCCCGGTATCCTGGAAGCAGCTGTTGTCGCAATCCCTCATGAAAAATGGGGAGAGGTTCCTCACGCGGTAGTAGTCTTAAGAGAAGAGAATAGTTTATCGGAAGAGGATATAATCTTGTTTTGCAGGGAAAATCTAGCTCATTACAAAGCTCCGAAAAGTGTTACATTCATCCAGGAACTCCCAAAAACAGCTTCAGGCAAAATACAAAAAGTTGTTATCCGCAAAGCGTTCTGGAAGAGTCATAGCCGAATGGTCAACTAGTTGCTGTTAGTCTGGAGCAAACAGACACCGAAAGGAAAGAGGCTGGGACAAAACTGAATAAATCATTAGAAAAACTCGCATTCACTTGTCCTTTAGTTAATGCGTTTAGTTTTTCTTATACTTGGTACTTTAAAATTTTCACTACGTTGAAAAACTTCTTTGCAAAATTTTATACTTTCTAAATGTATAAAATAATCCGAACGATTTTATTGAATCAGTTCGGATTATTTGTTTGCCAGGAATGCCATCGCTTCGTCCAAACACTTCGCTTTCCGCGGGCACAGTCTCAGCTAACCAGGTCAAGAAGGTCGCTTGACCTAGTGAATTACTTATGTATCAGCTTCTTTCTTTGTGTGCAATCAGTATCATCAGTACTTTCTTCACTTCTATCAGTTAGCTTGTGAGTTCATGGAAGGATGTATGATAGAATATGCGATAAGGAAGCTGAACAAAGATTATGTGAGAATTGCAGGGAGACTGATGTGAATCTTACATAAATTCTAGCTGGGAGGCGTTTATGTGACTGAGAATGTAGAACTGAGGGTCGATGCCAGGGCGACACTGGGGGAGGGGCCGAGCTGGGACGAGGCTAATAGGCTGCTTTATTGGGTCGATATCGAAGGGAAAAAAGTATTTGTATACAATCCTGCAGTAAATGAAAATAAAACGATCGAGATGGATCAGATGGTAGGGGCCATAGTGCCGCGAAGTGGAAATGAAGCGGTTATTGCCATGGAGAAAGGTCTCCAGTTTATGAATACGAAAACAGGTGAGCTTCACCCGATCAGTGACCCGGAAAGCGATATACAGGAAAATCGATTTAACGATGGAAAGTGTGACCCTGAGGGAAGATTTTGGGCAGGAACGATGAGTTTTGATGCAAAGGAAGGAAACGGTTCCCTTTACTGCCTGGAGACAGACCAGAATATCACGAAGAAAATTGGTAATGTTACTATATCTAACGGGCTTGCCTGGTCTCCTGACAACCGATATATGTACTATATCGATACCCCGACTAGAAAAGTCGACCGCTATGAGTACGACCTGGAGACAGGTGACATCAATAACCCGGTGACAGTCGTGGAGATTCCGGAAGGGCAGGGAAACCCGGACGGAATGACTATCGATGCAGAAGGCAACTTATGGATCGCCCACTGGGGAGGGGCAAGGATATCTGTCTGGAACCCTGAAAATGGTGAACTGCAAAAAATCATCCCGGTTCCTGCATTAAATGTGACTTCCTGTGTATTTGGGGGAGACGAGCTCAATGAACTGTACATCACCACCGCGAGTACTGGGATGACTGAGGAAGACTTAAGAAAATATCCGCACGCTGGCGGTCTCTTTAAGCTGAAAACAACAGTAAAAGGCTCACCAACCTATTCTTACAAAGGGTAAGCAAAGACATTTTAACGATTTCGATTGATAAAGGATAGGGCGTTTGGAGTTGTTCCCGGGAGGGGATGATTTCATGACAACATACCAGGCTTTAACGCTTATTGTTCTCCACGATGGTCATAACGCTGATCGCAGTTGTTGTCGCTATTTTCAGCCAAAAAAATAGCCCCCTGTCTGCAAATGGGTAAGGGCTATTTTTTTTTGTAGAAAGATAACGCCAATCCCTTATCAGGAATGGGTATCTACTTGACCACAGTTGGAGCTGTGGTCATTTTTTTATTATAGGACTATAATACAAAATTTTCATCAAAAATAAACGGGGCGTACACATACTCCATACCATTTATTGAAAACGGGCAGTGTCCTCTGGTTTTCGAGAGGAAGTTCGGACGTTCGTCTGCGGAAAGGGAAGGGGATTAGCTTCTGCCGGCAAGAAAGAACTTGCAGAAAAACCAGATGTTTCTCCACAATCTGCAACCCCAGAAAGGATTTCTGAGGTTGATTTTTCTTTACTGATTCACTTAGTTCATAGGTGTTTGCATTTGTGCCGGCGCATAACTTTGCATCATTTGAGTCATATCTTGCTGTGCAAGTTGAGGAACCTGGTAATTCCCTTGTTTATTTTGATAAAGGAAAATTTCGTAACTCATTTCAATCATGTTAGGGACGCTATCAGCAATCACTCTGCGCAATACAGGGTTGGTAATCTCTGTCGCAGCCATTGCCATCACTGATGATAACCCTTTCACCTGGCCCAGCATGAACGAGGCGTATTCCGTATCTGTCAATTCACCGGCTGATTGGATCGGCTGTTTAGGCTGAGTTGGCTGTATTCCATAAACTACGTCGTTACTCTGCGTCATTTTGTACACATGGGTCGATTGGGAAGGCTTTTGACCGGATTGGAAGCATTCGATCATCGTGTTGTAAAGCTCGGTGGTAAATGCTGACTGGCGCATCAGCATGTCTTTCAATTCCTGGTCTTGGATTTGCTGCTCATACATTTTATACTGGTTCAGCATTCCCATGACCCCGCTGATCACCTCATGGGCATCGAACATTTCATGACCGCCATGACTCATGTTTGGAGCCATGTTTTCAGATAGCTGTTTACCGGCCTGCTGACCTTGGTTGTTCATTTGATTTTGCATTTGTTTCCCTCCATCATAATGGCATTCCTGATTATTTTTCGTCATTAACCGGAAAACATGTACGGATAAAAAATTTTTAAAAGGAAAATGGGGCAAGCTATCATCATCACATCAACCGGTATTCCCTCTATAATGATACACCCTTATCGGAAATTCTGATAAACTCTAGTTACTGAGAAACTGAACAGGAATGTGATGCAGCAATTAGGGGGTGGACCATGGATTTCAGAGATCGGACCCACAAATATGAATCGAAGCTGAATGACACAGATGATCAGATAATCGATTACATCATTGAAAATAAGCGACAGGTTGTAAACACATCGATCCAGGAACTTTCCAGGCGATTTTATACAGTTCCCAATACGATTACGAGACTATCTAAGAAATTAGGGTATGATGGTTTCTCCCAGTTAAAAAACAGTTTGAAGGCAGAACTGGAAGAGGAGCAACTCGGGAGCGAAAGTACGATTGCATCGAATATCAAGCGCACGTTTGAACTTCTGGACCAGGAGAGCTTATCTGTCATTGCAAGGAAAATCCGTCAGGCAGAGCATGTCTTTATCTGTGGGGTAGGGGATACCCTGCCTTTCTGCGAGCTGCTGGCAACCCATCTGAAAATTGGCGGGAAAAATGCAGAGTTTTTTCTACATCGTCATGATGCTGTATATGCGCTCAATCATTCCACACAAAAAGATCTCCTTTTTCTCATTAGTATGTCTGGAGAGACGGAACAGATATTAGAAATGAATGAGCTTGCCCAATCGAGGGGGATTACGACGATATCCCTGACCCATTTCAACCGGAACAGCTTACAGGCAAAGGCCGACTACCGTTTCTTTTTCTATTCCCCACGAAGAATGCGCGAAAATTACAATACATCTGACAAGACGCCGGTGATCCTGGCGATTCAAGTACTTTCAGATATTTTCTGGGAAACTGATTGATGTGTATAAATACACATGTAATCGGTTTCTTTTGTTTATAGATGTGTTCCATTTTAAAGATAAGCAAACGCTTTCTTTCGGTGTGCTACGATCATAGACAAATAACAGTATTTACGAAGGAGGCAGGGGGATGCGTTTACAAAGTTTGACCTCTCAGGACCTTATCAGCACGAATCAATCGTTCTCGACGAAAGATGAAACTATCCGTTACTTGGTCCATCAACTGTACCAGGAAGGAAAGCTTCATTCCGAAGAGGATTTTTACGAAGCGGTCATAGACAGGGAAAAGTTATCACCGACCGGCTTTGAAGGAGGACTTGCCATCCCGCACGGCAAATCGACTGCGGTCAAGGAAGCAGCGTTTGCAGTAGCGACTATGGAAGTACCATTAGAGGATTGGGAAAGCATTGACGAAAATAATCGCGTAGAACTTGTGATGCTGCTTGCGATTCCAGAAAATGAAGCAGGGTCTACGCATTTGAATTTGTTAGCCGAATTGATGACTCGAATGGCAGACCCGGCTTATAAAGCCAGATTGATGGAAGCCAAAACGAGTGAACAATTCTTCACTGCCCTGGATCACCAGGAGGAAGAAAAGAAAACCGAACAGCAGACACCTGCGAAAAAGATGTTAGCTGTCACTGCTTGTCCGGCAGGCATTGCCCACACTTATATGGCTGCTGAAGCATTGATACGGGCTGGTCAAGAGCTTAATGTCGAAGTGACTGTAGAGAAGCAGGGAGCCAATGGCATTGAGGATCGTCATTCTAAAAAGGCGATCGCACAGGCCGATGCCGTCATTTTTGCAGCAGATGTAGCTGTAAAAGATCCAGATCGTTTTTCTAATCTCCCGCGAGTAACGACAACGGTGGCTTCCCCGTTGAAAAATGCGAGAAAAATTATCGAAGAAGCCATAGAAAAATCTGAGCTTGCCCCAGATCGTGATGAGTACGATCCGGAAACATTTATCGATGAGGAAGACGACGATAACAAATCGTTTAAAACAGAAATAAAAGATTCCATCATGACAGGTATTTCCCACATCATTCCTATTATCGTTGCAGGTGGGATGACTCTTGCGTTTGCGGTACTTGTCTCCCAGGCATTCGGGCTGCAGGATGTCTATGCCGAGGAAGGTTCATGGCTGTGGCTGTTGCGGCAATTAGGCGGAACAATGCTCGGAACGCTCATGGTGCCAGTATTGTCTGCTTACATGGCTTACTCCATCGCTGATAAACCAGCACTTGGACCTGGTTTTGCTGCTGGTATTTGTGCGAATTTGATTGGCAGTGGCTTTTTGGGCGGTATGCTCGGTGGTTTCCTTGCTGGTTACCTTATCAAATACATGAAAAATAACTTGCAGACAACTGGTACATTCTCGGGATTTGTCAGTTTCTGGCTATATCCTGTTGTCGGGACACTGACAGTCGGATCAATTATGTTGTTTGTCATCGGGGAACCGCTTGCAGCTATCAATAATGGGCTTATTAACTGGTTAGAGGGATTATCCGGCGGTAATGCCATCCTGCTTGGCGCAATTTTAGGAGCCATGGTTTCCTTTGACCTGGGCGGTCCGGTCAATAAAGCTGCTTATACGTTCTGTATTGCTGCAATGGCAAGTGGTAATCTCATGCCTTACGCTGCTTTTGCATCCGTGAAAATGGTTTCTGCCTTTGCTGTCACAGGTGCAACGATTGTCGGAAAAAAATACTTTACAAAACCAGAGCAGGAAATTGGAAAACAGACCTGGCTTCTCGGCCTTGCCGGTATTACGGAAGGTGCGATTCCATTCGCCATTAATGATCCATTGCGTGTCATCCCGTCCCTCATTGCAGGTTCGGCAGTTACAGGTGGAATCGTAGCCTTTTTCGGAATTGGATTGAATGTTCCTGGAGCAGGAATATTCTCGCTTGCTCTACTTAAGGGGCAGCCATTATTCTTAGCGGCAAGCGTCTGGCTTGGAGCTGCGCTGCTTGGAGCGTTCATTTCCATGGTTCTTCTGATTATCACCCGTAAGAACCGTTTAAAAAAGCAACCACGTACAGAAAAAGAAAAATCTAATGTTCAAATGAAAACAGCTGTAAACTGATCATTGATTTAAAGGGAAGGGATTAGACATGACACAAGTGCACGTTGTGCCTCATATGCACTGGGATCGGGAATGGTATTTTTCCACAGAAGAGTCCCGGATATTATTAGTAAATAACATGGAAGAAATCATGGACCGTTTAGAGAATGATCCTGATTATCCTTATTACGTACTCGATGGTCAGACATCGATACTGGAGGACTTTTTCGCCGTAAAGCCTGAAGAAAAAGAACGTGTGAAAAAGCTGGTCCAGGAAGGAAAGTTGATTATTGGACCGTGGTACACTCAAACGGATGAAATGGTGGTCGGCGGTGAATCAATTGTCCGCAATCTCTTATATGGAATAAAAGACAGTAAAGAATTCGGCAGTCCGATGATGATCGGTTATCTCCCTGATTCTTTCGGTCAGTCTGCGCAAATGCCGCATATCTTTAATGGATTTGATATCAAGTATACGATTTTCTGGCGAGGTACTTCTGAACGCCATGGCACGGATAAAACAGAATTCCACTGGGAAACGAAGGACGGCTCTAGCGTGCTTGTCCAGCTTCTTCCGCTGGGATATGCGATAGGAAAGTATCTGCCTCAGGAAGAAGAGGCGCTCGGCAAGCGAATGGAAAAGTATTTTCCGGTACTTGACCGGGGCACGACAACCAACCACTTGGTCTTGCCTAACGGGCACGATCAAATGCCAATCCAACAGGACATTCATGAGGTTATCAGCAAGCTGGAAAGCATGTATCCGGATCGGGAATTCTTTCTAAGTAAATATGAAAATATTTTCGCCGAAATTGAAAAAAACAATCAATTGGCCACGTTGAATGGCGAATTCCTGGACGGAAAATATATGCGGGTGCACCGCAGCATTTATTCTACACGGATGGACATCAAAGCAGCCAATACTCGTGTCGAGAATAAAATAACCAATATTCTGGAACCATTGGCAGCAATGGCATATGACCTTGGTTTTGAATATCACCATGGTCTGATTGAATTGATTTGGAAAGAAATCATGAAAAATCATGCCCATGACAGCATTGGTTGCTGCTGCTCAGATAAAGTCCATCGTGAAATTGCCAACCGGCTGTTTCTTGCGGAAGAAAAAACCGATCAGCTGATCGAGTTTTATAAACGAAAAATCGTTGATGCAATAGAAGTAGAGGATGATGGAGACCGCCTCACATTGTTCAATTTCGTTCCTTACAATCGTGAAGAAGTGGTGACAACCGAGGTGATAACCAGAGCAAAATCATTTGTCCTTGAAGACGAAGACGGAAATGAAATCGAGTATGAGCTGCTGGATACAGAGGAGCTGGATCCTGGGCTGATTGACCGCCAAATTGTCCACTATGGCAATTATGATCCTTTCTACCGCTATCGTATTCAGTTGAGGCAGTCGCTTCCGGCAATGGGATACCGCACATTAACCGTGAAAGACCGTGAATATTCTCCCGTCAACTCTTACGAGAAAAAAGACCAGGTGGATACAGAATTTTTCTCGATATCAGTTAATCGGAATGGGTCTTTGAATATTTTTGATAAACGGATAGAGCAAACCTTCAATGAGGTTTTGCTGCTGGAAAATTCCGGAGACGATGGTGATGAGTATGACTTTTCTCCATTAGCCAATGATTTAGAGATCTCCAGTAAAGACGTAAAAGCAGAGGTAAATATCAAACAAAATCGCCATGAAGCCTCTATCGATATCCGTTACCAGTTAGCAGTACCGGAGAATCTGGAGGAAAGAAAAGCAGGGAAGCGGAGCAGCACAGTCGAAGTCCGTTTCGCGATCACTGTGGCTGATCATAAACCGATCATCGAAGTGAAGTGTGAGTTGGATAATCATGCGAAAGACCACCGTCTCCGTGCCCTCATTCCGACAGGTATTCAATCTGCATTTTCGATTGCAGACAATCAGTTCGGCCATATAAAAAGAGATGTCAGGGATGCAGCAATGGATGTATGGCAGGAAGAAAACTGGAGCGAGCGACCGGATTCGATTTACCCGATGCTCAGCTATATCGGGCTGTCCAACAACGATTATGGCCTTAGTGTGCTTACGAACAGTACAAGGGAGTACGAAATTATTGGTGAACAGAATGATACGATTGCGATCACCTTATTCCGAAGTATTGGTTATCTCGGCAAGGCTGAGATGGTCCGCCGTCCAGGAAGGCCGTCCGGTATCAAACTCCCGACACCTGATTCACAGATGATCGGCAGCCTGTCTCTTGATTTTGCACTGTTTTTCCATAAAGGAAGTACATTAGAAGCAAATACAGCAAAAGTGGCAAAGGAGTATGTGACGCCTGTCCATACTTATAATAAGATTCCATATAACGCCATGAAGCTGAATGAATCAGACATCAGAACACCTGCAAGCTTTCAGTTGCTTGAGGAAGAAGTTGACAGCTCTGCTGTCTTAAGCACCCTGAAAAAAGCGGAACAGGATGACGCACTGATTTTACGATTGTTTAACCCTTGTGATCGGGAGACAGAAACGCAAATCAAGGTTGTTGATGGTTTGAAGGATGCCTGCTATACTAATCTGAACGAAGATGAAATTGGACAGCAGGTTACTACAGAAAAAGAAAAGCTTTGCGTTCCGGTGAAAGTTAATCAATCGCGGACGATTGCTATCAAAAGGTAATACACACAAACCAGAGATACGCTTCTCTGGTTTGTTGTATGGAGGTGAAAAATAGTGAACTTTCTACTTGCACCTGACTCTTTCAAGGGAAGTATGACTTCAGCAGAAGCAGCAGAATCGATGGCTGAGGCGGTGAGAGCAGTGGATTCCTCTAATCATGTCAAACTCAAGCCAATGGCTGATGGTGGAGAGGGAACACTAGATGCTTTGATGAAAGCAGGTAACGGAGAGAGTGTAGCGGTTACTTGCAATGGCCCCCTCGGAAAAACTATCGAAAGCTGTTATGTGATTTTGGACGATCAGACAGCAGTCATTGAATGTGCAAGCATTTCAGGACTGCCAATGATATCGGAGGGCAAAAGAAACCCTGACCACACGACGACTTATGGCATCGGGGAGGCAATCCTGCATGCATTGGATCGCGGAGTGCGCAGCTTTATCATTGGGCTGGGAGGCAGTTCCACCAATGATGGCGGCATGGGAATGCTTCAGGCTTTAGGAATGAAAGCATTCGATAACCGCGGGAATGTTGCTGGAAAGTATGGCAAAGATTTTCTCAAGGTAGAGGACGTTGATTTTTCTGAGTTGGATTCCCGCTTACAACAGTCTGAGTTCAAGGTTGCTTGTGATGTCGATAATCCTCTTACCGGAGACCGGGGTGCATCCTTTATTTTTGGCCCCCAAAAGGGAGCGACCGGGAAACAGGTTATTGATTATGATCAGGCGATGACACGCTATGGAAAAGCCGTTGAAAAAGCATTAGGAAAAAGTATGATGGATACGGAAGGTGCCGGGGCTGCTGGTGGCCTTGGGTTTGCATTACTAGCTCTAGGCGGGAAACTTCAATCTGGCGCGGAATTGGTGGGAAAAGCGGTTGGCTTACAGGAAGCAGTCCAGTGGGCGGATGTCGTCATTACTGGGGAAGGCCAGAGTGACAGGCAGACATTATATGGAAAAGCTCCAGGGTACGTGGCCAGTCAGGCATCCCTATATGGAAAACCGACAATTTTATTGTCCGGGAGTATAACGGGGGATTTCGAAAGGCTGAATGAAAAATTTCTAGGGTGCTTTTCCATTGTAGCTGGACCAAATACATTAAAGAATTGTATGAAGAACGGTCATCAATATTTGTACAATGCTACAAGTCAACTGACCAGGCTGATTATGCGGTGGAACTGACATATTAACACACAAAAAGGATTGGTCTCTGCAAGTTGGAGGCCAATCCTTTTTTATCACGGAAATTATCAACAGTTAAGCCAAGCCCCTGTGACAAATAACGTCATGATGAGGCTTGGCTTGAGATTGTCGGGATTGGTCAAGGCACTTCCGCTTTTGTTCACCCTTTTAGAAAGTTTAACTTTGTTAAAGAATTAAAGTATAAGTAAAACTGAGGCTTTCGCCATAAGGGTTTGGCGATAAGCCAAGTTGTTCTATCAGGTCCGTATAAAGTCGCCATCTCTGTTTTTGACAATTTTATTGAACTCATCCTTGAACACGATGTGCTGCCGGTTAAACTTAGTCGGGCTGTCTATGCCTCCTACTGCAGCGAGGTCATACAAACCTTCACGCAACGCGACTAAATAATTACAGACACGGTATTTCTTTTCTTCTATATCAAGCGCTTCCTGTAAATCGGGATCTGTCGTTGCTACCCCAACTGGGCAATTATTGGTATGGCATACCTGGGACATGATGCAGCCTACACTTAACATGAAACCGCGTGCGATGTTGATCAAATCTGCCCCTAGAGCCAGAGCCATAGCGATTTTATCCGGGGTCAGCAATTTTCCGGAGGCAATGATATGGGTCCGTTCACGAAGATTGTATTTTTTCAGTGTATCATCAACCAGCGGGATTGCCGCAAACGCAGGGAGTCCGACAGATTCAGCCAGAGCATAGTAGGAAGCTCCCGTTCCCCCTTCACCACCATCAATCGTGATGAAGTCCGGTACAATATCTGTTTCTTTCATCTTTTGAATTAGCTCATCCACCTGAATGTCATCCCCGACAACAATTTTCATCCCTACTGGTTTTCCCCCTTCCTCTCTGAGCTGGTCCAGAAAGTTCAGGAGTTCTTCAGCCGTAGAAATGCCAGGAAAACGATTGGGGCTGTTTATGTCTTTTCCAGGCTCGACATCACGGATCTCAGCAATTTCTTCAGTCACTTTTTTACCAGCAACATGTCCGCCGCGCGTTTTTGCACCTTGCCCAACCTTTAGCTCGAAGGCTCTGATCTGTTCATTGTGGCTGTGTTTCTGGAATTCTTCCCAGGAAAAATTTCCATCCTTGGTCCGCACTCCGAAAAGCCCAGGGCTGATTTGCATAATGATATCTACGTCCCCTTTTAAATGATAAGGGGACACACTTCCTTCCCCAGTGTTCATCCATGTTCCCCCCGCCATCCCAAGACCCTGGGACAAAGCCGTTATAGCATGATCGCCAAGGGATCCGAAACTCATAGCCGATTGTCCGATCAAGCCTTTGATACGAAACGGGTGTCTGGCGGTATTTTTTCCAAGTACAACCGCATCTTCATCGCTTAAGTAATGGGGGTCAACCTCTGCATCTTCTCTATGTTCCTTTCGGGAGAAAAGCTTTTCTTCATCGATGTGATACAGACGCGTTTTAATTTTCGGCTGTTGATCGACGTTCATCTCATCACTCATGCTTGGAAACATATTGTTAACAAGAAACATCCCGCCTTCATGGAAATTCCGCTCTGAGCCGTAGCCAAGCATCCGTGTCTTATATTTTGCGGCTTTATAGACATATTCGAATTGCTTCCTGTTAAATGGCTTGCCTTCTTTATCGTTATTGTAAAGATACTGGCGTAATTCCGGACCTGCTTTCTCAATGATATAACGGAATTTCCCTAATAAAGGATAGTTCCGTAAAACAGAGTGCTCTTCCTGTTTTTTATCATGAAAATAAATCCTCAACAGCATGGCTAGTGGAATGAGGAAAAGAGCTGCCATTATAATTAACACTATCAACAATCCGATTTCCATATAGCCGTATCCTCCTTCATGTATGTAACTGCTGGTGAAATTTAATCAAGTAAGCTTGGTACATGTTTTCCCAGGAGGGGATAGCTATAAACGCCGTTTCCCCTGGTGCAAATTTCCTATTCCTATCCTGAAATTTTTTACACGCCCATCCTGCCTGAATTAAGTATAATAAATGTATAGAGTAAAAGATTTGGTGATAGGTGAAACGAAAGAAGGAGGTAGTGACAATGGACCCCTTGGACATTATTGGGAATCTACATAAAGTGAAGCCTGTCTACCAGCCGGTGGTCAGCGCGATCCGGCATAAAATAATCGGTTATGAAGTATTAGGGAGATTTCGGCAGGGGGAGGAGAACTGGTGCAGCTTAAAAAACTTCTTCCACGATGGGGATGTACCCGAGGAATTCAAAGTGGATGTCGACCAGCATCTGTTGAAGTTAGCAATTAGTGAAATGCTTGATTCGAAGAGGACTGGTTTTCTATTCATCAACCGGACTGCGAACGAACTTCTCTTCAACAATGGTGAAGATTTATTGGAAACGTTACTTTACTATAAAGAGAAGGGCTTTTCATTGAACCGTGTGGTACTTGAGGTGACCGAGCATGATTTTGAAGAAAGATTTGAAGAGCTTAACCATCTTCTGCTTTACTATAAAACCTATGGAATCCAAATTGCCATCGATCACATCGGAGTGAAAAGTTCTAACATCGACCGCATTCGTCAGCTCGAACCACATATTTTAAAAATCGATACAAAAATGATCCGCGACCATAACCGGGAGGGATTTCAAGATGTGATGTTTTCCCTTTCCATGCTGGCTCAGAGGATTGGTGCTGCCTTACTATTTGAAAATATCGAAGACGACTTCCAGCTTCATTTTGCATGGAAACATGGCGGCCGTTTCTATCAAGGCTTTTACCTCGCTAAACCGGAGTTCCAGATGCGATCAAATGATTATTTGACTTTAAATACCCGAGATAAAATCAATAGTTATATCCAAAGAGAAAAGAACTTGATAGAACAAAGGCTAAGCTTTGTACTTTTCTGGGAACAGAAAGTGAAGGAATTGCTTCCAAAGTGGGATGGGGCGAAAAAAGTGGACCCATTCATTGAGCTAGTCACAGAAAAATTTGACCAGGAAAGTTTCCGGATGTTTGTCTGCAATGGCGATGGGCTGCAAATCTCTTCTAACTTTAGAAAAAGAGATGAAATATGGGAGCCAGAACCTCATAAAAAAGGGTCTAACTGGGCTTTTCGCCCCTATTTTTTGGAAAATGTCATGCAGATGAAGACTTGGAACAAAGGCAGGTTATCAGACATTTACTCCGATATAGAGACGAAGGACATGATCCGCACGTTCAGCTATCCACTGACCGGCCAGTATTTCCTTTTCATAGATATCCCGTACACGTTCATTTATGAAAATGAGTGCCTGTTAATTTAAGTCGCAATTTTTGTGAAACAATTAGGGGAGGCATAAACAACCAGTCATCTTGCCATATACTAAAGCCGGATAATAGAAAGGAGGAAAGGGATGGCTACAGCCAAAGGGAAGTTTTTGAGAGAATTTAATGAAGCTTTCGTAAGGGGAAATATTGATTTCCTTATGGACAATGTTACGGATAACATCCGCTGGGAGATGGTTGGCGATACAGTAGTCGAAGGGAAGGAAGCATTCCACCTAGCCCTTAAAGAGATGCCCACTGACGTCAAAAATCATGAGCTGGCAATCAATAACATCATTACTCATGGCATAACAGCAGCAGTGGACGGAACAATAACCGTCACTAATGAAACCGGGGAAGTCAAGGAGTATGCCTTCTGTGACATCTATCGTTGGAACAAATTCAAAGATGGCAAAATCAAAGACATGAGATCCTATGTGGTCGAAACACCCCGAACTCAATAAAGGAGACGACAAATGAGGCTGTCCCGTAAGTCTATTAGACTTAGGGGCAGCCTCTTGTTTTTTTTGTTAAAGAATTAAAGTAAATTGGCATTCAACAATGCAGAATCTTCTTTTTTATATACGGTAAAACCACGAAGAAAATAAACTTTTTCGTGGTCTTCAATCAAAGAGACCTTTTGGGAATAGCTTTTTGTTTTACATAAAATCTTTTCGAAAAATTTAAATTTATAAGTTTAAGAAATACTAACACATTCACGGAAGGAAGAGTGAATGTGAGTTTTACTAATCTTGTTTAACTATTGACTAAGCGTTTGACGAGTTCCTTATTCTTTTGTTTGAACACTTCATTATGGGAGGAGACCATAGCTGCAGCGCTTGCTTCAGGTTCAATATACTGCTTCGCTTTATTGACGGCATTTGCTGCGTCCTGAAAAGCGCCTGCAATAAGGTTCAACTTGCCATCATACTTTATAATATCTCCCGCAGCATAAAGTCCTTCGACAGATGATTCACTCATTGGAGTACCCTCAATGAAACATTGGTCGACCAACCGGATACCGAGCGGACTTTCTGTTAATAAAGATGCATCCACATCATATCCGTGGTTGATGATAACGTCATCGACGTCAATTTCAAAGGTTTCTCCCGTATTGTTATTTTTCAATTCTACCCGGTCGATTGTTTCGTGGTCCGCTCCAGCTTTAAGCTTTGTGATGGAACAACAGAATAAGCAATCTGCAGAACTCTTAAGGAGCTGGGAGATTTGGGCTTCATGTCCGCAAAGGTTTTCCCTGCGGTGGGTCAGGTAAACTTTATCAGCGACCGGTTCCAATTCATTTGCCCAATCAATGGCGGAATTCCCTCCACCGGATATGAGGACCGTTTTATTTTTAAAATGCTGAAGAGATTTCACTGTATAATGCAGATTTGAAATTTCAAATCGTTCCGCTCCTTCGATATTGAGCTTGTGGGGTTTTAAAATTCCGCTCCCAACAGCCACTATGACGCTTTTGGACAAATGTTTGCGGCCGGATGCTGCCGTAAGCACAAATTGACCATCTGTCTGACGGGAAATAGAAACTATTTTTTCATTCGTTACCACTTCGGGTTGGAAAGTCATTGCCTGTTCTGTCAGCTGTTCAATCAATTGCGCCCCGCTTATCGGTGTTAACCCACCAATATCCCAAATCATTTTTTCTGGATAAATTTGAACTTTTCCCCCGAGCTGTGGCTGAAATTCTATGATTTTTGTCTTCATTTCCCTTAATCCACTATAAAAAGCTGAATAGAGTCCGGCTGGCCCTCCGCCGATAATCGTCACGTCAAAGCATTCGTTCTCCATCAAAATTCACTCCGATCTGATTGCTCCTGTTTACACTATGCATATGTTAAAGACATCTGTTGACAAACAGGGCAAAGCACCTTATAGTATCATTATAAACGACACTGATAATCATTCTCAACAATTATTTTCTGGAGGTCTCCATTATGCTGCGTTTATCTACCGAAAATTTACATATAGGTTATGATGACCGTATGATTGTAAAGGATTTATCGTTGCAAATCCCAGATAAAAAGATAACCACGATAATAGGCTCGAATGGCTGTGGAAAATCGACTCTATTAAAAGCGATGACCCGGATCATCTCCCACCAGGCCGGTTCCATTATCCTGGATGGTGGCAGTATTTCTAAAGAGGATACGAAAGCTCTGGCGAAGAAGATGGCAATTCTTCCCCAAAATCCAGAAAGCGCAGCAGGTCTGACGGTTGGAGAATTAGTGTCTTACGGTCGTTTTCCCTATCAAAAGGGTTTCGGGAGGCTTACCAAAAAAGATATGGATGTCATTAATTGGGCACTGGATGTTACCGGCACAGAAGCCTTCAAATACCAGCCTGTCGATTCATTGTCCGGGGGACAGAGGCAGCGCGTATGGATCGCTATGTCATTAGCCCAGGAGACGGACATGATTTTTCTTGATGAACCGACCACTTATCTTGATCTGGCTCATCAGCTGGAGGTTCTGGAACTGTTACAAAGACTCAACCAGGAACAGGAAAGAACCATTGTCATGGTACTTCATGACTTGAATCAGGCTGCTAGATTCGCAGATTACATCATAGCTCTGAAGGATGGTCAAATTGCTAAGGCAGGATCATGTGAAGAAGTGATCGATCGCGAAGTGTTAAAAGATGTGTTTCACATCGATGCAGCAATAGGGAGAGATCCTAGAACTAATAAACCAATGTGCCTAACATACAATTTGCTAAAAGGAGAAGATCAACATGAAGAAAGCAATCATGCCATTCCTGCTCTTGCTCGTGCTCATTCTTAGTGCCTGCGGAGGGAGCGGTGGAGAAAAAGCCAGTGACGCCACTGGTGATAAGAATACTAAAAAAGAAACACGTACCTACCAATCCGAAAATGGTCCTGTAGAGGTGCCAGCTAACCCGAAAAGGGTAGTCGTATTATCCACATATGCCGGAAATGTCATGGCGCTTGATGTGAACCTTGTCGGGGTTGATTCCTGGTCAAAGATGAACCCTCGCTTTCAAGAAGAACTGAAAGGCGTGGAGGAAGTATCTGATCAGAATCTTGAAAAAATCATCGAGCTGAAGCCTGACTTGATCATTGGACTTTCTAACATAAAAAATGTAGATAAGCTGAAGGAAATAGCACCGACAGTCACCTATACTTATGGAAAACTGGATTACTTAAGCCAGCATATCGAAATAGGCAAACTGTTAAATAAAGAAGAAGAAGCACGTGCCTGGGTTGAAGACTTCAAACAACGAGCCAAAGAAGCAGGCGAAAAGATCCGTGCTGAAATTGGGGAAGACGCTACTGTAACTGTCATTGAAAACTTCGAAAAACAATTATACGTTTTTGGTGACAACTGGGGTCGCGGCACAGAAATCCTTTATCAGGAAATGGGATTGAAAATGCCGGAAAAAGTGAAGAAAATGACTTCCGAAGCAGGATTTTATGCGATTTCCCCGGAAGTCCTTCCAGAATATGCAGGTGATTATATCGTCTTCAGTAAAAACCCAGATACAGAAGCTTCCTTCCAGGAAACGGAGACATATAAAAATATCCCTGCTGTTAAAAACGGCAATGTCATTGAAGTAAATGCGAAAAAGTTTTATTTCAACGATCCACTGACACTTGAATATCAACTGGAAACTTTCAAGAAGGCATTTCTTGGAAAGTAGGCAAACAAGAAAGGGATTCTTTTCATAGGGATCCCTTTCTTCACTACGGTAAAGAAGAGTGAGATACCAATGACTAACTTAAAAATAACCCCTTTTTCATTTATACATAAATTCATTCTTTCCCTTCTCATACTCTTAGTTTCGTTTCTCACAGCAATGGCATTTGGAGCAGCTGATACTACGATGTCAGAAGTGTGGAAAGCGATATTCTTAACAACAGACTCTGACTCTGGAACTGTAACAATTTTACGAGAACTGCGTCTCCCTCGTGAGTTGGCTGCAATCTTTGTAGGGGCAGGCTTATCAGTGGCAGGCGCTATCATGCAGGGAATGACACGGAATCCGCTGGCAGACCCTGGTCTGCTTGGTTTGACAGCTGGCGCCAATGCTGCACTTGCTGTAACGGTAGCATTTATACCAGCGACTGATTACATCGGTATTACTATCGCTTGTTTTATCGGATCAGCTATAGGGGCTGGGATGGTATTCGGAATCGGTTCAATGAAGCGGGGGGGATTTTCTCCCTTTAGGATTGTACTAGCTGGAGCAGCAGTATCGGCATTTTTATTTGCTGTTGCTGAAGGAGTCGGTTTGTATTTCCATATCTCAAAGGATGTTTCCATGTGGACAGCAGGCGGACTAATTGGTGTTACCTGGAGACAACTGCAAATGATATTTCCTGTAATTGTTGCCGGAATTATAATTGCTATCTTCCTGTCCAGGCAGCTGACCATTTTAAGCCTGAATGAAGAATTGGCAGTAGGGCTTGGCCAGAAAATTACTCAAATCAAGGTCGTACTATTCGTCATCATCATCTTGCTGACAGGGGCATCTGTATCTTTAGTTGGTAATATTGCTTTTCTAGGGTTGATGGTTCCGCATATCGTCCGGCCGCTAGTAGGCACGGATTATCGTTTCATCCTTCCGATGTCTGCTACTTTAGGTGCGGCATTCATGCTGCTTGCTGATACAATCGCAAGAACGATCAATGCGCCGTATGAAACTCCAGTCGTTGCGGTCGTTTCTATAATGGGGCTTCCTTTCTTCCTGTTTATTGTCCGCAAAGGAGGGAAGGCTTTCTCATGATACATCCGACACTTATTAAAAAACAGCGGCTGCTTATGCTGGCACTATTTTTGCTTATAATCGTAACCATTATTTTAAGCTTGGGACTAGGTTATTCTTCAGTATCTTATGGGAGAATACTTCCAGCTCTTTTAGGAGAAGGAACCTTCAAAGAAGAGTTTGTCCTATTTTCTATTCGTCTTCCCCGCATTATAATCACACTGTTGGCAGGAATGGCATTGGCAGTGTCTGGAGCAATCCTTCAGGGGATTACGAGGAATGACCTGGCCGACCCAGGTATCATCGGGATTAATGCCGGTGCCGGGGTCGCTGTTGCCATCTTCTTTTTATATTTCCCGATTGAAGCAGGATCTTTCGTCTATATGTTGCCGTTTGCAGCATTTCTGGGTGCATTTTTAACTGCAGTATTAATTTATTTGTTTTCCTATAATAAAACGACAGGAATGCAGCCAATCCGGCTTGTATTGGTCGGCATTGGTTTTTCCATGGCTTTATCTGGTGCGATGGTAGTCTTGATTTCATCTGCGGAAAGAGAGAAAGTTGATTTTATCGCTAATTGGCTGGCAGGGAATATCTGGGGTACAGATTGGCCGTTCATTTGGGCCATATTGCCATGGCTGTTTCTTTTGATCCCTTTTACACTTTTCAAAGCCAACAGGTTGAACTTACTTGGAATGAGTGATCCAGTTTCCATTGGTGTGGGGCTTTCTATAGAAAAAGAAAGAGTTACGCTGCTGCTGGCAGCAGTCGCTCTGGCCGCCGCAGCGGTATCCGTTACAGGTGGAATAGCATTTATAGGCTTGATGGCACCTCATTTAGCTAAAGCATTGATTGGACCGCGAAGTCAGTTATATATGCCATTATCCATCCTGTTAGGTGGATGGATTTTGCTTGTAGCTGATACGATTGGCAGGAATGTCGCTGATCCAAGCGGAATTCCAGCAGGTATAATGGCCGCTTTGATTGGTGCTCCATATTTTATTTACTTACTGCTGAAAAGGGTATAGGCGAGGCTCCCGAAGAAGGTTCGGGAGCTTTTTTAGTTTATAGAAAATCAGAAAAAGGGTTGTTGTAGATCAACCATTAAAGCGGCTGCATCCTGTTTCAGCGACTCCCCCCTCAAGGTCTTAAGCCAATTCTCTCTGTGACAATTTGCGTCAAGGTGAGGCTTGTCTGAAACATTTAGATGGGGTCAAGGGACTTCCGCTTTTGGTTTTAAAACCAAGTAAAGAAGTCGGTCTTATATGTTATAATACTATTAAACGCATTTCTGAAAGGAGAAAGTGAATGTCCAAAATATATGTGATCCACGAAAATGACGAATGGACGGAGCACTTGACGGATCGTTTAGAAGAATTGAATCTTCCGTATGAGCTTTGGCACCTGGATGAAGGAATAATTGATTTATCAGCAGAACCTCCAGACGGAGTTTTTTATAACCGAATGAGTGCTTCCTCCCATACAAGGGGCCACCGATTCGCCCCTGAGTTTGCTGAAGCAGTCCTTGCATGGCTGGATAGAAGCGGCAGGGTGGTATTGAATGGCAGCAGGGCACTACGGTTGGAAGTAAGTAAAGTTAATCAGTATATGGCATTGAACCAGTCTGGCATCACCACACCGAAGACCGTTACAGCAGTTGGAAAAGATAATATCATTAAAGCTGCAAAGAGACTGGATATGTATCCTTTTATCACTAAACACAACCGGGCAGGAAAAGGGCAGGGAGTCCAGTTGTTCCATTCCCTGGAGGCCTTGAAAGAATACGTTTATAGTGATGACTTCGATACACCCATCGACGGCATTACACTCATACAGCAATACATTGAAGCACCCGAACCTTATATTGTCCGCCATGAATTCATCGGCGGTAAATTCTTTTATGCTGTGAAAGTCGATACTTCTGAAGGGTTTGAGCTTTGCCCGGCGGATGCTTGTACTATAGACGATATGTATTGCCCTACAGATAATAAAGAATCGCAGGGAGCAAAGTTTGAAATTCTGGAAAACTATGCACCACAAATATTGAATAAATATGAACGATTCCTGCAAGAAAACAAAATCGATGTTGCAGGCATTGAAGCGATTATGGATAAGGACGGAAACTTATATACGTATGATGTTAATACGAACACAAATTATAACTCAGATGCAGAAGCTGCTGCAGATGAATACGGCATGCTGCAATTAGCCAAATACCTTGGAGAAAAATTGCAGGAGACTGGTGTGAAAATTTGAGAAAATTATAAGCAGAGGCACATCCAACACCGGGTGTGCCTTTTTTACTTCACTAAAGAGGAAAAATTACCTTCAAACACGAATTAGTGAAAAAATATAATGCATTTGGTGGAGGGGAAATCATTGTTACATGAACAGGATTTAAAGGAAAGAATAGAAAATATTGTTGATGAAAAAAAACTTTCCGGTACGGTAATATTAAAACAAAATGATGACTGGTGTTTGGAAATCACACGCGGATTCGCCAACCGGAGTGAGCGTATTTCTAACAACAGTCACACTCGTTTCGGAATAGCTTCAGGCTGCAAATTATTTACTGCCATTGCCATCTGTCAGTTAGTGGAACAAGGAATGATATCACCTGATTTGCATTTGGAAGACTGTCTGGATATAGAGTTTCCATATTTTAATAAATCGGTGACCATTGATCACCTGCTTACCCACCGTTCAGGTATACCTGATTATTTTGATGAGGAAGTGATGGAGGACTTTGCAGACCTATGGAAACATAAACCTATGTATACCATGGACAATCACCACAGTTTTCTGCCTTTTTTTCAATACGAAAAAATGAAATTTCCACCGGGGGAAAGGTTCCATTATAATAATGCTGGTTATATTCTCTTAGGCTTAATTGTAGAAGCCGTAACAGGGACAAGCTTTACAAATTATGTGGAACATCATATTTTTGAGCGGACCGGGATGAAGGACTCTGGATACTACGCATTGGATCAGCTTCCGGAAAATACGGCTATCGGCTACATAGATAAGGAAGATGGCACGTGGGTGACTAATATTTATTCGATTCCTATAAAGGGCGGGGCTGATGGAGGAGCGATTATATCCGCTCCTGATATGATTAAATTATGGGAGGCAATCTCTGACCGTCTGCTATTGAGTGAAGATATGACAAGGAAGCTTATCCATCCCTATGTTCATGTGAATAAAGAGATGTACTACGGCTATGGGGTTTGGGTTATCAGAAAAGAAAAATCAGTTTATAAGTATCAAGTAATGGGCTATGATCCTGGAGTAAGATTCCATTCATCATACTATCCTGAATCTAACGTGAAGCTCGTCATTACCGCTAATAACGAAGCAGATACATTAGACATAATGAAGAGAATTGAAATATTAATGGATAAATAGATACTGGCCGAGAAGTAAAGGCAGCATAAGCACTGTGAGACAGTTGGGGAGACCATTCACTGAGTCTGCTGCCTTTTACTAAAACAAGCATAACAGAACGTACGTTCTTATTCAAGTGGAATTTAGCAAGTTATGAAAAAATTATGAAATCCAGTGATAACAGGAGGTGCTTTTATGCTGATTAGAAAAATAACCGAGCCCGATTATGAATTCCTGATGGATATGATGTATGAATCGATCCACATACCAAAAGATAAACCCCCAAAGAGCGAGCTTCTCAACGAGCCAGCAATCAAAAAGTATAATGAGGAATGGGGAAGGAAGACAGACAGAGCATACCTGGCAGTCGATTCTGATGGTAACATGCTGGGGGCTTCCTGGTATCGGTTATTTGAAGAGAACAACAAAGGATACGGGTTTGTGGATAGCCATACTCCGGAGCTGGGTATTGCTGTCCGGCAAGCTGCCAGAGGGAAAGGGGTCGCATCATCCCTGATGGCAAAATTAATCGACCAGGCAAGACAGGATGGTTATTCAGCTTTATCACTGAGTGTCGATCCTGATAACACTGCTGCTATCCAACTATATACAAAATTTGGATTTGTAAAGGTGGGAATCTCTGGGACATCATGGACAATGAAGTTGACTTTCTAACAAAATTCCAGTAGATTAATAGACTTTTGTTAGAAAAATGATACAATTTAAGATAGTACATATGGTGAGGGGATAAGCGCATGGAGCATTGGTTGAGGAAAATATCTGTCATACTTGTGGCCATATTAACATTGGGCATGTATATTCCACCGACTTACTTGGAAGCAGATGCTGCAGAGAGTAAGGAAGTCTCTTCCTCAAGAAACAACCATAATGAAGCTCTCATCACTTCGTCTGCCGGTGTAGATGAAGATCAACAACTGGATAATTTATTAGAGGACATCGGGGAAAATCCCATTGATGTGGTTGCAGAGAGGGCGAAAACACAGACTGTAACCAAACTTGGACCGAAAATCATCTCCAAAGTAGAACATGAGATAACGGATACGATTTTTCCTGAAATGGAAGAAGTAATCCATAACATAATAACTCATGCAGGGGATGAAGTACCATATTATGAGATAACCGAAGAGTTGTCTCCTGGTTATGGAGAGAAAATTTTTAACTTGTACGATTATCGTACAGGTGAGGAGCTGGCCAAGTTCCATGTCAGGCGGGATAAACGCCCGGGGGAAGGATATTGGTTCAATTTCCATTATCATTTGCGTGATGATAATTTTGAAAAGCACCATACCATTGGTGAGGTTTATTGGGACAAAAATACTCCTCCTAAATGGATGGCTTGAGTAAAAACAATATGGAAATAAACACGGAGTCTCGGGTGGGTTCGCATCTTACCTGGGACTTTTTTTGCACTTCCATAGGCAGTTATCTTCAGATTTTTCAAAAAGGTGGGTGTTTGTTTTCTAAAGATAGTGGTATATACTTATAGTTCTATGTCCGTAAAAATAATTACTCTTACGAGGTGTTTTTTAATGAAGAATGTATCTGCAGTGTTTTGGTACGCAATTATACTTTGTGCAATTTTTGTCGTATGGGGAGCAGTAGAACCAAATCAATTGGAAACTGTTTCTAGTAAGGTGACATCTTATATCTCTGATGTATTCGGCTGGTATTATTTATTAATAGTGGTAATCATGTTGGCGTTTTGTGTATATTTGATATTTTCACGGTTCGGACACATTAAACTTGGAAAGCAATCTGAAACTCCTGATTTCAACCTTCCCACTTGGTTTGCCATGTTGTTCAGTGCCGGAATGGGAATGGGACTGGTATTCTGGACAACCGCTGAACCGATTTCCCATGCTTTTAAAAGTCCGCCGGAAGCTAAAACCGGGACAGATGAGGCAATTAAGGAAGCGCTTCAATATTCCTTTTTCCACTGGGGACTTCATGCATGGGCTGTCTATGGAGTAGTTGCTTTGGTCCTCGCTTATTTTAAATTCCACAAAGGGTATCCTGGTTTGGTAAGTGCCACACTTGTTCCTCTATTTGGAGAAAAAAGCATGGGAGGGTTGCCAGGCAAGCTTATTGATACATTAGCTGTGTTTGCCACGGTAGTCGGTGTTGCTGCTACATTAGGATTCGGGTCCGCTCAAATCAACGAAGGGCTTGCCTTCTTATTTGGCACCCCTAGCAATTATGGCTTCCAATTATTGATATTGGCTGTATCGACGGCATTATTCGTTTTTTCTGCCTGGTCAGGAATCAGCAAAGGTATTAAATATTTGAGCAATATTAACATGTGGCTGGCCTTTTTACTGTTAACGCTTTTATTCATTGTCGGCCCTACTTTATACATTTTGAATATGTTCACGAGCACGCTTGGTGGTTATATAACGAATTTCTTTGATATGAGTTTCCGGATTGCTCCTTTGAATGAAGATAGCCAGACTTGGATCAAGGGCTGGACGATTTTCTATTGGGCATGGTGGATTTCATGGTCCCCATTCGTGGGTATATTCATTGCGCGTATTTCCAGAGGACGTACAATCAAAGAATTCATGCTTGGTGTGCTGTTTGTTCCGTCTATCGTATGTTTTATATTCTTTGCGGTGTTCGGCGTTTCAGCATTGAATCTGGAACAAAATGGAATCGATCAAATTTCGAAATATGCCTTAGAAACAGCTACGTTCGGTGTCCTGGATCATTATCCGCTTGGATTCCTGATGTCCTTAATCACAATTTTCGTCATCGCAATCTTTTTCATTACGTCTGCCGACTCAGCAACTTTCGTACTTGGTATGCTTAGCACAAATGGCTCCCTTAACCCAGCTGGTTTTGTGAAAATCCTCTGGGGACTGACTCTTTCAGCAATGGCTGCTATAATCGTGTATTTTGGTGGAACCCAAGGCCTGCAAAACGTGCTGATTATCGCAGCTTTACCATTTTCCATCATTGTCATACTCATGGGAATGTCATTCTACAAAGCTGCCTGGCGAGAAGTTGGTAGAAAGAAAAAAGTCGATAAAAGAAAAAAAGGTAAACAGGAAGATGCACCAACAAACGCTTAAAACTATAAAAGCCCAAGAAACCAATCGGTTTCTTGGGCTTATTAAATTATTTCCAGAATAACGTCAACCTGGCAATTTTCCGCATGAACTCGTCTAAAGTGAAGGTTTCATCGGCTGTCTGGTTATACCATTTCCTGATTGTTTCCAGCAGCCAGAATGGAATCGGCTTACCATCGATGTAGTGATAGTACGCAGCATATCCTTTGGCAAGGTGCTCCCATCTGAAATCATTTCCTGGATTTTCGTATTCTGACAAATCCAGGATTTTTGCACGTCCATCTTGCAAAATGATGTTTTTTAAATGAATATCACGCGGGTTTAGACCTTTTTGCCGAATGTATGCTCTTGTATCATTGACATCCTTAATAGCCTGTCCGGGAATATGGATACCTTGCAACAGGCAATCGTAAAGTGTAGGTCCCGGCTCATAATGAAGAACAAGGAAATTATCACCAGCAGCATGCAAGCGTGAAAGTGTCGGGAGTTCTCCTAACTGTTGATAGATCCTCTGTTCAATCTCTTTTTTATATTGTTTTTCCTGTGCATATAACTTAAAGGCATACGCCGGGGCTTCCATATGGCGGAATACAGCCGCATCTGTCCCCACTCCGATACAACGCAAGCCATCTGCACTTCCTGTGATAGTGACAGGTCCATTGTTGGGGGTCGCAGAGATCTGGATACTGGTTAATGCATGAGCTGCTGTATGCCAATCTTTGGCCATTTGACCAACGCCCTTCTATTAATTTATTTGCTTGTTTATACTATTCGGGATTTGTGACCCTTATGTGTAGGTGAATAGCTTCCAAATTGAGGAAGTATGAGGTCACTTTCTGACTCTATTTTACCACCACTTATGATATCTTTAGTATTTTTCTGCTCTCTGTCAGGCTATTAAGTTTTTAAATAAATGTAAAACACTTTACCTGCTTCCGATGCGAATTATTTGTCATGGCTGCCTGTTGCATCTTTAATAGAATTATGTTGATTATTAAATATTTTTTAAAATGAGGGAATTCATTGTTTAGGAAAATTAATAATGTCGTTGCATGGCTTATCATGTTAATGACCATAGGGTTTATTATTGTCCTTTTTATAGATGGGGAAGACGGTTGGCAGCCTTCCCTGCCAGAACTACCTGACCCGAACGCCCCGATGCCCGAGAAACTTCACCCTAAAGTCGCGGAAAAAAAGGATATATTAATAGAGAAAGCAGAAGAGAAAGGGATTAAGGTTGTCATCACAGAAGGGTTAAGGTCAAAAGAGGAACAAAACGCTCTTTATAAACGCGGTCGATCTCAGGAAGGCAATATCGTCACTTATGCAGAAGGCGGCGAGTCTTATCATAATTATGGGTTGGCAATTGATTTCGCTTTACGCAATGATAAAGGGAAAGTAATCTGGAATACCGCCTATGATGGCAACGATAATGGAAAGTCTGACTGGATGGAAGTCGTATCGATTGCCAAAAGCCTCGGTTTCGAATGGGGTGGTGATTGGGAGCGATTCAAGGATTATCCCCACCTCCAGCTGGATATGGGCTACAGCATCAGAGAATTGCAAATGGGCTTTCGTCCGGACATACTTGAGGAAAAATCAGAAGAGCAGGGAGGAAATGAGGGTTAATTAATAACGTTTATTTTCGCTGCGTTGCAAAAACGTCATGGATATGTTATCATTATTTTCTGACAATTAAGAGCGAACCTATAGTTAACTGGAAAGAGGTTAGATGGATGGGTATGAATACACGGTCAATGGTTTTTACGCTTTATGGTGATTATATCCGTCATTACGGCAGTGAAATCTGGATAGGGAGTTTAATACGCCTTTTAAAAGAATTCGGCCATAATGAACAGGCTGTACGTGCTGCAATTTCCAGGATGTACAAACAAGGATGGGTAGAGTCCAATAAAAAAGGCAATAAAAGTTATTATTATTTAACGGAACGCGGAGTCAGAAGAATGGAAGAGGCCGCCCAGCGTATCTTTAAATTCAAGCCTGAACAATGGGATGGTAAATGGCGGATGCTTATGTATACTATTCCCGAGACACGAAGAAATGCCCGGGACGAGTTCCGTAAAGAATTAGTGTGGAGCGGGTTTGGAGCAATGTCCAATAGTACCTGGATTTCCCCGAGCAGCTTGGAAAAACAGGTAGCTGACTTAATCGAAAAATACGAAATAGAACCTTACGTGGATTTTTTCATTTCCGAATATAAGGGTCCTGCTGATAATAAGGAATTAGTGGAGAAATGCTGGAATCTTGATGAGATCAACCAGAAGTACAACGAATTCATTTCCTATTACAGCCAAAAGTTTATCATCGATAAAAACAAAATCCAGAAAGGCGAAATGACAGACGCGGAATGCTTTGTGGAACGCACCAGCCTTGTGCATGAATACCGGAAATTCTTGTTTGTCGATCCTGGCCTTCCGGAAGAACTGCTTCCGGAAAAGTGGCTTGGCAGTCATGCAGGTACCTTATTCAGTGATTACTATAAGGTGCTTGCTGAACCGGCATCCCGTTTTTTTGAGCAGGTTTTCAAAGAGGGAAATGAAATCAAGCACAAAGATAAATCCTATAATGCCATGCAGCACCCACTGATGATGGAGAACAAAGCATAGAAAAAAGGAGACAGGGCAAAGCTCGCTGTCTCCTTTTTTTAATTGTAAATATGAAGACTCTCAGCTGTCTGTTATATCCTCCCTATACTGCTTTCCTTTTTGGACATATGTATCGATGGACAGCTGAATTAATTCGAAGTCCTTCTCATCAAGCTCCCTGACTACTTTTCCGGGCGAACCAACAACTAAAGAACGAGGAGGAATTTTTTTACCAGGCGGAATTAATGTGTTTGCCCCGATGATCGACGCTTCTCCAATAACAGCCCCATCAAGAATGGTGGATCCCATGCCAATGATACAGCGGTTTTCTACCGTACAGCCATGAAGGATAACATTATGTCCGACAGTGACTTCGTTCTTTACCACCAGCGGATGCTCCTCATAAAGGTGGCAAGTGGCATTGTCCTGGATACTACAGCGTTCGCCGATATGAATCGGAGCTTCGTCCCCGCGCAAAACAGCGTTAAACCAGATGCTGGATTCTTTTCCAATAGACACATCGCCAATAACATGAGCCCCCGGGGCCATAAATACACTATCGTCTACTTGTGGTATTTTCCCGCCATATTTGTGAATCATCTTATTCCTCCTTATTATTGTGAAAAGATTAAAAATATTATAACATTAATTATACGAAGGAGGAAAATCATGAGATATCTTTGCGAGTTTTTGGACATCGACTATCCTATTTTACAAGGTGGCATGGGCAATATCAGCAATGCACCATTAACTGCGGCTGTTTCAGAAGCCGGTGGCCTTGGCACTATTGGTGCAGGCACCATGGAACCACAGGAACTGGAAGCCATTATAATCGATACGAAAAAGCGTACCCAAAAGCCGATAGCTGTAAATGTTCCAATTAAAGTGACCCCATATTTAAAAGAAGTGTTAAATCTTATCATCAAACATGAAGTACCGGTCGTTTCCTTATCAGCAGGCAATCCAGTGCCGATAATCCCAACTCTGAAGGAACATGGCATTAAAGTGATAACGGTGACTGCGTCAGTAAAACAAGCTGTGAAAGCAGAGCAGGCTGGGGCTGATATCATTGTAGCGGAAGGGTATGAAGCGGCAGGTATCAATTCTAATCTGGAACTGACAACGCTTACGCTGATTCCCCAAATAATCAGGGCAGTGGATGTACCAGTGGTTGCAGCAGGCGGGGTAGGAGACGGCAAATCATTGGCAGCACTGCTCACTCTTGGAGCCAGTGGAGTACAAATGGGCACGCGTCTTATCGCGACGGAAGAAGCTCCGTTTCACCAAGCGTATAAACAAGCGCTGCTTAACGCTAAAGATAACGATACAGTGGTTGTCGGCAGATCAGTCGGACAAGTTCGCCGCGTTATGAAAACTCCTTATGCCGAAGAACTGCTTGAAAAGGAGAAAGCAGGTGTTCCGCCGGAGGAGTTTGCCGAAATGACTTCTGAAAAATACCATAAAATCGGTGCTATAGAAGGAAAGCTGGGGCAGGGATTCATAAATGGAGGACAGGTTTCCGGCCTGGTTTCCGATGTTCCTACTGTTGCACAGTTGTTTGCTTCCATGATAGAAGACGCTAAACAAAGAATCAGTCAATTACATAATATTTTCCAAAATGAGTTATGACCTGCGGAGCAACCCGTGGGTTTTTTCTCTGTCTACGAAATTATAAAAAGGGGTGGTAGTGGATAAGCCTTTTGTTTCATCCAGCTCCAGCGCCTACCCCCTCGAGGTTTTAAGCCGATCCTCTCTGTGACAGAGACCGTCACGACGAGGCTTGGCTTAAACTAGTCGGGGTGAGCAGGCGCTTCCGCTTTTGTTTCATCCAGCTTCAGCGCCTACCCCCTCGAGGTTTTAAGCCGATTCTCTCTGTGACAGAAAACGTCACGACGAGCTTGGCTTAAACTAGTCGGGGGTGAGCAAGGCGCTTGCGCTTTTGTTTCATTATTCCCTTGGTTTTACAGGAATTTTGACTTAAAAAGTAGAACTATATAATTATAAAATAATAATAAATATTCTGAAAATAAATTGACGATTTCTGGTGGAAATGATAGTATAACGGTAATATTACGTTATGCATGTTGTCTATCATAAATTTTGGTAGAAATGCTTCCTGAAGAGGGGGAAGGGCTTCAGCAGCATTGATATACTCATTAAATCAAAACAAGGGGGACCAAAATGAAAAAGGGATTAGTTGGGATCGCATTGCTTTTAATGTTGAGCATGACATTGCTTGCGGGATGTAATAGTGATGCTTCAGGTGATGAAAAAGTGACCATCGGTGTCACTCAGATTGTGGAACATCCGTCCTTGGATGCGGCTTTTGAAGGTTTTAAAAAGGCGCTTGCTGACAATGGGTATGTGGAAGGCGAGAATGTTACATATGATGTGCAGATCGCCCAGGGAGATATGAATAATGCCCAGACTATTGCTAACAACTTTGTCGGCGATAATGTTGATATGATTTTCGCAAATGCTACACCGAGTGCCCAGAGCGCTCTGAATGCCACGAAAGAGATTCCTATCATTTTCACATCCGTTACTGACCCTATCGGGGCTGGTCTGGTAGAATCCTTCGATAAGCCTGGTGAAAATATTACAGGAACTTCAGATACTCACCCGGATGCCATTCCAAAAACAATTAACTTTATTGTTGAAGAGCTTCAAGTTAAATCAATCGGCGTTGTTTACAATTCAGGTGAACAAAATTCTGCTGTGCAGGTGGAAACAATTAAAGAAATATTAAAAGGTACAAACGTTGAACTTGTAGAAGCCTCTGTATCTACCTCCGCCGAGGTAAAGCAGGCTGCTGAATCCTTGGTCGGTCGTGCAGATGCTATCTATATTCCTACTGACAATACAGTCGTTTCTGCCTTTGAATCAGTCGTTGATGTTGCGCAGACAGAGGATATCCCACTCTTTGCCGGAGACCTTGACTCTGTAGCTCGCGGTGCAATAGCAGGAAGCGGATTCAATTATGAAGATCTTGGCTATGAAACTGGAGAAATGGCAGTCCAAATCTTAAAAGGCGAGAAAGAACCTTCTGAAATACCTGTTTCCTATCCGAAAAGCTTAAAACTCGTAATCAACAAGGAAGCTGCCGAAAAACAAGGTGTGGAAGTAAAGGAAGAATGGGGCGAAATTGCTGAGTTCTACGAGGCAGAATAAGCTGAAAGGATGATTCTTAGTGTTTACCGCAATGTTTGGATCCGTAGAATCAGGCATCATATACGCAATTATGGCCCTGGGAGTCTATTTATCATTCAGGATATTAGATTTTCCCGATCTTACCGTTGATGGCAGTTTTGTTACAGGTGCTGCGGTTGCCGCCATTATGATTGTCAATGGCAGCAACCCATTTGTCGCCACTCTGGTTGCGTTAGGGGCCGGGTTTATTGCCGGATGTATTACCGGAATTCTGCATACGATAGGTAAAATCAATTCCTTATTATCGGGGATACTTATGATGATCGCCTTATATTCTATCAATCTTCGAATAATGGGAAAGTCAAATGTCCCATTGCTGAACCAGGACACGTCATTCACCTTAGTTACTGATTTTTGGGAAGGACTGGGTATTGATGAAGTATTGAATAATGGACTTGCACTGATTGGTCTCGGGGACAGTGCACCATCCACCTGGTCAATATTGTTTTTCATGATTCTGATAACCCTCCTGATCAAGTTTCTCACCGACCGTTTCCTGAAGACGGAAATAGGATTAGCTGTTCGGGCTACAGGTGATAACAAACGGATGATCCGCAGTCTTTCAGCGAATACCAACTTACTCGTCATCCTGGGCCTGGGTTTATCAAATGCCATGGTAGCTTTCTCCGGAGCACTGATTGCCCAATATGGTTCTTTCGCCGATGTAGGTATGGGTATCGGAATGATCATCATCGGGTTAGCCTCTGTCATTATCGGTGAAGCGTTGTTCGGGACAAAGACAATTGCCAGAACGACTCTTGCTGTCATTGGAGGAGCAATCATCTATAGGATTGTCGTCAGCCTTGCCTTGCGGGTTGAGTTTCTTGAGACAGGCGACATGAAAATGATTACCGCTGCAATCGTTATTCTTGCCCTTATCATGCCGCGTATCATTGACAGGCAGAAGGAGAAAAAGCGACGGAAACTGAAGCAGCAGGAAAGAATGCTCGAGATACCTGTTGATGGAAAGGATGATCAAAGTGCTGCAGCTAAATAGAATCCATAAGGTATTCAATGAAGGTACACCTGATGAAAAAGTTGCCCTCGATGATATCAATCTTACCATGGAGAAAGGGGACTTCATCACAGTCATAGGCAGTAACGGTGCAGGGAAGTCCACTTTAATGAATGTGGTGTCTGGGGTGCTGCTGCCGGATACTGGTCTGGTAAAACTTGCTGATAAAGAAGTTGCCATGGTTCCTGAATATAAACGATCGAAGATGATCGGAAGAGTTTTCCAGGATCCAATGGCAGGGACTGCGCCTTCCATGACAATTGAAGAGAACCTTGCGATGGCGTTCTCCCGAAATAAAACGCGCACTTTAAGAAAAGGAGTTACGAAGAGCCGCCGGGCTTATTTTAAGGAAGTGCTTGAAACCCTTCATCTAGGACTTGAAAATCGTTTGAATGTAAAGGTTGGATTACTATCCGGAGGGGAGCGCCAGGCACTGTCCCTGCTAATGGCCACCTTTACGGAGCAGGCTATTTTACTTTTGGATGAACATACAGCTGCTCTCGACCCATCCAGAGCATCGCTGATTACTAATCTGACAAATGAAATAGTCGATAAGTACAAGCTGACCACGTTGATGGTCACTCATAACATGCAGCAGGCTTTGGACCTTGGTAATCGTCTCATCATGATGGATAAAGGTCAGATTATTTTAGAAGTTGATGAAGAAGAGAAGAAGAAACTGACTGTAAAGAAGCTGTTGGCTGAGTTCCAGCGCATCCGTGGGGAACAGCTGGCAAGTGATCGGGCGTTATTAAGTTAACACGTTGATATCTGGAGCAGGAGTTCACCAATGCAGGAAAATGCCACTCAGGCATTTTTTTGGCGTGAGTATAGATGTGGAATACCTGTGATTTAAAGGGGGCACGTCATGAAAGAAGGAATGGAAAAAGGGCAGACACAAACCATGACAATAGAAGTGACAAGCGAAATGTTCGCCCAGTTTGGAGGAGATGTTGTCCACCGTACATTTTCTACCGTATCCATGGTTTATTACATGGAATGGGTTTCTAGAAAAATCATACTTCCCTACCTGGAAAACAACGAAGAAGGGATGGGGGGAGCGGTAACTGTTAAACATGTAAATCCCGCTCCGGAGGGTGCTCATATAACGATCACTGCGACGCTTACGGAAAAAAAGAGAAATGTCGTTATCACCAAAGTAGAAGCTGTCATGGAAGAATTGCTGATTGGAACAGGTGAGGTGAAACAGGTCATCCTTCCCAAAGCCAAAATAAAAGAAATGCTAATGGAAGACAGCATGAGGTAAGTTTTTTGCACTTTTGAAAGCGCTTACCAATTCTTTAAGGGGGAAAAGGTCATGGAAATGGATTTATTTGAAAAAATTCAAGAGCATCAGCAGGTACTGTTTTGTAATGATCAATCCACAGGACTGAAGGCGATCATCGCTATACATAATACCACCCTTGGTCCTGCACTCGGCGGCTGTAGGATGCAGCCTTATGAGAGTGTTGATGCAGCACTTGAGGACGTACTACGACTCTCAAAAGGAATGACTTATAAATGTGCAGCTGCAGATGTCGACTTTGGCGGTGGAAAAGCGGTGATCATCGGGGACCCGAAAAAAGATAAAAATCCTGAGCTGTTCCGGGCTTTCGGTCAATTCGTAGAGTCTTTGAATGGTAGGTTTTATACCGGAACAGATATGGGAACCACCCCGAGTGATTTCGTCCATGCATTGAAGGAAACTAATTGCATTGTCGGTGTCGAAGAGGAGTATGGAGGAAGTGGAGACTCCTCCGTGCCGACAGCACTTGGTGTCATTTACGGCTTAAAGGCAACCAATCAGGCGGTATGGGGAAGCCAGGAACTGAGCGGCCGGACGTATGCAATCCAAGGGCTTGGCAAGGTTGGCTCAAAGGTGGCTGAACACCTGCTTCAGGAAGGAGCCGATATTTATGTCACAGATGTTAACCAGACTGCCATAGACGATATTATCACTACTTCCAAAGAGCTTGGAGGGTCGGTCAAAGTCGTAAATGATTCCGATATTTATGGAGTTGAGGCGGATGTTTTTGTCCCATGTGCACTGGGAGGCATTATCAATGACGCTACCATCGATCAGTTGAAAGTACGGGCTGTGGCTGGCTCAGCCAACAACCAGCTGCTTGACTTGAGACATGGCAAAGCTCTACAGGAAAAAGGAATCCTTTATGCACCGGATTATATCGTGAATGCAGGCGGACTGATCCAGGTTGCAGATGAATTGTATGAACCGAACAAAGCCCGTGTTTTACGGAAAACAAAGGCCATTTATGTTTCATTGATGGACGTATACCAACAAACAATGGAGAGAGGTATTTGCACAGTTGAAGCTGCAAACAACCTTTGTGAACAAAGATTAGAATCACGTTCCAAGCGTAATAGCTTTTTCACCCATGAAAAGCGTCCGAAATGGGCGGTTCGCTGCTGATCAAATACGAAATTGTAAGCAAGGTAACCAATTGCCTAAAGTAAAGGATGAATTTTATGGAAAAACAATTTCCGATACAGACATGGTTAGATGGAAATGGAAATATTACAGCTGATGATTATGAAAATAGCTTGACGGAAGAATTGGCGAAGCGATTCTACAGGCATATGGTACGAATTCGCACGTTCGACCAGAAGGGTATCAGTCTTCAGAGGCAGGGGAGAATTGGCACATATGCTCCGTTTGAAGGACAGGAAGCCTGCCAGGTAGGGAGTGCACTTGCTTTAGAAGAAAACGACTGGATGTTTCCTTCGTATCGGGATCACGGTGCGACGATGACATTTGGACATACATTGTTAAATATTCTGTTGTTTTGGAACGGTCGTAATGAGGGTTGTGTCCCGCCGAAAGGGAAGAACATTTTTCCACCTGGAATTCCGATCGCCACCCAACTTCCTCATGCAGTTGGCGCAGCTTTTGCAGAGAAAAAGAAAGGTACAAAAAACGCGGCCATCGTCTACTTTGGGGATGGGGCGACCTCTGAAGGCGACTTTCATGAGGGGTTGAACATGGCGAGTGTTTTTGATGCACCGGTAGTGTTTTTCAATCAAAACAACCATTACGCCATTTCGGTTCCGATGGACAAACAAATGAAGACGAAAACAATTGCCCAAAAGGCTCTTGCCTATGATATACCGGGTGTGCGCATAGATGGTAACGATGTTTTTGCCGTTTATTTCGAAACATTGAAAGCTCTTGAGAAAGCCCGTAATGGTGAAGGCCCGACATTGATTGAAGCAGTGACTTGGCGGTATGGGGCACATACGACTGCGGATGACCCTGCAAAATACCGCAATCAGGAAGAAAGTGAAATTAGAAGGACTCAGACAGATCCGCTGACACGACTGGAGCGTTTTCTGAAGAATAAAGGCTGGTTTAATGAAACAGAGGCAGTAAACTGGCAGGAAGAGGCATCCAAGGAAGTGGATGCAGCTGTAGAAGAAATGGAGCAGTTCCCTGCGGCTGATCCTGCTGATATTTTCAACTATGTTTTTGCAGAGCCGACATGGATACTTCATGCACAAAAAGAACAATTTCTCCAGGTGAAAAAGGGGGATCCGTCATGGAATCAACAGTAGCAAATAAACAGAAGCTGACAATCGTCCAGGCGGTTACTGATGGAATGCGTACAAAACTGACGGAAGATGAACGGGTCCTTGTTTTCGGGGAAGATGTTGGGAAAAACGGTGGGGTATTCCGTGCAACCGATAAGCTGCAAGAGGAGTTCGGTGAAGCCAGGGTGATGGATACGCCTTTGAGTGAAGCCGGGTTTGTTGGCGCTGCTATTGGTATGGCTGTCAATGGACTGATCCCAGTAGTGGAAATACAATTTCTTGGCTTCATTTATCCCGCTTATGAACAGATCATGACCCATGCTTCCAGACTCAGAGCAAGAACAATGGGACATTACACGGTCCCACTCGTCATCCGTGCCCCTTATGGTGCAGGAGTGCGGGCACCGGAAATTCACTCAGACAGTACAGAAGCTATTTTCACCCATATGCCCGGCCTAAAGGTGGTGTGTCCATCTTCTCCTTATGATGCAAAGGGCTTGCTGATTGCTGCCATTGAAGACCCGGACCCTGTCCTGTTTTTAGAACCGATGAAATGTTACCGTTCTTCCCGTGAAGAAGTTCCAACAGGAAAGTATGTGGTGCCAATAGGAGAAGCCAATAAACTTCAAGATGGCGAGGATGTGACTGTCATTTGCTGGGGGGCAATGGTTCCTGTGGCAATGAAAGCAGTAAAGGAAATGGACAAGAAAGGAGTTTCCTGTGATGTCATTGACTTGCGGACCTTATACCCGATTGACAAGGACGCCATTGCTGAATCGGTCCAAAAGACAGGGAGGACTGTTATTGTCCATGAAGCCCATGGGACTGGCGGAGTCGGAAATGACGTACTCGCTATAATCAATGACACCTCCTTCCTGTATCAGAAGGCGCCGGTAGAGCGGGTGACAGGGTTTGATGCTCCAGTTCCTTTTTTCGGGTTCGAGGACGACTATTTACCGACTGCGGAACGCGTCATGCACGCAATTGAAAAAGTAATCAAGTTTTAGGCGGGAGGTGAGAAGGATGATGGAAATAAAACTTCATGACATTGGGGAAGGAATGACGGAAGCAGAAATCACACATTTCCTTGTCCAACCTGGTGACAAAGTGGAAGTCGATCAGCCGATAGTCGAGGTTTCTACAGATAAAATGACAGCGGAAATACCTGCTCCACAAAGGGGCATTGTCAAAAAACTGTTGGTAGATGAAGGAAACACAGTAGCTATTGGTACGACGGTACTGCTACTGGAAGCGGAAGGGGCGATGGACGAAGCTGCTGCAACGGTGGAGAAAGATATCGTCACAGAAGAGAGGCCGGTCCAAAAATTTCGCATGCCTTCTCCTGATAGAAGAGTAAAAGCCGCTCCTTATACGAGGAAAATAGCACGTGAACTGGATGTAGATATCGAAAGAATTGAAGGAACGGGAAAGCGAGGGAGGATAACAGTCGAAGATGTCAGACAATTCGCGGAGGGGGAACAGATTGTTACCCCTGTGTCTCCATCGCCAAAAGAAACTGAACAGGAAAGTACTGTTACTGTTTCAGAAACAGAAGCGATTCCGTTTAAAGGCCGCCGTAAGCAGATAGCAGCCAAAATGACACAATCACTGTTTACGATTCCTCATTGCACCCATTTTGAAGAAATAGATGTCACCCAGTTGATCGAGATTAGAACAGACTTGAAAGACTCGGGGATATCTGTATCAGCTACAGCCTTTTTCCTTAAAGCTGTGTCACTGGCACTGTCGGATTTTCCGATATTCAATGCTAAATTGGATGAGGAAAAGGAACTGATCCATCTGGAAAAACAGCATCATATTGGAATCGCGACTGATACAGAGGAAGGGCTGATTGTCCCTGTCATCCGTAACATAGAACAGAAGTCGATCAAATCGATTCATGATGAAATGAAGATACTTACTAAGAAAGCCCAGGAAAATAAACTGAGCAGAAATGAAATGAGCGGAAGCACATTTACCATCAGTAATGTCGGTCCGCTTGGTGGAAGCACAGGAGCTACACCGATCATTAATTATCCTGAAGTGGCATTGATGTCCTTTCACAAAACGAAAAAGCGACCTGCTGTGATCAATGAGAATGAAATTGCTATCCGCTCTATTATGAATATATCCATGGTGTTCGACCATCGGGTGACAGACGGCGCGACAGCAGTTACCTTTACGAACAGGGTCCAGGAATTAATTGAAAAACCGTATCTAATGCTGACATATCTAAAATGAATGTATAAAAATGGAGGGGAAGAAAATGAAAGAACAAGTGACAAATGCACCGGAAGCAATGGAGGACTTTTTTCCAGTCAGAGAAGTGGATTATCTTGAATACTATACAGGAAACGCCAAACAGGCAGCTCATTTCTTCTGTACTGCTTTTGGGTTCAAGCTGGTAGCTTATTCGGGATTGGAAACAGGTAACAGAGAGACGGTCTCTTATGTTCTCCAGCAAAGGAAAGTAAGGATTGTCGTTACTGGTTCCTTGACGGAAAGCAGCCGTGTTGCCGAATTCGTCAAGAAGCATGGCGACGGGATGAAAGATGTAGCCCTGACTGTAGATGATGTGGAGACCGCCTATGAAGGAGCAGTAAGCAGAGGGGCAATTGAAATCCAGCCGCCATTCTCACTGGAAGATGACTACGGTACTCTCAAAAAAGCGGTTATCGGAACCTATGGGGATACCATCCATACTCTTGTCGAACGGAAAGATTATAAAGGCATATTCATGCCTGGCTTCCTGCCTTCAGAAATGGAAATTCCTTCTGAAGAAACGGGCATTGCAGCCATTGACCATGTCGTTGGGAATGTGGAGCGGATGGAAGAATGGGTTTCTTATTATGAAAAAGTAATGGGCTTCAAGGAAATGCGTCACTTTTCCGACGAAGATATCACTACCGAATATTCCGCTTTAATGTCCAAGGTTATGCACAATGGGGGAAGAATCAAATTCCCGATCAATGAACCTGCAGAAGGAAAACGTAAGTCCCAGATTGAAGAATACCTTGACTATTATAACGGTCCTGGTGTCCAGCACATCGCTCTGATAACTGGAGACATCGTCAGCACTGTCACCCATTTGCGTAACAATGGGGTAGAATTCCTGCAGACTCCCGATACGTATTATGATGAACTGTCCGATCGGGTCGGAGAAATTGATGAAGAGATCGAGAAGCTGCGCGAACTGAAAATACTTGTTGACCGCGATGACGAAGGATACCTTTTACAAATATTCACCAAGCCGATTGTTGACCGTCCGACTTTATTCATTGAAATAATTCAACGAAAAGGTGCCCGCGGTTTTGGAGAAGGAAACTTTAAAGCACTTTTCCAATCCATTGAACGGGAACAAGAACGTCGAGGAAACCTGTAAATAGAGAGGGGAGAAGAAATTCTCCCTATTTCCAATACGTTAAGAAAGTATGAAGTTACGCTAAAGAAAGTTTACCTTTGTTAGAGGATTAAAGTATAAGTAAAATTAAGGCTTTCGCCATAAGGACTTGGCGCCAAGTTGCTCTAATAGAAGGCAGACAGTTGAACCTGGAAAGAGTGGTGGTTGAATCGTGGAAATTAAACCGGACACACTGGCGTGGAAGGATGCCTATAAATTGTTGATCGGCTCGGTATTGCCAAGGCCGATAGCATTTGTTTCCACTTTAAATGAAGACGGGGAAGCGAATCTTGCACCGTTCAGCTTCTTTACCGGAATTTGTGCGGATCCAATGCTCGTTTGCTTTGCTCCCATGCTTCGTGGAACGGACGGGAGTAAAAAAGATACACTGAGTAATATTGAACAGACGAAAGAGTTTGTAATCAACGTGGTAAGCGAGGAGTTTGTCGAGCGGATGAATAACACAGCTATTGAATATCCGTCAGATGTCGATGAATTTGAAGCGGCGGGATTTGAAAAAGAGCCGAGTGTTTCCGTCCGGCCTCCCCGTGTAAAAGAAAGCAAGGTTCACCTTGAATGTAGCCTTCACGAAGTACTGCACTTCGGGGATGAACCTGGTGCCGGGAGTCTTGTAATCGGTAAAGTGAACCGGGTCAATATCCGCGATGAATTGTATGCTGATGGCCGGATTGACACAGAAAAACTGAATCCGATCGGACGGCTTGCCGGTCCGTCCTACACGAAAGCAATAGCAGAAACGTTTACCTTAGAAAGAAAAAAACGACCTGGGGAATTGAAATGAAGTTTATTACTTTTAAAAAAACAGACGGCAGTACAAAAGCCGGCTGGATGGAAAATGGACTGGCCGTGGACATGGAAGAATTATCGGACGGCAAACTTCCGGGAGATTTGTTGACCTTTTTAAAATCCCATCAGGACTATTATTCTCAGATTGAGACATTAAGGAAAGATATACATTTAAGTGCAAAAGGAGTATATCCGCTTGAAGAAATAGAATTGCGGGCACCTATCCCCTGTCCTGTAAGTGTCCGCGACTTTTATGCCTTTGAAGACCATGTTAAAACAGCCAGAGGGAAGCGGGGGCTGGAGGTCGTTCCCGAGTGGTATCAAATCCCCGTTTTTTATTTCACCAATCATCTCGCCATCAAAGGCCCAGGCGACACAATCAAGAAACCGGAAAAATGCGACTGGCTCGATTATGAACTGGAAATCGCCTGCGTCATCGGCAAACAGGGAAGGAATGTAACGAAGGAACAGGCAGAAGATCATATATTCGGCTACTGTATCATGAACGACTGGAGTGCGAGAGACATCCAAAAGCAGGAGATGAAAGTTGGCCTTGGCCCGGCGAAAGGCAAAGACTTTGCCACCTCGATCGGTCCATGGCTGGTTACAAAGGATGAACTGACATCTTATCGCAGGAAGGATCGCTACAATTTGGAAATGGTAGCTGAAGTGAATGGAAAGCTATTATCAAGAGGGAATTTACTGGATATCCATTACAGCTTTGCTGAAATGATCGAGCGTGCCTCGGAGGAAGTCACCTTATATCCGGGGGAAATTATCGGATCAGGTACCGTGGGCACTGGCTGTATTTTGGAGCTTGGCACTGAAGTCCATCGCTGGCTCAAACCCGGAGATGAAGTGGAGCTCTCCATTACCGGGCTGGGGAAGCTGAGTAATCGTATCATATAAAACTAGAGAGGGGGGGCGCCCATGTTTTATCGTAAAATGGGAGAAGTCCCACACAAACGTCATACGATGTTCAAAAAAGAAGATGGCACTTTATATCGCGAGCAGGTAATGGGAACGAAAGGGTTTTCCGGGACCCAATCGATACTATATCACCATTACATGCCGACAGAAGTATCAAAAGCAGAACTAATAGGAAATTATTTACCTGAATTTGAAGAAACAGGCACTTTGCGGCACCGACATTTTCTTACTCCTGAAGCGGAGAAGACAGGAGATGCGTTGGAAGCCAGGGTATACACGCTAGGAAATGATGACTTACTGATGGGTACAGCGAAGGTCACTACGTCAATGGATTTTTATTACCGCAATGGTGATGGAGATGAAATGCTGTTTATACATTCTGGTTCAGGAAAAGTGGAAACAATGTTCGGGACTATTACGTACCGGAAAGGCGATTATGTTGTTATTCCGATTGGAACGATTTTCAGAGTGATCCCTGATAACCATACCGACATATTCTTCGTTGAATCGTTCAGCCAGATTACGACACCGAAGAGATACCGGAACGAATACGGGCAGCTGCTGGAACACAGCCCGTTCTGTGAACGCGATATCCGTGGCCCGGAAACATTGGAAAGCTTCGATGAAAAAGGAGAATTCGAAGTGATTACAAAATCGCGAGGACTCCTGCATAGGCATACATTCGCACATCATCCTTTAGATGTGGTGGGCTGGGACGGTTATTTGTACCCTTGGGTATTCAACGTCGAGGATTTTGAACCGATCACTGGCCGGATCCATCAGCCACCACCGGTACACCAGACGTTTGAAGGAAACAATTTTGTCGTTTGCTCCTTTGTCCCACGACTGTTCGATTATCATCCGGAATCCATACCCGCCCCCTATTATCACAGTAACGTAAATAGTGATGAAGTCCTTTATTATGTCGAAGGGAATTTTATGAGTCGTAAGGGAGTCAATGAAAAGTCGATCACTTTACACCCAAGCGGAATTCCCCATGGACCTCACCCTGGAACAACAGAAGCAAGCATCGGTAAAAAAGAAACACTTGAGCTCGCTGTAATGGTTGATACATTTCGGCCGCTTAAAATTGTCAAAGCTGCCTGCGGTTATGAAGACAAAGATTATATGTACAGCTGGATCGAAAAATAACTCATTTAGAAAGTCTCGGCGGGATTCTTTTAAGGTCACAAAAAAATTAAGGTTAGAAAAACCATGATTTTAAAAAACGGTCTGTATGGAGTTTTATGTCCATATAGACCGTTTTTATCTTTGTCCAAAAGCCTTGCCCGCGGCAAGCGTTCTGGTGAGCTTATTCTGGCAATGGACGAGCATATTATACCGATCGGCGATCCATTTCTAATCAGCTGTGAGAATCATCATCTTAGGAGGCTGATGATAGAAAAACTAGTAGAACCGCCTTGATTTAATAGAAATGGGTTGCCCCTTTTCTATTAAAATAAGGCAAGTGGCCAAGCGTTGTCATGCTTTCGGCATAAGTTAGCACTGTAAGAGATATCTCTTCATCTCTTTAAGGGGAGGGGGGATTTAAATGGCATTAGTAGCGGTTGTTATTGCGCTGCTGTTCCTCTTGGCATTACTTGTTGCTGTATTGCTCGGTACAGAGGAGCAACAACAGGTAGTCATTAACTGTATCAATGAAATTCTTGGTACTATCTAAGTGATAATAGGCTGAAGAGGAACTAGTATCCCCCTGGAATGGCCTGTGCCTTCCAGGGGTGATTTTTTTACAATAGGAAAAGATGAGTGAGGTGAAACTTGTGGAAAAGGATAATAAACAACTAGATTCACAAGATGGTAACAAACAAAAAGAGCAGTCTCTTGATATAAACAATCTATTGAAAGTGACCTCAAAGCTCTTTGAAAATAAGGAACTTTCCTCCTTATTGGGTGGATTGGACAGTGATGGTACCAGAAATATCCTGAAAGAAGTCCAGAAAAACACTGGGCTTGTCGATAAAGGTTTGAATGAGAAAAGTGTGGAATGGAAGCAATCAGCTGAAGACCTTCAAAATCAGATAGATGATTTAAAAAAAGAGCTGGAGACTTTGAAAAAACATCATTTAGGCAGTTTCTATTAATTTTTACCCAGTAGGTTCTCCTTGAGTAAAGGAGGACCTCTATTTTTGAACATTAAGACAGGTTAACTTTGTTAAAGAATTAAAGTATAAGTAAAACGAAGGATTACGCCATAAGGACTGGCGACAAGCCAAGTTTTTCTCACGTGATTTTTCCTGCGAAACACATTAGGAACATACGAAACGGTCTGCTAAAATGGTAAACGGACATAAATAGAGAAATGGAGAACGATATATGTTGAAATGGAATTCTTTTTTATATGCAGGAATTGGCCTTGTATTTATGATACTGTGGGCTGTGCTTTTTCGAGAAACTACCGTAGATATCGCCTTGTCGTTCTGCTTTTTTGTGCTGGTACCTTTATTACTGGGCGAAATACTCCAGGAAGAAAGTGCAAATCCCGCTGAGCAATATTTACGGTGGGCTGCACCCTTCTGCTTGCCAGCAGCCGGTGCAGGAACGTTGTCGCTGACGCTTGCTCCTGGGATGGAAGGTGGTTTATGGGCTGGAGTCTGGTGTATTTTCACCCTTATGATCGCATTCGGAGGTTTGATGCGGTTGTTGGGCAAAGGTATAAGGCCGATAGAAGAGTCGGTCCTGGATGTGGCAATGATTTATTTAGCTGTAGGTGGAGGATGGCTGGTTCTTGCTCAAAGTCCAGCATTGGAATGGCTTCCTTATACGCCTATTATTGTCCAGCTAACAGCCATCCATTTTCATTATGCCGCTTTTCTGCTGCCAATTTTAACAGGAGTTTTTGGCCGCTGGAGGGCAGGAAGGGTTTCGCGTTTTAGCAGGACAGGGAACCAATCTTATACTGTATTGAGTATTGGAATTCTGCTGGGTCCGTTTTTAGTAGCTGTGGGTCTTAATCAGGGACCCCCGACAGAAGTGATTACAGTTGGTATCTATTTGGTGTTTATCCTCTGGTTGTGCGGCTGGTGGCTGTATTCTGTAAAATCAATGGAAGGATGGGCAAGGTGGGGGATTGCTTTGGCTGCCGCTCTTTTATTGGTTACTATTGGACTTTCCTTCATATACAGCCTCGGGCTTGCGACCGGTGGGCTATGGCTGTTAATACCAGATATGATTAAATGGCATGGGGCTGTTAATGCCTTTGGTTTCTCGCTGATCGCGGTACTCTCATGGATTTTTTTAAGAGTACCTAAGCGATATGATTATACCTCCTTCCCAGTTATTCCATACTCTGAAGAGAGTTCAGGGAAAAGCGCGGCAGGATTAATAAAAAATTGGAGCAGCTACAGGAATAAGCAATTTGATCCGGGAAAACTTGACCCACTTGTGCATGACTTTCACATTCATACCGACGAGTTTACCATGGATGCTGAAATTCAATGGAAAAAAGGGTTTCACCGTTTTTCGAAGCTGAGCTACCGAATGACAAACAAGTGGAAACAAATAAATATACCTCCTGATGGCCGCATCGAAATGTCAGGGGAAATCACCTACAGCAAGGAAGCACCAGGTATCAATGATAGCAGGGCATGGGTCCGCAGAAATAAACAGACAGGCGAAAGAATCTTTACTGCTCTGTATGGGCACCACGAAAAAGACGATGAGGTATACATGAATATCCGCCTTCCGTTTCCTGCAGGAATGTTAATCGGTGTTTTACGTGTGCTTCACGACCACTACGGCGGATTAATATTAACGAGCACTCTCCGTCCGAGCGCAAAAGGGGACGAAGGCATTTATTTTTCGCTTGGAAAATGGGTTATCCGTACACCTTTACAGGAAACTTTTCAGCTAAGGGAGAATCATGAGTCGAATCGTTTGATTGCTATCCATGATATAACACTCTTTGGGATACCAATGCTTACAATTACATATCGTTTACATCGCAAATAAAAGAGTCTTACGTATAAACCTTTTGTGATGGGATAATACCGCGGAGTAATAAGAATTCTCCGTGGTATTTTTTTGCTTATTTCCTGTAACAGACAGAAGACTCCATTTGATAGTCTTTTTGCTATTGACTATATTGTGTTTATTGTATATATTTAATATATACAATAAACACAATGTATGAACGGAGAGCTGTTATGGATATCCTGATTTCGCAAACGAGTAAGACACCTTTGTACCAGCAAATAAAAGAGCAGATCAAGGAACACGTATGGAAAGGTAAACTTCAGGAAGGGGATTCTCTCCCATCAATGCGGACGTTGGCAAAAAATTTGCAAGTAAGTGTTATAACTACTAAGCGCGCTTATGAAGAGCTTGAAAGTGAAGGATTCATTTTTTCTTCTGTAGGAAAAGGGACCTTTATTGCCGGGCAACAATCCCATGTACTGAAGGAGTGGCAAATAAGAGAATTGGAAAACCAATTGGAAAAAATAGTACTAGAAGCAAAAAGGCTTGGACTTACAGATACTGATATAAAAGCGATGGTGGAAATATATTATAGGGATGGTGACACGAATTGAATGTGGTAGAAATGAGGGAAATAACAAAAAAAATGAAAGATTTTTCAGTGGAGAACTTGTCGCTGGACATCCCCCGCGGATTTATCACTGGCTTTATCGGCCCAAATGGTGCAGGTAAGAGCACAACCATCCGGATGATCATGGATATCGTCAAACCGGATGATGGGGATATCAAATTGTTTGGGAAGCCCCATACAGATGCAGAACTCAAACAAAAAGTCGGTTTTGTTTATGATGACCTCTATTTTTACGAAGATTTTACGATAAATAAAACAAAATCAGTTCTTTCAACCTTGTACAAAAATTGGGATGAAGAATTATTCCAGCGTTATTTTAAAAAATTCCAGCTTCCAATAAGCAAGAAAATCAAGCATTTTTCTAAAGGAATGAAGATGAAGTGCTCTTTGCTGTTTGCTCTTGCCCATAGACCGGAATTCATTATTATGGACGAACCGACGTCGGGGCTTGATCCAGTATTCAGGCGGGAATTATTAGAGGAGCTGCAGGAGCTGATGATGAATGAAAACCAGACAATATTCTTTTCGACCCATATCACGACAGACCTGGATCAAATTGCTGATTTTATCGTGTTTATTCATGAGGGAAAGATTAAATTCCGAAAAAATATCGAGGACGTGCGTGAACAATATTATATTGTTAAAGGGGAAGAATGGCAGCTTGATGCTGATCTGAAACAGATGTTTCTCGGGTATAAGGTTACAAATCAGGGCTTTACCGGGCTGATGGAGAATAACAGGGAATTGTTCGATGGGATAACAGAACTAATGATTGAACCTGCCAGCCTCGAAGACATCATGTACTATATGACAAGGGAGGAAGGGGTAAAATGAACAGCCTGTTGAAGAAAGAATTGTTAGTCAATCAGCAGTTTTTATTGCTTGTGATTGTTTTTATTCCGGGTGCGTATGTTATGAATCTGTCGCCAGTATTCATCTATGCCGGACTTATGCTGGGGCTGGTGGTAAACTTATTTTACTGCGATGATAAATCAAAGGCGAATCAGTTCATGGTCAGTCTGCCGGTTGACCGGAAATCGTTAGTGACAGCTCGCTTTTTGTTCAGTTTTCTGGCCATTTTAATTTTTTTGGCGTACACTGTACTAATTGATCAAATTGCCCATTTATGGCTTGCTTATTTTTCCTACTCGCCTATCACAGTCTCAACGGCGTTATTGGCTCTTGGAGCTGTTCTTATCCTTAGTTCGTTAAGTTTTCCGATTTACTATAAGCTTTCTTTCATGAAAGCATTAACTGCTAACATCATCATAATGGTAGTTACTCCGGTTGCTTTGATTACAGCAGGATCGCTTCTGTATCATAGAGAAGAAGCAATCATAAAAAAGTTAGTGGATACTGTTATCAGCATTGTCCAAAACCAGCCGGTCGTTATCGGTGGATTAGTGATTCTACTGACGGTGATTGGATCCTACCAACTATCCAAACGAATATATACGCATAAGGATTTGGTTTCTTAACGACAAGTGTAAAATCATTCACAAAGAATCTCAAATAAAGTAAGTTATTGTATACTATTTTCGAGATTTTATGGTATCATTAAGATGACATAGACATATGGTAAGAAGACCGCAGCGCCAACTGCGGCCTAATAGATATCGATTCCCCAGGGGATCGGCCATTCAGGAATAGACCTCTCCCAATCAACTTGTCCAGGGTTAATAGGGAGGTCTATTTTTTATTGGTCAGTTTGATGACCAGAGCGAGTAGCGTAATGGTAAAGGTGCCAAACGCAAGCATCACCATCAGGACTTCATACGTACCCATAGGCATCACCCCCCTTTTTTTAGTGACATGGGGCTAGCCGACCTCTCCCTACAAGAGCGATATCTATTTATAAGGATACCACAATTTTTCAAAAAGGGGAACAAGCGTTCTGGTAAATAGTGATAAAAGAGGAAAAAGACAGGTATAAAGTATGGCTGAATTTATAAACAAAAAGTTGTCCCATTTATTTGGGACAACTTTCTTCTTGCCGATGAGAGTAAGGCCAGTTTCCTTTTCAGCACCTTAGCGAGGCATGGCTAAGTGGTGATTGCTGTTGAATACTGCAAAGAAATCCGGCCTTTTTAACTGTTCGGGTTTCTTCAGGGCAAGCAATTTTATAACTCATCGAAACCGTTATCTTCTGATACTTTCGTATATTGTCTGGATTTCTGTTCGAAGAAGTCCGATTTCCCTTCATCCACTTCCTGATAAGCGCGGATCCATTTGAGAGGATTTTTGTCATACCCTTTGAATGGTTTTTCTGCTCCAAGCTGCTTGCTCCGCTTATTTGCCATAAAGCGGATATAATCCTCAAGATCCTGCATTGGGATACCGGGGAAACGATCACCGATGATATAGCGTCCCCATTTAATTTCCAATTCAGCGGCCGTTTTAAAGGTTTCTTCGGTGAACCGGAGGAATTTATCCTTATCCAGATCAGGATTCTCGTTTAGTGTTTCCTTGAAGATATTAGCGAACAGTGTAACATGGATTTGTTCGTCCCGATTAATATAGTTGATCATGGTACTTGTTGCGACCATTTTCCCGTTTCTCGCCAAATTGTAAAAGAAGGAAAAGCCGGCATAAAAGAAAATGCCTTCTAATACGACATCATATATGACTGACTTCAGAAAATTCTCCGGTGTAGGGGAAGACGTAAATGCTTCGTAACCTTGTGTGATGAAGGCGTTTCTCTCCTTTAATACCTCGTCATGCTTCCAATATTCAAATATCTCCTCCTGTTCTGATTGATTAACCAGCGAAGAGAGTACATAGGAATACGATTGGTTATGGACGACCTCCTGAAAGGCAAGGGTCTGCATTAGGGCGGACAGGCTTGAATCAGTCAGATAATCGGCGATTTGCCCCGAATAATCCGTCTGGATGGAATCTAGAAAGGCAAGCAGGCCAATGATTTTCTTGAATGTTTCCTGCTCATCATCTGTAAGAGATGCCCATTGCTTTCGATCGTTACTCATATTGATCTCATTCGGTACCCAAAAGTTAGCAAGCATATTCTTATACATTGGGTAAGCCCAGGAGAATCGGGTATTGTCCCAATTCAGCACGTTAGAGCTTTTTCCGTTAATAATTCCTGTGGAAGCGTTTGGTGCCGTATGATCGACCATTTTGCGCTGCTGTAGAGTTTTTTCCATGATAGTACCTCCTTAAGATGAACAACTTTCACATTCAAAGTCCTGCTGACTTGAGGTTGAGCGGGTATAGTAGGTTGTTTTTAAACCGCTTTTCCAGGCGTGCAAGTGCAAATCCAGCAATTCCTTCGCCTTGATTGAATTTCTGACATAAAAATTAAAGGAAATAGACTGGTCGATATATTTCTGACGGGCACTATTTTGTTCGATGCTCGTATGCTGGTCAATTTCATGCCCCGCTTTGTAGTACCAGTAATTTTTAGGTGAAAGCTCTGGAGCTGTTACGGGAATTTTATAATCCTTCTTCTCCTCCGAATAGAACTTCTTGAAAATAGGGTCGATACTGGCGGTGCTGCCTGCAATCAACGAGGTGCTGGAATTCGGAGCCACTGCCATCAAGTAGCCGTTTCGTAATCCGTTTTTACTGACTTCCTTCTGTAAATCTTTCCAATCGAATGATCCCCCGGCCGAAAGCTTCCGTCTGGAAAAATACTCACCAGTTTCCCAGTCAGATCCTTTAAATACCGGGTAACTTCCTTTTTCCCTGGCAAGCTCCATGCTGGCCCGAATAGTATAATAAGCGATCTCTTCGTACACATCATGTGTGTATTCCACTGCTTCCTCAGACTCCCATTTAATTTGTTTCTTGGCTAAAAGATGTGCCCACCCAAACGTGCCGAGTCCGATGCCGCGGTATTTCTGATTGGTCAATTTTGCTTGCGCAACCGGAATCGTATTTTGTTCGATGACGTTATCCAGCATCCTTACCTGGATCGGAATCAAACGCTCCAGCACATTTTCTGGTACTGCTTTACCAAGGTTGATGCTGGAAAGGTTGCAGACAACAAAGTCTCCAGGGGCACGGGTGATATGGATCTTTCCATCCTCTACATATTGCTGTTCTTCCACAGTTGGACTTTGGTTCTGCGTAATTTCAGTACATAAATTACTGCAGTAGACCATGCCAGCGTGACTGTTAGGATTCATTCGGTTAACCTCATCACGGTAGAACATATAAGGTGTACCTGTTTCCAACTGGCTGACCATGATTCGTTTCATGATTTCAATAGCCGGGACTGTTTCTTTTGTCAAAGCGGGGTGTTGGCGGCACGCCTCATATTTTTCGCGAAAAGTACCTTGTCCTTTCTCTTCGTCATAATAATCCTCGAGGGAAAATCCCATTACACTTCTAACTTCGTGCGGGTCGAATAAATACCAGTCTTCCCGCTTTTCCACAGCTTCCATGAAGATATCCGGAATACATACACCTGAGAATATATCGTGGGTCCGCTGGCGTTCATCTCCATTATTTAGCCTGCTGTCTAAAAAGGAAAAAATATCCTTGTGCCATACATCTAAATAGACAGCAATCGCTCCTTGGCGCTGGCCAAGCTGGTCGACGCTGACAGCAGTATTATTCAATTGCTTCATCCATGGAAGCACACCGGAAGAAACGCCTTTAAAGCCTTTGATATCGCTTCCGCGGCTGCGAATCTTACCGAGATAGACTCCGATTCCGCCCCCGTGTTTACTTAAATTTGCAATATCGGTATTGCTGTCGAATATGGATTGGAGGCTGTCATCTATCGTATCAATGAAGCAGGAGCTCAGCTGTCCATACGTTTTTCCGGCATTGGCCAGAGTAGGGGTAGCTACTGTCATGTAAAGGTTGCTTAGCGCCCAGTAGGCTTCAAGAACCAGATCGATACGTTTCTGTTCAGACTCCTCTTTCATTAAAGTCATGGCAATAATCATGAAGCGTTCCTGTGGCAGTTCAAACACATCACCTTGTTTGCTTTTTGCAAGATACCGGTCCGCAAGTGTTTTTAAACCGATATAAGTAAACAGGTTATCTTTTTCTGGTTTCAGACACTTGCCTAACCTGCCGATTTCTTCCTCGTTGTAATACTTCAGCAAGTCTGTTGTATAGATGCCTTCTTCCATAAGACGTTCAAGAAGGTTATAAAAGTTATCATAAGCTCGTGATGTTTGACGATTTTCTGCAGAGGCTTTGTATAACCGTTCTAATTCAAGCTGAGAGGCAATATAAGTCCAGTCAGGTGATGTCTCATCCATTAAGGACAGTGCTTCCAGGATCAGACGGTGTGCTTGGTCGTGGAAATTGCTCTCGCCAAGGTTGATGCCAGGTAATTTATCCGCTAATTCCTCCATAACCAGGTGGGGGAATTTTTCTTTTTTATTCATCAGCCAGTTTTTCCAATATTGTTCGATTTTTGTTATGGTTGCTTCCATGGTTTCACTCCTTTAGTCTTGGTGGTAAAGATAATAATGCATAAAAAAAACCGCTCTAATTTGAGCGGATGAAACCATGGAACAATGAAAGCCGCAGGTGGTGGAGGGTGAACTGGCCCATCATTCCATCGTTTCATCTTCTCAAACCCCGAAGAAGGCGAAACTTTAAACGAATAGAGACAGGTCTCCTGACTTGTGCTTATAAACCTAATCCGATCCTTCCCATGCATTAGCACAGTGGATTTTCGTTTCGTCAGCACTTACAGTTGCGGGGGCAGTTCTGGTTTCACACCAGATTCCCTATTAAGCCGTTAGGCATCCGCTATTCGTCATACTATATATTGTGTTTTTAATCATTGGTAGTTAGCTTATCTTGTGTTTATAATGATATAGGAGTTAATCAGGACATGCAAGTCTTTTTTATATAATATAATTCAAAAAAGGAATTAGACGTTCAGTCACGAATGAAATAGTGTTAGTTATCAGGCAGGAGGATGAACATGGGAAATACATTCGAGTGGCACAAAGAAGCCGAAAAACAATGGAACAGCCGGGCAGATTTTTGGAATGAAAATAGTAAGAATATGTGGGATGAGGGAAGCCGACAAACCATCATACCGTTTTTCCAGCAGTACGTATCTCCGGGAGATAAAGTAGCTGATATTGGATGCGGTGATGGCTATGGTTCTTTCAAACTTCACCAATCCGGTTATGATGTAACAGGGGTCGATATTGCGCCAGAAATGATTGAACGGGCTAAACAGCAAGTAAGTGCCGATGAATTGACTTTCGTTCAGGGAGAAATGACAGAATTGGATTTTTCCGATGAAAGTTTTGATGCTGTAATGGCGATTAATAGTCTGGAATGGCTTGAAACACCTGCTAAAGGTCTAGCTGAACTGAAACGGATTGTACGGCCTAAAGGAAAGTTATGTATCGGAGTACTCGGGCCGACTGCTGCACCAAGACAAAACAGTTACCGGAGATTATTCGGTGAGAATGTTATCTGCAATACAATGATGCCCTGGGAATTTGAATTAATGGCTGAAGAAATGGGATTGAACTTAATTGGTGGGGAGGGTGTATACAAACGTGGTATCAGCGAAAAACGGCTGAAGGGATTGCCAAAGGAACTGCGGCAGGCAATGACATTTATGTGGATTTTTATGCTGGAAAAGTAGAATCGAGCATAGAGGTAATATAAAAGGCACATTCCCGTGTTTAGATGTTCCCTTCTTAAGGAAAACTAGACGTACAGTTTTTCTGATTAGAAAGGAGCGGAATATGAGATGAACGAGCAGGAACTTAAAGATAAAATTATGAAGATACTCGAAAGCAATCAAGTAGGAACACTTGCTTCAGTGAAAAATAACCGGCCGCATTCCCGATTCATGACGTTTTTTAATGAAGGAACAACCTTTTACACGCCGACAAGCAGAGAGACCCATAAAGCAGAAGAAATTGATGCTAACCCTTATGTCCATATCCTGATTGGCTATGGCGGGGAAGGCTTTGGAGATGCCTACCTTGAGGTAGAAGGAAAGGCCGTCATTAAAGAGGATCAGGAATTGAAAGAGAAGCTTTGGAACGAATATATGGAAAATTGGTTTGAGGGTCCCTCAGATCCGGAATATATTGTACTGGAAATTGAACCAGAACAAATCCGGCTGATGAATGCCAAAGAAAAGTCACCTCAAACCTTGAAATTATAAACATGAGGGGACGCCTCCTAAGTCTGCAGTAGACTTAAGAGACGTCCCCTTTGGTTTTCTTAAGCCCTTCACGGTGAGGCTCGCCTTAAGCTTGTCGGGGGTGAACAAGGCGCTTGCGCTTTTGCTTCATCCAGCTCCAGCGCCTACCCCCTCGAGGTCTTAAGTCAATCCTCTTTGTGACAAAGCCCGTCACGGCGAGGCTCGCCTTAAGCTTGTCGGGGGTGAACAAGGCGCTTGCGCTTTTGCTTATTGATGAAGGGCGTGTTGGATTGTCTCGTGAAGGACATTCAGGACATGTTCATCGTCATGGGAATAGTAGATGGTAGTACCTTCCCGGCGGAATTTCACCAGCCGCAGGTTTTTCAAAAAACGCAGCTGATGGGAAACCGTCGACTGCCTCAAGTGGAGTTGCTCAGCAATTTGGTTGACACTGTATTCCCGTTCAAACAGGAGGTTCAGTATTCGGATTCTTGTCGGATCTGATAGCGCCTTGAAGGTTTGTGAAACAAGGAAAAGTGTTTCCTCGTCTAAATCTGTTTTATTCGGTTCATCCATAACCATCAGCTCCTTCTTGGCGTTCATTTTCTAACATGGAACAATATTCATCCTCGTACTCGATTTCGATTGTGATGTGATCAAGGTGGATATGCTTGATGATCGCTTTAATTTCCTCCTTGATATCACACACTTCCTTTTTCGAGGCTTCCGGTCGAACGACGATATGCGTCGAGAAAGCATGGTGTTCTCCGTCCAATGACCATAAATGGGTGTGGTGGGTGGATAGGACGCGTTCGAGATTGTTGATTTTCTTTACGATATTATCCAGGTCAATATTCTCAGGAACGCCTTCTAGAAATAAACGCATTGTTTTAACAAAATTCAGGATGACATTATAAAGGATATACAACGTAATTCCAATTGAGGCAATTGGGTCAAGTATAGGTAAATCGGCAAAAAACATGATTATGCTGACAATCAGTACAGCAACCCATCCAAGTACATCCTCAAGTAGATGCCAGGTCATCACTTTTGAATTCATCGATTCTCCCCCGCGAAGCCGGAAGACAGCTGCGCCATTGACTATAATTCCGAGCACGGCCAGAAGAATCATCCCTGTCGCGTTAGGCTGGGCAGGGTTCAATAATCTGGGTATTGCTTCGGTCAGGATAAAAATGGAACCGACAATCAGCACGACACTATTGATTAGGGCAGCCAGCAGGGAAAAGCGCTTATAACCGAAGGAAAAGCTGTCAGACTTCCCTTTTTTTGAAAACTTCTGCAGGAACCAGGCAAGCCCTAGGGATAGTGAATCTCCCAAGTCATGGAGGGCATCTGAAAGAATTGCCATACTGTTCGTCATCAATCCGCCGATAATCTCAATAATTGTAAAGCCAAAATTCAGAAAAAAAGCAACCTTTATATTTCCAGTTGTATGGTCATGGTGATGATGGTGATGGCTCAAAACTAAATCCCCTTTCAGTTAACATGTGTATATGATTATGTGTTCATATATATCGTATTCAACTCATGGCCGTATGTCAATGAGAGACAAGACAATTATTCGATATGTTTAATGTAGACAGAAAAACTGAAATTATAGCAGCTTTGGTGTAGAATGGTCAGACAAAGCTGGAAAGTATCTGGAGGTGTTGTATTGAAAATCGAACAGCCCTATATTGATACAAAGCGGGAAATAAGCATCGAAGGTCAGAAATATGTGGAAACCAACCATTTACTGACATTGACTGATTCAGAAATCACATCACGGGACTACCAATTCTCCCTTAAGAATGTTTTCGATATTTCCTATCGGCCTATTAAAGATGGGCTTGGTCTGTTGTATCTGCATACAAACAGGGGGGTGTTCGCTTTTAAGCTGAACACCCCGCCCGATAAGTTTATTCGTGTTTTTAAAGATTTGAAGTAAGTTAGAAATGACTGGGCAGCAGTTTCAACAGCCTTCTTTCCACGCCGTAATAGTCCATTTCATGATTGGTTATGAGGGCTAGCTCGTATAATTGTTTTAACAAGAATTCTCGATCTAAGTCGTAGATAAATTCAGACGAAATATGGTCGACTGTGTTACTGGCAAAGTTCCAGATCATATCATGCTTGTCACCGCTTATGGATTGAGCCACCATAGAAAGGGCAGTGATGATTTCTGTAATGATCGGGTAGTTTTCGTTTGCGTAGTGGCGGATATAGCCAAAGCCTCTGTAAAGGTAGAAATCAAAATCTTCCGTATCCATCAATACACGAACTTGTTTTTCTTTATCGTTCAAAAAACGGGTGAAAGTAATATTGTCTTCCACGGCTACAAGAAGATCTGCCATCTGGTGAATGGTGTTGATAACGGTTTTCGGATCGTTATTACCAATACCTTTAATGCCGATTTCTGAAAGCTTAGTCATCCCCATGTTAATATCCTGAACCTCGGTTTCTTTATGGCCGATTTCAAACATGGCACAATATTTCTCTTCGTTCACTTTATCCTTACCTGGCCCCCAGTAAGAAAAGAGACGGTTATTTATTAAAGTGAAATCACCTACTTTGGCATGAAGTTTGATAATGATGTCATCTTTCCTGGCTTCCTCAAGCATTTTTCTGAAATCGACGACTTGGATATACCCTGTTTTAGTAGCTGTGGCGATTTTTTGATGCCTTTCCCGATAACTCTCATAAAGATCCCCGGGTTTCTCAGCACGATATGCTTCCAATTCATTACTCAGGGAAACTTTGACAATTTTTTTGGAGACATTTTTCATAGTCAAGGTTATATTATGGACTTGCATCCAAGTGGTCGCGTGATTGATGAAGAAGATGAATACCATTACAGTAAAGAAAGCCAGTAGTACAGTGGTGAAAGGGATAGCGACATAAACTTCATTCTGTTGCCCGGTGACGAATAAAAAGACCACCAGTACATATACGAAACTGCCATGGAAGATGCCGAGCACATGCTGGGTTTTGCGATCTCCTACGAAATTCAACAGCATTCTTGGCGAAAATTGCCCGCTGAATGTCGTGAGCACGACAAGCAAGGAGTTCAAGGTAAAGGCGCTTAATGTTAGAATACCGCCGATCAGAGCGCTAACCAGCATTCGAGTCGGCTGTGCATTTGCATGGAAAAAAGAAGGTATATATTGGGATAAATTTACAAAATAGTCCAAATACAACGTTAATGCAACGAGGAATAAGGAACAAAATACATATAAAAATGGTGTGAACCATAATGTTTTTTGAATTTCATGCTTCCGTTGCTGCTTGGACATTTGGAAGTACTTTTGTAATTCCGATGGCAATAATTTTAAAAACATGACATTTGCACTCCCTGAGAAATTTTAATAATAGCCTATTTCCCTGCCTGGAAAGTGATAAAACGGAAAAGTAGGGATAATTTCCAGTAAATTTTTACTAGAATCTATAGTTGAGATTATAGGAGTGATTAATCTATGGTTTGGAAACAGAAGCATTTCCACGAATTAGATAGAAAGGAACTCTATAAGATTTTGCAAATACGCGTAAATATATTTGTTGTAGAGCAGAACTGCCCATATCCCGAACTTGACGGGTATGATGAGGATGCAATCCATTTGTGGATGGAGGAAGGGGACGATATTGCTGCCTACTGCCGGCTTGTCCCTGGTGGCACGAAATATGAACTCCCTTCGATTGGCAGAGTACTCGTCCATAAAGAATACCGTGGAAATGGTTACGCACGTACGCTAATGGAAAAGGCCCTAGCCGTTTTGGAAGAACAGTGGAAGGAGAAGGGAATTTTTCTGCAAGGGCAGGAACACTTGAGGGGTTTCTATCAATCCTGTGGTTTCCAGCCAGTTTCAGACGTTTATCTCGATGATGGTATTCCCCATGTGGATATGATTAAGAAAAGCGATACCCAGTGAATACCAGATAGATAGAGGGCTAGTCGATTTGCTTGTTTTTTCTGCACATTAATAAAGACTGTCGGGGGTTGCCGGCAGTCTTATAGGCTTTAATATTTGAATGCAGCCGCACCGATGATGATCAATAAAATAAACAGTACGACAATCAACGCGAAACCGCCGTAATAGCCTCCGCGCCGTCCATAACCACATCCGTAGTAACCGTACATGAACTCCCACCTCCTTTGAATATAAAAGGGAGTATTTCACTCTCTACCGTTAATTTATGTGGTTATAGCTGAAGTGCCTGGGCTGGAGTGAATGATAGGTATGCGTAAGATAGCCAATTTATGGGTATTCTTTTAATAGGGAAGCGCTGTTTAACTTTGCTTGCTGGCAGTGGGAAAGCTGGAGCATTCTATGTTCTTTTCTTAGTGTCAGCACTCCAAGTTCAACAGGTTATATTAATTGGAGTAGAACAGAAAGGAGAGAGGAAAAATGGCTGAAATAAAACAAGCTCCTGGGCGTTTTTATGTGGGCAGCGAAAATGATGCGGATGCCGAAATAACCTTTAATGAAAAAGGCAATTCCAACTATGTCATTGCTTCTACAGTGGTGAATGACAAACTGCAGGGTGAGGGAATCGGTTCTCAATTGGTACATCGAGTGGTGGAACATGCCAGACAGCAGGACAAGAAAATTGAACCAGCGTGCAGCTTTGCCAGGAAAAAATTCGAAGATACTCCGGAATATGAGGATGTCTGGGAAAAATAGGTCATGCCCCCCCTAAGAAAAAAGGGGGTCTTTTGTTTGGTTTTAAAATTTAGCGTTTAATTCCATTTAACGGGAGGTAGTGTATATAAACAACGAAAGATAAATAAAACCCTGCGTTATATATTTTGTAAGGAGGATTTATATGGTACAACAGACAACACAGCCACAACAGCCCAAGACATCTCAACAAGCGGAACAAGAGCAGAAAAACAGCAAGCTGCTAATGGGCATCATGGTCGGTGCATTAGCTGGAGGGGCGTTGGCGCTGATCGATTCCACGACCCGTACTAGAGTAAAACAAGGTACATCCAATGCAAAAAATACCATCACACAAATTGCCAGCGACGTAAAAGAAGATCCGTCCGGTACAAAAAGTCAAGTTTTAGAGCGCGTGCAGGATACATCCCGTATTTTGCGTGAAGCGGTTAACGACCTCCGTAGCATATATGAAAAAGCTACCGGAGATATTGCCGGAAAAGTGAATGAAGTTCAGGAGGATTCCAAAGAGGCAATTGCAGCAACCAAAGAAGCCGGCGAACAATTGCAGGAAGTTGGCGATAAGGTAAAGGAAGCGAAGGAAGAGTTGGTGACTGAGAATGATGCAGAGAATCAGGAAAATAAAAATCAATCAGTGAATCCTTAAATGACAAATCCCCGGATGCCAGGCATCCGGGGATTTGTTTTTAATGGAAGTCTCTTGAATTTTCTAAACTACGGCTGGTGATAGCATAGCCGACGATCGTCACAATTGCCGTGAGAAAAAAATAAAGTGTCCCTTTTTTCATAAAAAGCTACCTCCTCGTGCAGGATTGTTTACTTAGATTAAAATGGTCGGATTTTTCCTTTTTTAAGGAACAATTTCGGGCCGCCAAGCATCAGGATATAACGGTTATCGACGACTTTCTTCATGGATGCCGCCGTTTTGCCATATAGCTTCTTATCGGAGAAGACTGTACCCATGGCATCTGACTTGCCTAGTGATGCAACAACCCCTTTGTTATCGAACACGAATGGCTCAAGCGATTCTCCGTGCAGCAATGCTTTGATGTTGTTGGCGCAAGTTGTTGCATGCTGGATAGCACCTTGTGCATTAGGCGGGTAAGGCTTGCCGTCTTCTTTATTCATAACCCATGCACAATCGCCTAATACAAAGATATTCTCATTGCCAGGTGCCTGCAGTGTATCCTCCACAGTCACTTTACCTTTCGTCAGCTCAAAGCCGGATTCACCAAGGACAGAGTTACCAGTGACACCGCCTGTCCAAACAATGGTTCCTGCTTTGATTTCTTCCTCATCATTGATGACGAAAGCATCTTCCTTACATTCGGAAATTTTTGCACCTTCACGAAATTCGACGCCTCGTTCCTGAAGAGACTTTCGAGCATAATCGACGAGATCTTCGTCAAACCCCGGCATGATGGACGGCGCTGCTTCAACGTTAATGATTCTGGCTTTAGCAGGGTCGATGTCGTATTTCCTGCATAGCTTTGGTACTTTTTCTGCCAGCTCACCGACAAATTCAATGCCAGTAAATCCGCCGCCTCCAACCAGAATATTAAGACTGTGGTCTTCCGCATTTTCTTCATTGTTATATTTAGCAAATTGATATTCAATATGCTCGTTGATATGACGGCAGGAATCCACATCCTGGATAAAGAATGCATTCTCTTTCATACCTTTGATACCGAACGTGTTTGTCTCAAACCCTAGAGCTACAACAAGGTAGTCGTATTCCAACTCGCCGTTTTCCAGTTCTACACGCTTCTCATCTTTCTTAACTTTTACGACGGAATCATAAACCAGCCGTACCCTGTCAGGGTTGATAACATCGCTGATCATCACCCTGGCCTGATTGGTATTGATAGTGCCCGCAGCTACTTCATGGAGCCATGTTGTCTGGTAATGATAATTGTGTTTGTTCACAAGTACGATCTCTGCTTCTTCTGGGTTGAGCTTTTGCGTCAAACGCTTAGTCGTCATCATACCGGCATAGCCAGCACCCAAGACGACAATTCTTGGTTTGTTCGTGTTCATTGTGCATGCTCCTTCCACTATGAATTCATCTCAACTATCAATGATAGCAGAGTCTTTCCTATTGTACTAATATTTGCTGGAAGAACTTTTTCCAATATTTTTCCTATAGTAAAATTCCCCCGTATTTACCCTTTTAAACTATAGGCTGTATCTGTGTGTCTGCTGTTAAAAGTCAGCTTTATAAAGCCTTGATGAAGTTTCACGTGCATTTGTTTGTGGTACAGGAAGGTTAGTCTTTCTAAAAAAATAGGGTTACAATATAAATTTTAAATACCAGGAGAGTGGGAGTCATTGAAAGCAATGATCATTGCAAATCCTTCATCAGGAAAAGAAAATGGTTTAGAATATATTGAGAAAATTGAAGCAGTACTAAGAGAAAAAGGTTATGAATCAACTGTCAGTCAAACGGAAAAGGAACTGGATGCGACGAGATTTTGCCAAGGAGCTTGCGCGGAAGAATATGAACTGGTCGTTTCCCTGGGCGGTGATGGTACGTTGAATGAAACGATCAATGGGCTTGTTGACCAGACCCACCGTCCGAAGTTAGGAATCGTACCGACAGGGACAGTCAATGACTTTGCCAGGGCTTTGAATATTCCACTTGATCCGGATAAAGCTATTGAACTTCTCGGCTCGGATGAATCAAAGAAGGTGGATATCGGGAAATTCAATGATCGTTACTTTGTCAATATTGTAGCCGTCGGTGCTATCGCAGAAGCGACTTATGATGTGACACCAGAACAGAAAACAAAGCTTGGCCCGCTTGCCTATGTATTAGAAGGGATTAAAGAATTAACGACGAATAACACATACCCGCTGACAATCGAATACGATGATAAAAGATGGGAAGGTGATTCCTTTCTATTCTTAGCCGCACTGACACGTTCTACCGGAGGTTTCGAGAACCTTGCACCGGAAGCGGAAGTGGATGATGGTGTCCTCCATTGCTACGTCATCAAGCATGTCAACATGATTCGTCTGGCATCAATTGTCACCGCTATTCTTAGAGGAAACCTGAAGGATGAAGAAAAAGTAGAATATTTTACAGCAAAGCAGCTTCGGGTGTCATCATCAGAATCATTGGTAACAAATGTCGATGGGGAACAAGGGGAAAAACTCCCTGTTGAACTTGAGGTGAAAAGCGGTCATATCGAAGTAATTGTGCCTGAGGAGCATAAAGGGTAAGCTAAGAGAAGCATTTTCAGGATGCTTCTCTTTTTCTGAAGTGTTAGCGTATTCTCTGATACAGAGGAGGTTGTCTGTTGAAAAAAGCGGATGTAGATGATTACTTAAAAAATGGTATTTATGGCAGTAAAGTAACAAAGCCGTCCGAGCGAAAGAAATATCTTGGTACGATAAGGGAGCGGATTTTGCTTGCTTTGACGAAAGGGCAGGTTATGCAAGGGCGGGGAATAGAGGAATTAGCAAATACCATGAAACAGCATAAAGATGCGAAATTACTGCTGAATGGTAAAGTCAACTATCGATTTTTAAGAGAGTACAGAAGTTTAGCGAATAAGCATGGTGTTTCCCATACGACTATCTCCAATCAGCAAGCAAAAACGGATATCGGAGCAGTGCTAACGCTGGATTACGCCATAGACAGGGAAAAGATCCACCTGGAAGAAAAAGAAGTGGAGACAGAAGAAAAAAAGAAAGGGCTGAAAGGTTTTTTGAAATCACTTTTCACCCCCATAAGGTAAGTGCTGCAAGGTGTTTCCATTAGATGGAAGTGCCTTTTTTTATACATTTTTTACTAAGGGACCCAACGGTGTTGTGAGAATTTTATAGTCTTAGTATAAGAAAACTCGCACATTCACAAAGGAATGAATACGAATTTTTCCAATGGCACGAGAATTTAATAATTAGAAAGAATGAAGCTGCCCCTAAATGGACAGCCTTCACGTATCAGTGGGATTCTGCTGGTTTTGTTTTCGCCTGTTCACGCTTTTTCATTCGTTTAGTCAAAAAGCCGCCTTTGAATGTGCGTGGCTCAAAGGAAACAACGAACGCTTTTGGATCCATTCTGTCAATAATGTCCATAAATTCACGCTCCCGATTTCGTTTTGCTAATACATCGAGGCGGTAACGATGATCTTCAATGCCTTCACCGATATACGTCGTCACTCCGAAACCGGATGCCCTTAACGTCTTGACCAGTTCCTCATTCCGGGTCATCAGGTTCACCTGAAACGTAACATATCCAATTTGGAGTTTTGTTTCCAGAATACTTCCTAAAAATAAACCGCAACCAAAACCGAGAGCGTAGGCGACCATGTTCCATATATTGGATAAATCACTGAATACAAGCCCTAAAGAGATTACATATATGAACCCCTCAAAAATGCCGATGAAAGCAGCAATATTACGAATACCTTTTACGACGAGAATGGTCCGGATCGTAACGATTGGCACGAGGACCAGCTGTGCGACAAAAATGATTAACGCATCCAAGTATACTCACTCCTATGTAATGACTTAATAGCTATAATATCTAATTACCTCGCAGAAGATGTTAAAAACATTTTTTATGTAAATAGTCTATGACAAAAAACCTGAACAACGGGTACTTCCCATTGTTCAGGTTTCCTATTCATTCTTCTTATAGGGTTTTTGCTTTCTGGTTAAAGCAGCGATCATAAATCCATACGTAATCTTTTTCTTTTAAGTCCCGTGGATTACCAACTGTTTGTGGATCTTTCATCGCTTCTTTAGCAAAACGGGTGTTTTGGTCAGTCGGTACTCCTTGTTCTTCAAGTGTGGGGACATCAAGGTCATCAACCAGATCATACATCCAGTTGACTGCTGCTTTGGCTGCTTTTTCCGTAGTCATATCGCTGGTGTTAATTCCGAATGCCTGTGCCATGCGTGCGAATTTTTCAGGGTTGCCTTTCCAGTTGAATTCCATTACAGGTCCCATCATTGCCGCTACACATTGTCCGTGGGCAACCGGTATGATTCCGCCGAGTGTCTGGCTCATCGCATGTGCAGCCCCTGCTGATTCACTGCCATAGGAAAGGCCGGCAAGCATTGCAGCCTGTGCCATACCATAACGTGCCTCCAAGTCTTCCCCGTCAGCATAGGCACGTCTGATATATTTGGCGCCATATTCCATGGCCATCAATGCTACAGCGTCAGTAATTGGCTGGGCGAATTTCATCGTATAGCACTCGATTGCATGTGCTAATGCATCAATCCCCGTCATCGCCGTTACATGAGGAGGCATAGACACATGCAGCTTCGGATCGATGATAGTCAAGTGGGCGGCAATCAAAGGCCCGCCTGTGTTAAATTTAAATTCACGGTCTTCATCTGTGATGACTGCCCATTGGGTTACTTCTGAACCGGTACCCGCTGTAGTCGGTATGGTGGTAAGCGGAGGAATCCGGTTTTCTAAAGGCTTTTTGCCTTCTGCTGCTTCATAATCAAGGACAGATCCTTCGTGGGAAGCTTCTACACCAATTCCTTTTGCCGTGTCCATAGAGCTTCCTCCCCCGACAGCTACAAGCCCGTCACAGCCTTCTTCTTTAAACTTTTTGGAACCTTCATTTACGAGACGAACCGGTGGGTTAGGCTCGACCTTATTAAATACGACTACATCAATACCGGATTCTTTTAGGCTGCTGACAACCGGGTCAGTAACGCCTGCTTCGTAAATGCCAGGGTCAGTGACAAGCAACGCTTTTGTTACGCCAAGACTTTTCACTTCTTCACCGACGTAATTGATTGCCCCAATCCCATGTTTGATGGCAGTTGGGATTTCAAACTGGTGGAAATTCATCATTTGTTCGACTTTCATGTTTAAACTCATGTTCAAACCTCCTGTAGTAGAAAAAATTATCCGATTTTGTGTGTGAGAAAATAAAAATAAAAAGTTATTCGAACCAATGGATCGGTTCGGGGTTACGGTTTCTGAAAATATGCTTCGTTTCCTGGTATTCTTCCAGTCCGGCATGACCAAGTTCTCGGCCTAGCCCGGATTGTTTGTAGCCCCCCCATGGTGCTTGTGCAAAGTAAGGGTGGAAATCATTGATCCACACAGTACCCATTCGCAGTTTAGATGCTGCCCATTCAGCCTTACCAATATCTGTAGACCATACTGCTCCTGCTAGTCCGTAAATAGTACTGTTTGCTCGCTCTACTGCTTCCTCTTTAGTTGAGAATTTTTCAATAGTCAGGACAGGACCAAAGACCTCTTCCTGAACGATTTTCATATCAGAACGGCAATGAGTGAAAATGGTTGGCAGGTAAAAGAAACCGTTCTGAAGTTCTTCCTGGTCCGGACGTTTTCCACCTAGGATAAGTTCTGCACCTTCTTGTTTGCCGGTTTCTACATATTCTTCCACTTTGGCGCGGTGTTCTGCTGAAATCAGCGGACCACTTTGGGTATCTTCATCGAACCCGTTACCAAGCTTGATATTTTTGGCCCGCTTCACAAGTTCATCGACAAAGGAATCGTGGATGCTTTCCTCTACAAGCAGTCTTGCTCCAGCTGAACATACCTGACCGGCATGGAAGAAGACTGCGTTCATTGCCTGATCTACTGCTGTTTCGAAATCAGCATCAGCAAAAACGATGTTCGGGTTTTTGCCGCCTAATTCGAGTGCGATTTTCTTCACATTGGTGCTTGCTGCCTGCATAATCTTTTTGCCTGTTTTTATGCCCCCGGTAAAAGAGATCAAGTCGACATCGGTATTTTTAGATAATTCACTTCCTACATTGTAGCCAGGTCCAAGCACCAGGTTTACAACTCCTTTTGGTACTCCTGCCTGTTCCATTAACTCAAAGATTTTCACGGTTGTCAGTGGTGTGATTTCACTTGGCTTGACCACAATGGTATTACCTGCAGCAAGAGCAGGGGCGATTTTCCAGGACGCTTGCAGGAGCGGGTAGTTCCATGGAGAGATCTGACCGCAGACCCCAACTGGCTCTTTTACTACCTTACTTTCAGAATCAGGAAGCGGGGAAGAAATGATACTTCCACCATCTTTATCGGCGATTCCGGCAAAATACAGGAAGACATTGGCGATATCGTTCATATCGGCACGGCTTTCCTCTAATGTTTTACCGGTATCGAGTGTTTCCAGCTTTGCTAATTCTTCTTTATATTTTCTAATCAGGTGAGCGATTCGATAGACGACCTCTCCCCGTTCATTAGCGGGAGTAACGGGCCATTCTCCCTGATCGAACGCTTTTCTGGCTGCCTCGATTGCCTGTTTGGAATCACGTTCATCCCCTTCGGCAGTAATCGCTACAATTTCTTGATCGAAAGGACTAATGATGTCACGCGTGTTTTTAGATACAGCTTCAACCCATTCACCATTGATATACATTTTTTGTTGTTCCACACGCTTCACTCCTTTGCTTTCTTATTTGTTAAATTTGTTAAGAAAAAACTTAATGTTTTTAACGATCTTTAAGCTAACACGAAAAAAAAACTTTGTCAAAATGAAAAAAAGATTAAAATTCTTATATTCACTGATGCAACAGGGGGGGGAAGAAAATTTTATTTTTTTTGTGTTTTGACATAAGCTAAATATTCGTTAAGATAAAGTTTGTAAAGAAAAAACTTAACAAACTGAACCTTGGAAATAGGGGGGTAGTAATGACAGACAAAAAGAACGAGGAAGCTAAAGCATCGATAGAAGATGCAAAAGCACGCGTAATTGATTCGATTGCTGAAACCATGGATCTGTATGGAGTGACACGCAGCGCAGGGACACTTTATGGAACCATGTATTTTGAGAAAGATATGACCCTAGATGAAATGCGGGAAAAACTGGGCATGAGCAAACCGAGTATGAGTACGGGGGTTAAGAAACTCGAGGACTATAATATTGTGAAGAAAACTTTTAGAAAAGGGACAAGGAAGCATACGTTTGTAGCTGAAAAAGATTTCTTCCGTTTCTTTGAAAATTACTTCACGAAAAAATGGATTCGAGAAGCAAAAATTAATCTTGAAGCGATTGAACAGTCCCAGAAAGAATTAATCAGGGTTATAGAGTCTGAGAATGTTGAAGATGACTTAAAGCAGGAAGCCGAAGAATACTTTCAGCAGATGGAAGCTTCCAAGCCTTATTATCATTGGCTGCAAAAATTAGTTGCTGCTATTGAAAATGGTGACTTATTCGATTATTTACCTGTTGATCAGGAAGAATAGCTGCGTAGACCCTGGCATAACGAGTTTATGCTGAGGGAATACGCACGTCCGTTATAATTTACGGAAAATTCATAATATTCAAACTTCAGAGGTGATGCTAGTGTTAGAGAGTAATAAAGAGAGCTTTTGGAAAAAGAATGCACCCGTATTATTTCTTGTAGCGTTATTTGCCATTATTCTTATTTATATTGCTGCAACCAACAAAGACATCCATTGGGGCGGTTTCATTGGAATGATTGCCTTCTATGCCCTTGTCTACTATATTGGTGCTTTTTATGCCGGTAAAAAATCCAATACACTTGGAGATATGATGGTTGCAAAGCGTAGTCTCCCGTTAGGTGTCGCTATGTTCACGATGGCAGCGACATGGGTAGGAGGAGGATACATCAATGGAACGGCTGAATTCACCTATAGTGATGGCCTTGTTTGGGCACAGGCTCCTTGGGGATATGCCCTGAGTCTTATTATAGGCGGTATTTTCTATGCAAGAAAAATGCGCCGCTACGAATTTATGACAATCATCGACCCATTGGAGCAAAGGTTTGGCAAGAAGATGGCAGGTGTTCTGTATATCCCTGCTTTATTAGGAGAATTATTCTGGAGTGCAGCGATACTTACTGCACTTGGAACTACCTTTGGAACAATTCTTAATATCGATTTTACGACCTCTATCATACTATCCGGGATAATTGCTGTCGCGTATACGGTTCTAGGAGGAATGTGGGCTGTTGCTTATACAGACTTATTCCAGATGGCTGTACTCTTGCTCGGCTTGTTCCTGATTGTACCATTCGCACTGGGGCAGGCTGGCGGTCTTGAGTCAGCATGGAGCAACTATTCTGCTGAGCTGGGCTCTTATGCCCAATTGTTTCCGCCAATCAATGGCTGGCAGGATCCAGCCTGGGGCAACTGGTATTGGAATTGGATTGACTATGCTTTACTGCTGATTTTCGGTGGAATTGCCTGGCAGGTTTATTTCCAGCGTGTGCTTTCAGCAAAGAATGAAAAAACTGCTATGTGGCTGTCTATTTTTGCGGGAATCATCTGCCTAATTGCTGCAGTCCCTGCTGTAATAATTGGAGTTATTGGATTTAATGTCGACTGGGCAGGCATGGGATTGCCGGCTCCAGAGAATGCTGCCGTCATTTTGCCGCACGTACTCCGTTACTTGACCCCGGAAATTGTTGCTGCCATAGGGTTGGGTGGACTTGCTGCAGCAGTGATGTCATCCATGGATTCTTCTATTTTATCTGCATCTTCCATGGCTTCCTGGAATATTTACCGCCCACTTATCAACCCGAAGGCCAGTGATGATAAACTGAAAAAAGTAATCAAAAGGACAATCATTTTCATTGGGGTAGGGGCTATGATCATTGCCCTTAATGTTAAAAGTGTCTACACGCTCTGGTATTTGGCGTCAGATCTTGTCTATACTGTGTTGTTTCCACAATTGACTATGGCGCTTTTTTATAAGAATGCGAATCTGTACGGGTCCATTGCGGGGTTTGCAGTAGCTGTCTTCCTGCGGTTGGGAGGCGGCGAGCCGTCACTTGGACTATCGCCATTCCTTCCTTATCCCATGATGACTGATGAGGGAATTGTATTATTCCCTTTCCGTACTCTTGCTTGTATTTCAGCTTTTATATTTATTTTTGCTGTATCTGAACTTACGAAGAAAAAGTGCAAACCTAGGCCCTTAAAGCTTCCTAGTGAAAAAGAAGAGACTGCCAAGGCCAGCTGACAGCTCCAATATGGCTGCCTGTGCTTTGTCCTGACTTTTACAATAAGGTCAAAGATTGAGCAGGCAGTCTTTTCCACGTTTAATAGGGAAATAATTTAAACATTAGAGAGGATTATTTCCTGGGGAATATTGTAGAGAGATGAAAAGAATTGTAAAATAAAAGCACAATGTTAAAAGTGGGTGGATGGATGGACATCAGAAAAATGCAATATCTAATTCAGTTACAGACAATGTCAGCGATCAGGGGGCAAAGTACCTCAACTATGACAGATAGTGTAATGAACTTGGCTTTTCAAAGTGTTTTGGAAGCGGCCATGTCTAATGTTACTGCAGAGGCGAGGCCATCTCGGCAATTGACCAGCTTGAATGCTTTTCAGCCTAAGCCGGTCCAGGTGACTTATGCACCGGATAACAGTATACCAAAAGCAGAAAGCAGTTCTGGCATTGACAAGCTTATTGAAACAGCTGGAGAAAAGTATGGTGTCGCACAAAATCTGATCCGTTCTGTCATAAAAAATGAATCAAATTTCAACCCACTGGCAGAAAGCCATGCAGGCGCCCAGGGATTGATGCAGTTAATGCCTGGCACAGCCAGATGGCTTGGAGTGGAAAATGCATTTGATCCCGCTCAAAATATCATGGGCGGCACAAAATACTTAAAGCAAATGCTTGATCGTTATAGTGGAAATACTGAATTAGCCCTGGCAGCTTACAATGCTGGCCCAGGGAACGTGGATAAATACGGGGGAATCCCGCCGTTTGATGAAACACAAAACTATGTTAGAAAAGTGATGGCTCATATATAAAGAAGAAGGCTGGCGAACGCGATTTCTACATAAGCCAGCCTTCTTCTTTTTATTTGTCGGAGTCCAACTGTTTACTCATTTCTATATATTTCACAAAAACACTGGACAGTTCTTTCAATCGATTGATGACATCCTCATCAATCAGTTCACCTTGTGTGGAGAAATGGCTAGTGTGCGTATAAACGTAATTCGGAGTTACAAGGCAGCGGAAATAATTCAATATCGGCTTGAGCTGGTTCTCGATAACCAGATGATGCTGCAGGGTGCCTCCATTTGCCACGATGGAAACTGGTTTATATCGCATGGCTAATGGAGAAAGTCCATCGAAAAGGTTCTTCAAAGTACCAGGGATCGAACCCTGGAAAATCGGCGTTGCAATGATGTATGCATCTGCTTCCTCGACGTGGCTGATCAGTTTCTGCATGTCTTCATTGTATTGATCGTTCGGACGACCATCGATGAATTGCATTTCATAATCAGAAAGGTTGATGATGTTTGTTTCATATTTGTCCGAAATGTCATTTATATATTTCTCTGTTGCTTCCAGAAGTGTCTTTGTTTTGTCACCGACAATAGTGCCGTTGATTAATGCTACTTTCATCTCTTACATCTCCTTTACGCAAACTGAAAAGCTTTGATTTTTTTGCATAATCCATTGATAATGTTAAACGAAAGCCGGGAAATTCGCAATTATCGTCATTCGAATACATGAGGACCAACCATTAGAAAAACAATTCAAGAAAAAAGAATGACAAGGAGCTGACTGCATTGATCAGAATATGGAAACGCGTGAAATTCCTATTTAACCTAAAAAGATCGCTCCCTTTCCTGAAGGATTTTTTCCTTTCAAACGAAATCAGCCGATTGAAAAAAGTCATATCGGTGAGTTTTGTTTTAGCCTATTTGTTAATTCCATTTGATTTGATTCCGGACTTTTTGACAGTGCTGGGAATCGTTGATGACGTCACCATTTTCACCCTTGTTTTTCAGCAGATTGTTAAAATGGCACCACAGACCCTTAGGGAAAAGCATGGGCTATAGGAAGGTTTAAATGGCTTGTTAAACAGGGTACATGGTGTAGTGAAAGGAAAATTATGCAAGGAGTGATAGGATGAGTGACGTAATATTTACTACCACAGCAACAGCCAAGGGCGGACGTGACGGTCATGTAAAATCTGAAGACGGCCTTATTGACTTTAATGTCGTCATGCCTGGGGAAGATAAGAGTGAAACTGGCACCAATCCCGAACAACTATTTGCAGCTGCCTATGCCACATGCTATGACGGAGCATTGAATCTTGTGGCAGATAAAAAGAAAAAGGATATTGACTCCACGTTGACTGCAGATGTCAGTCTTTTAAAGGACCCAGAAGATAATGGTTTTAAAATTGGTGTAGTCCTGCATGTAGAAATTAATGGTGTTTCCCAAGAAGAAGCGGAAGAGCTGGCACAGGAAGCGCACAAAGTTTGCCCATATTCAAAAGCGACACGAGGCAATATTGAAGTTGAATTGAAGCCCAAAGCAGTATAAATAACATTAAAAAACGTGAGCTGCTAGTAAGAGGCCATTGAAAACTGAATTTTTAGAAAAGGCACCATTTAAAAAACGGTCTCTATGGAGTTTGATATCCATACAGACCGTTTTGTCTTTGTCCTATTTTTATAAGATGGGCGGCGGTAAATAAAACTCTCTGCTTTCCTGTAAGGCTGTGCTTGCGGCAAGCATCAGCCGGTAAACGATCTAGAGAGCATATTTTCACGCTGAGCGAGCGTATTTTGGAAGCGGGCGAGCATATTTTCATTCTGGGCGAACGTATTTTGGCAAAGGACGAGCATATTCCACCGCTGGGCGAGCATATTCTGTTCAGCGAGCATCTCCTGCCGTGAGAATCAACGAAAAGTTTTTAACAGTTCCTTTAATTATAAGGGCTTTTTCAGTAAAAGGAGGTATTTGATGACTTATCCACGCTCATTTTCCCATATTGGGTTGACTGTCCCAGATATAGAGAAAGCATACAAATTTTATACAGAAGTCATGGGATGGTATACGGTAATGGAGCCGACGGAAATTATAGAGGATGAAAGTCCTGTAGGCGTTATGTGCAAAGATGTATTCGGCAAGGGCTGGGAGAAATTGTGGATTGCCCATTTATCGACAGCTGACAAGGTAGGTATTGAATTATTCCAGTTTCCTGAAAATGAAGGGAGCGGAAATGACTTCACTTATCAGAAAACAGGTATCTTCCATTATTGTGTACAGGACCCTGATTTGGAAGGCTTGCTTGGAAAAATTGTAGACTACGGCGGAAAACAGAAAATGCCAGTCAGATATTACTACCCAGATGAGAAACCGTATAGGATGGTCTATTGTGAAGACCCATTTGGAAATTTAGTTGAAATATACAGCCATAGCTATGAGATGACTTATTCCGATACACCATGAATCTTATGCTATGATGAAAATAAAGAGGTGGCGGTAATGAATATTACAGATAGGGCAAGGGATCTTTTGGATGATATCCTACACGAACAAAAAGGCAGCTGTATAAGGGTATATTTTGCAGGTTACGAACAAGGTGAACCCCAGCTTGGGGTAACATTTGCTGATCCGGAGGCAGATGATGAATTAACGAATATCAACGAGATTCCAGTCGCTATCGATCAGCGTATTATCCATCTGACGGAAAACCTTACCTTAGATGGACAGCCGTCACCAGATGGCCCAGAATTCAGCTGGAAATAACCGAAAGACTAGAAAGCTGGATTGCGTATAATCGCAGTCCAGCTTTCTTTCGTAAGGGGGAGACTCTTTTGTCAGTTGCAGTATTTATAAGTGATTGGAAAACACCTCTTTCTAATGCATTGGAGGAGCGAATTAGGGGGTTGATTGGGAAGGATAAGCCATTGATTGGTTACATACCTTCCCGGACTGATGAAGAACGCAGGTATTTTTACCCGATCAAACAACAATTTGACAGGCTTGGTGCAGCAGGCTATGTATATTGTGATGTTGATAAAGCGTTTGACCCTTTTGTATTGGGGAATTTATATAATTGTAAGGCAATCTTTCTATCAGGCGGAAATACATTCCATTTTTTAACTGTACTAAAATCAAATGGCATGATCGAATGGCTGAAAAAATATGCCGAGGATGGAGGGGTGCTCATCGGTCTAAGTGCAGGCGGAATGATCATGACAGCTGATATCCTGGCTGCAGAATTCGTTGATGCAAAATATTTACCTGAATCAAGCATGGAAAAAAGTGAATATGGCGGGATCGGGCTGGCTGATTTTCATTTCTATCCCCATTGGGAAGGGTCGAAGAATCAGCTTTGTGCTGTCGAGGAATTAAAAAAACTAACTTCTTCCCCTGTTATTGCATGTCCAGACGGGAGTGGAATGGTTATTATGGGGGACCGATTTGAATTCTACGGCAATCTCATCGAATTTTAGAGGAGGAAACCCGTTATGACAGAGAGTGTCATTGTTATTGCTGTTGTGTTGATTCTATTAGTGGTAAGCATGAGCTACCTTGTCCGCGCCAAAAGGAAGCGAATGGACTCGGCAGCAGCGGCTGAGCGTGAAATGGAAAAGGATCGAAATCAACAACGTCCACCTATGCCTTAATGAATTCAGTAAAACAAAAAAGGGGCTGACCTGATAAGTCTGTCTAGACTTTCGGTCAGCCCTTGTATTGTATACATCAGATAGCCCCTCTGTTGTAAAGATTAAAGGAACAATGTCAGAATTTGTTTAGCTAAATAAAGTGTAAGTAATAAGCAGATCAAGGTACTGATCCAAATGATGTGGTAAAGGTATGTTTTCAGGGAAGTGGCTGTCTCTTGAGTCTGCTGGGTTTGAGTATTTAGTTCCTGACTACGATTATTTTTGATGATATACCCGATTAAGATAAACAACACGACTGTAACTGGGTTCAGCTGCCCTTCCTTGAAAAGCTGTGTCAATGCTTTGTCATATAGTAGGGTAATGGGATCTGCTACAAGGCTGCCAGGATTAATAAAAGAAGGGTTGATTGATTGGTAGTACGGGGAAGTGGGGGATACTTGCAAGGAAGAGGAAGGTGTATTTATTTCTTTGGTATCAGAGGAGCTGGTATATGTCAATTCTTGGCTGTTTGATTTCTCTGTATTATCTGGTGAGTCATCGACAGGCATTGCGCCCTCGAGTTCCAAAGAGTTGGCGGGAGACTGGCTGGACGCTTGGACATGGTCAGGGGAGTCTGCAACCGACTGATCTGCACTGTTAACAGCATCACCAAAAATCAGGCCTGTACCTAAAGCGACAACAACGAGAAATGATTTCATTGTCATATCAAGACCTCCCTTTGCTTGGTATACTATAAATATATCATAAAATTCTGACAATATTATTGGGAAACAAGGAGGCTGTTTTTGGTGTAAAATGGCTCTTTCTGGGACGAGGTTGGGAAAAATTTCTAAACAGGTATTTATTTATGGAAGATTACTAGAAAAGTATGGTATCGAAGAAAAAAGGAGATAATTCCATTTACAGAGTTATGCCAATATATTTCCATTCCATCATTAGCTTCAAAATGTTCAGAGAAAAACCGTCTCCGATAAGACGGTTAAGGGGAATATGTCTGTTCTATATTTAAGATTGGATGTGCCAGTCTGGATAGTCTGAATCATTACCTGCAACATCGGCATACGAATTCCCTGCAGCAAACATAAATAATACGCCAATGATAAGCAGCAGCTTTTTCATACGATGACCCCCTTCCCCTTGAAATTGTTTTGGGATGCTATTTTAAAGTATTGGGCGGCAAGTTTATACTTTTTGTTATCAAAATGAATAGCACCCAATAGCTTTAAAGCGTCACTTCGCTCGGCCGTTTCATTCACTTGATCAAAGTAAGGGATGATTTCCTCCGTCAGCAGCTGGATGAAGGCTTCTTCCGTATGGGTCCCTTCTATTTGATTAAGCAGCATCATGTGTTTATACATATATTTCTTGTCATCGTACTTTGTGGCCATGATATAGCCCATTTCAGAGAATTCTTTGGCTTTAGCCAGTTCATCCTGGGATTTTGAGTGGAGCGCGAGTAGATACAATGTATTTGTAGCATTAATGTTTTCCTGCTCCTTCAGTGCAAGTGCGGTTTCTAAGTAATCGGACGCTTCACTGTACTGATTATTGTTTATGCAGATATAACCGAGATTATGATAAACTCTGGCCTTAATCACATTCGTCAAATACCCGTTTGCGGAATGGAGAATTTTGTGGAAGTATTCTTCTGCGATTTCGTAAACATGAAGCAGATTGTAGTTGATGGCAATCAACATGCAGCACTCAATTACTTTTGTATAGTTCAGGGTAGTTTGATACATATCCAATGCTTTTTGAGCATAGATTATCGATTCAGCAAAATTACCGAGCTTGCTGTAGACGAGTGCGATGTGATAATACAACTCGCTATCATCTATCGGCAAATCAATGATAGTAGCCTTCGCCAGTTTCAGTTCATCTAGTGCTTTATCCAGTTCATGCTCACTTAAATGGTAGATTCCTAATATTTTGTGGTAGTAGTATTTAAATTCGAGGTTGGACGTTTCTGCCATGTTATGAAGTATGATCAAGGTTTCCTGAGGATTAGAGAGAATGTTTAGAGTGAAGGCATACCTGAATTCGAAAATCATATAAAGGTTGTTCAAATCAATATGGAAATTGTAACGAAGTGATTCTGTGACTGATTGATAGATGTCTTTCATGGTGGTAAAATCTTTCCTCTTGATTGAATCGTGCCAGCTATGCAAGCGTTCATAAATAACATTGTCAAAAGTATCGTTAAGTGAGCTTAACTCCAGACCAAGCCGTTTCCCGAGCAAGTCGTAGATCTCATCGCTGGGCTTAATGGATTCATGTTCTATCTTACTCAAATAGGAAACAGAACAAATACCATACGCAAGATCCTCCTGAGTCATCTGCTGCATGATCCTTTGTTGCTTGATAAGCAGGCCCTTTATGATGATTTCCCCCTTTAGGTTTTTTCAAAATTATAGCATAGGAATAGCAGGATGTGTTTTTTTCGACAAAAATAGAACGAAACAATGGAAACCTCTTCCATTCCGCTAAAATAGGTGGAAAAATTTGAGAACATATAATTATTAGAATATTGTTAGATATATAATTAAAATTTGTAAATTCGTATAGAAATAGGAGGAATTTTAATGAATTTCGATACTTTGGATCATCCATATCCATCGCGGCGATATACTGTATACGGAACGAAAGGAATGGTAGCGACATCGCAGCCGCTCGCAGCCAAGGCCGGCCTGTAAATTCTTAAGGGACAAGCTTTCTGCTGATAGAAAAGATGAACGTCCATCCGGCGTTCGTCATCCTGTTATCCCTTGTTTACGGCGGACTTTATTTAGGATAACATGAGAGAGCATATACAATGTAGAAAACATATGTGCTTACATAGCGGGCGATATGCCCTGAACCAAGAAAATTATCAACAAAAGAGGTTAGATCATCATGCTTGCAACTGGACATCAGGTTATGGGTTTTACATTTGGAATGATTACGATAACGATGCTGCAAAATTTCAGCATAGCGCCTGGCGATACAATGGATGTTATCCTGTTTTTTGTATTTGTTTTGTTTGGATCGCTGCTTCCGGATATCGATACACCGAGATCACGCCTTGGAAATAAATTCTGGCGGGGACTGGTGCTGGTATTTCTGCTGATCCTGCTCGCTTATCTCTTTTTTCCAGAGGTGCTGAATACATATCGGGATGAGATGAAAATTTTTGTTTGGATGATGATTCCTGTATTTGTTATGATCCAAGGCCACCGGAAAATGACACATTCTTTCCTTTTCCTAATCGTTCTTTGGGGTTACTGCCAAATCATTGTACAATTTCTTGGAGTCCCATGGTTTTTTCTCTACGGACTATTGGCAGGGGCAGTCTCCCATCTGGCAGGAGATTATTTAACTAAAAGGGGGATCCCCCTTTTTTATCCAATATCAAAAAAATATTTTCGGTTTCTGTTTACATTCCGGACAGGATCCAATATCGAAAAAATCATCGTAACAGTACTTGTCGTCTACAATGTTTGGGTCCTTATTTTAAAGACCACTTAATAGGCAAAAAACTATTGACTTATTGGAAAATACAGGATATCATTTTTTCAATTAAATAATTTGCGCGATGACGGAGAATAGTAGGTGGGAGAACCTTCTAAGCAGAGAGTTGATGGCTGGTGAAAATCAACAAAGGCTGACATTGAATGGACTCCGGAGCGTTCATCCTGAAATTTTAGTAGGGATGACGGATTTTCTACCGATACAAGGAAGTCCATAGTGACAGCTGTGGAAAAGTGCGCATGCATATGCGAATTTAGGTGGCACCACGGGAGTTCTCGTCCTTATTTCTAGGGCGGGGGCTTTTTTTGTATTTCAAGCTTTATAGTGAAAGCAGCACCTTTCACAACTCGGCGGCAGTGTCATATTAAAAAATGTTTGGGGAGGAGTGAGAGCAATGAAGCGGAGGACCATTACCGGAGTAAAGCCGACTGGAACACCACATATCGGTAACTATATCGGCGCTATCAAACCGGCAATTGACCTGTCTAAAAATAATAGCAGGGAATGTTTTTATTTCATCGCTGACTTACATGCGCTGAATTCCATTTACAAAAGGGCTGAACTGAAACAATTGACGTATGAGGTGGCTGCAACCTGGCTTGCTTTAGGCCTGGACACGGAGGAGTCTTTATTTTACCGACAGTCGGATATACCCGAGCTGGTTCAGCTTCAATGGGTTCTCAGTGCAGCTACAAGTAAAGGGCTGATGAACCGTGCTCATGCTTATAAAGCCAAGGTGGCAGAAAATCAGGCAGATGGAAAAGAGGAGGATGACGGCGTCAACATGGGGTTGTTCAATTATCCGATTATGATGGCTGCGGACATATTGATGTTCCAGTCTGACGACGTTCCGGTGGGCAAAGATAATATTCAGCATATTGAGATGGCAAGGGATATCGCACAATCTTTCAACAGAAATTACGGCTATACTTTCAAGCTTCCGGAGGCTGTCATTGCTGAGGATACGGCGGTTATCCCTGGTACGGATGGCAGGAAAATGAGCAAAAGCTATGGGAACACGATCCCGATTTTTACCGAAGAAAAAGAATTGGAAAAACGGATAAAGCGAATTCGGACGGATTCAACCGCGCCTGACGAACCTAAAGACACGAAAGGATCGACCTTGTTTGAATTATACAGGGCATTTGCGACCAAGGTTGAAACGAAACAGATGAGTGAAGCTTTTGCAAGTGGAATTGGGTATGGAACAGTGAAGCAAGAGCTGTTTATGGTTATGAACCGTGAACTGAGCGGGCCGCGAAAGGAATTTCATACCCTGCTTAAAGACAAAGTAATAATCGATCGCCTGCTTACAAAAGGGAAAGAAAAAGTACAGCCGGTTGCAAATTTGATGATGGAGGAGGTTTATCGCAAAATAGGTTTAACATAATTTCCATTCCCGTTGGGTAAAAGAGGACTTACTGGTAAAACTAAACCCACTACCGTTAATGGAAGGAAGAATGAATATGAAATATCAACACTTAAAAAAACAATTAGAGGAGCGGAAACGGGAAATCGAGGAGGAACTCGAACAGAACGACCACTTCGGATTAAACCGTGGTTTTGCGAGCGATACTTCATCGGGGGAGTTGTCCCAATATGATAATCACCCGGCGGATTCGGGGACAGAACTGTATGAACGTGAAAAAGATATTGCTTTAAATGAACATATGGAAGAGGAATTGACTGATATTGAATATTCCTTAAAGCAAATGGCCGAAGGTACGTATGGCACCTGCGAAGTGACGGGTAAGGAGATTCCGATGGATCGCCTCGAAGCTTTGCCGACAGCCCGAACTGTAGTGGAAGCCTCCCCTAATCAGAGTGCATCCCATGACAGTCCCGTCGAGGAAGACGTACTTCGCTCCACAGAAGAGGAATATTATACAGGTGGAGAAGAAACAGAGTATAATGAACAAAATACCTATCATCAGGTGGCTTCCTTCAACGAAAGCAGCATGACTTACGAGGGCTCTTCCTTAATCGACAACCATGACGGGAGCGGATATGTAGAAACGTATGAACAATTTGCTTCAACTGGAATTGAGGGCTATGTCGGTGATGAAGCAGTCCAATTTCAGCGGAATGTACAATATGACCAATATATGCAGGAACAGGATAATATCGAAGAAGAAGAATGAATTCTGCAAAAAACAAAGACACTGCTAAGAACACTCAACGTGTAAAGGAGCAGGTTCAGGCCGGCTCCTTTTTTTCGTGTTTCAACAGCCATTCTTTTCTCCAGATACCCCAGGCAAAACCGGTGATTTTCCCGCTTTTTCCTACTGCCCTGTGACAAGGAATTAGTATGGCCAATGGGTTTCGTCCAATTGCTGTGCCTGCTGCCCTGGCCGCACCTGCATTTCCCGTTAGTGCAGCGAGGTCGGCATAAGTGATTGTTTTCCCGTATGGAATGGCCATGATACCTTTCCAGATATGCTGTTGAAAATCTGTTCCTTGTAAGGAAAGCGGTACTGTAAATATTTTTCTCCTCTTGTGAAAATAATCCTCTAGCTGTTCCAGACAGTCTTTTATTATATGGTTAGTGGTCCCTGTGGTTCTCTGATTTACGAATTGCGCCGAGCAAATGCCTTTTTCTGTTCCACGTACTTCAAGGATCCCGACAGGTGTATCAAGCTGTCCCATGTATACCCTCATATATTCAGCCTCCTTATTTCCAGTATAAACGTCTCTTTAACAAATGCCTTTTCAAATATTGGTTTGTAATTCTCACCCAGCTTTCATTACAGCAATTTGTGATAAGATGTTTCCAAGGAGATGATCACTTTGGAAGACCGTTACTGGAATGCAATTGTCGAATGTGATAAGAGGTTTGATGGATTGTTTTATTATGCGGTCAGGACCACTGGCGTTTTTTGTCATCCTTCATGCAAATCTAAGCTCCCAAATCGGATTAATGTCAACATATACTATGATAGCCAGCAGCCAGTTGAAGAAGGGTTCCGTCCGTGCAAGCGTTGCCGTCCAGACAGAAGGTCCGGCTGGTCACCAGGAAGGGAACTGGTGGATAAAGCTATAGATATTATGACTTCCGAATATGATAAATCATGGAGACTGGAGGATCTTAGCGAAAGACTTTTTGTTGACAGGTATTATCTGCATCGCGTGTTTCGTGATCATATACATATGACTCCGAACGAATTTTTACAAAAGATACGCATGGATGCTGCCAGGAAAATGATAAAGGAAACAGACTGGACAATAACGGAAATTGCCTTGAAGGTTGGGTTTAAAAATTCAGCACACTTTTCAACAGTATTCCAAAAAGCAGTCGGTGCAGCGCCAAGGGATTTCCGTTCTAAGGAAATAAGCTCTTAACGACTCATAAAAATTACAATTTTTAAAAGTGGAGGAAATGATGAAGTTATATGCCGCTCTAATTGGACTCAGTCTCATCTGGGGACTGTCGTTCGTTTTCATAAAATTAATGGTAGAACCTGCAGGAGTGTGGGGAACGGTGTTTTTACGCTGTCTTGCAGGTGTAATGATTCTGCTCCCGTTCTTATGGATGAAAAGGAAAAGTATAGTTCGGCCGATTCCATGGAAATCACTGATTATAGTAGGGATTTTCAACGCAGGACTGCCCTGGGGACTCATTTCTTTAAGTGAAACAGAGATTAATAGCAGCACCGCAGCTGTGTTGAATGCCCTGACGCCGATTTGCACGGGGCTGATCGGCTATTTGGTATTTGCCGTCTCGCTAAAAGGAAGGCAATGGCTAGGGATCATTCTTGGATTTATCGGGATCATGATTCTGATGGATTTCAATGTTGCCCAATTGGCAGGAGAAAATTTCATTGGGGTAGGTACGATGGTGCTGGCAACCATCTGTTATGGCTTTGCTTCCCAGTATACGAAAAAGAACTTGAGGGAGGCAGGGGTTTTACTGATTACTGCCTTTTCACTTCTGGTAGGAGGAGTGGTCGGCGGTATCGGTATGATGTTTACGGAACCCATCGAGGCAGCGGCATTCCTGGAGCCGTCATTCCTGATCTCGCTAATCGGTCTAGGTTGTTTTGGATCGGGAATTGCTCATCTGTTGTTTTATTATATGACTACAAAAAGAAGCGCTGAATTTGCCACATCGGTCACGTATCTTATTCCTGTGACCGCGATGGTTTGGGGACATTTGTTATTAGGGGATGCCATTACAAAGAATTTGATTATCGGACTACTGATCATTTTTCTGGGTGTCTACCTTGCCACAAGAAAACCGAAAAGGCAGCCTGACTCATTGCTGCATCAAAGGACCGGGTAAGAAAAAGGGCTATTCAAAAAGCGAAGCACCACGAAGAAGTTAATTACTCTTTGTGGTGTTTTTACGTATGCCTTTTTATAAAAATTTATTTTTTGATTGAAGGATAAGCTCTTTGGCGAACAGAATTTAAATACGAGAGTAATTAATTCTGATCGAGGGGGGCCGACATGGATGCTATAAGTATGGTAAGCCCGTTATTTCATCAGCCAATTGAGGAATTACTTCCAGTGAACAAGGGTTTTTCATCCAATAAAAAGTACAAAGTGAAACTTCAGGATGGAACTTGTTATTTTATTAAAATTGGCGGCATCGATTCGGCGGAAAAAAAGAAAGAAGAATTTCATTTCATGGAGCGTTTTATCGAAAGGGGAGTGGCAGTCCCTGCTCCAATAGAAGTATATATAATAGAAACACATGCCAAATGCGTCCAAGTATTTTCCTTTATTGAAGGGACTGATGGGGAAGAGAAACTTCCTTGTCTGCCGGAAACCTATCAATACGAAATTGGAGTCGAAGCAGGAAAGGCGCTCGCGAAGATTCATTCAATTTCGTTAGATTCCCCTTCCCATACTTGGATGGATTACCGTTACGGAAAATATCAAAGGTATTTAAGGGCACTTAAAGAAGTGAAGAATATTCCAATTGATCTAAACATGGTTAACAGTTTTATTATGGAGCACAAGCATCTTCTTGAAAATCGGCCTCTTGTGTTCAACCATGGTGATTTTCACCCATCGAATCTGATGGTTTCTGATAAAGGTTTGGAGGCTGTCATCGATTTTGAACGTTTTGATTGGGAAGATCCCTATCATGAATTTTATAAAATGGCACTGTTTTCAAGAAATGTCAGTGTTCCATTTTCCGTTGGACAGATTCACGGTTATTTCGGAGGGGATCCTCCGGAAGTATTCTGGAATTATTACGCGCTTTATGCAGCCATGGTGTTTTCAGCTGATATCGTCTGGGCTAATCGTATGACCCCTGCTCTGATTGAACATAGCTTTCATCGTTTGAAGACCATCCTAAGGGGTCATGATAACTTTCGTTTCTATTGTCCAAAATGGTATAGCAGCTATGTAGGGGAAAGGAGTGGAAATCATGTTTGAAGCATGCCAGGAAGCAGCCAGAAGAATGGCTGCCTTCCGTGGGAAGTGGTTTATTGCGGGAGGATGGGCAATCGATTTGCACATAGGAGAAGAAACCCGGGACCATGAGGATATTGAGGTGGCCATTTTTCGTGGCGACCAGGATGAGCTCCTGCACTGTTTAAAAGGCTGGAATATCAATATTATTGAAGATAAACTGCTAAAGCCCTGGAATACGTCGAAATATCTGGAGCTTCCTATACATGAAATCCATGCTTCCAATAACAATGAACAGCTAGAAATACTGTTGAATGAAAAAGAGGGGGAGCATTGGGTTTACCGACGAGAGCCCATCATTCGTTTTCCATTGACGCACATGCATCTGCATTCGGAACAGGGGATTCCCTATTTGAATCCGGAAATTGTCTTGTTATATAAAGCCAAGGTTACTCATCCGAAAGACGAACTGGATTTTGAAGCGGTTTTCCCGTATTTAAGTGAGCGTCAAAAGGAATGGCTGAAACAGGCGTTGATTCAAAGCGAACCGGAACATTTGTGGCTGGAAAAACTGCTGTTATAGGAGGTGGAGGAATGAATGACCCAAGCTTTTATCCGTTTCCGGAATTTGAGACGGACCGCCTGCTGCTTCGAGAAGTCGAAATTGGTGATGCAAAACGGTTATTTGAAATTTTTAATGATAAAAATGCGATGGAGTACTATGGCATGCTGCCACATGAGGATATAGCTGAGACGAATAAATTAATCAACATTATCAAGGAAAATCACCAGACAGGCAAAGCTATCCGGTGGACCCTGGTAAACAAGGAGACAGGAAAGTGTATCGGCACCTGTGGATTCCACCGCTTCGATGAACAAAGAAAAAGGGCAGAAGTCGGATATGAATGTCACCCTGCCGAATGGCGGAAGGGATATATGTCAGAAGCGCTTCGCACCATCCTTGCCCATGGCTTTCAAAGCCTCAAGTTACACAGGATAGAAGGAATAGTGGATGGGGACAATACGCCATCTAAACAACTGCTTTTGAAGCTTGGATTTACGTATGAAGGGTGCATGCGGGAGCGTTTTTATTTCAGGGAACGTTACTTTGATGAACACTATTATGGGTTATTAAGCCCTGAGGGGGAGTATAAGTGAAGGTTCTTATTTTAGGCGGTACGGTGTTTGTGGGACGTCATTTAGTGGAAGCGGCACTTGACAAAGGCCACGAAGTGACACTTTTCAATCGGGGAAAAACGAATCAGGAGCTTTTTCCGAATGTTGAAAAGCTGCAAGGAGACCGGGAAGGTGGATTGACAAGCTTAGAGGGAAGAAAATGGGATGTGGTGATTGATACTACCGGGTATGTTCCCCGTATCGTCGAGCAATCTGGCAGATTGTTAAAAGATGCTGTCGATCATTATGTGTTCATTTCCACGATTTCTGTGTACCGGGATTTTAAAGAAAAATATCTCGATGAGAAATACCCGCCAGGTTCCTTGAAAAAAGAAACGGAAGAGATAAATGGGGAAACATACGGTCCGTTGAAAGCAGCTTGTGAGCAAAAGCTGAATGAGATTCTGCCTGAAAAAACATTGATCATCCGTCCGGGGATCATCGTTGGTCCTCATGATCCTACAGATAGGTTCACATACTGGGTCGATCGTTTTAATAAAGGTGGGAAAGCTGTGCTTCCAAATATTCCAAACCAGGAATTACAATGGATTGATGCTCGTGACCTTGCCTCTTGGACAATGAAAATGGCAGAAGCGAAAGAAACCGGTGTCTATAATGCAGCAGGTTATGAACACGAAGTTACCATGGCAAATCTAGTTGAGCAGCTGCAAACCTCCAGCAGCAATCCAGCGAAACCGGTATACGTAGAAGAAAAATTATTATTGGAGAAAGGTATTCAGCCATTCACCGATATACCATTATGGATTCCTGTAAGTGAAAAGAATCCGCATGGTTATTTTCTCGTTAATAACCGGAGGGCAATAGATAAAGGCTTACGGTTCCGCCCCATGAAGGAAACAATCGAAGATACCTGCATTTGGGTGAAGGCTACTAATCGGATTGTAAATAAAGCGGGATTGTCAGAAGCGAAAGAAAAAGAGGTCTTGACCGTACTTCATCCTTAAGGTGGGATAATTCACCAGTTTCAATGGCAGACTAGCAGGTAATAGCTCGCTATACCCTTAAGGAAATGAGTTGACTAGCATGAATGCATCTGCACACTCTCAAAAAGCGAAAGTAAATATCCGTGACAGCTTTTGGTTTCTGCCAACAATCTATAGTTTGATTTCCATTATCGCAGTAACAGTCGTGACTGTCGCCGATTATACGCTGTTGCCAATGATTGAAAAAGCGATTCCTGACATATTTCTTACCAATCAGGACATTGCAAAAACATTATATGGGGCACTAATTACAGCGATTCTGACAATGACTACAATCAGTTTTTCAACGATTATGGTTGTTCTAACAACCTATACGACCCAATTTTCTCCACGAACTCTTCAGAATTTCATGAAAAGCAGGGTCACCCAGCATGTTTTAGGAGTCTATTCTTTTGGTTTTATTTTTGCATTGCTGAACTTGATTCTTTTGACAGAGGACAAGAAAAAGGCACTCGCAAGTCCGTTTTTTACAGTCATTGTCTCGATTGTCTGTCTGGCATTTTTTATCCTGTTCATTCATCATTCCTCCAGATTTGTCCAGGTGAACAACCTGATAGGGGAAATCAGAAAAAACGCTTCAGATACTATCAGGCAAAATTTCACTAAAAAGCAATATATCCATGCAAGGGATTGGGAGAAAGATGATATCGAAGCATTAACCATGGGGGAAGTAAAGTATATTTATGCAGAAAAGTCAGGGTATGTACAGAATATAAATATATCCGGGCTTGTGGATTGGACTAAAGCAAATGATTTGTTATTAGAGGCACAGTTTTTTATCGGGGATTACGTCCAGAAAGGTATGCCGTTATTCAAATATTGGCCACAAGCAGACAAAACAGCTGAATTATCACCAGAGGAATCTCATCCATTTCTGCTGGTTGGAAATGAGCGGACAGATCTCCAGGATATCGAATTTTCGATTCAAAAGCTTGTGGAGATAGCCGTAAAAGCAATTTCCCCTTCCATTAACGACCCTCATACTGCTGTGAATTGTATTAACAGGATCGGTTCCCTGCTTGCAGAGCTTGGTAGCAAGTATGAAGTGATCCGTTACTATGGCGATGAAGAGGAAAACCTTCGATTAATAATGGAACCGAAACATTACCAGGAGTATCTCTATAAAAGCTTTTATCAAATTCGAATTTATGGAAAACATGATATATCTGTCATGAATGGGGTGCTTGATGCATTGCACCGGATATCAGCAGTCAATGATAAGAGCGTCAAGGAGGATGTTTGGAAATTCGGGAAGTATATGATGAATGCGATTGATGAGGACGAAATGGATGAATTGGATTATAACTATTACAAACAAATCGTGGAAAAATTAGCTGCGGCCTGTCATAAAGATTTGTGAATACTGTTTTCTGTGTATGAGGAAAGTTTAGCCCTTTCTTTGCAATAGTATCAGGCTCTCAAATTGTCATGCCTTGTATTTCCTGGTTGGTGTTGTCAGCCCCTCAAGCTAGACCAGCATGAGATAGTAGTGCTGGTCCTTTGCATTTAAAAGAGAACGCTTGGTTGCTCTTTTTTATACATGAATAATGTTTAAAAATTATGCAAAGAAGCTTTTCACGTATTTTAAAGAACTAAGTATAAGAAAAACTAACACATTTGTGGTAGAACGAGTGAATGCGAGTTTTTCTAATTACATCATATCAACGTTCCAGAACTATAGTGGGATATGTATTTCTCAGCAATCAATTTAACTATGTTTCCATTTAGGCAATAAAATTATCTTTACCGTATTTTTTTGTTAAAATGTACTACATGTCAAGTTTGTGTTAGAAAAGGAGATTGGCAGAATGCTAGAGTGGAAAAATATTTACCGTGGTATGCTGATGGGGGCAAGTGACGTGATTCCAGGGGTCAGTGGTGGAACGATAGCTGTTGTGCTCGGGATATATGATCGCTTGATTGAAGCTATCAATGGAGTCTTTTCGAGGAAATGGAAGGAGCAGCTTGGATTTTTAATTCCATTGCTATTAGGGGTGGGAACGGCCATACTCCTTCTGAGCAGGTTGATTGAATGGTTGTTTCATCATTATCCGGGACCGACAAAATTCTTCTTTTTAGGCCTGATCATCGGGGTGCTGCCTTATTTGTTCAACAAAGCAGACATGAAAAAGAAATTCCGGTTACAGCATTATCTATTACTGGTGATTGGCGCTATCATCGTTGCTTCAATGGCTTTTTTCCAAACAGGTGAAACAGAACCAATTAGTCACCTGACAGCTTCCACCTATGTTCTGTTATTCTTTTCAGGCTGGCTCGCCAGTAGTGCGATGATTCTTCCTGGAATCAGTGGCTCTTTCATTCTGTTAATCATAGGAATGTACTCCACTATCATAGGTGCTATTTCTAACCTGCAACTCGATATTATTGCAGTTGTAGGTGCTGGAATTCTTATCGGGATAGTTGTGATGAGTAAAATCATCAAATTTTTCCTGGAGAATTATACCTCCGGGACCTTCGGATTGATTATTGGGCTGGTAATCGGGTCTGTTTTTGTGATTTTTCCAGGAGTCCCAGCAACTTCTGGGTTAATAACCGCCAGTCTCTTGACTTTTGCGAGCGGTCTTTTTGCAGCATATTTGCTCGGGAGAGTAGAATACAAGTAAATGGAAGGGGTTTTTTATAATGGAACAAATTAAAACAGAAGAAGCATTCAATAATATTATTGCAGGTGACCAGCCTGTCATTATTAAATTTGAGGCAGACTGGTGTCCGGATTGTAAACGGATGGATATGTTCATCGGTGATATTTTAGAAGAATATCAAAATTATCCCTGGTATAATGTCAATCGCGACGTGCTTCCTGATATCGGCAGCAAGTACGAAGTTATGGGCATTCCAAGTATTCTGATTTTCCAAAACGGGGAAAAGCAGGCACACCTTCACAGCGCAAATGCAAAGACGCCTGAAGAAGTACAGGAATTTTTGCAATCAAGTCTATAATCTGAGATAGGAATTTTCAAATGCTGGCATATTTGAAGCGTGAAGGAGGATGAAGGTTTTGACTTCGAGAATGATATTAGTGGGTGGAGGAAATGCCCATTTGCAAGTCCTTCAAAAACTGCTGGAAGAGCATTCGCAGAATGTGGAAGTACTGTTAATTTCTCCTTCTTCCCGTTCCTATTTTTCAGGTATGCTGGCCGGTTTTGCAGAAGGAATTTATACAAAAGAACAAATAAGCTTTGACCTTCGCTCCCTATGCAAACGAGCAGGAATTCATTTCATTCAAAAAGAAGCTGACCGTATTTACCCTGAAGCACATAAGCTTGTTTGCAGGGATGGTGCGGTCTATCCTTTTGATTATTTAAGTCTTGATTTAGGATCTGATTACGGTGAGGAAATGCTTAGCGCCCAGAGGACAGGAGATAAACCGTTGATTGAAAGGCTGGAGGGTTTGAGAGACACGACAAACCCTCTGATCATCGGTGGTGGGGCTGCAAGTATGGAGTTGGCACTTTCCATACAAGCCTATAAACGGAAAACTCCCATTAAGGGGAATGTCAGGCTGATTTGTGAGGGAAAAATACTGCCTGGTTCACCAAAACTTACTTCGAAAAAAATGGCTCGCCTTTTAAGGAAGAGTGGAGTACAGTTTTGGGAAAATGAGCATATAAAAAGCACCCATGATGGTTATGTATTGACGGACAAGAACAATAAAGTCAGACATACTGGTATTGTAGGAAGGGAAACACATGAACCTAATCCCATCATGAAAAAGTCAAGCCTTCCACTTGATAAGGAGGGATTTATCCTGGTGAATTCCTTTTTGCAGCTGGCCGGTCACCCAAATGTTTTTGCGGCAGGAGAAGGTGCCGCCATCCTGGGAGAAGAGAATATGCTGAAAAACCATTATTGTTCGATTCGCCAGGGAGAAGTATTGTGGAATAATATCCTCCATCTTGTCCATCAAGAAGAGCTGGAGCAATTTCAGCCTCCAAAACGAAATACTTTCGTACTTTCAACCGGGTTTAAAGAAGGATTTCTCTTGTATGGAGGAATGAGTATGAACAATAAACAGACCTGGAAAATGAAAAACAAGATGGATAAATCTTTTATGGACGGTTTTCAGCTTGCCCACTAAAAAAGACTTCTGCATGAAGGCGGAAGTCTTTTTTAGTGGTCAAGCAATTATAAAAAGTCGGGGGCGGACAAGGCGCTTTCGCTCTTGATCTCTGATTTCTTAGCTGAAATAGTGATAGGTGACTAAAACATTTGCTTCGATTTTGAGTTGGCCCGGTTCGATAGGAGTAGCAGATGCATCTGCAGACAATACTGCGCTTTTATAAACGGGGACTGGTATTCGTGTGGACGGGTTTTCTACAACCGAAACAGGTACGTTATTCAAGGTCACATTCAATGACTGGGCAATTGCCATAGCTTTGGCTTCCGCTTGGTCAATGGCACTTTGAAGGGCAAGGTTATAATAGGAATCTTGGTTTTGAAGGGAAAAGTCGATTCCTCGCACGATATTTGCCCCACTTGCTGTGGCTGTGTCAATGACAGGGCCTGCCAATGCAAGGTCATTAAGTGTTATACGCAGAAGATGAAACACTTGGTAACCGGTGAAAATTTGTTCTCCGTCCTTGAAATCATATTCGGGGTTGATTCTAAAATCGGCAGTCTGTATTTGTTCCGGCGACACACCAAGTTCGATTACTGCCTGGATGATCTGTTGAATTGCAGCATTGTTTTTTCGCTGTGCTTCTTCCAAACTTATGTCCTTCGATTCTGCACCAAGTGTTACAACCGCCTGATCAGGGGCTGCGTCTATTATCCCTGTGCCGGTTACTTCAATTTTATTTTTCGCGGGGGCATCATCCATCGTCCTCCACATCGGATACATATACACCTTCAACACCTCCACTTTAACATATGTAAGGTGTTTCTTATCCATGCTCCTCAGTACAGCCTATTGGTATAGCTTTCATCAAGGTCTTTTTGTACATCGTTTTCATCCATATCAGAGAGTGTAGCATGTGTTGCCATCATCTTTGCAGGAGAAGGCTTCATTTCCTGAGGCAGCCAGGATTCAGGATCCCAAAGCTGCGAACGTTTCAATGCTTTTGCGCAATGGACATAACATTCCCTCACTTCCACGGCAATGGCAAGCTTTGGCGTCTTTCCCTTCGATTTCACTTTATCCAGCAGATCCGGATCCTTTGTTAATACAGCAGTGCCATTGACACGCAGGGTCTCCTCCAGACCAGGTATCATAAACAGTAGACCGACTGCTGGATTGTTTAGTATGTTCAGGAGTGAATCCATCCGTTTGTTCCCTGGCAGTTCTGGAATCAGCAGATGTTTTTTCGTCCAAATATATACGAACCCAGGAGCATCTCCTCGCGGTGAACTGTCTCCATTACCGTTCGAGTCAGAGGTGGCTAAAACAAGAAAAGGGGAAAGCGAAATGAAGTGTTGGGCCGATGTGTCAATATGGTCAATTACCTTATGAATTGCAAGACGGCCTGGTTCCCCTTGAAGGGCATATAGTTCTTCCGGGGTAGTGATTGTTTGCTTTATCTTCGGCATGTGAGTCCTCCCTTTTTGGTATATGAAACTATTGTCATGAACAAAAAGCGCTAAGTCAAGTATGTTTTTAATACGGACAGCAAAAACTTCATGCTATGATGATGGTATAGTCATTCCTAAAAAGAAATGCCTGCAAACGTAGTTAAAGTTTCTACATAGAGAATAGGGAGGAATTTTTTATGATTAAAAAAATGAGCAAAGAAGAGAGAGATAGGATGGTGGATAGTATCCAGGCTTACTTTGAACTGGAAAGGGGAGAGGATCTGGGTACGCTTGCAGCTGAACAGCTGCTTGATTTTTTCATGTCAGAGCTTGGACCATATCCTTATAATCAGGGATTAAAAGATGCCAAAGGGCTGGTCGAAGAAAAAATGATGAACTTGGAAGAGGATATATTAGCTTTGGAGCGTCCTGTTGGTAAAAATCGGCTGCGATAAAACAAACCTCTCAGTCACATGAATGCGAGACTGAGAGGTTTCCTTTTACCAGCTAGCTTTTTGTGCGTAATAGACGAAGCCCGTTCAAGGTAACAAGCAGGGTGGCTCCCATATCAGCAAAGATGGCAATGAATAAAGTCAGCCATCCAGGAATGACGAGAAGTAATGCTATCAGCTTGACGACGAGCGCAAACGTGATATTCTGCTTAATAATGCTCAATGCTTTACGGCTCAGTTTGACTGTATATGGCAGTTTCACTAAATCATCACCCATCAGGGCAATATCTGCTGTTTCGAGAGCCGTGTCCGTACCGCCGCCACCCATGGCCAGCCCAACTGTTGATGCAGCAAGGGCTGGGGCATCGTTTACCCCATCACCAACCATGGCCACATTATCATACTTATTCCTGTATGTCTTAATAAAGGACAGCTTATCTTGTGGAAGGAGTTCGGATTCAATTTGCTCCATTCCGATTTCTGATCCAATTGCTTCAGCAGTCTTGGCATTGTCACCTGTCAGCATGATGGTATGCCTGATCCCCAGCTTATTCAGCTGTTGAATTACTTCTCTGCTTTCCTCGCGTACATTATCTCTGATTGCCAGTAAGGCCTGAAGTTCATCTTCAGTTCCAGCCAAAATAACGGTTTTTCCTTCCGATTGCCATTGAGAGATTACCTGTTCTGTTTCTGGAGTCAGTTCCATAGTATTCTGGAACAAAGAAGGTGACCCGATATAATAGGTCTTTCCTTCGATAGTTCCGGTGATCCCTTTCCCTGTTAGAGAACGGAAATTTTCAACCTCAATATTACGGTAACTGATACCATTTTCTTCGGCAGTCTTCAGGACTGCACCTGCCAATGGATGCTGCGACTTAAATTCCAAAGCTGAAATCCATCGCAGCGGTTCTGTCTTGGTGAGCTTTTTAAAGTCGGTCACTTCAGGCTTGCCATAGGTGAGTGTTCCGGTTTTGTCAAATGCTATAGAGCGGATAGCACCCATTTCTTCCAAATAGACGCCGCCTTTAATAAGCACACCATTTTTCGCAGCATTTCCGATGGCAGTGACGATTGCTACTGGGGTTGAAATGACCAGTGCGCAAGGACAGCCGACGACCAAAATAGCTAGCCCTTGATAGATCCACGTATTCCAATCTGCTCCAAACAGGAGAGGGGGAGTAATAGCCGCAACCAAGGCAATGATGATGATAGCAGGCGTATAATATTTGGCGAATTTATCGACAAAATGCTGGGAAGGTGCCCGCTCTGCCTGTGCTTCTTCTACCAGATGGATGATTTTAGCCAGGGTTGTATCCTTAGCGGTTTTGGTCACTTCCACTTCAAGATATCCATCTTCATTGAGCGTTCCAGCAAACACTTCTTCCCCAGACTCTTTACTGACAGGGATAGATTCCCCAGTGATTGCTGCCTGGTTGATCGAAGAGGCACCGGAAAGAATGACCCCATCCATCGCAATTTTCTGTCCTGGTTTGATAAGCATGACATCCCCGATGACGATATCATTCACATGCATGAGCTGTTCCAGCCCGTTACGCCTTACCAATGCTTCATTGGGAGCGATATCCATCAAAGACCGGATAGATGCTCTTGCTTTATCCATCGAGTAGGTTTCCAATGCTTCACTAATGGCAAACAGAACGACTACGATTGCAGCCTCTCCCCATTCACCGATGATGGCCGCACCAATAATAGCGATGGTCATCAGTGTACGCATATCAAAATCGAGACGCATTAAATTTTTCAACCCCGTTATGAAAAGGGAAGTACCACCGATCAGGATCGCAGCTGCAAAAGCCAGGAAGGTCCATGGAGCGGATTCGCCGACACTGAAATGGGAAACATATCCGATTACAATGAATAAAATGGCTAGAATCTCTTTAGGGTATCTCTTCCAAAATGGTACATGTTCTTTTTCAGGAAGCGGTTCCTCCTCAGGGGTGACTTTGATATTTTCAAATGCACCTGCCTGCTCAAGCTCCGCAACCGTTGCTTCTCCGAAGACTGTCAGTTTAGCTGCTCCAAAATTGACTTTAGCTTCTTCCACACCATCCAGGTGCTGGACGTTCTTTTCGAACTTTGTAGCACAGCCAGCTCAGGTGAATCCCTGGACACGAAAGGTGCTTTTCTTAGCTTGTTCGCTCATGCTGCTTCACCTCCTTCGAATGCATAAAAGCCATTTCCACTAATTGGGATACATGATCATCATCCAGTGAATAATAAGCTAGCTTTCCATCCTTGCGATATTTGGCTAGGCCAAGACGCCTTAACTGCCTCAAGTGATGAGAAGCAGTAGCATTCGAACAGTCAAGTATATTCGCTACATCACATACGCAAAGCTCCTTTTCTATCATCAATGCGTAAGCTATCTTCAATCTCTTCTCATCCGCAAGGGCTTTGAATATCTGGCCCACATCAGGGAAGGAGTGGTTCTCCATATTCTCTTTTACATAATCTACTTTATCGCGGTGGATACAGGAAACATCACACGTATCACGAGCCATCAACTCACCTCTTCATATTCAAATATATCTTTGAATGTATTATATTCAAATATATGTTTGAATGTCAAAGATTTCTGTGTATTTAGAAGAATTATTTTATGGGAGTGGGTGAGAAGATACTCCATTATCAGCGGTCGAGGTGAAGAATCAGCGGAAGGAGCGGAGGAATCAGCGGACGGAGCAAAAAAAGGAGCTGATCCCGGCAAATCCTTATCTAGATTCACTGGGATAGCTCCTTTTGTAATGAATGAAGGTTCCGCCACCATTGCTTAACGTTAGTGCACATTTCTCCTATCTATGAAAGTTCGAATTCTTTTGCTAATAATTCATAGGATTTCAAACGTTCTTCAAATGGATAGACGATGGTATTCACGATAATTTCATTAACTCCGTAACCTTCCGCCAGCATTTCTAGTTGCTGTCTTACCTGCTGAGCTGTTCCGACTACCATCCGCTTCCGATTCTCCTGGATGCGTTCTTTCTCAAATAGGGAGTAATACTGGTTCTGGGCTTCTTCCGGCGTAGGGAATCCTTGTGCGTTACCACCCTGCTCGATTCTTAAGAGAGCAAGGTCAAGGCTTGAAGCCAGATACTCTGCTTTCTCCTCGGACTCCCCACAGATGACGAAGACAGATACATTTCCATTGGGTCTTTCCTGCTGTTGGGGTTGGGAAGGTGTGAAACGATCATAATACCGCTGCATAGCTCTCGTGCCTCCATACCCATTAATAAAATGAGCAAAAGAGTATGATAACCCCATATCAGATGCCAGTTGGGCACTTGTTCCGCTTGATCCTAGCATCCAGATCGGTGGTGTCGTTTCTCCGAGCGGGGTAGCAAACACATCCATATCATGAGGGTCTTCACCATGAAGGTAGGCAACCAGTTCTTTAACCTGACGAGGATACCCTTCCACATTCGGTCTGTGGCCATTATTCAAAGCAAGGTTAACGTTAGGCATGCCGCCTGGCGCACGTCCGATACCAAGGTCAACCCTGTTCGGATGCAGTGTTTCCAGCACGCGGAATGTTTCTGCTATTTTATAGGCGCTGTAATGTGGCAATAAGATTCCGCCCGTTCCAACACGGATGTTTTCTGTATGGGCTGCCAGATGAGCCACTAATATTTCTGGAGCCGACCCTGCAAGACTTCGGGTACTATGATGCTCCGATACCCAGAAACGGTGGTAGCCAAGGCGATCGGTATGTTTTGCTAAGGCGGTTGTTTGACGTAATGCCTCAGTTGGGGATATGTTAGTTAAAATAGGTGATTGATCTAATACGCTTAATTTCATAAAAAAAGCCCCCTTACTTTCGTTCATCCTGCCATGCTGTAACTTATATTGCAAAGCATTTGCCTATAAATCAGGAAAAGGAGCAGATCATTATGAAACAAGCTTTTTCCATAGAAGAAGTGAAACAAGAAATTCAGCAAACGGGTGTCACATTATTGTTTATCGGCAGTGAAACGTGCAGTGTCTGTCATTCTCTCCTGCCACAGGTGGAGAAGGTTAGCAGCAAATATCCCAGCCTTTCAAGCGTACGTGTAAAAGCGGAGGATGCCCGTGAAGTTGCGGGAGAGTTTTCCGTGTTAACCGTTCCCGTAGTCCTTCTATTTATTGAAGGTAAGGAAGTTTATCGGAAAGCGAGGTTTGTCCCGATTGGTGAATTGGACGGCCAGATTGCTAAGCTTATCTCCTCCGTGTAAAAAGACCGCTTCCTATTCGGACAGCGGTCTTTTATTTACCTGGTCATTAAGCCCATTAACCCATATTTCTTGATAACGGAGGGGCTTACATCAGGAATCTGTTTTATATATAGATCTTCCCATTGGATTGGTGTTAAAAAAGTAGCGCCTTTTCTGAATTGATCCCGGGGGTATGCGGCAAGCCATTCCCCGGTTTCCAGACCTTTCGTTACTTCAGTCATCCCGTTGACTTCCAGTCCTGTTTCAATTGCTCTGTAAGTCAGGGTCCCCTTCTCATTCATTACCCAGGCGAATAAATCATCTTCCGTAAGCAATAGATAATCGAAAGCAGTGACAGCTTCCTCTGCACGGGCTGTTATGATTGAAAGGGAAGCGTGGTATCCTGGCAGAATATTTTCCGTTGCTCCTTCGATGGATACCTCGAAAGGATATTCGCTCTGCCAGCCCACTGACACATGATCAGGAAAATTACGGAGGGATGAAATCGTCCCACGCAGGAGGGGAGGTTGTTCAGGCAGTTCTTCGTTAGGCAGCTTAATTTCCACTTCCATATCTGGCTGAACTTTTTTCCGCTCCGACTCCGTCAGCTTTCCCTCAACCTGTAAGGTGGTTGTTTTCATTGTGATCAATGGGGATTGCAAACTCTCTGATATTTCTGTGATCACACCATTAAAAGGGCTTTCGACGGTGATAGTTTTGCCGCCAGCTTCCAATTCGGCAAGCTGGCTTTCCACCATGGTGAGCTTAGCTTCTTTTTGGGCGAGTTCGAGCTCTTTTTCTGCAATCTGTTCTTGTTTCATAAATTCTGTTTCGATAGTTTTCGGCTGATCTTCTTCCTCTGCTTCATCTTGAGAGAAGAAACTTGATCCACCATTGTCTGTTTCAGGGATATCAAAGCTCTCCAACTCGATGATGTACTGTTCAATTGCTTCGATTTCTTCCTCCAGACGTTTCGCTTCTGCTTTCAAAGATGCCGTCTGGGAAGAAAAATTTGTAACCTCGTACTCGTATAATCCGTCGCCTTCACTTATTTCGTCACCGGGTGCTACTAAAAATTGCCGGAAGGATCCTTCATTTTTATCAAAATAAACATGATTGGATTCAGCGGAAGCAAATACTCCTGTTGTTTCCAGCTTTTCAACCAAGTCATATGTAAAAGGTTCCGACCATTCATTGACATATGATTTTTGTTCTACTTTATTACCAGTGTCAAAGTATAGGAGCAAGGAATTCAACAGTGCGAATCCGATGACCAAAAGGACCACATACCGTATTTTTCTTTTTCTCTTCAAATTATATCACCGTCCTGTTAGCTCGTAATGATACGGAGTAAAAATATATCGTAGTTGGAAAGAGCGGCAGTGCCTGCCCATAATAAGATATGCCAGAAAATGACGCCGAACCAGATCCAATGTTTTTTGGTGGCAGAAAGGTAATTCAGACATCTTACCTGGTACCAAATGATCCACAGTTGAAAAACCGAGATAGCTCCGAATATGTAAATGATCCATTGGATATCTGTGAAATAGGAGGCTGGCACGCCAAAAGAAAGCGGGGAGACGTACCAATCGACCCCTGCATAGACGAGTAGAGGTATCCATGTCAGTCTTTCGAGCAGCATTACCAATAACACATTCATCTGGATAATGACCAGCTTGTTATATGGCACGTTATTGAATAGCCACCATACAAATGAGGTTATAAATAAAACGAATATAGCCAGTAATAACGCAAAGGCAGTTCTTCCTATCAGAAACCAGGCTTTGCGGAATTCATATTCCATTCTCGTAAATTCAGTTGCGTTGACAGAAATAGGATCCATTCCAAGCCCGACCCAGCTGGTCCATATGTATGTAAGGATCGAAGTGGCGAGGAGTAATACTACCCATTTCCAAAAGTTTTGTAACCGTTCAGCCCGCTTTATTTTGAATAAATGATCCTCTCTTCGAAACAGCAGCTGCAATAGATTAATAGAATATAGCATGTGGAGTCCATCCTTTTCTCTTTGTATGTTTTTCATTTTAACTGACTTTCGACATGCTTTCTAGATAATTCCATAATTACTAAGGATATCTTGTAAAAAAATGCAAAAAAATCTGCGCATTTTTTCAAATGCGCAGATTTTGTAATTTTCCTGTTTAATCCCGAAGTGAACGGGTATAAAATTTCTAAAGTGTATTAATAAGTTTTCGCGCCAAGGTAACGGGAAGTCCAGTAGTTTCCGTTCATATTGGCGATGGTTACTCCGTCGCTTCCAGAGTGAATAAACTGGCCATTTCCAATATAAACACCAGCATGGGAAGGACCTGCTTTATAAGTTTCATAGAATACGATGTCACCAACAGAAGGCTGGCTTACTGATGTACCTGCATTCCAGATAGTTGCGACAGTTCTTGGAATGGAAACACCGTGTTTCGCGAAAATGTATTGCAGGAATCCACTGCAGTCAAAACCGCTCGGAGATTCTCCACCCCACTTATATGGTACGCCAATATAAGATTTTGCAGTTGAAACGATGCCGGAAAGGTCAGAGCTTGTTTCGCTGGAACCGTTATTGGATGTTTGGGTCGGTGCAGAGCTTGATCCATTTATGCTCAATTTTTGACCTACATAGATAACCGTGCTGTTAAGGTTGTTCCAACGCATGATATCTCTGTAGTTCACACCATACTGTGCGCCGATTTTAGACAAAGTGTCCCCGGATTGCACTGTATAGGTAGAAGCAGAAGCGCTGTCGTTTGAGTCGGAAACCGCTGGAGCAGAAGTGTCAGCTTCAGAAACCCCGTTCAATTTCAAGACTTGCCCTACATAAATCAAATGTCCGGAAATGTTGTTCCATTCCTGGATATCTCGGTAATTAACGCCGAATTTAGCGCCGATTTCAGAAAGAGTGTCTCCGGATTGTACTGTATATGTAGAAGTTGCAGAGGAAGTATTAGAAGAATTAGAGCTTGTATTAGAGCTTGCTTCCTCATTTACTTTCAATACCTGACCTGGATATATGATATCAGAGGAAAGTCCGTTAAGTGATTTAATTGTATATATGGAAACTCCGTATTGTTGAGAAAAACCCCACAATGTGTCGCCGCGTTCTACTGTGACACTTTCTGCATCAGCCACGCTTGCACCGAAAGTAAGTGCGCCCACAAAACTAGTAGTAACGATTGCCTTTTTAATTAAGTTGTTATTCATATGTACCCCCAAGGTTTTAGTTATTTTCTAGTAAATTTTGCTAAACTCATATTATCATAGGTTCATAGAGAATTAACATTACAGTATAATTACAAAATCATTACAATGCCCATAAAAGCTTTTCAATAAGAGAAAATTTATAATTTGAAAAACAAATTTGTTAACTGACGGAAAGGCCCGCGAGTCGATAATTCTCGCGGGCTTTTCTATTTATTTTTGACAAAATTCGTTATTATTGGCCAGGTGCTTTTAAAGGCTTAAGCCTGGGATGGTGATTCGCGGAAAGAGAAAGGTTCTGTCGATTGTGTATTCTGCTCGACAAGAGTTGATAAAAACATTCAGCTAATCGTTCCATGAGGTGAATGTCTTAGTTTATGAAAAGGTATTGCGTGGTAGAGTTTGGATAGGTATTAAGTGCAGGAGGATTTGCTTATGGAAACTTTACAGGTGATTTCCATTATTGCTTTGATAATTGGATTGCTGTCATCTCTCATTATCGCTATAGATATTTACAATCATCCTCAAATGATGGGCATTATGAATGTTGTCTGGCCGATCAATGGCTGGTTTTTCGGTCCGTTCGCACTATGGACGTATTACAAATGGGGACGATTGAAAGCGAAGGATAACGAGGAAGAAGACAACCGTGGCAGACCGGCAAAGGTGTTTTTATCTACAAGCCATTGTTCTTCCGGCTGTACTCTAGGGGATGCGGCAGGGGTGCCTCTTGTAGCACTGGCTGGACTGACGATTGCCGGTTCAACGTTGTTCGCCCATTATGTCGTTCAGTTTGTTTTAGCGTATATTTTTGGCATCCTTTTTCAATTTTATGCCATTCACCCAATGAACGAAAAAGGTCCCAGAGCATCCATAAAAGATTCCATCAAAGCGGATACCCTTTCCCTGGTGGCATTCGAAGTGGGGATGTTTGCGTGGATGGCACTAGTCCATTATGTGCTTTTCCCTGTACCGCCGAAGCCCACGGAGGCCACATATTGGTTTATGATGCAAATTGCAATGATCCTTGGTTTCCTTACGAGCTATCCAGCGAACTGGTGGCTTGTCAAAAAGGGTATCAAGGAGGAAATGTAAAACTTTCCTTTTCCCCTTGAGATCAGGTTGCCGGGTGCATATTCTCAAGGGTGCGGGTTTGATTATGATGGATTAGGCAAATATATAAGGAGCGGAAGTGTTTGAAATTCACAAGAAATGAGGGTAAATGATGCCTCGTTACCAGAACGCATTATTCCTTTATAACGGAAATGCCGGGAGCGATAATATAGAACAGAAACTTGCCGAGACTTTACCTATTCTGTCTCAGGAAATAAAGCAACTGACGATTTTACAGACTAAAAGTGTGGAAGAAGCAAAAGAAGCCTGTGAGAAATTCTCAAAAATCGTCGAGTTGATAATCATATTAGGTGGAGACGGGACGTTACATGAATGCATCAACAGTATCTCCCAACTCGATTCCCGCCCGGTAATTGGCATATTACCGGGCGGGACAAGCAATGACTTCAGCAGAATGTTAGATATACCGCAGAATCTGGAGCAGGCAGCCAGGACTATTATAAATGGCAGGGAAGGTCCAGTGGATATAGGGAAGCTGGGAGAGGAATTCTTCCTTAATTTCTGGGGCATCGGCCTGGTAACAGAAACATCATCTAATATTGATGAAAATCAGAAAAATAGATTCGGTGTACTCAGTTACTTTATCAGTGCGCTGAAAACGGTTAATCAGGCTGCTCCTTTTTCTTTTCAAATGAAAATTGACGGAAAAGAAATTGAAGGAGAAGCGATAATGATTCTGGTTATGAACGGCTGCTTCATAGGAACAAGGCAGGTGCCGATAGAGTCTATCAAACCAAATGATGGGCTGTTAGATGTGTTGATCGTTAAGAATTCTAACCTTACTTTATTTAAAGAATTGATGGTGGTAGATCAGCCGTGGGCTGAGGATGAGCGTTTCCAGGAACTCGCCTATACAAGGGGAGAACGCATCGATATAAAGACTAATCCTGTACAGGACATAGATACGGACGGGGAAATCAAACGCACAACACCGGAGGTTATAGAGGTATTGCCTAATCATTTAACCTTTCTTCATGCTGAATAAGTAAGAGGTTGCGGCCAATTAAAGCCTTACCCTAAAGAAGAGGCTGTATCAAAAGGCCTCGTTGAAATGAAAAACCACGAAGAAGTTGACTTTTCTTTGTGGTTTTTTTACTTTAAGAAAGTTTAACTTCGGTAAACGATTAAAATATAAGTAAAACTAAGGCATTCGCCATAAGGACTTGGCGACAAGCCATGTTTTTCTAATATGTAAAAGAGAAGACCTTTGCACTGTTGATTGCTATTTTGGGTAGCCCGAAGAGACTTGTCGTCTTCCCTGCGGAAAGGGAATTGTTTCCCGGCCATTCTTTTGCGGTATCAACCTTACAGAAAAAGGCTGTCCATTAGTCTATTACAGTACAGACTTATGGGACAGCCCCTTATTCTTTCAGTAATCATCGTCATTAACGTTTTACCTATATTCTTCGCTTTCCAAGTATGCTGCCTCTACTATCTGCAGATATTGGCGGCGTTTTAATTGTACTTTTCGAAGCTGTTTTTTGCATTCGTATTTCGGCTGCATTTGCCGTTACCGCTTATCTCAGTTTTCGTTGTTCATTAAAAAAAGGTATTTACCGGCCGTTTATCATCGTCGTCCTCTTCATCATCTAATGCTTTATTGACTGCATCGGCCGTTTTGTCGACAGTGTTCATTGCAGCGCTTTCGGCAGCTTCAGCTGCTCCTTGAACAGCATCAAATGCTGCGTCTGCTCCATCTTTGATCGTTTTTGCTGCTTTAGTGGTATTCTGCTGTGCTTTATTTCTCTTTGCCATCTTATTTTTACCTCCCAGTTGATAGTGGGGATAGTGTGCTACATATATTGTCTTTTATACCGATATTTTTATTACTATTTAAAATATGTAAAAAAGCAGGAATTCAACATGAGAATGTATAATCAAACGAACATGGAAGGAGGAAGGGGGAATATGCTGGTCGTCAAGGATTTAAACTATTCCATTAAGGAAAAAGCCATTCTTAAGGAGGTTACATTTTCGGCTGCTTCAGGAGAAGTGACCGCACTTGTCGGTCATAACGGAGCTGGTAAATCGACTTTAATGAAGGTGATTATGGGGTGGCAGGAAAAGCAGCAAGGGAAGATTATAATCAATGGCTGCAGCCAGGACGGTGATTTCCTGGCATTTAAACGCCAGTTTGCATACATACCGGAAGAACCACTGCTATTATCCGAATTGACCGTCCATCAGCATTTCCAGCTTTACCAGGATAGCTACGCAGTACCAAATGGAGTCGAGAAAGCCCTGCGCCTGGCTGAACAATTTGATATTGCACATAAATTGGATGAATATCCGGAGTCCCTGTCCAAAGGAATGAAGCAAAAAACGCAAACCATTTGCGCGCTCATACCCGAAGTTCCATTCCTTATGATCGATGAACCCTTCATGGGGCTGGATATTCATGCGGGAAAGCTCCTGGAAGGTTTACTGCTGGAAAAAAAGGCTGCAGGTATTGCTATCCTGCTTACGTCCCATCAGCTTGAAAAAGTGAAACAATTATCAGATCGGTTCATCATGCTGAATGACGGAAAATTGACCGAACAGGGTGCAATCACTGAATTTCAGGACCTTTCAAGGAGAAAAGAATGAGTTCAAAGAGAACGTGGTTCACATATCATTGGATAAAAAAGCAACGCAGAAGAAAGAAGTGGAAAGTATATAAACAAGCGTTCAGTTTAAGCTTTGATAAAACAATTTTCATCTATACAGTTGTGTTTGGTGTATGGCTTTTTTTTATGATATACGACTGGATGAAACAATTTGGGCCTTATCTGGCAGAGGTAGAGGATATATTCAGGGCTGAACTGTTCCTCTTTGCACTCGGTCTTTTAGCGAGAAGCTTCACAGCCAGTTCTTTAAGACCGGGTATCCGGTTTACGTCTGCGGAGCTGCACCTCAGCATGCTTCCTCATTCAAGAAAAAAACTGCTTGGCATTATCGTAGTGGAGCATATGGTTTACCACGCTATTTTGGCTTTTTTAGTATTAATACTCATCGGCATCATTACGCCTGTGAGCTTTTTATTAACACTTCAGGCAGCTACTATTTATTCAGCTATGACTGCTGCCGGCCTGCTTCTTCAATGGAAATGTTTTTCCCTGACTACCAGAAAGAAGATCCTGTTGATCCCCGCCTCTTTCCTTCTCCTTGGGGTATGGCGACTTGGGATAGCCGGTCATATACCGTCAGTCATGAACTGGATACTGTTGGTGGGAATGTTGACCTTTATCAACATCTTGTTAGCCAGCAGGATTCTAAAAGATGTCAATTGGTCGAAGGTGATCCAGTATAATGACGCCGTTGAATGGAATATCTGGTTTGTCCAGCAAGTCACGAAGGTCGAAATCAAGCCACCGAAGAAGCTTGCCTGGACCCAGCAGCTTTTCCGCACAAAAAAAGCGAAGCTGCCCTTTCAATCTGTTGATCGGATGTATCATCGTCTCTGGCGGATTTACCTGGCAGAGAAAAAAGAATTTACTCTGAAAACGATCGGTTTCTGCTGTTTATTCCCGGCAGCAACTTTATTCCTCGATGAGCGAGTGGCTGGCCTTGCTGTGCCTCTGGTGGTTTTCGTTTATATCAAGATGAGCTCAAGTTTATTTGGTAACATGTTCATCAACGACAAACTGATTTTCTCCCTTCCGTGGAATAAAGAAAAATTGCAGAAAACATATATGAAATGGGCTATGAGTGGATTTATTTTACCGCTCCTCATTATCCTGGTGGTTTATTCGATGAGAAATGACATCTGGTGGCTTCCTATCCAGGTGGCAGGCATAGGCTGTTGGTTTTATTTTTTTCTTCATTATGAAATGAAACGGCAGTGGGTACTGCTGCAGAGATACGGAGATCCACCTGGAGTTGTTCAGGGTATATTGTTGGCAATCGGTTTCATTCTAGCAGGTCTGGCTGTAGTGTATCCGTATTTCTCAATTGGAGTGATCCTGTTATTTGCCATCTCAACTACTATCAAAGGAGGAAAGTAAATTGATGGAAAGAGGATTTGAACCAAAAGTACATGCTGTATTTGTCCATACGAAAAATTTAAAGAAATCTGCAGGCTGGTATAGCAGGCTGCTTGGCCTCCCGTTCGATGAAAAAGAGGTCCGTTCACCAGTCTATAATGTACCAGTCACTGGCGAAGTGTATATGACAATAGATGACCATGCTTTTGATGATGAATATCAGTTTAAGCCGGCTAAAACACCTGTCTTCAATTTCTGTTCTGATAATTTGGAACAGAGTCATCGGTGGATAAAGGAAAATAACATCCCTGTCACAAGGCCGATAGAGAAACATGGCAATTTCGGCTGGTTTCATATTGAAGATCCAGATGGCAATGCAGTCATGATTTGTGGAAATTGTACAGAATGAAAAAATAAGAGGAGCTTTCCATGACAGGCAAAGCTCCTCTTATTTATGACAGACGGCAATTCCAAGGGGGTAATGGACTATATCACGTGAAGGCTCAATCAAAACCCCTTTTTGGTAAAAAAATTCTTTTGCACTATATTCAGGAAATAAGTCCCGAAATTCTTCAGGGGTCAATTGGTGAATATGAAAAGGCGATCCGCATTCCTTTCCTCGCCCCTGACCAAATGGTGTAGAGACGAGCAGAGTGCCGCCGGGTTTCAAAAGTTCATAGTAATTTTGCAACAGTCGTTCTTCGTTTTCAATATGTTCATACGTTTCAAAGCTAGTGATTACATCAAAAGTTCCAAGCTTTTCCGGCAGCTTGGGATCGACGGCATCCATCACCTCGAATTCCGAATTAGGGTGGTAATAGGCACCTTTGGCATACTGAATGATTTCTTCATCGATATCTACACCCACAACTTTTTCTACTTCATTCTTCCGTTCCTTTGCTAACATATGTGTGCCATAACCAGCGCCGCAGGATAAATCCAGGACCCGGCCTTTCGCATAGGGCAGTGCAAATTGGTAACGGGCCATATGCTCAAGCAGGAGTTTATTCATCGGCTTCATGTACTCCGGTATGACACGTTCTCCTGTATCGTCAACCACCTCGTTGTTCACCGCTTTCTGTTATCATTAAAATTGGTATATTATCATTATGCCATAGGAAGCACATACAACCAAAAAAGAATCCCTGCCAAAAGCATACACATTATACTGTGTAGTGGCTTGCTGCATTTGACAGGTAAATTTCTGCAACTTATAATTACTTTAAATTCGAGATATTGAGAGGAAGAAATCCTATGGATGATCGGGAGTTATATCAACAGAAAAAACAGGATCCTTCTTTGAAGCTATTTGTTGTTTTATCAAAAGCAGAGCGTGCCATCGAAGACCTTGTCAAAAAAGATATCCATCAGCATGGGTTGAATGCAACAGAATTCGGTGTGCTTGAATTACTTTTCCATCAGGGTGACCAGCCCCTGCAAAAAATCGGGGAGAAAATTTTACTCGCAAGCGGAAGTATCACTTATGTCGTCGATAAGCTGGAGAAGAAAGAATATCTGATGCGGAAGCCTTGCCCAAGTGATAGGCGGATTACTTATGCGGCCATCACTGAAAAAGGTAAGGAACTGCTTAACGAGATATTTCCTACACACTGGAAGCGGATCGAAGAAATAACGAGTGGTTTAAACAAAGAGGAAAAAATCCAGGCAATCGAACTTTTGAAAAAGCTCGGGAAGCATGCTGACCAAATGAAAGGCTAGATTTTTTCAGAAAATTGAGATAAGATGAATTATAGAAGAAACTACCTGAAGGCAAAGGAGGTATGAAGATGCTATACAGCCAGAAACGCGTGATTGACAGTCAATTGCTGTACCTCAATCGTGCGATTTTTCATGATTTAACTGTTCAAGGGATAAGTGTGCCCTTTTTTAAGCAGTTAAATAGAGGAAGCGTATAGCGTCTCATATCTGACATAACTATAAATGTTTTTTTTTAGAGTCAGTGGTCAAGGGGACTGCTGGCTTTTTTTGTATGTCAGGAAAACAAAAATTTTTCAGGCTTAGAGTATAAGGAAAAGTCAGGCGCCGCATGGTATGGCGGCGTTTCCACATTGTCTTTAGGAGGAAAACAGGATGCTAATTACATTAAAAAATATAAAGAAAACGTTAGGTGGAACAGTTTTATTTGAGGATTTGAATTTTGAACTGAAGGAAAATGAGAAAATTGGACTGGTGGGACGGAATGGAAGCGGAAAATCAACATTATTTCGGCTGATTACGAAAGATGAATCAATTGATGAAGGGGATTTGTTCATTCAAAAAGGGCTGACAATCGGGTATCTCAGGCAGATACCTTCTGAGTGGGAAGGCACAGGTCGATCGTATCTGAAGTCTAGCTTTGAAAAGCTATTAAAAATGATTAGAGAAATGAACGAGCTGGAGGTTGCCATGCAGGATTCCGCTAAAATGGAATCGGCACTATATAAATATGGGCAGCTGCAGGATCGTTTCGCCCAGGGGGGTGGATATGAAATGGAAGCGAATATCGAAAAAGTGTCCGCCGGCCTGGGTATTACAGAGTTACTTGATCAATCCTTTGAGCAGCTGAGCGGTGGTGAGAAGACCAAACTTGGCTTGGCCAGAATACTTTTGGAAGAGCCGGATGTACTGCTTCTGGATGAACCGACAAACCATCTGGATCTGAATGCTATTGAATGGCTCGAGCAGTATCTCTGTAATTATAGCGGAGCAGTCTGTATCATTTCCCATGACCGCGTCTTTCTAGATCACACTATTTCAAGCATCGCTGATTTGGAAGAAGGGGAAATCACGAAATACAGTGGCGGCTACTCTTCCTTTGAACAACAGAAAGAAGAGAAGTTGCTAGCGGAATTCCAGGAATACAAAGAGCAACAGAAAAAAATCAAAAAGATGAAGGAAGCGATCAGAAGGCTGAGACAATGGGCAAGCGAAGCAAGTCCGCCTAACCCGAAGCTGTTTAAAAAAGCGAAAAGCATGGAACGTGCACTTGAAAAAATGGAGAAGAAGGAAAAGCCGCTAATCGATCCGAAAAAAATGAACCTCTCTTTAGAAGCTGATGGGCGGAGCGGTACCGACGTGTTCGTTGCAGAAAATATTTGTAAAGCATTCGGCGGCCGCCAGATTCTAAATGGTATTAATCTCCACCTTCGTTACAAAGAACGCGTCGCGCTTGTCGGGGGAAACGGAAGCGGAAAGTCAACCTTGATGGGCATCCTGTTGGGGCATTCTTATCCTGACAGTGGGCAAATTAAGGGCGGCAGGTCTATGAAAATCGGTTACTTACCCCAGGATCCACTGCATGGAGCTGATCCTGACATGCGCATGATTGATTACTTTCGGGAGCATGTCATCGTAACAGAAGGTCAGGCCCGTCAGATTTTAGCTCATTTCATGTTTTACGGATACAGCGTTTTCCATAAAATCCGCCAGTTAAGTGGCGGGGAACAAATGAGGCTGAAGCTTGCTGTGTTTATGAATCAAGGGATCAACATTCTGCTTCTGGATGAACCGACAAACCATTTGGATATTGAATCCCAGGAGGTGCTGGAAGAAGCATTGAACAAGTTTACGGGAACGGTTCTTGGTATTTCCCATGACCGCTATTTTTTGAATCGTTGCTTTACGGACACCGCTTACCTCATCGATGGGCAATTACACCGTTTCCATGGAACTTATAACGAAACGCAGCATAAATGGAAAAACATACAGCATCAAGTGGAACAGAAAGGGGTTTCCGAGAAAAAATCCAGCAAATCAAAAGCAGAAAACTCAGAACACCCCCGTGATTACGAGCATTTGATACTTCGGGCTGAACAAAAGCTGGAACGACTAAAAAATGAGATGGAAAAAGCGGATCAGCAGGAACGTCGAATGGATTTGGAGTCGGAAAAAGTTCGTCTGGAAAAAGAACTGGATGAGTTATATGGAAAATGGATATCAACCTGATTTTAATTCGGTTTTGATTGAGGGGGCTATGTACAGGTAGGTTGAAGAAAATGGAAGAAGTTCGGAAAACATTTCCGTAAACGGATTCAGTGTTAAAGAAAAGTTCCCACAATCATAAATGGTTGCCTTTATCCAAGGGGTACTGGCCCCGTTAAGATATAAAGTCTTAGCCAGGCACCAAAACCTCCTTCTAAAATTTCTCATTCTCTTTTTCCTATTGGAAGAACCTGTTTATTATTATTAATCCCAGGGAACGAGAAAAGAGTGAAAAGTACAACGAAGGAGGTTTTTCTTTGCGTGTATTAGTGATTGGTGCGAATGGCAAGGTTGGAAAGATTTTAGTCAAAAAATTAAAAGACTCGGCACATGAACCTGTGGCTATGGTAAGGGATACGGATCAGATTCCTCAATTTGAAGATATAGGAGTCAAAACCGTGCTCGGCGATTTAGAAAAAGATTTTGATAAAGCTTTTTATGGTATAGATGCCGCTATTTTTGCAGCGGGTTCAGGACCACATACCGGTCCCGATAAAACCGTTTTGATCGATCAGGAAGGTGCAATCAAGTCGGTGGAACTGGGTGAGCGATTTGGTCTGCAGCGATTTATCATGCTGAGCTCCATGGGGGCAGATGATCCTGCTGCCGGTCCGAAAGCCATGCAGCATTATCTTTATGCAAAACACCGGGCTGATGAACGACTGGAGAACTCCGATCTTAATTATACAATTGTTAGACCGGGCGGCCTGACAAATCAGCCAGGGACAGGAAAGGTCAACTTAAAGGGTAAGTTGGATGAATTCGGATCTGTTTCCCGTGAGGATGTTGCAGAAACATTGGCATATTTATTAAGTGTTCCGAGGGCAGATAAACGTACATTCGAATTAGTGAATGGTGATCAGGAAATCGGTGAAGTATTGGCTTATTAATGAGTATATAAATGAAGTTGTTTTCAAATTAAGAGCGAAAAAATCACGGCATGCTATTACTATTAACAAACAGAGTGCCACCGGTTCCTTCCTTTGGACTTTGGAACCAGGTCTGAACTCCCTTTATATGTAACGTTTTATTTACGTATGTTAGATTATGGTTATTTTTTAAAAAAAGAAGTTTCGTTTCCTTTGAAACAGGGTAGTCATTATTATAAACTGTAAAGCGAAAAAGGATTTGGGTAAATTGAACTAATAGGGAAGTCTGGGGGTACACCAATGACAAAGCACGGTGTTATCGTTTATGTCAGCAATGACTGCAGGCATTGTGAACAAGTTGTCAATCAACTGAAAGAGTGGGAAGTTGATTTTGTAGAGAAGAACGTAACAAATAATAGAGAATCTTTTAAAGAATTGCAAAGAGAACGAGTTTATGGCACTCCAGCTACCTTTATCGGAGGCAGAAAAGTGTTAGGCTTCCAGAAACGTAAGTTGAAACGGGAACTGGGTATTTATGAAAACATGGATGACGGTGCGATAAGCTTCTAAAGAACATGTGGTTGCTCCACTTGTTCTTTTTTTTTTGCACTTTAAAAAGTTTAACTTTGTTAAAGGATTAAAGTATAAGTAAAACTAAGACTTTCGCCATAAGGACTTGGCGACAAGCCAAGTTTTTCTAACTTTAATCGCTCACGTTTTATTTTAAGGTACATAGGCTGTTGTTATAAGAAAGGAGAAGGTGGAAGTATGTATACATTCAGAAATATGTCCCCCTACTACCAGACCCCATTTTATCCCCCTACTCAGCATCCACACTCATTACAGCAGCCGATACAAGCAGGACAACAGATGATGCAGCCGGTTCAACCCAATCAGTTCCAACAAGGTTGGAGTTCAGGGCAGGCACCTGTCAATCCCTTTGAAATATACGCCAAACCAGCTTTCCCTCCTATCGAAAACGCTTATAATGAGACAGGAAATCAATTTTATGATCAAAACAGCCGGCCGCCAGGAATGATGGGGTATTTTCAAGATCAAAACGGACAGTTGGATATGGAAAAAATGATGAAGACGATGGGGCAGCTTGCACAGACGGCGAATCAGTTCTCCCCATTGGTGAAAGGTATCGGTGGTTTCATCAAAGGTTTTCGTTAGAGCCTGCCGGGTTTGTCTGGCACGCTCTAATGAAATTTATTTTCACAGGGAAAAAGGGTATGGTATAAATAGAAGGCGTTTATAGGTTGGCAGTAGGAGGAATTTATGATGATTGGTTGTTTATGTATACACGGGTATACGGGTGGTCCTTATGAAGTCGAACCTTTGGTTGAATTTCTTCAAACAAGGACTTCGTGGAAGTTCGAAGTGCCAACATTGCCAGGGCATGGAACGAAGCTTGATTTAAAAGGTCATTATTATCAGGAATGGATAGCCGCTGCAGAATTGGCTTATTTGAATCTCCAAAAATCGTGCGAAAAAATATATGTGATCGGCTTTTCCATGGGCGGGATGATTGCAGCTTATCTTGCTGCAAAACACAAATCGGACAAGCTTATTTTGTTGTCGGCAGCTGGGAAGTATATTAACGTTCCTCAAATGTACAAGGATCTCACCGGGTTTGTTACGGAAGCTATTCAAGGCAGTCTGGAATCAAACGAACTGTTTCTTCGTTACCAAGACAAGGTGAAGCAGACGCCTTTTTCGTCGTCTTTGGAGTTTGTGAAATGTGTCCAGTTCACAAGGCCCTTTTTAAGAGAGGTCAATTGCCCTGTGCTGATTATTCAGGGGAAACAGGACGGAATGGTCCCGGATAAAGCGGCGATTTATTTAGAACAGGAAATTCCATCTGATCATAAACAACTCGTTTTCCTTGAGCAATCCAAGCATTTGATATGTCACTGCGACGATAAAGAGGAGTTATTTGACACGGTTGAATCGTTTCTGGAAAGATGAAAAAGGCTGCTCCCCTATGTCTGTAATAGACTAATGGGAACAGCCTTTTCTTTATTGTGATAACGGAAAAGTGGGGCTCGAAAAAGATTCCCTTTCACGATGCGCTTCCGCTTTTGTTCTAATCCTTGAAAAAGGCGATAACGAGTCCGCCTTCCCCGGCATAAGTGGAAATCAGAGGCCCCATTTCTGTGAACAATTGATCCTTGAACTTATATTTCGTCTGAATGTCTTTCATGATTGAGCGGCCGAGTTCTTCGCTGTTACAGTGAGAAAGCGCGATTGCCCGGTCTTCAAAATTATTGGCATATTCTTCGATCTGGTCTACAAAACGGCGGAATGCCTTTTTATTACCTCGCACTTTTTCCATGACCTCAATATCGCCTTTAGTCTCACTTGCCTTCATCAACAGCTTGATGTTTAATGTTTTGGCGATGGCTCCGCGAACTTTATCCAGCCGGCCGCCTTTAATGACATTTTCTAATGTTTTTAGAATGAACAAAGTAGTCGTTTTGTCGATTCGTTCTTCCATATGGGAAGCAAGCTGGTCCAGGCTGTACCCCTCTTCAATTCTTTTTCCTGCTTCGTCCGCCAGCAAAGCTATCCCGCAGGAGGCCGTCTTTGTGTTAAGAACGACAATCTGCCGGTCAGGTTGCTCCTCAAGCAGCATGTCTTTTCCGATCACGGCACTTTCATAGGTGCTGCTTAACCCCGCTGTTAACGCCAAGACTAAAATAGGATGATTTTCGTCAACTCTCTTATAGGTTTCATAAAAATCATATGGGCTTGGAGAGGAGGAGCGAGGCAGTTCTGGAGATTGCCTAAGCTTATTATAGAACTCCGCTATATCGAGCTCTCCAGTTTTAAACGGTTCATCACCAAAGTGAAGATTCAATGGTACGATCCAAATGTCATGTTTGGCTTTAAGGTCGTGCGGCACATCAGCACCACCGTCGATAATCATTTGAATTGTCATCGATCCACCTGCTCTCATTAATTTTCGATTAGTCTTCTAATTCACTTATCCGGGTGAGCTTCGGCTTCACCTTTTTAGTTGTACTGAAAATAAACATCATCAGCCCGAAAATAACTATGGTTCCTCCCAGCCACTGGGACCATGTGATAACTTCTCCCAATATGAAATAGGCCAGAATCGATGCACCGACGGGCTCAAACAGAATGCTCATAGAAATAGTGGAAGTGCTCAGCCATTTCAATGCCCAGTTGAACAAAGTATGACCAAAGAAAGTCGGGATAATGGCGAGTGCAAGAAAAATCCACCAATTACTGGCAGGATAGCCTGTGAACGAATGCTGCAGAATAAGATTGTATACGATCAATGCTGCGGAAGCCATGCCATAAACAACGAAGGTATACGTCATTAATGAAAGACGTTTTCGGAGATTTTGGCCAAGTAAAAAATAACCTGTAACCATCATACCGCCAATTAGAGCCAGAATATCGCCAAAGAGTGCAAGACCGCTGATCTGGAAATCTCCCCACCCGATGATCGCGCTTCCGGTGATCGCAATGACCATGCTCAGCAGGGCGCCAGCCGTGAACCGCTCCTGAAAGAAAATATACGTTCCGATAAAAGCAAATATCGGCTGTAGTGTGACCAATACGACAGAGCTGGCAACGGATGTATAATTCAGGGATTCGAACCACAAGATGAAATGCAATGCGAGGAAGATGCCTGCAAAGCTGGATAGAAGCCAATCCCTTCCTGAAATCTGTCGGAATTCACTTCGGTTTTTTAAAAAGACATACGGTGCCATGATTAAAACAGCCAACAATAGGCGATAATTAGCAATGATAGAAGCGGGTGCTTCACCTGCCAATTTCACGAAAATTGCGGCTGTCGAAACAGAAACGACCCCGATAAGTACGGCTATATATGGATTGAATGGAGGCTTATCCATAGGACCCCTCCTTGTTGCGTCATTTTTTTTCCATTCTACCATTCATCTGTTTGAAAAGCATCTGAAAAATATGTAGAATTAAACTAAGTCGTATGTTATGATGGATGAATCTATCGGACAAGTGGAGCGGCAGCCTCTTCCGTATGCGGGGAAAGGCTTTTTTTACGTGACTTACTATAGAAATACTGAATACAGATTTCAAATCAAAGGAGTATGAAAAGAACGTGACTACATTTTATTCATTAGGATTAACAAAACCGGTATTGAAGTCTTTAGACCAAATGGGGTTTGAAGAGACGACACCGATTCAATCTGAAACTATCCCACTCGCCCTTCAAGGACGCGATGTGATCGGCCAGGCCCAGACAGGAACGGGGAAAACAGCAGCCTTTGGGATACCGATGATCGAGAAAATCGATCAGGACCGGAACGATATCCAAGGGCTTGTTGTAGCACCAACAAGGGAGCTTGCCATCCAGGTAGCGGAAGAAATCAACCGCCTTGGAAAATTCAAGGGTGTCCGTGCGTTGCCTATTTACGGCGGACAGCATATGGATCGCCAAATTCGTGCGCTCAAGGACCAAAATCAAATTGTCGTGGCTACACCAGGCCGGCTGCTTGACCATATCCGCCGTCGTACAATCAAGCTTGCGAATGTCCATACAGCGGTATTGGACGAAGCTGACGAAATGTTGAACATGGGCTTCATCGATGATATCAAGGATATCTTGAAGGCTATCCCTGAGCAGCGCCAGACTTTGTTGTTCTCCGCAACGATGCCTAAAGCGATTCGTGATATTGCGTCTACCTTGATGAAAAAGCCTGAAGAGGTCAAGGTAAAAGCAAAGGAAATGACTGTTGAAAATATCGAACAGTTCTTCGTTGAGGTTCATGAAAAACAGAAATTCGATACATTGACCCGTCTGCTGGACATTCAAGCTCCTGCGCTGGCCATCGTATTCGGACGTACCAAGCGTCGTGTCGATGAATTGACGGACGGCCTTCAAACTCGAGGCTTCCGTGCAGAAGGCATCCACGGTGACCTGACACAAGGAAAACGGATGTCTGTCTTGAATAAATTCAAGCAAGGAAGAGTGGAAATCCTGGTAGCGACTGACGTTGCTGCCCGTGGCCTGGATATTTCCGAGGTTTCCCATGTTTATAATTTCGATATTCCACAGGACCCGGAAAGCTATGTGCACCGGATTGGTCGTACAGGACGTGCTGGCCGTACAGGGAAGGCGGTTTCATTCGTCACTCCTCGTGAAAAAGCACAGCTGCACCTGATTGAAAAATTGACGAAGAAAAAGCTTCAGCGTCTGGCAGTACCATCTACGGATGAAGCGCAGCGCGGTCAGCAGCAAGTAGCTGTGGATAAGTTGTTGCAAACGGTGGAAACAAGTAATTTGAAATCTTATCATCAAGCTGCAAACGAACTGCTGCAGAATCATGATTCCATGGAATTAGTCGCTGCTGCATTGAAAATGATGACCAAAGAGCGTCGTGAAGCGCCTGTACGTTTATCAGGCGTCCAGCCGATCAGTGTCAAGAAAGCACACAATGACAAGGATAAAAAACGCCGTTTTAAGCGAAACGATAAAAAGCGGGATTTCAACCGCAACAAGAACTCCCGTAACCGCAAGTTCAACCAGAAGCGTGGCGGACGTAATCAAAACCAGAAATAAGTCTTAAAGTACCGGACAGTAAAATGTCAGGGACAGCTTGAAGAGAAAGCAGCCTTTTCTCTTCAAGTTTTTTTACTTTCAGGGGATTATAACAAGGGATGATTGTGGCCATTTAATCGAAGGAAGAGTGGTTTCTCTTATGTCTTCGGTTGGTAAATGCCACTTGCCTTCCGCCGTATTGACCCGGATTTATAACGAATCAACTATACCTGAATATTTTGCTGGTAAAAATAAAGGGACGCCCCGACAAGTCTAAATGCAGACTTTTAAGGCGTCCCTTTTTTAGTATAAATAAAACGTTCGATTGTTTATTTGACTTGCCATCCAGTACCAATTAAAAGAAATTCCCAAGTAAACCTATTGCGACAAGGGCAATAATGCCGCCCCATAATACATACGTAAGGACTTTCTTCAAAGGGAAGCGTCTTTTACTCCACCGGTTTGGGTCAAACCCGATATCACTGCGATTTGAACGCGTATTTCTCCAAACAGAGAATCTTTCCGCATTTTTCAAAACAAAAGGAGCAATCAGGAAGCCTCCGGCAAAGCCACATAAATGACCGAGGATATTAATGTTCGGCCGGAGAAAGGTCATGACAAGTCCAATAATGAAAATCACCATTACAATTTGGGAGTTGGCCTGGTCGATGAGGTGTTTACGGTACATGACCATAAATACATAAACTCCGAAAATACCAAAGATTGCTCCTGATGCCCCGAGGTGTGGAATGAAGGAATCGGGGTTGAACAAATAGGTTCCTAAATTGCCTATGAACCCTGCAAACAAATAAAGAATAATGAATTTGAATCTGCCCAGCATTTGCTCAAGTGCCGGGCCGAACAGAACGATAGAAAAGGAGTTGAAAACGGCGTGGCCGAGTCCTGCATGCAGAAAGATCGGTGTGATCAATCGCCAGTATTCTCCCTGTGTAACGGCGATATTGAGGCCGACACCAGCATTTCTGAGTTCCAATGCGAAACCGAACTGGAATAAATCTATCAGCAGCCAAAGGACCAGATGGATTCCTACCAGTGTCGAGACAATAGGGTAAGAACGGATAAATTCTTTAAAACTTTCTGTACGTATGAACATGGTCTGTCTCCTTTTTCTAGATTGTTAACAATCTAGTCTATTTATGCTTCTGTTATTCAAGTTTTTTCTCTCACCTGCAAATCGGTTATACTGTAGGTAATAAATGATATGAGGAAGATTGTGATGATCAGAGGAATCGGAATCGACCTGGTCGAACTGGGCCGGATCAATAAAATTATAAATCGCAATGAGCGATTTCTTCAAAGAATCTTAACTCCTAATGAAAGGGAACTATATAATAAGTATAAAACGGATTCGCATAAAATAGAATTCGCAGCTGGAAGATATGCTGCAAAAGAAGCTTTTGCTAAGGCGGCTGGTACTGGAATCGGCCGGTTGAGCTTTCAGGATATTGAGGTGCTTCGTCATGAATCAGGAGCGCCGGTGATCAAGGGACGTGGGTTTGAACACTTTGACGTGTGGGTTTCCATTTCCCATAGCAGCAGCCATGCAATTGCCCAAGTCATTCTGGAAGAGCAGGACAACTCTGCATAATTTATCAGGTTGTCTCATATAGTTTAATGCGGGTAGGAGGGAACGAATTTGGATATTGTCACCGCAAAAGAAATGTACGGATGGGACCTCGTTACCATGGAAGAAGCTGGGGTATCTGGAGAATTACTTATGGAAAATGCCGGACGGGCCGTTGTGGAAAATATCGAAAAGAAGTTGGACCGCAGCCAGAAGATCACCATCTTGATCGGACCTGGTAATAATGGGGGCGATGGCTTTGCCATTGCGAGGACGCTATTGAACAAGGGTTATTCGGCAGCGGCATGGCAGCTGGTCCCGGATGAAAAGATCACGGGAGCATCACTTCAGCATAAGCAGATGTTAATCGGCTCTGGGTATGAGCTTCATCACCTGAATGAGATAGGCAGCCTGTTTCGGCGATTGGAAAAGTCGGATGTGATCATTGACGCCATGTTAGGAATCGGGGTGGGAGGCCGGCTTAGATCCCCTTTTGCTCAGATTGTGGAATATGTGAATCAGTGTCAGGCTCTGACAATCGCTGTTGATATCCCTACAGGCGTACCGGCAGATGAAGGTGTGACTGAATTTGACGGAGTAAAGGCGGACTATACTTCTGTCATTGCTGCTCCTAAAATGAGTGTATTTCTGCAGCATACCGCTCCTTATTATGGAGAGTGGGAAGTTGTGGAAATAGGTCTGCCTGTCAAAAGGGTGAAAAAGCCCATGCGTCATTTATGGGGAGAAGACCAATTCCGGGAAACCATTCCGAAAAGGGGAGCCTATTCTCATAAAGGATCTCATGGAAAAGGATTGATAGCAGGGGGCTCATTTCTGATGCCAGGATCGGCAGCATTATCTGCCAGGGCTGCTCTTCGTACCGGGGCTGGTCTGATGACAGTTGCAACACCGAAAAGTGCCTGGCCGTCCGTTTCCACACATGTACCAGAAGCTACCTCAGCTGATATTCAGGAACTTGAAGGGATGCTTGCGGGGAAGATCATGGGAGATCTTGCTGGTTATGATGCTATCGCTGTCGGCATGGGAATGGGGAGGCGTGAAGCTTCCCGCACGGTGCTTCAGCAACTCCTTGAAGAAGCGGATGTACCAGTGCTGGTTGACGCCGACGGGCTTTTTCATCTTCAAAAGATGTTTGGGCTCCTTGAAAATCGGACATCTCCAACCGTGCTTACCCCACATCCGGGTGAAATGGCATCTCTTCTCGGGATATCCATACCGGATGTACTGGCGAGGCCATTTGAATTGTCGCATCGGCTGGCAGCGAATCATGGGGTATATGTTGTGCTGAAAGGGCCGGCAACAATCATAACTACCCCAGATGGAACCCAGTGGGTTGATACCTCCGGTAACGCCGGGCTTGCCAAAGGCGGGAGCGGCGACGTGCTGTCCGGTATTCTGCTTGCCATGATCATGCAGTCCCAGTCGGTGAGCGAAGCACTATGCAATGGGTGTTTTCTTCATGGTAAGACAGCTGAGCTGCTTACAGGAGAGGAATACTCAGAACACTCTTTGCTGGCAACGGACCTGATTGAAGGCGTTTCCCTGACATTCCGTACATTTTCTGAGTAAATTGGTGAGTGCGTTCCCTTTGTCCTCGAAATGAGACAAAGGAGTTGAATTCATGAAGAAGCGTAGTGCCTTGATCATATTCGCCTCACTGATTTTCATCCTGCTCACTGCTTGTGGAGAGCAATCCAAGGAAGATGTCGTCAAGAAATTGGAAGAGCAGGCTGAAAAAATGAGCGGCTATAAAACAGATGCGAGCATGACCATGAATACGGGGAAAGAACAGCAGAAGTACCATATTGAAGTATGGCACAAGAAAAAGGATTTCTACCGGGTCAAGCTGCAGCATGATCAAGACGAAGAAGGCAGCCAGATTATCCTGAAAAACAAAGAAGGCGTCTTCGTGCTGACTCCGGCATTGAACAAAAGCTTTAAATTCCAAAGTGAATGGCCGCAGAACAGCAGCCAGCCTTACCTGTATGAGTCGCTTGTCCAGGATATTTTGAAGGACTCCGAAGCTGAATTCAGTACGATGGAAGATTACTATGTTTTCAAAACAAAAACGAACTATCAAAATAATAAGTCCCTGCCATTCCAGGAAATCTATTTTGACAAGAAAACGTATCAGCCGGTTCTTGTGAAGGTGTTCGACCAGGATATGCAAGCACTGGTAGAAGTGCAATTCGGTGGATTCACAAAGGATCCTTCCTTTAAAGAAGAAGACTTTGATGTCCAGAAAAACATGGCTGCTGTCCAAACGGAAGTACCTGTCATGAATATGGAAGGCGAGCAGACGTTCACTGTCCGTTATCCTGCCGTCCAGCTTGGGGCAGAACTTGCCGAAAAGCAAGAAGTCGATATGGAAGCTGGCAAACGGGTGATCATGACCTATAAAGGAGATAAGAGTTTTACTATAATTGAAGAACAAGCGGAAGTGAAGGCAGCCAGCACGGCGGATGTGGTACCAGTCCAAGGCGAGCCGGTCAATTTAGGATTTACTATCGGGGCAATAAATGACAATACATTGGAATGGAATTATAAAGGTATGAAATTCCGCCTGGCAAGTAATGATCTAACAAGAGAAGAAATGATCGAAGTGGCAGGATCGGTCTATGATCAGTCGGTCAAATAATTCACTGGATAGCAGGCTCAGCGGGTCTGCTTTTATTTTGTACGTTAAGATGGCATGAATTTACCAACGAGCCCTTCAGCGGCAAGGGAAATGGTGGGGTGTCTTACGGCCATAAGCTGAGTATTATGGAATTAAAATCAGGCTATAAACCATGCTTCCATTAAGATTGACACAATGGTGGCATCAATGAATAATGGATGAAAGGAGTTCTCGAGAGGAGTAAAGAAGTTGGCAATAGAGACCTTTTATCGTGATTCCTGGGTGGAGATCCAGCTGGACGCGATTTCACATAACATCAAAGAACTGAAACGTCATATACCAAAACAAAAGAAGATATATGCTGTAGTAAAAGCGAACGCATACGGCCATGGGGATATACAGGTGGCCAGGAAGGCATTGGAGGCAGGGGCAGATGCCCTCGCGGTTTCTCTGCTTGATGAGGCTATAAAGCTGAGGGAAAGTGGCATCACCGCTCCTGTACTTGTAATGGGGTGGATCCGGAGTGAAGATGCGCCAGTTGCGGCAGCGCATGGCATCACCGTGACATTTTTCCAGAAGGAATGGCTGGAGAAAGTAAAGCAGCTGACCTTTGACCATCCTCTTAAACTTCATTTGAAGTGGGACACAGGAATGGGCCGGGTCGGAATTAGAACGGAAGAGGAATTACTTGAAATATTGGAAGCGCTAAATGATTCGCGCTTCTTGCTCGAAGGAGTTTTTACCCATTTTGCGACAGCAGATGAGGCCGATTCCGATTATTTCATAAGGCAGCAAAAGCGTTTTGAAGCAATGCGAAAAATAATGAACCAAAATTGGAATGGAAAGCTCATCTATCATTCCAGCAACAGTGCGACAAGCCTGCGAGTACCGGAGCAGCCGGAAGATATGCTTCGTTTCGGTATTAGCCTATACGGACTTTACCCTTCGCCAGTAGTGAAGGAGGAGCGCCCTATTGAATTAAGACCGGCATTCAGCCTCCACAGCAGGCTTGTCCATGTCAAAAAGGTGAATAAAGGGGACTGTATCAGTTATGGTGCCACCTATTGTACGGAAGAAGACGAGTGGATTGGCACTGTGCCTCTAGGTTATGCAGATGGGTGGATAAGGCAGCTTCAAGGAGCGGATGTTTTAATTGACGGAAAACGCATGCCGATCGTTGGAAGAATCTGCATGGATCAGTTCATGGTAAGATTAGACAAGGAGTATGAGCCTGGCACAAAAGTAACGCTGATCGGAAAACAAAAAGAAGAAGAAATTTCCATGGATGAAATAGCGGGGTATTTGAATACAATTAATTATGAGATTCCGTGCATCATCAGTTACCGTGTACCAAGAATTTATTTTGAAAAGGGCCGGCTGGTTAAAGTGGATAATCCTGTTGTCTGAGGAAAATGAGGGCAAACAATATTACACTATTCCCTCTCCTATACTAAAAAAAACACAATATCAGGAAAAAGTTCTCTGATGCCTTTGCAATGGACTTTGGAGAATGGTAATATGAAGATGGAATAATTGTCTGGCCAGTTTAAAGCGGATGGTGGAGGTGCATGGTCTTGTCTGACAATTTGCAAGAAATCACAATCAAACTCCCAAGGTACATTTTGAATGAAGTCGACGGGGTTGTTCAACATGAAAATGGAGATTGGAGCGATTTCATGTATCAAGCGACTAAAATGTATTTGCGTGAAAAGAAGAAACGTCATATAAGAGAGTCCATGAGGAACGGTTACATGGAAATGGCTAAAATCAATTTAAATATTGCTTCAGAAGCTTTCCAGGCTGAAGAGGAGGCGGAGACCACCCTAGAGCGCCTTGTGAGCGGGGTGTGACGCTTTGATAGTCAAACGAGGCGACGTATATTTCGCTGATCTATCCCCGGTGGTGGGGTCTGAACAAGGCGGCGTCCGCCCTGTACTTATTCTCCAGAACGATATCGGTAATCGTTTTAGCCCGACGGTCATCGTGGCTGCCATCACAGCGCAAATACAAAAAGCTAAACTCCCGACTCACGTAGAAATTAATGCTGCAAAGTACGGTTTTGAAAGAGATTCAGTCATTTTGCTGGAACAAATCAGAACGATCGACAAACAAAGATTGACCGATAAAATCACTCAATTGGACGAGACGATGATGAAGCGTGTGGATGAAGCATTGCAAATCAGTCTTGGGTTGATAGCGTTTTAAAGAAGCTGCTCATCATGAGCGGTTTTTTTATTGTCCTGAAAATTCGGAGGGGAACGAGGCGCTTGCACTTATTCGGACAAAGCCGATTCTTTCTGTGACAAAAGGTGTCGCGGCGAGAAGCGGCTTAAGTTCCTTTTAGTGGTAATTTTACGTGATAATTAAAAATGCCTGTCATTTATGTTAAAATAAATCAATCCATGTATTTATAATATAGAATTTATTTATGATTTGCTGTTACCCCCTAATTTAGAGGGTGGAAAATTATTACATATCATTTGTGAAAAAGAGGTTTCAGTTGCTTGCTGACATGTTTCATGTGAAAATATTTATTAAAAGATAAATTGGGGAATAGGCGGAGGTTTGGAAGATGGATACGAAATTGAAAGACATTGTTCTCGAAAACAGCAATGATATTGTAAGAATGTGGCTCGAAGAAGTGCAGAGCAAGAAAAATCAGGATTATACTTCCACTATCTCAAATGAACTTTTCGATAGCACAAACCGGGAATTCGTGAATGTCATTTTCACAAGCATTGAGAAACAAGGGTTGACATCAGAGTTGGATGACTTTTCTGAACGGCTCATCAACCTCGGCTGGCCGTTAAGTTACCTTACTGATGGGATGCAGGTTTTCCGCAGGGTGACCATAGACTTCATCCTCACCCAGTCAGAAAAAGTGGATTCAGAGTATCTTTCTAAAGTCATGAAGAAAGTCGATGACTGGGTAGATCCTGTCATTAACAGGCTTGTAAATGAATATTCCGGAAGTTGGGAGCACATTGTGTCTTTGCAAAGAGTGGCACTGCAGGAGCTTTCTGCACCGCTCATTCCTGTCATGGAAAACATAACGGTCATGCCGCTGATAGGAACGATTGATACGGAAAGGGCAAAGCTGATTATGGAGAATCTGCTTGACGGTGTTATTAAGCATAATGCTGAAGTGGTGCTTATTGATATCACTGGTGTGCCGGTTGTAGATACAATGGTTGCGCATCATATCATCCAGGCAGCGGAAGCTGTGCGCTTGATCGGTTCGACATGCATTCTCGTAGGGATCCGTCCGGAAATTGCTCAGACGATTGTCAACCTGGGTATCGACTTGACAAAGTTTCCGACGAAGAGCTCGCTGCGCAAAGGGTTCCAGTCAGCACTTGAATTGACGAATCGCACTGTAGTAGAAACGGACTCTAACGATAATAACATTGAAAAACTAATCGACACACTAGATAGGGAGTGAAGGCTGTGAGAATTCCTATATTGAAGCTTCATAATTACTTATTAATTTCCATCCAAATAGATTTGGATGATCAGACAGCCATCCAATTCCAGGAAGATCTACTCAGTAAAATCCACGAAAGCGGTGCAACCGGTGTAGTAATCGACCTGACTTCTGTCGATATCATTGACTCATTCATCGCAAAGGTTCTTGGAGACGTGGTGACGATGTCTGACTTGATGGGGGCTAAAGTAGTGCTGACAGGTATCCAGCCTGCCGTGGCCATGACTTTGATTGACCTTGGCATCCATCTTCAGGACGTGCCGACTGCATTAGACTTAGAACAAGGGTTGATCAAACTTCGACAGGAATTGGAGGAATAGGCGAATGGACTTCCAATCCTGTGTCAATATTAAAAAAGAATGGGATATCGTTGGCGCCCGCCAGCTCGGACGTGACATCGCCAAGAAAATTGGCTTTGGCACCGTGGACCAGGCTAGGATCGCTACAGCCATTTCTGAATTAGCAAGAAATATATATTTATATGCCGGAGACGGTAAAGTATGTTTTGAAGCAATTGAAGACATGAATAAACGAGGATTAAGCATCATCGCAATTGATGACGGACCAGGAATTGAAGAGCTCAGCCAGGTGATGGAGGATGGTTTTTCCACCTCTGGGGGGCTTGGAGCAGGACTGCCCGGCGTCAAACGGCTGATGGATGAGTTTGATATAGTATCGGAACAAGGACAAGGAACGGAAATTAAAGTTGTCAAATGGCTCCGCTAAAGGAGGTAATTAGCTATGAGTACCCTGAAGCTTGACCTTGAAAATTATAAGGAACTGCTTAAAGAATATATCCGCACAAAAGATGAACAAGCCTTGTATCAAGCAGAGCAATTCAGTAAACATTCGATGCAGCATAATATATCCCCAGAAGAAATTATCAATATCCATGTTCAGGCTTTACAGGAAATTTACCCTGAAATGCCTTCGGATATTCAAGCTTCCATGAACTTCTTATTGGAAACGATGATTTCTTATGGACTGGCCTACCAAGAGCATCAAGCTTTAAGGGAAAAACAGCTCGAATTGAAATCAGAGCTATCGGTTGCTGCCAATATGCAGAAAACGCTGCTCTCTACAGTCAAACCTGACTTTGACGGAATCGATATCGGGGCAATCAGTGTCCCTGCCAAACAAATGAATGGGGATTACCATCATTTTGTCCAAGACCAGGAAGGTTCTCTAGGAATTGCAGTCGCTGATGTAATCGGAAAAGGAGTTCCAGCTGCGCTATGTATGTCCATGATCAAATATTCGATGGATAGTTTTCCTCATAAGCGTATGGAACCTAGTGTCATCTTAGAGAGTCTGAACCGAGTGGTGGAACGTAACGTGGATTCGAGTATGTTCATCACGATGTTCTATGGCCTTTATAATTCAGATGACCATAAGTTTTATTATTCATCAGCTGGCCACGAGCCTGGATTTTATTATCACCATAAGGATGAGAAGTTTTCAGAACTTGATGCCCCAGGTTTAGTACTGGGAGTTACGCCAGACGCGGAATACCGGCAATATGTACAAACCGTGGAACCAGGCGACATGATTATCATGCTTACCGACGGAGTAACGGAGTGCCGTCAGGGGGACAGGTTCATTGAGCCGGAGGAAGTTTTGGAAATCCTTGAAAAACATATGCATCTGCCTGCCCAGCAAATGGTCGAACAAGTTTATAAGCATTTCGAAAAACTTCAGGACTTTCAATTGAGAGACGATTTTACATTAATTGTCATAAGAAGAGAGGTTTAACTTGTTTGCCTAATGGGTAAACCTCCCTTGATAACCCTTTATGAGGAATTACTTAGGAGGTTGAACAAATGAACTTAACAATTGATGTTACCAATAAAGAGCATAAATCGATCGTGGCTTTATCAGGGGAGATCGACGCGTTTACTGCCCCTAAACTGAAGGAGAATCTGCTTCCGCTGACCAAAGAAGAAGGTCAGACGATCGAAGTTGACCTTCAGAACGTCAACTATATGGACAGTACTGGTCTCGGTGTCTTCATCAGTGCATTGAAATCCACGAAGGAACACGGTTCAGAATTGAAGCTGGTACATATGCAGGAGCGTGTGCACCGCTTGTTCAAAATCACTGGGTTGACCGAAATCATGAATATTGACTCTACAGTACAAGGTGGAATTTAAGATGGAACCTTTTGATTTTATTGAAGTGAAAGTGCCGGCGAAAGCGGAGTATGTAGGTGTCGTCCGGTTGAGCACATCAGGCATCGCGAACCGTATGGGCTTCTCATATGAAGACATTGAAGATTTGAAAGTGGCGATCTCTGAAGCGATCACCAATGCTGTCAAGCACGCTTACCTGGAATCAGACGAAGGCGAAATAACCATTGGGTTTGGTGTATACGAAGACCGCCTGGAAGTGATGGTTGCTGATCATGGTGGTAGTTTTGACCTTTCCAAAATTAAAAAAGATATCGGTCCTTATCAACAAAATGATGCTATCGAAGACTTGCGTGAAGGAGGTTTCGGTTTATTCTTGATTGATGCCTTGATGGATAAGGTGGAAATCAATAGTAAATACGGCGTCATTGTTCTGATGACGAAATACCTTCACGAAAATGAGGTGGGTCAAGATGGCGACCAGGTCTCAACAACACAATAAAGGCGAAGATGAAGTATACGAATGGATTGCCTATCTCCAGGAAAACCCGAGAGATGAGGAAATCCAGGAAAAGATAGTATTGACCTATAAGGACCTGGTAGAATCGATAGCAAGGAAATATTCCAAGAACAGTTCTATCCATGAAGATCTTGCCCAGGTGGGAATGCTCGGGTTATTGGCGGCAATCCGCAGATATGACCCTTCCTTCGGTAAATCTTTTGAATCATTTGCAATACCCACCATTATTGGAGAAATCAAGCGTTTCATCCGCGATAAAACTTGGAGCGTCCATGTCCCAAGACGTATCAAAGAACTTGGTCCTAAGATAAAAAAAGCGGCCGAGGAATTAACTACTGATTTACAACGGTCGCCTTCCGTATTGGAGATAGCAGAATACCTGGAAGTCTCCGAAGAGGATGTTCTGGAAACGATGGAAATGGGTAAAAGCTACAAAGCGCTATCTGTCGATCGTAAAATCGAAGCAGATTCAGACGGCAGCACAGTGACCATTCTTGACCTGATAGGTAATCAGGAGTCTGGATACGAGCATATCGACCAGCAGATGCTCCTGGAGAAGGTATTGCCTATCCTATCCGAACGGGAGCAGGAAATCCTTCAATGTACGTATTTTGAGAACCTTAGCCAAAAGGATACGGGTGAGCGTCTCGGTATATCACAAATGCATGTATCCCGACTGCAGCGACGTGCTTTAAGAAAGCTCAGGGAAGCCCTGCAATCCGAATCTTCGGAGGCCTTCTATTGAGTGAAAGCAATGACCGTCTGCAAATCTCTGTTTATCAGAAGCCGAAAAAAGGGAACTACTACTGCGGGGACAGTTATTACTACAAAGAAACGGATAAATCATTCGTATGTGCATTAGCTGATGGACTTGGAAGCGGAGAGCTTGCCAAGATCTCCTCCCAGGCAGTGATGGATATCATTGAAGAATTCCCGGATCTTGATATCGAAAGTCTGATTAAAAAATGTAACGAAGCGTTGCTCAGTAAACGCGGGGTAGTGTTAGGTATTTTGAAAATTGACTTTTCTTCCAACACATACTCCTATTCTTCCATTGGCAATATAGGGATTATGACGGTAACCAGCGAAGGGAAGAAGAAACGGAACATTCCTTTGGCCGGTTATCTTTCTGGTTATCCGAGAAAGCTTCGGGTCGTACATGGAAAGCTTGAACCAGGACTGGTTTTCATTATGTTTTCTGATGGAGTGAACGAGCGTCAGCTGTCACTGAAGCTGTTTCATGATTTCGACGTCCGCCGCATTATTGAGCAGTATGATATAGAAAATGGCGGGGCAAGGGATGACGATACAACTTTAATAGCCATGAAATACGATTAGAAGGATCTTATCTTGTCAGAAGGGATAAGGTCCTTTTTAAGTTTAAGCTGACAGCAGATAGACCCTTTCCTTTCAAGAGTCTTCTGGAGATCCTTGAGTCTCTCTCCATATAGGAAATCAGGCATTCATTTGTTAAAATAGAAAGCATGTACAGTTTGGAGGAGGACACACGTTTTGAGTGAAAATAATAAAGAGCAAGCATTGATAAAACTGGTTACAAAGGAAACCCAGATTTCAGAGAAGTCGGTCAAGCAAGTCATCGGAATGCTCGATGAAGGCAACACGGTACCATTTATCGCCCGCTACCGGAAGGAAATGACCGGTGGGCTGGATGAAGTCCAAATCAAGACGATCCAGGAGAAATGGACGTACGCACAGAACCTTGCCCAGCGAAAAGAAGAGGTCATCCGCCTGATTGATGAGCAGGGCAAACTTACTCCAGAGTTGCACCAGGATATTGAAAGGGCGGAACAACTGCAAAGAGTAGAAGATTTATACCGTCCATATAAACAAAAAAGGCGGACCAGGGCAACAGTTGCCAAAGAAAAAGGGCTGGAACCTCTTGCAGTAAAAGTGTGGGCACAGAAGCCTTTGGATTTGGCCCGGGAAGCTGCTGATTATATATCCGAAGAAAAGGAATTACATACAGTTGACGACGTGCTGGCAGGGGTGAATGACATTATAGCCGAATTGGTGTCTGATGAGCCTGAATTCAGGGAAAACATCCGTTCAAAGACTATCCAGGCGGGTACGATTGAATCAACAGCAAAAGAAGCCGACAAGGACGAAAAAGGCGTTTATGAAATGTATTATGAATATCAGGAGCCTGTACGTAACATCGCTTCCCACAGAGTGCTTGCATTAAACCGCGGAGAAAAGGAAGGGGTTTTGAAGGTTGGCGTCAACTCGCCAGAAGAAAAAATCCTTACCTATCTTCAGAGAAAAGTCATCCGCAACAGCACAGGGCAAGAATTAAGGACTTTCCTTGAAAGTGCAATAGAAGACAGCTACAAACGACTAATCCAGCCATCCATTGAACGGGAAATCCGGAACTCCCTGTCTGAAAAGGCAGAAGAACAGGCGATTGATGTATTTTCCCAGAATCTGCGCAGCCTGTTACTTCAGCCGCCATTGAAAGGGAAGACCGTCCTTGGCGTGGACCCGGCTTACCGGACAGGCTGTAAACTCAGTGTCATCGATGAAACAGGGAAAGTCCAGGATATTTCTCTTATGTATCCAACTCCGCCCAAAAGTGATATTGCCGGTTCGGAAAAAATTGTACTGGCGCTTTTGAAAAAATACCCGATCGAACTGATCGCCATCGGTAACGGAACAGCCTCCAGGGAAACAGAGCAATTCATTGCTGACCTGATTCAAAAACATAACCTGGATATCGCCTACATGATCGTTAATGAAGCAGGGGCAAGCGTCTATTCTGCCTCCAAGCTTGCCCGTGAGGAATTTCCGGACCTGAAGGTTGAAGAACGGAGTGCTGTATCCATTGCGCGGCGGGTACAGGATCCATTGGCAGAGCTGGTCAAAATCGATCCCCAGTCCATTGGTGTGGGTCAATACCAGCATGATGTTTCCCAGAAAAAACTGAAAGATTCCTTAACGTTCGTTGTAGAAACGGCAGTCAACCAAGTAGGCGTAAATGTCAATACAGCTTCCGGGTCGCTGTTGCAATATGTATCCGGCTTAAGCAAAACTGTTGCTAATAATGTAGTTAAAAAGCGTGAAGAACTTGGCAAGTTCACCAATCGTAAACAATTGAAAGATATTCCTCGTCTTGGTGCAAAAACATACGAGCAAAGTATTGGGTTTTTGCGAGTGGTGGACGGAGGAGAGCCTTTCGACCGTACGCCAATACATCCGGAAAGCTATAAGGCTGCCCGCCAGCTCCTGAATATGGTGGACTGTACAGAAAATGATCTTGGAACAGACCAGCTGAAAGAAAAATTAAAAGAATTGAATTTGGAAGAGGTATCTGCTGAACTAGACTTGGGCGTACCAACCCTCGAGGATATTATTAAGGCTTTGAGCCAGCCTGGACGTGACCTTCGTGATGACCTTCCAAAGCCATTACTGAAGAAAAACGTTTTAGCCATGGAGGACTTGGAAGAGGGAATGGAGCTAGAAGGCACAGTCAGGAATGTCGTCGACTTCGGAGCATTCGTGGATATCGGTGTCAAGCAGGATGGGCTTGTCCATATTTCGAAACTCTCCGACAAATTCGTCAAACATCCGATGGACATTGTATCCGTCGGTGACGTTGTAACCGTATGGGTTGAAAGAGTGGATGTCGATAAACAACGGATTGCCTTGTCGATGCAATCCAAATAATCAAAGAAAGGGAGATACCAGTTCATAATGTCTTCTGGTATCTCTCATTTATATTCCCTTTTATAAAAGAACCAGCATTGGTTCAGCATTTTGATTTGGTATTTATCCTTTGTATAAAAGGCATTGGCCATTTGTTTTTTTAACCAGCCAGGCATAATGATAATTACCTCCTTGGTGTAAAAATAAAAAGCTGCTAGGATAGAATATGCAATTGACATAGGTGGTGTGACAGAAATGGACCAAATGGACAAACAGCAATTGAAAAAATTAACAGAAAAGCTGTCTCAGGAATACTTCGGCAAGCCATTCATCGATGAAGTCTGTTTCAACAATCGGCTGCGAACTACGGGTGGAAGGTACATTCCTTCAAAGCGAACCATTGAAATTAATCCTAAGTATTTACAAGAAGCGGGAGAAGATGAATTCATCGGAATAATCAAACACGAACTATGTCATTATCATTTGCATATAGAAGGGAAAGGATACAAGCATCGCGATAGAGCATTCAGGGAGCTGTTGAAAAGAACAGGATCACCAAGGTACTGTTCCCAACTTCCATCCCAAGCTGCTAAAAGAAAGCATATATACACGTGTGTAAAGTGTGGGCAAGTTTACCGAAGAGTCAGAAGAATCGACACAAAACGCTACCGCTGCGGGAAATGCAGAGGAAATTTAAAAAAGTCTCGAGAAACGATTGACGAAAAGTAAAGAGCGTGTTAAATTAAATAAGCCTTAAAAAAAAGCGCATAAAACCATATATTTTCTCGAAAAAAAGGTTTGACAAGCTAAGCTGAATGTTATAATATATTTATCGTCGCTGTTGATCGACAGAGACTATTCACAACATGAAATGCAGCACTGAGTTACTTAACGGCAACACGACGAACCAATAAAATTTTGTATAGTGATTTTTTATGAATCGTCATTTTTATTTTATTCCACCGTAGCTCAGTGGTAGAGCAATCGGCTGTTAACCGATTGGTCGTAGGTTCGAATCCTACCGGTGGAGCCATGGAGAAGTACTCAAGTGGCTGAAGAGGCGCCCCTGCTAAGGGTGTAGGTCGCGTAAGCGGCGCGAGGGTTCAAATCCCTCCTTCTCCGCCATTATTATAATGGCCCGTTGGTCAAGTGGTTAAGACACCGCCCTTTCACGGCGGTAACACGGGTTCGAATCCCGTACGGGTCATTGTTTTTTACATGCTACATAATGTAGGTCCGGTAGTTCAGTTGGTTAGAATGCCTGCCTGTCACGCAGGAGGTCGCGGGTTCGAGTCCCGTCCGGACCGCCATTTCGCTTTGGGCCATAGCCAAGCGGTAAGGCAGCGGATTTTGATTCCGTCATGCGCTGGTTCGAATCCAGCTGGCCCAGCCATTTTTATTGTTACTTATTATAAATACGAGCCATTAGCTCAGTTGGTAGAGAAGCCGCAAAACATCTAGAGGTCACTTCATAGCAGGCTTTGCGAGGAGCGCGGGCATCACCGAATAGGCTATTAACGTGACGAGCACCTTGCTCATTTTGATTGTATTACTTATTATAAATACGAGCCATTAGCTCAGTTGGTAGAGCATCTGACTTTTAATCAGAGGGTCGAAGGTTCGAATCCTTCATGGCTCACCATGAATTGCGGGTGTGGTGGAACTGGCAGACACGCTAGACTTAGGATCTAGTGCCTTACGGCGTGGGGGTTCGACTCCCTCCACCCGCACCATATTAACCTTTGCTGTGGTTATCACGGCATTTTATTTTGTTTTCAACTAATAATGCGGTCGTGGCGGAATCGGCAGACGCGCTAGGTTGAGGGCCTAGTGGGGGTTCACCCCGTGGAGGTTCAAGTCCTCTCGGCCGCACTTAAAAAAGTTATTGACATGATGATTTTGATGTGTTACATTAGAATATGTCGCTTTATTAAGCGCCCGTAGCTCAATTGGATAGAGCGTCTGACTACGGATCAGAAGGTTAGGGGTTCGACTCCTCTCGGGCGCGCCATGTTACGGGAAGTAGCTCAGCTTGGTAGAGCACTTGGTTTGGGACCAAGGGGTCGCAGGTTCGAATCCTGTCTTCCCGACCATCGATTTTTGATAGATTCACATTTTAATATGCGGGTGTAGTTTAGTGGTAAAACCTCAGCCTTCCAAGCTGATGATGTGGGTTCGATTCCCATCACCCGCTCCATTTAGTACTTTGAATGACATCGGGGCCTGTAGCTCAGTTGGTCAGAGCGCACGCCTGATAAGCGTGAGGTCGGTGGTTCAAGTCCACTCAGGCCCACCATTTGATCTTTGAAAACTGAACGAACCAACCAGTACGTCAATTCGATTTCTTCATTATATGAGGGAATCAAACAACGCACGAAAGAGTGCACAATGAGCAAGTCAAACTTTACTTTTATGGAGAGTTTGATCCTGGCTCAGGACGAACGCTGGCGGCGTGCCTAATACATGCAAGTCGA
>NZ_JAFBDO010000006.1 GCF_016908295.1 Thalassobacillus pellis
ATTTCTGTTCCATACCTTTTTCCCCAGTGTTTAGGGACTAACATATACCCTATCTCGGCTTCTTTTTTACAATCCTCATTCCACGTCAAATGACCCAGACCCACGAATTCGTTGGTATTTGTGTCATGTATTTTATAGGACCCTAATATCTCATGCTTCGAATTACGCATTAATAACTTTTCGTAGTTTACTTGGGCTTCTTCCAGCGGAATCGCTCTTTCCGTTATTTGGGCCATCACTTTTATATCAGCAACAAGTTTAAAATAATCTTCAAAGTCTTCTTTTTGGAATTTTGTTAGCTGCAATCGGGCCATCACCAACCTCCTCTCCACAAAAAGTTTTGCAGATTTAGAACAGCGTCATTCCCCAGGCATACATTTGGTATCTTTACTGATACGAATAGATGCCAACAAGGGGATTAGTCATAAAAATACACCTTCTTCCCCGCAGCTTCCTTATCCACTGTTACCACATAAAACTCTGCTCGGTTGTTGGTCCCATCCACAAACCCATTCAGGTTATGGAAATCGCCCCCGACATTATCGAAATAACCAACCAAGTCATCATTCCCTGATCCCGGATCATACTCCCATACCTCAAAGAAAACGTCGCTCATAAATGTGATAATCCGAAAGGAACCTCCAGTCGATTGGACATTGCCCGTTTTCCAACATGTGGCACCACCGGCACATGTTATCTCTTTTAATCTTCTTTCTCCTACTTTATCCCACTCTCCGTTGCCTCCCTTAAGTATAGGATCACCAGCATGGGCAGATGAAAAAGGAATAACCATGGCAAAACTAAGAGCAGCCAATAGAACACGGATTTTTTTCAAAAGCATTTCCTCCTTTAATTTTTTTACTAACCACATGGCCGGAACAGCAGGTTGTAAACTTGCAATCTTTCCCCCTACAAAGGAGGACCTAAAAAATGCATTACTTTTTCCTTTACCACTTTCAAATCATCGATCAGCGCCGCATGGCCTGCATTCAGAAGGGAGTAGGTGACTTCGACGCCATTTTCCTCGAGGTCCAACAAGATTTCGTTGGTCATCTCTTCTGTGGTGATACGATCGTTTTTTCCCCATAATACGAGCACCGGCGCGGTAATCCGACCTGCGTCTCCCGAGCCATTCACTACGCCATTGGAAATGTTACTGATATTGAACCGGTTCGCCGCAAAGGCCACATCCATGATATTGCGTTGTTCCAGCGCCGCATCGATATAGTTTTCATAGCTGTTTTCCTCCGGTTGCTTGTGGGCATAAAGCATGTAATCCATGGCGGCTTTATAAAAGAGGCGATTGTGATGCTTTTGCGCCTGTTCCAGCGTCTCCAGCCCGGGACTTGATGCCATCTGTTCTCTGGTATGTAAACGCTTGCCATCGGTATGATAAACGGGGTACCCACGTGTCGACATTGATGCTAACAGGACAACTTTTTCGACACGCTCCGGATAATCGGCCGCCAATTGCATGGCTACTCCACCGCCATTCGACCAGCCCATCACATGTGTTGTCTTGATTCCTAATTCGTCCATCCATAACTTGAGGTCTTCGGAGAAGTCTCCGAGGGATTGGATGGGGGTACGGTAGGTGGACTTGCCATATCCCCGTAAGTCGACGGCATATACGGTATAGGCCGGTGGCAACTGATCCATGAATACATCCCATTGTTCGGAAGAAGCCATATTTCCGTGGATCAAGAGCAGGTTGGAAGCTCCCCCCGGTCGTACTTTGTAAGTGAGTTTTTCCTTATTCTTTAGCGTGATTTTTAATGTTATGGTCATTCTTTCATTCCTCCTTTCCGTTGAAACGATCTGATGGATAATTTCACACAGTTTTTCTCTCTTCTTTATTTTTTGATTTGTCGTTTCCGCTACTAAAAGGTTACATCTCCTTCTATGAAAATTTACTTTATAAATGGGCATTTAGGTAGTGATGTTTGTCATCCTTTTAGCATGATATACATCAACACTAGGGTGCTAGTGCTAGAGCTTGGAAAGTGGTGTAAATACTCTTCTAGGAAAGCGATCGATTAAATTTCCCCACTCGAACCGACGGAATGATGGCGTTAAAATTGTCCGCACCGTTTCTTGTCTCAGGATCACTCTCTCCAAATAAAAAACAAACGTAAACGTTGACGTTTACGTTTGCGTTTGTTGCTGCAGACGTGTTATTCCTTTACTACTCCTTCCCACCCCTTCGAACCATACTTTCTATGAGAGGGAGTAGTAGCTTCAGCCGCTTATGGGAAATCTTTCAAGGCAGGCTCATCATGCAAGTCGTTGACCCAGATTTACAACTTTACCGTCTACACGTGTTTCCAACCATAAGCTATCCCCCATGTCTTGCCATACATCTTCCCATTTTATTAATTGCTCCGTATGATGGACACCTGAAGGGAAAGTGGAACTCTCCATCACTTTTGCTAGATACGTGGCCACTCTTGCAGTTATCCATGATTCATTTTCTTTCCCATGAAGGTAGTATTCGACGAACCTTAGATCCTCTCTCTTTTTCCCTTTCGCTTCGATTTTGATTGCCACCTTTTCGTTTTTATTAGTGATGGCACTATAGAGCTTAACCAAACTTTTTTTCATGAACTCGGGCTTGCATAATCGGGCTAACCCCCATCGTTTAACAAGCGATAATATCAAGGTGACAAACCGAGAATCAAAGCAGAGACGAGTAGAAACACTTGGTATTCCAAGCGTGTATGGAAGGACGTGTTGGTCTGAAAAATTAAACCGATATGCCATCCTATGACCAAGTTCTTCTCCAAAATAGGTCTTTTTCCTATTTGAAAAACTGGATACTTTCACCTTCTTGTTCTTCTCCATTATGTAGAAATCCGAGATGAGGTTATCCATCGTCCACTCAATCGCAGCTTTTCCATGATGATCGCCCATACCCAATAATATAGCGATGTCCATAGTATCGACATGATCCAATTGTCGCTTCGCAAGTTCAGCCAATAAATTTGTCAACCCAGGCGCCAAACCGACACTTAATACAGCAGTAGCCTCATTAGCTTCTGCCTGAGCATGCAGCCTTTCTACTTGTCTCAAGAACCCATAATTAGCTGTTAAATCCATATAGTGAACACCTTGACTAAAGCAGAAGCGCACGAAATTCGTATTTTTCTGGTCCACGCACATAATCACAAGCTTAATGTTTGCAAGGATACTTGGTTCAACGGGATCGTTTATGTTCAACTGAAAAGGGCGTACCTTCCCCTCTGTGGTTCGACAAAACTGCTCCGCTTTAGCAATGTTTCTTCCCGCAGCGATAACTTTTCCTGGATATGCGTCTCCCAGTTTGCGGCTTATTTCTCTTCCAACATGGCCATACCCACCAATTACCAGAATATGATCCTTCAAATGGTTTCCTTCCTTTCGAGCGCCTACGTTCTCCCCATACATAGGCGCTCCGTTTATCCATATCAAGGAATTGTCTTGGGATTTTCCTTCCCAAGCTGATCAGACGTTTACAACTGTTCCGACATTGCAATAAAAGAACCTTTCCCCAAAGTCCCTGGACAACTGATTGCCTACCTTTAATCCGGTACAATGGGAGACGCCTAAGTGCTGTATACCCAAGTCTTTTAAAGCGTTCCTGCTTTTTTCTTTTTGTTCCTTGCTCACGGGGGCTAAATGGGTTCCGCCGATAACTGTATGAATACGACTTTCCCCCGTCATTTGAACCGCGTAATGAAGAATATTGATGATGCCCGCATGGGAGCATCCGAGAATAACGAACAAGCCTTTTTGGGTTTTTATAATTACGGACTGATCATCAATGACAGCGTCTTGAACATAACCTTCGCTTGTTCGGAGGACTATATCGGTGTCCCCATATTCGAAGTCCGTGACACGGGGAACTTCTCCCGTCAAGTAAACATTGGGGGCAATTTCAGTAAATTCGGTGTTGAACTTAAAGTTTGCTCCGTTACCTTCCAGGGCGACCCGCGAATAAGGGACGCCAATGTATTTGTGACCATTTCGAACCAGATATCCTTCTTTGAATAATGCGGGATGAGCGTAGACATCAATCGGTACTTTCTTCGATGCTTGAACCGCATCAAGTAAACCTCCCGTGTGATCCATATGATGATGGCTCAATATAATTCCTTTCATCCTTGATAAATCTTTGTGGAAGACACGAGCATTATTGAGCAGTACCTTCCCTTGTCCGGTATCAAAAAGGTAATTGCCATAGTCAGTTTCTAGAAAAACAGACCAGCCATGTTCCGCAATTGCACCTAAATTACCGAATACGCTGTTTTCAGAAAGAACAGTCGCTTGAACTTCCATAATACCCTCCTGTATTTATGTTTAGTTTCTAAACTATTTGTCAAAAAATTATTTCTCTAAAAATGTATTTAGTTTTTCAATACATCTCTCAAAAATTTCGATTTCCTTTGGGTCCAACTGGGAACGAAGCTGTTGGTAAAAATGCTGATGTAACGTTTCGTGCGCCCTATAGGCGTCTTTTCCCTTTTCGGTTAAGGAAACAAGAACCGCCCTGGAATCAGTAGGGTGTGGGGTTCGCTTTACGAGTTCTTTCATTTTTTTTCGCGTTACAATCTGTGTAATGGCCCCTTTCGTGACCCCCAAACGATCTGCCAGCTCACTCATAAGAATACCATGTTCGAGGCCAATGGCATCAATGGTATGAATTTCGCTAGGTGTTAATGCTCCAGCTTCTCCAAAAGTACGAGGATGGCGTTCGAGTTGTTGAAGTTGCATGATTAAACGGCCAAGATTGTGACTGCCCCTAGCCCGGTTATTTAGTTTTTTTGATTGGTTCTTATTTTTATCCATGATTTTAATTTAGTATCTAAACTTTAATTTGTCAATAGGCTGATAAAAAAGTCATTGTTTACTGGTCTGTATTCAATGAACCATTCTAAAAAAATTAATATGTAACGTTTCATTTTATTTTCAGTTCTCTAAACAATGGGAAAGTTATTAATGTGGATAATATAACCATATAAAAACCTTACTGATGTATTCCCCTCCCCATGAAGCCAACCATTATAGAGACAGAGCTTGAAGGGTATACCACAAACGTAAACATAAACGTTTACGTTTGTGTTAATCTTGGTAGAAATCCTGGGGAGGATTTGTCATGTTCGTTATGCTAGCAATTTTAAGTCAGAGATTTATGATTAGTATTATCAAAGGTTATTAGATTTATACATTCCACACTCTTTTTTTCGGTGAGACAGGGGCCACAACGTCCTTATTCACATGTATACATACGCTACAGGTGGGGGAGTCACTCTTAGAAAAACTCGACCTACTATTTATAGGGGTATGAATAATAGGAACACCTAAAAAACACAAACGTTGACGTAAACATCAACGTTTGTGTTTTTTAGGGAGTGCTTGGTTCCCGCACGCTTTCTCTTTTCGGACTGAGTAGGGCCCTTTCATTGATGCAACCTTATGATTTAAACATCCAAATGCCCAATTATACCTCCTGTGATATATATAGGGTTTGTATGGATATCGAGCAGCTGCTGCATTCTATCGTTTGCTTTATGTTAAAAAGACACAAACGTTGACGTCAACGTTTGTGTCTGAATGGGTTAAGAGAGGTATTGGCGGAGCGCTTCATTTACCAGGCGGGTTTTTTCCCCTTTTTCTTTTCCAGCTTGCTTGTCCAACTGCTTGATCAAGTCATTTTCCACATAAAAGGTTGCACGCTTGTACTTGTCATCAAACTTTTTCTTCTTCTTCGGGGTTGCCTTGCTTTTTTCTTGTTTGGGTTCGGCATCCTGAAACAAGGTATTATGGGCCTCGTTGATATGTTTTTCATGCTTCTCCGCATTGGAATTTTTCTTGTTTAGCAGGCTACTGTACTTGTCTTTCTTTGACACGTTCGATCAACTCCTCAAGGAAACTCTGGTATGGCGCTAGAGCTACGCGGTCTGCTTTGATGCGATTCTGGATCCCTTCAATCGAAAATTCCTTGATCCGGCTTTTCCGACGGATGACTGATGCGAACACGAGGTCTTCAAAATCCTCTTTCGCTTGGTCCAAAATCGAGGAATCAATCGTCGCTCTTGCATCCAGCATGGTGGTCAAGATACCCCCTAAAATCAAATCCGGGTTGGTGTTGTTTTGAACCCCGGTTAAAAATTCGAGGTACCGATCCAGGGCATCGTAACAGAAAGGCTCTGATTGCAGCATCACCACGGCGTAATCGGATGCTGTGAGCCCGTTGACCGTGTGATCACCTAGGTTTGGCGGCAAGTCAATCAAAATAAAATCATAGTCCGCTTTGACGACATCTAAGGTTTCCCGTAATAACGCTGCTGGATGTCCTTTATATTCCCGATAAATATAACGAGGAAGAATCGAAAGAAAATCCTCCGCTGGTAACACATCCAGGTTGTCGTTAACGCTATGTATGTACGGAACTGGATTTTTTTCCTTCACGGCTTGTAAGACAGTGCGTTCGGTAAAGTCATAAATGTTTTGCTGGGTGAGCATGCCGGTTAAATTCCCTTGACTATCAAAGTCCACGGCTAACACGCGATATCCCATCTCAGCTAATAAATAACTGGAAATGGCCGTGGTGGTAGTCTTGCCTACTCCTCCTTTTTGAATCCCAAAACTAATCGTGACTCCCACAAAATCCCTCCTTTATTTGTTCAGTTACGGATAGTATAACACAAACGTTTACGTTTACAAGAGGTTTTCATCGACAATTCTAATGGAGAAATTACAGGATTCTTCGTAAGAAAACGTTAATTTGTTCCTCTGCAACCATGCTTATCCATGTTATAATAGCGCTATGTAATAGAATAGGTACTCAAGGGTGGGTCGGCACACATCCCCGAAAGAAAGGGGGTGGTGCTGATGACAGTATTCGAAGCATTGATGTTTGCCATTGCTTTCGCAACACTAATCGTAGGCATACTGTCGTTTAACCAAAAAAAATAATCCACCCTTGAGTTAGAGGCTCAGGTGGATTATTCCCACTAATAGCCGATCCCCCTTGCAGGGAACCGTTCTATTACGGACCGTAGATGTTTGCGCATCTACGGTCGTTTTTTTAATATATAGCGTTTCTGTGTTTATTATACCATAAATTGAAAGATATAAAACCATTAAAGCACAAGTTATGATTCCTAATAAGGCGCTTATGTTTGTGGTTGGTTTTATTCAGCTCTTATCGACATCCGAAACAACCATGTTGGAAGGCAGCCTTGAGCTGCGATATTGGTGAGGGTTTTATCAAATATTTCCTAAGAAGAGTGCATCATAAACAAGTGCCGGATGGATCTTCATTTTTTCGAGGAAAATCAAACTAACCACAAATAAAGAGCCTGTCTGCAACAACCCGCTAGCCTCATAGGAAGTGCTGAACAATTGAAAAGCCATCATTCCAAGCAGTACAGCAATGGCAGGACGAATCAAGTTAGTCATTGTTTTGACTCGTGGGAAGTTTTTAAATTTAGCCAAAAGACTCAACAATAAAATCATCAAAATCAAGGCTGGAGCAACAGTCGCGAAGACACCTGTGACAGCTCCCCAACCCCCCCGCTTGCTGATCCTACCATTTTTGTTGCGATCGGTCCAGGCAAGGCATTTGCCATTGCTAACATTTCACTGAATTCCGGGACGTTCATCCAGCCAAACCGATCGACCACTTCATTCTCAACCAGCGGGATCGATACAGGTCCGCCTCCGTATAGTGACGCTCTCTAATTCAGGAGCACCTTTCCAGTAAATCACCCTACTCTCTGCTACATTCAGTGCAAACAAAATGAAAACACAAACGTAAACGTTGACGTTTACGTTTCGAATAAGGGAAGGAATAACAGGTGGCGTGATAAATACCTTGATAAGATTGAAGGAATGGTTCGTCGTCCAATCATAGCCGCTAGACGTTTCAATAGTAGTTAAGTGATAAACTCCAGAAAACGTTCTTTTTTCAAAGGACTTGTAAACGATTGTGTGTGTGTGACGTCGTCTACTTTCATTTAATGGTTGTTCCTTTCTTGATAACCTTTATTCTGTTTTTGGTTAAGCACCTCGTCTTTAAAGATTTGGTAAATCAAATGTTTACGTTTGTGGCTGAACTGAAAGGCATTCGGTAGATAAAAAATCCTCTCATGTGAGAGGATAGAGCAAATGTATAACACGAAGGGAGGTAAATATGAAGAGGCATTTCCATCAAGCATAGTAAATTCATTATATGAAAGGTTAAAGCAAATGACTAAACGTTATGAAAGTAGTGCATCGTCTATTAAATACAAACGTAAACGTAGATGTTTACGTTTATTAACCTAGATTGCCTCATGAATGCCTTGAAAAATCCTTAAGCTTGGACAGCAACATGGATGATGAATATTTTTAATAACGATGACACCATGTCTCTTCCTCGAAGCGATTATAAGGTAAGGAGGAGATATCTATGTATATTTACCAGAGAATTAATCTTGACGGCAGTACTTGGAGAAGCAGAAGCATCAGTACCGAAAAGTTGTTTGATGAAGAGGTGTACTTAAATAAAACCATTCCTGCTTCAGCGGTTACATTTACGAATGAACCCCGGGAAGGGGATTATGAGGAGCTTTGCAACAGGTTGTCCGGTAAGGTAAAAACGTACAGGCTTCCATAACCTGCTTCATCCATGGAAATGATCAGTGGCCATCTTCTTTTGATCCACTAAAGTAAAAAAGCTGATCCATATGATGGTGGCTTGAACAACCTCCTGGGCACAGGAAACTTATGCAAGAGTCCCTATGTCCGGGAGATTTTACTTTATTTCAATCTGTCTATTTTAAAGGACCCGTGGTCGTTTGCTTTATTTTGTTTACCTTAAGTTTCCGATGACCTAAGTAAAACACAAACGTAAACATCAACGTTTACGTTTATATATCGATTGGAACATATAATACCTCATGTTTATTTAATCTCCAGGCTACTGTTTTTTAAAAAAAGCCATTAAATCTAATTTTGTTTGTTCGATGGAAGGTTCATGAAAGGAAGAGATATCGAAATATTCTATTTCCCCGTACCGTGCTCGATAAAAAGCTATTCGCTTAATCGTTAATGGTTTATTGGCATGTAAAAACCCTTCTTCTAATTCCGCTGATAATTCATTTAGTAGAAAGTATCCAACTAACTGAGCAACTTCTTGCCATTTATAGCCTTTGGATTTTCCGCTTTTAAAGTCATATAGCGTACCATCAATAAAGATATCTCCATCAGCTCCACCTACAAAGGAGGATGCCACACCGAAATTCGGGTTGTATATTACTTCACTATAAGGCGTAATAACTTTATCCGTAAGGAAATAACGTTGGAATGTATGACACATTTGTTTTAAATCATTAATGACATCGGATTCTGGATCAGTATAGAATGCTTTGTTTATATCCATGGGTGGCATTCCACTTCGATAGACTTGTTCCAATTTAGCTAAGAAACAAGTATTCGGAATTAAACTTTCGATATCCTTTTTTCCATTTATGCATTGTTTCATCTTCTTTATAATTTTTATATACTTTCTCTTCAATCTAAAGAAGGCCCATTTGTTTTTTTGCATGAGAAGTTTCATCACTGTTAACCCTTTTTCGGCTGTTAAATTTATGTAAGATACTTCCTTATTCTTTTTGACCATCTTGGCAATCATGATTCTTGCTAGATAGTCGAAAGCTATGCCAACAAGGAAAGATTTATAAGGATTCGTTAATGTATAGGGAACAATCATCTGATACTCACTAGAAAAAGGGGCATGACCAGAAATTGTTCGAAAGGATTTCTTTTTCGGAAGCGCTTCTCTTAATATCGTTTGAAATTCCTTATGGGTGTGCGTCTTACTTTTCAGCATACTGGTTAATGAGATAAGGATCCCTCCTTTCTTTATTACTCCAATGCTTCTTGAACCATAGAAAATGTAAATTGTTTCCTTATTGATCATATTTTAACACGAAGGTGATTGCGAATCCTTTTGATTTTGTATCAATGATGCACTTATTTTAGTGAAGTTCATTAGAATGCATCTTCCCAAACACATACGTTTATATCAGCGTAAGGTGTTTCACCTGTTTCTTAGACGAATTTAAAAAGCATGTGAATCCAGGAATGGAATCACATGCTTACGATTAATTAAACTGCTGCTTTCTTACTCGTATGGATCAAGCTCGCTTGAACAAGACGTTTTCTTACAGTTATACCAATCCAACTAGCAAGAAATGCTTTGATCAAACCTACAACGATGAATGGGTAGACACCTACAGCTAGCGCTTCTCCCCAACCTAATTCAAGGACGAATTTCAATTGAATCATACCGAATAGTAAAGTTACGATCATTCCAACTATGTTGGCCACCATTGCCATGGTAAGATTGAATTTGGTCTGTTCAAGAATATAACCAGTTATGAATGCAGCTGCAATGAAGCCAATAATATATCCGCCTGTCGGGCCTGCTAATACCTGGACTCCACCTTTGAATCCTGCGAAGACAGGAACGCCTACAGCTCCTAGCACAGCGTAACAGATCATAGAAATAGCCCCCTGTCTGCTGCCTAAAATAGTTGCTGTTAAACCGACAGCCAGGGTCTGGCCGCTGATCGGCACCACAGGCAAGGGAATTTCAATCTGGGCCAAAATAGCTGTAATTGCTGCGAAAATAGCGCAATTAATGATCACTCTCAATTTTTCACTTTGGCTGGTCATCGTTTTTCCTCCTATATGTTAACTATTTTTTATTATATGTTAACATATGTTTTGTTAGTTAGGTAGATTCATATTAGGGGGTATTTTTTAGCTAGAATAGATCTCAATTTTAACCTTCTGTACGTTGGAAATATTCCTATCGCTATAATAAAAACACAAACGTATACGTATACGTTTGTGTTGATTAGAATAGCTATGGAAATGTTGGCACAATACCGTTGTTTAAAAACGTCAACCTTGTACGTCATTTCGTTATCATGCGACGATAAAACGGATGAATTCCACCTCTACCTATCTTGTCGTTCATCCTAGTGTTTCGTATTCCCTGTATGGTAAACAGTCATCTATACGTCGTCGTATCATTTCATCCCTGCACTGCTCCAGAATAAACACAAGTCATTTACGTATACGGATGAACAGAATCGTAAACCATTTCCTTCTTTATTTACCTCTGAAAAAAATTATAACTTAATAGGATAGGCCAATTATAGAAAATTATTCGTTTGAAATGAATATCTAGCAAAAAAATATTTTTATACGATTTGAAAATCTTGACACTGATGCAAATCGTACTAGTGTTTTCTTTTAATAGGAATGCCTCGTTTTTAGCACCGTTACATTACCTTCCCAAAGTTTTTATACAAAAGTAGATTTTGGTGGTGTTGGTCACATAGCAAAAAACAAACGTAAACATCAACGTTTACGTTTGTGATTAATGCTACTTTTCGTTTGTTAGCCCTCTCTTTATGGCATGGATCGTAAAAGGGAGGGGGATTTGTGTGGTCGTCTCGCAGTTGTCATCGTTCCATCGTTTAGTTGTTGGTCACTGTCAAAGTAAAAGGCATCTTTCCATCACCTCTTCCTCCACCAATGGTTCTTTTTAAAAGGAGATTCCACTCTGTATACGACAAACGTTTACGTAAACATCAACATTACAAGCAGTATGAATTTAGAATGTACTAGATTGTTATTTTATTAATATGTTCTTTAGGGCATGATTCACCTTCACTAGTATTCCTTATTGAGGATGTTCAAAGTTTCCTAGTTTTATACATGGGAATGGTGGTGTTGTTGGGATTAGTCATAAGGTGTTTACATCAAGGTCTACGTTTTTCCTTTGGATGATCTGAAGGATAAGTTATTTACTGAGATATATAAGAGGATCTTCGTAAAAAGCCTGGTGAATGAATTCCCCCCTAGAAAGTGAAGTTTATAGAGACAGAACTCATATATATAAACGTAAACATCAACGTTTACGTTTACTAGATTTTTGGTAGGGATTATGATGCCTGTTGGTTCTGATTCTTTTAGTATAAAAATTAAAGAAAGAAGCTATTACTAGTATTGTCCAAGTTTATTAGTTTTATACATTTGGAACTCCATTTTTTTATAGGGAAAGACTAATATCTCCATAACGTCCTTAGTTTGAACGTTCCCATACACGACACAAGTTATAGGTAGTCCCACTTAAAAAACTCTTCACAAGTGGTGAAGAGTTTCCAGGAGGATAGGCAGTTATCAAACACATCATCCCTCGCCCTACTCATTATATGTAGGAAGGAGGAAAAATTAACGCATAAAGAAAAAAACAAACGTTGATGTTTACGTCAACGTTTGTTTTTGTTTTTTAGGAATGCTCCGGTTCCCGCGCGGTTTCTCGTTTTGGACTGAATAGGCGTGCCCAGAAGCCCTCTTTTTTTCTTTCTTCCATGATGGTTTGCATCCGCTCCATGAGCTGCTCATCTCGTTCGCCTACCCGTTGGATGACCTGCTGATGAGATGTATGACTGGATTGTTGAAGGGTGTGTAATTGTTGTTTTAATTCTTCGTATTCTTTTTTTCGTTCCTCGTTCTGTATCCGGTACGCTTCGTTTTGTTCCTGCAGTAACTCATTTTGCAGGCGTACTTCTTTCCAAAAAGACTCGTAGCTTTCCAGAAGCGTGTTGACGATTGGTTTGGGCATCATTTCATTGGCGGCATCATCAATGGTAATGGTAGGCACCATGCTCTGCAGCACTTCTCGAATACGTTCCATTGGTTCTCCCGCTTCTTTCATCTTTTCAATCATCGCGAATACCTCTAACGCTTCCTCCTCGTAACGCATGTTTCTTCCTCGCCCCAACGTCGGTAAAAATTCGGTGAATTGATCTTTCCAGGATTGTAGTGTGGTCCGCGGGCGTTTCATCCGTTTGGAAATATCCGCCAGTGTATACGTACGTTCGTAGTCGATGGTCGTCCCCTTCTTTCGTATGGATTTCCTTTCGTCGGCCTGCTTCGTCTTTTCAATTAGCTTGGTTATCGTTTCTATTCGTCTCATCGTTAGCAAATTCCTTGGAAGAATCATGAGACCTTTTCGGAATTTCCGTCATATTTTGGAATTTTCCAGGAGGGAACTTCTCCCAGGAATCGTATACAAACGTTTACGTATACGTTTGCAGCTTTTGTTTTATCAAGCATCCGTTTATGATGGGTAGTGAGAGTAGGAGAGCTAGTCCTACCTCGTCGTCATGCATGCTCGTCTGGTCAGCGTTTCGCAATTCATTGTCATCTGAGCGTATACATTCGTAGTCGTTCCCGTTCCTCTCATCGTCATCATCATCTTCCACGATCGTGTAAGATTCAACTCCCCTACTCCACTCGGAAAGTACTAGAAAACACGCTTTCTACTCCAATATTATACTTAGTAGGAACTCCGAAATGAAATCAAAAAACGGCCGTTTCTCCAAGTCAACCATCTTGGCCTCTGCTCGGATGGGACCATCCTGGTTTTCTTTCGTAAGGTTCCCTGTCAGCGTTCAAGTATATGGAGTTATCCACAAAAAGGCACTTACCGAAAGAAAAAAGAAGAGAAACAAAAAAAATTTTTAAAAAATATCCACATGTTTACGTTTACGTTTACAGAAACGTAAACCATAGCCAAAAAGGGATAATAACAACGCAGAAAGGCAAAAAACACAAACGTATACGTAAACGTTTGTGTTGGTAAAGCGCATTCAAACCTTGTCTTGAAGGGAAAAGAGGGGTAGACGAGAGAGAGGATAAACGATATAGTGTAGATAAATTCTGATAGATTACTAGAAAAACAGACAAACAATTACATAAAATGAAAAGAGCGTTGCTGACAACAACGCTCTTTTCCGACAAGCTAGTACCCTGGCTACCAACCTTTTGCTAGCTTTCAATAGGAGTCATGATGCTGACAACATCATGACCAAGTGACATATTTATATGTACATCTATCATATAATATGTTTCACTCAGATGCAAGATTTTTCGGTATCTTTGCGCTGCATTTTTACCGGATAACTCTAGGCATTTCCCTATGAAAGCAGCATGGTTGAACCGTTACGGGCGAACGCTTGTAACGGTTTTTTGTTTGTCTGTGTTGCCAGGGGAGGTGACCAGATGAAAATGGAAATGAGTAATACGGCCATCATGCAATTCATGACGCACAATAGCTTACGTGTCTATAAACCTAAAGGATCGAAAGCTGCTTTGCCACGGAAAGTCGCCTACGAGAAGGAAGCAAAGAAAGGTCGACATAACAAAGGCGTGGTGTTTGTGTCTCCTTCGAAAGAAGCACTGATAGAAGGGAAGGGGCATATTGTTACCTCGTACGAAACCTTGGAGGAACAGGAAGGGACGTTGACGCACTGGACCCCCAACACGTTTCGGGGAGGAACGTATTACGATTTTAAGCATCGCGTGCTCAAAGGGCATACCCGGGACAACCTCAAACAGATCAATGTGATCGCGTTTGACATCGACACGAAGGAGGTCGATTTGTATGCCTTGTTTTTAGGGTGTCAAGAACTGGGGTTACCCCAACCGAATCTCCTTTTAGAAACGCCGCGGGGATATCAGGGATTTTTTGTACTCGAGACACCATTCTATATCCATCGAAACAGCGATTTTAAAGCCCTTCGGGTCGCCGAACGTCTGGCGGAAAATGTCCTTCATGCGTTAAAAACCTATGTTGCTGTAGATCCACACTGTACCCCGTTCGGCTTTTATCGCATCCCCAGAACAGAGAATGTCGTCTTTTTTGATCCGCATCCGGCTTCCACCGCGGCTTTACTCAAATGGTCGAAGGAATACGAAACGACGACGCGCCGCCGTTCGTTCCAAGTCGTATATGCTAATGATCAACCAGCTCGCCAACAAACCCAAACGGCCTGGTATCAAGCCCTTTTACAAGCACGCCATATTACGGCAGGGCACTATACCACCAGTCGGAACAATACGATTTTCACGTTGGCACTTGCCAATTTCCAGGATGAGGTGCCATTTGAGGTGATGTATGATGAATTGGACCAATTCAACAGCCAATTGGAGTACCCGTTATCCCTGCCTGAGTTTGAGCGCATTGTAAAAAGCGCCTACAGTGGTCGATACAAAGGTGTCAAACGTGCGTATGTCGAGGCGTTGTTAGAATTATGGACCGACGGCAAAGCCGTATTTCCGAAAACCCTTGGCTGGTATAAATTCAAGAAGAAACGGGAAGCCCGTGAGCGTTCCCATTATGAAGAGTGGGAACAGGATGTTCTGGCTTATCTCCATCAGCGTGCAAATGCTGCTGCCCCTTATGTGGAAAGTTCGCTGCGTCAACTCGCGGGAACCTTGCAAATGGCGGTATCCAGTTTGAAGGAAGTGCTCAAACGCTCCAACCAATTGAGGAAACAGACGGTTGGAAAAGGGAGAGGTGCGGTAACGACCTGGACAAGCCGTTCTTTGCTCTTGCAACACTGGTTACACTTGCGGAAACAACAGCAGCAAGATCAGCAATTGCAATGGGAAGATCTCTTGGCGCTCTTTCCGGAAGGACAATCATTATCCCAAGCCAAAGCGGTTACCGATCTTCTCCCCCTTGCCGAAATGGATGACCTATACCGGGCAGGAAGTTCTCCACCGAAGCGAAATACGAGTTAGGGTTTAATGAGCCAGTCTGCCAATACATATCAAAAGTAACCGTTTGGATTTTACAGCGATTCTGGAAGAGCTTAGGGTTTTTATCTTTTGGGTGGGGGAATGGGTGTTTTTATTTCCGGTCTGTCTTTGGGGGTTGTCTATTTCTGTTGTGTTTTTTTCGGGGCTGGAGAAAGAATTTGTCTTTTTAATTAACCTTTAATAATGATTGGTTCTTAGGTTTAATTTATGTTGGGGAGGCATTAAAGGGCCACAGGCACGTGGATCTTTTGAAGTCAGCGGTGGAGGTCTTGTTTTCTCCAGGCTGCCGCCTTTCGAAGATTCTGACCACCCACAGCCAACATCCACTGTGGGTGGTCAGAATCACACAAGACCAACCACCTAACAGAGTAGGACCTCGTGCCTGTGGGAATATTTTGAAAATTATGATAACATCCAGGTAATTGGAAATTGTTTTAAGGGTGTTTTAAAGGAAGTGTCAGGAAAAAGAGAGGAAAGAGAAGGCTTTCTTTGGTTGGAAATCCCCAAGAAGTAGGAAACAGCAGGACGTAGCTGTAAAAGCGTGGGAAAAGTTCTGGTGAATGCGGAGAAGAAAGGCTTTGTACCGGAACAAACATTCGATACAATGGAGGGAGGACATGGCAGAAGGGGGATATTTTCCATGATTTTAAGTGAAAAGCAAGTGCGAGTGTTAGCAACGATCGATCGTTTTGGACTCTTAACCTCGACGCAATTGGTAGAGATGTTAAAAGGCGAAGTTTCCCATGTGACGATTTATAATAGCAAAAAGAAACTGGCCGATCTTGGTTTTTTACACGAAGAGAAGATTGGCTATCGGTTAATTCTTTCGATTCGTCCTAGTGGGGTGGATTATTTGGGCAGCACCTTAACGGCGTTTACAAAGATTAATTATGGAACGATGCGGCACCAACTATTGATGAATGATGCGATTCTGGCGTTAAAGGCGTTAGCAGAACAACGGGGACAATCGTTCGCCTTTCAGACAGAGCGGGAACTCCGCAGCGATTACCTGGATCTTTACTTCTCACCAACGGATCGCCGGAACCCGACGAAATTAAAGCGCGTGCCCGAGCGGATTCCTGATTTTGTGGTGGAGGAGCATGGCGAACGGATGGCGTACGAAGTGGAATTGACCCGGAAGTCTGCCAAACGCTACCTCGAGAAGATGACCCGGTACCGGGATGAAGTGTTGAACGGAACGTATCAGTCGGTCCGTTACCTTTGTGAATCGGACAAGCTGTTGGATGTCGTTCGTACCTATGCGAAACAGGCGGGGATGGAGGCATCGATGTTGCAGCTGGATTTGTTGAGGAGGTTGTTTGCGCTTGGCGAAAACCAACGAGGAAGTCAGTAAAGAATTAGCTTTCGGGATAGGGATCCTGCTTGGTGCCTTTTTATTTTTCCCGTTGGTGGTGTTTAGTCTTCCGTTTTATCTGTTTTCCCGTATGATTCGTTTGCCTCGTTGGTATAGGTTGGTGCCCTTGGTGGGGGCAGGGATGTTTGTGGGCTTATTGTTCCTCGCCCCGATGCGTTATTTCGCTTTCTATACGGTACTGCCGATTTCTTTGAACGGCTTGGATGCTGTTTTCGGTAACGTGCCTCCCTGGTCCGCCTATGCTTTGGGGATGTATGTTTCGGGTGGTATCGGTGTTGCCTTTGTTTGGGGGAAGCTGACCGATTACGTTCGTTCCAAACGGGTGCTTTCCTTCGAAGAAAAACGGGAGCAGGAAAAGCAATCGAAACGTTATGCTGCCGTACATGCGCGTCGGTTTCGATTGAATGCCAAAGCCCAGGCACGCTGGCGGGAAGCAGCTTCTCCGGACCCGCTTTTATTAGGGATTACGGAGGCGGGGAAACCTTATGCGATGGACTTTTCCGAGATCAATCAGCATATGTTCGTGCCGGCGACGACGGGCGGCGGGAAAACGGTGTTGTTGTTGAGTTATATCGAGTATGCGTTGCGGCACGATTACCCGTTTATTTACATCGATGGGAAGGGTTCTGCGGAAAGCATGAACGATGTGCAAACCTTGTGTACGCGTTATGGGAAAAAGCTTCGCGTGTTTTCTGATCAGGGGACGGTGACGTATAACCCCTTGAAATATGGCAATGCGACGGTGATCAAGGATAAGCTCGAGCAGTTGATTGCGACCGAGAGTAAATATTACTCGGAACTTTCCCTGTCGTTGGTGCAAGCGATCATTCAATTCATCGATGATTACGGCTTTTCCCGGGATTTATGGACGTTTGCTACGTATCTTGATCCAGCGGCCATTAAGAAGGTGTTGAATCAGGATACCATCGTCGTGGAGAGGGAGGCGCAACCGGAGACTTCCCCGGAAGCGGAGTTTGGATCGTTTTTGGATCCGGCGCCTGTCGCAGCTTCGAAAGAAACGAGGACCAAACAAAAACGGACCGTTCGAAGCGAACGAGCGGAAAAGCATTACGAGCGGTTTTTCCGCCGTTATGCGCAGGAAGAAGACGGCGAGTTGTACTTGTTTGCGAATGCTTCTTCTGTCCGGACTCAGATTTATTTGCTCTTGGATAGCGAATTGGGCGAGTTGTTTCGGGAGGCGGAGGAGGATGTCGACCTGATCCGTGTCAGCGAGGAAAAGCAGGCTCTTTTCGTCAGTTTTGACGGGCTGATCTATGATACGTTTATCCAAGTGATTGCCCGTTTTTTGATTTTAGACATTAACTACCTGGTTTCCTACCGAAATCGGAACCAGCTGAAAGATGCCCCGTTGTTAGCGATTTATGATGAGTTTTCCGTCTATGCCAATGATAAAATCGTCGATACCGTCAATAAGTCGAGGTCCGGCGGTTTTCATTGTATCATTGCCACGCAAACCCTTGCCGACTTAGAAAAAGTGAGTCCGGTGCTAGCCAAACAGATCATTGGCAACACCAATACGTATGCGATCGGTCAGACGAATCATCCCGAGGAAGTGGAAGCCTGGGCCAACCTGTTCGGCACGTACAAAGATCAGGATTTGACCGTCAAAACCGAAGCCCAACCCGGCCGGCTTCAACGGGTGGACCTGAAAGCTCCCGAAGGTACGTCCCGCCCGGTGCATAAGTTCAAGGTCCCCCCGGATGATATCCGCGCGCTGCGTACCGGCCAATTTGTGTTTTTGCGAAAGGCGGCCACCAGTGCCCCTGAACCCGCCGTCGTCTATGTTCGTCATCCGTTACATTCGTCGTCGTAACCTTCATGTCTAAGCCAGGATTAAGGAGGGAGTCGTCGTGAAACGTGCTTTTTCGGTTTTCCGGAAGCAGCGAACCACCTCATCGCCCGAACCGACCCGACATCTTCGCTTCTCCAGAAGAACCGCCTCAAAAACCGCTAGTCTCTTATTTTTTTCCGTGATGAGTTTATCGCTTCTGTTCAATGTGATTTTCTTCAGCAAATATCAAACCATTCGCCACAGCGTACAAGCGCAACAAACCTCCCTCCAAGAACAACTCCAGGAAACCCAAGAAACCGATGCCTTCGCCTCTCATGCGGCTGTTATCTACACCGAAAATTTTCTGACCACGTATATCACCATCCCTGCCGATGAACAAGGGCGGAAGAAACGGTTGGAAAACCTCCAGACCTTTTATGCCCAAGGGTTTGATGTTTCTCGCCTGGGAGCGGTGGAGACCTTCTCCGGCAGCCGGGAGCTTCAGTCCCTGCGCTATCTCGAAACGGTTCCCACCTCGGCTACGACTGCCGATCTTCACTTTTTGGTGACCTCTACGATTACCGATGCCTCGACGGAAGAAGCAAAAGAAAACTCCCTTGAAAAGGAAGAAGAAATCGTCGTATCGCTTGCTACGGACGGTTCCGGGTATGCCGTGACCAAACCGCCGCGGTTAACGAAAAGTGACTTGCAAGGGGAGGTGAAGCTTCCCGATCCGGCCGTGGAAGGAGAAGCCGTGTCCACCACGGAGCGCAAACAGCTGACGGCGTTTCTCGAGAAATTCTTTACTTCCTACGGGGTGAGTGACGAAACGATGCCGTTCATGGCAGCGGTGGAGAAGGGGCTGACCGGGCAGGTATTCGAAAGCCTGGTGCTTCGGCAATTGGGAAAGAAAGACGGCGTCCTCACGACGGTCGTGGATGTCACGTACCGGGAAGAAAACACGTCGTTAGCCAGTGTGTACACGTATGCATTGGTCGTCGAACCAGATGATGGCACATTTTTTATCACATCCATTCAATAAGGAGGAATCCGGGATGAACATCAACTTGCAGGATATTACGACGAATTTGGTCTCACAGATTGGATTTTTGGTGCTTTTGATCATGGTGATTCGCGCCCTTGTCTCCTATACACGGGAAGACTGGGGGCAGTTCTGGTCCGGACTTGCGCTCGGCATCTGTTGTCTGATCGTCGTCTTTTTTGGTCCGCAGTTTCAGGAGCTGGCACGGGCGATCGGCAATTCGGTCTTTCAATAAGGACAGGGAAGGAGGAGGCAGGTGCGAATCCAAGGAGAAAACTTCACTCCGGAGTACAAGTACCCGATTAAAATTTACCGCATGGGCCAAGTAGAATTCGCCAATGGCCTGGAAATACGGAAAATGATGTTTGCGATTGTTTTGGCACTACTCATGGTGGTCTTGTTCTTTGTTTTTGGTGTGCAGGAAGAAGAGCGCCTGCTTCCGTTTATCTTTCACAACTGGCTGATTTTGCTTACCGTGATCCCTGCGGTCGTAACGTTTGTGACTTTCAACCTGCGTTATGACCATAAAGGCTTTTTCGCCTTTTGCCGGGACCGTCTCCGGTTCTACCGGACCCGAAACCAAGCGTACGAGCACTTTCTGGAAGTCCCCATGCGCACGTGGCAGCAGCCAATCCGTTATGAAGCCTATCATCGCAAGGAAGGGAGGAAGGACCCATGAAGCCGATACTGGAGTTTCCCATCGCCCATCGTCACCGGAACCTCGTCTTTAATAAAGCGAAGCAGGTATGGGCGTTTTACCGGTTAAGCGGGGAGCATCTCCCGTTAAATAGTGATAGCGCTTTTGATCGTTACCTGGAACGAACGATCGCGTTCCTTTCCCAAGAGGCGTATGCCTATCATGTGATGATCCTTCCCAAGCGCTTTGATATGGACACGTTCACCCAAGTGATGAATCAACATATAGTCCAAGGGGAGTTTTCCGATATTGGGAAAACGTATTTTGACCGGGCCAAGCACATTTTAGAACAGGAAGTGTGCCTTCATGAATACGAAGTGTTTCTCGGGGTGTATTTAAACAAGCAGGAGGAAGTGGTCACGACGGATGTGGGCGATTTCTTTCATAAGTTTATTCGGAGGGTGCGTGAGGATCTGGCGAAATTGGGGACCTTTGCTCCAGCTGTGGAAGAAGATGTGGCTTATTACGAAGAAATGGAGCAGGCCTTCCGCAACAAAGTAGCGTACCATAAACAGTTTCATCCATTGACCGAGGAAGAACTGGATACCATTCTCTATTACCATTTCCATCGAACCAGGGATTTGGTGGATATTCCGGACAGTACCTATCGCCTGACCGAAGGGGTACTGACCCAGGATTATGGCAAACTGCGTGTTGCCCATCAGGATTACACGGAATACTTCTCGTTCCTGCCGTTTTCGGCGATGCCGGTAACGATGGAGAATCACCGGTTTCTCCAGCAGCTCTTGGAAGCCGTCGATTTTCCCGTCGAGTGTCAAATTCGTTACCATTTTCAGGACCGGGCGGCGAATATCCGGCAAGTACGGAAATTGAAACGGCGTTTCTCCAATTTCGACCGGGAGATTCAGTCGACGGCCACGGCCGATGAAGATACGACGGTCGAAATGGCCTCGGAACGGTTGGAAGATCTGCTGGAGGATGTGAAGGCCGGGCATCGCCATCTGTTATTCATGACGTTTACGCTCGTGGTCGCGGATCGCTCCGAGTCTGTCCTGCAAGAAAAAATCGAAGCGTTGCAAAGCCTGTTTCAGCATACCGGTTTTGCGTTGGAGCAGCCCCTCGTGGATCAATTGACGTTGTTTTCCCAGGCCTTGCCTGGCAGTACGACGGATTACCGGTATTTTGAACAGGTGGTCGATGCGGCTTACCTGGCGCAATCCGGCCTGGATGTGTCCAATAAGGTGGGGAACCGGTATGGCATGGTACTTGGCAAGGTGGTTACCGGGAAAAGGTTAGCCCATGTGGCGCAGGCGCGGGACATCAACCATAATATCGTGGTGTTTAACCCTTCCTTAACGAAAAAGTCGCTGCAGGGAGCTTCCCACACCAACGGGAATATATTGATCACCGGACCTTCCGGCAGCGGAAAATCCATGCTGGTAAAGAACTTTTTCACGTGGAGTACGTTTTTTGGTACCAAGGTGCTGTATGTCGATCCGAAAAATGAATTCCAGAATTATTACCGGGAGGCGTTACATACGTATGGGGATATCCCGGAATTCCATTCGTTGTATGAACGGATCAACTTTGTGCATTTATCGGAAGACCGGGCGTATCACGGCGCACTGGATCCCCTCGTCTTTTTGGAAGGGGACCAGGCAATTCAGACCGCGATGATGATTTTAAATACACTCGCGGAAGTGCGGGGATCCCGGGATGAATCGGTCGTCATTTACGATTCGGTGATCGAAGAAGTGAACGCCTCCGCGTCGCCGACGTTGACCGGGGTGCTGGAACGCATTACGGCCAAAAATACCACGTTGGGCCGTTTTATAGCGAAATATAATTACGGACTGGGACGCATGCTGTTTGGCCATGCGGATGCGAAGGGACTGGATTTCCGCAAGCAGATCAATGTTCTCGGTTTGCAGGGATTGAAACTCGCCCAATCCGATAACATGAACGACGAGGAGCGCATCGGGTTGTGTTTGATGATGTCCATTTCGAAATACGTTCACACGTTCAGCACGAATCGGGAAGAAGAAGCGATGATTATCCTGGATGAAGCGTGGATTTTGAAACGGTCGACGAACGGGCAGGAGCTGATCGATGAAATGCTGCGGACGGGACGATCGTTGAAGACGGATATTGTCCTGGTGACGCAGGCGTACGACGATTTTAACGTTGACACGACGAAAGAACAAATCGGCGTGAAATTCGCCTTCCGTCCGAAGTCGGACGATGCAATCAAACCGATTCTACGGTTTTATGATATGGAAGAGAATGCCCGCAACATCGAGGTCGTGAGCAATTTGAAACCAGGGATGTGTTTGTTTCAGGACCACCTGGGACGGAATCAGGCGATTGCGATTGATATTCTTTTCGAAGAATGGTTTGAAGCATTCAAAACCACGGAGAAAGCATCGGAGGCCGTGCATCTGGAAGAAACATATCTGTAGGGGGGATGAAAGTGAAGCGATTGCTAGTGGGTGGGTTACTAACCGTGATGTTAGTTAGTTGCTCCAATAACACTTACGGCTTGGATAAAGAAGATGTAGAAGCCTCCATTGCTGAAGAGGCTGTTAAACAAAAAGTGTTAGAAGATGGTGGATATAAAGAAAGTGATATAAAAATCACTAAAATATGCAAAGTCATGGACAGATCAGGTGAAGTAGAACTTGAAGATGTTTACAGAGTATATTGGCAGACTACTGACAAAAAACATAGTGATAAATTTATTTTAGAAAAGTACCAAGCAGAGTATGGTAATAACAATTATGTAGATATTGAAAACAGTTGCAGAGAGTGGTGAGTTAGAGAGGAGGTAGACGTTCGTGAAGTTTAAGCTTTTACTATTTTTCATTTTGCTAAGTGTTCTAATCTTACCGGATCTCACTGTGTCTGCACATAACCATGATGGGAAAAGAAAATCAAAGGTATACGAGGAATCACGGTACGAATTAATGACCTATGCCGAAGACTCATGGTGGAATGTAGCCGAGAAAACAGGGACAGCAACGGCGACAGCGATTAAAAACTTTTTCTGGATGACCAATCTTGTCTTGGCTCACATTGTCATGATGGTCGTTTACCAGCTCTTTTCGCTTGATATCGTTGAGATAACCAAGGAAACCGTCCAGAGCATTACCGCCAGCACGGCCGGCAGCCTGCTTTACCATTTTGGTCTGTTTGCCCTGACGATCGCTGCTTTCGGGATCGTTATCCGTGCCTATATCCAACAGAACTGGCAAGCCTTCTTGAAGCTTGTCGGACTTGTCCTTTTAAGTATGATCCTCCTTTCCTCCATTCAATCGGAAAACTTCAATTACATTGATTTTGCCCATCGAATCTCTACGTCGTTGGAGAATGCCATCATGCAGACCAATCCCTCTTTGAGTGCTGACGATGCCTTTACTTATCAAACCTTCGATGAAACCTCTGCTCAAAACGTCTCCATAGCGATTGAAAACAAAGTTTTTGAGGCTTTGATTTACCAACCCTATCTTCTCTTACAGTATGGAACGACCGATGAAGCAGCCATCCAAGCCGAAGACTCTGATCGTATCCACGCTTACCTAAAAGCTGATCCAGCAACAGAAGAGGGAATGAAAAAGAGAGAAAAGATAGCGGAGTCTGAGTTTAAAAAGTATGGTAACACCCATATCTTTGCTGGAAATGCCTTCAAACAAACGGGATATATCCTGGTGATGATCCTGTCCACTAGCATTCAGGGGATCGTGTTCTTTTCGATTGCGTTGATTCGTATCCTGTTGCAATTTGCATTCATTGTGATGATGTTGATGGTGCCTTTCGTGTTGTTTGCCAGTTTGTTCCCGAGCTTTGAATCCTTGGTGGGGCGTTTTACGAAGGGGACATTTGTCTTGATTTTGTTTAAAGGGCTTACCATGTTTTTTGTCTTGATCGCTACCAGTTTTATTACCCTCGGGTATGAGATGACGAATTCCTCCGATGATTTGTATTATCGCATCTTCATCCATATTATTTTCAGCATCACCATTATCTTTCTCTATGCTAAACGGCAGTTTGTGTTTTCGATGTTGGAAGGCGCCTCTCCGACCCTGCAGCAGATGGGTGCTGGTGAAGGAGTAGGACGAAGCAGTATTCAAAAAGGGAAAAGCCTGTGGGACAAGCGGCAGCGAAACAAGGCGTATAAAGGCTTGAACCAACGACAAAAACGTGACAGCAACGATGGGACCGTGGCAAGTTTTTATGCGGGTCCATCCCTACCGACGAACCGAAAGCGAAACCGAAAAGAAAGCAATCACAAGCAAGGGCGTTCCTCCTTTCCACGGAAACAACAGGAGAAATTCCCGCAAGCAGTCCCTGCGCATCCCGAAGTGGCGGCAACGATGGAAAAGGAGTCTTCTTCTTCCTTACGAGCCGTTTCCCCTTCGGAAAAAGAAACGCCTACGAAAGCAGAAAACCAGCAGCAACTCGGAAGAGCCACCCATCCGGAAAACCAATCCCAATCCCCAGATAACCAACCCAAGGATGAACGTACGAAACCTAAGGAAACCTCGGTTTCGCCCCTATGGGGATCATCGCCTGAAAAGTCGGCTTTAGAAAAACAAAAGCGTCCTTCTCCTACTTCCAAAGATAGCGATAGGGACACTACGAAAAGTCATGGAAGGGACCCTTATGCGTATCAAAAGGAAAAAAGAGAAAAGAAAAAACAGCAAACCGACGGACAGGACCCACGTATCCTTGGTAATCAAAGCGATGGATTATTCCATCGTACTGCACGCTTAAACAGAAAGGATCGCTCGCCATGATGCGGCAGACGGCTACGACCTATAGCAAGCAACTGGCTCGAGGATGGTTGTGGAAAGTGTTATTGCCATATCTTCTCATCATAGGATTGTTCGGTGGGGCAGGGCTTTTCGTGTTTTTTCTGGCCAGCAGTACGCTTGATCAGGTCTTTCCAGGTGAAGAAGGAGAAGCCATGCACCTGTCGGAAGCGGTGTTGGAACATAAACCGATGGTGGCCCGTTATGCGGAGGAATACGGGATCGAACAACATGTTGGGTTGCTTTTGGCGTTAATGATGCAGGAGTCGGGAGGACGGGGGAAAGACCCGATGCAAGCCTCGGAATCGCTCTGCGGGTCAGTGGGATGTATCCAGGATCCGGAAGTATCCATTGAACAGGGCGTGAAGTACTTTGCTGCTGTGTTGGAACAGGCCGAGGGGGACATCAAACTGGCGTTACAAAGTTACAATTTCGGCCCTGGCTTTATCGACTACGTGCAGGAACGCGGCGGTGCTTACACCCAGGAGTTAGCCATTGATTTTTCCGCGATGATGTATCACCGGTTGAAGGATACTGGCGATTATAGCTGCATCCGTCCCGAGGCGCTTCCCTATAAGGCTTGCTACGGGGATATATACTATGTGGATGCGGTGCTGCAGTATTATGATTACAGCCAGGTGGTCGCCGGCAAAGGGGACTGGATTTCTCCGATCGCCGGAGCTTTAACAACGACCTCCGATTATGGGAGGCGAACGCATCCGATCAGTGGGAGACCAGATATCCATACGGGGATGGATTTTGGCTGCATCAACCATATCACTCCTATTCGATCAGCTGGCGCAGGTAAAGTGATTTATGCAGACTTCCACACCAGTTCAGATGGGTCGCCGGGGTACGGGAATTATGTCATCATCCAGCATGGAAAAGCGTTGTTTACAGCATATGCGCACCTTTCTTCTCGGAAGGTTGTCAAAGGAGACCTCGTGGAACAGGGACAAACGCTTGGCATTTGTGGTACGACTGGCTCTTCCACCGGTCCCCACCTCCATTTTGAAGCAAAGCGGGCGCCGTGGAAGGATCATATGAATCCAGGGCCTTTGCTTGGCTTATCTTCGGAAGGAGGGGCGTCATGATGCATGAGTGGATATGGAAAACCCTGATTCTTTTTCTCGCTCTTTTGGTCGGTATGGGCACCTGGATGGCGTTTCGTACAATTGATCAACAGGCGGTTGCTATTGAAAAATTGGAAGCCACCATCCAACGGCAGGAAGAGCAGCTGGCGTATTTCCAACATTATCTCCGTTCCCAATCGAAGGGGGAAGAACGATCAGAGAAGCAACAAATCCAAGAGACGGTCCGTGTCTTTGTCACTTCTGTCTTTCAGGTGACCGAAGACAATGCCCAAGAACGAAAGGCTAATGCGAAGACGGTAATGACCACCGCGTTATATGAGCACCTTTTTCCGGAGGGAGAGAAAGAGGGGGAGGGATTGATGTATGTACACGACGTGGAGGAGGTACAAGTATACACCACAGTGAATAAAGAAAAAGGCCATGCTTATGTGATCTTTGAACAGACAATGAAGAATCTAGCCAATGGCAAACAAGGTGTCAAGACGATTACGATGCAGTTGTCCTTAAAACGAGTGGATGATAGATGGAAAGTTTTTGAGTTTGAGACTGTTTGATTTAAACGGTAGTACACGTGCTCTGTTTTCAACGGGGAAGCATCCCTCCCTTGTTCTCTATTTTCATATTTCTTGCATTGGTCCCCTACCTACTATATAGTGCTGTTTAATAGTAAGAGAAAAACAGCAGTTCATGCACCGTCGTGTGTGTACTTGCAAAAGAGGTGTAGCAAGTGATTGAGGTGCAAATGAAGGTGTTAGATAAGAAATATTCGGAGAGCTTTCTGTATGTAAAGAAGCTGGAAAAAGGGAATGCCATCGACATTTATAGGAATGTACAAGAAACGTTTCCATCTTTTTTCGTCCCCTACGAGCAAGAGCACCTTCCGATGATTCAAATACAGCTATGGGAAATAGAAGGCGACGGAATTCCGGTTCGCTCGTTGCTTGAAGAAGCTTATCTGTTACTGGAAGGGAAGCAAGCATTGGTATCTTTTATCGAACAAAGAGACAAGGAAGGTAGAGAAACTCCTTCCATTGGCATATCTTTAAGGAAAAGTCATGGGGATTTATAACTCGTCCATATCCCTAGGCATAGATGGCCCTTTTATATCGCAGCAAAAAACAAACGTAAACGTTGATGTTTACGTTTGTTTTTTGTTATTACTTCTTATCTAGCATGGAGAAGTCTCTTCGAGAGAGACAATATGATTGTATCCCAACGGACATTACTAAAAAATTTAGTATTATTATTATTTCTTTTGATCTAGCCAAACATGAAGGCTGTTTGCGACGTGGTTGGCTCCCAGCTTCAATTCCTCATATAGGTAGGAAAGCAATACCCCCCAGGAAATTTCTTCTTCATAGGGGTTGTTTTGATTGATAAAACGCATCACTTTCTTCAATTCCCGCATCCGTCCTTCGTCTAGCTTCCCTTGTAGGTAGTGTCTGGTGAACGCATTGCTGAAATTCGTGTTGGTGATACTTGCCTCTAATAAAATGGCTGTCGCTCGGGAAGGCGTCACGTCCAAGGCGTAGGCTAGGGCACAGATCCGTTCATGGGTACGCTGCGGAAAACGGATGGTGACCCGTCCTGTTTTTTCTTTATCTTTTTTAGCTTGTAAGGACTCTCTTTCCAGGTCTCCCATGTAAAACGTGTTCCCCAAACGGAAATCCCTCCGGAAAAATTGCGAAAGGTATTCGATGACGTTTCGAGACCGGAGGCCAACGACACAAATTTCTTCCGCCACATCTTTCACGGGTGTGTTGGTGATATACGCTAATCGGTAGATGCATTCTTTTAATTGCATCGAAATGGTTGGTTTGCAATCAATTTTTTTATCGCTTCTTTTTTTCCGTTCTTTCCCCTGTATCATGCTCATCCCCACCTAAATTTTCGCATTTATGTTTAGGACACATTCCCTTTGTCCAAGTCTTACTCTTAATCTATGGGGAAGGACGGGGGAGTATGTATAGGAAGTTATCAATCTGGCAAAAATGGTGCTAACAGCGAAGGAAAGGGGAAGGTGTCATGGGTATGTCGAAAAAAGAAGCAAGGGACTTAGCTAAGAAAATGATTGCGAATGGCAAAAAACACAGCATTCCGATGAAAAAAAAGAAGGAAAGGTAAGGACCTTTACTATATATAACTAAATATAACTAACAAAAACAAACGTAAACGTTGATGTTTACGTTTGTTTTTTGTGTTGAAAATTTTTAAAAAATTTAAGCATCAGATTTTCTTGACTCTAAAAGAAATCCTGGATTCTAATAAACTTTTGTAATTTACCAATACAGCAACAGGTATGATCAGAAATAGTGATAAAAGCGTAATGAACTGCTTTCATTAAAGTAAATTTTTACCAATTATGTAACGGTATGTAGTACAATAAGTATAACAAAAAGGGGGAGTAGTAGTGTGTAGGTTGGCTTTGTTGCTATGTTTTAGTGTTTTTTTAGCAAGCTGCTCAACAAGCTTAAAAGCTGAGGAAGTGAATCAGTTAATCGAAAAGGAAAAGTATGAAGAAGCCATAAGTAAAATAGAAGAATATGAACTACTTAAATCAGATGTGAAAGAAACCGAGTATGATTATCAACTCCTTGTGCAAGTACATAAAGTAAATGAATTGATCAAAAAAGAAAAATTTGAGGAAGCATTATCTATAATTGAAGATGAGCAGCTTACAAAAAGAAAAAGTGTAAACAACCAATACCATTATGAAGATGTAAATAAATTAGTTAATATGCAAAAATTAGTGGACATGGGTGCTGATTTTAAAATTATTTCTGAATATAAAATAAATCCCATAATCGATAAAAAATTACAACAAAAAGCTGATAGGTTACTGGTATCTTTTCTAGAAAAAGCATCCAAAGATGAAAATTTATTGGAAGTGGCTTATTCCGACTTTTCCGAACTTGATGATTCTACTAAGCAGCGAATTACTAAAGAGATTGATTTCGAAAAACTTTATGAGAATTATGAGAATGAGAAAATTGAAAAATATATAACTTTATTAGAAAATAAGCAGTATAGTCAATTAGAGAGTATTACAGCGGGCAGTGGCGATAAATCAATAACAAATTTAAATCGGTTAGCAAATGCATATATAGTGTCTGAGAAAATTTTAGTTGGAAATTCTTATGTATATTCAAGAAAGGATGTAGAGAAATATTTGGATGAAATCAATAACCCAAACTCTGAAATCAAAAAACATATGAGAATTTTAGCTAACAGACTCGACTTAGATATCTTTAACAATAATATTGAGAAGAAAACAGGCGTATCCATTGGTATGACTAAAGAAGAAGTGTTGAGTTCAAGCTGGGGAGAGCCTGAAGATAAAAATATTACTCAAACAAAATATGGAACAAGAGAACAATGGGTTTATCCGGGTTTTCAGTACCTTTATTTTGAAGATGGAATTTTAGCCGCTATTCAAAAATGAAAAGCACTTAGGGGGGGAATAGGAAAGTGTCGGTTTGGAACGGGTTTCCTTTCTCAATCACTAAATAAGCTTCTAGAGTGTTCATAAAAGCAAGATTATGTATGGGTGGTTATGTGGAGTGAGATCATGCGAATCCAAATATGTAAGACTCTAATAATAATTAATTCAATTTTGCTTTTAGCCTCTTGTGGTATAGAAGATACTGTGAAATTTAATGGAAGGGCTTATGAGGGTTCTACTATCTATACCGAGAAAGAGTTCAATCAAAAGTATGGACAAGTCGAAGCTGTTGGAAAAAAAGTAATAGGTATGGAAATAATGATGTCAGAAGAAGGACAAAAAATAACAGAAGAACAAAATACAGTTCCAACGCTTCTTTTCCTAAAGAAAAATGAAAAAGAATATGTGGTTTATAGATTACAAGGTGGTACTTAAATAAACTAATAAGAAACCTTGAAACTGATCCTTCTGGAATAGGGGCAATTCTAATACAAAGGATCGCCCTCTTTTTAATGTTTGGGTAGTATTGTGGAAGACACAGTACTAGATAATTAGTTTGAAACTAAATTGGATTGGTATCGTACCTGTAATAAGAGGTTATTTATAATAGGGAATAAATGTAAAAGGAAGTAGTGAAAATATTATTGTTTCATGGCAGATTAGCAGAGTAGAGATACAGAAAAATGAGACCACAGAGGTCATTAGTGTGATACATATGGTGGGGAATAAGGGGGAGTACCAAATGGTAAAAAGCAAGATGTTCTTCATTATTGCAACTTTAGCTATTACTTTGATAGGTTGTTCACAGGTTGAAGAAGGAACATTTATTCAAGGAGAAATAAAAAAAATCAATAAAAAAAGTGGGGATATGGAAATTGAAATCAAATCCTGGACTACAGTTGGCGATGCAGGCTCCTCTACACAGTCATATGAATTTGAAAATAAGCCAGATTCCCAAACTATACAAGTGTCCAATCCAAAGAAATATGGTGAAGGCGAAAAAGTACAGGTGAAAGTTATCAAAAATTATGATGAAGATGTCTGGGATTTAGATAGATTAAAGTTTGAAGTAGAAACGGTGAATTAGATTATTAACCTATTGGGAGAGTTAGTTGGGAATCCTAAAGGTATCTCGATATCATGTTTTGTAATAAGGGGCATTTTAAAGGGAAATATTAGTTTAATGTTGCGTTGCTAGAAAAGAGTAAAGGTCTTAGGAGATTTTTGATGAAAAAGAAAAAGTTTTTTTATTATGCGGAGCTTTACTTTTTAAAGTTCAGTTCCCTTAGGACCAAAAATGTTTGTTGAACTCATTCATGCATCTCTAATGGAAAGTCGATACAACCTTACCTCTTTTAATAATGATTATCCTCCTAGGGAGCCGTATTTTGAATACGCAAACCATTCAATAAAGATTGATGAAGATTTAAAGAATAATGACACCTTTGTTGACCCTTGGGAACATAAAACAGCAATAGGTAATTTAGCTTTAATCGTTGATGGAAAGGCCAAGGAATTATTGGAAGAATATCCAGTGAGGGTTGAGCAAAGTGGATTAAGTAGATATTGGGGAGACATAGCCTTTATAGAAATAGAGGATATTAAAAAGAATAAAAAAAATCATTAGTAGTGGTTTTGAAAAAAACAAGAGAGATACAAAAAGAATTGCCGAATGGGGACATTACTGGCGGAGCTTCGTCTCATGAATTAAAGTACACTACATATACTTTCGATCTAGATGGCAGCATACATAGGGATGATTTCAGACTAAATCAAAGGAGTGCATTGCAAACTAAAATACTAAACGCAGGCGTGGTTGCACCTCATAGGTTAGGGTTCTATACAAATGCATGGCAGAGCTACCCTACGATATTTTTCCCTTTCATGTATCCATTACTACCAATGAGCCTAGGTGTTATTCTTATTCTGGTATCTCTCGTTCAGTTAAAGCGTGAAAAATACAATGGGAGATAAAAACATAAATAGTAGTGTTATCCCAATGTGACGTGTATATTTATTTTGAATCCAAGTCTTAAACCATAGTAAGCTTCTCTGGAATTAAGTTGATGCGTATTAGTCTAAGAACGATCTTCCACAAACTGGCGCTTTAATCAAGTAACTAGAGCCTCATTTCTCACATATTACACCGATATATTAGGCATTTAGATTTTTTATTTGTATTTCCTTACCGTTGTAAATCCCCATTTTCCTCACGCTACCTTTAACCATAGGTTACTCGGGTTCCTTCCCATCCCTTTTATCTTTAGGACACCTTCCTCCTGTCCAAGATATACGTTTACTCTAACGGGAAATAGGAGGGAGATAGATAGTAATCCTTTTAGGCGTACGTTATAATGAAGAAAAAAGGCAGGGGTACTATGAGACAGTCCACCGAACTGCGGGAACGAATCTTAAAACAGCTAAAAGCCATTGTACTTGAGCAACTGGCAACCCATAAGGTTCGTGTCTTTTTATTTGGATCATGGGCGAGGAAAGAGGAAAAACAAAGTTCCGATATCGATATAGCGATTGAATCCCCCCATCCGTTTCCTCCCGGAAAATGGAATGCACTTATGGAATCAATCGAAGAATCCACCATTCCCTATAAAGTGGATGTGGTGGACTTAAATCATGCGGATATAGCCCTTGTGAAAAAGGTGGAAGAGGAGGGGATTATATGGAAAGATTACGGCAGCGATTAGAAGCAGCAGAAAAAGCATTGGCTTCTTTTAAACAGCTAGCGATGCTCGACCAACCAACTGAGATAGAACGGGACGCAGCGATACAACGGTTTGAATTTTCTTTTGAGGCGAGCTGGAAAGCAGCCAAGCAGTTTTTATACGATATGGAAGGGTTGGATGTGGGTTCTCCAAAAGCTGTGATCCGGCGCAGCCGGGAAGTCCAACTTTTTCAGGACGATGAAGCGATCGTCGCTTTGGAGATGGTGAATGATCGTAACTTAACCGTACATACCTATAATGAAGAAGTGGCTCTCAAAATCCAAGCCAATTTGCATGTGTATCATGACCTGTTGCAAAAATGGATTGGACGTATGCGAGATCGAATCACCATATAAGTACCAAGGATCCATATAGACAAACGTAAACATCAACGTTTACGTTTTTTTTTTTATGGGCAAAAAAAGGAAGCATCGGTTGGGAACGGGTCCTTCGCAGCCCGCGAATCATTACCTTTCGATATAAAAGTATGGAAAATAATTCTTTACGTCCAGGCATAGTTTTTATTTATAAATGTAGGAGGGAAGTTGGGAAGGGAGTGAAAAAAGTCCTGTCTATTTTGGTTGAAATCTTGTAAAATAACTTTAAGTAATTTACAAAATATGGGGGTTATTACATATGAAGGGACTTATCCTTTTAATCTTTACCTTATTTCTCCTGGTGACATTCCAGGATAACACAGCAGAAGCTCATTCCGGTCGTACCGATAGCAATGGGGGGCATAACTGTTCCCAAAAATCAATTTCCAAAGGACTTTGTACCGGTTACCACTATCATAACGGGGGCAGTGATACTTCCTCTAATGGGAACACATCAAGCACACCACCTTCTTCCCAGTCGTCCCAACCGAATGACAAAGATTGTTCCGACTTTTCCTCTTATGAGGAAGTGGTAGCGTATTGGAACCGAAAAGGCTATACCAAAGACTATGATCCAGAAAGGCTGGATGGGTTCGGAAATGTCGTAGATGATGGCATTCCTTGTGAAGCTCCGAGTGGTTATGATACGAGCAACATAAATGGAAGTCCAGCTCAAGTGGCCAAAGAGGAAAAGGCTGCTGGAGAAGAGGAAGGCTATCACGCTGGATTAAAAGACGGATATGCCGATAAAGAAAAAAAGGATGCCCTGGATAGTGGTTCAGAGGCGTATCAAGAAGGATATGACACGGGATACACCAAAGGTTATCAGGAAGGTAAAGCGAAACTAAAGAAAGAAAAACAAGCAGCTCAACAAGCCGGTTATGATTATGGGAAAGAAGCAGATCAACTAAAAATTCCATCGGCCTATAATCAACACGATGCTTTAAAGGCAGCTTTTGAAGAGGGGTATCAAAAAGCGGTACAGGAAATCATAAAACAGAAAGAAAAAGCGTTGGAAGCGCAGGGATATGAGGATGGAAAAAACGATGTGAAAGAGCTGCCTCAAGATGCTGAGAAAAATTTTGTGGAAGCCTATGAAAAAGGGTTCGAAGAAGGACAACAAGCTTTGAAGCAAACGTATCTCGATCAGGGATATCAAGCAGCTTTTCAAATGGTTACCTATAAGCAACCAGACTTAGCTAAAGAAAAATATATCGCCTGGTACAAAGAAGGCTTCGAAGCAAATGAAGAGGTTTTGAAAATCCAGGATATGGCTTATGAAAATGGTCTTCAAGGAAAGGAACTAAGTGTACCGGAAAAGTATAAGGATGCCAAAAAAGTATATACCCATTATCATCAAATCGGCATCGCCGAGTATGAAGAAAAACAAGAGAAAGAGAACACTCGAAACCTGATGGGGCTGGGAGTGATTGTTTTAGGGTGGCTGGGAAGAAGGATGTATGTGGCGAAGAAAATGATTGCTTAGGGGGAGAGCAAATGGGCGTTTACCGTACGTTTTGTTACAAAGTAGAAGATGTCTTTGTCGGTCTGTTCAGTAAGAAGCAGGACCCGGAAGAAGTGAAACAAAAAGTGAAGGAATATCGAGACCAAAAAGAGGCCATTAAGCAAAAGAAAAAAGAAGCAGCTCAAAAGCAGGCGGAAGAAGCAAAGAGACAAAAAGAATTGAAAAAGGAACAAGAACACCAGGAAGTACTTGCTTTATTGTCCAAGGTATTGGATCTTAACAACACCAATTATACGGAGTATGAATACCGAGAAGTCAAAACCAACAAACACTTTTTCCAGCAGCTGGTCCAAACCATTTATGAACCGGAGGAACAGGGGTTGACGTTTCTCCATTGTGAGTTTGATAAGACGCGAAACAAAGAAATAAAAGGGTATTTGATCGCTACAAACAAACGCGTGTGGTTTGTTTCTAAATCTTTGCAATTCCAGCAAAAGTTCCGCTATCAGACCATCAAGGATCTCCGCTACCACCGTGATGGTATCTTAGAGAAAGAATTAAAGATTCAATATGGCACCAAGAAATTGGAATTCGATGAAATATATGAGCCAAAACAATTACAGAAATTAGTGAACATTATAGAGAGAAACTCCCTAAATGTTCATTGCTGAAAGAAAAGGGTACGTTTTTTAAGCGAGCTCTTCTGTATTTTCGAGGTTTTTCGGTAAGAGGTAACTTGTTCCATTATAAGCTATTTTAGAAACGTGAGGTTTATCTATGAAATTAAAAGCAGTATTTTCAAATGAAATGCCATTTATGGTACAGCTCCCTTCTGGAGATTATAAAGTAAAAGTTAAGTACGGTATTAATAATGAAGAAAATGAATTAATTTTATCTTTAACAGATGAAATGTACCGTTTACATCTTGATAGTCAGCCCGGTAAAGGTTCATATGTAGATGGGTTAGTTAGTAAACTTAATAAATATATTAAGGATAATAATCTTAAAACCTATGCTTTTACTCCACTCAGAAGTTATGTAACTTGCAGCACGGAAAAAGAAATAACAATTACAGAGGAGAGGGCTAAAGGAATAAGAGAAGAAGACATTAAGGAAAAAACAATAAAACCTTTTCTTATTTCAGAAGGTATTAAGAATGGAAGACCTATAAATGGTGAAGAACTAAACAAAAAAGCAGCAGAGATTTATACAGAATTATCTGAGGAAGAAAAAAATGATATGAGAATAGAAGTTGTTGCTAAAAGAGAACTCTATAAATTAACGGGTATTATTACTCATTATCATAAGGCGCTAAATACCTTTATAAAGCAATATAGATATGTCAGAAATGATTTTTTTGTTGAACCTTTAACGATTCATACTTTAGAAGGAACTTTTGTTCAAACTTATATAGACAACAATTTGTATGAACAGTATAAACACGCTGGTAAAGCACCGTCTATTATAACCCATAGCCAATGGATGCCCGATATTTCACCCATTGAGTTACAGGAATTGAAAAATAATCTGGTATCCTTTTATAGGATTAATCCTTCAAAAGAGTTAATTATAACAGCTAGAAACTTATTAGAAAGAGGAGAGTATAGATCGGCTGTTATTGAGGCAAACGCTGCTTTAGAAATAGCAGTAGCAGAAAAAATAACAGAAAAAATGAAAGAAAACGGTGATAGTACCACAGTTATTGATGCTTATTTAGCAAGAACAGAAACAAACTTTTATCAAAGATGTGATTATCAACTAAAGGCAAAGACTTCTTTTTCTTTTGTAACAGATAATTCAACTTTATGGAGAGTTATTAGTGCACATAGAAAGACTTTCAGGCATAAAATTGCTCATACTGCTTTAACCCCTCCATCTAATGAAGTAGAAGGAATAATTGATGATTATGAGAGAGCAATACAATGGGTAGAGTCCCTTTGATTATTTTGATGGTCATTTACTTAAAAACAAATAAGAATGGTATTAAAATTGTAAATTACATATAAACGTCAAATGACTATGGCACGATGGAAAAGAGGTTTCGGTTGATAGTGAACAATAAAATCCTCTAATTAGAGGGCTTTATTGTTTTTCTACAAATTTAATAGTAGGCTCCTTTCTTTAGCAAGTTCCAAAACGTTTCCTTTTTTCTATAAGAAAATCTTTAAAGGTTCAGATTCCCTTTTAGGACATTACTCCCATAGTCGTTCTTCATTCTTGGTATTACCAAGTGATAATTTAATGAAGTGACAAAAGCTTAATTTCTCACTACAACCAAAAAGTCATTTAATGAAACAGCAGTCCGAAAAGGCTGCTGTTTTAAATATTTAGGTAGGTTATGAAAAATTGATTTTAGCATGTATATCTTTCTAACAAAAAAAGCATCATATTCTAGGTGCGCTACCCAGCTGCTAGTTTGCTATAATGTAATAGGGAAATAAAAGTAAAAGAGGGATAAATTGGATAGGAATAGTTTGTTAAAGTCTATTGCGATAAAGGGATATGATATCGGATTTGGAGCTAAGAAGCATTTCGCCACATTTGATATGGCCTGTAAGGTTCCAAATTTTATTGCTCTTGGCACATTAACTGCCGGGGTTGTTCAACTAGGTTTTGAGATACCAGGACTGATAAGCAAAATATTATCTGTTTTATTAATATCCATTGGTATAGCTTCGATTTTTATTAATCATTATGCAGATAAAAAACAAGAATACGTAGATGCCGGTGTGACAATTAATACGATATACCAAGAGCTAAGAAACTTGTATTTTAAAGTGCAAGGGACGAGAGAAGATGATGAAGAACGTTTGGAAGAGCACGAACAAGCTTATAACGAACTTATTAAACGATTTAATGAAACGGGGATCACCCAACAGATAGTTTTCAGCGATTGGTATGCCCATTATAAATTTTTTGTCCAATTGGAGACGGATTGGATTGAAGAACAGAGGCCGTTTAAATTCAAGGATAAAATGCCATTAGCATTTAGGTGGGCGCTATATTTGCTTGTGGGTTCACTAGCTATAGTGATTGTTACCGTCGTTGTATTGTTCATTTATAATCTGCTCATTTAAGGAGGATTTTATGGGGATAGAGAAAGCTTTCGAAGAGTTCATTGATTACTTGCAGGATATTGAATTCAAAGATAAAGAGAAACGTATGAAACGTATTACTAAGAAACTAAATAAAGCCTATTACAATGGAAATGAAAGTGAAGAGGAGCATTTCTTGCTAGTAGGTTCTTTGGGAAGGAAAACAGCTATAAAAGGAGTTAGTGATGTGGATATAGCATTTGTATTCCCCGAAGAAATCTATAGGAAATATGATGCTCGTAAAAATAATGGCCAGTCTGATTTGCTGCAGGATGTCAAAACTACGTTATCTGAATTAGCATCAAGAACGATAGTGCGAGGAGACGGGCAAGTGGTTGTTTTAGAATTTACCGACTATGAAGTGGAGTTATGTCCTTACTTTTATAAAGATGAAGAAAGCTACCTCTATCCTAATTCCAATAATGGTGGTTCATGGCAAGTCACCAAACCTATTCCGGAAATCACTAAGAGTGAAATCATGATGAATGAATCAGATGGCAATTTTCAAAATGTATGCAATTTAATGCGGGCGTGGAAAAATAAGCAAGGTTTTAAGTTTGGCGGATTGCTAATCGATACTCTCGTTTATAAGTTTTTTCTAGAAAATCCACACAATTATAAAGCCGATTTTTCAGACTACACTCAACTTCTAAAGGACTTATTCTATTATTTGAAAGGGTTAAATAAGGACCAAAAATATTGGTTGGCAGTGGGGAGTAACCAACGAGTATTTAATAAAGAGGGAAAGTTTGTTGCAAAAGCAAAGAATGCATACAACAAGATAAAAGACATTCCTAATGACAGCGATGAAATGTATGGAAAGATGAGAGAGATTTTTGGAAACAAGTTACCTAACATAATAGAAGAGAGAGTTGAAAAGAGCTTTTTCGAGGCATTCGGTTCAAAAGATACAGAGGAATTCATTGAAAATATGTATCCTGTAGACATTCGTTATCCAATAGAGGTAAATTGCGAAGTAACTCAAGATGGGTGGAGGAAAACAGCTTTACAAAAAATCCCGTTTTTACAAGCAGACAAGAAATTAGAGTTCAAGGCTATAATATCCGCTGATATTGAAGAACCATATGATATCAAATGGAAGGTTCGAAACGTTGGAGAAATAGCTCACAAGAGAAATATGATAAGAGGGCAAATCGAGGAAGGAAAAGTCGATAAACATACTCACAGGGAAACAACGAAATTTAAAGGTCATCATTATGTTGAGGCATATGTAATTAAGAATGGTGTGGTGGTCGCCAAAGGAAGGGTAGACGTTCCGATAAATGTTAAAAAGGAATTAAGAGTATAAAGTATAAAAAAGCCTACCTACTTTAGAGTGGGAGGAGGAAGATAAATGAAAGATGAATTAGTAAATTATAGGGCTGGTGGATGGTGTTATTATGGTATTAACACTGTCTAAAGTCCCTCATTTAAAGAAACAGATAATATAGGTAAATTTAATGAAATGCGAGAATTAATACTTTAGGCAATCAAACAAGGTATCACTCCATTAATTAAACATACTGATCTTGATATGATTAATTTAATCCACGTTCAAAAGATGGCTCATGGGTGATTGTTTGGTATTCAACTGATGAAGAAAATGCTCTAAAGGGTTTAGCTAAATTTTTGATTGTTCATGGGTTAGTAGCAAAAAGTGGAATATTGGTTAGAGGGTGTTAAAAAAAGGATCGAGGATTGGTTAGTGAACCAACACAAGTGTAGTCATAAAACAAACGTAAACGTTGACGTTTACGTTTGTTTTATATTTCAAAAGGTAATACTCGTGTAGCTAGGAGGGGATGCTCCTAATATTGATGTCTCTGTTTTATGTCTTATAAAAAAGATTATTCCCGCGACAATTTCTCACCCATAACATATCCCTACAGTTAATGTTTGGATACCATAATCTCCATTGATAAGAATCATAGGTTCATTGGGTTCACTCTCCTTTCCTTTTTCATTTATCCTTAGGACACATTCCATAAGTCCAAGACTTACGTTTTCTCTAACAGGAAAAAGCAGGGGTTTTATGAGCGATTCCACCGGCTTGCGGGTACGAATCTTAGAGCAGCTAAAAATCATTGTATTCGACCAATTGACAGCCCAAAAGGTTCGTGTCTATTTATTAGATCATGGGCAAGGGAAGAGGAAAAATAAAGTTCCGATATTGATATGGAGATTGTGAAAAAGGAGGGGATTATATGGAAGGCAGCGATTAGAAGCAGCCGGGTAGTCTATCTCTTCCAGGATGATGAAGCAATAGCACTCAAAATACAAGCCAATTTGCATGTGTATGATGATGTATTACAAAAATAGATCGACTGTATACGAGATAAGGTAGCAACATAAATACCAAGGTTCCATAAAACAAACGTAAACGTTGACGTTTACGTTTGTTTTATGACCGAGAAAAGGAAAGCAATCGGTTTGGGGCTGGTTTCCTTTCGCAGGCATGCGTAACGGAGCGGAAGCAAACCGTGCTAGAGGAATATTATCTGGTAGACGAAAAGGGGGTTCAACTCTTACTAAGGGTTACTTACTGTGACTTAGAAACAGACCTTTGATAAGAATCAAGTCTTTTATCACATGGAGACATGGAATGACCAATACCTTGCCTGCCTGTAGCGAAAAGCTATCTATCAGGTGTACAATACATAAAAAATTCCTACTGAATTTTATTTGAAAGTTACCTGGACTGTAAATAATTTATATTTTTTTTAAGTCCGAAAAAATAGAATAGTCTAAAAATTCAGTATTGAAAACGCTTTATTTTTATGTATAATGAGAATAAAGTATCTAAGGCTTGGTTTATTTCTTGCTAGATTTTTAAATTTAAGGATGGGGGGACGATAAAGAATAAAAGGTAATTACCTTATTAATAAAGATAGGTACCTAATGATAACTTGTTTGGTATTGGTTTAGTAATAAAGGTCATTATGTATGATTTAAATATAATGATGTAATGATGATTGAAATCGAAAAAAGGAGGACTTACAAGTGAAAAAACGAATGTATGTACTGCTATCAATTCTTCTGGTGGTTAGTCTTTCGCTCATGGGGTGCAATTCAGGAGCTTCTACTGCAGAAGGAGGAAGTTCTTCTGATGGAAAAACTAAAACGATAAACTTTGTACATTGGAGGGGAGAAGATAATGAAGCCTTTAGTCATTTAATTAAAAAGTTTGAAGAAAAAAATCCGGGTATCAAGGTACAAATGAATATATACTCCTCGAATTCGTATCAATCCAAAATACAGCCAACTTTACTCTCAGGGAAAGGTGCCGATGTATTTGCTAGTTTCCCAGGTTCTAGATTTTCTGTGTTACAAAAAGCAGGGGCCTATGAGGACCTTAGTGATCAAGAATTTTTAAACAGTTTTTCCGAAAACTTACTTAAAGCCGGACAAGTAGATGGTAAGCAATTAGCCGTCCCCTTCCAACTCGTTTATAACCAACCTGTTTATAATAAGGGTATTTTTGAAGAACTTGGTCTTACCCCACCAGACGATTGGAAAGGTTTTTTAGAACTTTGTGAAACTTTAAAGAAAAATGGGTATATACCTCTTTTATGGTCAGGGGACATCAGCGCAGGCCAATTTATTAATCCAATGGTAATGAACAACCAACCAACTGCAGATGCATTAGCTCGTATCGAAAAAGGAGAAGTGAAGTTAACAGACGAGTGGTTTGTTAAAACTCTGTCCCAAATTAAAACTCTTAATGATAACGGATACTTACAAGAAAACCCTCTAGGAACGAAAAAAGCTGGTGCAGCTTCCATGCTTGCGCAAGAAAAAGGAGCCATGCTCGCACATGGATCCTATATAATGGCGACGGTTAAACAACAAAACCCAGACATTAAACTAGGATTACTTGCCCCAATTACAGTGCCGAAAGACAAAGCTAAATATTTAGGGATTCATACGGCAACCTTTATGTTAGGCATTAACAAAAACTCTAAATATAAGGAAGCTGCCGCCAAATTTATTGAGTTTCTAACCCAACCTGAAAATGCGTCCTACTATGCTAAAAAAACTGGGCAACTACTTACATTAAAAGAGGTAGAATATGACTCACCTGCACTCAAGGAAAGTGCAAAGTGGGTGGAAAAAGAAACCCTTTTTCAACCGCGATACATGATTACAGTACCTGAAGTGGAACAGGCTATTGTCACAGCGGTAGATGATGTCATTATGGGGATGGACCCAGAAGAGGCTGCAAAAAAAGCACAGGAGGAAGTGAATCGTGCAATTAAATAATAGTGCTGGAACTGTAAAAGGGAAATCTTCTCCTTTTTACAGTTCCAAAATTAGAAGGAAGAAGTTAAAAGTTAACTGGGCGTTGTTCATGTTTGTCCTCCCTGGTTTTTTGGTTTATAGTGTTTTCTTTGCTGGTCCCACTATAGCAGCTTTAGTTCTTAGCTTTACTGACTGGAACGGAATTGCAGCAGAGCTAAATTTTATCGGATTTAGTAACTACATTGAGCTATTTACAAATGACCCCATCTTTTATCAATCTTTAACCAATAATTTAAAATTCACGGTTAGTGTACTTGCTTTTCAAACCGTTTTAAGTTTGGTATTTGCCATCATGTTGGTTAAGAATACTAAAGCTAATGTCTTTTATCGTTCTATATTCTTTTTCCCCACTGTCGTAGCATCGGTCTCTATTGCTTTTACATGGAACTTTATGTATGACCCTAATATTGGGGTAATTAATAATACCCTTTCGGCCATAGGACTTGAAAATTTAACACAATCCTGGCTGGGGAATCCCGATATAGCAATCTATAGTATAGCGTTCATTCAATTTTGGATGCATACGGGCCAGATGCTCATCATTTTTGTTGCCGGATTGCATTCCATACCAAAGGAACTATACGAAGCTGCCAGTATAGAAGGTGCAGGGAAGTGGCATACGTTTCGATATGTCACATGGCCGCTGCTTGCTCCGTCGGCTACTATAGTTGTTGCCTATACGACGATTCAGAGTTTCAAGGCATTCGACCTGATCATAGCTACAACTAATGGGGGACCCTCCTATGCAACAGAGATTTTATCCTTATTGCTTTATCATGAAGCTTTTAATAATTTTAGATTCGGTTATTCTTCCGCTATTTCGGTAATTTTTATGATTATCATTGCGGTGATAACCATTGTACAATTCAGAATATTAAAATCAAATGATGTTAAGTATTAATGGGGGAGGGGAATACAATGAAAAAAAAAGAATTTCCAAGACAATTAATACTACTTTTTTATACTGCTGTGATTCTCATTCCGTTAAGCATGGTATTTTTAGCTACATTTAAAACAACATCTCAACTTTTTAAGGATCCATTAGGTCTTCCTGAAAGTTTTTCTCTTGACAATTATTACGAGTTATTTGTTAAAGAGGCAATGCTACAATACTTTCTAAACAGTATCATTGTTACTGCCATTACAGTATTCTGTGTGATTTTACTGGCTACTCTTATCAGTTACTCCATCATTAGAATATCTGGAAAAATGGGTATTTTATTGTTTGGCTTTTTTGTAGCTGGAATGATGGTCCCAACTCAGGTAAACATGATTCCCATATATTTGTTAGTTACAAAGTTAGGAATGATTGACACTCTAAGGGGGGTTATTCTAGTCTCTATTGGGTTTTTAATTCCTATTGCTGTATTCATACTAACGGGTTTTATGAAAACGTTATCAAAGTCGTTATTTGAGGCGGCAAAGATGGATGGGGCTAATGAATGGCAGATTTATTCAAAAATTGTATTACCGTTATCACTTCCAGCCATAGCGACTGTGACTATTTTTTCTCTCGTGATTGTATGGAATGACTTGCTTTATCCGTTACTGCTTTTAAAATCCGATTCTGTTAAGACTTTGCCTATCGCTCTTCTTGAATTTCAAGGGCAGTACCTCACAAATTATCCACTTATTTTCTCTGGAGTCATCATTGCTTCGTTACCTATGACTATCGCTTATATATTTTTACAGCGTTATTTCATAGCTGGAATGACAGCAGGCTCAGTAAAGGGATAGAATCCTGGAGAAAGTTCAGTATCTAAAGCCCATGCGATAGTCTAGTGAAGAAATTTGCTCCCATGAGCCCGTGTGTGGCAAAAATTATGATGCCTACTAGGTTCCTTTAGGTAGTGAAGACCACCTACCTCTGGGTTTGTACACTTTTCAGCGGATAATCAGCATGTAGTGTGCCTGTCTCTTGGAAATGGTATGAAATACAAATCATCAATCAACACGGCTCCATATCAAGGACAAACATGAGAACTAATAAAATTAAACACTAACGAAAGAAGGATAATTATGAAGCTTGTTGACCAAAGTAAACCAACTCCTCTTTATCACCAGGTTAAGGATATATTAGTTAATCGTATTCAGAACAAGATTTGGCTTCCAGGGAACCTTATCCCTACCGAGCAGGAGCTCATTGAAGAGTTTGGCGTTAGCCGTACGACTATTCGTCAGGCCATATCAGCGATGGTTCAAGACGGATTATTGGAGAGGCGTCAAGGAAAAGGGACCATTGTCAATTCCCCAAAACTTGTTGGCACCCTTGGAAGGTTAACGGGCTTTGCAGAAGAAGTGATGGAAAAGGGGCATTTACCTCGTTCTAAGGTCTTAAGGGCCGGATTTTATGATCATTTGTACATTGAGAAAAATAAATTACAGGTCCCAGAGGATTCGAAAATTCTGGTTATAGAACGCATTAGGTTTGCTGACAATGATCCCATTGCTTATGAGCGTACTTGTTGGCCGGAGAAGATTGGGGAAGTATTAATGCAACATGATCTTGAGGGGGCTAAGTATTATCAAATATTAGAAGCACATGGGATGTATTTAAAAAGAGCAGACGAAACTATTAAAGCAACGAACGCCACAATTGATGAAGCAAACTTGCTCGGTATCTCTCCTGGAGAGGCGTTACTTGAGATGAAGCGGTTAAGCTTTGGCATCGATGACCACCCCATAGAGTTCACTAGAACGAAATACAGGTCCGACCGTTACCAATATAGTATTGAATTAAAACGGTAGTTAAGATGATAGGGATTTGTCCTACAAGAACATCTGGAAGCCCACCCTTTTCCTGGAAGAAAACGGTTTGTTGCGAATGAAGGGAAAATAACTTTTTTAAATATATTGATCATAACATCATTATGAATCATATCTAAGGAGGAACTTTAGCATGTTACAAACAGAAATCCATGACTTTTCTTTGTGGATCAACGGTCAGCCTGTAAAAACCATGGAGACTCGTAATGTATTAAACAAATATACCCAAGAACCGATTGCCACTATTGCGGTAGCTACCAAAGAGCATGTTTTTCAGGCTGTGAAAGCTGGGAAGAAAGCATTGGATAGTGACTTTCCCCCCTATAAAAGATATCAAGTAATTATGAAAGCGGCTGACTTACTTCAGCAGAAGCGGGATACTTTTGCGGAAACTTTAGCAAAAGAGGTTGGAAAGCCATTAAAAGAATGCTATGGAGAAGTGGATCGTTCTATACAAACTTTGATTCTATCAGCAGAGGAAGCAAAACGTATTCATGGGGAAGGTGTTCCTGTGGAGGCTGCTGTAGGGTCGGAAAATAGAATGGCTTTTACAATAAAGGTCCCCGTTGGTGTCATAGCAGCGATAACCCCCTTTAATGTTCCTTTAAACTTGGTCTGCCATAAAATCGGCCCGGGATTAGCGGCTGGGAATAGCGTTGTATTAAAACCAGCTGAGAAAACACCAATGGTTGCCCTTTTGCTTACTGAATTATTTAAACAGGCTGGACTTCCTTCGGGGCGATTGAATACATTAACCGGTTCTGGAAGGGAAATCGGAAACTGGCTGTTGGAAAACAAAGATGTTGCCATGTTTACTTTTACAGGTAGCCAGCCTGTTGGTGAGTATTTACGTGCAAGGGCGGGAATACGTAAAGTTTCCTTGGAACTAGGGAATAATTCAGCAACGTTAGTACACAAGGATAGTGATTTAGAAAAAGCGGCTAATCTTGTTACTGCTAGAGGATTTAATAATGCCGGCCAAGTCTGCATATCTGTTCAACGTGTCTATGTCCACGAAGAGGTAAAGGAAACTTTTCTATCACTTGTAAAGCAAAAGACAGAAGCTTTACGAATAGGTGATCCATTTGATGAGCAAACAGATATAGGTCCTATGATTGATATACAGGAAGCTCAAAGGGTCGAAGAATGGGTGAACGAAGCTGTGAACGAAGGGGCAAACCTTATAACGGGTGGCGTTCGGGAAGGGGCATTATTCACGCCTACTGTCTTAGAAAAGGTTGAGCCGGCCATGAAGGTTAGTTGTGAAGAAGTCTTTGGTCCTGTAATAGCTATTAGCAGTTATACGGAGATAGATGAAGTTTTAGACCGTATTAATGATTCGAAATATGGACTTCAAGCAGGCGTATTTACGAATGATTTAAATTTGGCCATGAAGGCCGCGAGAAAAATAGAAGTGGGCGGGGTGATTATTAATGATACTTCTGCCTATCGGGTAGATCAAATGCCATATGGGGGAGTAAAAGACAGTGGCAATGGGAAAGAGGGGCCAGCTTATGCCATTGAAGAAATGACAGAGGAAAGACTCATCGTATTAAATCTATAAATCTGTATCCTAGCCATTTATGTAAACTACTTTTGATAAGGCTACTTTATTCAGAGATAGATTCGTTACTAGAACTCTGACTTGTATATAGAAAGGCTGTTGTATAAATAAGGAAGAAAAAATGCGTTAGACCGGAGGGACATACATTGGAAATTAAAAAAGGAAAAGAGTTAAAAAGCAAATATATATCACGTAATTCAAAATTTGATTATTTACCAGAACATGATAGGTATTTAACAGCTAGGGCAAAACCAAAATATAAATTTAATGTCATAGGAACCGGTAACATTGGTCAGGAACATATGAAGGTAACGATGCTTGAAGAAAGAGGCACTATCCACGGCATTTATGACACCAATACCAGCAGTATTGAACAAGCAAAACAGATGTTTTCTACTAATTTTCCAGGTAATAGCTTAGTAGAATATGATTCCCTAGAAGCAGCCTGTAATGACCCAGAGGTAGATGGATTAATCATTTGTACACCAAATTATACCCATATTGATATGGTAAGAGAAGCAGTGAAATCTGGAAAGCATATTTTGCTGGAAAAACCAATGGCCACCACTCTAGAGGATGCCTTTGAAATTACACGAATCGCTCAAAACTATACTGGGATTTTTCAAATTGGATTACAGTATCGCTATAAGGCAATATACGTTGAAGCCATTCATGAAGCTCTTGAAAGAAAAAACGTAGGTGATATCAAAACAATCAGTATATTAGAACATAGAGTTCCTTTTTTAGATAAAGTAAATCAATGGAATAAATTCGCTAAGTATTCCGGTGGTACTTTGGTTGAAAAGTGCTGTCATTACTTTGATCTGTTTAACTTATTTGCCCAATCAAAGCCAGTGCACGTGCATGCGACAGGAAGTATGGCAGTGAACTTTACCGAGTTTGAATATAATAACGAAAAATCAGATATTATAGACAATGCTTTTGTAACAGTGTCTTATGAAAACGGAATTCAGGCTAGCTTTAATCTGTGTATGTTTTCCCCCATGTTCCTTGAAGAAATGATTCTTTGTGGGGATGAAGGGCGAATGAAAGTTTCAGAGCAGGAAGACTTTCTGCCGAATAATTTGCCACGATATCAGTTTGAACTCATGCGTTCAGATGGCAAACCTTCTAAGGTCTCTACCCCTTCCTACCCTGAAACTATACAACAGAGTGGGCACGGGGGTGCTACCTTTTATGAACATGCTTATTTTATTGACAATATAGAAGGTAAACAAACCTCTACTGCCTCTGTAGAGGAGGGGTTTTGGTCCGTTGCTATTGGGGCTGCGGCTGAAAAATCCATTAGAACTGGGGAAGTAGTATACATTGAGGATTTATTAAAAGAACATAATGTTAACCTTTCTAAAGTTGTTTCTCATTCTTAGCGGCCTCATTTAAAATGTCTCCGCGTATTATACACGGAGACATTTTAGAAGGCCTTTTGTATAAAAAGTTGATGCACGAAAGGTTTTTTATGAATGATTCAACACGTGAAGAGGCATTTGTTTTACAGCTAGCTATCTTTAAATGGTTCTTAACACTGAAAGGGATGCGAATACATCATAACGTTTAGATAAAGGTAGGTATGTAGTCATGACTAATTTAACACAGGTTTCCGAATTAAACCCTCATTTAACTATAGTAGATGTTAGAGATCAACGGTTTGAACCTTATGGTAAAGTGCTCGAAGATTTCCCTTTTAAGAAAGTTGCTCATTATATGACGGAGACGGTTATTCCACCAGAAAGAAATACATATTCACCCGTGTACCAACCATTGGATAATGATGAAATAAGATGGTTTATTGAAAATAAATATTACGGTGGAATGAGTATTCAAATGGGATTCTGTAATGGCACTAATTCGAGGCTAGGAGGATTAGAATTTCATAAGGGCAGTGAAATTAATGTTGCAGTGACAGACTTAATCCTTTTGTTAGGTGATGTAAGGGATATCACCGAAGGGGGCTATTATTCGGGGAATGTGAAAGCATTTTTTGTGCCCGCTGGAACTTCCATTGAAATTTATCAGACTACACTTCACTTGGCTCCATGTAAGGTGAATGAGGAGGGATTTAAATGTGTAGTGATATTACCTCGAGGAACGAATATGCCAATTAGCCATGAAGTAAAGAAGGAAGATCTATTTTTATTTATGAAAAATAAGTGGTTATTAGCACACCCGGATCATCAAAGGTTTGTGAACCAGGGAGCCCATATAGGTATTAAAGGTCCGAATACTTTTGTCCAGTACATAAAAAAATAAAGTTTTAAAAAAGTATACCTGCCAGATAATTACTGGATAAATTCTTCGCATTAGGCTGATTACACATGCTGGGAATATTGTTGTTTTGCCCTCTTGGAGTCCAGCCAATATTTTATCGGGGAGATTCTACCTACTCAGATAATTGGTGAAAACCATATATAAGATAATCACCAAGTATCATAATTCGGTATACAAATTGATAGACATAAATGCTTACAAAGGGAGTGGAAGTGAATGAGGGATTCAATACTATATATGCCAATTGGAAGAAAGACTTTTAATTTGGAAACGGGTGAAGAACAAAGAAAGAATAGTTCTATTTTACTTAAGCAACTAGGTTGGAACGTTATAGAACCAGAAGGAATTATAACTTCCCCCGAGGAGCTATCCGAATTTCTTGATTCCATAGATAGTGAGAAAGTAATTCATTCCATTTATCAGAGTGTTACCTTTGCAGATGGAGAATTTGTAGAAATTTTAATTAAGAAAATAAAGGCTCCTGTAACAGTGTGGTCGATTCGGGAACCAAGTATAGGAGGCCGCTTACATTTGAATTCATTAACAGGGGGAAATAGCACAAGTCATGTTTTGTACTGTGCTAATCACCCCTATACGTTTATTTTTGGAAATCCTGAGGAAGCACAAGTGCAAGATAAATTATTGAAAAACCTAAAGGTTCAAAAGGTTATTGAAGACCTTAAAGCTTTTAAAATCGGAGTGATTGGAGAGCATCCCCCTGGATTCTTTTTTTCAGGTACAGATGAAGATAAGCTTCATAAGCAATTAGGGGTGGAATTAAAGCACTTAGATTTGTATGAAGCATTTGAGGAATCTAAAAAGTTACCGAAAGAGGCATGGCAGGGTGCTATAGAACGGGCTGAAGAGCAGGTAATAGGATTAAGTAGAACAGATAAAACAGTAGAGAGATTTGCGCAGTTTTCCACGCATGTTCAGCGCTTGATTCAGAAGGAAAATCTTAACGGATTAGCAATCCGTTGCTGGCCAGATTTCTTTAATGAGCTTGGGGCAGCTGCCTGTTCAACACTGTCCCAATTCACGGAAGATGGAATCGTTTCGTCATGTGAGTCAGATATTCATGGATCGGTCTCTATGTATATCTTACAGCAATTATCAGGTGGTCAACCACCATATCTCGGTGACATGGTACATGTTAATGAAGCGAGCAATTCCGTCGTCTTTTGGCATTGTGGAGCTGGGGCTTATTCACTAGCACACCCGGATCAAGGCGCCCAACCAGGGGTGCATCCAAATAGAAAATTAGGTTTTACTATGGAGTTTGGATTAAAGCCAGGGCGTGTCACCATGTTTAGAGTAGGATATACCCCCAAAGGATATCGGTTGCTTGTAATGAGGGGCAATGCTCTAGATACCCCTAAGCGTTTTAACGGCACTTCAGTCGAGGTAGAGCTTGAAACAGAAGTTAATAGCACATTGTATAGCTTGATGGAAGAAGGGTTTGAACCGCATTATGCCCTTGTCTATGCGGATGTGGCAGATGAATTAGTTGAGTTAGGTCGTCAACTTGGTTTGAAAACCGTCGTGTTTTCAAACAACTGAGAGGTGATTTTATGAAAAAGGTTGCTATAGGACAAGCTGGAGGACCAACAGCTGTCGTTAATTCTACTTTAATTGGATTTGTTGATAGTGTGAAAGACTCCTGTTCCATAACTTTTGTTGAAAATGGATATGAAGGTTTAGTTAATGGAAGCTTCATTAATGGTGATACCGAAATGCTTGATTGGGTACAGGGAAACAAACAGGTTCCAGGGGCTTGTCTGGGTTCTGGGCGCTTTCCATTTACTGATACAGATATAAAAAAGGCTATTACCAATCTCCGGCAGAATGGGATTCATACTTTAGCCTTTATTGGCGGAAACGGAACGATGGAAGCTTTAAACAAACTGAGATTGGAAGCAAGAAAGCTTGGAGTGGATTTGCAAGTTATTGGTATTCCTAAAACCGTTGACAATGATATCGGTTGTATAGATCATGCACCTGGATTCGGAAGTGCAGCTCGCTATATTGCTCAAACAACAAAGGATACCAGTCGAGACTTAGATGCCATGAAAAACTTTGAACAAATTCGGATCATTGAAACTATGGGGAGAAACGGAGGTTGGCTTGCAGCAGCTTCGGGTTTATTCAAGGAGTATTCCGAGGAAGGGCCTCACTTTATCGCTATTCCGGAAAAGCCGCTGGATAAAAAAGAACTTCTACACGCTGTTAGGAAGGCTATCCAATCCTTTGGGTATGCAGTAGTTGTAGTAAGTGAAGGAGTTCAGTGGGTGAAAGGGTCACAGGTAGAGATTGATCAGGTATATGGACGTCCCATTCTTGGAGGGATTTCTAAGGAGATAGAAGGATTTTTGAAAAAGAAGCTGAATTTAATGACTCGATCTGAATTGTTAGGGATAAACCAACGTTCTTATTCAGTTGGAGCCTCCTGTGTTGACCAAGAAGAGGCCTACGTCGTGGGGGTTAAAGCAGGAGAATGGATAAAAGAAGGATTAAGCGGCTGCATGGTATCTATTCAAAGAGGCACCTCTTTTAGTTATTCCATCGATATTAAACCAGTAGAGTTGGAAAAAGTGATAAGAGCAGGAGAACGCCCCATGCCTTTGGAGTTTATTCAAAACTTTGACGCCTATTATGAATGGTTATTGCCTTTAGTAGGGAATGGAGCTCCGTCCTATCCTCCTTTACTTCAAAGTAGGTTTGCCAACGTAAAAAGATAGCAAATAAATAAGGAGGGGAAAGCTTGATTGTTTCAATTAACAAACCGAAAAGAGGTTAACGTGCAAGCTATCTCCATTCTAGATAAAGCTATATTATTGAAAAAACAGGGTGCCGGAACTATTAAGTTTGAAACGTAATCCTTGAACAATAAAAAGGGTTTGAGGGGAGGTATTACAACACTAAATAACACCTTCTTTTAGGTTTTTTTACGTTTTAACTTTAAGGATAGTTATATTTCAATATCGAATCGATAGAAGGAGGAAATTTATTTGTCATTTATAAGTGGAAAAGACATGCTTAAACATGCATATGATCATTCTTACGGGATAGGTGCCTTTAGTGCTCATAATGCAGAAACTATTTTAGCGATCCTTGAAGCTGCTGAAACCAAGCAATCTCCCGTCATGATCCAAGTGGGGCAGAAGGTTATACAAACGCTAGGTATTGAGCCTATGAAAGTAATGATTGATAGTTTTGCTAAGGATTTTACCGTTCCTATTTCCATTCACCTGGACCATAGTCGGGAGTTCACGCAAACCATGAGTGCCGTCCGGCTAGGATTCCAGTCCGTAATGTTTGATGGTTCTTCGTTACCTTTTGAGAAAAATGTAGAAATAACCAGGAAAGTAGCAGATGTAGCACGGTCGCTTAATATTGGTTCGGAAGGTGAAATTGGGAAAATTGGCGGGACAGAAGATGACATATCAGTTGATGAGAAAGATGCCTCTATCACAACTACAGCGGAAGCGGTTGCGTTTGTGGAAGAAACAGATGTAGATTATCTGGCATTATCTATTGGAACAGCCCATGGGATATATAAAGAAACCCCTAATTTACGTTTTGATCGGATTGAAGAAGTGGCTCATGCGATTCAGCGTCCAATTGTCCTGCATGGTGGATCCGATGTGCCAGATGAGCAAGTACAGCGTGCGATTTCTCTAGGGGTAACCAAAATAAACGTAGATACAGAGCTGCGCCATGCATTTTCTAAGGGAGTACAGGAGGCTTTTACAGTAAATCCTAACGATATGGTTTTAGCTAGTTCCTTGGGGCGTGGACGCGCAAAGATGAGAGAAAAAGTAGAGGAAAAAATTGATGTTTTTGGAAGTACAGGAAAAGCAGGCGAATTTAAGAACAAAGAATATGACGTTATTACTTTAAAGTGAGGAGAACGGAGAAAAAAAGAGGTAGGGTACTCGCGGATTAACGACCAAATCGATTCGAGCGGGAGATGTCCACCATTGTCTACGAGTAAAAAAATAACTTAGAAAATCAAATGGAAATGTCTACAGAAAACTCGTATATTTCCAGGTGAACTAATACAAGGCACGTTCGACGAGAACGGGCGAGGGATAAGTTATCAATTGCTGAAATTAAAGTTAGAAATATAGAAATAATAAACCACTTCCTATAATTAATGTTCCATGGTTCCCAAAGTCGGTAATCGGCTCTCGATTACCGACTTCTTAATTTGGGGTTTTAAAAATTGTTCTATTTTTTCCTTATTTAAAAGGAAATTGATGTTTGGGGAGGTGATTTTTAGAACAGAAAATTCTAGTTCATACTCAAATTTATTAATCTTGTCTCCATTAACACAAACGTTTACGTAGACGTTTGTGTTAAGTTTGAGTGAAAAACCATAAATATTTTTTGCAAAATATTGAATATTTAAACAAATAATGTTTTAATTAAAAAAAGGAAAATTGGTTGGGTCACTGAGACAGATAACCAATAATGGATATGTTGGTAGATTATTTGATAGCGCTTACAAAAAAGGGGGGGCGGACTGCTAATGGCCTTATAAATTGATTTACGTTCAACTTAGAAGTTCAAGGTACATAGATAACGGAATTTTTGTTTGTGAAAAAATTTAGTTTTTGAAAAAATATTTGTTTCAGAATTACTGAGAATATCCATTAAGGGGAGGAAAGTTAAATGAAAAAAGCGTATTTTATTGTAATTTCCTTAATAACGGTAATGATCATATCTGCATGTTCCCAGTTGGGGGGAACTACTGTCAGTTCGGAAGATATTGAAAAGTATCCTGAAACAGAGATTAGAAATATTGTCCCTTTTAGTGCCGGAGGAACTACCGATGTCAACCAACGTATCATTGAGTCTCTTTGGAAGGAACACTTTCCGGAAAATATGGTTATTGAATATAAGCCTGGAGCAGGAGGGGAAGTCGGATTTACTGAGCTGGCAAAATCTCAACCAGATGGCTACACTATGGGGTCCATTAACACGCCTCATATTATTTTACAACCACTAGGGCGTAATACCGAATTTGAACATGATAGCTTTGATATTTTGGCCCGCCTCGTACACGATCCTCAAGTCCTAGCTGTGAAGGCGGGCAATGATATAAAAACATTAGACCAATTTGTGAAAAAATTGAAAGAAAAACCAGGCAGCTTGTCAGTTGGTTTGACTGGGACATTGACGGGCGATCATTTAACGACATTAAAATTTATGGAAGCAGCAGGTGTTAAAGTCACCCTCGTTCCACTGGCTGGTTCTGCGGACCAGGTTAAGCAATTACTCGGTGGCCATATTGATGCCATTATGGGTAATGTAGGCGATGTAACCAAAGATATCGAACAATATAAAGTACTTGCAATCGCCACAGAAGAACGGCATGAATGGCTACCAGATGTCCCTACATTTAAAGAACAAGGCATTGACTTAGTGGCTGCTATTGATCGAGGACTGGCTGTGCCGAAAGGTACGCCAAAAGAAATTAAAGAAAAATTATTTAACGCCTTAAAGGAGATTAATAACCTACCAGAATACAAGAAAAAGATGAAGAAAGCAGGTTTGGTCCAGGGATTTATGCCTGGTGAGGAATGGGCGGAACTAATTAGTAAGCAAAAGGCTGAAGCCGAAGAAATTCTGAAAAAGTACGACCTAATAAAATAACGCTAATCTTAAATCCTTGATGATAGGTGGGTTACTATGCTTGGTGAACTTTTAAATGGGTTACTTACGAGCTTGAACATTTCAACCTTGTTAATCATGTCATTAGCTACTATGGCCGGCATTATAGTTGGAACACTCCCTGGTTTATCTGCAACCATGGGAGTGGCCCTCCTTGTCCCATTGACTTTTGGAATGGACCCTGCTACCGGACTTTTGGCCTTGGGTTCTTTGTATACAGGGGCTATGTTCGGTGGAGCGAACTCGGCAATTCTTATTAATACACCAGGAACCCCAGCAGCTGTTGCTACCACGTTTGACGGTTATCCCCTCACCCAAAAAGGGGAGGCGGATAAAGCCTTAATCACTGCTCTTCTTGCGTCTGTTGTCGGTGGTATTGTTGGAACAATTTTTCTCATCTTTTTGTCTACGCCGCTTGCTAACTTTGCCCTAGGTTTTGGCCCTCCGGAAAATTTCTGGCTTGCAGTTTTTGGGTTAACAATCATTGGAAGCCTAGCTGGAAGGTCCATTACCAAAGGATTAATTGGTGGAATATTTGGTCTGATGCTCGCGCTGATAGGGATGGATCCTGTTTCTGGGTCGACTCGATTTACGTTTGGATTTTATAGTCTGATTGAAGGGATAAACCTTCTTCCAGCAATGATTGGCTTTTTTTCCATTCCCCAGGTCATTAAAATGATGGAACAGAAAGATAAATATATTGCCAAGTATGAAGAGCGTAAAGGCATTTATCGGAAAACAATTATTGAAACCCTTAAAAAGCCCGTTGTTTTATTACGAAGTTCCCTTATTGGAACATTTGTAGGAATGTTGCCTGGTGCGGGAGGAAATGTAGCTGGTTTTGTGGCTTACAACGAAACCAAACGATTTTCAAAAAAGCCGAAGGAGTTTGGTAAGGGGAATATCGATGGGGTGGTTACCAGTGAATCAGCAAACAATGCCACCGTTAGTTCTTCTCTTATTCCTTTACTTACTCTGGGTATACCTGGAAGCCCAGTCGCTGCGGTTCTCTTAGGTGGATTGCTCATCCATGGTTTAAAGCCAGGAGCGAAGTTGTTTACGGAATCTAGTGGGGTGGCTTATACCTTCATTATGGGGTTACTTGTCGCGAACGTCTTACTGCTGCTGTTAGGACTTTTAGGGACAAGGTTTTTTGTAAAAGCAATTGCCATCCCCGTTCATTATTTGGCACCGATTATCGGTGTGCTAGCTGTGATTGGCTCTTATTCCATCAGGAATAGTATGTTGGACGTCTTTGTTATGTTAGGGTGCGGTATCCTTGGCTATTTTGCTTTAAAGGTTGATATTCCTCCAGGTCCGATCGTTTTAGGACTGGTCTTGGGTGTCATAGCTGAAAATGGCTTTGTTTTATCCGCATTATTATCTAAAACAGGAACCAGTATGTTTACTTTATTTTTTACTAGTCCTATCTGTATCGTCTTAATCCTTTTAACAGCGCTGTCCCTGATAACCCCACTTTTACTTAATATGCGCGGAAGAAAGAAGGAAAACGATAACACAGAGGTAGACAAACCTATTCAGAATATAGGAGGTTGAAGTTAGTACATGCAAAAAGAAAGGGTACAAGATATTGTTGTCTCTATCATTGTTTTGGCCATCAGTTTCCTGTTTTATATTAATACCAAAACGCTGACTCCCCCCGCAGACATCTTTCCCAAAGTAGTCATCGGTATTTTCAGTATATTGGGTGTCATCTTACTAGTAAAAGCCATTTTTTATAGGAAATATGGAGAAGAGGCAGACGAAGAAACGCCTGAAAAAGTAGATATGAAAAGAAGATGGTTCAGCATTACCGGTTTGCTTGCTTATATTTTCTTGGTACCCATCCTAGGATTCTATGTCACAAGTGGTATTTATTTAGTATTGGTCAGTATATCTTTAAACGATGAAAAAATCAGTGTTAAATCATTGGTTAAACCAATCACGATTGCGTCATTGGTCATGTTGGCGCTTTATGGGACATTTACTGTCTTTTTGAGAGTGCCAGTACCTGGAGGAATCTTTATTTGAATAGAGGTTAACTAAAATGAATATTATTATGTTGGCCATCGGTTTGGTCTGCGGAATTATTACTGGGTTATTGTCGATCGGCGGGGGGATTATTTTGGTATTTGCCCTCATGTTGCTCCTTCCCATTATGTCTGGTACCCAATTTAGCATGCAGACCATTGCGGGGTTATCTATTATGCAATCCGTTTTTTCTACAGCATCCGGTGGTTATTATTACATCCGAACCAAGCTGGTAGACAAAAAAATTGTTTTAATGATTGGGCTTCCTGCCTTCTTTGGAGGAATGATCGGCGTATTAATCGCAAACAATTCCTCCGATTTAGCTTTACGTATCATCTTTGCTTCATTAGCGGTAAGTGCTGCCATTATCATGCAAGTACCTTATACATCCAATGAAAGCTCCGAACCATATCAGTTTAGAACCGTATCCTCGATTTTAACTATCATCGGAAGTATCATCATAGGTATTCTAGGAGGATTGGTTGGTGTGGCTGCAGGATTTATCTTTGTTCCACTTATGATTTATGTCTATAAGCTTCCGATTAAGAAGGCAATCGGGACAAGTTTGATCACCTGTTTTCTGTTGGCGGTGGGAAGTTTTATCATAAAATTGGGTGTGGAAGCAGTCCCGATTGGTTATGGAATCATGTTAATTATCGGCGGGGTGATAGGGGCACAAATCGGTGGGCGAATAACCATGAATTTAAAATCGATCACGCTGAAACGAATTGCAGCGTATTCGATATTAGTGATTAGTATGAAATTGTTTTATGATTTATTTTAACCATGTTGATAAAGATAAACTAGCGGGGAAATTTATTGCCCCTATAGGACAGACCCTTTCAACGGGCCTGTCCTATAGGGTGTTTTTTTGAAAAGATTTACATAATCAACTACTGAAAACTCCGTGGGGCTAAACAAAGATGACCCCTGTACAATACAGCGGTCATCTTCCTTAAGTGTCTCTATAGACTTGTAAATTTCCTTTATCAAGAAACCTATTTTTTCACTCCCATTTAAATAATTCTAGGGTTCCAAATGACAAGCATTAACTCCATGATGGACTCCAGGTTTATGTTCTTCATTACCTTAATTATTAAATTAGGCCTTGGGAACAATAGGGTGTTGGGGTGTTGAGCATATTTGTAGCCTTAAGGAATCCATCCCCACCATACCCTATAAATTGCTTATGATTTCATCCAGGTTTTTCCGTGCAACTTTCTTAACATCCTTATACTTGTTATTTCCATGAGAATCAATGGAAACGATCAATGGACCGAAATTCTTTACCCTGAACTTCCATATTGCTTCCGGCATCAAGTCTTCCCACCAGATGTCTTCAATAGCCTCTACCTGTGTGGTTTCTAATGCTGCAGATCCGCCAAGAATGGTAAAATAACATCCCTTCAAATCAACGAGCGCCTCGCTTCCTTCTTCCAACAAACCACCTTTGCCAACGATAACACGAACACCGAAATCTTCCATCAGCCCTCTGGTGAAACGATCCATGCGATAACTAGTTGTCGTACCGATGCTTACTTTTTCATAGGTTCCATCTTCCAGTTTTTTTACTCCAGGTGCTGTATGAAGGGCGATAGCCCCCTGTAGCTGAGGTTTCAAGTCGTTCGGTAAATCTACCTTTTTATCAAACAGGCGAATTAAATTGGCATCCCTTACTCCGAAGATAATGCCATCGAGGGTGACCGTATCACCTGCGTGTAGTTGTTCAATGTCTTTATCGGTCAATGGTGCTTGTAATCGATAGTGAGCCATGCATTTTCCTCCCTCGCTACTTAATAAGAAATTTCCGGTTTTGTTTGGCTTTTAAAGGTGGCTCTCATCCGTCTCGCGGGCCAACACATCATATTGACAGCTACTGGATTACAGGTCATATGAGTATCAGCAGCTTCGATATGCACCGCCAAAGCTGTTGTATTTCCTCCTAAACCATGGGCTCCAATTCCCATTTTATTGATCGCCGTATATAATTTCTCTTCCAACTCCCGAACATCCGGATCAGGATTTGGTGCACCAACTTCTCGTGCAGCTGCCTTTTTTGCTAGCGCGGCACATTTGTCTGCTGACCCCCCTAGTCCGATTCCTACAATGGTAGGAGGGCAAGGGTTGGCACCAGACTCAAAGACACATTCCAACACATATTTTTTAATTCCTTCAATTCCCTCGGCAGGAGTTAACATTTTTAAATAACTCATATTCTCCGATCCGGAACCTTTTGGAACGATCAGGATTTCAATTTCATTTCCCTCCACAAATTCATAATGAATGACTGGCACTTGATTTCCGGTAGAAGTTCCATGATTTTCTCTTGTTAATGTATTAACGATACTGCTCCGGAGAGGGTGTTCTAATGTGGCACGCTCCGTTCCCTTTCTTATCGCTTGCTCTAATCGTAATCCATCAAACCTTACTTGGTTTCCTACTTTGATAAAATAAACAGGAATCCCTGTATCCTGGCAAATCAGCAATTTTTCCTCATCCGCGGTGGAAACGGTTTTAATAAGGGTGGCTAATATTTCTTTTCCACTCTCCAATTTTTCCTTTTCGTGTGCTCTTTCTAGGGCTCTTCTGACGTCAGGCGGCAGGTCCTTAAGAGACTCAATATAAAGGGTTTTACATGCTTCTTCGACACTCTGATAAAAATTTTCATTCACTTCCCAGGTCTTTTTATAGGCAGCAACATAATCGGTAATTGCCATCAACAAACTCCTTTACAGATTATTTTGAACTCGCAACCACTTTATACCCTTGGATTTCTTTTACGTTAATATGGGTTTGTTTTGTCTGCTCCACCCTATACTGCGGGTCGCCATATTTACTTTTAGAAATATAAATATTGCTTAGCCACTTTTCATCGTTACTCGCTGGATAGTCTTCTCTATAGTGTGATCCTCTGCTTTCTGTACGCATTAAAGCACTTGAAGTCACCATTTTGGCAACGGTTACAAGGTTTCGTGCATTTAATAGCTCTTGCCAGGTGAGGTTATATTTTTTAGATCCTTTCACAGCTACACGATTAATACGCTGCTCCAATAATTCAAGCTCTTGGACGGCCTCTGTCAGGTCTTGCCCATTACGTACCAAACCGACCTTTTCCCACATCAATTTTTTCAATTCGTTTCGGATATAGAACGGATTTTCTCCATCAACGCGTGTTAAGGGTTTGGTAATTTCTTCAATAATGGAATGAAGCTGGGCGTCCGAAACGCTTACTGGAATATTTAACGTATCGACATAAGCTGCAGCAGCATCTCCTGCTCGTGCGCCAAAAACAGTAGAATCACAAACACCATTGCCTCCTAACCGGTTTGCCCCGTGTACGCCTCCTGCGTCCTCTCCGGCAACAAATAACCCGTCAATGTTTGATTCACAATCATTGGATACCTTTACCCCGCCCATTTGAAAGTGCGCTGCTGGAGAAATTTCGACCGGTTCTACGCTTAAATCTTTTCCAACATCCTGGCAACGTTCTACCATTCCCGGGAACATTTTTCTTACCTTTTCCTTTCCAAGATGAGAGACATCCACATATACTCCCCCTAGTGGAGTGCCTCGACCTTCCATAATCTCCATATAAGCGGCCCTGGAAACTCGATCTCGTGTGGAACGTTCCATACGTTCGGGGTCATATTTCTCCATAAACCTTTCACCTAAAGAGTTGATCAGATATCCTCCAGCCCCTCGTAGTCCTTCTTCCAAAACTCCACCATTCAATCGTGAATTCTCAGCTAACAGTCCAGTTGGGTGGAACTGCATCATTTCCATGTCCAAAAATTCCGTCCCTGCCCGGTAACACATCGCCAGGCCATCGCCCGCCTTTTCTAGACTTGGTGTCGCAATTTTGTACATGGTCGCAGCGCCACCGGTACCTACAATAACAGCCTTACAATGCACTACCACAAATTCTCCTGTCCTCATATTTAGCATCAAACAACCAGCAATACGTTGGGTTTCTTCATCGATTAATAAATCAATGGCCCTTACTTCGTCCCATGCTTCTACGGTTGGTTTAGCATAGAGCTGATCCCGCATTCGTGAAATGATTTCAATTCCTGTTAAATCTCCTTTATGAACGGTTCGGTCAAAGGACTGGCCAGCGAACGGTTTTTGGTGTATTGTCCCGTCTTCGCTCCGATCAAAAAATACACCCATTTTCGTTTCTAATTCCCTGATACGCTTAGGTGCATCATTAACTAGCGTCCAGGCCATTTCCTGGTTATTGATCCCGCCTCCGCCTTTAATCGTGTCTTTGAAGTGTTTTTCTACGGAATCATCTGGATGAAGGACCACATTGTAACCACCTTGAACCATTCGCGTACACCCACACTTACCAATTAACCCTTTGGCGGATACGATTATTTTTAAATGGGGACTTTGATTGACTGCATGATGAGCTGCAAATAAACCGGCACCACCGCTCCCTAAAATCAGAATATCTGCTTCCACATGTTCCAAATCATTCACCTTCTTCTAAGGAATTTATATCGCTTTATATAGAGGAAAAAAGTTTAAAATTTAAGAAACTATCACATAAAACATGACCGCACACAAAATAGCCGCAATAATCGTAAAAGCCTTAAAGACGCTGCGGTTATCCTGAACGACACCCATATCAATCAAGATAACTCGAAAGCCGTATAGAGCATGAAAAATAAGAGCGAATATCAAAAAAGCATCCACTATGGCGTTTAAATGCAAAGCGGAAATCGTACCAGCTCCCGGAAGCTTTCCGATCATTGCATAACCGCTATAAATTTTTAATGGTAATAAAAATAGCAAAATGAGAGCGGTGACTCTTTGGACTATCCAGGCAATATAACCGACAAATGGCTTTTGTTTTACTTTAACTTCTTGGAGGCTTTTCCTCGTTTGGACACTTGTAGTAGCCATACACGTTCATCTCCCTCACTAAATTTAATATTTTAATCCTACCGCTCTTCGCAGTTTCTTGGTTTTAACTTTTTGAATGGTTTTCATAGGTTTGATTCCTTTTGGACATACTTCCACACAAGCACCAAAAGAACGACAGCCAAAAGCTCCGTCCTTATCAGTTACCATATCGAGTCTTTCATCCGTAGCTCCATCTCGTTCATCCGCAATCAAATTGTATGCTCGATTTAGCGCTGCAGGTCCGATATATTCATCTTCTCCTCTAAGCGAAACTGCGTCACAGGATTGGAAACATAATCCGCAAGTTATGCAATCTTGATTTTCATCGATGATCTCCCGTCGTCCCGATGATGGGGGAATCACACTAAATTCATCTGTTTCTTCTTTTGGGACAAAATAAGGTTTTACTTTTTCCCAGTTTTTAAAGAACTTATCCATGTTTACAGACAGGTCTTTTATGATCTCCATATTTCTCATCGGTTGTACCACTATTTTTTCGCCTAAACTTTCTATTTTTGTACGGCAAGCCAGACGCCCCCGCCCATTAATCACCATGCCACAAGAACCGCACATGCCAAGTCTGCATGCACACCGAAAGGATAATGTAGGGTCTTGATCTTCGACGATAAGAAACAAGCTATCCAATACGGTCATGTTTTTTTTAGCTTCAATAGGAAAGGTGTCATATTTGGGATGTTCATCTTCCTCTGGGTCATAACGCATGATGGTTATTTTTACATCACTCATCCTTAGCACTCCTTGTATATCCTGAAGGCTCTTCAGGTTTTTCTAGTCCCCAGTGTGATCCATCTATGTAATTCCTTCCCTCCCTTAAAAATGAATATGGTATAGTGACCCAACCAATATTAATTTTATTAAACCACTATCTGCGTAATAATTCAATATTTTTTTAATATTAAAATAATTCCAAGATACTAACGAGAAATCGCTTACCCAAACAGGGGTTCATTGTTTAAAATTTTCTGAAAATAGGGTTGATTTTTCGCAGGGGAGTGTTTACAATAAGTACAAATTGGTTGGGTCACCTAACCAAAAATCGATCCTTACATAAAAAAGGAGTGAAAAAAATGGCGCAAAACGAACATTCAGCAATAGCCACTGGGGAAAAAGAAAAGCATGTAGCCGTCCATAAGTTTTTGATTCATCACAAAGGAGATCAGGTCGGTGTAGCAACCAGTGATATCAAGGAAGGCGAAAAAGTAATTGGGGTATTTATGGATGATAATTCGAGCATCGAAGTGGTTGCAAATGGTGATATACCTCTAGGTCACAAAATTGCTTTAGAGAACTTGGCTACCAATGAACCGGTACTCAAATATGGGGTTCCCATTGGTTTAACTACAACAGAATGGCAAGTAGGCGATTATGTTCATACACACAATATTAAAACGGCGAGGTGGTAAAGTTGGATCAACAATTGTTAGGCTTTCGTAGAGAAAATGGAAAAGTTGGAGTTCGAAATCATGTCGTTATTTTACCTGTAGATGATATTTCCAATGCGGCTTGTGAAGCTGTAGCCAATAATGTCAAGGGAACATTAGCCTTGCCTCATGCTTATGGACGACTGCAATATGGAGAGGACCTAGATCTTTTGTTCAGAACCCTAATTGGCACAGGTTCTAACCCCAATGTTGCAGCTGTAGTTGTGATTGGGATTGAAGAAAATTGGACCAAGAAAATAGCGGATGGTATTGCTGAAACGGGCAAACCGGTATCTTATTTCTATATTGAGCGTAGTGGAGACTTGGAAACGGTACAAAAGGCTTCACGGGAAGCGAAAGAATATGTACAATGGGCTTCTGAGCTACAACGAGAACCGATTGAGTTGAGCGATCTCACGATCAGTATTAAATGCGGAGAATCAGATACGACGACTGGTATGGGATCTTGTCCGACTGTATCCCAAGCAGTCGATCGCCTTGTGGACGCCGGGGCTACGGTGTTCTTTGGGGAAACATCTGAATTAACCGGAGGAGAGCATCTCATTGCTGAACGCATGGCCACACCGGAGTTGAAAGATAAATTTATGGCTATTTATGATGATTACGTTGGGGAGATTGAATCCAAGGGCGTTGATTTATTAGGTTCCCAACCAACTCAAGGAAATATTGCGGGAGGTCTTTCTACGATTGAAGAAAAAGCCCTAGGTAATATTGCAAAAACAGGTACGAAGAATGTTATTGGTGTCTTAGAACCTGCTGAGGCTCCGACTTCTGGTAACGGGTTATACTTCATGGATACTTCTTCTGCCGCAGCTGAATGTATTACGTTAATGGCAGCTGCAGGAGCTGTGATTCATTTCTTCCCTACCGGTCAAGGAAATATTATCGGAAATCCAATTGAGCCGGTAGTAAAGGTCACTGCCAATCCGATTACTGCTGGAACAATGAGTGAGCATATCGATGTCGACGTCCAAGGATTGCTCTCTCGGGAAATGTCTTTACCAGAGGCAGGCAGTTCCTTAATGGATTATCTCTATCGAGTTGTTAATGGTCGTTTGACTTGTGCAGAAGCGCTCGGACACCGTGAATTTGTTATGACCAAGCTATATCGAAGTGCTTAACGCTTTCCAGCTATAAAATCATCCCCCCTTATTATAGAAAAGATCTAGATGAAAAAAGTTCCGGTCAGCTAAAATGTTGACCGGAACTTTTTTTACGCTTTTGAATGATTAAAGGAAGAAATAGGTTGAGGAAACGGGATATTGACAGCTTCACCTAAACTCTTTAGCTCATCTTGAACGCTTTGTGTTAAAGGAATGCCGTCTTCTAATCTTCTTTCAAATTCTTTCGTCCGTCTTTCGCCAGGATATCGTATTTCTTCAAATCCCGGGGCTTTTGGAGTTTCTTTCATTTGATGAATAAGTTGTTCCATGGATTGCTGAAAGGTTTCATGAGGCATAAACTTCTCAATATCCATAAGTATGAAGAAGTGACCCACGTTGGCAGGAGTCTTGGATGCCTCTTGGTATATGCTGTTGACATTTGGACCAAAAGCAGCTCCAGATAGCACACCGGATAAAATTTCTACAGCTAATGCGAGAGCAAATCCTTTGGCTCCTCCCAATGGCAGAACAGAACCTGTTAATGCCTTACCAGGATCATTGGTTACCTGTCCTTCTTCATCAAGCGCCCAGCCATCCGGGATAGATTCTCCTTGTTTATCAGCTAGTATAATTTTCCCCCTGGCTACTACACTGGTGGAAAGGTCGATGATAACCGGCGGCTTACTGCCGTTGGGAAACCCAAAAGCAATCGGATTGGTACCGAAAAAAGCTTGTCTTCCTCCCCAAGGAGCGATGCCAGGAGGTGAGTTGGTAAACGCAATAGCAGCCAAATTCTTCTCACACGCCATCTGACAATAATACGAAGCTGTCCCAAAATGGTTGCTGTTTTTAATGCTTATCCCAGCCATTCCACTTTCAATGGCCAGTTCCATTCCTTTTTCTACCGCCTTGGAACTGACCACATGTCCTAATCCGTTATCTCCGTCTACCGTGAGAACGGAAGCCCCCCTTTGTTCAAATCGAATGTTCGGAGCTGGATTTATGCGATCGTCTTTAAGACGATTAGAATAGACAACAAGCCGACTAAGGCCATGGCTGTCTACCCCCTCGAGGTTGGCCCGTAACAGGGCGTCCGATACAGTTTCAGCCTCTTCTGATTTTACCCCCAATGCCGCCAGCACCTCAGTAGAAAACGTTCTTAAATCCTTTACATGAAATGTACTCATTCTATCTTATCCTTCGTTTTTATATTTTCCATAATCGAAGTTTCTACACTTTCCAGATGTTTCTCCATATAATCTTGAGCCAATGAAACTTCTTTTGCTTTAATGGCGTTTACAATGTCCTCATGCTGATCGACCGATTTCACCGGCCTTCCTGGTATTTGGATCACTTGCATGCGGGATTCTTCCAACAAATCGATAAGATTATGCATAATACGGATCAATACGGAATTCTGGGATATATCTGCTAAAGAAAGGTGAAACTGGTGATCTAACTTTGCAAGAGTGGCATAATCCTTTCCCTGACTAGCTACTTTTTTTGCCTCTTCTACGATTTCTGCTAGTTTATCAATCTGTTCTTCAGAAGCATTTTCTATAGCCCAGGCGACAGCATTTCGTTCTAGCACCTTCCTGATGGCAAATAGGTCTTTGATTCGGTCCGTACTAACAAAGAAGAAAGCCGTCATTTTACGTATCTGTTGTTCTTCAGAAGCCACAAAGATACCTGTCCCGTGTTTAATACGTACATACCCATAAGCCTCTAATATTTTATACGCTTCTCGTACAGTATTCCGGCTAACTTTCAAATTGAGTGCCATTTCCCGTTCTCCAGGGAGCTTTTGATCGACTTCATATTTTCCATCTAAAATCATTTGTTTAATATGGTCGGCAGCTCTTTCTGAAATTCCTTTTCTCTCCAATTCAAAGTTCTCAAACATTTTCAAACCTCCTTTATTAAACGACACAAAGGGAAGGATTCCCTTTTAACAGTTTTATGACTTCATGGGTAACAAGCATGGAGATGCGCGATTGGGATTCATTCGTAAGTCCAGCAATATGCGGGGTGAATGTGACGTTTTCCAAAGCTAACAATTTGTTAGAGATATCGATTGGTTCTTTTTCCACTACATCCAGATAAGCACCGGCAATCTCCTGGTTTTTTAGCGCTTGGTATAAGGCCATTTCATCAATAATGCCTCCCCTAGAAGAGTTGATAATATAAGTAGTCGGTTTCATCATTGTAAAATGCTCATCAGAAATTAAATGTTTCGTCGAGTCTGTAAGAGGTACATGAATGGATATAGCGTCAGCGGTAGCCAATACTTCCTCTATGGAATCCTTCTTCTGAACTCCCGTCTCAGCTATAATATGATCATGCTCCGTTAGAAAGGGGTCGTATCCAATGACTTCCATGCCAAATGCTTTTGCCCTTTTGGCAACTCGATGTGCAATCTCTCCAAGACCGATTAGTCCAAGGGTTGTCTGGCTTATTTCCTTTCCTGTGTGTTTCACTCTGTTCCAATCGCCCTGTTTTACATCTTCATTAGCTAAGTGTATCGGTCTGTTGGCATGAAACAAAGTTGCCATTACATATTCGGCTACCGCAGTCGCATTTGCATGGCGAGGGACAACTACCTTAATGCCTTTTTCTTTTGCTCTTGCTACATTGATATTGTCTAACCCAACACCTAGTCTTCCAATAACTTTTAATTCGCTGTTTTCCTTTAATAAAGCTTCATCTACTTGGGTCTGATTGCGAACAATTAAAGCGTCTACATGTTGAATTTTCTCTTGAAGGGTTTCCTTGTCCCTCCATAGGTTAGAGTCATATTGGACCTCGATATTTTGTGCTTTTAATTGTTGTATTCCTTCTTCTCGTATCACCTCTGTAATCAACACTTTCATTTTCTATTTTTCCTCCTTTTATACTTAGTTCTAACAGTAGTTTTTTTGCTCTCCTAAGGCGCTTATAAATCCATCCTTACCTTACGTATTGAAACCACCCCAAAGTATTGATTGGGGTAAATAGTAAATGAAACTGACAAAAAAGGTTTGGTGACCCAACCAATATACCATTAAATCATAAAATTTTCAAATAATTTCGGTAATTACGGCGGCCTGAGCTGTTATCATTCCTGTTTTTTGTCCTTTTTTATGATTTTTTAATATAACGTTCATTAATAATCCATATAAATGAACAACTCTTTTCTATGCTATGTTTTAAAAAAAGCTAGAGAGGAGCAATTTAGAAAATGGCACAGCAATCAGTCGCTCGTAAGCTAGAGAAAGAAAAGCATCCTGAATCGGAGAATAAGTCGAGAAGAAAGTTACAAATTGTATTACCGTGGATTGGTGGAATTGCATTTACTTTTTTTATCGCCTTATTGGGGGTTGGGTTATCTCAACTATGGGGGTTTGACCGTGTAGGACCACTGGCTAGTGCCATCATTATTGCTATCGTTTGTCGGCAAATCTGGGAATATCCAGAGCAGATCCGCCCGGGGATTGAGTTTTCTGCAAAAAAGTTACTTCGCTTTGCCATTATCTTATACGGACTAAAGTTAAATATTAATGTAATTTTTAATCAAGGAATGCCATTACTCATTCGAGGTATTGGGACCATTGTTTTTGTCCTAGTAGTCATGATGCTAATAGCGAAGTGGCTGAAAGCGGATTTTGCACTCTCCCTTTTGCTTGCTGTTGGTACAGCCGTTTGTGGTGCTGCTGCAATCGCGGCAGTCTCTCCGATTGTAAAGTCTAAAGAGGAGGATACAGCTATTGGCGTAGGAATCATTGCCTTGGGTGGGACTGTATTTGCTCTTCTCTACACGGTTATTCGACCAGTTTTACCGATCTCTGATTCTGCTTACGGTATTTGGGCGGGGGTAAGTTTGCATGAAATTGCCCATGTCGCCTTAGCTGCTGCACCTGGTGGGGAAGATGCATTAGCAATTGCTTTATTAGCAAAACTGGGGCGCGTTTTGTTATTGATTCCGTTATGTTTTATTCTTGTCTATTGGATGAATAAACGCGATGTTGCAAAAACAGGTAAAACAAAAGTCGGATTTCCCTGGTTTTTACTTGGGTTTATTTTTATGAGTCTTTTAGGAAGCTACGTATTTGGCGAATATATTGACGTCCCAACCTCCGTCATGGAAGGTGTGTCCAGTCTATCTACTTTTATATTAACCATGGCTATGGTAGGGTTAGGGCTAAATGTCAGTTTTCAGGCGATTCGTACCAAAGCTTCTCGGCCTTTAATTGCCATGTTGATTGTCTCCGTGCTATTAACAGGTCTTTCTTATTTCACATTATAGGATTTTGGAATGAAAGGGTTTTATTTGCTTCATAGCGAAGTTATACGATAAAACAATCTGAGAACAGTGGGGGATCCCTAATGAATTTAGAGCATTTAAAAACCTTTCATACAGCTGCGCTAAAAAAAAATTTCTCCGAAACGGCTAAAGCCTTACATTTATCGCAACCAAGCGTTAGTTTGCAAATTCGTCAACTGGAAGAATATCTAGGGGCGCCTTTATTCAAACGTACTACCCAAAAGGTATATCTGACACCTGCTGGTGATCTCTTTCTAAAAACAGCAGAAAAAATTTTAAAAGAAATAAACGAAACAAAAAAAGACATTCAAAAAATTTCTCATTCGACGCATGGTAATTTAATCATTGGGGCAAGTTTAACCATCGGAGAACATATTTTGCCTTATCTTTTTGCAAGTTTTAAAGCTAAACACCCCCATATCAATTTCATATTAAAACTCTACAATTCCCAACAAATTATCGAAAAACTTAGCGATGAAGAAATTCATCTCGGCTTTATCGAATCCATGATCTCTTATCCGGATTTTGTACAGAAAGCCTTTTTAGAAGATGAATTAGTTATCATTTCCTCTTACGAAAACGTGGAAATTCCAGATGATAATGGTTATATTTCTACCGAACAACTGATGGCTTTGCCATTTATCTTACGAGAGAGGGGATCCGGAACAAGGCAAGTGATTGAAGAAAAGCTAAGTCAGAATCATTTAAACCCTTCAAAATTAAATGTCATTATGGAGCTGGAGAATACAGAATCCATCAAATCAGCTGTGGAAGCAGGCCTGGGAATATCGATCATTTCGAAAGCCGCCGTCCAAAAAGAAATCCATTTAAAAACGCTAAAACCGTTAATGATTAGAGGGATTAATCTAAAAAGATCCTTGTTTACCATCTATAAGGATTATAATCTCTCACTCCCGGGAGAAGTCTTTCAATCTTTTGTTTTAGACTTTTATCAATGCAAAAAGACAGATTCTTTATAAGAAAAAGACGACCTTAATTTATGAATCATTTTTCAATTTTTCAATAAGCCATAAAGCAATTCGTAGGGTTAAAGCATCCTGAAAGTTTTTAGGGTTGTACCCTGTTTTTTCCATGATTCGCTGTAGACGGTAAATTAATGTATTTCTATGAACAAATAACGCCTCAGCAGTTTTTTGAATGTTTAAATTAGCAGAAAAAAATGCCTCTAATGTTTGGATTTCACTTTTGGATAAATTCTCTTTTACTCTGTGGAAAAACCTTTTTGCTTCTTTTCTATTTATTTGGTAAATAAAGGCTTTAGCCTCAAGGTTACCGAAGGACACCAGCTCTTTAGAATCGTCACTTATATTTAAAGCGAGGTCACAATCCAAATAAGATTGATTGAATTCTTCGATTTGATAAAAAGGAAGACTATAGGACATGCGGAATTTAATATGGAGCCTCTTTAATAAATGATAAATTTTATCAAATTGATTATGGTTATTTTTTTCACTAACCTCGGTAATACCAATAAACAAGCGATTAATGTTAATAAAACCAATGATTCCATTACCCTGTCCAACTACATCTTCTAGTTTATTGATTAATATTTGGTTAGGAATGGAGCGCTCTTTTATTTGTATTATAAGAATGATAAAAGGGGGCTGAAGTTGCAATTGGAGGATATTAAGTCCCCGTGTTATTTGATCATATGATGGGGCTGTTTTTAATAACTCTTCAATTATCATTTCTTTCGTACGTTGCCTCCACTCCATTTGCGAGGCGATGAACTCTTGTTTAATCATAAGTTCTGTCGTCATCTTTACCAGACCTCCGAGATCACCTATATCATCTGGATCCCCTGTTATACCGATGACTCCTAATACTCTTTCTTGAAAAACTATGGGTAGATTGATTCCTGACTGTGCCCCTCTCCAAGTTTCATTTTGTTCAGAAGGAATAATTAATGTTTCCCCTCTCTTTAAAACTTCAATAGCCCCTTCATGAATTCTCCCTACCCTGGAACTGTCTCTTGCAGCAATGATTACTCCCTCATTGTTCATAATGTTGACGTTTCGATTAATTCGTAGGGACGTTTCTTTTACAATCTCATTGGCAATCTCTGAAGTTAACATTTCCCTCCCCCTTTTGTTGATTTTAGACAAAAAATTCAAAAAATTACAAGCTAATTTCATATATTATATCCGAAGACAGCCCCCGTCAAGGCAAGTATAATAAGTTTCATAACCGTGGAAGCGCTTACTAAGGGGTGAAAGTCAATGAAAATTATAGTTGCTCCCGATTCATTTAAGGGAAGTCTGAGTGCGGTGGAAGTTTCAAATTCGATCCACCTAGGGATCAAAAGAGTATTTCCTCAAGCAGAAGTACTGCAACTTCCTGTCGCAGATGGGGGAGAAGGGACGATGGATACACTCGTCTCTGCGACTGGTGGGGAAAAAAGGGAGGCCACTGTTGTAGGACCATTAGGTAATAAGGTAGAAGCATCCTATGGAATTTTAGGAGATGGAGAAACTTGTGTGATTGAAATGGCAAGCGCTTCAGGCCTCGCGTTAATTCCTGATGGAAAGCTTTCTCCTTTAAAGGCCACTACTTATGGGACCGGACAATTGATAAAAAAAGCATTGGACGATGGTTTTTCATCTTTCATTCTAGCACTCGGCGGGTCTGCGACAAATGATGGAGGAGCAGGCATGTTGCAAGCCCTAGGATTAAATATTTTAGATGAACAATCTAAACCAATTGCATATGGTGGTGGAGAGTTAAACAAAGTTACCAAAATAGAAATGGAGTCATTTGATGAAAGAATTAAGGGTTGTCAATTCTTAATCGCTTCTGATGTACAGAATCCATTTATTGGATCTGAAGGAGCCTCGCATATTTTTGGCCCACAAAAAGGGGCTACACCTGATATGGTAAGGCTCCTCGATCAGAATATGGATCACTGGGCAAATGAGATAGAAAAAGTGACAGGAATCCAGCTTCATGAGCTTCCTGGTGCTGGCGCGGCCGGTGGAATCGGGGGGGCATTTCTGGCTTTCTTTCCATCAAAAATGAAACGGGGAATTGACATTGTGCTGGAGCATACAGGATTAATCGATTCCTTGAAAGGTACTGACCTGGTAATTACTGGGGAAGGACAAGTAGATTTACAGACAGCCTCTGGAAAAACACCAATGGGAGTAGCCCAAGCTGCACATAGAGAAAATATTCCGACCGTTATTATTGCTGGATCTGTAGGAGAAGGTGTAGAAATACTTTATCAGTTTGGAGTTGTAAGCGTTAGCAGTATTATCAATAGACCACTGACTTTAAGGGAATCCATGAAGAATGCGGATGTATTACTGACAACGAGTGCCGAACAGGTAGTACGCTCTTTTTTTCACCACCGTTTACACAGAGAGGGAGGAATATACATTGAAAATTAAAAAATCAATTGAGAAAGTACCTGGTGGATTAATGGTAGTTCCATTGATATTTGGAGCTTTTTTAAATACAATCGATCAAATGCATATACCGGCAGTCATGAACGTCCTTAAAGGCCTGGGGGTTTCAGCTACTGAGGAAGGTTATTACGAGTTTCTGAGAATCGGAGGATTCTCACAGGAACTTTTTAAAGATGGTGCGCTTGTACTGATTGCATTATTCTTATTCTGTGCTGGTAGTCAAATGGATTTAAGGATAGGCGGAAGAGCTTTAAAAAAAGGGGTAATGCTGACTGCCACTAAATATCTAACAGGCCTGGCTGTCGGAATGGCATTCGGATATTTCTTCGATCCAATGAGTGGATTGTTTGGTCTTTCTACTCTGGCGATCATTGCTGGTATGACAAATGGTAATGGGGGTATGTATGCCGCATTGACCGGGCAGTATGGCAACCGTTCAGATGTAGGTGCTGTAGCGATTCTTTCTCTGAATGACGGACCATTTTTTACGCTGATGTCCTTAGGTTTGCTAGGTTCAAGTTTCCCAATCATTTCTTTTATTGCCGTCTTATTACCGATTGCCATTGGTATGTTGTTGGGGAATTTAGATTCTGAGATCCGTGAATTTTTGAAGCCAGGAGAAATTTTGCCTGTACCTTTTTTTGCATTTGCCCTAGGTGCTGGAATGAACTTAGCTAATTTTTTCAATCCAACCGTCGTAGTGGCCGGATTAACAATTGGTATAATGACTACTGTACTAACTGGGGGAATGGGAATTTTGGTATTCAAGCTATTAAAAGAGAAAAGTTATATTGCTCCAGTTGCTGAAGCATCAACAGCAGGTAATGCAGCTGCTACACCAGCTGCTGTAGCAGCTGCTGCCGGTGTAGCTGCCAGTGCAGGAATGATGAGTGTTGCTGAAGCGAATGCATTCCAGAATATTGCCAATGTAGCAACCGCTCAGATTTCTATTGCTACCCTTACTACCGCTATTTTATGCCCGATTGCAGTCATTCTTATTGACAAACATCAAAAGAAAAAAGGCATTAATGGCAAGTTAGAAGAACCAAGGCTTAATTATAGTCATGATACGAGAGAAAGGGTACGTTCGGCAGTCAATTAAAAGGTGCAGCCCCTGGGATAACTTCTCAGGGGTTAAATCTTTCTATGAGAAATATGGAAAAACAGTATAAAATGAAATAATAGGAGGTATTCATATGAGAACAACATTACTCTATGGGAAAGAAGGTTTGTCACTGGATTTGCCAGAACAATCTTTCTTGGTGGAACCGAAAAATTTACCAGGTTTAAAGGAAGAAGAAAAAGTTATTCGCCAAGCGCTTGCAAATCCAATTGGTACTCCTCCTTTAAAAGACATGGTGAAGTCTTCGGATACTGTAGCTATCGTAATAAGCGATATTACCAGGCCAACTCCAAATCATATATTAGTTCCGTTATTAATTGAAGAATTGAAGCATGTGCCATTAGAAAACTTCGTTATAATCAACGGCACGGGAACTCACCGTGACCAAACCAGAGAAGAATTTGTGCAAATGCTTGGCGAGTGGGTAGTAAATAATATTCGTATCATCAATAATCACTGCCATGATAAAGAAACTTTAGTAAATCTTGGGGAAAGTAAATTTGGCTGTGATGTTTATTTGAATAAAGAATACGTAGAAGCAGACTTTCGAATAGTAACAGGATTTATCGAACCTCATTTTTTTGCTGGGTTTTCTGGCGGACCTAAAGGGATCATGCCTGGTATTGCAGGGATTGAAACCATCATGACCTTCCATAATGCACGTATGATAGGAGATCCTCGTTCTACTTGGGGTAATATGAATGATAACCCCGTACAGGAAATGACCCGTGAAATTAACCGGATGTGTAAACCACATTTTATGTTAAACGTGACACTAAACAGAGAAAAAGATATTTCTGCTGTTTTTGCTGGAGAGCTTTATAAAGCCCATGACAAAGGATGTGCCTTTGCTAAAGAGCACGCCATGATACGCTGCGAAGAGCGTTTTGATGTAGTAATCGCCTCAAACTCGGGGTATCCCCTTGATCAAAACCTATATCAGGCTGTAAAAGGAATGAGTGCTGCGCATAAAATAGTGAAAAAAGGCGGAACCATCATCATAGCTGCTGAATGTGCAGATGGTCTTCCGAGTCATGGGAATTATTCAAAGATTTTTGAAATGGCGGATACTCCACAGGATTTACTAGATATGATCAATGATCCGAAATTTAAAATGTTCGATCAGTGGCAGGTACAGAAGCAGGCCGTAACACAAGTATGGGCTGACATTTTTGTCTATTCCAAGCTTACCGATGAGCAAGTAAAAGGAGCAATGCTATCCCCTGCCCATGATATTGAAAAAACCTTAGAAGTTTTGAAAGAGACCTATGGAGAGAACATGAGTATTGCCGTCTTACCTCTTGGACCTTTAACGATTCCATATATAGAAGAATAATAGATGGAGCATGGTAGGTATGCCCTAGGATTACAGTAGAAGCAATTTGGCTTGTCTTATTTTGCACCCTCGTAGGAGTAATACTTTTTCTTATAAATACACCAAAAAAGGGCAAAGGAGGATATTTATGATAGAACATAAGTTTCAAAAACTTGAAGAAATTCTGATAGAAATGGAGACTGTAGTAATTGCATTCTCAGGAGGAGTAGACAGTACTTTTTTGTTAAAAGTGGCCATTGACACGCTTGGTAGAGAAAGGGTGCTAGCAGTGACGGCAGACAGTGAAACATATCCCTTTGAAGAACTCCAAGAAGCAAAACAACTCGCCACACAGCTTCATGCAAGGCATGAAATTATCGAAACATCTGAAATAAACATACCAGGCTATGCTGAAAATACAAGTAACCGTTGCTATTTCTGCAAGAAAAGCCTTTTTGAGCATCTCATTCCGATTATGAAACAGCAAGGGTACAAAAATATTGCCTTTGGGTTAATTGCTGATGACCTTGGTGAACATAGACCGGGCACCCAAGCAGCACGAGAATATAATGTCCGTGGACCTTTACAGGAAGCTAATCTTTACAAAAGTGAGATTCGAGAGTTATCTCAACAGATGGGATTGCGAACTTGGGACAAACCTTCTTTTGCTTGCCTTTCTTCTCGCATTACCTATGGGGAAGAGATAACGATTGAAAAACTACGGAGAATAGATTGGTCAGAGCAAGTGATTAGGGCTACCGGGATTCGCCAGGTCCGAGTCCGAACACATGGAGAAATCGCCAGGATTGAGGTGGAGCAGGAAGACATACCAGTTTTGCTGAAGCATCATGATGAAATTACTTCTAAGTTACAAGAGTTCGGTTATACCTATGTCACGATGGATTTGTCCGGATATAAAAGCGGAAGCATGAATAAAACCATAAAAAAGGCAGTGAAATAGCAGAAATGGAAAATTTATTCGCAATCCTTGGTCTGGGCTTTTTCCTAGGGATCAAGCATGCTTTGGAGCCGGATCATGTCGTGGCTGTTTCTACCATTGTAGGAAAGAATAAATCCCCATGGCGGTCCAGCTTTCTAGGTGTTTTTTGGGGAATTGGACACACTTTGACTTTACTGATAATCTTCCTGCTTCTATATTTTACTAAAACAAGTATACCTGGCACATGGGAAATGTCTTTTGAGCTAGGGGTGGGGATTATGCTTGTCTATTTGGGAACTTCTCCATTTTTCCCCAAGAAAAAGAATGGAAGAAGAAATCGAAAAGCTATTACGAGCAACCTTTTTATCAAATCTATGGTTATTGGACAAATCCATGGGCTTGCAGGGAGTGCAGCAATGACACTGCTGGTAGTTTCCGTGGTGGATTCTCTGAAAGATTCTCTCATCTATATTGGGACCTTTGGAATCGGCACGGTTGTAGGAATGCTTTTATTTACATTTGTGCTTAGTTTTCCATTCTTTTTCATTGTCAACAAACATCAGGTCAACACTTTACTGATAAGAGGGACGGCTATTCTAAGCATCTGTTACGGAATCTATTATATTTATATGGTCGGGTTCGTAGAAGGATTGTTTACATGATAAAAACGATTGAAGGTGAATAGTGTGAAAAAATTTGATGACTTAGGTTTTTGTAAAGTAGACACAGATCGGGAAGATCGTACAGGGTATCCAGAAGTGATTTATGGCGAGGGAAAGACTTCCGACCACATCTCGCAAATTATGGATCGATTAATCAGCCATCATCAGAAAGTAATGATAACTCGGTTGTCAAAAGAAAAAGCAGTAACATTACTAGAAGCATTCCCACAAGCGAAGTATGATGAAACTTCAAGAATTTTATTATATGGGGAACCAACCCGGCAGTATGCTGGTGAAGTGATGGTGATGTGTGCAGGAACATCAGATTTATTTGTTGCGGAAGAAGCAGCACTTACAGCTGAATGGATGGGCTGTAAAGTAAAGAGAGTATATGATGTGGGTGTAGCTGGAATAGATCGTTTACTCGCCCATCGAGAAGAAATCACAAAAGCTAGTGTACTCATTGTTGTGGCTGGAATGGAAGGGGCTCTTCCAAGTGTCGTCGGAGGGATGGTCAAACGGCCAGTTATTGCTGTCCCCACTTCCGTTGGCTACGGAGCTCATTTAGAAGGATTAACACCTCTTCTTTCTATGCTCACCTCGTGTGCTTCTGGAATGAGTGTGGTAAATATTGATAATGGATTTGGAGCTGCATACCAGGCGGCACTTATTTTACAGCTTGTCTCTGAGGAGGTCAGCAATGAAAAACCTATATCTTGATTGCCAGTCAGGGATTTCTGGGGATATGACACTAGCTGCACTTATCGATTTAGGTGCTGATATGGAGTACATCCTGTCCGAATTACGAAAACTACCGATTGATCCATTTATCATGGATGTGAAACAAATAGAGAAAAAGGGAATTTCCTCTAAATCATTAGTACTTCACTTTACGGAAGAAGAACACAAGCATTTTCATCACCATACCACTCCTACACCTTCCCATAGCGCAGATAATCATACGCATCATCATCGCCACGCTTCGGCTATTTTGAAAATGATTAGAGAAAGCGACTTGTCTGACAGAGTGAAAGAAAGGAGTCTTTCTGTCTTTGATGTGATTGCTAAAGCAGAAGGAAAAATTCATGGAATGGACCCTGCTGCCGTGCATTTTCATGAAGTAGGTGCGATGGATTCTATCATTGATGTGATTGGTGTGGCCCTCGCCCTCGAAAGCTTAGACGTAGATAAGATTGTTGCCTCTCCTGTCCCCACTGGTCATGGGAAAGTGATGATGGCACACGGACTATATCCTATCCCAGCACCAGCAACAGCAGAAATATTAACAGGTGTGCCATTGGCTGATTTCTCTGTAGAAGGGGAGTTGACCACTCCTACAGGAGCAGGCTTTATTAAAGCTTTAGTAAGTGAATATGGTTCTATGCCAGCAATGCAGATAGAAAAAATCGGTTACGGTGCAGGAAAAAAAGATTTTGATCATCCCAACGTACTGAGGGTGATGCTTTTTGAAACGAAAGAAAATTATAGTACTGAGACAATTACAGTGGTGGAATGTCAACTTGATGATATGCCAGGAGAAGCATTCGGTTACTTAATGGAAGAGGCTTTGGATAAAGGAGCATTGGATTTATATTATACGCCGATTACTATGAAAAAAAGCCGTCCCGGAATATTGATTACCGTATTATGCAAACCGGAAAGCGCGTTTATCATGGAAGACTTGCTGTTACGAGAAACTACTACTTTTGGGGTCCGTAAGTCGAAATGGGAAAGGCATATACTTTTACGTCGTTTTCAAAAAGTGGAGACTCCCTACGGTACACTGACGGTGAAAATTGGATTTAAAAACGGAGAAATATATAAAATTTCCCCCGAATATGAGGAAATAAAAAAGGTTGCCAGAAAGCATTTTGTTCCATTTATGGAGGTATATAGATTAGTAGAAAATATAGCAACAGAACAAATAACAAAGTAGTCAGGTTACGTATGGTCCTTGCTACATTCTTGTTTACTATGTGATTTAATTAAGGAGTTAAGTATAAGTGAGTCTTTAAGGAAGCGAGGATATCCTGGTATGAGTAATAAATTCGGCATTATAGCAGATGATATGACCGGGGCAAATGATAGTGGTGTACAGTTGAAAGAAAGAGGATTGGAAACTACCGTTCTATTCCAGTTACCTTTAGGTGCTATGCAGCTCGAGGAAACTTTAGTGATTGATACAGATTCGAGAGCACTTTCCAAAGAAGAAGCCTATAAACTTACCAAGGAAGCAGCTATGTTTTTAAAACAAAATAAGTATCAATACATCTACAAAAAAATGGATTCAACTCTTAGAGGGTATATTGGTATAGAATTGCAGGCAATCAAAGAAGTGTTTAACCCGCTATTCTTAGTAGTAGCACCTGCATATCCCGCTTATGGAAGAACGGCAGAAGCCGGTGTACATAAGCTGAACGGGACTTTCGTTTCCGAAACTGAATTTGCTCAAGATCCAAAGCACCCAGTGAAAGAATCCCGTATCGATTCTATTATTGAAAGGGAAACAAAAGAAAAAACAGCTGTCATTTCTATAGAATCATATAAAAATAATCCAATCCTCTTAAATGAAAAGTTAGAATCCCTCAAACAGGAGGGAGTTCATTATCTTATTTGTGATGCTCGTAATCAAGAGGATTTAAAAGAGATTACGAAAACAATCTCTGATTTTACTGATGAAGTCATATGGGCAGGATCTGCAGGGTTAGCTGAGGTTTTACCCGAAATATTCCGATTTTTCGTAGAAAAAGAAGTTACCACAGAACTTCCTATTTCTGCAAAAATTCTTACGGTATGTGGAAGTCTATCTCCTACCACGCAAGATCAAGTGAAATATACACTAAAACAACCTGGCATCTCTTCTGTGAAAATTGAAACAGAAAGAATCCTAACAGAAACATGGGAAGACGAAAAAAAGCTGATTGTAACAGCCTGTGTAGATGCTTTTGAGCAACATCAAGATGTGGTGCTTTATTCTTCCATCTACTCCAGAAGTCAAGGAAGCAGTACAGCTTAAAGCGAGTGAGTGGCAGTTAACAACTTTGGATATGGCGGGCAGGATATCACAAGCTTTGGGGGATATTACAAGAGAAGTTGTTAATAATGTTCCCGAACTTCGTGCTTTAGTTTTGACTGGAGGAGATACGGCAAAGGATATATCAAAACAATTAGGTGCCACAGGCTTCAGGCTTACACGACAGATAGAAGCTGGAATCCCTCAAGGAATTTTAATTGGCACCGATCGTTTGATTGAAGTTGTAACTAAAGCTGGAGCGTTTGGAAGTGAAAAATCAATTTATAGAGCGATGAAAGCATTGAAAGGAGAGCGTGAATAATGGGAACCAAAAAGATCATTGGAATCACGATGGGGGATGTAGCAGGAGTAGGACCTGAAATTATTGTTAAAAGCTTGATCGATGCTGGATTTCATGAGCAAGCTATACCTGTGGTGATTGGAGATCAAAAAATACTTGAGCGAGCTGCCAGAATCCTTGGTACAGATATTACCATTAGGAAGGTACATAAAACTGAAAAGTTTCTTGGGGAGAAAGGAGAGGTTCTCTGTCTGGATTTAGATCTGCTTCCTGAAGATTTACCCTTTGGAAGAGTTTCTGCAGAAGCTGGCCATGCTGCATTTGAATACTTAAGAACAGCGATTACCCTGGCGAATGAGGACAAGATCGATGCAATCTGTACTGCTCCATTGAATAAAGAAGCACTTCACAAAGGTGGTCATCTTTATCCAGGGCATACGGAAATCCTTGCTGAATTGACTAATACAACTAATTTTTCAATGATGCTCTCCTCACCTAAACTGAAAGTTATTCATGTAACAACTCATGTTGGATTGTTAGATGCAATAACAATGATTAACCCAAACCGAGTATATAATGTTATCCGTATGGCTTTCGACACCTTAACTAAGGCAGGCAATCCTAAACCTAAAATAGCAGTATGTGGAATTAACCCGCATGCTGGTGAGAATGGACTTTTTGGATACGGGGAAGAAGAGGAAAAAGTGATACCAGGAGTAGAGCAGGCCCAGGAAGAGGGTATTGATGTACAAGGTCCATTGCCGGTAGATACGCTCTTCTTTCGTGCGGTGCGTGGGGATTTTGACATAGTAGTGGCAATGTATCATGATCAAGGTCATGGCCCTATCAAAGTATTAGGTTTAGAATCAGGCGTCAATATAACAGTAGGACTTCCAATTATTCGAACAAGTGTGGATCATGGAACAGCGTTTGATATTGCCGGGACTGGTAAAGCGGATGAAAAAAGTCTTCAAGAAGCGTTACATCAGGCAATTGAACTGGCACCAAATAATTAATGTAACGTAGGTCTAATTTGAACAAGGAAAACGTAAACGTTGATGTTTACGTTTGTTTTTTGAATCTTTAGGCTGACTGGATAAGTATTTATAATCGGGTCTTTGGAGAAAATTCCACTCTATTTTTATACGGAAGGTATAATGGAAGTGAGTAGAAGTTAAGGGAAGTTTGGAGGGACTATTCATGATCATTAATACCACTAACTCAATCTTGTTGCCCAACCATCTAAGAGGAAGAAGTATTCATACAAACGTCATTCCTACCGTTAGTAATCTTAAGAACATGCTTAAGAAGTTAGAGGAGAGCCATGGGGATGAAAGTCAGTTGCCATCTTGGGATAGAAGAAGCTATAAAGCGTATCAGCTGGATGCCATCAAAAGCAAATTGTTGTCCTCTCCACCGGATGAAAGGATTGAATTTGTTAAGGGGCATATATTGAATACCGATCCTTCCAAATTAGGTGCAAGTTGTCTGGATATTTATCTAGTCGCTTACGTCACTGAAACTTTTGGAAAAGAAAAATCAATTTTTTTTAAATATATAATAGATAATGGAATAACAGATAAAGAAAATTCTGCTCAGGCCATATGGCAGGTTGGTAAAGGAGACGGGACATACCTTGGGGTACTGGAAGATGATGGATCCATCAAGGATTGGAACTTTTTTGCGCGCTGGATTAAAGGTAAAGAGTAAACATCAGGTAATCATTGGATTAAAAATGGTAGATAATCGATGGGTATATTGGGAGGAAAAGAATAATCATTTTTCTTACGGAAAGTCATATCCAGTTTGCTTGGTTCTTTCTTGGCCGTAGCCTTTTCTTCTGCGAGCTCTTGCTTCCTAAATTCTGATTTCGCCTGTTATTACATTTAAATTGCATCAAACCACTATTTATAAGGGGAGTGGGGCTTAAGACATCCCAACTAAAATTTCCTCTTTATTTTTGGAGAGAAGTTTCCGATTTCCGTAATAATCTTTTGTAACTTACCACTACAGCAACGAAGAGAATTCTTTTTGAGAAGAACTAGTAAAACAGCTTTTGAGGGAGAGAAAGAAAAAAAAGAAATCCATATATAGCATTTATTGAATTACCATTATCTTATGGGGGGAGAATTAATGAAAGTAATTATAGATATATATGACATAACTTGGGATGATTGGAATTTTAAAGCCACAGGTTCTAACTATTTATTTGGAGGAGAATTTGGTGTGGAAAATATAAAAGAAATGGAAGACAAATTAAGCAATTATCTGAGTTATAACCATAGCTTATTTAACTTAACCATTAATGAAAACACTTCTAATACTCATGTTCTTATATCTCTTTTAACCTGGGAAGGTAAAGAGCCAACAAACATAGATGAGCTTATACAATTTATTGAAGTGGAGATACATAACGGAAATGAAGGGGAAAATGAAGGGGAAAATTTTGATTCAATTCATCAACTTTATATTATTGATATAGTAACAGAGGAAGAAATTGAGGAAATTGAAGAGACGTTGAAAGCAGAAGAAATAGAGTATAAGAGGCTTAATAGAACTAACAATCAATTTGAAAAAGGATATGGGGATGTTTGGTACGATTTATTAATCGGTATATCTGGGGCAGCTTCTTACGACTTTATAAAATATGCCGTTGAAAAAATAAAAGAAAGGTATCCTGATAGACCTGATAAAGTGAATTTCGCGAGTTTTGATAAAGAGTTAATGCTTGAAAGCGTAGCAGACTTATCAGGAGAATCAAAAGCTAGCTTATCTCTTCGAAGGTTTAGCGGGGTAAAGGAGAATAATTTTTCGGCTGTAGTTACTAGTAGAAAATATAAATACGATGTAGTATGTGACGATAATTGCAATATAAAATCATTTGAACAAACAAAATTAGAATTAGAACGATATTAAAAAATTGCAGGGACGTAACTTGTTTCTACTTTTTTCTGCACAAATTGAGTTGTTATATAGTAATAGGTTAAAAAACATGATAAACGCCATGAATCGCCAAGTGAAGAGGCAACGGATGCTTATAATACACTTAATTAATGGATTCGTAGGTTAAAGTATGAACCGTCTCAATTATCTTTATAATTGCAAGACAAAGGAGATACATTGTCTTGCAATTTAAATGAAGACTTTGAGTTTTATGGTTTAGGGATCATCCCTTAAAAATATGTTTATTATGCCATTTGAGATAACTGATCTTAGGTGGTTGAACTCGTGGAATTATTATCTTCTTGCCCTCATATTGAAGAAGTTGTTCATATAGGATACGGTCATGGCTCGCTTGAGGTGAAACGATAACTTTGTATTTCTCTGAAATCGTGATATAACCTTGATCGAATGCTTTATCAAGGAAAACTGATAAACATATTCCATTCTGTGGATCTAGTCGAATATCTTTTCTCTTTGCCCAAGGTATAATGTGAGAGCCTACTAAAAAGCTTTTGGATCTCATTCCAGTAATAGCGCATCGGTAACCAAAATTCTTTTTCACTTGGTCTGAAAAAACTTTCTGTCCCCTGCGCTGCTTTTGTGTACTAAGCTGATCATCAACAAAATAATCCTTTCGTTGCTGTTGTTGTACCATATCTACTTCTGTAGATATTTCTTCTATAGATATGTCTTGTTTGTCAGCAACTCCCTTAAGAACTATTTTTCTAAAATCTTCCTGGTTAATTTCATTCATTCCATACTGATTAAAAAAGTGTTCCCATGTATCTTTCCGTTTTTTAAAAGCCCATTTAAAATCCTTAAGATCATCTGAAAGTAATACTGGCATAAAATAAACAGGCTTACTTATGTCTCCTCTTAAGCGATCATCTTCAATTTTATAGATAGAGTTTATTTTCCCCGAACCAAAAAAGTAGAACTTTCCTCTAATTTCTGACGCTGAAGTAGGTCGTCTATATAAGAAAAGGTCTCCCTCTCTTACTCTGTTATATTTACTAGGTGACCAATCATAAGAGACAAAGTCAACATCTCCATGTTCTTTATTCATACCTTTAGTATCTAAAATAAAATAACGGGTATCCTTAGATTGCATTTCTTTCTTATATAATTCAAAAAAATCGTTCACGTATTTCAACCTCCCTATTCCTATAAACAATTATTACTTTCTAAAAATGCTGCAAATATCTGTTGTAAATACGTACTGTTCAACTAAAAAACAGGAAACTATAAAAATAGGTGAATTTATCCTCTCTTAGAAAGGTAACGATAAAACGTAGCTCTCCCTAACCCCGTAGCATCCAGGATCTCCTGAATGCTATAGGCTTTGCTGTCATACATCCGAAACGCCATATCCAATTTGGCCGGTTCCTTTTTGGGTCGACCGCCTTTTCTTCCCCGAGCTCTTGCTGCCTCTAGCCCTGCTTTGGTCCGTTCCGATATAATATCCCGTTCAAACTGCGCCAATCCACTGAAAATCGTAAACACCAATTTTCCCATGGCGGTCGTCGTATCGATGTTTTCGTTGATGGAAACGAAGTTAATCCCTTTTTCTTGGAAGTCATTGATCAGATCCACAAGGTGTTTCGTGCTTCGTCCGATCCGATCCAATTTGTAAACGATCACGGTGTCCCCCTCCCGTAAAAATTTCAGCATCTCATTAAACGCCGGACGACTTTTTTTCGTTCCGGTAATTTTTTCGGCATAAATATTTTCTTCTTTCACACCATAACGCATTAACGCGTCAAACTGCATATGTAAGTTTTGGTCTTTGGTACTTACCCGGGCATACCCCACTAACATTTTTTGGAACTCCTTTGCGATTTTCTTATCTTTATATTATCAAAAAGGTTGATTAGTGTATATATTGGAACTTAGATTTTAAGACGGCTTTTGGAACTAAAATTCCTAAAAGATTGGTGAAATTTTCTTCTCGGGAAGATTGTTATCAAAAACGACCGTTTAAGATACTCGGAATAAAGAGATCGTAAATTAAGTAGGCAGAATTTTTATAATAATTTGAATGTTCAGAATAATATTGCAGGGCTACTTGTCCAGAAAGTAAAGGGGTATGATAAAATAAAGGAAGGGAAACAGTCAAAGTGGAGAAGGGGAAAAGGAGGGAACTTTTCATGGCTCACGGAAAAGAAGTCCGTTGGAAACAACGGTTTGAGAATTTTGAGAAGGCATATCTGGTGCTGCAGGAAAATGTTACGCATCCCATAAAAACCGATTTGGAACGTGCGGGATTGGTTCAATTGTTTGAAGTGACCTTTGAGTTATCATGGAAAGTATTAAAAGATTACTTAGAAGCGGAAGGTTTTTCTGTGAAAAGCCCGCGAGAGACGTTAAAACAAGCCTTTCAAATTGGTCTCATTGAAGAAGGGCACCCATGGATGGATGCTTTAGCGGATCGAAACCTGACTGCCCATACGTATAATGATGCTTTGGCGGATAAACTAGTCAAAGAAATCAAAGAAAGCTACTTCCCGATGATTGAACAACTATATCATAAACTTTCAAAGGAACGATAACCATGTACGGTTTGTTGAAGCGTGATCTGTATTACATCCAAAAAGCAGTGGATAAATTTCCAGAAATTGAACATGTTTTATTGTTCGGCAGCCGCGCCTTGGGAAATCATAAGAACGGTTCCGATGTGGACCTGGCGATTGTAGGAAAAGAGGTGTCCCATCGCACGATTCTTCAATTAAGCGAGTACCTGAATGATATTTATCCTCTTCCCTACATGTTTGATCTGGTTCACTATAACACTATTTCGAATGAAAACTTGAAAAAACATGTAGATGCATATGGGAAAGAGTTATCGTGGAATCAAGCTAATATGATAGATAATAATTGAAAATAAAGTAAGGAGCTTTTGTTTTGCAAAAGCTCCTTTGTGTATTACCACATTTATTTAGAGGGAACTAAAAAAGGCAATAAACGGTATGATTGTATTAAATTAACTATGCAACTCCTGCCCGCGTAAAAAAGTGCGAAATGTAAGGCGTGTATGAAGTGTAAGGTGGGGCTTAGAAAGATTTAAAAACTATGAGTAGAGGAGCGTGTTTTTGTGATGACAGCTAATTTTCAACCTATGGAGTTTGAAATGGAAACCAATCGACTGTCACTGAGTATGGGGAAGGAATCAGATGCATCCTGGTATAGGGAACTTGTTGCCGAACGTGGACAGGATATGCCCACTCTCACTGTTGCTCGTGACAGAGTCATCAGTATACGTGATAAAGCAATGGAAAAAGGTATCGCTCCCCTGACCATTCGTCGCCGAGATGAAGGAGATTATATTGGGTACAGTGGATTGATTATTGGCCGTTCTACACTTGAAGAGCCAGAAATCGCTTACGAGCTGTTCCGTAGGGTACACGGAAATGGTTATGCGACCGAAGCGGCTTCCGTTGTCCTGCATGGTGCAATTGCCACTGGAAGCCACCGACTCTGGTCAACAGTGCGCTCCTGGAATGCTGCATCCTTCCGAGTACTTGAAAAAATAGGCTTTAGGCGGGACCACAGTACGTGGGACGAGCGCGGCGAAATCGTTTGGAATGTTCGTGATCTTTAGATGGTTTGGACAGCATATTCTTTCTGAACAACTGGCTTGCAGGTTTCTAAAAAATGTGGTTTCACATTAAAAGTTTTACATTATTCTTTAACTATTTCTAGTAAGCGATGGTGCCGTTATTTTTGGATTACGCTACCCATGTGTCGGATTTCCGTCACCACTTATAGGAAAGGGAACCTTTACGACAGAAAATACGTAGAACGGAAGGAGGATAAAAAAATATTTAGATGAAAGGAAGGTTTTAGTGAACACATTACAACCATTATCTAAGCCCGAGCTACGTGGAATTGCGACGGGAGTTTTATTTATGGCTTTTTTTGGTTTTGCGTGGGTTTCTACAGGGATAGGGGGATTAGGGGGCTACGGAAGTCCCTGGTTGTTCATTTTTTCATTAGCTATTGGAATCGTGTTGGTTTCAGGTGGTTGTTTACTAATGATCACCTCACGTGACTTGCCAAATCAGGTTACAAATGTAGAGGGGAGGGATGGGAAGAATCTAAGGATGTGGTTTAACATCATCTTCGCAGCAGAGGGGATAGCAATCGCGATTGCTATTATTGTCTGCAACAAAACTGAGCAAACGGAACATATCCCCCTCATCATTGCCATGATTGTTGGACTCCATTTTTTGCCGTTGGCTTATCTTTTCGAGGTCAAGATTTATTATTTTACTGGTGTTTTCCTCTGTTTAGTTCCTGTTATAACATGGATATTTGTCCCTGTGAATGTTGCATGGATGGACTATCAAGTCAATTTATATATGGCTGTCGTTGGATTCGGATCTGCGCTCATCCTGTGGGGAACTAGCTTGGCCATATGGCTCATGGGCCGAAGGTTGGTTAGGGATTCACAAGCCATTTGACTTTATACGTACTAATTTGAGTATAAATGCGACATTCTCATTCTGATTGACATCCCCATATCTTCGGATTCCATTAATGGAAAGGGTATGTTGTAAGAAGAGCAAAATAGTCAAGGAAAAGACCATTAATACCAGTAAAGAAGAAAGGCTCACTACTACTTCAGCTTGAATGGACCAACGCTCTACGCCCGGGTAAGCGTTACAATCGGTCCATGGCGGAGGAACAACATTTGAAAATCAAAAGAACAATCGTACCGGCCGTTACGGAGGAATTTTCTTCAGTGGGGGGAGAATAAGAAATACTTGTTTCATATGTCAAGGGAGAAGGTGTCGTTGGAAGAAGCGGAAAAAGCAACCTCCCAAATGATCCAAGCAGCCAAACTACTTGGGTGACACAAGTGGCTATCTAGGTGAAGAATATGTAAGGGGAAACCAATAGAAGTAGCACCTTTACATAGGTTTAAGATAGGTCCGTCCATTAAAGATACTCAGAATTTCTGCAAAAGTGCGAATGTATAGATCTGATTCTCTTTCGTAAACGTTTATCAAAGGAGCTTTTGTTATGCTACGGCAATCAAAAGCCCCTTTTTCTTTCCCCATTAATTCGAGGGGAAAAGGCAGGCTTTCCTTGTTAACACCTGATATTTATAACATTTATTTTGCTGCCGGTCCTGTTATTATGAAGGCACTGATTGTTGTTATGTAGATTTAGAGATTTTTGTCTGATGAATTTTAGGGGGTGAAGGTTACGTGGGAGGGCTTGAGGCTGTATTATTCGTTTTAGCCGTATTTTTCTTTTTTATTTTCCATATCAAGATAAAGGATTTAGAAAAGCGAGTACAAGACTTAGAAAGTAGCTCAGACACTAAATAACAAGCATTCTTATCCAGGATAAGTAGAAAGGTGTGATGTGATGAATCATAAAGAATATGAATGGGTCCAAGAGAACCGAAAGGCATTGCTTGATTTTTGCGGTGAAATGCCACTAAATGATTTTACACGGGAAATGGGGTTCGGTTGGCAGAATGTGCGTGACACCCTTGTGCACGTTGCGAATTGTTATCATGCTTGGTTAGGATCGTTTGTGTTATTACAAACCAAAAAGCCAATTACACCTAGTGAGCATCTACCGACCATAGGTATGGAAGAGATTAGGGTGCTTTTTGAAAAGGCAGATGCTTATGTGTATGAAGTGCTGGAGTCTTACGCACTAAAATGGGATGAGCCCATTGTACAACCGATCCCTTGGCGGGAGTCCCGCGAAGCTATTTCCATGACTCCTCGAAAACTATTCCTGCATACCGTCACCCATGAGTACCACCATAAAGGACAAATCATAGCGATGGCCAGACAAATGGGATACGAACCTATAAATACGGATGTACTAGGGGCAAGAGATTAGATATGTATCATGATCCCATAGGACATTTTTCTATAAAGGGTGCTCTCTCTTTCTATGCTTATGAGAAGGGGGATCTCCATTTCGCAAGAGAAGGGGAAGTAAGAAAATGGAGCCAACAAATATTACGTTCCGAAGGCTGACATTAGAAGATTTACCACGGATGTATAACTGGATTAGCAATGACCGCCTAGTTAATCGTTTTTGGGCTTACAACCAAAAAGAGTCTTATGAACAGATCACCAAAGAGTTTTCTGATTATATTAAAAGGGTGGAGCCAACCGATCCGTATCTCATTCTTTATGATGATACTCAGATCGGTTATATCCAAACGTTTCAATGGAGGGATTATCCAGTATTTGAAAAATACGTTAATCTAAGTCATGCAGCCAGTTTAGATTTATTTATTGGGGAAGAGGCATATAGAAATAGAGGGCTTAGTACGACTATTCTATCCCAATTTCTCAGTCAGTTTGTTTTTTCCGATGAACATGTAGACAGGTGTATTATTAATCCAGAGGTTAGCAATAGAAACGCTATACGGGCTTATGAAAAAATCGGATTTCAGATTATTAAAATGGTTCCAGATATACCAGAAGAACATGGCCCCGTGTATTTCATGCGTTTAGATCGTCAAACGTTCAAGGATAACTATCGTTAAAGAATCTCTATCTATTGCTAACTCTCGACAGGGAGTATTTGATATGACAAAACAAAAGGGAAATAAAGCCGATCAAAAGGGGAAAAAGCACCAATGGCATGCCGATTGGGAGCTTTCCAACCAGCAAGTAGAACAATACATATATCGTCAGTTTCCGGAGCTCTCCTTTATGGCGGTTAAAAAAATAGGTTTTTAGTTGGAGAAGAATATGTTTTTCGTTTTCCAAGGCGAGAGGTTGCTATTCCCGGGTTGAAACGTGAAGCAACGATTCTTCCTATTCTTGAGGATTATGTGACCCTCCCGTATCCGAAACCTTTATTTTTTGGACAAGGAGAAGGGGAATATCAAGCCCCTTTTTTAGGGTACAACTTTATATCTGGGCGTTTTCCGATTGGATTAAATGACGAACAACGAGCCTCGTCAACACTACTTCTAGCCTCATTCTTAAAGGAATTACATGCTTTTCCCGTTGATAAGGCCATCGAAAAAGGGGTGCCCTTTGACAGCAGAAACCTGCTTGATCTCCCCTCTCGTAAGAAAAAGATGTTTTTATTTTTGGAGACCATATCTCCTGGTTTGGATAAAGAGGAGTTCGCATTGCTCAAAGCCTATTTAAAAGAACTAAAAACAGCGCCCATCCATCGAAAAGATGTGTTTTTGCATGGAGACTTACATTTTAAAAATATCCTAGTAGATAAACACGCTCACATTTCTGGGGTCATCGACTGGGGGGATATGAATATTGGGCATCCAGCTTGTGATTTAAGCATCGCTTTTAGCTTTTTACCTGTAACGGAGCGAGAGAAGTTTTTTCATGTATATGGGGAAGTAGATGAAGAGACGTTCCTTTTAGCTCGTTTTCTAGCGGTGTTTATACCCACGCTGATCCTGATGCAAGCGTTTGAAGATCAAGAGGAAAGGATTGTTGCTGAAGCAAAGGAAGCGATATTTCGGGCTTTACAGGATTAATCGTTATTTTTCCCTGGATGGCAATTGTCTAACAGCTCAAAGCGACCTTTGTCCAAAGAATGGCTAAACTAAAAAAGAAGCCAAAGGACAAGGTTATGAGAAACAAGGCCCAGGAAAAGGGTTAAAAAGTAGCATGGCTATGGAAACGGCATTTTTATATAATTAACTTACCACGACAACCCGATTTCTTTTTATCAGAGAAGGACCGTACTCTTTGGAGTGCGGTCCTTCTTATGCAACATGGGTGATCCAGAATTCCAGCAGACAAATCTTTATTTTTCATATGGTTCTTCGTAAGTGCTGACGATTGGCCATTTGAAAGACGGAAACGAAAAGATTAGGTAACACAAACGTTTACAATTACGTAAACGTTTGTGTTTTTTCTTTTGTGCTATAATTACGCTTTTGAATTTATCGTCTCCTTTAGTTGCTAACCAGGAGGGAAAATACCCACTCGTACTCATAAAGCTGCTTAAGAAGGGATTTTCTACTAGAAATTTCTATAAAAGTATATTAAAAATCTTTTTTGTTCAAAATAGGGCAAAAACGGTGGTGATTTGATGTGGTTAATTATTATCCTGGGATTTATTATTCCTTGGATGTTTGGCATCTATCTATATAAAAAAGCCCCAGTAATTTTTTATACCACGGCGCCTATGACAGCTCTTATTGCCGTTGTGTGCAATCAACTTGGTATCCATTTGAAATTATGGAAGGTTCATCACATGCCTAAAGTGGTCCTTTTAGACTCCATCTTCCTTGATTTGGGGATTTTCGCCATTGTGGGGGCGTGGTTTACGTATTTATTGCATTACAAACAAGTAAAACCATTTCGATTATTAACTATTTTTATAGTAGGAATGACTTCCTTGGAATATTTCATGGTTGTGACAGAACGAGTATCCTATCACAGTTCCTGGAGTATTTTTTATACCTTTTTGATGTATGTCGGAGGATTTGCCACGCTGTACTTCATTACGAAAAAATTGATTAAGCATAAGATTTTCCCCATGGCATCTAAGTAAATGCTTTAAAGGTCTCGTATAGAACAAGCCTTATCTCCAACAATTGAGGTCCGAAAATTCACTAAGGGAGAACCATCCTTCCTTTTTCCGTTGTGATGACCGACCACTAAGCGAGATACTACCATCATCTGAAAAAGAGCCCTTGAAAGGGCTCTTTAAATGTTTAGTTAGGGTTATAGCTCCATTCTCTTGTCCCAATATATGTATCGTCTGCTACATAACGTGTAAAATATGTAACTTCTTCACCACCGGTACAGCCGCCAGTACGGGTACGTTTGACTCTTTCCTTGACAACGGTACCGTAAATAGCTGGACGAGTCCACTTGGTTGGATCTGAATCAACGGTAAAGCCATATCCTGGCGTTGAAATAGATACTTCAGCTGATGCCCCATAACCGGAAATGCCAATTGAATAACTAAGTGTTGCAAAAGAGAAATTATATTCTTTAACGTTATACTGTGCTTCACTAAAACCTGGGTGGTAGTCTAGAAAGGCATGGTACTCTACGTTTGTTCTACTGACTACATCATAGTAATATTGGTATTGACAACCTAGCGTTTCAAAGGAGCCATCACCTATATTCGTTTTTACTTTCCCTGGATCAGCGTCTTCACCTTCAGCAATAATATTACCGTTCCCATCGGTCATAAACTTGTCAGGAAGTTTAGAATACTCATGAACGATGTTACCATATTCATCCTCATATGTATTAATCACTTCTGGAGTAAAGTTAATTTCTGGAGCATCACCGTTTAGTTCTGCTGCATTTGTTACTTGAGGGATTATAACTAAGCTAAGACTTAGTAGAAAAAATGTTACCCCCATACAATGTTTTTTAATAAAAGCCATCTTTTCCTCTCTCCTTTTTTGTATTAAAATGGGCTACGTCTACAATGTAATACAAAAAAAGAATATATTTCAATATTTTTCCAAAGATTAGGAGGTATTTACCCTATGGGTAAAAGAGGGTTCATTTTAACGGTGATAATAGGACTATTTGTTTTAATAGGTGTTGTTACTTATACAGCTATTGGCCAAACTGAGAATAGTAAGAATGAAAACAGTTTACTCAGGCAGTGGGATGAATATATGGATCGTGCCGGGTACACTTCAATAGAAGTTCACCAGGATAATGAACAGTTTGTATTCTCTTTTTTCATAAATGAGAGTAGAGACGAATTGGGGGTCTTGGAATATTCTACTGAAAATGTGAATGTTGAGACTGCTAAAATAAAAGAAGATAGCAAAATAAATCACGTGTTTTTAGATGGCAAATATCGAAATTATTTAGGGGTTCGTTTCCATGAAGGTACTAACGTTTTAGGTAAACTTGGAGTAGAAACCGTTCAAGGAAATGAGCGAAAGTATGATTTGTACAATAGTGAAGATGGATCTACTCGCTCAAGCATTTTGTTGGACACTTCTTTGTCAAAAGAAGAAATACGTAAATTGATCTTATATAGTAAGAGTGGAGATGTTCTGGCCACTAAAGAAATTAAAGATTAAAGTTTAATGCATCCGTCGTTTTCTGTGACCACTGTTCTCTCTTGTACAAGAAGCTTCACCTTTTTAAGGTGGGGCTTTTTCAGATTTCATTTATCCTCTTATCCCAATACAAGCAGTCTGTTATTTCTGCAGGTGATCTTCTTTTCACAGAAGAATTTTTTGGTTTTTATGGACCGTTAGTCGTTACCCTTAACAGGGCTACTTTAACAAAAAAAGAAACTTAACCTGGTATTATACGTCTGTTATTAAAAGGGGGGATTTCATGAAGAGAGATGTTTGTTTGCTATCCTGTTTGGCTATGCTTTTCATACTTTTAATAGGATGCGGAAGTTCCAATAATAGCTTGAAAGGAAGTTCTAATAATAGCTCAAAAGAAACGGACTGGGAACCTACCATACATGAGAGGGTCAACCACCTGGAGGGTGTAACGATGTTTATAAAGGAAGGAACGGTTTCCCCTACTGGATTGACTGTACTATTTGAGAATAACTCTGACAAGCGATGGATCTATGGAGAATATTTTTTGTTGGAAAAGAAAATGAAAGGTAAATGGTACCAAGTCCCTATTGCTCTAGAGGAAAACTACGGATTTAGAGATATTGGCTATGATTTAGATTCTTCCGATGTTAGGGAATGGACAGTAGATTGGGATTGGCTTTATGGAAGTTTGGATACTGGAGAGTACCGTATAGTGAAAGATATCTTAGATTTTAGAAAGGCAGGAGATTATGATAAGCACTATTTAACAGCGGAATTTACAATTGGTTAGCCAAACAAAATTATTTTATATCGCAGACTGGGAAGGGTTTATCCGTTTAAGGGGTACATTGAAATATCTAACTACTGGGCGCGCTGATGATGATGTTTCCAGCTATATTCGTGCTGCAAATCTAGGTGTCAAACTAAGTAACAGCCTCTCTACCGCGAACCATCCTGCCATGTATCTTTGTTGTTGCCATCCTTTTAGCTCATTCATCTATAAAGCTGCAGACAGGATGCAATATAAACGCTTGTGTTTGGGTAGTACGGAAATGGGACATGAAGTAATCGGCCGTTTCGTACTCTTTTTTTATTTCATCCTTTACAAACCGACAGTCGGTATGTATAATGAAATCAACTTACTGAGAAAGGAAGGAAAGCATTGGACCGGGAATCGAAACGAAACAAGACAAAAACGTTATTATTAGACGCGACAAAAACTTTAGTTCAAGAAAAAGGGTGCAGCAAAATGACCCTGAGTGATATCATGACCCGCACTGGATTATCCAAAGGCGCGATTTATCATTATGTAAAAAGCAAAGATGAACTATTGGCTTTGGTCTTACAAGAGAGGATGGAAACTATCGATGATCGCTTTTTTGCCGAAGTGAACCAAGGAAAAAAAGAATTTGAAAATCCTTTGAGAGCCATTGTTAAAAATTTGCCATCCCTGCAAGAACCTCAAGATCCAACCAATCAAATCTTTTTGTATCTGCTTTCGAAGAACGATCAACCTGTTGTCCGCGCCATCATCACGAAGTTTTACGATCAAGCCCTTCAATTATCTAAACGTTGGATTACGGTCGCTCAGTCGGATGGCGTCATCCCCTTATCGGTTAATGCAGATAAAACAGCCGAGTTATTCTTACTGATCTCCTATGGATTCCGGGTGCGCAGCTCCATTTCCACAGAAGACCATGCCTTTAATGCCGAAGATTATTCAGTACTTATGGTGGAATTGCTGCAGCCAAAACAAAAATAAGGAAAGGATGCGGTCGATTGCGTGTTTTGTTGCTTTTGCACATCATTGGTGTCGTTATGTTTCTTGGAAATATTGTTACGGCAGCTTTTTGGAAAGTGAGAGCCGACATCAAAAAGGATCCTGTGGTCATCCAGCAGACGGTGAAAAACGTGATGTTGGCGGATTTCATCTTTACATTGCCGGGACTACTACTCCTTATAGTTTCCGGCACGGCCATGACGGTGCAATCCGGGTATCCCATGGGTACTTTCAACTGGTTTACGGTCTCTTTGTTGTTGTTTGTGTTCACCGGCATCCTTTGGTTAGCGCTCCTCCTCCCCTTACAGCGAAGCATGATCCGGCACAGTGCACGGTCCATCAATGACGGCAGCCTTTCCACGGAGTATCAGAAGGCCTCCCGTTATTGGGCCATTTTTGGAATAGCAGCCACCTTATTACCCGTGGTTATTTTGTACCTGATGGTAACAAAGGCATTTTAAATATTAGAAGGGAATGGATAGAATGGCTCCATTTGTTGTGTTAGTGGTTTCTTTTTTGCTGTTTCGGGTGATTGGTTTTTTTGAACTCCCACTGGATGACTGGCAGACCTCCTTACGCCTGGCTTTAGCCCTGATGTTATTCTTTACTGCCATGGCTCATTGGGGGAAAAGACGCTCTACCCTCATTAGCATGGTACCTGCTTCCCTGCCCAACCCTCCTTTGGTCGTCACTATTACCGGCGTATTAGAAATCATTGGTGCGATCGGTTTATTGCTACCGGCCACTTCCAGAATCGCATCTATCTGTTTGGCCCTATTACTGATGATGATGTTTCCAGCTAATATTCGTGCTGCAAAGCTAGGTGTCAAGATGAAGGAAAAACGAGTAACATCCATCCTACCAAGAACCATCCTCCAAGGTATCTTTGTTGCTGCGGTCCTTTTAGCTGGATAGGAAGGGGGAACATGGGATTCCTCCTATGCCCAAATAACCTTTCTCACTTTGCGTTTTACAATAGTGAAAGAGCGTTGCGTAAATGTAATCATCTCGCAGGTAAAGTAACCATCGAAGGTGTTGACCAATCAGTAGTAACGGAGCAGCTCGATGTACACGTGCTGTTCTTTTTTTATTTAAACTAAAGCAAGTCATTAAAAAAGCTTGAGAAATAAGAAAAGACGTGGGTGATGACAATGTAAAGCACGTTTTCCTCCTTCTTTGTTTTCCTCATTTTAATGATTGGCTTATCACTTGCGGAAGGGCTGGCGGGGCGGCAAGGGAATCGGGGAAACCAAGTCGGCGAACGGCCCGTAGGCAAGTCGCAAATGGTTTTGGGGAAACGGGCCCTACGTCATTGGGTTTCCCTCTTTTCCCGCAAAGCTGCCTGTTCCCTGCTGGATTGCCTCCCCTGGCAAGCGTGCGTCTTTCGTACGCATGCCCTTCCCCGGCGTCTTCGCCAACATTTGCTCCTTTCCATCAAAGAAAGGAGTGGGTAATCCCATGGAAAAAATGTATGAAATTGTACGTATCAAGCAGGTGGTCGAAGAAGCGAAGGATGTACCGTATGAAGCCATTGTTCGTTCCCCAGAGGATGCCGCATCCATCACGGCTCATTTTATCGGGGAAGAGGATCGGGAAGTGTTTTTCGCGCTCTACCTGAACCAGAAAAATCATATCGTAGCCGTTCATCGCGTGCATGTCGGAACGGTGAATACCTGCCCGGTGCATCCAAGAGAGGTATTCAAGGGGGCGATTTTATCCAATGCCGCCTCCATCATCGTCGCTCATAATCATCCGAGCCAGGAAGTGCAACCTTCCCCGGAAGATATTGAAGTTACCAGCCGTCTTGTGCAAGCCGGGAAGATCATCGGTGTGGAAGTGCTCGACCATCTGATCGTGAATGCCAGTGGAAGCTATACAAGCCTGAAGGAGAAAGGATATGTGTGAAAGAGAGGGGCACTGCCCCCTTTTTTGGTCGGAAACAAAGCAGGGAAAAATTCTCCAATAAACGTGGATGTTACCCTTTTTAAATGGCCGAGAATATGAAAGGCATCGGTTTTGGATGGGTTTCAAATCGCAGGCCACCAGCAACGGAAGCGAAAGCGAACGGCGGTAGAACCCTGAACGGATTAGGGAAGACCAAGAGCAATAAAATGAAAACAAACGTTTACGTAAATGTAAACGTTTGTTCATTTAATGCCTCTCCCCCAACAGTTGGAACAAGTTTCGGGAAGAGTATTATGATGTTTATCACCCAAAAAAGGTGACAAACATGACTGCCTTGCCGGGGCATTTCTATGGTACCGTTTTACATAATCATTTATTTCCGAAAAAACTTGTAACTTGACTGAGAGGAGAATCGACTTAATACATGTGAATGATCGTAAAGAGGTTATACCATCCATTTTCAGAAGATTTTGTTTTTGGGTGGATGTGATTGGTTTCCTGTCCTTTTTAAGAGAAACCCCACATCCGTTTCTAGCATTTGTCGCCTGGACGCTTGGAAAATAAGGAAAGAAGGAGAAACCATGAAAAAAACAGTGAATATGTGGGTCGACCGTTCCGGAAAACTAGGAATTTTAGAAATGGAAGATGCGGTGTTTGGTCAATGTTTTCGCCCGATTTTACTTTCTTCACTTGAAAAGCGGGAGTATCGCTTTATAAAAGGTCTTTGGTATACCACCTATAGTGGGGCGAGACAGTTCTTCCGTCAGGAGAGTAACCCGTATCAGGTCCAAGGGAGAATGCGAAAAATTCCTTTAGAGGAACCCTTTCGCCAGGTCGTATAACAAGGGGGGAAACGTCATGAACCAGAGCTTGCAAAACTCAGAAGATGCTCGTTCTGAAGGTGAAAAGAGGGGTCCCATTCCTGCCAAGATTCCCGCATTCCTTACCAACCCAGTGGGTTTTGGAAGCGTCTGCTGGATACTTACCGCTCTCTTTTTTGTGGGGCAGGTGGTGACCCAAGCTGCCGTAACCACGCCTTATAGTCTTCTTACGAATCAAATTAGTGATCTAGGGGTTACCACCTGTGAGCCAATCACCGTATTGGACTACCATACTACGGTATGCTCCCCGCTCCATGGGGTGATGAACGCGACTTTCATCATTTTTGGATTATTGTCCATGGTAGGGGCGATCGCCCTCCGTCATGTCTGGCCCAAGCGCCGTTTAAGAGTGGTGGGGACCACCTTCATCATGATAGGAAGCGTCGGAGCGATAGTGGCAGGATTTTTCCCACAGAACGAACAGCCGGTGCTCCATATCCTTGGAGCCATTGCAGGTATGGTGCTCACGAATTTGGGGGTTTTCCTCATTGGCTGCGCAGTGTGGAAGTACCACAGAGGTATGGGGAGTTTTTCTCTTGTGTGTAGTGGCATTGGTTTGGGCAGTTTCTTTTTTAATGCTCCGACTTCTGAGATTGGAGGGTTATTGGAACGTTTAGCTGGGTATCCAATGGTCCTCTGGATGATAGTGACAGGATTTTTCCTTGTCCGAAAGGGGGCTTACTTCCGGTTCGATATCCGTTCTTAAAACTGATATCCTTGTCATGGTTTGTTTGTGAAAGGGGTTTCTTGGGACGGTTTTTATAAGGAGAGGGCAACGTCGTATGCTTTAGATGCAAATGGATTTTGCATAAGCCGAGGGTATAGTCGAGACGTCTTTTCTGTAGTTTGATAGTGTGATCTGAAATTTCGCCCGTGAAGGAGGTATCAAAAAGTGATGAATTTATCTATTTTGGTAGCCGTTTTCGTTGTTTTCCTTGGCATTTTTATCGGCTCTAAACAAAAAAATAGTTAGATACCATAAAAGAGTCTTCACGATAATTAATGTGATATAACAAATTTTGATATCACGGACGATTGGTGACTTACGGGTCCCAACTTGGATACTGCCCTCTTTATCCTTAGGACACCTTCCTGGTGTCCTTATTCTACACCGGCGTGGAGGGGGCAGTAATCTTACAAACCAACACAAACGTAAACGTTGATATTTACGTTTGTGTTGGTTTGCGGAGGTTAGTAGGCTCTACGATAACCAGCCTTTTTCCTCAGCTATGGCGACAGCATCGATTCGGTTTTTCGCCTCCAGTTTCTGCATGATTTCGGAAATATAATTCCGGATCGTGCCTTGGGATAAGAAGAGGGTTTGACTGATTTCTCGCACAGATTCACCAGCTTGAAGACATTGTATAATTTCAATCTCTCGTTCAGTCAAAGGGTTGTGTTCTTTTAGGGAGGAAAATGTCAGTTGGGGGCTGAAGATCCTTTGCCCCTGGTGAATCTGTCGCAGGGCTTCTGCTAAATCAGCCACGGGTGTCTCCTTTAATAAGTACCCTTGTACCCCTGCTTGGATCGCCTTTTGGAGATAGCCTGTCCGGGCAAATGTCGTAACAATCGCCACCTTACAAGGATGATTGATGTTTTGGAGGTGTTCAGCTACCTCCAACCCACTATAATAAGGCATTTCAATATCTAAAACTGCAATATCCGGGTTGGCTTCTTGGATTAAAGCCAACGCTTTTTTCCCGTTACCTGCTTCTCCTACCACGTCGATATCTGCTTCCATTCCCAGTAATCGGCTAATGGCTCCTCGCAGTAACCCTTGGTCCTCTGCAATGATAATTTTCATTCTGCTTTCCCCCTTACATTTTCGGAACCGTAATCGTTATTTTTGTCCCTGCCGAACTGGTATCGATCTGAAGCGTTCCTCCAATTAACAAGAGTCGTTCTTTCATGCCATGGATGCCGCTGCCGAAGTTTTGGACATCGTTCGTGTTTGTCGAAAATCCTTTGCCGTCATCTTCTACTTGAAGCACATAGGAGCTTCCTTTCTCTTCTAAGGTGACGGAACAATGGCCGGCCCCGCTATGTTTTAAGACATTGGTCGTACATTCCCGTAAGCACATCCCTAGAATATTACGTGTGATGGAGGAGAGTTCCTCCATAGAGATATGATTTTCATGCTGAAACGAGACCTTGGCCCATTCGAATACTTCTTCGGCATGTTGAAGTTCCTCTTCGATGTCGACTGCCTGCATGTCACTGATTAATTCCCGGATTTGCAGCAATACCGATCGGGAGATTCCCTGTACTGCCTTCGCTTCTTCGATGGCTTCGTCCGGATTCAACCGGATCAACCGTTCCATCAGCTCACTTTTTAAGGTGATCAGGGATAAGGTATGGCCCACCGAATCATGCAGGTCCCGGGAAATGCGCTGCCGTTCTTCGTTTTTAATGAGGCGCGTGATTTCCTCGTTGGCTGTTTTCAGTTCCCGGTGGATGACCATGGTTCGCCGTTGCATCCGTACGACAAACGGGATGGCGAGAATGGTCAAGAGGACGGGCAGCCAGTAGGCGTACCATGCTTGTTGCTGCAGGACATGGTAAACAATCAATGATAAGAAAAACGTCAAGCCCATCAACCCCGCGTAACGTCGAACGGAATGTTCATTAAAAAACATTCCTATCACTAGCGCCGGGTAAAAGGCAAGCGCTAAACTCCATGGGGAGAAGAGGCTGCCGAAAACGCCTACAATCAAGAGCTGCAGCACGACGAACACTTTCCGGTGCTTTGGTTTGGTAATGCTCTGCCAGTAGCAAAGCGCCAAAGCGGTAAATAAGCATAGGTTGAGGGCCCAAGCCAAGTCATAGGGCCCAAGCAACAAATAAAATGCAGGAAGAACCAGCATGAACAGCAACATGGATGCCCTGTTTTCCTTGATAGCCTGGATTGGATGTAGTGGCATTCCCTCTCCTCCTTTCTGTCCTTTTTTTCACTAGTTTGCCTTGGCCGTTGGATTTTCCTGCGGTATTGAAGTGTTTTTTTTCATCCACCTAGGAACTAACCAGATGGAGAGAAGTGCCACGATTATGTGAACCGGATGGCCAGCTACTCCGAATTGCTCCTGTGGGGGATTGAAGATGGTGTTCAGGGTGGTAAGCAACGTCACTGCTCCTACCACGAATCCATAATAGAGCTTTGCTTTCGTGGTCTTTTGGTCGAGCTTTTGAAAAATCACAGCGCCAACTACGTTGGTGAGGATACAGGAAAGCAGGATCGAGACGGGAGATAACTCCTCAAACCACAAGTCGGTTGTCATTCCCACCACATATTCGGTCAATAGTGCTGCCATCCCTGCAAGGATGCCGACAGCCATTCCGGTTAACAAAGTTTTTTTCATTGGGTTTCACCTCATTTTGATTTGGTAGTTTAAGCGTATCGGATACAGGAATGCCTTTTTAGTCATGAATATCAGGACTTTTGCATGATAAATGTCATATGGAAGGGTGACAACGCGTGGGTTTTCCTGGAAGGGCTAACGAGGGAAGTTGTTCCCGTGGTTTGCGCGTACCCATAATGCTTTGATGCCATTCAGTAATACCTGTGGTTCTGCATAAATGACCGGTTGGGATGAAGCTTGGTAGAGACGAGTCTGGAGGTGAGGTGCCGAGCTTCTTCCGACAGGTACGATCTTGTCCCAAACGCCATGACTAGTAAAAAACGGCGGTACCTCTGTATTGGAGGATGCCAACGGAGAGGAAGGTTCGACGGAGTCATAATATTCGTACAGGCAAAAGGAAGCAGCGACCGTGGTGTCCACTTCCTCGAACCCTGGCTGAAAGGATGATCATTCGGGATAAGGACCGCCAGCGCCCGAGTTCGCCCCATACGAGATGGTTTGATAATGTCATGCCAAAATGGCGATAAACATCACTACGACCTGACGAGCTTCTACGTTACTTTTTAGAATAGGGAAAACTTTCATGAAGGTTGTAACCTTCTGCAGGCAAGATTCGACCATAAATACGAATGCTCCGCCTCCTTGGAAACGCGTTTCCTGATTTGAAAGCGTGTATGACAGGGTTCGTCGCATAAAAAAAGAAGTAGGAGTAGTTGGTATATGTATTTTTTATTTGGAGGGCACTAGGGAAGGGGGCTGAAACGGAGCAGAGAACGATTCACGGACGGAAAGTCTTTGAAGCATCTATCGTTTCATCCTTTGCTTGATTGTAATGACGGAGGGATACTTGAGATTTCCAACCGCCAGTTGCATTTTCACAGAGTTTATTGAATCAAAATCTGAAGCCCAAAGAGGATAAATAGGAAACCTGCCAGTCGATTCATCCATTTCCTATGACGTATATAGGTGCTTTGGATGGGTTTGCTGGAAAAAAGTAAAGCAAGGGCGGTGTGCCACCAAAGGACGTTTAAAAAAATGACAAGGACGGCTGTGATCCGAACCCATTGCGGGAAAACAGGGTGTAAGACAGTGGTGAAGATACTTCCAAATAGCAGGATGGATTTTGGATTGGAGAGATTGGTCATTAAGCCAAAAAGAAAGGATCGGAAATAGGTGGGGGCAGGTCCATTCTCTTTTGTTGGTTCGTTAGCTCCCCCTTTGGAGGAGAACCAAAATTTTGCTCCAATATAGAGGATGTAACCGCCGCCCAGCCACTTTAAGGCATGGTACATCCATGGATAGGTTTCAAAAAGCAGGCCGATCCCAAATGCTGCTGCACTAGCCCAGATCAGGGCACCCGTGGCGATGCCAGCCGCCGTGGCGATACCCATCCTTTTGGAGAATCGAATGGATGCCTGCGTGACTGCGATAAAGTTGATCCCCGGGATACTCATCGTGAGGATATGGATGATGACCATTAATCCAAATACATTTACATACTCCATCGGGTTCTCTCCTTTCCGTTTCATGCCCGTGTGTTTTCATCTACTTTTCTAGTCTATCGCAGCATCCCCCTATCCGGTTATCGCCTGTAGTGCTTATGCTATCGAAACATTGGATAACAAAAAGGAGACCGAAAGCCGTGCATATCGAACATTTGGAATTGTTCCTGCAAATTGCTCGTTACGAATCGATTAACCAAGCTGCGAACGCCCTTTTTCTTGCCCAATCCACCGTAACCAATCGTTTAAAACAATTGGAAGCCTATATCGGTAGTGCTTTGTTTATCCGAACTTCCACCGGTGTGCAGTTAACCTCGGAAGGGAAGCGGTTCGTGCCCATCGCTACTTCGATCGTGGACCAGCTCCATACCTATACGGATCGAAAACATATCCCCCCTCTGAGTATTGTGGCAGGGAAAGCCCTGGCGGCGTATCAGTTGCCACGCTTACTCGGGGAATATCGACGAGCACACCCAACGTTTACCTGTTATGCCCGTGCCGCTCGCTATGATGCATGTGTCACTGCCCTTCTGACGGGGGCAGCTGATATTGCCTTTCTTGGGGCGGAAGTTTTCCACCCTCAGTTACACCAGGTGTTGTTACCGGAAGATCCCATCGTACTCGTCCTCTCTCCGGATCACCCGTGGGCAAAGGGGTTTCCAGGGTTTGACTACTGGGGAAGAGAGGAAGTGATTACGTTTGGGAACCATACTGCCCCCTTCCGAAGGCAAATCGACCTCTTTTTGGCCAAACATCAGGTTTATCCGAACATCATTATGGAGTTAGATAGTTTCAGTGCTGTGAAAAGCATGGTACAGGAAAACCTGGGCATGACGCTTCTTCCGTCGCGTACGATTCAAACGGAGGTGCAAAAGGGTGACCTGGTCGCTTGTGATATCGCCGCGGGCACGTTATCACGACCGACCGTTCTCGCCTACCCTACGTATAAAAAGGAATCGGAAGCACTCCAACCGTTTATTCAATGGGTGAAAACTTTCTATTAACTCTATCGCGAGCACATGGGTTTTCTTCTCCCAAGGACCTATCCGCTCTTCTTCCTGAGACGAATGCTCCAAGAAAGGTGTTGTACATTACAACAAAAACAGGTATACTGTTGTTACCTACAACAGGGAGGCGATTGGATGAAACATAGCGTAGGATTTGTGGTAGCCCGTTTTCCGAACGTACGGAGGCGTTTGGACGGACAGGAGTTGAGCCAGCCCTTAAACGACGTGGAACAAGTGATGTATCAATTATGTCTGTATTTTGATCACCCAAGAGCGCACACCTTTGCTTTACAGCAGATCTATGACCTACGGGATGGGAAATGGATTGCCTTTGTTTTGGAAGCCATTCGGTTGTTTTTTGAGCGGGATACGTATGTCATGGCCGGGGAAACCCTGCCGTCGTTCGTCCAAGATAGCGAAAGGGGAGCGTATTTCAATCAATCGGATTTTGCCCGTTACTTGCAAGACCAGGGAATTCCCTATACCCAAAATAAAATTGCGGTGTATCGGAAACGGGGCAAATTTCCTTCCGAGGATTTTATTTTTGATGGCAAACCTTTTTGGTTGCGCGAGACCGTTTTGCGATTTGTGGAGGAGCATCACACACCCTAAATTGTTTACGTAAATGTTTGTGTTAGATTCGAAAAGTATCGGAGGTAGAAGCATGGAAGTCACGAGCGTACTAGCTTTTTTAGGGGTCGCGGTCATTCTTACCCTAATGCCGGGACCGGATAATTTGTTTGTGATGGTACAAAGCATGTCGCAGGACCGGAAGGCCGGCATCGCCACCTCGTTCGGGTTGTGTACGGGGCTGATCGTTCATATTACTGCGGCTACGGTTGGCCTTTCGGCGGTGGTTTACCAATCGGCCTTCGTTTTTGCTTTGGTGAAATATGCCGGAGCTCTTTATTTGTTGTTTTTGGCCTGGCAGTCGTTTCGAGAAAAAGCGGATGTGGGGATAGAGGGAACCCAGCAACCACGGCAGTACAAAGCTTTGTATCAAAAAGGGATTGTGATGAATCTGTTAAACCCCAAAGTCTCCGTCTTTTTTTTAGCCTTGCTTCCACAGTTTGTCACTCCGTCCGGGATGGCAGTATCCCTTCAAATGCTGCTTTTAGGGATGCTATTTTTGGGGCAAGCCCTCGTGATTTTCACGCTCATCAGTGTGTTTTCGGAAAAGGTGCGCGTTCTCTTCCTCCGTCATCCTTGGATTGCTCAAAAAATGAATGTTCTCAAAGGTTCCATGTTTATTATCATTGGTTTGCAAATGGCTCTACGGCAAAAGTAACCCATATACCGATTAGAAAAGGGACGTATCTCTGCTAACGCTCTATCGGTTTTAGGTTCTCCCGCTTTGGAGGCTGTGGATCTCCCTTTCTTTATTCTGAAAATTATGTAGAATAAAGGGGAACTACAACGGAAGGGGATGGACCGATGAGTCGAATCACACTTTTACTATTGACATTCCTTGTTCTCGTCGTATGCCCACCCTCTTATGCAAAAAGCTTTGGGTTGATCCACTATGAATTGCGAGAAGATGTGAACCACATGCTTTCTATCCTCGATGAAGCCCATGCCGAAAAGCGCCCGCTCCAGAAGGGTGAACGGGCGCTTTTCGATCACTTTCAGGCTACCTATCAGGCAGGGAACTTCTTAGATGCCAATGGAGAAAAGTATCGGATGAATGATTTGGAACAAGCTCTTGTCTACCATCTTGCGATCATGCAACGATTTACCGCCCCGGCCTCATCGAAGGCAACCAGGGGGGATCCCTATGAACAAGAACGGAACATCTTTTTCTCCCATTATCAGGCCGAGGAAATTCCGGAAGAAATCAAAGGGATGTATCCCAACTATGAAATCCATCGAGGACTGCATCCCCGTCTCCAAGCAGACGCATTACAAGTGGTTCGGGAAGTGGATGCGCTTGTACGGGCGGGGAGGATCAGTCTTGTAGGTAAGTCATTGCCAGCGTTCCATGATTTTCTCTCGGTCTATCAAAATGGAAAGATTCAAGCAGGAGGATCCGTTTATCTCATGAATAAGGAGGGCATACCATCTACCGTACGTTTATGACCTTACACATACAAATGGAGGAAGGCTACCTTACCAAGGGGATGGTGGAAGACTTTCGGGTCATACGAGAATTAGTAGAGGATACTTAAAAGAATTCCAAAACAAGTCGTCCTACCCAAACCAATTTCTTGTAGTTGTAATTGGTTGCTCCTGTTACTGGGAAATGCGGTTCCTCCGGTTCCCTTCCACTGAACTTCAACCATGCTTCCTCCTTCTTCCTCTTTCCCTCTCTTCTTCCAAGCGTGGATTTCGTGTCCAAGTTGGAAGGAAAAGGGGGAACGTTTTTTTGATAGATTCTCTTTTACTTCCAGCGTCTCTTGTTTTTTCTCTATTTTCCTTTGTTTCTTCCTGTATGGTTCATGGTTGGTAGCCATTAACAACGCCAAACAGATCTTCCTATCGCCGATGCTCGAGTCGGCATGCTAACGATAATGTCCCATCTTATGGCAAAGACGCTACTCTCTATCCATCCTAGAATGACCTAAGTATGTTTTCTTCTTTATATTCCATCGTTTAAGATGGGTGGAAATAAGCGTCCTCTGTTCTTTCCCTCCTTACTGTTGGTAAGAATGTCTGTCCGTTCGTATTATATGTCGATTCTTTTTCCCATCGGTTACATCATTCGGCAGAAATTTTTGAATCATCTAAAAGTTACCGTGGAAAAGAGTGTTTTGGTAGTGATGTTTGTCACTTTTTTTGATGATACCTATCATCTTTTCGATTCCTGCACCCACCACCGACCATACTGCCACAAGGGCTCTTGCTCTCAACTAGGGGAAACTAGTTTAACTTCCACTAGTTTGATGGGTGATTTACGGCGGGAGGTTCCTGTGCTATAGTATCGATAAAATTGGGGCCGATTTGTGACCCAACGGTCATCCAGATCGTCTAATCCTAGTGGGAAGCATCTTAGAAATCCTCCACCTTTCGTCCCGGTTCTACTTTTAAAAAGGAGTGTTGGCATGTTAGAGGCGTTGTACAAGGGAAATGTCCTTATTACAGGGACGGATAGTGGAAATACTTCCAATAAAGTGAGCTTTCTGAATCAATTGGGCGATATCGAATCGTTTACCATCCCGACCATCATCGCACCGGCACCATCCAGCAAGGTCACGGACATGGCGAAGCGGAAACAGGCAATGACCGGGGAGCAATTGTTGCACGTGCGGGTGGAAAGTCAAGCGTTGCCGGCCAATGAGACCACGGCCTATTTCTATGTCGGGGAATATGCGAAAGACAAAGCAGGCAAAATTGAACCCCACGCCGACGCGGAGCAAAAGTTTAACAATAAGTTACATATCGTCACCACGTTGACGGGGCTGGCGGTTGCTGCTTGGCGGGCAGGGAAAGCGGAGGTGCAAGTCCCTTATTCCGGCGGTCTTCCGGTGGAAGAGTATAAAAACGTCGGACCGGAAAAGGTTCTTGCCCAGCTGCAAGGTACCCATGTCATCGAAGCCCTGGATGGCGCCTATGAAGGAAAACGCGTGACGCTTACCATCCGAGAGGGAACGGTCCACGTCGAAGGGGTCACCAGTTCGCTTGCCTTAGGGTTTACCATTACTCGTGGGGAACTTTCGGAACTTCCCTTAGGAGAAGTCATCGGCGATGATTTTGCCCTAGGGGATTTAGGAGCGGGAACCCTGGATTTAGCCCTCCATACAGAACTCGGGTTTGATAAAAACAAAAGCACCAACAAGCGTATCGGTACCAACCCGTACATTGATGCCATTCTCGAGGAGATCGCGCAGATGGAAGCTTTCCAGGAGGTCCATCGGTTACTCGAAGAGACGGGGGAAGAAGGGCAGCCGTACCGGACGAGGGAAGAGTTTATGCGAAAGGTCGTGATTCCAGGGGTGATGGAAATGGTGGCGGGAACGGACCCATCGGACGTACGCTTTACCGCCAGCTGGCTCTTTGTGAAAGAGGTGGATGTCACCCCGATTGTGACCAAGGGCATCCAGGCGTATGCGGCAGAAGTGACGCAAGCTTTGCATACGTTTTGGGTAACGTCGCATGCGGAGAAGTTTGTGTTGGTCGGGGGCGGTTTATTGTTTGTTTCCTGGAATTACGCACCCTTGCCCCGCGATTTCTGTTTCCCGAACCCTTGAGGGATACTGCTTTTTTTACCAGTAAAGCCTACCTGATCGCGAATGTTCTTGATCAGCTGGAGAAAGAAACGGTGGCACCGTCATCCTAGGAGAAAGGGGAGAAAACAGCTTTGTCATATGGAAAAAATGGTTACGAACCCGGGAAGGGCCGCACGTTTACCCCCTCGCAGCAGGCAGCCTGGTGCGAGGCGTTCAACCAGCTCCTTTCGGAATACCAAGGAAAAGGAGTGCCCATCAGTCGGAATAAACTGACGGAAAAACTCCTGGAAGATGGGCTTCGGTCTCAATCTCCATCGTTCTTCCAGCAATCGGACCGGGACTCGGTCCTGACAATACCGCTCTCGGGTTTTTCTCCTGCTGAGGTGGCACTGCTTCAGAGTAAACAGGGCCAGAGAATCCTCTATAATGTCCTGCAGTTATTGCTGGGACAGGCGTTGGGGGAGTCTTTCTCCTCGATGCCTGGAGCCCGGGAGCAGAAAAGCGAAGGGGGCCAGGCAACGGAGCGAAAGCCGGAGGAAGTCCCATCTTCGTACACCCTGGACGCCCCTGCTTCCACGGTTAACGAGAGAAAGCAGGTCGCTCCTGTATCAACCCGGGACGTGTTGGAAAAGTTGAGGCGAAAACGGCACCTGCTGCATCCCAATTGAATAGTTGGGACTCTGTGTATTAGGTTCCTCTTCCCAATAAGGAAGTCCCTTACCTATCCATCTCCCCGTTAGAGGCAGGGATATCTATATGTATGGGCAAGGTTTCTAATTGGAGGATGTTTTTTGACCTGGGTCAAGTGTTTTTTCAGGAGAAAGTACCAGCGGTTTTGTAGTGTCAACATGGAAGGAATGTGGGGTCAAATGTACCTAAAAAAAAGGAAAATCCGAGGGGTGTATTATTGGAGTTTGGTGGAGTCTTATCGTTCCGAAGGAAAAGTCAAACAACGCGTCCTTCAATCGTTGGGAAATACCCAAACGGCATTGATGTTCCTCCAAGGGAATCCGCGTTATGGGACCTATTTTCAACAAATCCGCCAGTTTCTCTGTCAAACAGGGGAAGCTTCCTCCTATGCCACCCGTACAGCATATTTTGTTTACACGAATAGTCCAGCGGAAACGGAGGCGATTCGACACGTCCAACCCAAGCATTTACTGTTGTCTTACTTTTATTTTCGCAACCGTTCGTTAGAGGAAGTGGTCGACAAACTGGGTTACCTGCCTGCCATCATGCTGGATAGCGGAGCGTTCAGTGCCTTCCACTCCGGAAGAAACATCGCTCCCTTAGACTATATGACTTTTATTGAAACCAATCAGCATTATCTGGATCATTACATCAGTCTGGATGTTATCGGGGACCCTGATCTGACGTTTTACTATTACGAAATGATGCGGTTTAAAGGGTTTCGACCTCTGCCGGTCTATCATTATGGCGAAGAACAGGATGTGCTCGACCGGTATATCCACCTTGGGAATCCCTACATCGCTTTAGGGGGGACCGTTCCGGAACGGAATAAACGGAAAGTTGCCCAGTGGGTGAGGACGCTCCATAAAAAGCATCCGGACGTTCACTTTCATTTATTGGGTTCAAGTTCCAGGAAGATCATTGAAACCACCCCACTTTTCAGTTGTGATAGTTCCACATGGATACAGCAAGCAGCGAACGGCAAGCCCAGCCACATCCAGGGGAAGAGTCGCCAAGCGAAAGTGAAGCGGGCGATTTATAACATGAACACAACCTTGCAAAGCCTTGGGTCCATGTCGAAGGAGGAGATGCCATGAAGGTCGCTTTTATCAGTTGTACGAAAACCAAGTCCCTGCATGCATGCAGCGCTCGCGAGATGTATCAACCATCGGCCTTATTTCAGAAGGCGGTGCGGTACGTGGAGCAGTGCGATTATGATGCCTGGTTCATCCTTTCCGCCAAATATGGACTATTGGAACCCGATACGGTGATTGAACCGTACGATGTTTCCGTGAACCAGCTGCATACCTCTGCAAGAAAAACATGGTCGCATTCGGTGCTTGCTCAAGTGATGGCGTTTCCGACCCCCATCTCCCGCATCGACTTTTATGCGGGGAGGCCCTATCGAGAACAGCTTATGCATGATCTCGAGTTACGGGGAATCCCCTGTCAGACCCCCTTACAAGGAAAGGGGATTGGGGAGCAATTGCGCTATTATGCCCTTCACACCCAAGATTTCCACCCGTAGTTATGGTTGGTTTGCCACTGTTCGCTTGCCCGTCTTTCCCCTCTGGCGTTTTTTCTATCCCCCTTTGGAGGGGATCTTTTTTAAACTAGTTTAAACTAGTTGATTCGGGAGTGTTTGTCCCACTTCACCTGTGTTTTAGTAGTTATAGCAGACCAGGCAGGCGCAGGTGTCCGAATGGGAACCTGCCCATTGGTATTTTCGTGGGGGAAAGACGCTTGTTCCATCTCATGATCGTATCAAGAAGGATGGATGAACTCCTTCTATCACTAACCTGTATGTGTCATTGGAAGTGTGCTTGGATAGGTGCATGAATAGGTTTTCTATGGTTGCTATTTGAATCGGTGGTCCTCGTGTGAAACCCTTGTGGTTCCGGGTTTTTCCTTCCTCAAAATGAAACGCATTCCCTGTGACTGTTTAGATGGAGGAGAGGAAGAACAGGAGAGAAGAGGGAGAAGGAAGAAGGGACGATCATCGAAGGAATTGTGGAAGCTGAGAATAAGGAGGCGACATAAGAGCAGCAGACTGGCGGAAAGGGGGAGGGAAAGAGAAAGGGTTTGCGGTTGGGAGAGGCGTGGAAGGTGGGTGGGTCTTTCTGTGTTTTGTTTTTTAGCACGGGCGGGGCCCCTCTTCGCTGCGGGGGACGGAGCGCCGTGGGCGGTTGAGGCGCTTCGCGCCCAACCAGCCCACGATGCGCTCCCGTCCCCCTTGCTACGCGGGTCCCCGCCCGTGCTACCCCGTCCCCCGCCAGTGTAGTGCCCCCCCTGAAGGGGAAGCAAGACCGGCCGATGTGAGGTATCTCACACCGGAGGGCCCTTTTTGCTTGCCGCCCGTTCGGTGACGCTCCGTGTCCGAACGGCTTATGTTGCTGACAGCGGGTGAACGTTACCTCCGATCATGAGAAAATCGTTTTTTTTCCAGGGAGCACCCCCCGTCTGACCTGCGGTTTTCCGCATCGTCGCAGGTCGCGCGTTTTGACCCAGGGGGCGGAGTAGAGTAATGTTTTCCTTGTCAGCACGACGGAGCAAACGGCAAGGCCCCACCGCCCGGACCTCCTGCTAGTGCTAGTACCTTGAAAACTCCATAGTGGACCGGACCGAAGATACCGGATAGCGGAATGCGACACTCGCCCAAAGGGCAGGTCACCTTAGCCACTTGCGCTATAGCCGACGTGGGGTGAAACCCGTAGGGAACCAAATGTCCGGGAAACATATGACAGTCAATCTGTCTAGTGACAACCGGCCATTTCCGGGCGGCGGTCACTATGTGGATTGACTCTCAATTCACAAGAAAGGGAAGAGTCGTGCTTGAGATTTTTGTGGTCATTATCCTCGATGAGTGGTACGTGCGGACGTTCAAGGAGAACGCGGTACAGTTCCACAAGCGTGTCATGGATTACATGGCTTACGGCTTCTACCCCGAGGTGGCCGCTGAGTGGGCCAACCGTGGCTTTTCGCCGGTGGAGGCCGTAGCAGCCATCAAGCACGGGCACAACGACCCGAAGAAGGTTCCGGACTTTTGTCCGTGGGCTTGTGACTGATCTTTAACAGGTCTAGCGGTGGCCGTTGCCCTTTATGGGTAACGGCCACACGCTAAATCGGTTGAACGTCAATCGATAAGAATAAGTAAGGGAGAAACAGAACATGCGTACCGCCATTGTGGAGGACCGTTCCGGTATCGTCGTTGGTCAGGGTTGCGGGCCCAACCGTGGTAAGCTCGCGATCCTCTTTGACCAGGTGGACGCGGCCGGAAACGACGTGATGGAGTGGCACCCGGCCGACTGCGACCGCGTCACGGTGTTCGCCGCGTCGGAGCGTGCCACGTTCCGGGTACTCACCGGCCGGTAAACGCCACGTTCCCCACGAACGAACCGCAGGGGAGCGCGTGAAAACTGTTCACGCGCTCCCCGTCCGTATTCACCCATCGGAAGAATAGAGGAAAATCATGCAGATGGTAGTATTGACTTGTGAGCAGGGAAACCACATGTGGCGGCGACCGGCTCAGAAGGGACGCCGACCGCATAACTGCCCCGAACACCAGCCGGAAAAGCCCAAGCAGGCACCGAAGCAGAGGCTTACTTGCCAGAGCTGTGGGGGTCCGTGGACCCGGACCGCCATTCAGGGCCCGCGCCCGCGCTACTGCCCTTCCTGCACGTCTTGGGTGAAGGAGGCCGAATCGAAGCAGGAGGAGCCGAAGCGGCGGCACAAGGCATTCCCGACTCTGCTAGCGACCGCGCAGGCAGGCGTACCGGTAATGCTGGTCGGCCCCGCAGGTTCGGGAAAGTCCACGGCAGGCCGCCAGGTCGCCGAAGAAATGGGGCTTTCCTTCCGTTCCGAATCGTGTAACCCCATGATGACCAAATGGGATCTGTTCGGGTTTGTCGGCCCGAACGGAAATTACGTTCCCGGCGTTATTCGGGAAGCGTTCGAAAACGGCGGCGTTGTTTTGCTGGATGAAATGGACGCGTCGAATCCCGCCGTTCTGGTTTCCATCAATCTTTTGGCGTCCGTCGAGGCAGGGGAAACGGTCACCTTCCCCGACGGAAAGAACGTGCCCCGGCATGAGAATTTCGTACTGATTGCAGGTGCGAACACATTCGGGGACGGTGCGAGTGCGGAATACGTGGGTCGTGAGCAGTTGGACGCGGCTACGCTTGACCGTTTCGCCATGGTGGAATGGTCGTATGATGAGGCCCTAGAGCGCAAGGCCGCCGGAGAGGATCAAGCCGCTTGGGTGGTTTGCGTGCAGGACGTCCGGGCCGCCGCCGAACGTGCCAGCGTTTCGCTACTTGTCACCCCCCGGGCCAGCATCAACGGTGCAAAGCTAATCCGAAAGGGGATGGACCGCGAGACCGTCGCCAACTTGGTTTTGTGGAAGGGAGTAAGCACCGACGAGAAGCGGTCGATACTCGCGCAGATGTAAGGCTCCGGCCGTAATAAAGGGAGGGGGGATAGCCCCCTCCCTTTGGCGGAAATACTTTCACCCATAGAAAGGCTTTTTAGAAATGGACGTCTTCCGACAGTTTCGCAGTCCGGCCGCCTTTGTCGATTTTGCCAAGGGGGAAAGCGACATGCCAACGTATCGTCGTTCCTCTCGCACAAAGGGAAATCGGGAGTTCACCGGTACGTCTAGCTGGGAGGAGGCGACACGCCTTGCCCATGGATGGCAGGAAGGTGCGCGACGTTTCGCGCAGCAAAGCGCAAAACTCACCCCCAAGGGTCGGAAGCCCCGCCGGACCACCGCTATGCGGGAAGTCGGGCCCGGCGTATTGTCCATGGGTAATTACCTTACCGGTCACCCGCAGCCATACGTCACGCTGCAAGAGACCAACCGCCCCCGCACGGGAAAAGGGAAGGTAGTGCGGTTTCTCGTCAACATTGCCGCATCATCCAAGGTGAATAGTTCCGTGATTGAACGGCGAGGAGCCGCCATTACCGCACTAGTTTCTACGCTAGAGCGTGCGGGCCGAAGGTGTGAAGTGGTGGCCGTTTCTCGTGCATACGAGGGGGCAAGCTCCATTGAATACCGTATAACCCTGAAGTCGAGTCAGGAAAAGGTGAACCTACCAAGTATCGCCTTTGCCCTTGCCCATCCTTCTATGCTCCGACGGTTGGTTTTCTCGGCGAGGGAATGCGAAGGAAAGGAGATCCGCGATAAGGTGGGGATAGGAAAGGGGGACGGATATGGGATACCGACAGATATTAAGGAGATAGAATCGGGAACCATTTATCTAAGTGCCATGCGTGGCAGGGATGCGCAATGGAAGAGTGAAACCGCCGCTACCGCATGGATAGGATCAGAATTGAAGGCCCAGGGAATCGAACTGAAATAACCTGGATTACGAATCGCTCAAATGCTAGCGTTTCGGGTGAGTGGCATTTTTCGGAATGTCGCTTGCCCCATTCGCTAGATTTAAAGGGCTAGATGATAGAGGAGCATAACGGCATGATGATTTCCGTCAACACCCAAAAGCAATTTTCGGACATGCTGGTAACAGGAATTGAAGCCGGTGCGATTACCCGAGCGGGTGCCCGTATTCTTTTCCAAACCGCCTATCATTTGGAAACGGCCGAATTTCGAGCGGTGAAGGTTTCCACGTTTACTCAAGCGGCATTCGCTCGAATGCTGGCAAAAGGCATGAAGCGGAATATCCTTACACGGCGAATGGCGGTCGAGCTTTATCGTTCCGCGTATGGAAGGGAAAACGTCGATTTTCTTGCTGGCATTCTGGCCATTGATATGGAAATCGGAAACTTGAATGAATTCGGTTGGAATTACGCTCCGTGACACTGGTTACGGAGCGTAACGGGGGACAAAAAAATTTTTTCAGGTGGCTGAGGTAAGTGGTTAACTTTCTGCAGTGGGGGGCAGAAAGAGGCATTCGCTGGACGCTCATCCCTTTTGTGGGGCCTAGCGGCCCCGAGGCATTCGCTGGACGCTCATCCCTTTTGTGGGGCCTAGCGGCCCCGAGGCATTCGCTGGACGCTCATCCCTTTTATGGGGCCTAGCGGCCCCGAGGCATTCGCTGGACGCTCATCCCTTTTATGGGGCCTAGCGGCCCCGAGGCATTCGCTAGTCGCTCATCCCCCTTTTTAGGGGCTACGCCCCCGCCCGTCCTCCTTTCCCAAGTATATCCCGGTGCGCCTCCCGGTCAAGGGGCTTTCGCGGCATATCCTCGCTGGCGCTGCGATATTCCACGATCCCCTTGCCCGTCCAGCGCACCGGGAAGGGAATCGGTGGGAGGACGGGCAAAAAAGGGCGGGGGACCCCTGGGGGGTGGTGGCGCTGGTTTTCTGTCTACCGGTTGTGAGGTAGGTCACACTCGCTTTTTTGTCCGCTTCTGTAGAAGCCTCATGGTGAAGCCCGACGCTATGAGAGGATTGAATTCCTCCTACAGCGACGGGCTTCATCCTACCAGGTTTCTACTTATTCGTTTTCGAACTTCTTATAAAGCATGACTGTAACGATGCTCGCTATCAGAGCATCATGGTTGTCTGAATTGAGGAAAGGGACCCCGTGAATGGACACGTAATCGCCGAGGAAATTGCCAAAGGTAATTCCACCGATGACAGAACCGACAAGCACAAAGAAGGACCGAGCCTGGCTGTTCATCTGTTTACTCCTGTTAGAGGCGTATCCCTTGAACAATCACTACAGTAGTCATGATCAGCTCTGAATGCAAATCAAGAACGCCCGAGGTGAGGAAGGTCACATACGTTTATATTTACCTGTGCTGTGACCTGCGGTTTTTCGCATCGTCGCAGGTCAGCGCGTTTTGACCCAGGAGGCGGCATCCCGTAGTGTGTTCCTTGTAAGCACGACGGAGCAAAAAGGAGCAGACATGCGCGTTATGGTTGACGGTATCGCCGGTAAGGTGAATGGACAGGTTCGCGTTACGGTCAGCGGGGAGCCAGCCGAGTGGATGGACCCCGAAGCACTTCGGGTTACCGAAGAGGGGATCTTTCTCAACGACGCGGAAGCGACCGTGATCGGTAAGGTATTCGTCATTTTTGATGACGGGGGACATAATGGTAAGTGGGCTGACTGGTTTAAGGCTGAGAATGTGCGGTTTTTCAAGACCACCAAAAAGCCTCGCAAGCCTAGCGGAGAATTGATCAGGGTTTCTTCGCAAGAAGAATTCGACAAGGCGATTCGGGACGGTGCAACACGTATTGAAATTCATTCCGACCCTTATGAAATGCCGGAGGAAATTCGCGTAACCGCACAAAACATAGAACTCAGTGTAACCGGAGCAGCGACCGTACGAGTTTCGTACAGGTGTACGGTTAATGCATATGGGAATGCAACGGTCATTGCCGGTGGTTCGGCAACGGTTATTGCCCGTGGCAATGGGAAGGTATATCTTCACGATAAGGCGACAATTCACGCCTATGACCGGGTGCGGGTGTATACCTTTGGTCAGGTTCAGTACCACGAAGATGCGGCAGCGGTATTCGTGAACGCGAAAGCGGAAGTGCATTTCCACTCGGCTAACGTTAAGATTATCCGAAAGAATCCCCAGTAATTTGGAGGAATGCAGTTTTGGGAGAGCAGTATTCCCGAGTAATACTGCTCTCCTAATCGCCAAATGGAAAGGATAGGCATGGTTTCCCCCACCACGCAAGAGAATTTCTGGGGAATGCTGGAAATAGGTATTCATTTCGGTGCCATTACCGAAGAGGGCGCTTGCATTCTTTTTCAAACGGCCTATGGAATGCAAAAGGCCGAATACCGAGCTGTATATCGAGATGTGACGGTTTCGTCGAGAAATCAAGCGGTATTCGCTCTGGAGCTGGCAAAAGGGATCAAGCAAAGCCGCATTACACCAAAGAAAGCGATTGAGCTTTACTGTTCCGCCTATGGCATGGGAAAAGCCGATTCTGGTTTCGCTCATTTGGCTATTCATATTGCCATAGGGGACCTAAACGAATTCGGTTGGGATTACGCTCCGTAACTCCGGTTACGGAGCGTAACGGGGGCCAAAAATTTTTTTTCGGTGGTTGGGGTAGGTTGTAAACTTTCTGCAGGGGGGGCAGAAAGAGGAATTCGCTGGACGCTCATCCCCTTTTTAGGGGCTCCCCCCGTCGGTGTTGGGTTGATGTAGGATACCCGCTATCTGTCGTGGGTGGGGCATCGATCCTTCGGATCGATCCGGCCGTCCGCCGCCGTCGTCGGGCCCTGGGGGCCCTCCTTATGGCGGCCCTTCGGGCTGCGTCGCTACGCTCCTTGCGAACCTCGCGGGGGGCTCCTCCGGACCCCCGCCCCCCGCGACCTGATTGGGGTGGTTGCGGTTAGAGGTTGTTCTGGATCAGGGTCCGGTCGTTATGAATCTTGCAGTATGTATCCCACGTCGGTCAGTGATTTAGGGTTGTCGGAGGTTGGATAGCGCATTCAGTCTTTTGTGGTAATGAAAAGCGCGGGCTATGGAGCAGGGGGTGGCGCCCGTCTGTCAGCTGCCCGTGTGAGAACTCTTGCACCTGACCGAAACACCCAGGATGCCAGCGCCAAACGAGCGACCGCCCCCCTTTACGGGGGGCGGTCGGTTTTCTGCGAGAATCAGTCCCACGCCCCCCAGACTTTCGGGCATCCCTCGCCCTCACACGTTTCCACTCCGGTTACGAAGTCGAGTGTGGTTTCCAGGTGGGTACAGTTCCCGTCTTCGTCTGTACCGGGCATGCTCATCAAGACATCATCCGGTACAAACTCGCCCATGATCCGAATCATCCGATGTACGTCCTAACGCATAGGTGACTGATGAACAGGACCAGTCTACCAGAGAAGACGCCCGAGTCAAATCGAGAACGCTCGATGTGAGAAGGGTCACACACGCTTTTTTTACAGGCTCGCTGACCTGCGGTTTTCTGCATCATCGCAGGTCAGCGCATTTTGACACAGGGGATGGCATCCCGTAATGTGCTCCTTGTCAGCATGACGGAGCAACGAAAAGGCTACACCCCCGAAGACATAGGAGAGACAGTGTCGATCACGTTCCTTTGGATGGTGATTTTTGCCATCGGTAACCTCCTGGTGATGACAGCACGACGGAGCAAACGAAAAGGCTTCGAAATGGCCGGTTATTGTGTGCTGGGGGTTAGCCAAACTCTTCTCGTTTTTCAGCTAATTCTCCCCGTTTTTCGGGAGCAGGAGTGGGACTTTGATTCCATTATGTGGGCACCTTGGGCACTTTGTGGGTTCGGTCTCTACATAATGTTGTTTATCTACATCCCTTTTTATGGTGCATGGAAGGTATACAAAGAGCTAAGGAATCGTGACCACAACGCCCGGTGAGTAAAGGGGGGAGCCGCGAGGTTCCTCCCTTTACGGGTTGTAAGAATGGTAACAGCGAGTAACGGGAGCACAAAATTTTTTCGGTGCCAATACCGGATAAATTCAGATATAGCCATATCCTTGAATTTATCCGACATGTCCTGATTTATCCCCTGACTTCGTCAAAGGATAAATCGAACATGTCCGTGTCGGGTAATGTAGAAGACTTACTACCTGTCATTGGTGGGGCATCGATCCTTCGGATCGATCCGGCCGTCCGCCGCCGTCGTCGGGCCCTGGGAGCCCTCCTTATGGCGGTCCTCCGGGCTTCGTCGCTGGCGCTCCTTGCGATCATAGCGAGAAGGGGCCGGAGGAGCCCCCGCGACCTGATTAGGGTGGTTTCGGCAAGTGGACATTCTAGATCAGGGTCCGGTCGTTGTTCATCCGGTGGTAGGTTCCGTGCTGTTGAAAGATTTAGGGTTGTTGGTGGGAGAAAAACTTCCCGTCTGTTTTGGTTTCTGAAAAGCACGGGCTAGGAAGCAGGGGTGACGCCCGTCTGTCAACTGGCAGTGTGAGAACTCTCACACGGGCCGAGTCCCCGGGGACCCGGTGGTCATCGTCACCCGCTGTTATCGGTCCCGGTTTTTGATGACAATGGGTGAATGTCGTCTCAGATCGAGAGACACTCTGAATTCTTCGCGGATGGAGAACCCGTTTGACCTGCGTTTTCCGCTACGGCGCAGGTCAGAGCTTGTTGACACAGGCGTTGTCCTCCCGTACTGTATTGTCTGTCATCACGACGCGATGAAGCGATCGAAAGGAACGGATAGATCGTGAAGAAGCTTGGCATCAGGGCTGGCTTTGCTGCTCTGACTGTCTTCGCTCTGACTGCCTGTGAAGACAACACTCGTGTAGGAGACGTATGTAAGCGTGACATGGCGCTCGTCTCCAGCTCTGAGGTTGTAGCCAGGAGTAGCGGAACTCGTAGTGGCGGCAGAAGTGTGAGCACCGGTGGAAGTACCGGCAGTCTTAGCGGTAGCAGTGGGACCACTGGGGGAAGCGGTCGATACCAGAACGGTAACAATGGGAATACTGGGGTTATTGGTGGAAGTAGTTATGGTCATGGGAGTGGTGGTGGACACTACTACCGTGAGGACGACTGTGCTGCTCGTATAGAGTAGATCGGTCGTCTATGGATACAGTTCATCGGTAAAAGCCGAGAGATTGAGAGAGGTTAATGGCTCCGAGACCGCCGAATGAGCCTCCGAAGGACTGGAAGCCATGTCCCAAGTGCGGGAGGAGGATTTGCACGCACCCCCAAGAGAAGCGTATGGTATAGAAAAGCGTAGGCCCCATAGGTGTTCCGGAACTAATGGAATATAGAGAGAAAAGGAAGTCATGGGAGAGGGAAAGCGTAAGTCGTCAGCGGGAACTCGCAGGAAGAAGGAGAAGCGGGCCACGGGCCGGGAGGCATGCAGAGCGGCAGGTCATCCCGGTTACAACCCCCAGACTGGGATGTGTGAGACCTGCGGGACCCCAGCCCGCTCTAAGTGACCCCGGTCCTGGTTGAGCAACACTGAAAACAGCCCCCTCCCTTGGTGGGGGCTGTTTTCGGGTTTAGGTCATTACGCTGCGTGATACTGGTTACAGAGCGTAATGGCTGAAAAATTTTTTTTGGCGCTTCGCGCCTCGTCCTGCGCCATTTACTTTACATTACCCGCCTGGTATGGCGGGAGGGTCGATGCTTTGCATCTCTGCCAATACCGGATAAATCCCGATATGGCCATATCCGGATTTATCCGACATATCCTGATTTATCCCACGAACTCCGTCCAAGGATAAATCGAACATGTCAGGTGAAGTATCCTTCTCTGGTCCTTACTCCCTGTTTGAGCTTTGCTTCTAGGAATGGCTGCCTATCGTTGGAATGAAGGTAAGGGGCGGGCTACAAGGGAAAGGGAGAGGGCCGATATCCAGTTACCCTTTCTATTTTCGAATACAGAGGGGAATGCTTTTTGTACAGTTAGTTTTATCCTGTACCCCTAAGGTGATTCCCCTTCCAAAAAGTGTGATTTCTTTGTTTCCCGTTCCACCCTCCTTAACGGTATCGATCGTAACGGGAGTGCTTTTTATGAGGTTACCCTCCCCCTCTATCTATTAAGACAGAGGGGGGAGGGTATGCCCTACTTCCGTAGTTCTGATTTGTGGATCAGGTGCCCATCTGAACCGATTTTGCCGTAAACGACTTCGTCATTGAGGGGAAGCCCTGAACCTCCCGCTCGAACAGCATATTCGAGTACCGCAGGGTCTCTTCCCGAGTCCCTCCAGGACTTTCCGGAAACACGGTCCCACCAGTCTTCGATACGGAACATTTTTCCGTTCTTGAGCGTGACGGTCTTTCCGGCCAGCGGGTGAGCCGTTTCGTGAATCATGGAGGACTTGCCCCTTTCGTGATTTGCGGACAACTTCCAATGTAGTGGGGACCACTGCTCTTGTCCATCCTCCAGCTTGTGAGACACCTCATACGATAGTGACCCTGGTATCGGGTTGCGCCAGAGACCGCTTCCCTGTACTGTAGTGCTTGTTCGGGGGAGACACCTCTAAGAGCCAACAAGGAGAAAATCGTGTCTCAGGCGAGTCGGAGCAAGGACAAGACGATGGCGGCATCCATGAAGAAGTTCGGGATCAAGCGTGACTCGGGTAAGTGCCCGAGGGGATGCGGTGCTCTCGTCAAGAACGGGGGCAGCCCGCTGCTGGACCACCTGAAGACCTGCCTGGGTCCCCGCCGCTAGTACCAGCTCACTAAACGGAGGAATCCGATGATTCGAGCCCCGCCCTAACCCGGATATTTATCCAATACCTAAAAACGAATCAAGACTCATAATTGGAAGGGGTGGAGAGCATGTAAAGACCGAGACCATAGATCAAAAAGGGGGAGTTCTTTAGGAGAGAACTTCCCCTTTTTGGTGGAGAAAGACAATTACGTAGTGTAAGGATAGATTACACAGCGTAACAACGACCAAAAAAATTTTTTCGTTGCTTCGCGCCTCGCCGGCCCCGGATAAATCTAGATATAACCATATCCAGATTTATCCGACATGTCCTGATTTATCCTGGCGGATAAATCGAACATGCCGGAGGGGCGTGTCGGTGGCTCCCATCTTTCCGTTAAGGAGTCATCAGCATTCGCTTCACCCCTGCACTTTTGAGGGGACCTGTCAGCCTCCGATTCCCTCGTGGTTGCGGTGGTGGAGCATTTATTCCACGTTCCCCTTGTTGCGGGTCCCCTGTCCCCTCGAGCTCCCCGAAGTCACTCCCCCCGGGGAAAGTACGCCCCGGGGGGACCGACTCCGTTGAGTCTGTTTCGAGGGGACTCCCCCACAACAAGAGGCTTTCGCGGCATAAACGCGCCTGCGCCTGTAGCCGGTGGGGGTTGTTTCCGATCTGAGACCTTTCTGTTATCGGTGAAGTGCCTGTTTCCGCTTTCTTGCTGCTATACTGGGGATGTTCACCAAGGCAAGCGGAAGGGTTGATGATGGTTACGATGATGTCGTACGTACTCGGCATTCTGAGCGCCATTGGCGTTGCGCTCTCGATTTGGGAGTCCGGCCAGCGAACCCAGCGGACGAAGCGAATCAAGAAGTACGGGATTTGGTTCAACCTGGTGGCCCAGATTCCGTGGTTCATCTTCAACGTCATCGCCGAGTCTTACGGATTGTTCATCATCAATATCATCACGGTGGTGACGTCTGTCCTGACCTTGAAAAAGATGCGCCAGCCGGAAGCGTTTTGCCACAGGTGTGGCGTAGCCCCTGCTGTAGCGTGTCGTGGCGAGGTGCTCTGCATTGAGCATGTGAACATGTACGCGGAGGCGAACACCGGCGGTATCAACGAGCAATACATACACCCTTCGCCCATGGAGAAGGCAGACCGACCGGTCACCGGGACGGAAATGGGTGACGCCCACTTGACGGGCATCACGATCAACCTTCCGAATGGAACGAAGGTGGCGGCGAAGGAAGGGAAAATCTCCCTATAACCCTAGCAAACAGCCCCCGTTACGCTCCGTATCCTTGATAACAGAGCGTAACGGGGGTTGCAGCATGGAAGGAGTTTGTTTTTTGCCGGCCTCGGATAAATCCAGGGATTTATCCGACATGTCCTGATTTATCCCCCGCCTTCGTCAAGGGATAAATCGAACATGTGGGACTCAGGTGCTGGAGCTGAACCCGGGCTCTTATAGTAAGGGATGAGTATCTTTTGGCGGAAAGGCAGGAATCGGGCTACATCGGTTGGGGAGCCTGGGGGTACTCGCCCGGTTGCCCTTTCTGTTTGTGGACAGAGAGGGCAACCGATTTTTTGTTCTTTCGGTTTTATCGCTTCACGCGATAGCGGCTGCGGTGTACGGTAAAGGTTTGGATGCGATCCACCCTCCAGGAACGCGGTTGTTGGGTTTCCCGGTCCATCGCCATAAGCAGGGGATTTCCGGCTTTGGTTATCCGGCAGGCGTAGATCTCGATGGTTCGCAGTGTTGGCGTTCCATCTTCCTTGACGTAATCGATCGTAACGGGATAGCCCTTTTCCATGGCCATGTGCATCCGGGATAGGGTCGCTTCGAGTGAGAAGCCCTTACGCAATGGGTCCTCCATCTATCGTTGGTCTTTTTTCCCTATCACTCGCCTAGGGATGCCCCCTCACTGGGGAAAGAGGGGGCATCCGATGTTCGTTTACTGCCGAGGTCCCCAGAACCCTCCCTTTGCCTCGATCTTAGCGGCAATTTCCCGCGCCGCTTCTGGACCCGCCCGGACTTCCCCCCGAGCAATCTGGCCTTGAATCCGTTCGGACTCGGAAGGTGGGGTGACCTGCCCCTTGTCTTTCTTATTCTTTCCAATTCGGGACATGGTTGCTTGTGTTATCCTTTCGATTCGGTGTGAGAGGGACGATTCCCACTCTATGCCCTCCCAGTCCCGTCGTCAAGGGTCTGTGAAGGTGAGACACGACACACCTCATCACCCGCTTTCGGCTTGCACGAGCGTCCGTAACCCGGTACTGTGGTGCTTGTTCGGGGGAGATGCCGCCAACAACAGGGAGGTAACATGTGTGAATGTGGTGCGCCTGTGTTCGCTGGTTGTAAACGTCAGCGACACTGCCAGCGACACTGTTCATGTCCGCGATAAGTTGTCCCCACCAAAAGAAGGAGTAACATTGTCGAAGGACCCCGCAGACGGGACCGCCGACCAGCGCACGGGTCGGGACCAGCAGCCCGAGACGGACTGACGGAGTAGGTAGCTTTCCTAGTTATCTAAGCCAAGGAGCAAAGGGATCACGTGTTTCTCGGGGTCCCTTTGCTCCGCGTGAACAAGAATGGTTTTTTCATCTCCGATGGAGGTCCCAAGTGGCTGCCGACATGGATCCGGTTCGCGAAGTCATTCGAATCTTTACCGGACATCAGGAGGAAGCCGAAACGGATTCCGAGGAACCGGAGCAATCAGAGGAGTAATCGGAAACGGGTAACCCGAGGCCTGGGGGGTTACCCGTTTCTATTTTTGATATCCCGTTTGCCGGCTGCGGATAAATCCAATGGATTTATCCGACATGTCCTGATTGATCCTGACGGATCAATCGAACATGTTGGGGGGACGTATATAAGGTTCCAGGGGGGTTACGGTCGATGTTGGTACAGGCAAAGCGCGGGCTAGGAGGCCGAATGTGGTACTCGGATTTTCCGAGGACCTTTTTGTGGCGCTTGTCTTTTTCGCTGTGAGTCACCTCACCCCACGGTGACACAGTTAGGGTTGCACCAGAAGCCGGAAGCGGGTACCGTTGAGGCCGTTCGGCGGAGACCCGTGGAGAGACAGAGGAGAGAGAAAAAGTGTCCATCCTAGTTATTATGGTTCTTCCCTTGATTGGGGCTATCGGAATCTTCTTGAGCAGTTCCAAGGAAATGTTGAAGAAGGTAGCCGGGTTCTGGATCATCCTATTTTTCCAGGTTTCTTGGCTGTTCATCGGAATCTCCCTTATTGCTCGGAATCCTTCCGACAACTACCCTATTGTTTTTTGGCTCTTCCTCAACGCTTGGGTAATCGTTCATTGCTGCCGTGAAATGCGGAAGATGTACCAGAGCCGGAAGCGGACAAGGAGCGGGAAGAAGACGGTGGGGTGACGCACCTCACACCATGGTGATCGGGTTTCGGCTGCACGAGTACCTGTCACCTGGTACTATTGTGCTTGTTCGGGAAGGTCACTAGCAGCTCGGTTACTAAGCTATTCCGAGCATGGACAGGTATCCAAGCCGTTAACGGCACCTTTAGGAAGGGAATTAAAACATGTTTGCTTTTGGCTCATACACGTTTTGGGACTGGATCACGTTTACCATTTCCATCATCTCCGTCGGTGTTCAATGGATGATTGCCTATCTTTCGAGGAGGCCGGAGAAGTCGAGCGTTCGCAAACTGTGCACGCTCTTTTTCGTGGGCTTCCTTGTTCAATTGATATACATCTATTACTTTGTGGTTTCCACGCAGCCCGGCATGATGCTTAACCCCCTGATAACCGTCGTCATGTATGTGTCCAATCTTTTCATGGTGCTGTATAAGCGTTTGCGGAAGAAGGAAGCGATTCCGAGCGAGAAGACGCTTTCCCCGATTCCCGAAAGTATCCCCGCTCCCTGTACACTGACACTGAAGGGAGTCACCATCACCCGACCGGATGGAACGATCATCCAGGCCAAAGAAGGGAGCTTGCAGCTTTAATCCTCTTTCACGGCAAAACCATCCCCCGGAAATCCGGGGGATGGTTTTTGGGTTTCCAGTCATTTTTAGGTGTGTACTGAAGACGTAACGCAGTGTGGCAATGGGTTACCGAACGTAATCAGGTACCCGTTACGGATAAATCCATGGGATTTATCCGACATGTCCTGATTGATCCTCTGACTTCGTCAAAGGATAAATCGAACATGACGGGGGAAGGCTCATGTAAGGTTTGGGAATTTCTTCATGTTGGGCATCAATCTTTTTCCAGGTTGTATGATTTAACGTTTTTTGAGGGATGTACGCTGGATTTGGTTCGGCACAAGGGCGGGCTACGGGGAGGGAGCAAGGGGATTGGAGCTGGCGCCCGAATGTCGGCTGTTTCCCCTCCAAGAGAGAACGTGTCGACCGTTACGGTTGTGAGGTACCTCACACCAGGGCGACCCGGTTTCGGTTTGCACTAGGGTCTGAGATACGGTACTGTTCTTCTTGTTCAGGGGAGACGAGAACGAAGGAGACAGTAACGTGTCAACCCGCAAGACGTTCAAATCGATTGTAGATGCAATCAACTCTCAGGAAGGCTTCACCGAACGACAAGGTCGTTTCAAGATCGGTGCATACGGGGTGGACGCGGAAAACGAACGTCATCAGGTTCTTATCTTGATTGAGAACCTGATCTATGTTGGACGGGACAGCGTCCAAATCACTACTCCGGAACAAACGGCCCGGGAGGTTATCGGTCTTTTGGCTAGGAAGCAAAAGCGGTAACCAGTCAGTCCCCCGGGGAAAATACGCCCCGGGGGACCGACTCCGGCGAGTCTGTTTCGAGGGGAGGCCCCAGCAACAAGAGCCTTTCGAATTCTGATGACGAAGTTTCCGGTAGAGCTTGAGCGTTGTGCATGTGGGCGCCGGTGAGAGAAGAGGTAAAGGTTGTCCGCTCAAGGTCACCAGTGCGGGCTGATGGTTTGCCCGAATTGCAAAGAGGCCAGGTGTAATCATTCTTCCCGCTGCACTAGGGTAGCTTGTAGGTGCCTGCGATAGTAACGAATCTTTCTGGGTACCTCCTACCAATGGATAGAAACGGCCGTTCCCCCAAGGGGAATGGTCGTTTTTTTTGGCGTTACGAGTTTTCGCAGGCCCTAGATAAATCCGGGGGATTTATCCGACATGTCCTGATTTATCCCCTGACTTCGTCAAAGGATAAATCGAACATGCCTGGATGGTTTAGATCGGAGACTTCTTTCTGTCGTTTTCGGAAATCGATTCGGTGGTCGCTCCATCGTAGAGTAGTTTTTTTGAGCGTTTAACCCTCACTTTTTCATGGTTTTGGTAGCATGAGAGGTTGAAAGGCGATAGTGGTTCTGACATACGCGGGCTACGGATAAGTCGCAAGGGGCTTGGGTTTGTCGTCCGACTTTCGGCCGTTTCCCCTCCTGGAGAAGCGTGTCGACCGTTTCGGATGTGAGGTGCCTCACACCGGGGGAACCCGGTTTCGGCTTGCGCGTGAACCTGTTACCCGGTACTGTGGTTCTTGTTCGGGGGAGAAACAACCAAGAAGATATTTGGGAGTACATCATGGTCATGGCACGTAACCTTCGTGATCTCGTGGGGTACCTCAACGACAGGTACAGCATGGGTTTCCAGCTCGGGATGATGGGCGGGGAGGCTCAGAACAAGGACGGTATCGTTCTCCTGGACGGCGGTCGTGAATTTATCGCTATCTACCCCAACGGTGCGAAGCGTAAGGCCGGGAAGGGATACCGTGGAAATGTTGCCGACCAACTGTTCCCGCATCTCCGGGGGAAGTAAGAGGACAGCATGAGTTCCAACGGTAGTGAGATGATTCGAGCACCGCCTAAATCGGGATAGTTGTCTTTGCTTCTAATTGGGTTCCGCCTACAGAAAACGGTCAGTCTCTTAAGGGGCTGGCCGTTTTCGTGTTTTGTATGAGGAAACGCAGGTTTCGGATAAAATCCAGCTATTGAAAATATCCGGATTTATCCGACATGTCCTGATTGATCCTGGCGGATAAATCGAACATGTCGGGTAGTCGGTGGCTGGCGCAACACAGGGCGTCCATTCCCTTAAAACGCTGGCTACCACAGGAATGACACGCAGGCTAATGAAGGTGGCGTGCCTTTTGTTGCTTCTTTTCCTTATAGGAGCATCGGCTCAACGAGAAGAAGAGAAGTCGTTTTCCCAGTAGAAGCCCCCTTACTCGTTAGCGAGTAAGGGGGTATTTGGTTAACTCCTCCTATAACTCAGATAGGGGGGGTGAGTCCCGGCGGTTAGGAAGTGGAATGGTACCCCTTGCATGCTTGGCACTTTTTGACGTGCAACGTCCAGTGCGCAAGGCACACCTTTATGCGCGGGTTGCACCACAGGGGCTGCTCGGGCTTCGAGGGCAGCTTTTATCTCCGGCACAAGCCATAAATGTGCTCTCCCTTATGTTGGTATTGACTACCGCTGACATCGACAGCTTACCAGATCGGCAGGCACCGGCAACCGGATAAGGATGTGAGGTGATTCACTGTCCGAGGAAGTACACGCGGGTTGAATGACGGGCAGAGAAGCCCTAGGATTGTTCTTGTTAGGCAACGACCGGTTGCACCGAAGGAGTTGAGAAAGCTCATATTTCCATGTAAGTGGTGTGGGGGAAAGATGAAGTATTGCTATCTGGGGGATCGATATAAATGTGAGAAGTGTGGGTGGCAGGCCCGGTGATTGCTACTCCTTACGGGTAGAAGGGGAGGACATGGCTACGTTTGATGCCCTTATTCGGGATCTGACAAACAACCCACAGGTCTTTACAAATAAGAATGGGGTGAAACAGGTTTATGTAGGGAAGGCCGTTTTGGTCGATATGGGAGAAGACGTGCTGGTTTCTCCTCCAAACGGGAAAGGAATTATGGTTCCTCTCCACGGGAGCGTCGAGGAGGTCAAGCGTCGTATCAATCATCTCCTATAACTCATCGCTTCAACGGAAGGGAAGCCATCGTACCATGCGTATCCAAAAATGCGAGCAATGTCACCGGCCACTCTCACGGGTTGTCGTAACGATTAAGACCAGTAGGGGGGAGGAAAAGAAGGAGAAGACCTATTGCAAGCGGTGTCGCTAACGAGCGGATAAACGGCCTGATTTGACGAGCCGTCCGATCGCGTAACGCGGCGGGAAAGCGCCAGCCTCTCCGGGGAGGCTGGCGCTTTTTTGATTCGTGAAGGTGTGTAATAACCTAGCGTGATGGATAGAAACAGATAAATCCGAGGGATTTATCCGACATGTCCTGATTTATCCCCGGACTCTGTCCAAGGATAAATCGAACATGTGGGAGAACGGGTGGCTAGTCTACCTTTGAACAGGGCGTCTGTCTTCCCCTTTTTTATCGCTCCAGCTTCCTTCTGGCCGCAAGTCAATGGAGCTTACAACGGTTGACGTCGGGGGAGGGAATAACAGTATTTCTGTTTATAGCCATTTTAGGAATGCTGGGTCGTTATCCTTATGTTATCGATGCTGCCTTGTATCCACTAGGGGGTGGTCCTATCATAGGAGGGAAGAGACGTCGAGAAGAAAGGCCCCCTATGCCGAGCGACTGGATGTCCCCATTTGTGAAAGCGCAGATGGACCGGTACGAAAGTCTGGAAGCTCTTACCCTGACCCGTAATCGAGCTGGCATCGTCATCCTTTCGCACATTCAGGTGAGCGAGTCAGAGCGAGGCAACGGCATCGGAAACCAGATCATGCGAAGCCTGCTGGAGTTGGCCGATGCGCATGGCGACACCGTGGCCCTTACCCCAAGTAACCAGTTTGGCAGGAACGTGCGGCGACTGAAGAGCTGGTACCGTTCATTCGGTTTCCGTCCGAACACGGGACGCCGTCGGGATTGTTCCACCTGGGAGGCGATGATTCGCCCCCCGCAGTCTTGATTGGATGATGGGAATGTGATTCCTCTCACTCGATCGAGCCACTGATTCGCTTTGAAGTCGTACGCCGGATGCAGTAAGCTGGCTTCAGTCAACGAGGGAAGGTGGTAGCTATGAAATGTGGCGTTCCCGGCTGTAACAACACTCGGGGCACCACCACGTCCATTACCATCAAGGTTAATGGCAAACGGAAGACCGTTTTTCCTTGTTATCGGTGCCTCCTCAAACACACAAGGGGGGAAACGCTTCCTTAGAATTCCCTAGAACACACGAACAATCATGTAAATTCGAGTCCCATCAGGGGGAAATCCTTCCCGCTGGTTTCCCCTTGATGTGGATGGGTGGTTACGTAGCATAATCCCATAATTACGGCGGGTAATGGGGGGGATAAAATTTTTCGGACTCAGATAAATCACCACGGATTTATCCGACATGTCCTGATTTATCCACCGACTTCGTCAGAGGATAAATCGAACATGTCCCGTAGGATTAATGTAGAAGACTTACTTACTGATAATTGTGGGGCATCGATCCTCCGAATCGATCCGTCAGTCCACCCGCGGCCTTCTTAAGGATGGTTGCGGCAAGTGGGAGGTTTCTGTAAAGCGCCGGCTATGAAGCAGGGGGGCTGGCTGTTGCTGTGAGCCATCTCACTATCCCAAGACATGGTTGGGCTTGAATGAGTACCCTAGATGAAGTAATGTTGTTCCTGTCAGCAAGAGCCACAAGGAAGATTGGATCAATCCTTGCCTGAGAAGAAGTGCAAGAAGTGTAAGGGTGCCCTCAAGAAGACAGAGGTCTGGACAGACGCCAGTGGGCAGAAGGGGAAGAAGCAGGAGCACTTCTACTGCCCGAAGTGTGATAAGTAGGAGTTCAGCTACAGGCAGGGTCATTCGTAAGAAAACGGGGCGGAAGCGTCGGAACCACATTAAGTGTGAGGTGAAGGGGTGTAACAATAAGGCTGGAACCATTCCGATCAAGATCGACGGGAAGATGGTCACACCGTGCCCATCATGCCTACTGAAGTACGCCTAAGAACGGTTTGAAGGGGAACCCTCCACCCTGGAGGGTTCCCCCTTTATGTGGAGGGTTTCCATTACATAGTTTGAAAAAGATTACAAAGCTTAACGAATTTTTTCGGTGCTTCGTGCTTCTGCTGGTCCGGATAAATCCATGCTATATCCGGATTTATCCGACATGTCCTGATTTATCCCCTGCCTTCGGCTAGGGATAAATCGAACATGTTCCAATCGTTTGGTCTCCGGGTTCGTAGATTTCTTTCGGTAGATTCGTCGTTCAGAAGAGGCGGGCTACGGGAAGCGAGGGGCCACGGAAGGTGATCAGCCGTGTACCGGTTGTAATCGGGTTCGATGAATTCCTGCCTATTCACGTTTACGGTCCGGTACCTTTAGGCTAAGAGGTACCGGACCGCTATGCCATTAATCTAGACGGGAACGTTCTTTCTTAAACCGTCCCTTGAAGGGCGGTAATTCGTTTTTCCATGCGGGTCAAGCCCTTTTCTATTCGGGTTAGGTTTCGATTGCTGCGCTTTTCCATTTTTTTGAGGAACCGAAGCAGTTTGCGTTCCTCCGCTTGCTCCTTTTCCAGACGGTTGAGATGGGGAATGGCATAGGGAGCGATTCCCGTAAGGACAAGAAGCAGGAGACCAATGGTTACCGGAATACCGATGCTTTGCATCCAAATGGATTCGGTGTGATCGTAGACGAATCCACCAAGGAATCCACCGATAAACCCTGCCAACCCGATCAGTGCGTTGAACATTCCCGAATAGGCGGGACGTTCGGTGTGTGGCGCATTAAGGCGATACAGGAGGGGAAACAGCCGCCATCCCCCCAGCCCCACGCCGGACACGGCCTGAATCACCATAACCAGGAATAGGGCAGGAAGAACCATCAGCCCTGCAAACAGGAGCCAAACGATGGTAAGGGCGAGCAATGTCCAGATGAAAAGGGTTCGGATCGGGTACTTTTTGGTCAATCGCCCCCAGACCGATGACGCTATCGTCTGCATGCCCACGGCGATTGCAGAGACAATGGTAACCCAAAAGGGGTCAATCGACAGGACCCGGAGCAGAATATAGGAAAACTGGGCGGCCGCAAAGTACATGAGGAACATAAATCCCGCTAGAAAAGCGGTCATCTTCATAAACGCATGATCCGCGAGCGGCTTTCGCATCATGCGAAGGAGACTTGTTTCCACCGATTGGACAAACGGGGGATTGGGGTATTTCCGCAAGATGAACAAACGGACGACCAGCAACACGGCACTACTCAGATACAACAAACCGAATCCGAGGGTTTCCCCTATCCATTCCAATACCACGCCGCCCACGATCAAGGCAATGAATCCTGCCAGGAAGGAAATCATTTGCCGGTTACCAAAGTAAGCTCCGTGTTCCTCTCGCGGGATGACGTCTCCGATGAGAGAAGTCCAATAAGCCATACTGATGGACATACAGATGGCCGTTAGCAGATAACAAGCGATGAAGACCAGCAATTGCCAATCTACCGGCATGACCAAGGCGAGGGGACCGGCAGCCACCAGAAAAGCGAGTTCCAACATACTGCACCATATGAACATGCGTTTCCGGTCGGTGAAACGTCGCATCAAGCGAGGAACCACCCACTCAATGGGTTTGGCGAGGGACAACATACTTACCACGATAGAGATATGGAGAGGAGAAGCCCCGATATAGAGCATGAGCGCCACCGGAATGGGTCCAAACAGGAACCAATTCCGGATGATGCTGGAGTAAATAGCGGCCTGTGTATCAGGAGACACGACACATCCTTTCTCACGTTCGTTCTTTCGCGTGTTGGGAACCACCTTAGCCGGTTGGGAAGGTGCGCGCAAGGTGGCAGGGATAAGGTCGCTCCCATGCGTCTGTTAGGGCTGATTGTTAGGCTCCTTGCTTCGTTTGTACGCGCGAATTCCCAGCCAATACGCCAGTTTCAAGCTCCCCGCCCAAAAGCCGACCCAGAGCATGACCGCTCCCGTTCCTAGGGCTACGGCCCAGAATGGCACCGAATCACCTTTTTATGCAGGTAGTGGATGCCCGTTCCATCTTAGCACCGCTGGTCATCCCGTCAAGTTCAGCAGTCCCTTTAGGTGTTGTGATGTCTCTCACAAGAGGGAGCGGGGAAGCGGCTTGACAAGGGAGGGTCCTCGTTGAAAGGATAGGCACCAGATCGAGCACGTAATCCGAGGAGGAATTTCGATGGTTAAGGTTCGTCTGTTTTGTCTGCTCCCTCTTTTGGGTGTCTTTACCGTGGCCTGCGGACTCTACCAGCACCCCTATTCCGAGGAGGCGGCAACGGTTCCGGTCGCCTGGGTCACGGCCGAAGAGCAGGAGGACGAGGGAAAGATGTGGACTCTTCTGGCGAAAAAGTCCCGTGTTCTGGACCCGAAGGATGGAGCGGATCGTCATTGGACTCTGGATGACTACCGCCTGATCGCATGGAAGGCGAGCGATGTTCGGTACTTTTACCGGATCACCTATTCCAATCCGCGCGGGGTTCCCGTTACAGAAGAGATGGCGGTCATTCAGACCAATCAGGGATGGAAGCGAACGACGTATGCTGACTTGACGAACTTCTCATTCCATATCCGCCATCTCGCCCCGGTAGTGATTCGTCCCTAACCATTGCCCTGCATTTATGACAGGGATTTCTGCGGACGGTTAACACCCATAACGGAGGGCAGACATGCCTCTCTGTTATGGGTGTCTGCACCTGGATAAATTCTATAAGATTTATCCGACATGTCCTGATTGATCCCCGGACTTCGTCCAAGGATCAATCGAACATGTCCCCATGGTTGCCGATAATAGGCCGTGTTGTTTCCTTTTGGTAGAATTATGGTCCGATAGAGGCAGGCTACGGGAGGGAGGCATTGGGTCTGCTCGGTTTTCCGGCGAACGGACGTTTTTGGATGGGAATTATCGTGATACGTGTAGACAGGGGACCAGTTTTCAGGAACTGGTCCCCTGTCTAGTGCTCCCTAATGGGAACCGTAGCGATGGGCCATGAAGTGTTTTCTACAGTAGAAGCGCCCACAGCACGTATAGTTGGCGGTGGCCCTACACTTTTTACACGGGGTGTGCGCCATGCTGTCCCCCCTAGAGATCGATTACGTTAATTGGTATGAATCTACCGGACCAACCGTACTGTGTCCACTTCCTTTGATGTGAGCTGTCTCACCTCGGGGGAGGGTGGTCAGGAAGCGGGACACTGTGTATGCTGGGTGTTGCTCGGGAAGAGTGAAGCCGGTAAGGGAGATACGATGGACCGTTTGAAGCACCAGAACAAGGCTGCACGGGACGTTCTCAATTTTCTTGTCTCGAAGCGCAAGATCAACCGTTGGCATCGTGAGGGTAGTGGGGAATGGGTGATTTTTGAGACCCGGAACGGCACCCCGCAGGTGTTCACCAACGCGCGGGACGTTCTGGATTACGTGAAGGGATTCATCTAGAACGGCAAGGGCAACTTTCCTATGTGAACAGCATCACACCTGTGGAGGTAGACAAGCAGGGCCGCCTTTGCTAGTGTGGTGGCACCACGAGGAACGAAGGAGGCAGAAACGTGCCGAAGCAATTCAGCCAGACGTACGGAAATGGTAGCGAGTTCCCCGTAATCTGCGAGGATTCGCGGAGGTGGAAGGATCGGGAAAAGACGGTCGGGGAAGCCCTCCAGGAAATGCAGTATCTCGGGCGTCTCCGGGACCGGAAGGGATGCCCGGTATGGAAAGTGAGCGGGAGCCTTCAGGCCGGGTGTGTCATTGTCACGCACCGGCACAAGCGGCACCGCATCGTCTACTACACTCGTGCCTGGCTGGAAAATCTGGGGCTTTGATCATTAATCTGAAGGAAACGGTTCATTCGGGTGACCAATGAGCGGCTTTCTTTGGAAATGATGTACGAAAAGCGGGGGCTTATACGTCCCCGCTTTTCGTAGGTTTTAGGGAATAATAAAATGTTTTCGTTTGTGCCGGCCACGGATAAATCCGTTGGATTTATCCGACATGTCCTGATTGATCCCCGGACTTCGTCCAGAGATAAATCGAACATGCCGAGGGGAAGTGGGTATGGAGGACGAGGATTTGAAGCTTTGGTTCTCGATATACGCGGGCTACCAAGGGATGGGCTGCTTTTTTGTACGTCCTTGTCCCATTATGCCATGTGGAATGCTTGCCAAGCCCTGCTTGTGTGGTCGAAGTCACCCGTTGGACGGTGGACTTCTTCCACTCACGGGAGTAGTGTTGTACCTGTCAGCGGGAAACACTTGTGGGAAAGGGGATACCCTTGCCATTGGAAACGAAGCATTACTTCAGCAAGAACGTACGGGACAAAAAGCGGGGCGACGTCGCCACCATGGATCCGGAAGAGGCGAAGCAGAAGATCCTTGAAGCTACCAGGGATCCTCAGGTCAAGGAGGTACGGGGACCTCAGAATCGTAAGGATCTGGATCGTATGAAGGATCCCACTTACGTCTACTACAAGGATGGGACGGTGGTGATTTACTCCCCCTACACGGTCCATCGAGTGGTGTAAAGCTACGGTCTCGACCTTAGCTAAGAAAGATGGTTGAAAAGCAAACGGAGGATTCTTTGCGGAATCCTCCGTTTGCGACAAGGGGTAGGGAGGCAAGTCACCTGTTTCCATCTTAATTGACTTGCACAAGGACCACCTGCCCTGTAAGGTTGTTCCTGTCCGGGTACGACAGATCGAAGAAGGTGAACAGATGGCCTCGATTAACGACATTCTGAAGTTCCTCCAGGAAACGGGAAGGGCCCGGCGTGGGGTCACGCTCATTTCGGATGGGGAGTGGATCACGGCAGTATGGCCATCGGGAAAGAAGGCTTCGACTGCCCTCAAGGGGAGTATCCAAGCGATTGTAGAAAGGCTGGGCCTTTAGGGAACGGCCAAAGGGATGCTTGATTAGTCCCTTAAGAGACGTTCGAGAAGTGAAGAAAGCGGAAAGGGATCGTCCTATAGTGGAGGATGTTCCCTTTCCTGCTTTATAGGTGTGATGTTATCGTGTGGAGAATAGGTTGTGACCGTTGTTATTTTTTAGCCTTTTGCTCTACCGGTCCCGGATAAATCCAGATATGCCTATATCCGGATTTATCCGACATGTCTCGATTGATCCTGGCGGATAAATCGAACATGTCGTTGTCGGTGGCGATACGTCTGTCGTGATGGGATGATCGGCATTTGCTGCGCTCCTTCGGTTTTTAGGGGCTTCTCCTATTCGCCCGTCCTCTTTTTCGAGTATATCCCGTTGTGCCTCCCGGTCAAGGGGCTTTCGCGGCATATCCTCGCTGCGCTGCGGTATTCCACGATCCCCTTGCCCGTCCAGCACGCCGGGAAGGGAATCGGTGAGAGGACGGGGAAAAAAGGCGGAGACCCACTTTGGGGTTCCGCTCGTTTTTATCTGCGGAGGGTCTGCAAAACGCTGGCTATGGCGACAGGGAGGGGAGAGCAGTCCCCTATAAGTGGGCTACTCTCCCCAGGACACCGTCCACTCTACCAGCGCTATCGACCAAGTCAAATCAGGATAAGAGGGTGTAAGGCAAGTCACACTCGACTTTTTTATTCATCCCTGCCCTGCGAAACGCAGAGAACCGCAGGTCAGAGGCTTTTGACATCGGGAGGTGGAAGGGGTAATGTTTCCCTTGTCCGAACAACAGGCAGGAGAGAGCTTCATGATAGCCATTCAGATAGTGAACGGAACGTTTACTCAAATCGCGCTATCCGATGATCCGTCAGAGCGTGCCAGAACCATTCAGGCGGTTGTCGGTAAGAAACCGGCATGCACCATCCTCTCGGGTGGGCGGGTCCAGCATTTCGGCAAGGGTGTCGCTCTCATCACCGGTCGAAATCGATCGGGTCTCACACGGGCTCAGATCAATCTTACGGAGAGGGAATGGCGTCAGCGACACCCCTGGTGAACTAGAGGGGTCTTTCCAAAGTCTTAACCCTTTTAGGGGGTGGAACAGGAAAAAAATCCAAGCAGTCGTATAGACAGTAAACGGCCTATCGCCTCAGGTGATAGGCCGTTTTCGTGGATTTTAGAGTTCTCTCCTTGAATGTACGGCACGTGTTTCTGCGGCTCCAGATAAATCGAACATGGTTAAACACGGTACAACGAGGAAGGGTCCCCACCAATTATGACGGGGACCCTCGACCTGCTCATCCATGAAACCTCAACGGGAAACCACTTTGGCTCCAGAGCGGGGGTGCACCTTTGCCCCTCGATAGGCGACGACCACCGATGCTCGACCGGCATACACCACCGAACCGGAACGGGCATGCACTTTCGACCCTCGCCCGGCGACAACCACTGCCCCGGCCTTCGCGAATACGGTGATGGCGGCAGCCACCCGAAAGTCTCCGTTCTTTACGGCGATTTCCCTTACGCCTGCCTGGATGGCCCGCTCCAACGCTTCCTGCGTGGTGACCGTGCGCATCTCGTTTCCTTCCGCACTTTTTGCGCTGACAAGGAAGACCTTACACGATGGCCTCCCCCTTGTCAAAAGGGTGGTGACCGGCGGTTTTTTCGGTCCTGGACACGGAGCGACGATCCGTGTAGAGTGGTGCTTGTTCCGGTGAGCACCGGAAAAACAGAAAGGGTTTCTGCTATGCCGTCCAATCCTCGGGCAACGATGAGCCATGCGGCCGAACACCTTGCTTATCAGCGTGCTTGTAAGGCGACCTATGACGGAACGGAGATTTCCTTTACCGGTCCGGACGGGTATGCTTACACCATCCAACACCGAAGCGGAGATACCTACACCCTGCAAGGCCCCGACTTTTCGGCTGCGCTTGATCTCTCGCACATGATGGGCGAGAATAACGGCGTTTGGCTGGCGAACGCCGCTTTGGCGAAGATTCGGCGCCGGTAATCGTCCGGAGATGTCCGCTTGCATGGCAGGCGGACATCCGGTAAGCTAGTCCCTATCAGCCCGCCAAACGAGGAAGTGAGGTTTTCATGGAGCTTTTCGAGACGGACCGCGCCGCCATTCGTTCGGATCTGGGACAGGCGGTGAAGCTTGAAGTTGGTACGTATATCCGCTACCTGAACGACTACGGGAACCGGCTGCGGAATCGGGCGGCCCACTACGAGCACCCCGAGATTGCGTTCCCCTATCTCCTTGCTTATGCGGAGGAGGTGCGGAAGGAGCTCACGGGAGACGATTCCCAGTAAGGAGGGAATTGCAAGTATCCACGAAAGCGGGGGAGGGTTCGTCCCACCCGCTTTCGTGGGAGGAGGCTTTTCCTTTTTCCTTGGTTCTCTGTCTCTTATCTTGTTAGAAGCGGAATTTTTTAAGGGATTGGGAGAAAGTAGGGGGATAATTTGAGGTTTCTTTCTTTTTCTTCTTTCGTTTTCGAAGAAGCCATACGAAAGGAAAAAGGGAGCTAAGCGAGAAGCGGAATTTTGCTGGTCGGTCTATTGGAAATGCTACAGAGCGCACTTATACAAACTCGATGTCCTTTGAACCCGGATTCCTTTTGGTTTTTTTTACCAGTAGCATCCATGGGCCCAAAGGACAAGGGCGCTTTATTTTTTTCGGCCATGCCCCGCGGATTCCCGCGTGGGCACGGGCGTGTCGGTGTTCTGTACTTGTGTTTTCCGTTCCAACGCTAACGCAGTGATAAGCGCATTATAGGCCAGTCGTTCCCGATTGATTTGCCCCCGGTCGCTGATGATTCCTTGTTTTTCCATCGCATGCGCGACGTGCCCCAGGTGAATCGTCGGCAACAGGGGGAGGTTCCGTTCGCGGTGGGAAAGGTGGGTGATTTGTTGTTCGATGCCGGCCGCCCCTAAGGCCTGATTGACATATTCTGCCCATCGCTTTCGCCACTCCAGCAACAGCCTTCGATGGTTCCACTCCCGGTTTTTCCTGGTGAATCCCGTTGGAGAGATTTCTCTTGTCGGCAATAGGACATGCACGTGGGGGTTGTGGGCTTCATCGCGGTGGATCGCCAGGTCGGCCACCATCCCCAGAGCTACCAATACCTCTTGAACAAACGTTTGACTTAATCGCCGCTGTTGGGGAGGAGGGAGCTCAATCGGGAGCGCGATGTTGATTTCTCGAGCGACTTGGGCATTTTTGCGTGTCTCCGCTTTCTCGACGGCATTCCACAGCTGTTGGCGATCCTGCACCCATGCAGGAGCATGCGGCGGTGCGAGAATACACGTTTCCGGGCGGACTTTCCGCGGGTAATATTTCGTTTCTCCGGTGCGTTCCTCTCGTAAACGTTCTCCGGAACGATAGCTTGCGGCGGCCACGGCCGACTGGCCTTTGCTGCGGGAGAGCATTTGGACGGAAAAATGATAAATGGCCATGAACCCTCCTCTTTTCTTCCACATTTCCGAAACTTCTTATCCATGTTCTCTTTCCGGTAGAAAGGGGTTAGGTGTTCAGTAGTTGTTTGGTCACTTCCATCAGCTGCATGCTGGTCGCTTTGCTTCTTCGCCCCATGCCGCATGCACAGGCAACGTCGATTGTCCGGCCACACAACGTTTCTATGGTAGCCAGTATGGCTTTCAACTCGGCAATTTCCCGGCGTTCATGGACCAATCCGGCTACGATCCGTGTCGTTTCTGGGATCTGCAGCTTTTTTAACGGCAGATAGAACGTTTTTTCCAATTTGGGAGGGATATTCCCTTCCGCCAAGGGGAGGTGGATATAGCCCAACTGGTGGGTACGCGGCCAATGGTCGATCAGTTGATGGATGAAAGCGACCATCGGTTCAAGCGATAACGGGTGGGTCAAGGAGGTATTGTTCAAGTCTCCATAACACATATGAATGCCGATCGTCACCGGAGGATGGATATTCCTCACCAGATGCAGGACACTCTCCATCGCCAGGTCGGCTTGACCTTGATAGACCAGCGCCGTTTCCGCAGGTATTTCGATTTGAATCGTGACATCCTCTCCCGCTATCCTTACGATTTCATTCACTTCATACGCCAGCCGTTGATTAAACAGGCTATAATACGTGTTCAGCTGGTCTTCTTCCAGCATATGCAGGACGAGCGCCATCCCGGTAGGAACGCCTACCTGGAAGGGGAGATCCCTTACGTGGTGATCCTCCCGTAATTGTTGAAAAATCGGATAGTTTCGCTCGAAAAACTCGTGGTAATGAAAATTCAAGTGTTTGCCTATCACCTCCGGGGCATGTTTGGGACGTACCTTATACAACGTGTCATAGTCAAGCGGGAAGCCGTTTTCTCCTAATTTCCCTTTTTGGATGACTTCCCAATGGTTGTCATCGGCAATACACTGATCGATGGCCACCATCGCCCAGGCCGATCGATCGCCATTCGGATACCTGTTGGACTTTTCTCCGATCTCTCCATCCGGCAGCCCCATCAAGTCCCCTTGAAAGGTGGTCAATGCGTGGTCCATGGCCATGGTTTCATTTTCAAATGGCAAACTGCCGACTATCAAAACATTTCTTTTTCCCACTCCAATATCTCCTTTTTCTGTTCCTTTAATGACCTAAAGTTTGTGTTTATATAGTGCTGGGGAGTTCGTTCTGATAACACCGAACATTCTCCAATCAGTCATAGAATTTGACCTTTCCATCATTGTAATCGTCATAACGCACCACAAAGAATTCCGCCTTATCATTCGAACCGTCGACAAAGCTATTAATATCCCTGAATATTTCCTCATCCCCATAGCCAAAAGATCTCGTATCGACTAAGTCGTCATTTTCCGAGCCCGGATCGTACTCCCATAATTGAACTTCGGTATAAAAATTGCAATTTGACTTGATCATAAAATCTCCGCCGGTGGAAGAGACTTTTTTCGTAACCCACAGGTAACCATCCTTTAACTCGAAAGGTTCGGTAGTTACGTAGTCCCAACTACCATTCCCGGCAGCATCAGCGGATGAAATAGGGAGTATGAGGGCACAGGCAAGTGCGACGAGTGACAAAATAATTTTTTTCAAAGTAAATTTCCTCCTCTCTTAGCAAATGAACGATGCTTGCAATTGGTCCAAGTGTTGTTCGGCTTTCCGCTGGTTAAAACGAAAGGGGGCTTCACTAACCCCATCCGCGAGCCCGGCGTAGCGGTGGAAGGGTTTCGTGTCATCAAACGTGAGCTCCGGTAAAAACCGCAGGGCCGTTTGCAGTGCAATCCGCATTTCCAGCCGAGCCAACTGGGCGCCAAGGCAGTAGTGGATCCCGGAACCAAACGTGAGGTGGTGATTGGGCGATCGATGAATATCAAAAAAGTTCGGATGGGTGGCATGAGGATTTCCCCCATTGACTTTTTCATCGCGATTCGCGGCACTTAACCATAAACTTACTGGTGTCATGGCCGGAATACGGAGGCCGCTTTCCAACACGACATCCTTAATGGCCAGCGTAGGCGCAGCGGCAAAGGACGTACAAAAACGCAGCACTTCTTCCCCGGCCCGGTTCCACCAAGTCGGGTCATCCAATCTCCTCCTCGCTTCTTCCAGCAGATCGAATTCGGCCAGTAAACAAAAGAAGTTGGTGATGTTGACCCCGGTGGAATCGGTACCAGCGGAAAACGCTCCCCAGAGGTAGCCGAGCAGTTCCAGGTCGGTGATCTTCTGTTGTTTCCAGGCCCCAATCAGGACGTCGAGCAATTCTTCCTGCGGGTGTTGGATGCGGGCATGAATGACTTCCCAGAAGTACTCCTCCACCTCTTCTGGCTCGCGGTGTACTTGTGCAAAGCTTGGAGTTTTGGCAAAAGCTTCGAGGTGCTGGCGCATCCATTCTTCCCGTTCCAGGGGCAGTCCTATCAGGGAGCAGATGGTACGAATGGATAAACGATAAGCCAGTTCGGTCGCTAAATTGAACTCCCCGGTACCCTTTTCAATAATGGTGCGGATCAGGATGCTGGTCTGTTCCTGCACCTTCCGTTCCATCGTCTTCACCGCTTTTCTCCGGAACCAGGATTCGATGATGCGCCGCAGTGTGTCATGACGACCCGGCGAACCGTCCGCTTTTTTCCTCCCCTTGGACCACATAAAATGAAAGACTAGATGGACCCGCTCGTTCGGCGGCATCCAAAAGGAACTGTCCTGGGAAAATTCGTCCTCCTGGTTATCCTTCATGGCCCGTTGGACGTCGGTATAGCTGCGCAGGTGTGCCACCCCATGTTCGATGAACGCGGGACCAGGCGTCCGAAAACGCCGATCACGCGGAAAATCCGATGGTTTCATGTGCTTCTCTCCTCTCTTTTTGTCGTGGGTAGGATGCTTGTGGCAAAGAAATCCACCTTGTCAATGCAGGTGTTTCTTCTCCTCCACGGCTTTCTGTACCTCCCGTTGGGTCGCTTCGGTGATCTCGATTCTTTCCAAGAGAAATTCATCGAAGGAAAACCCACCGGTCCCATGGGTGACGCCTGTGTCTTGCTTGCGAATATAGCGGTTCACCAGGCCCTGGTGCACGTAGCGAAAATGTTTGAGCATTTTATAGATGTCGATGACCACCCGCATTTCTTCCGTGTCCCACGGTTCCTGATATTGGTTCATCAACCGGGTTTTTAAGGAAACGCGGTGCATCGCCTGCTGGATTTTCCAGCGATCCCTGGGTTCCAGGTAAGGGAGCAGTTCCTCCGTCGTCTGGAAGTACCCATCGTTGGCGGTGCCGACAATGATATCCACCAGAATGATATTGGCAATATGCACGCCACTCGGGGCCTGGTATTCCTGGCCATGCAGCGTAATGGGGAAAAAGTAATCCCGGAACAAACGAATAAAATACTTCGGATCGACTTTTTGATGCACCGCTTTATTTTCTTGTTTCAATCCTTGTAAGCCTTGTTGGATCTCCTTTAAGCACATGAGTCTGGTTGCTTGATCGACCTTTTCGTTTTGTAAGCGAAACGCTGCTTCTGCCGCCGGTTTCATGGCTTCATCGGACAACCGATGCTGCTGGATAAACCCGACTTCACTGGGATGTGCGGAAAACGTCCGTAAAGCTTCCGGGGGGTTATAGGTCACATAGGTCGCATACGTATCCCGCGGCACCACTCCGGTCACCAGCGATAGCAATTCCAATTGATCAACAACCGTCGGGATTTCTTTAAGGTTGATCCCGGCTTTCAAACAGCTGACCAGGAACATGCCTAAATCTCCCATCGCCACCATTTTGACGTGATAGGGTTCCTGATAGGCAATGTGTTCCAAGCGGGCCATGTCCGGCAGGTGCCGTTTTCCTTCTCGGATGGCAGCGACCTCCTGTTGCACATTAGCTTCTGGCAACTGGTGCACCACATAGTCACTGAAAGCTTCCAGCGGAAAAAGGGGATCGACGGATAACGATGGTTCTGTCTGTACTTCCTGCATATCCATGTGTACTCCTTTCATTAAGGGGATTTATTATACGAACATTGGTAAATTTCTGAAAATTATTGACGTAAATAGGGGCATGTCCCTCCGGTTTCCTATCCCTCCTGTTCAACTTTGGAAAAAAGTAATCCCTTTCCATCCGGCAGACCCGAAGGGCGAGTTGTTGCTACCATTCCTCTTTCCCTTTCGCTTGAGCGACTTGATGAGCCGCATGTGCTTTCCACTTTTCGATGGCTTCTTGCGTTTCCCAATAGGACAAGTCCGGTTTGCTCCTCCCCGAAACTTTCGATGCCGATAAACCCTGCTTGTTGGGTGGCGAGTGCTACCATTTTTTCGGCCATTTGGCTATATCCGCGATCCCCTTCGGTCCGTTCGACCGAAAAGGTCACCGCGTAATAGGGCGGTGGCGGGGTCTGTACGTGTGTGCATGTGTATCTCCTCCTAAAGCTTTTCTATTTTCGTTCTTGTTTTGGAGGAAGGGTGTTGTTCTTGACACCTCTGGATGGTCCCTTTAAGGTAATATGCGTCTTACACGTCCATTAAAGTATTTCTTCCAATACCCCGTAGACATATCAGCAAAAGCGACGCCTGTGGACGATTGGGAGCCGATGAATCTTCCGTTTCCGGCATAGATCCCGACATGGCCATCGACGCCATTGGTATCAAAAAAGACCAAATCTCCGGGTTTCATGTTTTCGGGGGTTACGGCTCTTCCCATGTTTTTCAAGGTGAAGGTGGTGGTCATTCCCACTCTCCCCAGTTCCACCCCAACCTGGGCAAACGCCCAATGGACAAAAGCAGAACAATCAAAACGGCCGGCTTGAATATCCGCCTGGTTGCGCCCGCCTCCCCAGACATAGGTGGAATTTCCAATCCATTTTCTCCCGACATCGACCACTTCGACCCCGGTAGCCTCGCCCGGCCCGTGGACCGCCACGTAATGCTCCACATAGCGGTCGGCGAATCCCAGGACTTTTTCGACATACCAATCGGCATGGTTATACGCATAGACGGCATCTCTCAAACGTCCTTCTGCGGCACCGTTCTTTTTCAACAGTTTAGCGGCGGCAAAAATGGCGTCTTCGATATCATAAGGATCGGCCTTTCCTTTTTCGTCGATGTTGAGGCCGTCGAGGCCGTAACCACCATTTTCTTTAATGATTGCGTCGGCGTCGAGCCCATATCCACCATTTTCTTCTATGACTTCAGGATTAATTAAATCTTTTTTAGGAATCTTGCCTTTTCCCCGCTTGTCTTTGCATGAAGGATATTTATTTCCCACCCATGTACAGGGCATGAATTGCATATGCCCTTCGGCGCCGACGGGAGAAACCATGGGGTGGATCGTGGAAAAGTGGGTCTCGACCCGGTGATGGGCGGCAAGTAAATTCCAGGGGACCCCGTATTCCTTGGCGGCCGCTTTGTAAATCGGAATATATTGGGCCGGAATTTCATGTTTTCCCAGGGTGGAAATGTCTCCTCCCCATGCTTGGGTACCGGTGTCGTCACTGCTGAACAAAGCCATTGCCAGGATGCCGATCAGGAGCATCCCTAAGAGGATAAGAAACAGCGCAGGAATGCCCAGGACCAGCACGCCTTTTTTCCAAGCTATTTTGCCCGCCACCCGTCCCGCTTGTTTGAAGGGGGCGCTCGGCTTGGTTTCTCTGTTCGAATTAGTGGGGAACATTGACGTTCACTTCCTCTACTTTCCATTCTCCATCCACCTCTTTTACCCCGATGACGTAGGCATCGACGGTTTCTGTTACGGTGCCATCCACGGAGGTGGCTGCTCCTTGGACGATAATATTCCAACGGATGAGGTGCTTGCTGGGATTGGCCACGGGTACGACTTCGGTGTGTTTCACCGCTAATTGAGACCGAGCGAGGGTCCCGCGACGCACGTGTTCTCGTTTTCGTTCATATAACGCTTCGGTCATGTAAGGTTTGCTGTTTTCCAGATAAGCGGTTGGATCCTTGGCATCATAGGTGTGATAAGCGGTTACAAATTGTACAGCGATTTTCTTCGATGCTTGTAACGCCACTTCTGAAAAGGTTTGCGACTGGTCGTAAGGATTCTCCTGCGTTTGGTTTACGTTTTTCTCCTCTCCTACTTCCGTCGGTACTTTTTCTGTTTCCGACGGAGAGGAGCCAACTGGCGTTTGGGGTGCATGGGTGGTTGTTTTCGAACCGTTCGTCTCGATGGGGAAGACCTTCGCCATAAGCCACATCCCTAGGATAAGACCAAGGACGACGAGGATAATCCCGCCAAGCATCCGGTCTTTTTTATTTTCATAGTGCCAGCCAACCATGATTCTCCTCCTTGTTCCTACGCTCGTTTGGATGTATTTGTTGGCGGTGGGGACGGGTGTTGGGCAGCCGTCCGATTTGTCGCAGTCGGCGCGGCATGCTGGACGTGCGCAGGTTGTTTACTCTTTTGAGCGGTGCTGTGTAGGTCTTTCTCTTCCTTTTGGTACTGCTGGGAGGCGGGGTGTTTTATCTTCTGTTGGCTGTTATGTCTTGCCACATACGCCCGTGATTGCGCGCGAGCCAGGTCATGTTCCTGGTAATTCGCTTTCGTTTTGATATTCGCGGTGTCTTTGGTGAGATGCTCCGGGAGTGGACCGTTCACGCGGTCTTCCACCTTTGCGCTGTTTTGTCTTCCGATATGTTGCCAATGTTCTTGGGTGGGGCTATGCTCCTGCCGTTGCAGCTCTTTTCCGTGTGCCTCTTTCTCCTTCGGGGCTGCTCCTGTTTCTGGAGGGCTTCCATTTCGTTCGACCCCCTGGAGGTCATTTGGATTTTTCTCCTTGTACGCGTTAGGGTTTTTATAAATCGGCTGCTGCTTCCCTTTTTCGATGTACGGTTTCATATCCGCTGGCTTTTGTGGGGCATCTCCCGGTGTGCGCTTCGGGAATGTAATGGTAGCGATACGCCCCGAGCCTTGGGAAGCGGCTCTCCGATTGGCCAGTGGCAATGGGCGTGGACCTTTTCGTCCACCTGTGAAGGCACTCCCCATATGGCTGATGGCTTTGACTTGGTAATACCTGCGCAAGGTGTTTTGCAGGGACTGCCCCGTGGTACTCTGGACATGGTTGGTAATGGTCGACACCATCGCAAAGAAGTAACGGCGCTGGGTGGTGATGCCGGCAAAGCAAATGATCTGCAAGACCATCATCCAAACGTAACCCATGTCGGACGATAGGCTTGCCTTGTAGAGAATGTTTGAAATGACAAAGAGAATGATCAGAAAGAAAGAAATCCCGATTTGCATGAGCTGGGTATGAACGACTTTCATCAGCCAGGTGATGGCCGCTTGCTGCCAGCGCGGGACCAGGGCCATCAATAAGGGGATCGGAGCGAACAACGCCAGGGCGATAAAGGCGACCTGGTACAAAATGATCGATCCAGAAACGATTAATAGCACAAGGCCAACGATCGTATTGGAAACAAACAGCAACGGGATAAACCCTAATCGCTGCATGACCCCGCCCAAAGACATCATGACATTCTCTTCGATTTCCACTTCATTTTTGACGGCGGTCTCTCTGTCTTCAGCTTCTTTTTGCTCGGTTGGACTTAGTTCCAGCAAATCCTTTACGCGTTTTTTTTCGACATCCAAGGTCCCGTATTGCATCAGGATGTACGGTTTTTTGACCATGAGATCAAACATTTGGTTATGGATCGTGGCGATGCCTTCTTGCTGATTGTAGGAAGCACTAGGATTAACGATGCTCGCGGAAATGGCTAAGACATCGCTTTTGACCTCGCTCGTCCAGTGATTGATCCCGCCAAGAATCGTCCCGGCGTTGGAAAAGAAGCCCAAAGCAAACACAAACACCAGCAGGGTGGAAACCAGTCCGCCCCAAGCGCGGCTGAGCTGCCGTTTGACCATCCCGACATAAGCCGCCCATGTTCCCGCCAGGGTGAGGACCAGCGTGACCAATAACGGCCAAATCCCTTTCTCCTGAAAACCGCCGGGGCCAATCCCTGCCGTTTGTTGAATCGCTTGTTCCAGCTGCTGAATGACGTCTTGGACAAAATTTAATGCAAAGGCTTCCTGCACGACTTTCATCGTGAAATTGGAGAGGATGATGTTGTGCATCCAAAGCGTATTGATGATTTCATTGAGCTTTAAGTAAAAGGCGTGTTCCACCCCGTCGTCCCAATTCCAGGGCATCCAATCGCCTGAGGTATCGACATAGGTCTCCAAACGGTAGTGATTCGGCGAATATTCATTATAGAAAAGCGGAACATCTCCGATGACGTCGCCGGTGTTTTGCGGAACCAGGTTATCCGACAGCGCAGCAGAGACAGAAAATGGCGTGGACAGGAAAACGGCCAGGCCTACTATGGCGATGAAAAAAACTTGTTTCATGGCGCATACATCTCCTTTAGAACTTCTGGCTGAAGGTCTTTGACCCGGCTTTCAAAATCCTTTACATCCGCATACTCGGTTCGCTTCCAGCCTTCCTGGGTACGGATGATCTCCATCTGTTCGATGATCACCTCGTTGGTTTCCGGGTGTTCATAGCTCACCTCATAGAAATATCGTTCCGCCCCTGCCTGCCATGCCGTGATCCCCATATGGTCGATGGAAAACGTATGATCCGCTTCATCTTCCCGGTCAAGTACCTTCGATTTTTCGGCTAACAGCTCCCACATTTTTGCTTCATCCTGCTGTACTTCCGCATGGACCCAGGCGATCGCCACTTTCGTGGGGGCGTCTTTGTTCCCATTGTCCTGGCACCCCACCAGCACAAGAAAAACGGTAACGATAACGGATGGAATGGTTAGACGTTGTCTCATACATACTCCTCTTCCTTTTCCCCTGGTGGTGTGTCGGGCATCGGGTGCTGCGTTTCCCCGGAGGTGGGGGAGGTTTCTTTGTCCAATTGCGGCCGGGTGTCAAACGCATCAAATAAATCTTGAAACAACGCATGAATCGAAACGACACCGACGCGTCCGGAAATGTCTTGGAATAGGCATTGGCCATTCTGCAATTCCCGAAGAGTATTGGCATTATAGTCGGTCTGTTTCAGGTTCAACAACGAGAGGACATGCTCGATTTCTTTCGGGTCGGTACTGCGAAAGGCGAATTTCATACCAATGTTGTTTTTCATTTTTTCATCCAATAAGTCATCGGCATTTTGCGTGACCATATAAATGCCGGCATTCATTGACCTTCCGGCACGAACCAAACGGGTGGCCAGGTGGCTGCCTTGTCTCGTATTTAAGACGGCCCATGCTTCATCGAGCAGGACGACTTTAAAGATCGAGCGATTGGCATGAATGAATTTCAGCGCAAATGAGGAGATCGGCAGCATCATGGCGACCGAAAGCATTTCCGATAAGTTGTATTTTTCCTGCGGGGTATCGGGTGCCGGCAACTCCAAGTTTTGAATTTGAAGCACGTTCATGGCTTTTTCCAGGCTGATGGCGGATTCCGTCTCCCCATCTCCAAACAAGAGCTGTGCGAACGATAAATCGCTAAACGAACGGATATGCTCGCCAAGTAGTCTGGCTTCTTCCTGCTTATCGGCCAATAAATGGGCAATCACTTTGGTCAAACAGGGCTTCTCTCCTTGGGCAACGGCCCGGACCGCTCCGGTCAGTTTCGGAAACCGCTTGGAATCATCCAATCGCACCCCCGTGAGAAAGGTTAAAATGTCGACAGCGAGGGTTTCGGCTTCTTTGCGATCGTCATGAATGGAAAAGGGGTCCAACCGTCCTTTGTCTTCGGCCTTGGTGGAAAGAGAGATGATATTCACCTGGTCTTGTAGATCCAGGAGGTCGTTGCTCCAGTTTCCCCGTTCCCCTTTCGGGTCAATGACGAGCGCTTTTCCGCCCGAAAGGACCGAAAGATACGTGATCAAGTTGGCACTAAACGACTTCCCGCCCCCGAGGGAGCCGAGAAAAGCCGTGGATAATGCATTGGTTTTGGTGCCGCGGATCCCTTGGGCCGCCAGATTTGGCATGATATACACGGGTTGATCGAGAATTCCGGTCGTGCCAATAAAAAAGCCTTCCCCATCCCCTAACTGCTTCGTGGCTCCGAACATGCCTCCGGCTACGGTGGCCGGTTCCATGAAATGGGTATAATCGGGAATATAGCGACGGGCCCCGGGGAGAAATTCATTGAACGCGAGCCACTGATCCCCATAGGGCTGTTCCACTTGAATCATCATATCCCCATACACCTCTTTCACGGTGTCGCACCGTCGTTTCAATTCCTCTTCGTCCGCGGCAGCAACCGCCAGGATGATGGACGTTTTGATCAACGGCATCCGTGTTTTCTGTAAATGGGCTTCCAATTCATAGGATTCCTGTCGGCCCTCTAATACGTTTAGTTCTGTTTCATTGCCGGTTTCCCGGGCATGGCGATCCTGATCTTTTAATTCTTTTTGTTTATTACGAATGGTAGCCAAGGCTTTGCGGTTGTCCATCGTTTCGGTACGGACACTGATTTCGACAGGAAAATCCAACTGTTGGATCAGATACAGCCATTCTTCTCCCGGAAACTCCAGTTCATAGGGCACATTGGCAATGGTCAAGAAAGCGACATGGCCCTCTTTTTCTTCGCCTCCCACCACCTGTTTCACGACCAGGCTTCGTTTCGGGGAATCATCGATCAGTCCCTCCGTGAGCCGTAATACGTCATGGTAGAGGGGACGTCGGATGGTGATGGCGTCTTCGTTCCATTCCTGATAAGGAACGGTGTAGGTCGGGCTCCAAGTATCCAAGAGAGGAGCTTTTCCGATGCCCCGATACCAATTGCGGCGGATCAGCCATTGGATATCCATCTCCTGGACAGGTTCGGCTTTTAATCGCGGATAGATTTTATGAAAGATACGGCGTTCGGCTTTCCGGTAACGCACCAGCTCTTCCTCGATGATGTCCGGGGTGTCTAAGCCGGCGGTGGCATGCACGTCTCCGATGAACGATTTCCATGCTTCCTTGAGATCTTGAAACAGGTTGGTTTTCGGTTTTTGGTTGTCCGGTTTGGGCAATTGAATGCCAATATAAAAGCCGTATTCCGTTCCTTCTTTTCCTAACATGTGCTCCAGTTGCCGGGCTACATCGTCGGTATGTTTCCGGGCGGCCGCTGTCAGGGGGCCGGTCAATTTCTGTTTGAACCGTTCGTGTTTTTCCTGGATGGATTGGAAATTAGGGACCACCAGCAAATGGGTATCGAATGGCATTTGCCAAAAAAACGATTGTAAATGTTGGAAGTGGATATCTTTTTCTTCCCGGGAAAGGAAATCATAGTTAAATCCGGGCAGGTGATAATAGGCCCAGCACGTACCGTTTTGGGAAAAAACGAGATTTCCTTCAAAGTATTTGATTGGAAATTCAATCTTCATCCGATTCCCCCCTTTTTACAACGTCCCGCTCCCGGTACCCGATGGTACTGGTATACCGGTAGGGTTTGGTTATCGTGGACACTTCTTTATACCGATTTTGCAAGCGAGGTTCCCACTGATATTGCATCACGCGAAACAGAAAACGATGGGGCACTTTGCCATCGATATGATATTTGGTGAAAAACCACGCCGCAGCCCCAGGGATCACCACGTATTCGAGCAGTTCTAACTGTAACAAGCTCAACGGCGGGAAGTGATTGAGCAGCCACATGAGCCACACCGTCCCGGCAAAAAAGGCCAGCTGCCGGTAGGACACCGGAATCGGGAGCCGAATGTCTTGAATGCCATAAAGCACCTTCTGGACTTTCCATACATTGTTATAGGTTCGCAGCAGTCTTGGTTCCATCGTTTACCCCCCGAATATTTTCCCCCAGAGATCAACCCCTAAGTTTTTCAATTTTTCTGGCTGGAGAATGACCACAGATACGATCATGGCAAAGATCAAAAATCCGATTAATCTGGAAAACTGCCGAAGGGTTAAAAAATAGATAGACACTAGGATAATAATGACCGATAAGACGGATCCAAGCTGGGCTGTCAACCAACCTTCGAGATTATCGCCAAAATTCATGGATGCTTTCCTCCTTTCGGGTGGTTCATCGTACGTGCATCCGCTTCACCAACCAGCGATCTCCTTCTTGTTCAAGCAGCAGTTCATAGTTGTAAGCCACCTGGGCCTTTGAATGATCGACCGAATAGCGAATGGTCGTAAAGACGCGGGTTTCATTTGGTTTTTTCCCTTCTTTCAAGAGGAGCTCTTTCACTTCCTGGAAGGTCACGATGCCTTTCATCCCTCGGAAGTCCTCCCCGGTGGTGTAATAGGTCAATTCCTCCTGTGTACCGGTGGTATAGACCTTAAAAAACGTTTGTAAGAAATCGGTGACCTGCTTCTGGAGGGCGGCATCGTTCACCCGTCCCTCCGGACTAACGTCTGGGTGCGCCTGGATATCCGGGGTGAAGGGTTCTGGCACATAATACGGCTTTCGATGGACGACATACGACTGTCCATCCGTTTTTACCGGAATGGCGAAATAGTTGGTGAAAGGCCCTTTTTCCTCTTCTTTGGGTTTAGGTATGTCTTTCTTTGCTTTCTTGGCGGCTTCTATGGCCTTTTTGTCCGGCGGAATGGTGCGGTGCAACCTTTGTTTCACCCGCAGGGTGATGATGGCCGTATCGTTTCCGGTCTCTTTGACTTCCCACACGCGGGAAGAATCGAGGCTGCTGTTCCATTCCAACCCGTCAAAGGAGAGCCCCGCCTGTTCCTCCATGCCTTTGGCCAGGTAATATTTTAGGGTGGCGGCTCGCTTTTTTCTCCCTTCGTCGGTGTTTTCCCAATGGAAGTAATGGGTGGCGAAAATTTGCGCGAACGTTTGGGCACCGATGCTGGTCGCCGGGTTTTGGCTTATTTGCTCCGCACGTGCTGCTGGGGAGGAATCCTGAATCCCTCCGTTGGCATTTCCTACGCGGACGATCGCGACTACCGATAGGAACAAGACGAAGGTAAACCCTGCCCAAAACAAGCCCTTGAACACTTTTTTGCGTAAAACGGTCCGGGGATATTCCCGTTTTTTCCCATGCTTCTCCTTCACTTCCATCGGTCTCTCCCCCTTTCGCGTTCGTATTCCTTTCGCTGCATTTCATCGATAAGTGCCCACCCTCCTGCCCCGATGAGAAAAACCAAGAAAATAGTCGTCCAAAGGCCGTAGGCCTGATACAGGTCGGTCACCCATCCAAGCCCCCTATCCACGATTTGGGCAAAATTGGGGCTGTTGTGATAAGCCAGCCATCCTCCCCCATACAAACTACCAACCAGAAAGGCGAGCAAAAACAGGGGCTTTCCCGCTTGTATTCCCAGGTGGATGATGCGCCGTTGTATCGTTCGGTCGGCAGGAGCTCCCCGTTTGATTTTGTACCTCATTTTCTCCTCCCCTCCTTTGGTGTTATCCCCCTTGGGTTCGGTGGAATTAGGGGAAAATCATCCGCCGTCTATTTTTTGGGTCAGCGTGTAAACATGATCGGGCTCCTTGGCATGCTTGGCTTGCCAGATCGCTCCGTAGGGGTCGCTCATCACATCGTCATAGGTGGCAAACAGGATCGCTCCCTGTATCTTTTCGATGTCCCTGGTGACGGCCCGTTGAGCATGAAACCGCAAGCGGTTGCGTTCGTTGTTATTTCTGGAGATGAATAGCACCCGAACGACATCCATGTCTCCAAACACCATGTCTGCTCGATAGGTCTGCTTTTGCACATATTGATTGTAGCGATACATTTTTTCCAGCGTGTTTTCGATGCGTTGCCGGCTCCGTTCCATTTCGATGAAATATAAAAATCTAAACGTTCGTCCTTGGACCGAGCGCTGTAGCACAAACGCCCCGTCCGGGCGAATGACGGTCATCGGTGACTGTCGTTGTTTCCCGGTCTTATCCGATCTCCATGTGCCGTAATTACGAAAGGACCGCCGTTCGGAAAAATAGTCGATGAATTCCAATCCGTTCCCCGGGGGGAGGTTTTTCTTGTAGGTCATTAAGGTATTTGCGATTTGTAAGGAATGATGGATGTAGGTCGGGGTACGTTGGGTCCATCGTTTATCCCAATCCGTACCTCCTAAAATTTCGCTTGCTTCCTGGACCCCTCGGGTATCTAACGTATAAGCGAGCCGGTCGGCCCCCCGGATGTGGGCTTTGGGAACCGGGAACGATTGAATATAGCCTTCGTTCTCTAATGCCTTTAAGGCTCGGCGTATGGTGTTTTTGTGTTGGGGAGTCCCGTCCTCCTTGACGAAAATAAATTTTTCCAAGAAGGGGTAATCGACGAACACCAAATCATGCAAGACTTCAAACAGTTTTTCCTCTCGCTCGCTGATCTTTTTTGGCACGGTTCCTCCTCCTGCTTAAAATAAGGCATCTTCAATGCTGACTTCCTGTTGCTTTTCCTGTGGTTTCTCCTGTTCCTGGTTTGGAAGGTTTTCCGTCGGGGCATCGTCCCCTGTTTCCTTATCGAAGGCACCCTGTCCTTTTTCTTGTGTTTCCATCCACCTGGCTGCTTCCATAGGAGCATCTTTTGCTGCCAAGGAGGCAGCCGCCCCGGCCTGATGCTCCCGTTCCATGGCTTCCTCCAGGGTGCGTCGTCGGATAGCAGAAAGGTCCGTTGGCCGTTTGATAGGGACCGGCTCCGTTATATGGATAGGAAATGGTTGTGTACGAGTCATGCCTACTTGCAGTCGCGTGTAGGCATGATAGGGTTCGATGGTTAAGTAATCCTGTTTGCTTAAAATTTCCGATGGCATCGCCTGATGAATCAAGTGCGCATCCGCTGGGTTCCCCAACCGGAAGGCCATCAACGTGCCAACGTTCCGGAAGATGGCGTCGACCATATCATCAGGAAGCTGTCCTTTTAATCCTTGGATGCCGAGGATGATGGAGACTTTATATTTCCGTAATTCCGAAGCAAAAGCATCGATCGCTGTGGCACTGTGCTCCATGAAACTCGGGGCTTCATCCACGAGGACAAAGTGATGCGGGAGTTTGTCCCGCGCTGGTTTCGGGGTGTCTGCGCGACTTCTCCCCGCGAGTTCGGCCATGGTCAAACAGATGGAACCTATTAATTTTTTTTCATCATTGGTTAATTCAGATAGGTCCAGTAACGTGATCTTTCCTTGATCCATGCTTTCGCGGAAGCTTAGTCCATTGGTTTTCGCCTGGAGCATGGGCCCTAGCACGCCGGATAGCGTGACTTTGCGCAATTTATTCAGGGTGGAGTTGGTTTTGAACTGGTGTTCACGCTTATTGAGATCCTGCAGGTCGGAAAAGAACTGATATAACTCTTTTTCCAACGGATCGTCCTGGTCGAGTTGTTCCAGCAGGGCTTTCCGGTAGACCGCATCGCTTAACAGCCGCTGCAAATTGGCTAAGTTGGCTTCCTTCACCCGTTGAATGGCAATGCCGCCGTTCAGTAAGTTATCGTCGATGTTCGGACCCCAAAATTCTTGCCACGTGCGTTTTAAGACATCGACGACCGTCTGGGCAATTTTATCTTCGGTGATGGCAAAATCCATGTGAAAGAGATTAAACGGAAAATCGCCTTCGGCAAATTTGATGTACCGGATGGCGTGTTGTTTCTCCGGAGGAATGCGGGCGGCGATATCCTGGCATAAATCCCCGTGGGGATCAATGACGGTCCCGCCTAAGGTGTTTTGGCTTCCCTCTTGCTTGATCAGCCCTTCAATTAAGTGGACCATCAACGTCGATTTTCCCATCCCGGTCATGCCTAGGATCGCTGTATGGTGTCGAAGGTTCGCGAGGTCATAAGGAACCTCTTGGCTCCGGCCATGATAGCAATGGATCCCCAGAGGAATCCTGGGCCGGGATGGCTCCTGTTCTTGCTGCAGCTCTTTGGGGAAAGGGGTGGAGCGCATGTTTAATCGGTTCAGTTTGCTGTGCTGGATCTGTTCACTAGGTAGACGCAGAAGGGCGGCCATTTCCTCGGTTCCGAGTATGACCCGGTTTTTCTTTCGTTCCATGGAAAAAAGCCGATGTTGAAACTCCCAGCGGAAAAGGGGACGATTGGTTCGAAACCACCACCACTCCCGGCCGTTCAACTGATTCAACCGTCCACTGGAAAACCTTCCAACAGAGCCGCGGACACGTTTCATTAAGGTTTGAGCCTCCGTGGTGGTAGACCCAAAGGCCACCGCCTTCATCTCTAACCAGGCGAGCTTCTGCCTTGCTTTTCCTTCAATGGCCGTTAAATAGAGTTCGTTGTCTTTTTGCAGGGAGGCATCCGCGATGCCTTCCTCGTGCAATTGTTTGGTGATTCCCCGAAAATCTTTTTCGGTGCGATAGGCCGGCTGCAGGAGAAACCGAAGATGGATTTCTTGTCCATCTTCCAGTGTCTCCAATAATTCGATTAACTCGGCTTGTGTATCGATGGCTTCCTTCTGGTAGGTTTTAATCGGAACCGTCCAGTGGCTATCGGTATATAACTTCATTCCTGCATGGGGACGGGTGAAATCTAGCGAAGGGTTGGCTACTTCCACCATTTCTACTTCCGGGTGTTCAGCATAATAATTGTTCTGAAAGGTTTGGCCGATATGGGTATCCGGTACCCAAACAAAATAACGAATCGATCGTGTCGTCGCGACGATTTCCCAACTGATCCACTCCTGTTTCCGTCCCCGCCGATACCAGGGGCGTTCCAATGCCTTTAGTACGCTCCTCCAGGAGGTTTCCTCCTTCGTATAGCTTAGGTTTGCATCCCTGGTGGTTGTCAGTTCATACCGCTGGCCGTGTTTTGGAATTAAAAATGGAAAGAAATGATACCGCAACGTGTGTCCCCTCCTTTTTCCGGCAGTTGTTTCCGAAAACGTCCCATGCCTCAAAGGCTCTCTATCCCTGGAAATGGTTCCCCTGCCCCTTTGATGGGCGAGAACCGCTTCCTTTAAGACGGGAACTCGTCTATGTTTCTATCAATCCCAGATCCCTACCCATTTGCCATCCACAGCCCTGCCATTCACCTTCACGTACAGTTCTGCTCGGTTATTCGATCCGTCCACCGCCCAGTTAATCCCTCTGAAAATGCCATTGATTTTTTCAGGAGTGAGGTAACGTTTGCCGATGTAGTCATCATTCCCAGAGCCAGGATCCGATTCCCACAGCTCATAAGTGACGTAGGGCACCTCTCCTCTAATCAAGACATCTCCTCCCGTCGAACGGGCATTGGCCGAATCACAAAAGCCATAAGTTGGATTATAGTCTAACGTTCCACTCAAAATCCGATCCCAACTTCCATTCCCAGCTGCTTCTGCGGAAGAGATCGGGATCAACGAGACAAGTATTAGTGCAAACATCGAGATGGATAACCAACGTTTTTTCATTTGTTTTTCCTCCTTTTTAAATAAACGGTTACAGTTGGGCAACAATCCAATGGTGGGATGTTTCCCATTTCGTTCCTCTATCATGGCCATGACGTACGAAAAGCAGGTGCCGATCAATCCCAAAACTTTACCGATCCCGCGTCTACGTATGTCTTCACATACAGTTCGGCTCGGTTATTGGAGCCATCCACAAATCGATTTACGTTAAATACTCCATATGGATCCCACGTGACTTGGTAATGATGGCCTATCAAGTCATCATTGCCCGGACCGGGGTCATACTCCCACAACTCATAGTCCACGTTATAAAGTGCTCCTTTAATCCGGAAACCGCCCCCGGTGGACTTAACATTGGCGGTATCCCACCATCCATAAGCCGATCGGTAATAAAGATTGTACGTACCTTTTGTGTCCCACTGCCCATTCCCGGCTGCTTCAACGGCAGCAATCGGGGTAAACGAAGCAAGTACGAGTCCTGCCAATATCATCCATGACAACCAACGTTTGTTCATGCGTCTTTTCCTCCTTTCTGTATTTCTGACAAAATTTACCCTTTGGTTTTTGTTATATGTCGCTCTCTTGTTCGCAAAGGTTACATATTATTCGACAAAAAGTTTTTCTGCTTTAACGGTACGAGAGGGAGGGGCCATCGTGTAGTCATGTTTGTCATTTGTTTTTCATGACAAATGTCATGAAAAATCGTTATTTGAACATGTCATGGTATAGTGGCCAAAAAAAGCTAATCCCCAGTTATTGTTCAATTGCTTCCTCTTTCAACGATTTGAGTAGGAACCATCCCAGTCCTTTATCATCTCCCTTTAAACAGCTCGAATTCATTTTTTGCGTCCTGTTTTCAGTATAACGGGAGTGTATGAAGGTAAATAAAAAACAACAAAAGTTTTGCTGTTTTTTTAAAGATCCAAATCATAACTCATTTGTACTGCTATCAGATTTAAATAAAAACTTTTGCTCATGCCTACGTTTGTTGCGTCATCAATCAGTTTATTTCGAACAGACACACCAAAAGATAAATCCATCAGTTCTTTATTCCCTGATTTGAAATTCCAAACCTTTATAGGTTTATTTAGAATATAATAGGCAAAAAGACTGTTCACGGATATAGATTGATCATAACAATAGGAAATTATTTTATCCTTCAGACACTTATCTATCGCTGTTTGAACAACATCCTTTTTTGTAAGGGGAAGTTCCTTTTCCTCTTCCACGCAATCCTCTGGGAAAAATTCATGATAATGTTTCTGAAAATAATCACAAATGATATAGCCAAAGAATTTCCTTATGGATAACCCATATCTCTGAACTTCCATCAATCGTTTTTTAAATGTTTCATTAACGGTAATATTCGTAGAATGCGTCAAATCATCTATACGGTTTTCCATCTGATCTAAGTCTTCTTTACTGATTCCTTGCATTAAAATGTTGGATAAACCAAGCAAAACAACATTCCTTTTACTTGTCCCCATTCTAAGTGCTAACCGATCCAATAATTCATTTGTCTCTTTGTTTAATAAAATGGTTAATTTCAACCCCATTACCAATCATTCCTAAATAATCTATATTTTTTCCAGAAATAGAAATAGTCTATTCATATCCCCTTGCAAGTTATCAGAATAAAATAAACACCTCCAACACCTGCTTTCCGTTAACACCAAATAAAAACCTGACTGGATTACAGATATAGAGAAACCATATATTTTATTATTCATTAAAATAGTGGGATTAAACATAGAAAATGTTAGCCCATTAATATAAGGTTATCATCTATTTATCATAAAAACCCAAACTTAGTAAGACACCTTGATTCTAACATATATATAAAATTTACTTTTAACTAATTAAATCAGATCATCTTATTAGGGGCAATAAACCCTTCTTTCGACTTTTTTCATAATAGTCGTTGGAACATTGACGTGTCAATCATGGCCGCTTTAAAAACGTAGGTCCTAGTGCTACTTATCATCCATTTTATATAACAACTAGGGAATACCCGTTATTTACGTATTTCACAATACTCAAATGATCATCTTGTGCACCTCCTTCCAGGGACAATCCAGCTTTTTCCACATCTTCTACAACATCAAAAAATTCTGCGCAATACTTGCATGCGCCTTGAATGATACCTAGACTTTGAATCGCTTTAAATACAGGATGAAATATATGGTCGTGATCATCGAGCTTGGGAATCCACTGCGGTCCTAGTCCATCAAAGAAAATTTTCACCTCAAATCCTGCAAAATGTAATTGTTGCCCATAAGTCAAACCATGATAAACCCTTCCAACATCCTGTTCTCCAGCTTGAATGATGATCAAAAACTTTTCTGGCATCGTTCACTTCCTCCTCCTTCTTTTAATAGCATTCGATCTCTACTTAAAAAAGACCATCTTCCGATAACAGTATAAGGGGAGTATAAAGGATGGACGAGAATCCATCAACCACTTACTTGCACCAAACTTTCTCTATCTTTTTTGTATGATCTCCTTTCTTAGGAGTAATGGAGTGGGTCTTTTGAAGTCATTTAATAATAACTAGACCACTAATGGTTCACCATGCCCCCCTGGTCCTCCCCTAACATCGGATGAATCCCTTTATAAGGATAATGAACTCTACTTAACGGCAATCGAGAGTAAATCGACAAGGATCCTTTCTAGACTTGACATGAAGGTTATTACGTTTGGTCGAAATACGAAGGATGCACAACGTTTGATCAAACGAGTGAAGGAATCCATCGGGACTTTCTCGAGTGGTCGGCTCAGTCAATTAAAAGGGCGTGAATGGTGGTGGTTTCGAACCAATCGTTCCCTTTTCCGCTGGGAGTTTAAACACCGCCTTTTTTCCATGGAACGCATGAAACATCGTGTCATTCTCGGAACGAAGGAGATGGCAGCTCTGATGCGTTTACCAATCGGAAATCAACTGCGATACATTTAGGAAACTTAATCCCAAAAGTACATGGCAGGTAGCTCTCCACCTTTCCATGGGTTTTCATATGTTAAAGCGAATAACTCGGCTCGGTTATTTGAACCATCAACCAGGTTTTCAATGTTAAAATATACGGAGTCCCCATGTCCTAATTTTGCTTGACCTACATAATCATCACCAGATGGATCGTCCTCCCATAATTGAACCATAACCGTTTTATCAAAAGCTCTGGCTTCCATCATAAAACTTCCACCAGTAGACTGGCAATTAACCGTCTGAAAATAATCATATGTGTCGTTATAAAAAAGATCAAAGGTACCTTGCCAATCCCACTCTCCATTTCCTCTATTAAGTGTAGGATCAGCAGCATGAGCAGATGTTATAGGGATGACCATGGCAAGGGTAAGAGCAGTCAAAAGCAAACTGATTTTTTTCATACGAATTACCTCCTCGTATAGTATATTTAAGCTCAAACTACTAATGGGGATAAAGCAGAGGAAAGAAAGAGGAGATCACTCAATCTCAGAAAGTGATCATTCCAGCGTTGTCGTAACATAAATTCCTCCCGGTTATTGGAACCATCTACAATCTGATGAATGTTGCCGAATGAGTAACATTCGCTTTTTTCTTACTTTAACAACTATCCTGTAATCCTTATAAGAAAGTAGAGAGTCTGCCACCCATTGCAGATAAACTCCATACTTTCCCGCTCTTTTACTATTAGTCCCAATATTCCACATGCGAGTAATAACTAGGACGTGTATGGCACATCACGTAGAGTTCAGCTCTATTATTAGAACCATCCACAAAACCTCGAACGTTAAAAATAGTAGTGGTATTTTGTCTAACGTGTCCTACACGATCATCATTATTTGACCCAGGGTCATACTCCATTAAAGAACAGTTATTGGAAACACCAAATGATTCTACTTTAAAAGATCCTCCAGTAGATCGCACATTCCATGTATCATAGTTACCATAGGCATTGGGAATCAACTTATAAACTCCCATGTAGTCCCAGCCACTGGAAGCATTTGCAGATGAAAATGGAATGATCAGACCCAAAGCGAGTACGATGAATGACAAACCGATTTTTTTCAAAGGAATTCCTCCATCTTTTTAGATTCATACAATATAAGAGATCGTTCCGTGTATTGGTACATGTATTCTTTGAACGTACATTACTTCCTTCCTCGTCGCTTCATTTGATCAATGCCTTCAAAATGGCATCAACCCTCCATCTTTAGAGGTTTCACCAACATTAAAGCGCTCACTCTGAAACAAAAAAGTATCTGCGCGAAATACATCCGTAAACGCTTTGGTACTCCATTCCATCAAGGCATACAGAGGCATGACGACACCAATAGTGGGCACCCGTTTTATGCGAACACCGTGGTGGGGTAATGTAGACCATCCGTCCAATGGGTCGATATCTTACACCTTTCCATTTCACCTCCCGCTCTTCTTCTGTCTTTTTTCGTGATCGTGAACAAATCCTCCAAATCCGTTGTTTTCGTACAGTAAAGCTGCCAACGAGTTGTGCAACATCCGAATTTTCGTCCGCACCAATACTCCTCTTATACTGTGTTTCAATGTAATTGTAATCAATCTGAAAATTTTGTCAACCTCCAACAAGCATCTTTTTTCACTTTGTTCAGGTGGCTGCTAGAATAGCTATGGGGAATCAAGGATTGAAATATTCAGTGAGAAAATGATTTAAAGGTGCAGGAGGGAGGTGCCTTCGGGTAGTCACGTTTGATTTTTCATGACAAATATCATGTTGTAAAAATTTCGAATTATGCTACTATTCGACCTATCCGTTGGAATGACGGATTTTTCCATCGCTACATGTGCTTCTTGGTAGAAAACACTTTCAGATAGGAGAGGGAGTCATGAGGATCATGCGAGGTGCTTGTGTTGCGTGCGAATAAAGGGTTTATACTTGTGGGATACCTGTTCATCGGTACGTCTTTGTGCTGGACGTTCCTTTCCTTCGTCTATCCGAAACAGACGCCTATCTTCGGGATCCCTCATCCCGAACAATACTTTTTCTATGGCATGGCCTCCTGGGTGTTTACGGTATTGGGGGCTTCCTTATGGCTAAGCAAAAAAGCCCTCAGGAGAAGGGGGCTTTTGTTCAAAAGGCATGCTATGCAGCGTTTGCTCCGGTTCTTTCACACCTACCATGTATGGATTGGTGTCCTTGTTTTTGTCACATCGCTTCCTCATGTCGTCTACTTTTATCACATTCATGGCATTCCTTACATGGAAGGTTCCGGGTGGGTCGCGTGGATGGTACTTCTGCTTCTCTTTGGCCTCGGGCTTTTAGTGCGATCATCGGCGTTTACTTCGACCAAGCACCTGCATAAAGGGATCGCGGGATTGTTTGTGCTGACGATGCTGCTGCACGCTGGGGTGGCTGCTGTGCTCCTCGCCCTCTGCGTTTTGGTCCCTTTAGGTGTCGTTGCTAGGATGTCGAGATAGTTGCCATTTCGGGACGCAATATTTGTAATTTTCTTGGGATCCATTAATAAATAAAGGGAATAAACTTTTTGGTGTGTTTTTCGTACGATTCAAACGCTTTTCCGTATTTTTTTCGTAAGTACCGGTCGTGTTGCGGGATATTGAGAAACACAAACATAACACCTAAAAAAATCGGGACTACCCCGGCCCATGGATGACGGGTGAGTAAAGCAAATCCGCTGACCCACACCAGATCCCCAAAATAGTTGATATGGATGGCATAGCGGAAAAGCCCGCCGGTATAAAGTTTCCCCTTGTTCCGGGGATCTTTTTTCCATTGATGGCGTAATACTTCAGATCCGGTGTTAATCAGGGAACCCAGGAGGAAAAGCAATACAGCTATCCCGTCCACCCCATCCAGGGGCACGTTTCTGGTCCCGCATAACAAGGCAAATCCCACATAATAAACGGCAAACGCACCGATGACACCTCCTGCTTCCTCCCAAGTAATTCCCCGCTTTAATAAAAACACCATCATCCCATTCATTCGGATATATACAAGCAGGCAAAAAAGAAACAAGAGTACGTTTCGTGCATCATTCCCCTCAGACAGATGCAGGTACTGGGTGCCATCGAAAAATAAAAACCACACCACCACAAGCAGAAACACGCACTCACTTCCCATAATCGTCCATTTTTGTGGCCATGACTTCTTTTGAACGCCATACATTTTACTCATCCTTTCGTTGGCAAGAGTGCCATTCGTCTCTCTTCTCAAAAGAGACTTCGTTGAAACACCATCAAGTAGAGGGAGAGGACCATGGCAACAAGCACTGGTGCACCGGTCAGGTAATAGACGTTGCTGACCTGCCAATAAAGGGGGGATACCTTCGACTGGTTGTGTTTCTCCGCATCGCTGGCAAGGTGGTGCAGGCGCGTCTCATAGTGATTCCCGACAAAGTACCCAACAACTAAAATCACCAGAAGGACCATCGCTTGGAAGATCCACCCTTCCCGAAAAGACACATGCAGGGATAACCCTAATCCGATACCGCTGAACGCTAACACCACTAAGGATGGAAGCACAATTCTTTTGTTGACATACACGGTCAATGCCGATATCGCAGCCATCCGGTGGACATTCCCGGTTCGATCGGCAAATACTTTTCCAACCCCGTTAGCTAGGGACATTCCAATCATGAGGATGGCGGCCAGGATGTGGATGTATTTCAAGATAAGGTAGAGCATGATTCTCCCTCCGTTCCATTTTAATTAACTAACCGACCGGTAGGTCAGTTTTTGGCACCATAAATAAATCCTTATTTTTGATCCTGTATCAGGTGCAGGATGCCTTGTGTTTGCAGCTTCCACATATGGGCAAACGAGTGCGGATCTTTATTCAATAGAAAGTGAAAACCCATCCCATCGATCATGGGGAGGAGCAGTTTCGAAATATCCCTGATTCTTTCTTCTTTTAAATGCGGAGCTAATGGCTGCAGTTGCTGGAAGAAGAAGTCATTCATCTGCTGACTATAAGCGACCAAAACTTCGCGGTATGTCGCATTGTAGAGCCCTTCGTGAAAAAAAGCTAAAAAAGCTTTGACTAAGGAAGGTTCCTCGGTAGCAACATCGACCATGCTTTGTCCCAGCGTTTCTAAAAAGTGCTCGGTATCTGGAGACGGATCTGCTTTCATGTATTGCCACAGCTCTTGAAAAACAAGGTCTAGTGTCTGCAGCAGTAACGCCTCCGTCGAATGGAAATGATGGAACACCGTACTTTTACTGATTCCTGTCGCTTTAGCCAACTTGGCTGCGGATACTTCTTTGAGTCCCTGCTCGGCCATGATGGTTATTGCGACCTGTAAAAGATTTTCCTTGGTTTTTTCCCCTTTTTCGTATCGTTTATCCGGCATCCTTGCTGGCATGTTTCCCTTCCCCCTAATACATTGTTCTTCTTTATCATAATACTGTCCGACCGGTCAGTCAATCAATAGGTGTGCTAGTTTCACCAGATGACCGTATGTAGGAAGAAGCTAACCAACGCCATTAGAGGTTATCTAATCCTTGGGTAAGCAACCCGGAGCAACTAACAGCTAGCCCTTGTAAAGCTACACATGTCAACATCTACATTCACCTAATGGCACAAACGTTTATGTTTACGTAAACGAAAACGTAAATATAAACGTAAACATCATCAAGGAATTTGCCATATATTAACAAATGGGTGCCATCCTTCTGGCTATTCAGGATATTTGCATTTTAGTTTAAGGGGAATATATTGATAGATTGTTAAATCCTATGAAGTTTTTCAAGCAAGGAACATCTATGGTTTTCCTACCTATTAATAGGTTGTCCAACGTTTCATCGTTTTATACATGGGGAAGAAAGATAGAATAAAAACAAACGTTTACATTTACGTAAATGTAAACGTTTGTTTTCCGGGAGTGTAAACTAAAAAAGGAGGGTGGAACTCTCGAAAGGCTATATAGGAACGATAGAAACATGTCGGATATCTTTCCGGCATTCCGTAAGCAAATTCTAAAAAAAGTAGGGAGCCATTGAGATTGCTGCCGTATTGCTCCACCAAGGGAACTTTGTTTTATTACCCTTGTTGAGAGGGAAGCGGGTGTTTTTTCGCTTTCCACCTCTGTACTCCTAAAATCCCGATCCCGTGTATCAGCAGCACTCCCGCCAATGCTTGGAGGAAGAAAGCAAGATCGGGGGCGTAGGCGACGATTGTATGCCACGGGGTTTTGAAAAACGAAACCATCAGGGGGATCAATAGGAGGCCGAAAAGCATCATACCTACGGCTATCGCCATCCATCGCTTTGGCATCCTTCTTTTCTTTTTTCTCAAGCGAAAGAGGTTCCATATCGTCCAAGCGGCAGTAACAGCGATCGCGAGGACGAGGTACCATTTTCTTTGAAACGCCGGCGGTGGTAAGTCAGGCATTTCTTCTGTTTCTAGAATGGTGCGTATGCCCTCTTTCAAATAAATGGCATGCATGACCTCTGAAAAGTTACTTTTATTGGTAAGTAAGATATATGCATAGTCCTTGGAGAGATTCACGACCAGCTCACTACGGGAATCGGGCGTTTCCCCTCCATGAAAAAGGATCTTTTCTTCTGGCTTCCAATCCATGCGCCACCCCAACCCATAATACGTATCTCCCTTTCGATGTATCTCTGGGGACACATACATGCTGGAAAAGGGTTCGGTAAGCAGGGAATTCCTATTTAATACCGCCTTCATGTATTGCACCACATCGTTGGAATTGGAGGTGATATAACCATAAGGAGCACCGCTGTCATCCACCCAATTTTCACTTTTTACCGGTCTTCCAAACCAGGATTGAAACCCTGGTTGGTAGCCCTGACGTTTGGCAGCTTCATAGGTAGCAACGGTTTGCTTCATATGTAATGGCGAAAAGATCGCTTGTTGCATGTATTCGGCATAGGTATCTCCCGTCACTTTTTCAATGATTCTCCCTAAGATCAGGTAATTGGCTGCGCTATATTGATGGATGTCTCCGGGTTTCGTCGAAAGTTTCACTGGATTTAGCATCTGTACTGCTTGTGTGATGGCATCTTCTCCTCTTAATTTTTTCTCAGCGACTTTCAGTCCGGCATAAGTACTGATTCCACTCGTATGCGCAAGCAAATGCCGGATGGTGATTCGTTCTTCCATCTGAGCCTGCCCATACTCCAAATCGAGATAGCGGTCCATCGGGCTATCCAGATCGAGGCGTCCTTTTTCTGCCAGTTTTAAGATTCCGAGACTGGTCAAGGGTTTGCTGATGGATCCTAGTGGGAATAACGTGTCGTTGGTGACCAGTTGTCCATTGCTTTGTTTGCCGTAGGACTGTTGAAATACTACTTTTCCGTCCTGCACGACAGCTAAGGACGCGCCAGGAATATGATAGGTTTCCAGTCCTTTTTCCATAAAAGTTTTTAAACGATCCCGTTGAGACATTGTTTCCTGAGCGTGAATAGGAGTAGCAATAAGGCACAGCACGATTAACAGTAGGATGTATCTCATACGATCACCTTTCTTTCTCTTAACTTGCGCCACTTTAGTATCAAACAAAAAACATTCCATTAAAGAGGAGCGGGGCGGTAGGCTTCTCCATTCTTCTAGTATGCGATGGCCGTCCGGGGGTAGGTGTTCCAATGAAAGAAAAGAAAATCGTTATTGTTCTTTTATACACAAACGTTTACATTTACGTATACGTAAATGTAAACGTTTGTGTACGGTTGTTTTCCTGTTTCCTCTTGATGAATAGCTTTCTTGACCCGAATGTAAGCTTTCGAAAACTGTTTCTATCTTCGATGGGATGGAAATTGAGCACAACCCCTAGCGAGGAAAGGAGGGGCTATTTTTTCGAATGATTCCGCTCATTTCCTCTTTTGAAATTACCAGTTATCTTTGCCATTACTAATTGTCGTTTCTTTTCATTTTCCGCCGCAGAGATTTTTCTTAAAAATTTTTCCGCTTCTTTTCCTTTTAAAATTTTCACTTGCTTCCCGTGGTATTCTAAAAAAACGGTCTTATCTTTATTGACTCGATAATGGAATGGAGAATCATCTAACCGATTATTATTGTCCAATTCATTCTCTCCTTTTTGCGTCTCCCATCTTCTCCTACTCTTGAATAAGAGGTTTGTAAATTAGTGGATGATTAATCGATCGGTTCAACAAACTCCCCTTGTATGGGGGCACTTCTCTGTTGAAATCGTATACGAATCGTGTTTCCTTCGAAAACATCCGGAGAATCCATTACTTGAAAATGAATATGCGGCTCACTCGAATTGCCGGAATTCCCGCATAAGCCCAATAATTCTCCTCTTTCCACACGACTCTGCGGAGGCTGCGGGAAAAGGAGTCAAACTAAGGACGGCCAATGTGATCAAGCTTTTTTTTAACAAGTAAACTCCTCCCTTTTTTGCTGTTTTTTTTATGCATGAGTCGCGCTTTCGAAAGTGTTGCTGCGTTCTAACATTAGACGAGTGATTTCGAAAATTATATGAATCTATTAAGGAAAACCTTATCGTCTGCAAGCATGTGGATTTTTAAAGGTTTTCTACGTTTATACAAGGAGGAATCGGATCCATCCTGCAATCGCAAAACCAAACAGCACCGTCCCTGAACCAACCCCGGTGATGGCACTGTTCGCCACTTGCAGTTTTTTTGATAGGAATAAGGAAACCAAGGCCACAGCAATCAGCAGTACCGCTAAAATAGATAAGCTGCCATCATTAAAAATACTGGTTAACCAGAAAAAATGGATACCTACCATACCTGCAATCCATGGAGCGATATAGTCCTT
>NZ_JAFBDO010000007.1 GCF_016908295.1 Thalassobacillus pellis
AGCTGGCAGAGGAAGAGGCATGACTGATCGTGAACAGAAACAAAGGCTATAATAATTATAAGATGCGGGTGTAGTTTAGTGGTAAAACCTCAGCCTTCCAAGCTGATGATGTGGGTTCGATTCCCATCACCCGCTCCATTTATTCTTAAAGTTGAAATGTACATGTCCCAGTAGCTCAGCCGGATAGAGCTCGACCGAATGAGCTGCGAAGCAACACTTCAGCGTACCGATTCAAAAAGAAGCATCTATGAAATGACCCAAAGAATCGGGACGACAGCCGTAAGAACATAATAACTGTATTTAAGATTTTTCAACCATGTCCCAGTAGCTCAGCTGGATAGAGCACGACCGAATGAGCTGCGAAGCAATACTTCAGCGTACCGATTCAAAAAGAAGCATCTATGAAATGACCCAAAGAATCGGGACGACAGCCGTAAGAACATAATAACTGTATTTAAGATTTTTCAACCATGTCCCAGTAGCTCAGCTGGATAGAGCAACAGCCTTCTAAGCTGTGGGTCGCAGGTTCGAATCCTGCCTGGGACGCTATGCCATGAATAGAGCCAAGACCATTATCATTAAAGGTCTTGGCTCTTTTTTATACGTTAGGAAAGAATAAAGTTTTTGCAAAGAAGTCCATCGGGGTAGTGAAAATTTTAAGTTCCAGGTATAGGAAAACTAATGTATACAATGCGGGTTTTTCTAAGAGTTGTAGCGTCATACTAAATCAAAAGCAAATTTCGACTTTAAAAAGACAGGTTTGTTATACTTGAACTGGGGAAAGGATATAAAGATAATAGAAAATAATAAATAGCTGGTCAGGAAGGGTGTCCTATGAAGAAGAGACGAGGGAATGTAGTGATGTTCCCAAAATGGAAAACCAGGCTTGAAAATGAGGGTTTGAAAGCCATCAAAGAAAAGCGGTATGAGGAAGCATTGGAGAGTTTTGAGCCGTTATTCGAACATAATGTGGCGTCACACGATGTCGTTACTGGTAAGCTGATAAGTCTGATGGAATTGGGGAAGTATGAATCTGCAGAGGAATTATGCGAGTACCTGATGAAGCATGACCATGACAATTATTACCAATACTTACATATATATTTGACCATTTTATTCCAGACAAGTCGCTATGAGGAACTGGTGAGCCTGTTGGATGAGGTTTTTCAGGAAAGTGATATGCCTCAACAGATGCGAACTCAATTTTGGCAGTTATATGAAGTGAGCAGAAAACTTATTGAAGACCAAAGTGAACAACAAGGAAACCATTACGTTGATGAGTTTTTTGAAGGAATAGGAAATAATGATATACATAAACAATGGCGTTCCATCATTAAGCTGCGAAAACAAAATGCTAAACCTTACTTAGAGCAATTCATAGAGCTGCTGAACTCAGATCAAGTTCACCCTATTATTAAAACAGCAATTATCCAATGGTTCCAGGAGCATAATCTGGATCGTAACATAGAAGTCACTAAATTTGGCTTTAAGCATATCGTCAATCCATCTAAACTAAAGGATGTGCATTCTGAATATGTCATGCAGCAAATACAATTGAGGCTGGGGGATATGGAACAGGAGAATCCTACCATGTTTGAGATTGTCCAAAAGCTGCTTTATCGATATCTGTTTGTGCGTTATCCAATTTTACCGACGGATGAGGAAGTTCCAAATATTGTAGAAGCATTAAAGCAATTAGGACACGAATATTTACAGCTGCCTGTCACTTTCTCGGAAAAGCATGAACCGATCACCAAATATAAAGAGGAAATCCAAATATGTGAACAGCATTATTCCCTTATAATGGATGATTAACGGAGCAGATGTCAGTGCTGTGGTTAAATAAGTACATATGTTGAAAGGTCAGACATTTATGTTATAATGTAGTGGTTGCAAATTTAGATTCGTATGTAAATAGAATCAAAGAAACGTAGTAAACATCGCCGGCGATCGTGGTGGCGAAAGGAAATTATAGATGTTGGAGGGAATTTTTTATGTCAGCAAAATGGGAAAAAAAAGAAGGTAACCAAGGGGTCCTAACAGTAGAAGTCCCGGCCGAAGACTTTGATCGTGCGTTGGATCAAGCCTTTAAAAAAGTAGTCAAGCAAGTTCAAGTGCCAGGATTCCGTAAAGGGAAGGTACCACGTAAGCTTTTTGAACAACGCTTCGGTGTAGAATCTCTTTATCAGGATGCCTTGGATATCGTACTTCCTGAAGCTTATATGAACGCTGTTCAAGAGACTGGTATTGAGCCAGTCGATCGTCCAGAAGTTGACGTTCAACAAATTGAAAAAGGTAAAGAGGTCATTTTCACAGCAGATGTCACAATCAAGCCTGAAGTGGAACTAGGCGAATACAAAGGCTTGGAAGTCGAAGAGCTTGAAACAGAAGTGACTGATGAAGACGTTGAAAATGAATTAAAAACACTTCAAGAGAAACAGGCAGAGCTTGTCGTCAAAGAAGATGGAGAAGTCGAAGAAGGCGATACAGTTGTCATGGATTTTGAAGGATTTGTTGATGGCGAAGCCTTTGAAGGCGGCCAGGCAGACAACTATTCCCTGGAAATCGGTTCTGGCAGCTTTATTCCAGGATTTGAAGACCAGCTAAAAGGAAAGAAAGCAGGAGAGGAAGTTGACGTTGAAGTCACTTTCCCTGAAGAATATCATGCAGAAGAGCTGGCTGGAAAAGAAGCGACTTTCAAAGTTAAAATTCACGAAGTAAAAGGTAAAGAACTTCCTGAACTAGACGATGAATTCGCCAAAGATGTAGACGAAGAAGTAGAAACTTTAGATGAATTGAAAAAGAAAACTCGTGAGCGTCTGGAAGAGCAAAAGAAAACAGAAGCTGAAAATCACAAACGGGATACTCTTGTTCAAAAGGCCGCTGAAAATGCAACAGTGGAAATTCCGGATGCAATGGTTGATACTGAACTCGACCGTATGATCAATGAATTCGAACAACGTCTCCAAATGCAAGGCATGACAAAAGATATGTACTTCCAGTTCACTGGTTCTGACGAAGATGGGCTTCGTGAACAGATGAAAGAAGATGCAGCCAAACGTGTTAAAACAAACTTGACACTCGAAGCTATCGCAAATGAAGAAAATGTAGAAGCTTCTGACGAAGATGTCAAGGCTGAACTGGAAAACATGGCTTCCATGTACCAGACAGATGTTGATAATCTGACTCAAATGCTTGGCGGGAACACAGACATGGTCAAAGAAGACTTGAAAGTCCGTAAAGCAATTGATGTGCTTGTAGCAAACAGCAAATCTGAATAAGGTAACAAGAAGAAAACAAGGCGCGTAAGATCAGTGCCTTGTTTTCTCTTATCATGTATAAATCCCACCTGAGAAAGCTAGACTAATTTTACAATCATAGAATGAAGGTGGGAGTGGGTTACATATAGTATAGAAAATAACCTAATGTTTGACTTATCAATCACGAATCTACATAATTAAATTGACGTTACAAAATTGACATATTGCTATGTATTTTACTTTTTCATGGACTGTTAATTTGTTATGATAAGCTAAAGAACTGACAATAGGCAAATTTTTGTCAATCCTTGTGTGAGAGTTACTGCTTGACATAAATAAGGGGTGAAATAAATGTTTAAATTTAATGATGAAAAAGGACAATTGAAATGTTCTTTCTGTGGGAAAAGCCAGGAGCAAGTTAGAAAGCTTGTTGCCGGTCCCGGGGTATATATATGTGATGAGTGTATTGAACTATGTACTGAAATAGTGGAAGAAGAACTAGGGAATGAAGAGGAAGTTGAATTCAAGGAAGTTCCCAAGCCACAGGAAATACGTGAAATCCTTAATGATTACGTAATTGGACAGGATCAGGCGAAAAAGAATCTATCTGTCGCCGTTTATAACCACTATAAAAGGGTGAACGCTACACCTAAAAATGATGATGTAGAACTTTCCAAAAGTAATATCTGCATGATTGGGCCAACAGGGAGCGGTAAAACCTTGCTTGCTCAGACGTTGGCACGTATCTTGAATGTACCTTTTGCAATAGCAGATGCTACTTCACTTACGGAAGCCGGTTATGTTGGTGAAGATGTGGAAAATATCCTTCTTAAATTGATTCAGGCTGCCGATTATGATGTAGAGAAAGCTGAAAAAGGAATCATTTATATTGATGAAATTGATAAAGTAGCAAGAAAGTCGGAAAACCCTTCTATTACTCGTGACGTTTCTGGTGAAGGTGTGCAGCAAGCGCTATTGAAAATACTCGAGGGTACAACAGCCAGCGTACCGCCGCAAGGGGGAAGGAAGCATCCTCATCAGGAATTTATTCAGATTGATACCACCAATGTGCTTTTCATCGTAGGCGGTGCTTTTGATGGAATTGAACAGATAATCAAGCGTCGTCTCGGTAAGAAAGTCATCGGTTTCGGCTCTGAAGATACCAACGAAGATTTGGATAAAAGCCAGCTGCTTTCCCGTATTCTTCCAGAGGATTTGCTGCGTTATGGCTTGATTCCTGAATTCATCGGCCGTCTTCCAGTTATCGGAAGCTTGTTGCCATTAGATGAAGATGCGTTGGTTGAAATTTTAACCCAGCCTAAGAATGCATTAGTAAAACAGTACCAAAAATTATTGCAGATTGATAATGTGGAATTGGAATTCGAAGAGGAAGCACTTCGTGAAATTTCCAAAAAGGCTATCGAGCGTAAAACAGGAGCACGTGGTCTCCGTTCCATTATTGAAAACATCATGCTGGATGTCATGTATGAATTGCCTTCACGTAATGATATAGAAAAATGTATCATTACCAAAGAAACGGTGCTCAATGAAGATGGAAGGCCAAAATTGGTCCTGACAGATGGAACTGTCCAGGATGAAAACAAAGAATCTCCTAAGGAAAGCGCATAAACCTAGTTTATGTTGGAGAAGTAGTAAGCGAATGCTCTGAAGCATCAGGCCGCGCTGCAATCAGAATGTAGCGCGGCCTGATTTGCTTTATCCATCTTCAGTATTGCCGGATGAAATATTCTTACATAGGTAACAATAATTTAAGGACTAATCAAACTTAAGTCATATAATAATTTTACAACCTGGAAGCTTTTTCATATGATGAAAGTACGGATCTGCTATTCCCTATGGAGGTGCACATAATGACAGAGAAAACAAAAATGCAAATCCCCCTCCTGCCCCTAAGAGGGTTGCTTGTATATCCATCAATGGTATTACATTTAGATGTAGGCCGCGACAAATCAGTCAAGGCACTAGAGCAGGCGATGCTTGAAAATCATGAGATCTTTTTGGCGTCGCAAAAGGAAATGAACATCGATGATCCTTCTAAAGATGAAATTTACCATTATGGCACAATTGCGAAAGTGAAACAGATGGTGAAACTCCCCAATGGAACGAACCGGGTGCTCGTGGAAGGGTTGAAACGGGCAGAAATTCTCGACTTTATCGATAACGAAGAATACTTTGTTGTCCAAGTGGAAATCCACGAAGAGGAACATGGCAATAAAAATGAAGAGGAAGCGTTGATGCGTACCCTCTTACAGCACTTTGAGCAATATATTAAGATTTCAAAAAAAATCAGCAAAGAGACATTAGACACTGTTGCTGATATAGACCAGCCAGGTCATTTAGCAGATATGGTCGCCTCCCACCTTCCATTAAAATTGAAGGAAAAACAATCAGTACTGGAAACAACGGACGTAAAAAAACGTTTGCAAAAACTGATTGAACAGATAAGTAATGAAAAGGAAGTCCTGCAAATTGAGAAGAAAATTGGCCAGAGGGTCAAACGTTCTATGGAAAAGACACAAAAAGAATACTATTTGCGGGAACAAATGAAAGCTATACAAAGTGAACTGGGAGATAAAGACGGTAAATCTGGTGAGGTATCAGAACTCCGTCAAAAGATAGAAAATGCTGATATGCCTGAAAGGGTGGAACAAGTTGCTTTGAAAGAGCTTGGACGGTATGAAAAAGTGCCGCAAAGTTCGGCTGAAAGCTCTGTGATTCGAAATTATCTTGAATGGCTGATTTCTCTTCCATGGAAAGATGAAACAGAAGATAATCTGGATATTCATAATGCAGAAAAAATTCTGGATGAAGATCATTATGGGCTGGAAAAAGTAAAGGAACGTGTCCTTGAGTATCTTGCTGTTCAACAGTTGACCCAATCGATTAAGGGGCCGATACTTTGCCTTGTCGGACCTCCGGGTGTTGGTAAAACTTCCCTGGCAAAATCAATTGCAAGAGCTATCAACCGCAGGTTTGTACGAGTTTCGCTCGGTGGAATCCGTGACGATGCTGAAATCCGCGGCCATCGTCGTACTTATATCGGTGCGATGCCAGGTCGGATAATACAGGGAATGAAGCGTGCAGAAAAAATAAATCCCGTATTCCTTTTGGATGAAATTGACAAAATGGCCAGTGATTTTCGTGGAGATCCTTCTGCAGCTATGCTTGAAGTCTTGGACCCGGAACAAAATAGTACTTTCAGTGACCATTTTATTGAAGAAAGTTATGACCTTTCCAAAGTTATGTTTGTGGCTACAGCTAATAACATGGGTGCCATTCCTGGTCCGTTGCTTGACAGGATGGAAGTAATTTCAATTGCCGGCTACACCGAAGTCGAAAAGCTCCACATTGCAAAGGAGCACCTGCTACCGAAGCAGATTAAAGAAAATGGTTTAAATAAAAGCCAACTACAATTCCGTGAAGAAGCATTACTGAAACTAATCAGAACATATACGAGAGAAGCTGGTGTCCGGAACTTAGAGCGGGAATTAGCCTCCATCTGTCGTAAATCTGCAAAAATAATCGTGTCTGGCGAGAAAAAACGGGTAGTGATTACCGAAAAGCAGCTGGAAGACATGCTGGGGAGACCAAAATATCGGTTTGGCCGCGCAGAAGAAGAAGATCAGGTAGGTACGGCGACAGGCCTTGCTTATACTTCTGCAGGTGGAGATACTCTCTCTATAGAAGTGTCTATTTCACCTGGAAAAGGAAAACTGACTTTAACAGGTAAACTGGGTGATGTTATGAAAGAATCCGCCCAGGCCGCATTCAGCTATATCCGTTCGCGGGCTGCAGAGCTAAAAATAGACCCGGATTTCGTGGATAAAAACGATATCCATATTCATGTGCCTGAAGGAGCGACACCAAAAGACGGCCCATCTGCAGGTATCACGATGGCCACTGCCCTTGTTTCTGCGTTGACAGGCCGACCTGTAAGAAAAGAAGTAGGAATGACTGGGGAGATTACTCTTCGCGGCCGTGTACTTCCTATCGGTGGATTGAAGGAAAAGTCATTGAGTGCTCACCGCGCTGGGTTAAACAAGGTTATTATTCCGGCTGATAATGAGAAAGATCTTGAGGATATTCCAGCAAGTGTTCGAAATGATCTTGAGTATATTCCTGTTAAACATTTAGACGAAGTACTGAAACACGCACTAACGGAGGAAGCGTATGAAAGTCAATAATGCTGAATTAGTTATCAGTGCAGTAAGTAAAAAACAATATCCTTCAGAGCCCTTGCCGGAAATTGCCTTGGCAGGGAGATCAAACGTAGGAAAATCTTCCTTTATCAATAAAATGATTCAAAGAAAGAGCCTTGCCAGAACTTCATCCAAACCTGGTAAAACACAGACACTAAATTTTTATAAGATCAATGAAAATTTCTTTCTTGTTGATGTTCCTGGTTACGGATATGCCAAGGTTTCCAAGAAAGAGCGGCAAAAATGGGGAACTATGATGGAGGAATACTTCGCAGAGAGAGAGAACCTGAAAGCAGCGGCATTAATTGTCGATGTCCGTCATGACCCTACTGCAGATGATGCGATGATGTATGACTTTCTAAAGTATTACGAACTGCCTGTCCTCATCATCGCGACTAAGCTTGATAAAATTCCTAAAGGAAAACGCGATAAGCATATTAAGAATGTCAGAAACACCTTGGAGATAGAAGAAGGGGATATAATCATTCCTTTCTCGGCTGAAACAGGTGAAGGAAAAGATAAAGCTTGGAAGGCCCTGTCAGCTTTTCTGCAGTAATAACTCCCCCTTGACACTTTTTTACTGAGTGTCAAGGGGGCTTTTTGTAGGATATGGAAATGTTTTATTTATACTGTATTAGGGTATATTTATAAAGACTTCCTATGTAAAAGTCTACATATTTTACGGTAAATCAAGCAATCGAGCGTAATACTGAGAATATTATGGCTAGTTTTTCATGAATCCTATATGCACCTTTTCAGATAAATATGCAGGAGGAAAACAATTTTGTGAAAAATCAGATTGATTGCTATGATAAAGGGTGTCGCATTTAATCGAGAAAAGATAGGAAAAAAGGATGAAGGAGTGGATTTGGTTAAAATGAAAAAGCTATCGATATTCTTACTTAGCACCCTATTGATGCTGGTATTGGCAGCGTGCGGATCAGGGGAGTCAAAAAATGACGAAAATAATGATGCGAGCGGTGGAGATACAGCGAGTGGAAGTGAATATAACCTTGTAGAAAAAGGTAAGTTTACTTTTGCAGCTTCGGGGGAATTTCGCCCGTTCAGTTACACGACTGCTTCCGGTAAAATGGAGGGTTTTGATATCGAAGTCGGACAAGCTATTGCAAAAGAACTTGGTTTAAAACCTAATCAACAGAAATTTAAGTTCGCATCAATCGTAGAAGGTGTGAAAACTGGAAGATTTGATGCTGCAGTTGCCAGCCACACAATTACACCTGAACGTCAAGAAGCGGTAGATTTCTCCGTGCCATATTATTATTCAGGGGCTCAGATTTTTGTCCGTCCTGACAGTGATGTGAAATCATTGGATGATTTAAAAGGTAAAGAAATTGCTGTTTCTAAGGGTTCTACTTATGTTAAATACGCTGAAAAAGTTACGGACAACATTCAAGTGTACTCCAGTGATGTTGTAGCCCTTCAATCCCTCGATAAAGGCCGTCATGATGCAGTTATAACAGACTTCCTGACAGGGAAAGAAGCAATCGGGAAAGGTCTGAAAATTGAAGGCAAAAAAATGATTGACCGCAGTGAACAGGCAGTAGCGGTAGCAAAAGAAAATGATAAGCTGTTGAAAGCTATCAATGATGCTCTTAAAACACTCCATGAAAATGGTACACTGACAGAAATCAGTAAGAAATACTTTGGGGAAGACATAACGAAGAAACCCGAGTAAGAATTCTATAAAAGAGCACGCCCGGCGTGCTCTTTTTCACTTTGGAGGAGCTGAAGGAATTGTATTTGAACGTTATAAAAATTGGAGAGGCTTTGTTAGATAGCAGGGGGATCTTCTGGGAAGCCACACAACTTACTTTGGCCTTGACGGCTGTTTCAATTTTTATTGCAATCTTTATTGGTCTATTCTTTGCATTGTTAAAAATATCAAACATTAAACCACTGGAGTATGTTGCTAATATTTATATATTTATTGTTCGAGGTACACCATTAATCGTACAAATTTTCGTTTTTTATTATGGACTTACGGAAATTGCGATGATTTCAGGGTTTTGGTCAGCAACATTAGGGCTTGCTTTTCATAATGGGGCCTATATCGCAGAAATATTCAGAGGTTCCATTCAATCAATCGGAAAAGGACAATCGGAGGCTGGACGTTCGTTGGGAATGAACCGTAGTCAGACAATGACCCGAATCATCCTTCCGCAAGCGTTTCGTCGCGCCTTGCCCCCGCTTGGCAACCAGTTTATCATCGGTCTTAAGGATTCTTCCTTAGCCGCATTTATAGGTCTTGCGGAACTATTTGGCGTAGCTACGACGATGGGTGCAAACTCATTTGATTATATGACGTGGCTGCTTGTAAGTGCAGTATGGTATTTGGTACTTGTACTCCTGCTTACGTTGATAGTAGGTGCTATTGAGAAGAAAATGGCCGTAAGTGACTAATTAGAAGGGAAGAATTATCTTGTCAGAAAATAAAGAAATGATTCGTGTAGAAAAATTAAATAAATCATTCGGTGACTTGCACGTATTGAAGGATATTGATTTTACAGTTAATGAAAGTGAAGTGGTGGTGCTAATCGGAGCAAGTGGGTCCGGTAAAAGTACAATGCTCCGCTGCTTAAATTTCCTTGAACTGAAAAATGATGGAAAAATCTTAATTAAAGGGAAAGAAACGGATCCGAAAAAAGACGATTTAAACAAAGTCAGGCAGCGGGTAGGTATGGTTTTTCAGCATTTTAATCTATTTCCTCATAAAACGGTATTGGAAAATGTTATAGAAGCACCTATCCAGGTCAAGAAGTTAAAAAAAGCGCAAGCAATAGAAGAAGGAAAAAAACTGTTAGCCAAGGTCGGATTGGCTGATAAAGCTGATGAATATCCAGCTCGCCTGTCTGGCGGACAAAAGCAGCGGGTTGCAATCGCCCGCTCACTAGCTATGAAGCCTGAGATCATGCTGTTTGATGAACCTACTTCAGCATTGGACCCTGAACTTGTAGGTGAAGTGCTGGCAACTATGAAAGAGCTTGCCCAGGAAGGGATGACGATGGTTGTAGTCACCCATGAAATGGGTTTCGCCCGAGAGGTTGCCGATAAAGTCGTCTATATGCATGATGGGCGCATAGTGGAAGTTGGGGAGCCTAATGAACTTTTCGACAATCCAAAAGAAGTAAGGACCCAGGAGTTTTTGAGTTCGATCCTGTAAGGGACATTCCGGACCAACGAGAGCTCATCAGCCATTTTTGCCCGATACTTCTCAAATTTACTTTTTCACTTGGTATAAAACACATGCTAATGACAGCTGGGTTTTATGCTACTGAAAAAAATTTAAGATTTATGGAAGATAGAAGTAAAAAAGCGGACTGTATGGAAATTAAAATTCCATATAGTCCGCTTTTCGTTTATCGAGAAGTGCTTTAGGCCATCTCTTTCCTTCATAAGTTGACGATTTGTTTCATTTAAGCTGTAAAGATCACAATAGAGCCATAAATACGCATGGCTTTGATTTAGCCTCTGAAGAATACCAGAGGAGCGATCGGTGGTGACGCCTGCAGGAACAGTGCAAGCCGAAGATCCACTTAGACAAGTGACTTTCTTGACGATATTAGCTTAGGACGTGCCCGCGGCAAGCATCCAGAGACAAGCGAATTGTAAGAAGCAACAGCTCCCTGGAGATAAAAAAGCTGTAGAAAAACATTATGTTTCTCTATCAAGCTACAACCTGGGAAGGTAAAGTACTTGCTGTATTATTTTCTTTTCATAAGCATATAAATACCAATTACTATCAAAACTACCGGCCAAAACCTTTCTATTATGTTAAAAGCCTGGTTCAGCCAATAGAACCAGCTTGGAATTCCAGTGGTAACTATTGCAAAAATGGCAAGACCCACTAGCAGTAATCCAGGCAGGAGTCCCTTCTTGGTCTTGTTGTATTGCAGTAAAAGAGCAATGCCGACAATAAGTAAGTAGATACCCCAATGGTCAATCCAGAACGAATATGTCCGAATACCATGGAAATGCAGCCCCAATCCGAGTAATAAAGCTCCTGTGAAGATGCTTTGATAGTCATTAGATATATAACTATGTAGTAATAAAGACAAACCAATGATCATGAGAATGGTCGGCCAGGAATAGAAATCAGTAAACAGGGGAATATGAAACTGCTGTAATAAAAAATAAGCTCCGATTCCTATCAGGAAAAATCCTACAAAGGTATTTTGTTTTTTCATGTAACTCCTCCTAAACTGGGTAATAATGTCGATTTCTTGCGTAATAACAGCTATTATGATAAAGTACAGTCGTGAATAATGCGCTTTGAATGTGTACCAGCTTATATGTCAGGACAACTTTATCCTATCATAGAGTTTCAAAAACTGGTCACATTTTCAAAAGGTTAATTACTATTGACATGGTATAATGATTCATATAAAACTGCTCGTCAGGAAAGTCTTTTGGGGGTAGATTAAATGCATATTCTAGTTGTCGGCGTAAATTATAAAAAAGCCCCTGTAGAAATTAGGGAAAAACTCACATTCTCCGACCAGCATGTAACAGAAGCTATGGTTGAACTCAACCAGCAGAAGAGCGTGTTGGAAAATGTGATTGTTTCTACATGCAATCGTACGGAAATTTATGCTGTCGTAGACCAACTTCATACAGGCCGACATTACATCAAACAATTTTTGGCCAACTGGTTCGGGGTGGACAAAGCTTCTTTTTCACCATATTTAACAATTTATGAAGCTGATGGAGCGATTGAACACTTGCTTCGTGTAACCTGTGGTCTGGATTCTATGGTCCTTGGGGAGACACAGATTCTCGGCCAGGTAAAACAAGCATTCTTGCTCGCCCAGGAATCAAACACAACAGGAACGATATTTAACCAGCTGTTCAGACAAACAGTTACAATGGCTAAACGTGCTCATAAAGAAACGGAAATTGGGGAGAATGCAGTATCTGTCAGTTATGCTGCCGTGGAACTTGCCCGGAAGATATTTGGCGATCTTGTCAATAAACACGTAGTGATTTTAGGGGCGGGTAAAATGGGCGAGCTTGCCGCCAAAAACCTGCATGGTTCAGGGGTAAAAAAGGTGACAGTAATCAACCGGACTATGGCAAAAGCTCAGTTAGTAGCAGATGAGTTCAATGGGGAAGCAAGAACAATGGAAGACCTTCAGAGTACGTTAAAAGATGCTGACATCTTGATCAGCTCCACCGGTGCAAAAGGGTATGTCATCACCGAAAGTACGATGAAGGCTGTCCACAAATCGAGAAGGGGAAAGCCGTTATTCCTTGTTGATATTGCAGTTCCTCGTGACTTAGATCCCGCAATGGAAGACTTAGAAAGTGTGTTCCTTTATGATATTGATGATTTACAGGGAATAGTCGACGCTAATTTAGCTGCCAGAAAAGAAGCAGCTGAAGTAATTGAAATCATGATCGAAGAAGAAATCATAACCTTCAAAGAGTGGTTGCAAACGATTGGCGTAGTGCCAGTGATATCAGCACTTCGTAAAAAGTCACTGTCCATTCAGGCGGAAACAATGAAAAGTATTGAACGGAAGCTGCCGGATTTGACGGAGCGTGAAAAGAAAGTATTGAATAAGCATACGAAGAGTATCATCAATCAGATGCTGAAAAATCCGATACTGCAGGCAAAGGAATTGGCCGCTCAACCGGATGCAGACGAAGCTTTACGTCTGTTCACACAGATTTTTGGAATTGAAGAGCATGTGCAAGATGAACTCCGGGCAAACCAGGAAGATAACAAAAAAACTGTGTCCCTGGACCGAAATGGTGAAATATCCTTTCCTACCATAACGAGCGCTTCCACACACTAGTAAGGAAGGTATATCATATGCTCGCTGAAAAATGGGTTTATGAATTAGTTATCATCTTATATGCTTTAAGCGTAATTGGATACTTTATCGATTTCATCCAGCATAACCGGAAGGCCAACAAGCTTGCCTTCTGGTTACTTAGTATGGTTTGGACTTTGCAAACCTTTTTTTTATTGTCTCAGATATTTGTAAAAGAAAACTTTCCTGTAATGACGATTTACGATGGACTCTATTTCTACACATGGATTCTTGTGACCTTTTCCTTGATTATCAACCGGTTGTTCCGTGTGGATTTTCTTGTTTTCTTTACCAATCTTGTAGGGTTTTTCATAATGCTTCTTCACATTTCAACTCGTGCCCAAAAGGATTTGACGGAAAACGGTGTTCGACTGGTTGATGAAATGCTCATAGGGCATATCACGTTGGCGTTGATCTCCTATGGTTTTTTTACCCTTTCTTTCATTTTTTCTATTATGTATTTGCTGCAATATCGTCTGTTGAAACGGAAAGAATGGAACAAGAAGCTTTGGCGGCTGGGAGACTTGTCCAAACTTGATCAGTTTTCTTTTGTATCGGTCACTTTCGGAGTCCCTTTGCTCATGCTTGCCATAATCCTTGGAATTGTCTGGGCGTATAACTCAGGGGACGTATTTTATTGGTATGATTCTAAAACATTAGGTTCATTCATTGTACTGGTTGTCTATATTGTTTTTCTGTTTTTGAGAATTGTCAAAAAATATCAGGGAAGAGCAATCGCCATGTATAATGCAGCCGCATTTCTATTTTTATTGATCAACTTCTTTTTATTTGGATCTCTATCCAATTTTCATTTTTAGTTGAGGAGGCTACGTCGTGCGTAAAATTATCATTGGTTCGAGAAAAAGCAATCTAGCAATCACACAGACAGAATGGGTGATAGCCCAACTCCAAAAATTCTATCCGGAAGTGGAATTTGAAATTAAAAGGATTTCAACAAAAGGAGATCAGATTCTTAATGTTACTCTTTCCAAAGTGGGTGGGAAAGGACTGTTTGTTAAAGAAATCGAGCGGGCTATGTATGAGGAAGAAATCGACATGGCTGTCCATAGTATGAAAGACATGCCATCTGTCATTTCGGAAGGACTGATGATTGCTTCTGTACCGGTTCGCGAGGATCACCGTGATGCTTTTGTTTCTAACAATAAAGTACTCCTCAAAGATCTTCCTTCCGGCTCGGTGGTAGGGACAAGCAGTCTCCGTCGAGAATCCCAGATTCGTGCGGCACGTCCTGATCTGGAAGTGAAGTGGATAAGGGGGAACATTGACACCCGTCTTAAGAAAATGAAGGATGGAGAATTTGATGCAATCGTGCTGGCAGCAGCCGGGCTGAAACGAATGGGCTGGAGCGATGAAGTAGTGACGGAATATCTGGAACCAGAAATCTGTGTTTCGGCTGTCGGACAGGGAGCGCTGGCTATCCAATGTCGGGAATCAGATTCTGAATTACGAGAAATGCTAGCCAACATCAATGATGCATATACAGAAAAGACGGTAGCTGCAGAGCGGAGATTCCTTCATGATTTAGATGGCGGCTGTCAGGTACCTATCGGTGGACATGCCTATCTGGAAAATGATGAAGTAGTTTTGACAGCGCTGGTTGCTACTCCTGATGGTAAGACTATTTTAAAGGAAACTTTTCGTGGAAATGATCCCGATAAGGTAGGGCAGGAGGCTGCCGCTCATTTGAAAAAACAAGGAGCCCAGGAAATCGTAAACAATGCGAAAGAGGAGCTTGACCAATAATGGAAAACCTGCAAGGGAGAACCATTCTTGTCACTCGCTCGAAAAAGAGTAAGGGCGCATTTTCTGAGCAGATTAGAAAAGCAGGGGGGAATCCTGTTGAGGTTCCCTTGCTGCAATTTGCAATACGAGACACAATGGAAAATAACCAGATGATAAATGGACTTCACGATTATAACTGGGTTTTCTTCACCAGCATTAATGGCGTGGAGTTTTTTTTCGAACTTTGGAACAAACACAAAAAATCTTGGCCTGCCAATGTAAAACTTGCTGCAGTCGGAGAGAAGACAGGGAATGCCTTATTAGGCCAGGGTATCAACGTAGATTTTGTGCCTGATACTTTTTCGGCAAGTAATATGGCAGATCAGTTTTTAAAGCGCTACCCTGAACCCGGGCGGATCCTTTTAGTCAGGGGCAATCTTTCCCGCCCTACGCTTCCGGAAGTCTTTCGTCAACAGCGTGTCTTTTTCCAAACGATGACCGTGTATGATACGCTACCTGTAGAAGACCAGCAGGCATCGTTAATTCCATTTTTGGAGAGAGGTTTACTGGATGCCTACACATTCACCAGTCCCTCCACCATAAGTGCTTTTCATAATATTTGCTGTTCACATAAGGATTATCATCGTTTCCTTTTGAAGCCGTGTGTTTGTATTGGGCCGACAACAGCTTCCGAAGCAGAAAAGACGGGGTTTTCCAACGTACTTACACCACCATCCAACTACACCATAGAAGGTATGATCGAAGTGATGGAAAGGTATTTCAAACAGAAAGGACAAGATATAAATGGATAACACTGGCTTTAAGCGCCATCGCAGACTTCGCCGTACCGAATCATTACGAGCACTAGTACGGGAGACGAAGTTGACAAAAGAAGACCTCATCTACCCTATTTTTGTTGTGGAAGGCGAGGGAATCAGAAAAGAAGTTCCTTCGATGCCAGGTGTCCACCATATTTCGCTGGAATATTTGAACGATGAAATGAAGGAACTGGAAGCTCTGGGAATCCGCTCTGTCATCGTATTCGGTGTTCCGAAAGAAAAAGACGCACAAGGCAGCCAGGCTTATTGTGAGCATGGCATTGTCCAGCAGGCCATTCGTCAGATTAAAAAGAATGTTCCTTCCTTGGCAGTGGTGGCTGATACCTGCCTGTGTCAGTATACGGACCATGGTCATTGTGGGCTGGTTGAGAATGGGGAAGTACTGAATGATCCTTCCTTGGAGTTGCTCGTTAAAACGGCAGTCAGCCAGGCTGAGGCAGGTGCTGATATCATCGCACCTTCCAACATGATGGATGGGTTTGTGGCTGCAATCAGGAAAGGTCTGGATGAAGCTGGTTATAGCCAAATTCCTATCATGTCTTATGCAGTCAAATATGCGTCTGCTTTTTACGGGCCGTTTCGTGATGCTGCTCACAGTTCCCCGCAATTCGGAGATCGTAAAGCGTACCAAATGGATCCGGCAAACCGGCAGGAGGCAATCCGGGAAGCGGCTTCTGATATGGAAGAAGGGGCAGATTTTCTTATCGTCAAACCCGCCCTCTCTTACCTTGATATTATGAGGGAAGTGAAGGATCGATTTCATGCACCCCTGGTAGCCTACAACGTCAGTGGAGAATATTCCATGATCAAGGCGGCTGCCATGAACGGTTGGGTCAATGAACAGGAAATAGTAATGGAAAAATTAACTTCCATGAAACGTGCTGGAGCTGATTTGATAATTACTTATTTTGCAAAAGATGTTGCAGAATGGCTGAATGAGTAACTTTAGAAGAGGAAGGTGTGCATAATGAAAAAATTTGATCGCTCTATTGATGCTTATAAAGAAGCTGTTGATCTGATGCCTGGCGGTGTTAACTCTCCGGTGAGGGCTTTCAATTCAGTCAACATGGATCCTATTTTTATGGAAAGAGGGAAAGGTTCTAAAATCTATGATATCGATGGAAATGAATACATCGACTATGTCCTCAGCTGGGGACCATTGATTCTTGGTCATGCGGACGATCGCGTTGTAGAGAAGCTAAAAGCCGTTACGGAGCGTGGAACAAGCTTTGGTGCCCCGACTGAAATAGAGAACCAACTGGCAAAACTAGTGATCGATCGCGTACCATCCATCGAAATGCTGCGAATGGTAAACTCAGGTACCGAAGCTACAATGAGTGCGCTGCGTGTTGCCAGAGGATATACTGGGCGTAACAAAATTCTCAAATTCGAGGGTAATTACCATGGTCATGGGGATTCTTTGCTGATCAAAGCAGGGTCGGGAGTTGCCACTCTTGGACTTCCTGATTCTCCAGGTGTACCGACTGGTACAGCGGAAAACACGATTACAGTTCCATATAATGATATGGAAAGTGTCCGTTATGCTTTTGATCGGTTTGGCGATGATATTGCTGCTGTCATTGTGGAGCCGGTAGCTGGAAATATGGGAGTCGTACCACCGCAAGATAACTTCCTTGAGGAATTACGTCAGATTACTATAAAAAATGGAACAGTGTTAATATTTGATGAAGTAATGACTGGTTTCCGCGTAGGTTATAACTGTGCTCAAGGTCATTTTGGTGTAACTCCTGATATGACTTGCCTTGGTAAAGTTATTGGAGGAGGACTCCCGGTAGGTGCTTATGGCGGAAAAAGGGAGATTATGGAACGTGTAGCCCCAACTGGTGATATTTATCAGGCTGGTACACTTTCTGGAAATCCGCTTGCAATGACTGCTGGATTTGAAACCCTTCAGGCGATGGATGATCAGGCATACGCTGATATTAATGATAAGGTAGATCGCCTGATTGCCGGTTTTACAGAAGCTGCAGTGGAGCATAACGTACCACTCACAGTCAATAGGGCAGGTTCAATGGTTGGCTTTTTCTTTAATAAACAAGGCGTCTATAATTTTGAAACAGCTAGTGCATCTGATCTTGATCTATTTGCTTCTTATTATCAAGGGATGATAAATGAAGGTGTATTCCTTCCTCCTTCCCAGTTTGAAGGGGTATTCTTATCTACTGCCCATTCAATAGAAGACATCGAGAAAACTATTGAAGCTGTGAAAAAAGTATTCAGCCGAATTACCGCAAAGTAATGTGCTAATCCCCCTATTCTAATCTATTAGGATGGGGGATTTTCTTTTTCTTGTATAATTGACCTCTTCCATGCATAAAGTTGAACAGAGATGAATGTTGTGTCACAAGGGAGGAGGAAAATACGTGACTAGTGAAAATAATAATGTATTCACGTTTTATTTGGATGAAGCCCTGTGGTTTGAAAGGGGACAGGAAGTCAAAGAATTGATGGGGATCTCATTAGATCCGGAAATTGTTATTCACCCGCAAGAGGAAAATGTGTTAATACAAGGAACCATCGATCTTACAGGTGAATATTTTGTAAAGGATCCATCAGACAACTCTGAACCAGGAGCGGTTGCTCCATTCCCTTCAAGGAAGCTGATCGACAATGTTGAACGGTCTGAAGAAGGGGCAAGCCAATTTTTTCACCAATTTCCAGTAGAAGTATCTATCCCGAGAAACAGAGTGGATAATATCGATAACGTTGCGGTAAGCATTGATGTTTTTGATTATGAACTCCCGGCATCGAATCAACTGAAGCTACATGCGACGGTTGCTATCCATGGTATTGAGGAAGCGGCACGCGAATCAGTTTCTGAGAGTTTAGATGAGGAGCGGAATGAAGGCGAACAACAGGAGTGGAACGAGCCTTATAGTTTTGAGGTGAATCTCCCTTTTGAAGGAGAATCATCCAGCCAGGAAGATTCAGGCCAGGAAGAAGATGAAAAAGAAGAGTCGTCCAGTGGTGATCGTTGGAAATATAAAAAAGTTCAGTCCTTTTCAGAGTTTTTTAATACGAACCAGCCTCCTGTTGAAGTCGAGGAGGAAGGTGTGGAGGTAAATGAATCCCCATCCTCATCGACAGTCTTATATTTAGACGAAGACGATGGTCATACGGATGAATCGTCCTCACCGCAGCGACAGGAAGGCAACCAATTATTGTTCAGTATGTTTGAAGAAAGGGAAGAAACTTATACTAAAATGAAAATGTGCATCGTACAGGAAGATGATACTCTTGAGACGATTGCAGACAAATATCAGGTATCCAAAACTAACTTGACTAAGGTAAATAATGTCTTTGAGGATGATTTAAAACCCGGAAAGATACTTTATATCCCTACGCATTCATCATAAAACAAAGGCACTTGTCGTAGTACGACAAGTGCCCTCTGTGTTCATGGAGGGATTACAGTGAATCAGGAGAATATACTACTGGAGATGTATGGTTTAACACCGCGTCAGACGGAACGTATATCACGAAAGGTGACGCGTGTTTATACAGATCATGGTGATTTTGCCATGAAACAGTCGCGATTTACACGGTCAGATTTATTCAACTGGGATAAAATTACGCAATGGCTGGAGACTCAGGGAAGAAATCTTGCGCCGCCAGTGATTAAAACAAAAAAAAATCATCCTTATCATATACAGAGAGATTATGTGTATTATCTTACGCCCTGGGTCGAGCATACAAAGGACAAATACCCAAGTCATGACATAGAAAGCTTTTATCACAGTATCGGGATGCTTCATAAGCAGACAAAAAAACAGGTTCGTTCAGCTGGTTCTTTCGTCACTGCGCTTCGGGAAAGGAATGAAGCAAGCACGGACATCCATGGCCGCCTGCTCGATAAGCTGGAGTTCTTTGAAAAACAGCATTATATGTCACCATTAGGGCTTTCAGTCTGTTCCCAATACAGACAGGTCCATGATGCATTAGAACTGTTGAAGGATTTATCAGGAGAATTACCTGAAAAAGGTGATGAAATTCCGATTGTCGTTAACCATGGAAACCTGAAAAACAGTCACATCATCCAGTATCACGGACACAGTTATTTTTTGAATTGGGAACGGATGTATATAGGGCCGGCAACGGTGGACTTAAGCAGATTCTTTTTGAATGATTTTCGATATCATGACACACCAATTCAGGATTACATGAAAAAATTTTATATATACGAGCAATTATATGGAATGTCCAATCAGGAGCGTGTAATACTGGCTATTCAATTAGTAGACCCCCACCATTATTGGGATAAACTTGAAAAGGTTGTATCCAGCCGGTCACTTAGTGAGCTGGAAAAAGTGTGGGCGATGGAAAAAAGCTTCCGCCGTGTTATTTTTGGGCGAGTTGCAGCAGAAGCTCTCTATTCATCGTATCAGGCTCAACAATTACAAGAAGAGGGGGATGCTAAATCCACTCCAGATGAAACGCAATAAAGGCCCCTACAAAAATTCCAAGCAGGAAAACATCCAGGGTGGTAGGGAAGAAGAGGGTCCGAATCAACTGGAAAATCATCAACGGTATAGTAGCCTTTTCAAGGATATAGAGCCATTGACGACACCATGGCGGCAGACGGTAACGGTAAAGACGACTCATCTATATCACCTCTTTATGAATAATTTATGATAATACGGCTAAAATGATGAAAATGCGGAAATTATCTTCCATTTTTATGTTGCAGTTGATTTTTCGTCTATTTCTATATAGAATATGAATTATAATTAAACACGTGAAATGCCGTGATGGGGAAGAGTACATCATCCAAGCCTTCAGAGAGGAAAACCGAGTGCTGAAAGTTTTCCAGGTAATATGTATGTTGGAAGTCACCCCGGATGCAGCTTCTTTGAATGCAGTAGGAGAAGCCGGTTAGAAGCCGTTAAATCATTAAGCGCACAGACCATGTAAGTCTGTGAATCAAGGTGGTACCACGGAATGACCCTTTCGTCCTTTTATTGGATGAAAGGGTTTTTTATTTTTACACGGAGCAAGTATAAAATTTTACTAAGAAGCTTCTTGACTTAGTGAAAATTTAAAAGGTTCCTAGTATAAGAAAAACATACGCATACACGGAAGGACGAGTGAATGCTTAATTTTCTAACACTTTGTGAAATGATGAGGAGGATGAACGATGAATAATCAAGAGGTGTCTTTACCGCCTAAATATGATCCGAAAGCTGTGGAAGAAGATCGGTATAAGTATTGGGTGGATGGCAAGTTTTTTGAAGCGACAGGAGACAATGAAAAAGAACCTTATACTGTTGTTATTCCTCCCCCAAATGTTACAGGGAGGTTGCATCTTGGTCACGCCTGGGATACAACCCTTCAGGATATCATTACCCGGGTTAAACGAATGCAAGGCTATGATGTTTTATGGCTCCCAGGTATGGACCATGCAGGAATCGCAACACAAGCTAAGGTAGAAGCAAAATTAAAAGAACAGGGCACGACCAGATATGAATTAGGAAGGGAGAAATTCCTGGAACAGGCGTGGTCCTGGAAAGAGGAATATGCAGATTTCATCCGTACCCAATGGGAAAAAATCGGACTCGGCCTTGATTATTCGAGGGAACGTTTCACCTTGGATGAAGGGCTGTCTGATGCGGTTAGGGAAGTCTTCGTCAAGTTATATGAAAAAGACCTTATTTACCGTGGCGAGTACATCATAAACTGGGACCCAGCCACAAAAACTGCTCTTTCTGACATTGAAGTCATTTACAAAGATGTCAAAGGTCATTTCTATCACATGAGATACCCTTTGCAGGATGGTTCAGGCTATATTGAAATTGCAACGACAAGGCCGGAAACAATGCTTGGAGATACAGCGGTTGCTGTACACCCCGACGACGACCGTTACAAGAAACTGATTGGCAAAAAGGTCGTACTGCCCGTTATCGGCCGGGAAATCGAAATCGTGGCTGACGATTATGTAGATATGGAGTTCGGATCAGGAGCTGTAAAAATTACTCCTGCACACGACCCAAATGATTTTGAAATCGGCAATCGTCATAACCTGGAACGTGTACTTGTAATGAATGAAGATGGAACGATGAATGAAAATGCTGGTAAATATAAAGGAATGGACCGCTTTGAATGCCGTAAACAGCTAATCAAAGATTTGCAGGAACAAGGAGTCCTCTTTGATATTGAGGATCATGATCATTCTGTTGGCCATTCTGAGCGAAGCGGTGCAGTTGTGGAACCGTATTTGTCTACACAATGGTTCGTCAATATGAAACCATTGGCAGAACAAGCAATCAAACTGCAACAGAGCGATGATAAGGTAACATTCGTCCCTGACCGTTTTGAAAAAACGTACCTTCACTGGATGGAAAATATTCGGGACTGGTGTATTTCCCGCCAACTGTGGTGGGGGCATAGGATACCGGCCTGGTACCATAAAGAAACCGGTGAAATCCATGTCGGAAAAGAAGCACCTAAGGATATAGAAAACTGGGAACAGGACGAAGACGTGTTGGATACTTGGTTCTCTTCAGCATTATGGCCGTTTTCCACGATGGGATGGCCGAATGAACAAAATGAGGATTTTAAGCGTTATTTCTCAACCGATGTCCTTGTAACTGGATATGACATCATTTTCTTCTGGGTGAGCCGAATGATTTTCCAATCGATTGAATTCACAGACAGACGCCCATTTAAGGACGTACTGATCCACGGTTTAGTCAGAGATGCTGAAGGAAGGAAAATGAGTAAGTCCCTCGGTAATGGGGTTGATCCGATGGATGTGATTGATAAATACGGTGCTGACTCGTTACGGTATTTCTTATCAACTGGATCGGCACCTGGTCAGGATCTCAGGTTCCAGTGGGAGAAAGTAGAGGCAACTTGGAATTTCGCCAATAAAATCTGGAATGCTTCTCGTTTTGCCCTGATGAACATGGGTGATCTGCAATATAAAGATATTGACTTATCTAACGTCCAATCCGTTGCAGACCAATGGATACTGACTCGTCTGAATGAAACCATTGAACAAGTGACAAAAAATATCGACCGTTATGAGTTCGGTGAAGCAGGCAGACATTTATACAATTTCATCTGGGATGAATTCTGTGACTGGTATATAGAAATGGCGAAACTGCCTCTATATGGAGAAGACGAAGCTGAGATAAAAACAACAAGGTCGGTCCTTGCGTATACACTGGATAACATCATGCGCATGCTGCATCCGTTTATGCCATTTATTACAGAAGAAATCTGGCAGCATCTGCCGCATGAGGGGAAATCGATCACTACAGCATCATGGCCTCAAGTGGAACAGAAATACAATAATCAGCAAGCTGTTTCTGAAATGGAACGACTCGTGAATATTATACGTTCGGTACGTAATATTCGGGCAGAAGTGGATACCCCAATGTCAAAAGAAGTCCAGCTTATGATTAAAACAAAAGATGAACAGGTAACCAAGGAGTTGGAAAAGAACCGACATTATTTAGAAAAATTCTGTAATCCTAGCGAGCTCGAAATCGCAACAGAAATTCGTGCACCGGAAAAAGCGATGACGTCCGTCGTAACAGGAGCTGAATTGTACCTTCCATTAGCCGGTCTGATCAACATAGAGGACGAAATCGCTCGTCTTGAGAAGGAACGCGAGAAGCTCGATAAAGAAGTAGAACGCGTCCAAAAGAAACTATCGAATGAAGGCTTTGTTAATAAAGCACCTGATCATGTAGTAGAAGAAGAGCGGAAGAAAGAAGATGACTATCTTGAGAAGCGTGCGAAAGTAGAAGCGCGAATCAAGGAATTACAGGCGTAAGTGAAAGAAGCAAGAGGGTATTCCACAGAGGGGTGCTCTCTTCTTTTATGAAGATTCTATTACTGAAGAATTAGCGTTAATGAAAGGAGGAAACATCGTATGACTTACGAGGAAGCGATAGACTGGATACACAGTCGTGAAAAATTCAAAATAAAACCAGGTTTAAAGCGGATGGAATGGATGATGAAAAGGCTTGGTCACCCAGAAAAGGGTTTAAATGCCATCCATATTGCAGGAACAAACGGTAAAGGGTCTACGCTATCTTTTATCAGGAGTCTCTTGCAGCAGCAAGGGAATCAAGTAGGTACGTTCACCTCTCCATATATCATTACTTTTAATGAGCGGATCAGCATAGATGGAGTGCCGATAAGAGATGAGGAATGGGTCGATTTGGTCTCTGCAATTCGACCCTTGGCGGAAGAGCTGGGAGAAACTTCATTAGGTGAACCTACCGAGTTTGAAGTAATCACTGCCATGGCAATTTTATATTTTAACAAGGCTGAATTGGATTTCGTCATTTTTGAGGCAGGATTAGGGGGGAGGTATGATTCCACTAATATTATTTCACCGATCATGACAGTAATTACAAATATTGGGTTAGATCACATTAATATTCTTGGTGACACCTACGAACAAATTGCGGCTGAAAAGGCGGGCATTATAAAACAAGGTGTACCGCTCATAACAGCAGTTGATGATGATATCGCGTTTAAAGTGATAAAGGAAGAAGCTGATGATAAAGGAGCCCAAGTATTCAGGCTTGGAAAAGAATTTTCCGTTCTTCGTAAAGAGAGTACAAACGATGGCGAGCAATTTACATTTACGATGAAAGATTATATTTCTGAGCCTTTCCTTACAAGATTGAAAGGAAGACACCAGGTTTTAAATGCTTCTGTAGCTTTGGCAGCAGTTGAAATTCTTTCGATTGAGTATCACTTCGACAGGGCAATTTACCAGAAAGGTATTATGTCTACTGACTGGCCAGGGCGATTTGAACAGATTTCAACAAACCCAGCGGTTGTCCTTGATGGAGCACATAATGAAGAAGGGACTATTTCAATGATAGATACCCTGAAAGTGCATTTTCCCCATCATAAAAAATATCTTTTATATGCTGCTTTAAGTGACAAACCGATAACTGGAATGTTATCCAGGCTTGCAGGCAGTTTTGATAGGGTTATATTTACAGGTTTTGCATTTCCTAAATCAATGAAAGGGAGCGAGCTGCTTCAATTATACCCCGGTGAAAATGCCGACAGTACGGAAGATTGGAAATCATCTCTTGAAGATATTATGAGTAATTTGAATCAGGATGACGTTTTGGTTGTCACTGGCTCTCTATACTTTGTGTCGGAAGTGAGAAAATACTTGGAATATAGGAAAAATGTATGATAAAATACTAATAATCTGAATTTTCCATTAGCATAATGTCCTAGTTCAATAATAACCATTTGAATCAGAAATGCAGCATAATATGCAAGGGGATGCATCGAATATGACTAAAGAGAAGAAGCTGGCTGTTTGGATGACCTGGTTGCTTGTCTGGCCTTCCGTGATTTATCTTTTGTATGTGTTTTTTACACCAGGATTTCAGGGAATAGCTACAGATATCTTCTCTTTTGCATTGCTGATGTGTGTGGTGGCGTTTTTTCCATTAGTATTCGGTGATTACCCAATATTTTTCATCCACGGTGTCAGCTTAGCTGTATTTTTATACTTCGGTCTTTTTATTGAGCTGATTCTTACTCAGGTTGCGTTAGTCGTCTTTATCATCAAGTTAAGGATTCCCACGCAAGATTTCTATCGTCTGCCATTGAATATGCTCATGTTCATGGCAGCAAGCTGTGCATCTGCGTTCGTTTATGAACAGTTAGGAGGAAAGCATGGATCAGCTTCATTCGAGGCTTTTTCTGATATCATTCCAGTGTTGGGGTACATCCTGACATTGTTCCTTGTGAACCAGATATTGATTATTATTTTTGGGGTGGTTCTACATAATAGACCTGTCAAGATTTTGGACAGATCAATGCTATGGGAAGTTTCCACAACAATACTGGTTATGCCGGTAGGCTTTCTGCTTTACTTGCTTTACTCACAAATTGGAGTAGTGGCCGTTTACTTTGTCGGTATTCCTTTTGTTTTTATTACAGTAATGCTCATGCTTTACCATTCCAGCCAGCAAGTGAACGTTTATTTGCAGAAAATAAGTGATATCGGCCATGAACTCACGGGTCAGCTTAATGTAACCGAAGTTGTCGATCTATTTATTAATAGGTTAGTAAAGCTCCTTCCATTACGGTATTGCTATATCTACAATGTTATTGGTGATAAACTTGAGCTCCTCAGATTTCATGACGCAAGCCAGACACATACAAATCCTTTTATAAAATTGTCAAAAGGCGAAAGCATCAGCGGGACTGTCCTGGAAACTGGCAAAGGTATACAGTATAATAACCGAAGACAGTGGTCTCACCTTGTGGGCAGGTACCTGCCCGATGACGGGGAAAGCGTTATTTCTCTGCCAGTTTACAGAAGTTCTGAAATCGTTGCGGTAATCACCATCATCTCCAGTAAAAAGAGAGCATTTGTAAAATATCAATATATGATTTTAGGAATTTTGGCAAACTATCTTGCGGTTGCTATTGAAAATGCACGTAATTATGAAGAGACAAAAATAAAAAGCGAACGTTGTCCGCTGACCAGACTTTACAATTATCGTTATTTTGAGGAAGAATTGAAAAAGACCTTTGACAGCCATGTGACTAAAAAGGAATCCATCTCACTGATTCTTCTGGATTTGGATCATTTCAAACAGGTAAATGATACATATGGCCACGAGAGTGGAAATGAGGTACTTCGTTGCCTGGCTGAAAACCTCACTAGAATTGTCAGTGATCGTGGAACCGTGGCTCGGTATGGTGGCGAAGAATTTGTTATTATGTTACCTGGCTTATCAGCTGAGGAAGGTATCAGGATAGCTGAATTTATACGTAAAGAAATTGCTTCTAAGCCGGTAAAGTTAAGCAAGCATATTTTAAATGTAAACGAAGATGTTTCCATTTGGCTGACAGCCAGTATTGGAGTCGCAACCTACCCTGACCATTGTGAAAGTCATGAAGAGTTGATAAGGCATGCGGACAGGGCTATGTATACGGGTGCAAAACAGAAGGGCAGAAATAAGGTGGCAAGTTATATGCCGAATATAGTTGCAGCCGAGTAACTCACTCGGCTTTTTGTCTGAAAAATCATTAAAAATTTCAATAATAAGATAGTTATTACTAATTTGAAAAAGAAGGTAGATATATGGAATTCTTTTATGCGTGTTTTTTATTTCTATACGGAATTATCTGTGGATCATTTTTCAATGTAGTCGGAAGAAGGATGCCCGCAGGTGAATCATTTACCTATTCACGGTCGAAATGTCCCCACTGTTCCCATCACTTAAAATCCTCTGATCTCATCCCCCTCCTCTCCTATGTTATGCTGCTCGGCAAATGCCGATATTGCCATAAACCGATTTCTTTCCTTTACCCTTCTGTTGAACTTTTGACCGGGATAATGTTTGCTGTCAGTTTTCTGACCTTTGGATGGAGTTATGAATTTGCAGGTGCTCTTCTTTTAATTACCCTTAGCATGATCATCCTGGTATCAGACTTGCTTTATATGCTCATTCCGAATAAACTTCTTCTATTTTACTTACCTCTATTCATCCTTTATCGAATTGTCTATCCATTGGAACCATGGTTTGGGTCAGTCTTTGGTGCAGTGGGTGCCGCTATCCTGCTTGCTGTAATCATCATAGTCAGCAAAGGAGGGATGGGGGCAGGAGATATGAAATTAATGGGACTGTTGGGTATCATGTTCGGCTTTCAGCAAGCACTGCTTATCTTTATTTTGGCGTTATTCACTGGTGCAGTTATCAGCCTTACCCTCCTTTCTGTCCGCATGATATCGCGAAGTAAACCTGTCCCTTTTGGACCGTATATTGCAACAGGTGCTCTACTGACTTATTTTAAAGGAGAAGAATTGATGGCCTGGTATTCTTTTTTTTTCCATTGATGATTTAGTTTTATGTCAAACTGCTTCCACAATCAGACACAAATAGATAAATAAAATAATCCGCACACGACAGGAGTCGTCTACTTTCTTGAATAAACTGTGCTAGAGTTGTTTTCAAAGGGCACAGGGGTGATGCAGTGGACAAGCAGGATAAAATTTCAATTCGTATGAACGGTGAAGAAATTCTGATTCCTCGTGAGGAGCACGATGCGTTTAAAGAAGTTGAGACCTCAAAGGAAGAGCAAGCAGCTGCGGTAGATATTTATGAATATGAGTTTAAGGAACCGAAGAAAGTAATTGAGCCTGAAGTGTGGAAAAAACATCCGTATTTTAAAAAGAAGCGGAAAAAAAACCTCTCTCAGCCAGTAAAAAAAGTTTTGTTATCTGTTTTGGCTGCACTTTTGGCCGGCCTGGTACTAGGGTTTATTCTTTTACGGATGTTTGTGGGCATTACGGAAAATGATAAAGCAGAGGGGTACAATTATTTACAAGAGTCAGCGGCATCAGGCCAAACCGACAATTCGGCAGGGAGCGGAGCTGCAGAGCTGCCGGAGTTAAGTGCTTTTGTTATTCAGGCAGGTTATTTCACCAGCAAAGAAAAAGCAGTATCCTGGGGCGGTCAGTATGAAAATGCAGGCTACCCCACCTTCATTTGGGAAAGGGAAGGAGAATTTTATTTATTTGCCGGGCTTGCCAGTTCAGAGTCATCTGCTAATGAGAAAGCAGACCAATTAAAAGAAGATGGGTTACAGACTTATGTAAAACCGTGGGCCGTATCCGGAATGAAAGAAGTAGATATTAAGGGGGCAGAAGTGCTGGATAAGTTGCCTGGCCTTTTCACTTCCTCGATTACAGGGGAGACAGACCAAGCTGCCTGGGAACAGTTGCAGGCATCCCTGCCGGACGGAAAAGCTTTTACAATGCTGGAACAGTCAATTAACTCATATCTTGGTGCGGAAGGTACCGCAGAGAAAGAGGAAATGCTTTTCGCTATATGGAAAACGTATGAGAACATCCTTCAAAAATAGGCTAAAGTTGCCTATTTTTTTATTTTTTGTCTAAAATGGACAAAGAAATGTTTAATTTACTTAAGAAATAATAGAATTTTTATGGAAAGTGAGCTAGTCAGAAGGATAATAAACAGTTTTTATCATTTGCGATAATTATTCTAGACTAAATAGAACCTCACTTTTTTAGTAAGGATGGTTTAAAAATGAAAAAATTAATATTAGGGTCAGGGTCGCCGAGAAGAAAGGAGCTGCTGGAACTCGCCGGGTATACATTCGAGGTTAAAACTAGTGATATCGATGAATCCATGCATAGAAAAAGTGATCCGCAAAGTATTGTAGAACAGCTGGCGCGTATGAAAAGTGAAGCTTTTACCATTAGTGATAACGAAGTGTTATTAACCGCAGATACCATTGTAAGTGCAGGGGGTAACATTCTCGGAAAGCCTGAAAGTAAAGAGGAGGCATCTGAAATGCTTCACATGCTTAGCGGGGAAGTACATGATGTCCATTCAGGAGTTTCCATCCGTACAAATGAGCAAACATACGTATTCTCCCAGCAGACAACTGTGGAGTTTTGGAAGCTGACAGAAGACGATATCGAACAGTACATCCATACGAAGGATCCGTATGACAAAGCTGGCGCCTACGGTATACAATCAAAGGGAGCGATACTTGTAAAGGCGATTCAAGGTGATTATTATAATGTAGTCGGTCTCCCTCTTTCCCGTGTAGTCAGAGAGTTACGCACGTTTGAAATTTTACCATCCTGAAGAAGAAGAAAAAATGTGAGGAATGTATGAAGGAAGGAAGCGGAGATATTGCAAGATGTCCAAGTAATGATGCAGGACGTCCCTAAGGGAGACAGACCCCGGGAAAGGCTGCTCGAACTCGGCCCTTCCCATCTATCCAATCAGGAACTGCTTGCGATTTTATTGGGTAGTGGAACAAAGAATGAATCCGTCATGGTCTTAGCCCAGCGGTTGTTTATGCATTTCGAGGGTTTGGAACTCTTGAAAGACGCATCAGTGGAAGAACTTACTGCAATAAAAGGGATTGGCCCAGTTAAAGCAGTACTGCTTCAAGCTGCACTTGAACTAGGCAAACGTATCCATCATTTAAAACCTATTGACCGCTATATTATACGCAGTCCGGAAGATGGGGCAGACTTTGTCATGGAAGAAATGCGGATTCTGAAACAGGAACATTTTATCTGTCTGTTTCTTAATACGAAAAATCAAGTATTGCACAGGCAGACCATATTTATTGGCAGTCTCAATGCCTCGATCGTTCATCCTCGCGAGGTTTTCAAAGAAGCTGTTAAGCGCTCAGCCGCCTCTATTATCTGCGCACATAATCACCCCTCTGGAGATCCCACTCCTTCTCAGGAAGACATTCATGTCACCAGAAGGCTTGCGGAATGCGGAAAGATGATTGGCATAGAACTATTGGACCATATAGTGATAGGAGATCGCAAATTTGTATCACTAAAAGAAAAAGGATATCTATAAGACTATCCAATTTTGATTTTTTTTCGTATAATTGAATAGATACTGAAAAACAGCGCCTATTATAAGTCAGAACTTATAACAGGCGCTTCTTTCTCATGCTGCTGAGAGGATTGGCAGCAATATCCGACAGTTATTTTAACTTTGATATATAAATACTGAAATCCCACAAGATTCAGGAGAAAGGGAGATAATATTGGGTTTATTTGGTTTTTCTCAAGATTTAGGAATAGATTTAGGAACTGCGAATACATTAGTGTTCATTAAAAATAAAGGTGTTGTGGTAAGAGAACCTTCAGTGGTCGCACGCAGTGTCGCCACCGGAAATATTGAAGCAGTGGGGAATGCTGCCCGAAACATGATTGGCCGTACCCCAAGCAATATCTCTGTCGTAAGACCAATGAAAGACGGAGTAATAGCTGACTATGATACAACAGCTGAAATGATGAAGTATTATATACAAAAAGCGATGAAAACCCGTTCTACTTTTGCAAAAAAGCCAAACGTAATGGTTTGTGTACCGTCTGGAATCACAATGGTCGAAGAGCGAGCTGTTATCGATGCAACGAAACAGGCAGGCGCTAAGGAAGCATACCCAATTGCTGAACCATTTGCAGCCGCTATTGGTGCAGGACTTCCAGTCTGGGAGCCTACTGGTAGTATGGTTGTAGATATCGGTGGGGGTACGACAGAAGTTGCAATAATATCATTAGGGGGAATTGTCACATCTCAATCTATCAGATTGGCTGGTGATGAGATGGATGATGCGATCACCCAATATATACGGAAACAATATAATCTTATGATTGGTGAACGGACTGCAGAAGCTGTGAAAATGGAAATAGGTTCAGCGGGAAAATCCGATCTCGAGGAAGAGATGGAAATCCGCGGAAGAGACTTACTGACAGGATTACCGAAAACAATCACAATTACATCTTCCGAAATCGCAGGAGCATTGAAGGATACTGTCGAAGCGATCATGGATGCGGTCAAAAACACACTGGAAAAAACACCTCCAGAACTGGCAGCTGACATCATGGACCGAGGCATTGTATTGACAGGAGGCGGAGCACTGTTAAAAGAACTGGACCAAGTGATCAGCGATGAAACAAAGATGCCGGTGTTCGTAGCTGATGAGCCATTGGACTGTGTAGCGATAGGTACGGGTAAGTCGCTTGAATACATCCAGCATTTTCGATCCCAGCCTAACGTTGCATCACGTTCAGGTATGTAATAGGTTTGGTTTTTTATGTCCTCTTTTACTAGAAAAAAAAGACTTATCCTTGTATTAGTAAGTTTCATCCTACTGGTATCCCTTGTCGGCTTTTCGATAAGGGAGAGAAGTGAACTCACTCTTCCCGAGCAGTTCATTCATGACACAGTAGGATGGGTGCAGACGATTTTTAACCAACCCGTACAATTCGTTCAAGGCACAATTGACAACATACAGGATATCAAACAGACTTATGAACAGAACCAAGTGCTGAAGTCGCGGCTGTCGCAATACAAATCGATCATGCAGGAAAACCAGATGCTGAAGAATGAAAATGAAGAATTGCGTTCTAATCTTGATCTGCAGGAAAGCCTTAGAGATTATAATCCGATTGATGCAACGGTTATTGCCAGGAGTTCAGAACGATGGTTCAGCCAAATGATTGTCAACCGCGGCGAAACGCATGGTGTTAAATCAGGAATGGCCGTTATTACCGGGGAAGGAATGGTAGGGAAAGTACAGACCACTGATAAGTTCCATTCTACCGTCCGTTTATTGAGCGGGTTCAACCGGAATAATCGAATATCTGCATGGGTATGGAAAAAAGAAGGAGACCCTATCCATGGACTTATCCAAGGTTATGATGAGGAAACCGATAAGTTGTTGTTAAAAGAGATAGAATATGATGCAAAAATCAAGGAAGGACAAGCGGTTATCTCTTCCGGAAAAGGTGGCGTTTTCCCGGCTGGCTTACGCATTGGGGAAATAACGAAAGTGGAAATAGACCAATACGGACTTACCCAGACAGCTTATGTGGAGCCCGCAGCAAACCTTTATGATATCAATCATGTCATGATTGTAGACAGAAGTATGCCAACATACAATATGGAGGAGCAAATGGAGGAGGAAAAGGAATGATACAACGTTTCTATCTTCCCTTGATTTCCTTCCTTTTGTTAGTCTTTCAGGGGATGGCGATGAGTCTGCTTCCATCCAGTCTTGTCTATTCTGAACTCCTCATAACTCCGCACTGGGTGCTGATTATACTCATGTTGATGGCAGTTTTTTTCGACACTGATGATACCTACTATTCTATTTTATATGCGGTAATTTTCGGCCTTCTGATCGACATGGTATACACTAGTATGTTAGGAGTATATATGTTTACCTATGGCATCGTCATATACATCGTCCATGGCTTTAAGAAAATGCTCCACGGAAATTTTCTGGTTGCCATGCTGCTCAGCATAATGGGTTTATGCATCACAGAAGTTTTTCTTTATACTATATATTTCTTCTCTAAAGTGACACAAATGCCATGGGAGTCTTTCTTATTAGACCGATTGATACCTACCGTCATAGCTAATCTGCTCTTTTTCTTTCTGGTATATCCATTGCTTAAAAGCAGAATGGAAAAGTGGTCCGAAACTATTCAGCGCAATTGACAGTCAACAGGATTGACAAAGGTCCATATACAATGGGGTGATGCAAAATGATAGCCAGTAAGCAAAAAATAGCCATTAAAGGAACGAGGCATGGTCTCACGCTTCAATTAGATGATCAATGCTCCTATAAGGAAATACTTGGAGAATTGGATGAAAAACTGTCTTCCAATAACCAGGCGGAAGACGATCAGTTGATTAATGTTACCATTCAATTAGGAAATCGTTATCTTACGCAGGAACAGAAAGATGCGCTTAAAAAAGTCATCCGAGAAAAACAGCATCTTGTAGTAGATTCAATCGAATCGAATCTTATCACGAAGGAAGAGGCAAAAGAATGGAAGAAGCATGCGGAAGTAAAACCATTTGTGAAAGTAGTCCGTTCTGGCCAGGTTATCAACATTGAAGGTGATTTATTATTAATTGGAGATGTAAATCCCGGAGGCAAAGTAATGGCTACAGGGAACATCTTCATTATGGGGAGTCTAAGGGGGATCGCCCATGCCGGGGTGGATGGTGATGAGAAGGCAGTGATATCAGCATCCTTTATGAAGCCAAGCCAATTACGCATTTCTGATTCGATCAGCCAGGCCCCGGATTATGAAACTGATGGTGTCTATATGGAATGTGCATACCTGGATGAAAAAGTAAGTAAGATATTGATGGAACGTCTCCAGGACGTTATTAAAAAGCGTCCAGATTTAAGCAGTTTTGAAAGGAGAATGCTGAATGGGTGAGGCGATAGTCGTAACCTCCGGGAAAGGGGGAGTCGGTAAAACGACTACCACAGCCAATATAGGAACAGCCTTGGCATTGTTAGGCAATAAAGTTTGTTTGATTGATACAGATATCGGTCTCCGTAACCTTGATGTCGTAATGGGGCTTGAAAATCGGATAATTTTTGACTTGGTAGACGTTGTCCAAAATCGGATAAAGCTTAAACAAGGACTCATACCTGACAAGCGCTTTGACTGTCTACAACTCCTCCCAGCAGCTCAAACAAGTGATAAATCAGAATTGTCCCCAAAAAGAATGAAAGAAATCGTTGAAGAATTGAAGCAGGATTTCGATTACATAATCATAGACTGCCCGGCAGGCATTGAACAAGGCTTTAAAAATGCTGTAGCTGGAGCGGATAAAGCGGTAGTTGTTACTAATCCTGAAAAATCCAGCATTCGTGATGCCGATCGGATAATCGGATTGCTGGAGCAGGAAGACATGGAACCGCCCAAATTAATCGTAAACCGTATGAAAAATCATATGGTTAAAACTGGGGACATGGTCGATGTTGATGATATCGTCAATCTCCTGTCTATTGACTTACTTGGTGTTGTGGCTGATGACGAAGAAGTTATCAAAGCTTCTAACATAGGTGAGCCTGTTGCACTTCAGCCCAATTCGAAAGCTTCCCTCGCGTACCGTAATATTGCCAGGAGGATTCTGGGTGAATCTGTTCCGCTACTATCATTAGAAGAAGAGCAAGGCCTGCTTGCTAAAATGAAAAGATTCTTCGGGATAAGAACCTGATCAAGCCCCCCATACCATCCATTAAGTGATGCGGGGGCTTTTTTAATTATTCATACTCTTGTCCTTACGCTCATACACTTGTACAAACCTTATGTAAGGGTGAAGCTGATATGGGTAAAGATATCGAGAAAATCCGGAAAAGTATTTCTGCAAGAAAAAGGGACAAGTCTTATCAACAAACTGGAAGAAAAAGTAAGTCTATGGACAATCTTTATCATGTCCAGGAAGAAGAAAAGCATGGTTACCTTCCATTTCCTCAGCATACGCCTGGTATGTCTGGACAAAGAAGTGAAAGTAAATGGAGCTACTTTTTATTGCGTGTTCTCATTTCTGCTTGTCTTTTTTTCGCCGTAGCAAGTTTAATTAAAATGGAAGCCTCCTGGGTAAAGTCGCCTAAAGAATGGGTGGTTCACAACTTACAGGAAGATTTTCCGTTTGCAGCAGTTACTGACTGGTATCAGGGAAAATTCGGCAGCCCCCTTGAATTGGTTGAGTCGAAGGAAGACAAGGAAGCAAGTCCTGCAGCACTCCCTGTAAACGGCGTGGTGAGTGAAACTTTTCAAAGTCACGGAAAAGGAATAGTCATGACTTCCGATGAACCTGCAGAAGTAGTCGCTATGGATGAAGGTACTGTCATCTTTGCGGGCAAGGATGAACAGACAGAGCAGACAATAATCCTGCAGCATTCCGATGGCAGTAAAAGCATCTATGGATATTTATCTTCTATTGACGTCCATTTATATGAACACGTCAACCCTAAAGATGTAATTGGGAAAATAAATCCGGAGCAAGGCGAAACAAGTGACTTCTTTTTTGCCGTAGAAAAGGACAATAAATTCATAGACCCGGTCGAGGCGATTAAAGTCGATGAAAAACCTTGATTTTTTCACCCAGTTACATCTTCATCCCATTTTGATTTTGTTCATTTTTACTTCCTTGATCACAGGGGCTTTTGTGGAGCTCCTGATTTTGTTTGGGATGGTGACCATCCATGAATGGGGACATTATCGGATGGCCAGGAAGTTTGAATGGAGAATTCAAGGTGTCACTTTGTGGCTGTTCGGCGGCACAATTAAATGTGAAGAACATGGCAGCAGGCCATTACGTGAGCAGCTGGCAGTTACACTTGCCGGACCCTTTCAGCATGTTTGGGTACTGCTGCTCCTTATTCCGATAGAGCAGATGCTTGCTGGTACGCAGCCGCTTATAGATATAGCGATCTATTACAACTGGCTGCTCTTGGGATTCAACCTGATACCCATTTGGCCGTTAGATGGAGGTAAACTTCTTTTTTATGGGTGCTGCCGATTTTTGCCATACCGCACTGCACATCATGCTGTCATCTTGTTTTCCATCTGTTTCCTCGTTATGCTGATCATCCTGCTGACCTATTTTTCCCTCTTTACACTTCACGGCTGCCTGTTGGGAGCTTTTCTACTGTTGGAAAATCGGATAGAATGGAAAAGACGTTACTATTCTTTCATAAGATACTTGATGCATCGACATCGGGCTGGTTTATCCACTGGCAAAATCATTCGCCGAGTAGTTGAACCTCATATGACCATATGGGATTTGCTGACAACATTCAGAAGTGACCGGCAACATGCATTTTTTATCAAAGGTTTAGGCGAGAAAGCAATAGTAAGTGATGCTGATTGCTTATATTATTATTTTAATAAAGGAAACCCGCATATACCTGTAAAGGAATTGGTTACTATCAAGAAATAGAGAGGTTAATATGAAACGTTTATATATATCAGTACAATCAACTGAAAGAGCAGCATTGTTGGAGGAAAACAACCAATCGACAGAAGTATATTTTGACCGTTTGGGCAAGAAAGCGCGCGTCGGAGATATTTATTATGGAAAAGTTGAAAAAGTGGATAAGGGACTTCAAGCAGCTTTTATAGATTTCGGGGATGAAAAGAATGGTTTCCTTCGAAAGCAGGAAATCAGCCATGGCCAGGCTGGAATTGAGTCACTTATCACGGAAGGAGAAAAGCGTCTCTTTCAAATAAAGAAAGAGAATTTTGGAAACAAAGGTGCTGTTTTGACCACGGAAATCAGTATCGCAGGATCGTACCTTGTTTATTTGCCCTACAAGAAACAAGTTTCTGTCTCAAAAAAGCTGCCTTTGTCTCTTCAGGAAGAATGGAAAGTGGAGTTGGAGGAATTCCTCGAGAAAAACGAAGGTGTCATCGTCCGGACCGCAGCAGCTGAGCAACCGTTTGATGTACTATTAAATGAACTGAACGCACTAAGGAAACAATGGTTCCAGGCAGTTGAGGAGAGCGAAAATAAAAAACCGCATAGTGTATATCGTAACAAGCTGGTCCCTGATGAGGTAATGAGGAAAAATCTTATTAATGAACTCGATCAGGTGATTGTTGATGACGTTTCCTTAGCTAATTCGCTGAGGGAACGTTTTCCTGCTTCTAAAAAAAAGATTAGATGGGAAAGGGATTGGGATGCAACAAACAGGATTGCAGCCCTTCAGGAAAGACTCATCCAGCCAGTGGTCCCCGCAAGCCGAGGAACAGAACTTCATATCAGTGAAACAGAAGCTATGGTTGTAATCGACATCAACAGTAAGGGCTATTCTGGAAAAATGAATAAGCAGCAAACTGCACTTCAGGTAAACCTTGCAGTTGTGCCTGAGGTTGTTAGGCAAATACGACTTCGGAATTTATCAGGAATTATAATGATTGATTTCATAACGATGCACTCCAGCCAAATGGAAAACAAGGTGTTTCAGGCCTTAAAACATGAATTGGCGAAAGAACGAATACAAACTCAGATTTATGGATTTACGAAGCTTGGTATACTCGAAATGACTAGAAAGCGGGAACGCCCGTCCTGGCAAAGTTTTCTCCAGGCCGATCATCCTGCATCCTTTACTTTGGAAACTAAAGTAATGAGACTGGAGAGGGAATTATTGAAATACAAGCACACTAATCATGAGGCTGTTCTGGTCGGAGTTTCCAACGAATTTGCTGCAGCTGTTAAGCGTTTGATTTCCGACAGAATTTCTAGTAAAATTTCACAAGTGCTGTTTTTCCATAACCATTCTCTATGTGATGATTATTTCATTGAACTTGCTGGTTCTCGGGAAATGGTAGAGGAATTTGTAGCAAGTCGCGGCTATCATATTGACAATACGTTTTGATTCATGGTAACATCGTTATGTTATTCAAGTAGCACCCGACTGCTACAACCGCTCAGAACAGGTTTTGAAACCGTTGAAGGTACCTGGGATGGCGAGTCTTAGTTCTATGAGGAGGTGCAGTTCATGTACGCAATTATTGAAACTGGTGGTAAACAATTTAAGGTGGAAGAAGGCCAGTCTATCTACGTTGAGAAAATCAATGGCGAGAATGGCGATTCTGTCACTTTTGACAAAGTACTTTTCGTTGGCGGAGGAGATGACGTAAAAGTTGGTGCTCCATTCGTAGATGGTGCTTCTGTTACAGCCAAAGTTGATAAACAAGGCCGTCAAAAGAAGATCACTGTCTTCAAATACAAGCCAAAGAAAAATTACAAGCGTAAACAAGGTCACCGTCAACCGTACACAAAGCTTACCATTGATAAAATCAATGCTTAAGGTACGTGCCTAATGATTAATGTGACCATTCACCGCAACAGTACCGGCATGATAGGATTTGAAATTTCCGGACATGCTGAGAGCGGACCGTATGGACAAGATCTTGTCTGTGCTGCTGTCTCAGCTGTTTCATTCGGAGCCGTTAATGCCGTCATGCACATATGCGGATTTGAGCCGGCAATAGAACAAGGCGGCGATGGCGGATATCTTCATGTCACGCTTCCGGATGATTTGGAAGAGAATATCGAAGAAAAAGCCAGGCTGCTTCTTGAAGGAATGCTGGTATCGTTACAGACGATTGAAAAAGACTACAATCAATATATAAACATAACCGAACAATGAAGGAGGTGCAGCCTTATGCTACGTCTAGATTTACAGTTCTTCGCCCAAAAGAAGGGTGTCGGTAGTACAAAAAACGGCCGTGACTCAGAGTCCAAACGACTTGGAGCCAAGCGTGCCGATGGTCAATTCGTTTCTGGCGGATCCATCCTTTACCGTCAACGCGGTACAAAAATCTACCCTGGTACAAACGTAGGCCGTGGTGGAGACGACACACTTTTCGCAAAAGTGGATGGTGTCGTTAAATTCGAACGTTACGGACGCAACCGCAAAAAAGTTAGCGTATACCCAGTTGCTCAAGAAGCATAAGCAGCTGTAACAATGTGAATAGACTGCGAAAAAGCCGCGCTGTGCATTGCATAAGCGTGGCTTTTTTTCATCAGGGAATAGCTTTAGTTCAGTTAAGATTTGATTTTTGCTATAATTTTCATAATACCTGACGAGGGAGCGTGGAAGAATATGCAGGCAGATGAAGTAATCAGGATGCTGCGACATGCCCGGCACGATTGGATGAATCAATTGCAGTTGATTCAAGGATATGCTTCCATGGGAAAAGAAGGTAAAATGAAAGATAAAATCAATGAAGTGATAGCCAGTGCCGAAGATGAACGCAGGCTGATGAACATTAAAGCTCCTTACCTGACATTGTGGCTTATATCTTTCAACTGGGATCATCCTTACTATCGTTTATCCTACAAAGTGAATGTCGACGATGTAGACTTGTCCCATCGTGATATAACCATGTATGCTTACTGCGAAGAGCTAATAAGGATATTCGAAAGGTTCAGTGACCCTAATGTCCTTTATAAAGGTGAGTTGAATTTGGAAATGGGCACAGATCAATACATTAGACTATTAGTCACGTTAACCGGAGATTTTAAAGATCAGAAAAAACTGCATCAGGAACTCCAGGGTAAAAGGTTCATTTATGAAGCGACAATGAAAGATTTGCAGGATACACAGCAATTCAAAGTTACTATGAATGTAGATATGAAGAGGTGATGGGCATGTTTGTCGATCAGGTTAATGTATATGTGAAAGGCGGGGATGGCGGAAATGGATTAGTCGCCTTCCGTCGTGAAAAATATGTCCCAAAAGGCGGACCTGCTGGAGGGGACGGTGGTAACGGGGGAGACGTGGTTTTTGAAGTTGATGAGGGGTTGAACACCTTGATGGACTTCCGTTACCAGCGTCACTTCAAAGCAAAACGAGGAGAGAACGGCATGAGTAAGGGGCAGCACGGGAAAAACTCTGAACCTCTTGTCATTCCTGTACCACCGGGCACAACGGTGAAAGATGCAGATACAGGAGAAGTGATTGCTGATCTGGTAGAACATAAACAGCAGGCAATCATTGCAAAAGGCGGACGTGGAGGAAGGGGTAACATCCGGTTTGCTACAGCCCGGAACCCCGCACCAGAACTTGCGGAGAATGGAGAACCTGCCCAGGAAAGAAATATTCAGGTTGAACTCAAATTGATTGCGGACGTGGGATTGGTAGGTTTTCCTAGTGTCGGTAAGTCAACATTATTATCTGTGGTTTCCGCAGCTAAACCGAAGATCGCTGATTATCACTTTACCACGTTAGCCCCAAATCTGGGTGTTGTGGAAACTGGAGATCAACGAAGTTTTGTCATGGCAGATCTCCCTGGCTTGATCGAAGGTGCTCATGAAGGAGTAGGGCTTGGCCACCAATTTTTACGTCATGTTGAGCGGACGAGAGTGATTGTACATGTCCTTGACATGTCTGCTGGTGAAGGGCGCGATCCCTATGAGGATTATTTGACGATAAATCAGGAACTGTTCGAATATGATGAAAGACTAAAGGAGCGGCCGCAAATCATCGCTGCGAATAAAATGGATATGCCGGAATCAGAAGAGAATTTGTCTGCGTTTAAAGATAAGCTTGAGGATGACTTTCCTGTCTATCCAATTTCTACACTGACGAAGGAAGGTCTTAAGGATCTCTTGTTTGCTGTAGCAGACGCCCTTGATCGAATTCCTAAAGACAGTACACCAATAGAAGAAAAGACGGAACGTGTGCTATACAAATATGAAAAAGAAGACATTGCATTCAAAATCACCCGTGATCCGGATGGTGCCTATGTCCTCTATGGAGATCAGATTGAGAAACTGTTCAAAATGACCGATTTCAACCGTGATGAATCGATTCGCCGTTTTGCACGACAGATGCGAGGCATGGGAGTTGATGAAGCATTGAGGAAGCGCGGGGCTAAAGACGGGGATACGGTTAGACTGCTGGATTATGAATTCGAATTCGTCGAGTAAGATATAGAAAGCCTGGTTGTAAAGGGGACGTGTACATGGGGAATAAGGAAGAGCATTTTTACCTTGTCAGAAGTGACGTGTTGCCAGAAGCGATGAAAAAGACGATTGAAGCTAAAGCTCTATTGGAAGAAGGCAGTGTCAGCTCCATTTTTGAAGCTGTCCAGCGAGTCGACTTGTCCAGGAGTGCTTTTTATAAATATCGCGATGCTGTATATCCTTTCCAGGAAATGGTGAAAGAGCATATGATAACGTTGTTTTTTCATTTAGAAGATAGAAAAGGGTCGTTATCTAATTTGTTAGGCACAGTTTCAAAAGCCGGCTGTAATGTCCTGACAATCCACCAGACTATCCCTTTACAAGGAAAGGCAAATGTGACATTATCATTGAATACAGCAGGCAGTTCAATAACGATTGATGAGTTAATCAGTAAACTGCAAAAAGTGGATTTTATCAACCGAGTAGAACTGCTAAGTACAGGTGCGTAAGCCGCAAGGAGGATAACTATGACTGGACAGCAGAAGATCGGCTATTTAGGCCCGAAAGGTACATTTACTAAGATGGCGGTGGATGCCTTGTTTGATGGAGGGGAATTCACAAGTTATGAAAACATTCCTGCATGCCTTGACGCAGTCGAAGAAGGGGAAATCGATATAGGAGTAGTACCACTGGAGAATGCCATTGAGGGTTCAGTGCATTTGACGATTGATTACATGATACATCATGTGAACGTTTCCATTGTGGCGGAAATGTCTGTTCCAATCAAACAGCATTTGCTCGTCAAGAAAGATTTTGATGAGAAGCAGGATGTTATTGAAGATATCTATTCCCATAGTCATGCAATTGCCCAGTGTCACCAATATTTGCACAAACATTATCCTAATGCCGAAATTCATTATACCTCTTCCACCGGACGGGCGGCGGAGTTGGTTGCAGGGAGTGAAAAGTCAGGTGCTGCAGTTGGCAATCATCTGGCAGCCGAAGAGTACGGATTGAAAATTTTGACACATGATATTCATGATTACGACAATAATCATACAAGGTTCGCCGTGGTTCAAAAACAACCGAAAACCATGAAGATACGTGAACATTTACCCGAGAAGCAGAAAACTACAGTTATGGTTACTCTGCCGAAAGATTATGCAGGTGCCCTGCATCAAGTTCTTGCCGCATTCGCCTGGAGAAAAATGAATCTCTCCAAAATTGAATCCAGACCGATGAAGACTGGTCTTGGCAATTATTTTTTCCTCATTGACGTTGATCAGCCCTATGACCAGGTATTGTTCCCTGGTGTAGAAGCAGAGTTGGAAGCATTGGGATGTTCTCTGAAACTGCTTGGCACGTATCCAAGTTATCAATTGAGTGTCCCCACACCATTACTCCAAAAAACAGATTAATACCTTTTCTAAGAGGATGAGCAGGTGAATCAGGTTGTCGATAATAAATCGGCAGCCTTATTTTTATGTTAGAAAATAATATTGGATGGTTGTGGATAATCTTTTTAAGTTTTATCCAGCTGAAAGTCTGGTTAGTTTTTGGAACTCTCTTTAATCAGGGGCTATGGCCGTCGCAGTTAAAAAAAGTTAGGCATTTTCATCAACCTTTTCCCATTCGATGCATAAGTTGTTATGAAGAATTCTTGACCAAATCGTTCGATTTGTTTATAGAAGGGAGCTACTAAATTGAGAATTCATGTCGTTCAAAAAGGTGATACGCTTTGGAAAATTGCGCAAAAATATGGAGTGGATTTTGAGCAATTAAAGCAGATGAACAGCCAATTATCGAATCCGGATATGATTATGCCAGGGATGAAAATAAAAGTTCCTCAGGGGACAAAGCAGGTCAAAAAAGAGGCCCCTGCCAAAAAGGAAGCGCCTATTCAGAAACAGCCAAAATATGAGGCGCCTTATAAGAAAGAAACACCTAAGCCGCTTCCCCAGGTGATGGAGGATGAAAAGGTGAAGGAAAAGCCGATGATGCCAATGCAGCCAATGCAGCCTATCCAGATGCCGATTCAAATGCCGATTATGGAACAGCAGATGGAAAATTATTATACAACTTTTCATTTACCACAAATGCCTCAGTTACAACCTGCCAAACCGAAAGAAAAGCCCAAAGAAAAAGTGAAAGAAAAGGTTGCACCTAAAGCGGTGAAGGAAAAGCCGATGCCAATGCAGCAGGCACCGATGATGCACCCTTGCCCACCGGTGATGCATCCAGTTTACTGTCCGCCAATGCCTTGTCCACCTATGCCTTATGAGCATTTAGTACACAGTGAATATCATTGCAATGAAGATGAAAGTTCTTCCTCTCAAATGCCGCAACAGGTACAGCCTGCCCAGTATCAACCTGGACCCATGTGGGGACATGGAGAAGAATCTCCGGCAGTGATGGGGCAAGAAGATGATTGCGGATGCGGAGGACCACAGCAGCCTATGTACGGAGGCCATTATGGCTCGCAGCAACCTATGTACGGCGGTCACCATGGAGCACAACAGCCGATGTTTGGAGGGCAATTCAGTCCGCAGTCTCAACAGCAGCCTGGAGGCGGACAGATGATGCCTGGAGGCGGACAGATGATGCCTGGAGGCGGACAGATGATGCCTGGAGGTGGACAGATGATGCCTGGAGGCGGTCAGATGATGCCTGGAGGTGGACAGATGATGCCTGGAGGTGGTCAGATGATGCCTGGAGGCGGACAGATGATGCCTGGAGGTGGTCAGATGATGCCTGGAGGCGGTCAGATGATGCCTGGAGGCGGACAGATGATGCCTGGAGGCGGACAGATGATGCCAGGAGGCGGACAGATGATGCCAGGAGGCGGACAGATGATGCCTAATGGCCAACAACAGCCGGGCCAAATGAGTCCATTCGGCAGCTTCAGTGACCAGCAAGGTATGATGAATCCAGGCTATATGCCATATCAAGATGATTTCGATGACGAAGATTGATTTGAAAGGCGATTCCCAAATGAATCGCCTTCTTTCCTTTTTAAGAGATTATGGCGGTATTGAACTGCTGGAAATTAACAAAATTAAGGACCACGTTTACCGGGTGAAGATGGAAAACGATAAGATATTCGCTTTAAAGTGCTTTCCGAACCGCAAGAAATTAGAGCATCAACAGCAATTTTTCAAGCAGTGGAAAGAGGCGGATAAATTTGCTGCACCATCTCTGCCGTTTCCAAATGGAGAATGGATAATCACCGATAAGATGGGGAATTGGGGGCTATTTGAATGGATAAATGGACATCATCTGAGTTTTAGAAGTCATCATGAAAGGGAAAAGGCAGCGGAGATACTAGCGAAATTTCACATTAGTACAGAGGGCATAAAAAATCCTTTGATTCTGCGAGAGCCTCTTTATCTCAAATGGGAAAAGCGCCTTCAGGAATTTGAGCAGACTCGTCCTGGTTTTTGCTATTACGGAAAAGAGCACCTGTTTGAACAAATGGTTAAAACAACCCGGAAAACACTGAAAGACTTCCGATATCAGGACTGGGGGAGAGTGGAAGAAGACTCTTGGAACCGTAAAGCATGGAATCATGGTGATGTAGCCCACCATAATTTTATTTTCACACCTGAGGGTAAAGTTAAGCTTATCGATTTTGATCTCCTTCATATGGGTCCGGAATTGTATGATCAAATACAGTTGGGCCAGCGTTTTCTCCCCTATACGAACCATTCCCGCTTGGAAGTGTTAAGGTATTTTCAGACAGTTAGATGGAAAAAGGAATGGCTGAAAGGGATGCTGGTACCTTGTGATCTGTTACGTGAATGGCTATTTATTTATCGTAAAAGAAATATGGGAAGCAAAGAGCTTGAAGCTTGTTCTGAATGGCTGGAAACAGCTTGGGAAAAAAGGCGTTTATTTGTTGAAAAAGTTCAGCTTATGCTATGATAAATAATCATGTTTGTGAAAGGAAGAACTTTTTCATGGAGAAACAAGTGAACCATTTAGTCGACTGGCTCAAACAAAAAGCAGAACAAGCAAACGTGGATGGACTGTTAGTAGGTGTCAGTGGAGGAATAGATTCAGCAGTCGTCGCCAATCTGATCAAGCGTGCTTTCCCGGAGAATTCCCTTGGAGCAATCATGCCATGTAAAAGTGGAGTTGATGATGAACAGCATGCCAACTCAGTAATAGACGCATGTGGGATTGACGCAGTTAAAATAGATCTGACTGACGCTCATGATGTAATGTTTTCCACAATCAAAATGCAGTTGGAGAAAAAGAATGCATGGAATGAAAAGCAAGCCAAGCTGGCAGACGCCAACTTACGTGCACGGCTTCGCATGAGTACGTTGTATAGCCTGGCAACGAATTACCGTTATTTAGTGGTAGGTACTGATAATGCCGCCGAATGGTATACCGGTTATTTCACAAAATATGGGGACGGCGGGGTTGATCTTGTCCCATTGGTGAACTTTACCAAAGGGGAAGTAAGGGAAATGGCTCGCTTTCTGGATGTGCCAACAGATGTAATAGACAAAAAGCCTAGTGCAGGGCTCTGGGAAGGTCAGACCGACGAAAATGAGATGGGCACGACTTATGATATGATCGATAAGCATTTGAAAGGTGAACCGGTTCCAGAAAAGGATAGAGAAATCATCGAGCGACTGCATGCCCGGTCTGCTCATAAACGTGAGTTGGCAGCAGCACCACCAAAAATCAGGTAGTGGTTTATTTTTACAGACTAAAAAAATCTCCTTGAACCAAGATAAGGGAAAAGGAGGTTTTTTTATGTGGAAGAAACCATTGACTGGCTTTGTATTTTTATTAGTAATAACCTCTGGCTGTAATACTGCTGATGAGACCCGGCAGGAGGACCAGCAGAACATATATGAGTCCGTAACAGATGACAGGGAACAAGGGGTACAACAGGATTATCGACCACGACACGGAGCGCCTAATTTGTTTAAGCAGGAAGAAGAAGAGGAAATGAAGAACGCAGAACACGAAAAAACCAACAGGGGACATGATAATGATTTTTATAATGAACAATCCCTGGCAATTACAAGAGAAGTAAATGAGATGAAAGAAGTTGTGATGACTCAGGCTATTGCGACGGAGAACAGAGTAATGGTTGCTGTCATGCTGGATCCTTATTCCCGTAGAGACCGTTCCGTTAAGCGGTTGATCAGAGAGAGAGTAGATGCAATGACAGATGTCGAAGAGATATATGTGTATACAAATTACAGCAAATGGGATGAAATGAAAAACCTGAATGCCCGTGTACGTGCAGCCCAGGCACCTGAAAAAGTGAAAGAAGAAATCAATCAATTTCTTAAACGTTTTCAGCCTGAATAAGCCGCTTAAGACACCTTCAAGCAGTTCCTATATTATGGTATAGTAACATGGAGTGATTATTTGTTTGAAGGAGAGGAGAATGTCCATGGCTGGTCATTCTAAGTGGAAGAATATACAAAGAAGGAAAAATGCCCAGGATGCCAAACGGGGTAAAGTATTCATGAAAATGGCACGTGAAATTTTCGTTGCTGCCAAGCAGGGCGGGGGCGATACAGAAACCAATGCTGCTCTTCGACTGGCTGTCGATAAAGCGAAGGCGCACAATATGCCCCACGATAATATTGATCGTGCAATCAAAAAGGCAACTGGGGACTTAGACGGAGTTAATTATGAAGAATTCACATACGAAGGATATGGTCCTGGCGGCGTGGCTGTTATGGTTAAGGTGCTGACCGATAATAAAAACAGGACAGCCGCCGATGTCCGCCATGCTTTTAATAAGAACGATGGAAACCTCGGGGAAAATGGGTGTGTATCTTACCTGTTTGATCGGAAAGGATTTCTGGTTGTTAACCGGGAAAGCCATGAAGTCGATGAAGAGAGTATGCTTTTGGAAGTTATCGAAGCCGGGGCAGATGAAATGGAAACAAGTGAGGATGCATACGAAATCTATACAGAAGCAGAAAATTTTACTGAGGTAAAGAACAGTCTCGAAAATAGCGGGTTCTCGTTTGAAACTGCAGAGATAACGATGTTTCCTCAGACTTACACTTCCTTAGGGGAGGACGACACGGCAAAAATGCTGAAATTGATTGATACGCTAGAAGATAATGATGATGTGCAGGACATCTATCATAACCTGGAAGCGAATGAAGAAATGATTGAAAACTTAACTTCCTCTAATTAATCATAATAGCTTCTATTTCTGGGCAAACTGGAAATAGAAGTTATTTTTTTATGAAGAGGTGATACAATGAAAATACTGATAAGAACCTTAGTTATCACATTACTTCTAACGGGTGCAGTGATATATAAAAACGTTGGCGGAGAAAGGTTTTCAGGGGAAGCTGCTGAGAAAACGGAATATAAAAAGGAGTCTGCCTCCCTGGTTGCCAGTCAGCCACTGGAAGTTAAAGTTACTACCAAAACTATTTATCTTGATGGTAACAGCGAAGTGGAAGAAAAGATGGAAACGATCTGGTCTATGGAAGATTTCTGGGCAGCTTATGAAGGTTGGACATTACTGGAACAAGGGGAAGGGTATTTAAAGTTTGAAAAAAGGGTAGACGATTTGTCACCAGAAGTAAAGGCAGATGGATACTTTGGCATAGATTTAAACAATCAACTAACAATTTTCATTGGACGCCCGGCACATGGTAAGGCCGTTGAATCATTCTTCCCGCTGCCAGTAAATACACTGGAAAGCTGGCGTATGAAAGATTTGAAGAATGGTATCAAAATTACTGATAAAGAGCAATTCCGGGCAGTTGTCAAAACCTATACCAAACTAGCTCAAAAAAGATAGAAGCCACACAAATTATAAAGGTCACTGAAAACACAAAGGATTAAAATAGTTATGTTTTTAATAAAACGGGGCTGTCCCATAAGTCTGAAATAGACTTACGGGCAGCCCTTTGTTTTTTTTGTTGATACCCGCCTTAGAGAGTGATTTACTAGACCAAGTCAGCTTTAGGCCTTGCTCACGGCAAGCATCCGCCGGCACGCAATAAGCGTGAATCAAAAACAAGATTTCAAGGTTCTCTTGAAGTATAAAGAGCATTTCCGCGGCCCTTGTGGTTCTTTCTATGCGAGATTCCCATGAGTATTCAATCTCGTAGACTTTTGTTAGTCGAACATGTGCTTGTGTGATACAATATTACAAGAGAAATCGACTATGTAATTTGGGAAAGGAAAGACAACATGATTTCATATTTACGGGGAAAATTGACAGACATAGATGATGATAGTGTAATCATAGAAGCTTATGGGGTTGGTTATGATGTCATTTGTGCAAACCCATTTGCCTTCCAGGAATTTGAGCAAAAAGAAGTGAAAATCTATACATACCATTACGTCAGAGAAGATATCCAATCTTTATACGGTTTTAAAAAAAGTGAGGATAAAGCCTTGTTTTCAAAGCTCCTTAATGTCTCAGGAATTGGGCCGAAAGGGGCTTTGGCCATTCTTGCATCGGTTAGTGTGCCTGAATTTGTAGCAGCTGTCGAGCAGGAGGATGAGAAGTTCTTGACTAGATTCCCTGGAGTCGGAAAGAAAACAGCCAGACAGATGATTCTGGATTTGAAAGGTAAATTAGTGGCATGGCTGCCAGATAAGGAAAACGAGGCCTCATTATTTTATGAAGAAGATGGCTCTCCTAGTGCGCGCAGGGAGGCTGTCGAAGAAGCACTCGAAGCAATGAAGGCATTAGGGTATTCCGATAAAGAGCTGAAGTCGCTCCGACCTGCATTAGCTAAAGAGAAGCTGGACAACGTGGACGATTTTGTCCGAAAAGGCCTTCAGCTTATGATGAAAAATGGCTAGAGAGGAGGGGAGTAATTGGAAGAACAAGAACGAATGATATCGAATGAATTGCAGGAACAAGATGCGTCCATTGAACTGAGCCTCCGTCCGCAGAGATTAAAGCAATATATTGGACAGGATAAGACAAAAAAGAATCTTCAAATTTTTATAGAAGCAGCACGCATGAGAAATGAACCATTGGACCATGCTTTATTATATGGGCCTCCTGGCCTTGGAAAGACAACCCTTGCTTCAATTATCGCAAATGAGATGGAAGTCGAATTCCGTACGACCTCTGGACCTGCGATAGAGCGTGCGGGTGACTTGGCTGCCATTCTGTCTTCGTTAGAGGCAGGAGACGTATTATTCATTGATGAAATTCACCGGCTGCCCCGGTCCGTGGAAGAGGTTCTCTATCCGGCAATGGAGGACTTTTGCCTGGATATCGTAATCGGAACCGGGCCAAGTGCCCGTTCCGTACGGCTTGACCTGCCTCCGTTCACATTAGTTGGAGCTACTACTAGGGCAGGCTTGCTGTCAGCCCCACTCAGGGATCGGTTTGGTGTCTTAAGCAGATTGGAGTACTACGATACAAAGGACTTGTGTGACATCGTCGAGCGGACAGGGGATATATTTCAGGTTGGAATTGATCATGATGCGGCAATAGAGGTTGCCAGAAGGTCCAGGGGAACACCGCGTATTGCTAACAGATTGCTGAAAAGAGTGAGGGACATTGCCCAGGTTAAAGGGGAAGAACGAATTACCCTGGCAACTACTCAGGAGGCGCTCGAAATGCTCCAAGTCGATCCTGTCGGCCTTGATCACATTGATCATAAATTCCTGCTTGGTATTATGGATGGCTTTCAAGGCGGCCCTGTCGGACTGGATACGATTGCAGCCACTATTGGAGAAGAGTCTCAGACGATAGAGGATGTATATGAGCCCTTTCTGCTTCAAAGCGGGTTCATTCAGCGCACACCAAGAGGAAGGGTTGCTACGCCTAAAGCTTATCAGCATTTTCAACGGGAGGTGCCAGGTGCTTGACCGGCTTTGGAAAAATATTTATTGTAATAGGGGCCGTATTTATTATTATCGGCCTGTTATGGACTTTCATCGGGAAGCTTCCTGGTGATATCACCTTCAAAAAAGGGAATGTTACCTTTTATTTTCCGATTGTGACATCCATTGTAGTCAGTATAATACTTTCTTTGATTTTTTACTTTATTGGCAAAATCAGATGAGTTCAGATAGGGGATTGTTATGGATATTAAGCAGTATGATTTCGAGTTACCGGAGGAGCTGATCGCACAGACTCCCCTGGCCGATCGGACATCCTCCAGACTGATGGTATTAAATAAACAAACAAAAAGCATCGAACATAGCCGTTTTTCCGATATCAAAAATTATCTTCAGCCTGGAGATTGCCTCGTATTGAATGATACCCGCGTACTCCCTGCAAGGCTTTACGGAGTTAAAGAAGATACGGGAGCAAAAGTGGAAGTGCTTCTTTTACATCAGACCGAAGAGGACGAATGGGAAGTACTCGTTAAACCGGCTAAAAAAGTGAAACCCGGAACTAAGGTGTCGTTCGGGGGAGGGAGACTGACCGCTGAATGTACTGGAATGAAGGACCATGGCGGGCGCCTTCTCCGATTCGAATACGAAGGCATTTTCCTGGAGGTTCTGGAAGCCCTGGGTGAAATGCCTCTTCCTCCCTATATCAAGGAGCAGTTACCGGACAAAGAGCGATATCAGACGGTATATGCCAGGGAGGAAGGATCGGCTGCAGCACCAACAGCAGGTCTTCATTTTACGAATGAATTGCTTTCTGAAATCGAACAATCAGGTATAGAGCTTGCCTATATTACGCTTCATGTCGGTTTAGGTACTTTCCGTCCTGTCAGTGTGGAAAATGTCGAGGACCATGACATGCATGCAGAATTTTATCAGGTGACGAAAGAAACCGCAGAACAGCTGAACCGTGTACGTGAAAACGGGGGAAGGATTATTTCTGTCGGGACTACTTCTACAAGGACATTAGAAACCATCATGAGAGATTATGGCCGATTCGTTGAGGCTTCCGGCTGGACGGATATTTTTATTTATCCCCCGCAAGAGGTGAAGGCGATAGATGGATTGATTACAAACTTCCATTTGCCGCAATCCACATTGATCATGCTCGTCAGTGCGATTGCAGGCCGTGATTTCATTATGGAGGCCTATCAGGAAGCTGTACAGGAGCGGTATCGCTTCTTCAGTTTCGGGGATGCCATGTTCATCAAGTGAAAGAGAGGATTTAACTAGTATGGCAATTACTTATGAATTTATTAAAACGTGCAGGCAGACAGGAGCTCGCCTGGGAAAGGTACATACTCCGCACGGGTCATTTGATACACCGACGTTCATGCCGGTTGGGACATTGGCGACTGTTAAGACGATGAGCCCGGAAGAGTTAGAACAGATGGGGGCGAATATCATTCTCTCCAACACCTATCATCTCTGGCTTCGCCCTGGAGAAGATATCATTGAAGAAGCAGGCGGCCTCCACAAATTCATGAACTGGGACGGTGCGATACTTACGGATTCCGGCGGGTTCCAGGTATTCAGCCTTAGCGATTTACGTGAAATAAAAGAAGAGGGTGTCCATTTCCGTAATCATATCAGCGGGGAAAAGCTGTTTTTATCACCTGAAAAAGCCATGCAGATCCAAAACTCTCTTGGTTCCGATATAATGATGGCTTTCGATGAGTGCCCTCCTTATCCTGCCGAATTTGACTATATGAAAAAGTCGGTAGAGCGGACAAGCAGATGGGCGGAACGTTGCCTGGAGGCTCATCAGAAGCCTGATTCTCAAGGTCTGTTTGGTATTGTACAGGGCGGTGAGTATGAAGAATTAAGAAGGCAAAGTGCCCGGGATTTGACTTCCTTGGACTTTCCAGGGTATGCCATCGGCGGTTTATCTGTTGGAGAACCAAAGGATGTCATGAATCGTGTACTTGAATTCACTTCACCGCTTCTCCCTGAAAACAAGCCACGTTATTTGATGGGCGTCGGCTCACCTGACTCATTAATTGATGGTGCCGTCAGGGGTATCGATATGTTTGATTGTGTGCTGCCGACCAGAATAGCGCGAAATGGTACATGCATGACATCGGTTGGAAGGTTAGTTGTAAGGAACGCTAAGTTTTCCAGGGATTTCCGGCCGATTGATGAGCATTGTGACTGCCACACTTGCCGGAATTATTCACGTGCCTACATCCGGCATCTTGTGAAAAACAACGAGACCTTTGGTTTCAGATTAACTACTTACCATAACCTTTATTTTCTGTTAAAATTGATGGAGCATGTGCGTGAAGCCATACGAGAAGATCGTCTCGGCGATTTCCGGGAAGAATTTTTTGAACAATATGGTTTCAATAAACCAAATGCAAAGAACTTTTAGAGAGGGGGAATGAAAATGGATGGATTACTCGGGTTGTTACCAATTATCCTGATGTTCGTCATTTTCTATTTCTTGTTGATTCGCCCACAACAAAAGAAACAAAAAAAGATACAGCAAATGCAAGCGGATCTTCAAAAAGGAAATAGAATCATTACAATCGGGGGGTTGCATGGCATCATCCATGCCATTGATGAAGGAACTATCGTAATCACAGTAGAAAATGGCACTAAACTGACCTTCGATCGCAGCGCAGTTCGTGAGGTACTTAATCAGGACTAAAAGAAATGACTCCAGCATTACGCTGGAGTCATTTTTTCGTGCCTGACGTTGACGTGCTTCTGATATTAACACCAAGCATACCACCGATCAACGCAGCAGCAACCATACCAGTGAGGTAAGGCAGCTGTCCAAGTGATACCGTTTTATCAAGACCTAGATATTGATACAGCACAATAAACACCAAGAATGCACCACCAGTCATTAGTCCGTACATCCAGCCTTTCTCCTGCCCTCTGTGTCCAGCTGTAGCTCCACCGGTAAACAAAATCAGCAAAGCAAGGATTAATGACATCCAATTAAGTAAATTCGCATCGATTGCCGTAAACCGAAGCAGCAAGGCTAATACGAAACTGCTGGACAGCATAAGGATGAGAATGATTGCCAGCCCATATCCAAGCGCTTTCCATATGTCTTTGTTCATGACGCCCCTCCTTGTCTATTTTGTCCATACAATATATGTAGAAAACGATCCATATAGAAGCATATAATTTTATTCTCCATTGAATAGATATGTTAGAAAAGGCTGAAATGGGGACAGGTTTATGATTACGGGTATCGCTTTACTTATTTTTGTAATCAGTTACGGGCTGATTATGTCAGAAAAAATAAACCGCGCTCTCGTAGCAATATCAGGTGGGGTCTTACTTTTATTGACCAATGTCTATGAATGGGAGGATGCGTTCACCCACTACATCGACTGGAATACAATCGCATTACTGTTTGCCATGATGGTCCTGGTGGCTATTACGAGAAAAACGGGAATCTTTGAATATATAGCAATTCGGTTTGCACAGCTTGTAAAAGGGAGACCGGTTCCATTATTGGCTGGAACAGCAGTACTTACTGCATTCGGATCTGCATTGTTGGATAATGTAACAACAGTCCTCTTATTCGTGCCAATTCTTCTAACGTTGACTAAACAACTACAATTACCTGCTTTTCCTTATCTGATTACTACCATTTTCAGTGCTAATATTGGTGGAACAGCAACATTGATAGGGGATCCCCCTAACATCATGATCGGCCAGGCGGTTTCTCATTTCACGTTTGTATCATTTATTGTTCATCTTGCGCCAGTCGTAGTGGTCATTTTTGGGTTTACCCTTCTGGGACTTATTGTGTTGTTTAGAAAAAAGCTAGTATACCAGCCTGAAAAGGTGAAGCTTCTGATGGATTTAAGGGCTTCGGAATATTTGAAGAGGACTCCTATGCTCTATCAATCTGTTTCCGTATTGGGGTTAACCATGGCAGGTTTTTTAATGCACCCATTCATCCATGTGGAACTGACGACTATAGCTGTGTGTGCTGCTGTCCTCCTGCTGCTTTTAACAGATAATGAGGTGGCCAGTGAAAAGGTTTTCCAGGAGGTAGAGTGGATAACCCTCTTTTTCTTTATCGGGCTGTTCATGCTGGTGGGAGGCCTTGAGCAGGTGGGAATCATTGATGAAGTTGCCCGGGGGTTAATGTGGGTATCTGGAGGAGATCTTCCTGTTACATCATTGCTAGTCTTATGGAGTGCCGGCCTGTTATCCGGAATCATAGACAATATCCCATTTGTTGCTGCAATGATTCCAGTCATCGAAGAATTAAAGGGATACGGTATGATGAACCTTGATCCCGTATGGTGGTCCCTTGCCTTGGGGGCATGCCTTGGGGGGAACGGTACTTTATTAGGTGCCTCTGCAAATGTTGTGGTTGCAGGTTTGGCTGCCCGTGAAAAGGAAGAGATTTCTTTCTTTCATTTTTTAATTTACGGGATTCCTGTTCTGTTCTTTTCATTGCTTATCGCCACAATTTACATCTATTTCCGCTACCTTGTCGCCTTTTTATCATAAGTATAGAACCTTCATGCTAAAGGCGGATAAAATACAGATTTTGGGATATCTTAACGGTTGTATAGCATACAAAACAACCGGGGGATGACAGCGCGTGGGCTTTGATATAAGCACAATTTTAATTCGCACATTATTAACATATATTCTCATATTATTGATTCTTCGTCTGATGGGGAAAAGGGAGATTGGTGAGCTGAGCGTACTGGATCTCGTGGTATTTGTCATGCTCGCAGAGATTGCAGTTTTTTCTATAGAGGAGCCTGATAAATCCATCTTTCATGCGATATTACCGATGGCGGTACTTTTACTGATTCAGAGAGTCACAGCTTTCATGTCCTTGAAAAGTCAAAGATTTCGGGAATGGTTCGATGGCAGACCAAAATTTATTATCAAACACGGAAAAGTAGATGAATATGAAATGAAAAAGCAGCGCTATAACTTCAATGATCTGATGCTCCAGCTCAGAGAAAAAGATATATACAGCATCCAGGATGTGGAGTATGCTATTCTCGAACCTACTGGGAAGCTGTCTGTCCTGGAAAGGGATGAGAATAATTCAGAGCATACGACCGGTTATTCCATACCCTTGATTGCAGACGGTCTGATCCAGTACGACTCTTTAAAGAAAGTGAAAAAGAATAAAAGCTGGCTGCTTAACGAGCTTAAAAAGCAAGGCTATAATACAGAAGAGGAAATTTCATTCTGTTCCATTGATGAAAATGGAGTTTTGTTTTTTGACCAGAAAGATGAATACACAGAATAACAGAGGGTGTTCTGAAGCGTTAAACCTACTTCAGAACACCCTCTATTGTCTTTGGTATATTCATTTAATTAACTTTTTGAAGAAAGGTACTTGTTTTAATTCTTCTTTTGTAATGAATTTTAAAATAAATAACAAAACAATATATAGAATGGATAAAATCACGCCGATCAGTAGAAAGAGAGAATGCTCGGACATGTTATAATGGAATACTTCTTTCATTTTCGTTCCGACCCACCACGTCAGTCCGATCAGTAAAGCCATTTTAGTCAAATCTCCGAAAGGTATCCTGAATTTAATTGCCTGCATCAATGCTGCTAAATGAAGGAAAGTGACCACTAGTACTCCTACAACAATTGCTATCGCTACACCTCTTATTCCAAAGGATGCCTGTGAGGCAAGGCCGACTAATACCGTGAACTTTACAACAGCTCCTATCAAGCTGTTCCACATTGCAGCTTTAGCTAAATCCAGTGCCTGCAAAGCTGCCTGCAAAGGGGACTGAATATATAGCAATAAAAAGAATGGTGCCATCAGCGCGAGCATATAAGCTGCATTGTTAGTTCCATACATCCATTGGAGTATCGTAGGGGCGAAACTGGTCAGTAAGATTGTAGCAAGACCACCGGAGGCAAAAGATAGTCTGATGGACTGGTGGATACGATAATGGATAAGCTGCATCTGATTTTTCGCACTTGCCTCACTGATGGAAGGAACTAAAGCGACTGATAAAGAATGGGTTATGAAAGAAGGCATGACAAGCAGTGGGAGAATATAGCCTGCCAGCTCTCCATATTGTTTTGTGGCAATTACCGTAGTAATACCAGCAAGCGCAAGGCTTTGAGCTACCAATATCGGTTCCAGGAACAAAGAAACAGACCCAATCAGACGGCTTCCCGTGGTTGGAATAGCTATGGATAACAATTCATTCAATGTTTGTTTTCCAGATTGGAGGTAGTTCATAAACTTTCTGCGCATTTTGAATCTTTTTTTCAAAGAAAACATGTGAAGCATAAACAGCAAGGAAGCAAGTTCACCAAGAATAACGGAAACCATTGCCCCTGCAGCGGCGTATTCAAGTCCATAAGGAAGCATCAATTTAGTCAAAAAGGCTACAGAGAGTATACGGACGATCTGTTCAATGACCATAGAAAACGCCTGTGGTTTCATGTTCTGTCTGCCCTGGAAGTATCCGCGAAGGACGGAGGAAATCGCTATAATCGGTACAATAGGCGCGATGATAAGCAACGGCACCAATGTCCTTGAATCTGTAAGGAGATGACCTGCAACCCAAGGGGCAAACAAGAACATCAGGCTTGTAAAAAAGATACTCAGAATCCCGGTAATGGCCAAGGATACCACCAGGATACGCTTTATTTTTTGTACATCTCCTTCTGCATCTGCTTCTGCTACACGTTTGGAAATCGCGACAGGCAGTCCGAATTGGGTCAATGTGATAGCCAATATCAAGGTCGGGACAGCCATCATGTACAATCCAACACCCTCTTCTCCCATCACACGTGCAAGAACAATACGGTTCACGAACCCTAAAAGTCGTGTGATCATTCCGGCTGCTATTAATATCAGCGTCCCCTGAAGAAATGTTTGCTTGGTCATGGCTAACGACCTGCCTTCTCAAAGTGATAAAATTCATATACAATGAATGTATATGCGAAAGAGGTGGCCAAGCATGACAGGCATTTAAGACAGGGGTTGCCCGATCGTAAGGAGGAAGCGCATGGAAACTAGAAAGCCGGTGAGTTTCTGGAAAAAACAAGTCAGTCCTGTAATTCAAAGTAAGGTGGAGGAATTCCAGCATATGGGCTATTCCAAAGCTGAAAGTGAAGATGTTTGGCAATGCATGAAGAAGAAGGTGTGGAAAGGAGATCCGGCAAAAAACTTACATGAAGTAGTCCAAGATATTTTGCACTTGAACACTTCCATTTACATAAGCTACTTGACTGTACAGGCCCATCAGGAAGATGATTTAATGGCATCGATTGCAGCACTCCAGCCTGACAATGGAAAAGACAGCAGGAAAGAATAAATATAGGAAAGTTTGACACTCACTATGAAAGATTTCTATAATAATGCTATTGGTAAAATGTGAAAATAGAGCGTATGCAGCGGTACGAGGCAGGGCCTGACATCAAAGAAGCCAACATGCCAGGCAGGACCTTGTACCCTCTTTATGTCATTAGGCATATTACATCTTACAGGAAGCTGCATCTTTGCGAGTCAATAAAGGGGGAGCAATGTGGTATGGTAAAAAGAGGCCGTATCGTAGCCTTTTTTCTTGTAGTATTAATCTTGGCAGGAACAATTGGCGGTACGATCACAGGGATAACGAAGGATATAAAGCTTGGCCTGGATTTGCAGGGCGGGTTTGAAATTTTATATGAAGTTGAGCCACTGGATGAAGGGCAGGAAGTGAATCGTCAGGTTCTGGAATCAACCGTCCGTTCCTTGCAAGAGCGTGTCAACGTTCTTGGTATCAGTGAGACAAACATCAGTATCGAAGAGCCGAACCGGATTCGTGTTCAGCTTGCCGGAGTAGAAGACCAGGCGGAAGCAAGAGAATTACTGTCAACAACCGCCCAGCTTTCATTCCGTGATGTTACTGGAAAAAAGTATATGGATGGTTCTGACCTGGTTGAAGGAAGTGCTGCACAGTCCTACTCCCAAACGAATGCTCCAGTAGTCACTTTGGAAGTGAAGGATCCAGATAAGTTTTATCAGGTATCAAAAAAAATCAGCAATATGCCACAGGATTCTTCCACTCCTTATCCAGATGACCTCATGGTAATTTGGATGGATTATGATGAAGAGACTTCTTTTGCTGAAGAATATGGAAAAAAAGATCCCAAATACATATCGGCACCCGGCTTTAGCGATGGTCCGATCCGCAGTAAGCAAATTATGATTACAGGAGATTTCACCCCTGAGTCTGCCCAGCGCCTGGCGGATATTTTGAATGCCGGATCATTGCCGGTTGACCTGGAGGAGATGTACTCCACATCTGTAGGTGCCCAGTTTGGCGAACAAGCGATGACGAAAACAATAATTGCAGGGGTCATCGGTATAGCATTGATTTTCATTTATATGATGCTTTATTACCGTTTCCCGGGTGTTATTGCGACGGTGACACTAAGTGTTTATATTTATATGATTCTGCTTGTTTTCGAATGGATGAATGGTGTATTGACCTTGCCGGGTATTGCCGCCTTGATTCTGGGTGTAGGTATGGCAGTTGATGCCAATATCATTACCTATGAACGGATTCAGGAAGAGATCAAGTCCGGAAAGTCGGTTATGGCTGCTTTCAAAGCAGGGAACAGCCGCTCCCTCTCCACAATATTTGATGCGAATATAACTACCTTAATTGCGGCAGTTGTATTATTCATGTTTGGTACAAGCTCCGTAAAAGGATTTGCAACAATGTTGATCGTGAGCATTCTGGTGAGTTTTATTACCTCCGTTTATGGAACCAGGTTCTTCTTAGGTTTGTGGGTAAAAAGCAGATTCCTGAGTAAACGGCCGGCTTGGTTTGGTGTGAAGTCTAAAGATATTAAGGATATAGCAGATGGAGAGGAATACGATGCCAAGTTTCTTGGGCGCAAATTTGATTTTGTTTCCGTCAGGAAGAGATTTTTCACTATCTCCATTATTATTGCAGTGGCAGGTGTCATAGCCCTTTCAACCATGCGTTTGAATTTAGGCATTGACTTTACGAGTGGTTCACGGGTATCCATCATGACAGATGGGGAAGTGAATGCGGAACAGGTAGAGGAAACATTTGAAGAACAGTTCAATATCACTCCGAAACAAGTTGTCATCTCTGGCGATGAGAATGATATTGCTGTTTTGAGGTTTGAACGTGTACTAAATCAGGATGAAATCAATAAAGTGAAGACTTACTACAATGATAAGTTCGGAAGCGAACCGAATGTCAGCACAGTATCTCCGATAGTGGGGCAGGAGTTGGCTAAGAATGCAGCCTTATCTATCCTATATGCTTCTATCGGTATCATAATCTATGTCACCATCCGTTTCGAATTCTTTTTCGCTATAACGGCAATCATTGCACTATTGCACGATGCCTTCTTAATGCTGGTGTTGTTCAGTATCACTCAGCTGGAATTCGACATTACGATTATTGCTGCTATCCTGACAATCGTCGGTTACTCCGTAAATGATACGATTGTTACTTTTGACAGGATAAGGGAAAACATTCAACGCAGAAAGAAAGTAAAATCGTTCAGTGAACTTGCTGAAATAGTTAATAAGAGTTTGATGGAGACACTTGGAAGAAGTATCAATACAGTACTGACCGTTGTATTTGCGGCAGTGATGCTGTTGTCCTTCGGTGCTACCTCCATAACGAACTTTTCCTTTGCACTTGTCGTAGGATTACTCGCAGGTACCTATTCTTCCTTGTTTATCGCCTCCCAATTGTGGCTGGTATGGCGTGGAAGAAATATTAAAAACAACCCTATAAGCTTCGAGAAAAAGAAAAATACTGGCGGCCCTCAAGTATAATACCGTCGCTCTTGGGATACGGGACATAAGTAAAACAACGATATCAGAAACGAACGATTAAAATTAAATCGTATTTACGCAGAGCATTAGCGTAATCCAAATACGCAGACCCCCTGCGGGAACAGCGCGAGTCGAAGATCCAATTGGTCAAGTGATCTTCTTGACCAATTGAGCTGAGGCCGTGCCCGCGAAAAGCGAAGTATTTGGACGGAGCGGTGGTCTCACACCCATATAATCCGAACATATTTCAAGGAAATTGTTCGGATTATTTTATATTTTATCAAGCATTCTCCCAGACCCTTCTTATGTACTAATCCACTCTATATAGCGGAGAACTGCAGGGTTACATCCATAATTAAACAGAGCTTTGGTTAAAATGATGGACGCCCGGGTATTATCTATAGTAAAGGAAAACTGTTTAAATTGCCGTTTTGGAAAGGAGGGAGAGGGATGAAAGCGCAATCTTATTGGATTTTGGCTCTATTATTTGCATTATTGATTGCTATATTTGCGGTAATCAATGTTGACCCCGTGGAGGTCAATTACCTATTCGGAACAGGTGAGGCACCGTTAATAATCATCATTTTAGCCTCTGTCCTGATGGGCGGGATAGTAACGGCTGCGGCAGGGTCAGTGCGAGTATTTCGTTTAAAAAAAGAAGTGAGACATTTGAAAAATTCCAAAAAGGCTGATAAGACAGCTATTGAAGAGAGTAACGATTACTCTGAAGGTACTAAGGGCCATGCGGGCGATTCAGAGGATTTTTCCAGACAGCCATAATTAATAGATTAGTCTAATTTGCTACCCCTGATTCGCTCTAGTATAATGAGTGGGTCAGGGGTGAACGTATGTTAAAAAGTAAAATGAAATGGAAATTTACATATAATGAGACGCATAAAGAAGCGGGTTTTTTATCAGACCTTTCGCTTTCATCATTAACAAAAAGATTATTGTGGCAAAGGGACCTGACGGATCCTGAAAGTGTCGGCCGTTTTCTGTCTCCCTCACTTGAACAATTACATGACCCATTTCTGATGGATGGGATGGATAAAGCGATAGAAAGAGTGAGAACCGCCATTCAGCGCGAAGAGGAAATCCTTGTTTTTGGGGATTATGATGCCGATGGTGTGAGCGCCACTACTGTTATGGTAGAGACTTTGCGAGAAGCTGGAGCCAAATGCGATTATTACATACCGAACCGTTTTACAGAAGGCTACGGCCCTAATGAAGCAGCATTCAGGGATGCCAAAGAAAATGGTGTGGATATCATCATAACTGTGGATACTGGAATTGCAGCAATTGAAGAAGCGGATATTGCTAAAGAACTCGGGATGGACTTGATTATCACCGATCACCATGAGGTACAGGAAAAGCTTCCAGATGCTTATGCAATCGTCCATCCGAAAGCTTCCACAGATTATCCTTTTCAGGAACTGGCTGGTGTTGGAGTCGCCTTCAAGTTCGCCGAAGCTCTTTTCGGAAGGCTTCCTGAAGAGCTGTTAGATTTAGTCGTCATTGGTACGATTGCTGACCTCGTACCGCTTCGGGATGAAAACCGGGTTCTGGCTTACTATGGTCTAAAGGCGATATCTAATTCATCTCGTCCAGGCATCAAGGCCTTGCGAAGAATATGCGGGATTGAAGGGGAAATGAATGAAGAATCCATTGGCTTCATGATCGGACCAAGGATAAATGCAGTTGGGCGACTTCAGGATGCATCTCCGGCAGTTGAGCTATTATTGACAAAAGATCCATCAAGGGCAGAAGAACTGGCGGATTTTATAGACAAGCTGAATAAAGAACGCCAAAAAATAGTCGCAGAAATTGCTGAAGAAGCTGAAAGAATGTTAGAGGAAGATGCTACCGGGAACAATGAATCCGTAATTGTCATCGGTAAAGCTGGTTGGAATCCCGGTGTATTAGGAATTGTAGCCTCACGTCTTGTCGGCCGTTTCGATCGTCCGGCAATAGTGCTGAGCTTCGACGAAGAAACACAGGAAGCAAAAGGTTCAGCACGGAGTATTGAGGCATTCGATTTATTTGTAAATTGCATGAAAGTAAAACATTTGTTTAAACATTTTGGAGGCCATGCACAGGCTGCTGGTATGACGCTCCCTATAGAAAATATAAATGAGCTCCGAAGAGAATTGAACCAGATGGCTGATGAACATTTGTCACCTGAAGATTTTGCTCAAGCGATGGAAGTGGAAGAAACTATTAATATCGCTGAGTTAGACTTAAAACAAATCGAGGAAATTGACAAACTGAGTCCATTTGGTATGGGCAACCCAAAACCGATATTCCATATAGTCCACCCGCCTAAAGAAATCAGGCAGATTGGCAGTAAACAGAACCATTTGAAATTACAGTTTTCAAAAGAGGGTACTATGCTCGATGGTATAGCTTTCGGGATGGGGGAACTGTTCGGTGAAATCTCTCCCCATGCAAATCTGGAGGCAATTGGAGAACTTGGTATCAACGAATGGAATGGAAGAAAGAAGATCCAGCTGATGATTAAAGATATCCGCGTTTCTGAATGGCAGCTGTTCGATTATCGTGGCTCCCGCTACGTCGAAAAGAAACTTTCCCTTGCCGATACTTCCAGTCATCTCGCTATTTCCTTCAATGGAGAAACAAAAAGTGTGGCTGATATTCCTGCAGTAGGTCCAGAACAGCTTAATCTTTATGACCCAGCACATATAAAGGGGCTTGTCCTGCTTGACCTCCCTGCCAGTTTGGAAGATTTAGCAGCTATAATTAAAAAGACCATACCAGAGAAAGTGTATGCGTGCTACCGGGTATCAGATGGTGCTTTTCTCAATAAATTACCATCCAGAGATGATTTTAAATGGTTCTATGCCTTATTACTGAAACAAAAATCACTTGATTTAAACAAGGATGCCAGAAAAATAGGTTCCTATAAAGGCTGGGACAAAGCTACTATTGTTTTTATATCCCAGGTGTTTTTTGACTTAGAGTTTGTTAAAATAGAAAATGGACTAATTTCGCTTCATCCTTCTCCATCCAAGAAGGATTTGAGTGAATCGGAAACGTATCAAAAGAAAATACATCAATTACAGGTAGAGAAACAGCTCTATTATTCGAATTATCGGGAGCTGAGAGCCTGGTTTGACCAGTATCTCGGGGAAAAGGATCAGGCTGTTAAGGAGGAAGTTACACATGGATTTTAAAGAACATATTGCTATTGTTGAAGATTGGCCGAAAAAAGGGGTCAAATTTAAGGATATCACTCCACTAATGGATAATGGCAAAGCATTTAAAGCTGCTGTCGATGAAATTGTGGAATACGCCAAGTCCCGGGATATTGACTTGATTGTCGGCCCAGAAGCACGAGGATTTATAGTTGGATGTCCTGTCTCCTACGCACTTGAAGCAGGCTTCGCCCCCGTTCGGAAAGAAGGAAAACTGCCACGGGAAACGATTAAAGTCGATTACGGTCTGGAATATGGCAAAGATGTTCTTACCATTCATAAAGATGCCATCAAACCAGGACAGCGTGTTTTAATTACGGATGACCTATTAGCGACAGGCGGTACGATCGAAGCAACCATCAAGCTTGTGGAAGAGCTTGGAGGTATTGTGGCCGGATGTGCATTTTTGATTGAACTGACTTACCTCCATGGCAGAGATAAATTGAAAGGGCACGATGTCCTGACATTGATGCAATACTAATAAAGGGGAGTGCCCTGAAATATGGGTACTCCTTGTTTACACTTTTTGAAGAGTACGGCAGGTATTGGAAAGCAGCATGTTTCCCTTTACATTTTCCGATCTTTTTTTGATAATGAAAAACAACTACCTCAATAGATAAAGGTACATGAGGAAAGAAACCAGGGTGATTAGATGTCGAAAGACAAAATTCTGAGCGCAGAAGAAGTGATAAACGGTGCAAGTCAGTATTTAAGCCAGGAAGATACTGACTTTATTCGTCATGCTTACGAATTTGCCGAAAACGCTCATAAAGATCAATATCGAAAATCAGGAGAACCATACATCATCCACCCGATTCAGGTGGCGGGCATACTAGTCAACCTGGAAATGGACCCGGAAACTATCGCTGGTGGTTTTCTTCATGATGTGGTAGAAGATACAGATTTCTCCATAGAAGCGATCGAACAAGCCTTTAACAAGGAAGTAGCTATGCTTGTCGACGGTGTCACCAAGCTAGGAAAAATCAAGTACAAATCGAAGGAAGCCCAGCAGGCAGAAAATCATAGAAAAATGTTTGTAGCTATGGCTAAAGATATCCGCGTTATTCTTATCAAACTTGCGGACCGCCTTCATAATATGCGTACATTGAAACATCTCCCGCCGGAGAAACAGAGACGGATTTCGAATGAAACCCTTGAAATATTTGCACCTTTAGCGCACCGCTTAGGTATTTCAACAATTAAATGGGAGTTGGAAGATACTGCCCTTCGTTATTTAAACCCTCAGCAGTATTACCGCATAGTCCATTTGATGAAACAAAAGCGGAATGAGCGGGAGTATTATATCGAAGACGTAATGAAAGAAATTGAGGAAAGGCTAGATGAAGTCAATATAGATGCGGAAATATCCGGCCGGCCCAAGCACCTCTACAGTATCTATCGCAAAATGGTCCTTCAGAACAAGCAGTTCAATGAAATTTATGATTTACTGGCGGTACGGGTTACCGTCAATAACATAAAGGATTGTTATGCAGTACTCGGCATCATCCATACCTGTTGGAAACCGATGCCTGGAAGGTTCAAGGATTATATTGCCATGCCAAAACCAAATCTGTATCAGTCACTCCACACTACTGTTATCGGGCCCAAGGGTGACCCTTTGGAGGTACAGATAAGAACGCACGAAATGCATGAAATAGCTGAATACGGTATCGCAGCCCATTGGGCTTATAAAGAAGGCGGACAAGTGAATCCGACCAAACAGTCCTTTGAGGAAAAACTGACGTGGTTCAGGGAGATACTGGAATGGCAGAATGAGACACATGATGCTGAAGAATTCATGGAATCTCTTAAGGTCGACCTATTTTCGGATATGGTATATGTATTCACCCCAAAAGGTGACGTTATCGAGCTTCCATCAGGCTCTGTTCCTGTTGACTTTGCCTATCGAATCCATACGGAAGTTGGCAACCATACTATTGGCGCGAAAGTTAATGGCAAGATGGAGCCGCTTGATTACAAGCTTAAAACTGGAGATATTGTTGAGATGATGACCTCCAAGCATTCTTATGGGCCTTCCAAGGATTGGATCAAGCTTGCACAAACTTCTCAGGCGAAAAATAAAATCAAACAATTTTTCAAAAAGCAGCGCAGAGAAGAAAATATATTAAAAGGCAAAGAGCTGGTCGAAAAAGAAATCAAGGCGATGGACCTTCCACCTAAGGAAGTTCTCACAGCAGAAAATCTCGACCGAGTATCGGAAAAATTCAATTTCAGTACGGAAGAAGATATGTTTGCTGCTGTTGGTTATCAAGGAATTACGGCAGCACAAATTGCTACAAGACTGACAGAAAAAATACGCAAGCAAAAAGAAAAAGAACAAAATCTTCAAGAAACCTTGGAAGAAGTGAATACAGAAGTCAAATCCAAGCCTTCAGGCAGAAGAGATTCAGGCGTGAAAGTCAAAGGAGTTGACAACCTCCTTGTAAGGCTCTCCAAGTGTTGTAATCCCGTACCAGGTGACGATATCATCGGGTATATCACGAAAGGCAGAGGGGTGTCTGTTCATCGTACGGACTGCCCTAATGTACAGACAGAAGAGGCTGAAACAAGGCTTCTTCCCGTCGAATGGGAAGGCATGGGGACTGATTCCAAACAATACCATGTTGATTTAGAAATATCTGGTTATGACAGACGTGGGTTATTGAATGAAGTCCTTCAGGCAGTAAATGAAACAAAAACGAATATTACTGCTGTTTCAGGGAAGTCGGATCGAAATAAGATGGCTACAATCAACATTACGATTTTGATTCAAAATATCAATCATTTGAGGAAAATAGTAGATAGAATAAAGCAGATACCAGAAGTATATACCGTAAGAAGAATGATGCAGTAAGGAGTTCTTGTTTATGAAAGCAGTCATACAACGTGCAGAAAATGCTTCCGTAACCGTGGAAGGCCGAACAACTGGGGAAATCGATTTTGGGATTGTTGTCTTATTAGGCGTCACTCATGAAGATACGGCAGAGGATGCAAAGTATCTTGTCAACAAGATTTTGAACCTGCGTATTTTTGAAGATGAAGCAGGGAAAATGAACCTCAGTTTGAAAGACACCAAAGGTAAACTGCTGAGTATATCTCAGTTTACTTTATATGGGGATACCAGGAAAGGACGCAGGCCGAATTTTATGGCAGCAGCCAAACCAGATAAAGCCAAAGAGCTTTATGAAACTTTTAACCGTTTAGTTGAGGATGAAGGCGTTATTCTTGCTGAGGGTGCATTTGGTGAAATGATGGACGTAAAGCTGAACAATGTAGGCCCTGTGACCTTGATTTTAGATAGTAAGGAAAGATAGCTCTAAATATTATTTCAAATAAAAAATCCAGTGGAGAAGAACATAATCTCCGCTGGATTTTTTTATTTGGCACGTCATAGACAAGGGGCACAAGGTGAAATATCATTTACCATAATTGTGTATTTACCCAACCATTAACCCAAACAACTTTTTTCATCGAAAAAAAGGACGCCTCAAGGGAGTCTATTATAGACTTTTGAGACAGTCCCTTTTATAAGTACTCCATGATTGTATGATGACTAGTTACTTAAAATAATTATTAAGTCCGTTTACAATGCCTTCTGCAACTTGATTCTGATAGGAAGATGTCTTGACCAGTTGTTCTTCTTTCGTATTTGAAAGGAATCCCAGTTCAAGCAGTACAGCCGGCTTGTTATTATTGCGGATAACATGGTAGTCGCTTTGCTTTGCACCGCGGTCTCTTAAACCGGTAGCTCGTACAAGACCCCGCTGTAGATTCGCTGCCAGACTCCTGTCCCCGCTTTCGGCATAAAATGTATTAAGTCCTCTTGCACTTGGGGAGGGCGGGAAGCTATTATAGTGTAAACTGATAAATACATCAGCATTAGAACTGTTTGACAAGGAAGTTCTGCCAAATAATGAAACGTATGTATCATTACTTCGCGTCATAATAACTTTTGCCCCTGCAGCCTTCAGATACGCTTTCACGCGAAACGCGGTATCCAGGGTAATGTGTTTCTCATAAGAACCTCTTGCGCCTATAGCACCGCTGTCTCTTCCGCCATGCCCGGCATCAAGTATTATTATCTTGTTAGAAAGTTTTCCTTTTGCAGGAGTAGAAGACCCATTGCTTGGTGTGACAATCCATCCCGCGACATAAGCGGTATCAGATCCATTTTGGATTTTATACCAGCTGCCTTCTTTAGCTAAAACTCTGAATCTATCACCTTTATGAGCCCTGTCTAAAATAGAATAGCTGGTCGATGGACCGCTTCTCAGGTTTGTCCCATCATAGTTCAAAACAACATATTGACTGGTGCTTCCTGTCTGGCTGTCAGCTTTCTTCGTTAACCAGCCTGCAATCCAGCCGGTATCACCATCTGATAACTTGACCTGGTACCAGTCGTTTTGTTTTTCTAAGTATCTAAGTTCATCTCCACTATGTACCTGGTCGATTACTTTTCCACTTAGTGAACCACTGTTTCTTACATTTAGCACTGGTACATCCACAATCACGGTCCCACTATAGCTTGCGTGTGTTGGTTGTGATTGTTCACTGGTGTTTTGAGAGATCGTACTTGTGTAATCACCATGAACCCACCCATTGAGTCCGTTCCTGTTGATTTTGAGCCAATCCCCTTTCTGGGAAACGACTTTGGCCTGATCCCCTTTCATCAGATGTGAAAGGATTTTTGAGTTTGTATTTGGCTCGGTACGAATTCTTAGGTAGTTGTAGTCGGATTTAATCATCTCTGACTGTTTAACCTGTACCAGCCATTTTGCTACCCAGGCGGTGCGGGTGTTCCACTGGATTTTCACCCAATTCTGTTTTTCGTCAACGATATGATAGGATTCACTCCTATGTACTTGACCAATCCGGTCATAGTGTGTTCCCGGACCTTCTCTGACATTGAGGGTGTCTACGTTCACAATTGCGTCGTCCGCGTATGCGGAAGTGGTGAATGCAGTTACACCAAGGATTGTCAGAAAAAGGATGCCAAGTAACTGATGCAGCCTTAAGACCAATTATCCCTGCCTCCTTTTTGTTCGTTATTCGTGCTTAATTTTACCATTTCGACAAAATATAAGAAATACCTTTTTTTGATCACTTTTTTTCTTGCAAAAGTACTATAAATGAAATCAGACACTTGACTTTGCCTTCTTCGCGTCATATGATAATAATCAATTCAAAAAAGAGTCGTAAAAACCGATGAGGGAAAAAGTAGTCAGATTCCCATATGGACAGAGAAGAAATGCCACTAGGCTGAAAGCATTTCTCCATGTGCCCTGATGAAAGACATTCTTTAGGTTCTGTATCGAACAACCTAGTAGGTACAGACGTATGCAGGCGTTAACTGTATGGAGCGGAAACACGGTGAAAGCCTGTTTCAACCAGGGTGGCAACGCGGGTAACTCCCGTCCCTTATACATAAGGGACGGGAGTTTTTTGTATGTAACTGCCAATCCCTTCCAAAAATACAGAGGAGGAAGTTGATCATGAACATAAAAGGCCCAAGAGGCACGCAGGATATTCTTCCAGGAAATTCAGAGCAATGGCAATATGTTGAAAGTACCTTAATGGAACTTTGCAAGAGATATAACTATAAAGAAATCCGCACACCTATCTTTGAGCAGACGGAGTTGTTCCAGCGAAGTGTAGGGGATACCACAGATATAGTCCAAAAGGAAATGTACACATTTACCGATCGTGGCGACAGGAGTCTGACACTCCGGCCAGAGGGAACAGCCTCTGTTGTCAGGTCGTTTGTCCAAAATAAGGTATTCGGGCAGCCTTCCCAGCCCACGAAATATTTCTATATCGGACCAATGTTCCGCTATGAACGTCCGCAGCAAGGCAGAATGCGGCAATTTTACCAGTTTGGGATTGAGGCACTCGGCAGTGCTGACCCCGCTATTGATGCTGAAGTACTTGCATTAGCATTGAACAGTTATCAGGAACTTGGGTTAAAGTCGCTTAAGCTTGTAATCAACAGTCTTGGAGATAATGAAAGCAGGCAGCAACACAGGGAGGCACTGATTGCCCACTTTGCACCATATCGGACAGAACTTTGTCAAGACTGCCAAACCCGTCTCGATAAAAATCCACTTCGTGTTCTTGACTGCAAGAAAGACAGGGATCACCCGGCAATGGAATCTGCACCATCAGTTCTTGACTATTTGAACGATTATTCCCGAAATTATTTTAATAAAGTGAAAGTCTATCTGGACACGATGGGAATTGATTATGTGGTTGATAAAAACCTTGTGCGCGGTCTTGACTATTACAACCACACGGCATTTGAGATCATGAGTGATGCTGAAGGGTTTGGAGCCATCACCACATTGAGCGGCGGTGGAAGGTACAATGGTCTTGTCGAGGAAATGGGTGGGCCAGAAACGCCTGGCATCGGGTTCGCCATGAGTATTGAACGCCTATTAATGGCCCTGGAGGCGGAAGGTATTCAGCTTCCAATCGATGACACCCTGGATTGTTATTTTGTAGCGATGGGGGACGAAGCAAAAACAGAAACAGTACGATTGGCGTACCTGCTAAGAAAAAATGGCATCCAAGTGGATAAGGATTATTTAGACCGAAAGCTGAAAGCTCAATTTAAATCGGCGGACCGTCTAAAAGCAAAATATGTAATAGTGCTGGGTGAACAGGAATTGGCTGAAAATAAAGCTAATGTAAAAAAAATGACCACTGGTGAACAAATAGAAGTATCACTTGATGAACTGGTCAGTTACCTAAAGAAGGAACTAGGAGGAAAATAAAATGGAGAGACATCACGGCGGTCTTTTACGGGAAGAGCATATTGGAAACCAAGTTGTATTAAAAGGTTGGGTGCAAAAGCGCAGAGACCTCGGTGGTTTGATATTCATCGATCTGCGTGACCGCTCTGGTATTGTTCAGGTCGTATTCAATCCGGAGGTTTCGAGAGAATCGTTAGAAACAGCTGAGCAGGTCCGGAATGAGTATGTCCTGGAAATTCACGGTAAAGTACTCAGCAGGAGTGAGGATACCATCAACGAAAATCTGGCAACAGGTTCCATTGAAGTACAAGCGGAGAAAGTAGTGATTTTGAATAAATCCAAGAACCCTCCTTTCATGCTGGAAGATGAAACGGATGTTGCAGAAGAGCTTCGTTTGAAGTACCGTTATTTGGATCTTCGGAGAAAACCGATGCAGGAAACTTTCCAACTTCGGCACAAGACCAATCAGGTCGTTCGTAATTTCTTGAATGAAGATGGATATCTAGAGATGGAAACACCGATGCTGACAAAGAGCACTCCCGAGGGAGCAAGGGATTATCTGGTACCAAGTCGTGTACACCCTGGTGAGTTTTACGCTTTACCTCAGTCGCCACAGCTGTTCAAGCAGCTTCTGATGTTGTCCGGTTTTGAGAAATATTATCAAATCGCCCGCTGTTTCCGTGATGAAGATCTTCGCGCTGACAGACAGCCTGAATTTACCCAGATCGATATCGAAACTTCCTTCCTGTCCAAGGAAGAGATCATGGACATGACGGAACGGATGATGCAGCAGGTAATGAAGGAGGTTAAAGGAATTGAACTTCCATTACCGCTCCCGCGAATGAGATATGAAGAGGCCATGGAACGTTATGGGTCAGATAAACCGGATACGCGCTTTGGTATGGAGCTTGTCAATATTTCCGAACTTGTGAAGGAATCTGGGTTCCAAGTATTCAGTGGAGCAGTAGCCTCTGGTGGTCAGGTGAGCGCCATCAATGTCACTGGCAAAGCGGATAGTTTTTCAAGAAAAGATATTGATAAGCTTACAGAATTTGTGAAAGGATATGGGGCAAAAGGATTGGCTTGGCTCAAAGCTGGGAAAGACAATGACTTAAACGGTCCGATTGCTAAGTTTATCAGTGAAGAAGAAGCAAACGGACTTGTAGATGCATTGGAAATCAAAGAAGGGGACTTGCTGCTTTTTGTTGCAGATAAAATATCTGTAGTACAGGAAAGCCTTGGATCGTTAAGGTTAAAACTTGGCAAGGAGCTTGAACTGATTGATGAAAGTAAATTTAATTTCTTATGGGTGACAGATTGGCCACTTTTCGAGTATGACGAAGAAGCAGGCCGCTATTTTGCAGCCCACCATCCTTTTACTATGCCTGTGGAAGAGGAATTGGAAATGCTTGAAACTGACCCGGGACATGTGCATGCGGAAGCATATGACCTTGTGTTGAATGGTTATGAATTAGGTGGGGGATCATTACGTATTCACCGGAAAGAAATACAGGAAAAGATGTTTAAAGTACTGGGATTCTCTGAAGAAGAGGCTCAGGACCAGTTCGGGTTCTTGCTTGAAGCTTTGGAATATGGTGCTCCACCGCATGGAGGTATTGCGTTAGGATTGGATCGGATCGTTATGCTGCTCGCCGGCCGCAACAACTTGCGTGATACGATTCTATTCCCAAAAACTGCTTCTGCCTCCTGTCTGCTCACCGAGGCCCCAGGTGGTGTGAGCAAAGCTCAGATGGAAGAATTACATCTCAAAACTGTGGATAAGAAAGCAGGGGAAGAAGAAGGAACGTAATGGAAATGTAACAATAATATGGCAGATCTTGTTACAATAATTATTGAAATTCCTACTTCCGTATGCTATTATTTTAATACAAAGTAAATGAACCAATCCTGATGTGTACGTTGTTCTAATGTACGTTTTGACCGAACATTGAAGTTTAGGGAGCCTGGAGTTTTTGTGTGGAGTGCATGCCTCGTAAGCTGGGGAAGCATGAAGCAGAAAGCAGGGCACCCACCTGCTAGGAGCGGGTTCAAAACTCATGAAACAACGGCACGATTGGGATTGGAAATACATAAAAAAGACCTTGGGGCTATCCTCAAGGTCTTTTTATTGGTTAGAAAAAGTATAGATATTTTTATGGACGTGTTATCCCTTCCAAGTCTTATGCTTTCCTCTTTATGACAGGGAACGCCGCGGCAAGGACTTAAGCTGGTCGGGGTAAGGAAGGCGTTTCTACTTTTAATCTGTAATGTTTATTTTGTTTATCTTGCGACTTGTTCGAGATTACCGTTTCGCTCCATGCGAAATTGTGGTTTTGTAGGGTTCCCATCCTCATCAAACACAATCATTTTACGGGCTCTATCCATGATTTGGATAAGCACTTGATAGTCTTCCTTCATAGTTACCAGCTGGTTTTGCAGTTTGACATACTGTTTTTCCAGACGTTCGTTTTCCTGCTTGAGGCGTTCATTCTCCTCTGCAAACTTATCCAGTTTCGTCAATTCGTTCGAATTGGAGGTCATACTCGATTGCAGCTGATGAAGGTATTGAATAACTCTCTGAAGATCTAAATCTTGCTTAACTTCTTCCTCTTTACCTGCCGAAAAATCGGTGGCAGTAGTCGAATAAGAATTGTGGGAGAAAGTTGGTTCTGTTTTTGGGAAATAAGCTTTCTTGGTTTGTTTCTTCGGTTCTTCTGCAGCTTCTGCCCGTTTCTTTTCTTTCCTTTGCTTCTTTGCAATTTCAATAGCCTGATCATACTTCTGCCGTACTTCTGCATTCCATCGGAACCCACAGGCAGCTGATGTTCTGTTTAGCGCGTCTCCGACTTCATCGAAGGCTTTTAATTGGGTGCTGCCTTCGCGGATATGACGAAGAACTGTTTCTGCCAATAATAAATCATCCTCATGAGACCAAGCATCTTGTCTTACTTTTGTCATTTAAATTCACTCCTATTCTTAAAGGTCATATCTAGTAGTTTTAAAAACTAGTTTGTTATTTTTATCCATATTCTGACCAATAAAAATAGGAAATATACAAGGTGAAAATTATTTTGTCTTTTTTTGATTTATTTTTTCATAGACTTGCTTCATTGCCTGCTCGAATTTGCCTGTTGATAATGGCTTGTAATACTGTTTTTGGTTGATTTGATCAGGGAGATATTGTTGATCTACCCAGGCATTCTCATAATTGTGGGGATATTTATAATCTATTCCCCTCCCAAGCTTTTCTGCTCCTTTATAGTGGGAATCTTTTAAATGTACAGGAACATCCCCGCTATTGCCTTTCCGTATATCCATGAGAGCCTCATCAAGTGCCTTATAAGCACTGTTGGATTTAGGTGAAAGCGCCAATTCCGATACCGCTACAGATAGGGGGATTCTTGCTTCTGGAAACCCCAGTCGCTCTGCTGCTTCGACAGCAGCAATTGCCCTAGGGCCGGCTTGAGGGTTGGCCAGCCCGATATCTTCATATGCGATGACGATCATTCGTCTTGCAATGCTGTCAAGGTCTCCTGCTTCAATAAGGCGTCCAAGGTAATGGAGTGCTGCATTGATATCACTTCCCCGAATCGACTTTTGAAACGCGGAAAGGACATCATAGTGAGCATCTCCATTCTTATCATGGGAAAAACTTTTCTTCTGCATACATTCTTCTGCTGTCTCTAATTCAATACGTATGACGCCAGCCTGGTCAGCAGGGGTAGAATAAGCTGCGAGTTCAAGTCCATTTAATGCTGCCCTTAAGTCTCCGTTAGCCGATTGGGAAAAATGTTTTAACGCATCTTTCGTAATATCCAGCTGAAGTTCCCCAAGCCCTTCCTTATCGTCTTCCATGGCGCTCCTCAATGCATCCTCAATGTCTTCAGCCGTCAATCGATACAGTTCAAATAAATGACACCTGCTTCTGATGGCCGGATTGATGGAGTGATATGGATTGCTTGTGGTACAACCAATCAATGTGAGCAAGTTGCTCTCTAAATGCGGGAGTAAAAAATCCTGTTTTCCCTTATCCAGTCGATGGACTTCATCTAGTATAAGGACGAGCCTGCCGTGCATTTTTGCTTCTTCAACTGCAATTTCCATATCCTTTTTTTTATCAGTTACAGCGTTCAGCGTCTTGAAAGGGAGACGCAGGCTTTTAGCTAGTGCCATGGCCATTGATGTTTTTCCAGTACCCGGAGGGCCGAATAATATCATGGAGGCAAGCCGATTAGCTTCCACCATCCGACGAATGGTCTTCCCTTCTGATACCAGATGCTTTTGGCCGATTATTCCATCTATGTCTGTTGGCCGCATTCGAAATGCGAGAGGTTGTTGTTTCATTCGTAGATCCCCTTTGTCCAGGATTATGTATCTAAGCTTAGCCACAATTTATGAGGAATGCAAGAGCAGCCCATTCATGCTATAATATCGAATGTTATAATAGTAGAGAAGCAGTGGTGAAATGCCCCGAATAGAGGGAAGGGCAGGCGTAGGATAAATGTCTGCCGGTCTTTTTTTGTTTTAATTATGCATTGTCATTTTATAATAAATCAGTGATTTTTTAATAATAAAGGGTGAATTGAATGAAAATATCTACTAAAGGCCGTTATGGATTAACAATTATGATCGAACTTGCGAAAAGGTATGGAGAAGGGCCTATTTCCCTGAAACAGATAGCGAGGGAAAAAGGGCTTTCTGAGCATTATCTGGAGCAATTGGTTGCTCCGCTCAGAAATGCAAGTCTGGTGAAAAGTGTCCGGGGTGCGTATGGCGGATATATGCTGACGAAAGCACCACACGAGATCACAGCCGGTGATGTTATTCGCGTCCTTGAAGGACCAATCACCCCAGTAGAAGGAATCGAGGATGAAGAACCTGCTAAACAGGCGCTTTGGAAAAGGGTCAGAGATGCAGTTAAAGAGGTTTTAGATACCACCACATTGGAAGATTTGAAAGATCACGTGGATGACCAGACGCAAGATGCGTATATGTTCTATATATAAGAAAGTTGGAAGTGATGTATAATGACTAATATTTATCTTGATCATGCCGCGACTACTCCAGTTCATCCTCAGGTAATAGAAGCGATGGTTCCCGTTTATCAAGAGGTGTTTGGGAATCCTTCCAGCGTCCATCAATTTGGAAGGAAGGCAAGAAGGATTCTGGACGAGGCTCGGCGTACAATGGCAGACAGCATCCACTGTAACGAGAAAGAAGTCATTTTTACGGGCAGTGGCACAGAAGCAGACAATATGGCCATCATTGGCGCAGCGCGGGCGAACAGAGAAAAGGGAAACCATATTATTACAACGGCTATAGAACATCATGCAGTTCTACATGCGGCTGAACAGTTGAAGAAGGAAGGCTTCATTGTCACTTACCTGGAACCAGACGTAAACGGAAGAATAACAGCCGAGGATGTAGCTGATGCTTTGACAGAAGAAACGATTGTTGTATCCGTGATGATGGTAAACAATGAAACAGGGGTAATCCAGCCCATCCCTGAGATAGGGGAAATAGTTTCCAGCCATCAGGCTTATTTTCACACCGACGCTGTCCAGGCGTTTGGAACAATGCCAATAGATGTAAACGAGTTACAAGTCGATCTGCTTGCTGTGTCTGCCCACAAGATAAATGGCCCCAAAGGTGTAGGTTTCTTATACGCTAAGGAAGGCACCATACTTGAGACTCTGCATCATGGGGGAGAACAAGAACGGAAGAGGCGTCCGGGCACAGAAAATCTGCCGGGAGTCAAAGGTTTCGAGGCAGCTGTCCAAATGGTGATGCAGGAAAAAGAGGATCGGCAAGACGCTTATCGTTTATACAAAAATATTTTTCTCGATATTTTAAGAAAAGAAGAAATAGAGTTCTCCATCAATGGTGACCCGGAAAAATCGGTTGATACGATCATTAATATTAGTTTCACAGGGACGAATGTCGAAGCATTATTGACGAATTTTGACCTTGCAGGAGTGGCTGCTTCCAGCGGAAGTGCATGTACGGCAGGTTCCGTGGAGCCGTCACACGTCCTGTCTGCGATGTATGGCTCGGAAGATGAGCGTGTTTATAATTCGATTCGCTTCAGTTTCGGTCTTGCAAACAATGAAGCAAATGTAAAGGAAGCAGCTGAAAATGTTTGTAAAATCGTCAACAGACTCAAGAGGTAACTACGAAAAGAAAAAGGTGATAGTATGAAAGACCCGAAAGATATCCGTGTCGTAGTCGGTATGAGCGGCGGAGTAGATTCCTCCGTAGCAGCATTGCTCTTGAAAGAGCAGGGGTATGATGTAGTTGGTATTTTTATGAAGAATTGGGATGATACCGATGAATTCGGTGTGTGTACCGCAACGGAAGACTATGAGGATGTCATCCGGGTGTGCAACCAGCTGGATATTCCGTATTATGCGGTTAATTTTGAAAAGCAGTATTGGGAAAAGGTATTCACTTACTTTCTCGATGAATATAAATCCGGCAGGACGCCTAACCCGGACGTCATGTGTAATAAAGAAATAAAATTCAAGGCTTTTCTTGACCATGCTATATCTCTTGGGGCAGATTATCTGGCAACAGGACACTATGCACAGGTCAGAGAAACAGATGGTAAATTTGAGATGCTCCGTGGAATTGATAACAATAAAGACCAGACGTATTTCTTGAACCAGTTATCACAGGATGTACTATCGCAGGTGATGTTTCCACTGGGACATCTCGAGAAAAAGGAAGTTCGGGAAATAGCAATGGAACATGGACTGGCTACAGCTTCTAAAAAAGATAGCACAGGAATTTGTTTTATCGGGGAAAGGAACTTCAAGGATTTTCTCAGCGAATACCTGCCCGCCCAGCCTGGTGAAATGCAGACACTTGACGGAGAAGTGAAGGGGAAGCATGATGGTTTGATGTATTACACATTAGGGCAACGGCAAGGACTCGGGATTGGAGGAGCAGGCGATCCATGGTTTGTTGTAGGAAAAAATCTTGAAGATAACGTTTTGTATGTCGGTCAAGGCTACCATCATGATGCTTTATATTCTGATGGTCTGACTGCTTCGCAGGTCAATTGGATCAGCATGGATCCACCGACAGAACCTTTGAAATGTACAGCGAAATTCCGTTATCGCCAGAATGACAGCGGAGTTATGGTACACCCGTCAGAGGATGGCAGACTAAAAGTAGTGTTTGATAATCCGCAGAGAGCAATTACTCCAGGACAGGCTGTCGTATTTTATGATGGAGAGGTCTGCCTCGGGGGAGCTACGATTGACGAAGTAATCAAGAACAATCAGTTCGTATCTTTTGTAGGATAAAAATTGCCGCTCAGGGAAGTCATGTCTAGCGTTTACGGGGCATGACTTTTTCTGTTTCAAACAGTAATAAGTTAAGAAAAATGGGAGGAGAGACAATGGATAAACTTACCAAAGGTATAGAAGAAATGAAAAAACAAAATCTTGAAGAAGCAGCAAAATGGTTCACAGAAGCAATAGAAGAAAACCCTGATGAACCACTTGGTTATATAAATTTCGGTAACCTGTTACTGCATATGAAAGATTTTGAACGGGCGGAACGATTCTTTATGAGGGCATTAGAAAAGGACGAACACGCAGCCACTGCATTCTACGGACTAGGCAACACCTATTATGAGCAAGAAAATTATTCAAAAGCTCAGGAGCATTTTCTACATGCCGTCCAAGAAGGGTTACAGGAAGCGGATGTCCATTTCATGCTTGGAATGACTTTCGTCCATCAAGAACACCACAAATTGGCGCTTCCTTATTTAATGACAGCGGCAGAACTTGCACCTGAAGATGTGGATATCCAATTTCAATATGGGCTTTGTCTTGCTCAGAGTGGTGAGTTAGAACAAGCTGAACAAACAATGAACGATGTGCTACAATTGGAACAAAATCACAGTGATGCTTACTATAATTTAGGGGTTATCGCATTATATAAAGATAATGCGGAAAGAGCTTTGGAAACCTTTGAAAAGGCACTGGAGCTTCAGCCGGATCATATGCTGGCTGCAAACGGCAAGAAACAAGTGGAAGCCTTGCTTAATGAAACTCAGGACAAACGATAGAAAGGGGGAACCCTGGGAGCAATGGAAAAAGAGTATGATCACGTTCATCCCGAAGAAGAAGGTTATATCAAAGGAACATTGAATCGGATGATTTTCCATAATGATACGGAGCATTTTTCCATAGCTTCCATCCGGGTTTCCGACACGAATGAAAAGATTGAGGAAAAAGAGCTTGTTGTTAAAGGATATTTTTCACCTTTGGAAGAAGGAGAAAGCTATCTATTTCAGGGAGATATGCAGCATCATCCGAAATTCGGAAAACAGTATCAGGTACATTTTTATAAGCGAGTATTGCCGGACACAAAAGATGGTTTGATTGCATATCTCTCAAGTGACCTCTTTCAAGGCATTGGTAAAAAAACGGCAGAAAAAATCTATCAGCATTTGGGTTCCCAAGCGGTATCCGCCATCTTGAATGATAAAACAGTATTAACGAAGGTACCCGGGTTAAAAAAACAGACCGGAGATAGACTTTATGAAGCGCTTAAGGAGCATCAAGGCTTTGAGCATGTTGTTATCCATGTATCCAAATATGGATTAGGTCTTAAAATGGCCCAGAAAATTTATGAAGTTTTTAAAGATGAGGCAATGAAAATTCTCCAGGAAGACCCTTATCAGCTAGTCTTTTACGTCGAGGGGTTCGGTTTCCAGCGAGCGGATGAGGTTGCCCAGACGAACAATGTGCCTCTTGACCATCCTACAAGAATCCGGGCAGCTTGTTTATACATCCTTCAGCAAAGCTTTCAGTCGGGACATGTCTACCTGCCTACGGAAGAAATTCTGGATCAGGTAGAACGACTGTTGAATGGAAAAAAGCAATGGGTCACTTTTGAACAGCTGTCCGAGCAATTGATTCGTATGGGGGAGGAAGGAATCGTCCGGATGGAGGAGGATCGTGTCTACCTGCCTTCTTTATACTTCGCAGAAAACGGTTTCTGCTACCAATTGGAACGTATTATGAGAGAGCCCATCGAAAAAGAATATACACAGGCGGAGCTGCTTAAAATCATTGGCACCATAGAAGAGGAAGAATCACTTAGCTATGGAGAGGATCAGTTCCGATCGATTGAAAAGGCGCTCCATTCAAAAGTAATGATCTTAACCGGTGGCCCAGGAACAGGAAAAACGACTGTCATTAAAGGGATTTTGCGGGCTTATGCCGAGTTGAATGATTTGTCGCTTAAGAATGAAGATTATGATCAGGACGAGCCTTTCCCGTTCATTTTGACCGCTCCAACAGGCCGTGCTGCAAAACGGATGAATGAATCTACCGGCATACCGGCTATGACGATCCATCGGCTGCTCGGCTGGGATGGAAAGGATTCTTTTGAAAAAAATCAGAATAACCAGCTCAAAGGAAAAGTGTTAATTGTAGATGAATTTTCTATGGTAGATATATGGCTGGCTAATCAACTTGTCCGTGCGGTTCCGTCCTCCATGCAGGTGCTGCTTGTTGGAGATGAGGATCAACTCCCATCCGTCGGGCCCGGCCAGGTATTGGCGGATATGCTCGCTTCAGGCAAGCTTCCTGCTGTCCAATTGAATGAGGTCTATCGGCAAAAGGAAGGTTCTCGCATTATTCAGCTCGCTCATGAAATAAAGAATAATCAATGCTCCACATCCTCCTTGCGTAAAGAAAAAGACTTTACCTTTATCGATGCCAGAGAACATCAACTATTGGACCTAGTTACCAAAATCGTAAAAAAAGCGATCGATAAGGGAATTGAACGCAGGGAAATCCAGGTACTCGCCCCGATGTATCGGACCCAGATCGGGATTCATCGACTGAATGAGGCTATCCAGGAACTTGTGAATCCTCCAAGTAAACAAAAGCGCAGTATCACGTATAAAGACTGGGTTTACCGTAGTGGGGATAAAGTGATTCAGCTTGTCAACCAGCCTGAGGAGGGTGTATTCAATGGAGATATCGGCGAAATAGTAACGATTTTCCGTGAAGATGAAAATGTCGATCAAGTAGAGCAGGTAGTCATAGATTTTGATGGCAAAGAAGTTGTTTACCCCAAGAAAGATCTAAGTAATATTGCCCTTGCTTATTGTACTTCGATTCATAAATCCCAAGGCTCGGAATTTGCAATAGTTATTCTTCCCGTAGCAAGAAGCTACAAAAGAATGCTACGAAAAAACCTGCTTTATACAGCCATAACCAGAAGTAAACAATCATTGATTATATGCGGAGATAAACACGCTTTCTTGGAAGGAGTCAATACAGAAGATACTAATCGACGTTATACTCGCCTCCAAGAAAAGCTTTCCGCAGAGGAAACACCTTTTTATTCAGAAGAAGAAGAAGAGGAAGCACTCTCCCCTTATGATTTTATGTAGCTTTTCAACACGGCGTATCCATGACAAAGGATGCGCCGTTAGTTGATCACACTGCTTTTTATCATAAATGTATATGATTGGGAATTGTTGGGCAATATACCAGCTAAAAGCGTGCTTCTCGAAAAGGAGTCTATCTTCACTTACTTTCGAGTCACATTTAAAAAGGAGTTTTCACCTTGATTTGCCCAAATTGCCAACGTAAAGATATTGGAAAAATAGGAACCAATCAGTACTATTGCTGGAATTGCTTCATTGAACTTTCTTATGAAAAAGGAAGATTGAATGTTCATCAGATTGAAGAGGATGGCAGCCTGAGCTCATTGAATGATCTCTTTTATCAGGAAGCAGAATAGTCATGGAGGATAAAATCCGGCGTGCCTTATACAAAATCGTACTCCTGATTTTCGTTCTCTTATGTCTGTTTCTATTGGCCAAGCTGTTTCCCTACTATAATGGCATGCTTCTGGGACTTTGGAGAATCATGATCCCTTTTTTGATTTCGGGTTTCATTGCATTTCTCTTACATCCTATTGTAGAAAAACTGCACGAAGCATCCATGCCGCGATGGGCAGCAATTCTGGTGATATTTTCAACATTCTTTGCAGCGGCAGGCTTCGCTATCTATAAAGGACTGCCCAGGATGATCGACCAGTTGAAGGCATTGAATGATCAGCTGCCCGAATTTGCAGAAGCATACAGAGGTTTTATTAATGGAATCTATCAAAGAACTTCAGATTTTCCAGAAGGTTTTCATGATCAGCTGAGTGAGATATTAATAAGCATGGAAGCATGGGCCAATGAGCGAATTACAATGCTGTTAGCAAGTTTGAGCAATATGGTGGAAGTAATGATCATCGCGGCCGTGATTCCTGTGCTTACATTTTATTTCCTTAAGGACTTCGATAGAATGAAAGGGGTCTGTAAAAAACTGACGCCCAAGCGTTTTCAGTCAGAGGGAAAGCATCTGCTTGAGGATATTAGTATATCGCTGGGCGGTTATATTCGGGGGCAGCTGCTGGTTTGTCTGTTTGTGGGTTTATTTTCATTTCTCGGATTCTGGATTATTGGCATTAAATACCCACTGCTCCTCGGTATAGTAATAGGAGCCACTAACATAATTCCTTATTTCGGTCCTCTCCTGGGAGCTATTCCGGCTGTTATCATCGCCATGACCACTTCCTGGAAAATGGTTGTGTTTGTTCTGATTACAATCATCATTGTTCAGATGCTTGAAGGAAATCTATTGTCCCCTTATATTGTCGGTAAAAGTATCCATATTCATCCTATTCTGATTATACTGGCTTTATTAGTCGGGGAAGAGGTGGCCGGCGTTCTTGGTATGATACTTGCTGTACCTGTTTTGACCTGTTTGAAGGTTCTGCTTGAGCACCTGTGGGAGGCTCGGGCTCTTCATTGACAGTAGAAGAATAGTTTTCTATAATAGCGCATAGCAACTGAAATATAGATTAATGAATATGAAGAAGGAAATGAGTATGCAACAGACCATTCTTTAAGAGAGGGATTCCATGGCTGGAAGAATCCTGGATGAAGGGTTGCAGAAGCTATTCTGGAGTGCGGTAAAAATCCGCCGGCAGCGCACCGTTACCCGCGTCCAAGGTGGTGGATGAAAGTTATCCATAATCAGGGTGGTACCGCGGAAATTGAATCCCGTCCCTGCTCATTAGAGCCGGGGCGGGATTTTTATACTTTAGAAAGGTTAACTTTGTTAAAGGATTAAAGTAAAAACAAAACTAAGGCTTTCGCGACAAGCCAAGTATTTCTAATCCATAAAACCAATCAAGGAGGATTTATTCATGAAAAAACTTACTTCTGCTCAAGTCCGTCAAATGTATCTGGACTTTTTTAAAGAGAAAAACCACCGGATCGAGCCTAGTGCTTCCCTGGTGCCTCATGAAGATCCGTCATTACTGTGGATCAACAGTGGTGTCGCAACATTGAAGAAATATTTTGATGGAAGGGTAATTCCTGATAACCCAAGAATTGTGAATGCACAGAAATCAATCCGGACTAATGATATTGAGAATGTAGGGAAGACTGCTCGTCACCACACATTTTTTGAAATGCTGGGCAATTTCTCGATCGGCGATTATTTTAAAGAGGAAGCGATCATTTGGGGATGGGAATTTCTTACAAGCCCTGATTGGATTGGTTTTGAACCAGAAAAGCTCTCTGTTACCGTCCACCCGGAGGACGATGAGGCATATGAGATTTGGAGAGATAAAGTTGGCGTGCCCGAAGAACGAATCATTCGGCTGGAGGAAAATTTCTGGGATATCGGGGAAGGTCCAAGTGGTCCCAATACGGAAATCTTTTTTGACCGTGGAGAAAGTTATGGAAATAATCCGGAAGACCCTGAGTTATATCCGGGCGGGGAAAATGAACGTTATCTGGAAATATGGAACCTCGTTTTCTCCCAGTTCAACCATAACCCTGATGACACTTATACGCCTCTTCCGAAGAAAAACATTGATACAGGTATGGGACTGGAACGGATGGTGTGTGTCATACAGGATACGCCAACTAATTTTGAGACAGATCTTTTTATGCCGATCATTAAGGATACGGAAAAGCTTACAGGGGTGAAGTATGGAGACAAAGAAGCCTATGATGTCGCTTTTAAAGTGATTGCCGATCACATCCGTACGGTGAGCTTCGCGATTGGGGATGGAGCATTGCCATCGAATGAGGGCAGAGGGTATGTTCTTAGACGCCTGCTCCGCAGGGCAGTCCGTTATGCGAAGCAAATTGGAATTGATGAACCGTTCATGTTCAAGCTAGTTCCACAGGTCGCTGTTATTATGGCTGATTTTTATCCGGAGTTGACGGAGAAGCAAGGATTTATCAAGAATGTTATCAAGACCGAGGAAGAACGTTTTCATGAAACCTTGAATGATGGATTAGCCATTTTATCCGATATCATTAAACTGGAAACTGCAAAGGGCAGCAGTGTCTTCCCAGGGCAAGAAGTGTTCCGCCTATATGATACGTATGGTTTTCCAAAGGAACTTACGGAGGAATACGTAGAAGAAGCGGGTTTCACGATTGACGAAGCTGGTTTTGAAGCAGAAATGGAAAAACAAAGGAACCGTGCCAGAAGTGCTCGTCAAAAATCAGGGTCGATGCAGGTACAGGAAGGTGTATTAGGCGAAGTTCACGCTGACAGTACATTTGTTGGTTATGATAGGCTTACTTCCGAGGCGAAAATTGTTGAATTGATTAAGGATAAAGCATTTGCCTCATCTGCAGAGGCAGGGGAAGTCGTATATCTATTCCTGGACAAGACACCATTTTATGCAGAAAGCGGCGGTCAGGTTGCCGATACGGGAATCATTCATAATGACCATGTAGAGATTGAAGTAACCAATGTACAAAAAGCGCCAAATGGCCAGAACATGCATGAAGCTACTGTGAAAAAAGGTACGCTGTACAAAGGGGATGCTGTTACAGCCAACGTTGACCCTGGTTCACGTACGTTCATCGTAAAAAACCACACAGCAACACACCTGCTCCATCAGGCCTTAAAGGATGTACTTGGAGATCATGTAAATCAGGCAGGTTCCCTGGTAGCTCCAGATAGGCTGCGTTTTGACTTTTCTCATTTTGGATCTGTCTCCGAAGAAGAAATCAATAAAATCGAGGCAATTGTTAACGATAAAATATGGAAGTCCATACCTGTTGCTGTAGAATACAGTTCGCTGCAGGAAGCGAAAGACAAAGGAGTTATGGCTTTATTCGGAGAAAAGTATGGTGATGAAGTGCGCATTGTGCAGGTTGGCGATTACAGTTTAGAACTATGCGGAGGGTGTCATGTTCACAATACTGCTGAAATTGGTTTATTTAAAATTGTTTCTGAAGCAGGCATCGGTGCAGGAACTAGAAGAATGGAAGCTGTCACTGCCAAAGCAGCCTATTCATTCATGAATGAAAAGCAGGCATTACTGAGTGAAGCAGCTGCCCGGTTGAAAACCAAACAGGACCAAGTCCCAGAGCGTATTGATGTCCTGCACCAGGAATTGAAATCTCTTCAAAGAGAAAATGAATCATTGACAAGTAAATTGTCCAATATGGAAGCAAGCTCTATTCTGGAGGAAGTAGAAGAAGTGAATGGAATCAAAGTCTTAGCTAAGAAGGTTGATGTAAAAGACAGCAATGCCCTTCGGAACATGCTTGATGAATTGAAACAGAAATTGGCTTCAGGAATTATTCTTTTAGCCGCACCTAAAGGGGAAAAAGTGCAATTGATCGCAGGAGTTTCCAAGGACCTTGTTGAACAAGGTTATCATGCAGGAAACCTCATAAAAGGTGCAGCGAACAGATGCGGAGGCGGCGGAGGAGGCCGTCCGGACATGGCTCAGGCAGGAGGCAAGGATGTATCAAAGATAGACGAAGCTCTTAACTACGCTAAGGAGTACGTTCAATAACCCTCCTGTTTTTCAAACGTCCCAATAAGGTATATAATGGAGTAAATAATGAAAAGGTGCGAGGTGTTGACAAATGAGTTCAATGGATAAAACAATGAAATTTAATTTTTCAGAGGAACCGTTCGATCAGGATGTGCGGTCTGTACTTCTCTCTGTGCATGAGTCCCTGCAGGAAAAGGGATATAATCCGATCAATCAAATCGTCGGTTACCTGCTATCCGGTGATCCAGCCTATATCCCTCGCCACAAAGACGCAAGAAATCTCATCAGGAAAATGGAACGGGATGAATTAATTGAAGAACTGGTGAAATACTATTTGGAGGGAAACAGAGACAAATAAAATGAAGACAGCAGGATTAGATGTAGGTGAGAAAACGATTGGGGTTGCAGTTTCCGATGCGTTCGGATGGACAGCTCAGGGTCTCACCACAATTAAATGGCAGGAGCCTGAATTTAAAACAGCGCAGGAATCCCTGAAGGAAATCATCCAGCAACATGACGTTTCCAAGGTAGTCATCGGTCTTCCGAAAAATATGAATGGCACTATCGGTCCGCGCGGTGAAGCGAGCAAGGATTTTGGCAGCCATGTTGAAAAGACATTTCAGCTGCCGGTTGTATATTGGGACGAACGTCTGACAACAATGGCAGCTGAACGTGTACTATTAAGTGCAGATGTCAGCCGGAAGAAACGTAAAAAAGTGATAGACAAGATGGCTGCAGTTATCATTCTGCAAAGCTACCTTGATTCCAATCAATAAAGGAGTGGCGTGACATGGCATTAGAAGAACAAGAAAGAATCATAATCCCTGATGAAAATGGGGAAGAACATCTCTTTGAAGTTCTTTTCACCTTTGATGTAGATGAAACAAACCAATCGTATATCGCAGTTGTTCCTGCAGAACAGAAAGAAGACGAAGAAGTAGAAGTCTTTGCATTCCGTTATGAAGAAAAAGAAGGCGATGATGACGATCTCGCGCTTTATCAAATTGAGACCGATGAAGAATGGAATATGGTGGAAGAGACTTTAAATACGCTGACCGAAGAGCAAGAATAAAGAAAAAGCGCTCCCAAATCTGGGAGCGTTTTTTCTTTCTTACACGGTAGGAAGGTATACAATTTTTGCAAAGAAGTCCTTCCAAGTATAAGAGTAACTGACGCATTCACGGAAGGATGAGGGAACGCGTGCCACAAGCTCTGTCACGATAAGGATTAACATTAATCTTATTAGTCAGGTTAAAACTGATTTTCCAGCTCTGTTTGATCTGTTACGAATTTATCTTTTTCTACATGATTCATAGAAATATTGCTGTATTTTGTAGTATAATGTACCGGATGAAGGAGGAAGGTCCTAATGTCTGGTTCTAATTTTGAAGATCAATACAGAAAACGTTTGAAAAAACGAGGAGAGGAAGCAAGTATAGTGAGAAAGGTTGTAGCAATAGTCCTGACCGCATTACTTGTCATCATCGTAGGAGGCGGAATTGCAGGATATCTATATGTGAAATCTGCCCTGCAGCCAGTCGATCCATCGAGTGAGGAAGAAGTCTCCGTAGAAGTTCCTTTAGGCTCTTCTACTTCCCATATAGCAAATATCTTAGAAGAAAAAGGTATTATTAAAGATGCTACTATTTTTCGTTTTTATACAAAGTTCAAGAATGAGACTGGTTTCCAGGCGGGAGAATATGAATTTACCCCATCAATGACCATAGAAGAAGTAATAAATACATTAAAAAGCGGAAAGGTTATGAGAGAATCACTCTTTTCTGTAACTATTCCTGAGGGTAAAACTTTAGAACAGATTGCCACGATTTTTGCCAGCGAAGAAAATACAAACTTCACTAAAAAAGAATTTTTGAAAAAAGCCAATGATCCCAAATATGTAAAATCATTGATGGATAAGTATCCTCGACTGCTGACGGATGCTATATTGGGAGAGAAAATCCGTTATCCGCTGGAAGGATACTTGTATGCGTCCACCTATCAGTATTACAAAGAAAACCCAAGTATTGATAAAATTATTAATCAAATGCTGGAAAAAACAGTCGAGGTAGTATTGCCGTATAAGGATCAGTTAGAAAATGTACCGCTGGATTCCATACATGATGCAATAACCATGGCTTCATTACTTGAAAATGAAGCAAGGTCAGCGGAACAACGTAAAAAAATCGCAGGTGTATTTTACAATCGAATGGCTAAAGAAATGCCATTGCAAACAGATCCAACTGTTTTGTATGCTCTCGGTGAACACAAAGACCGTGTTTTATATGAAGATTTAGAAGTTGAATCGCCTTATAACACCTATCATGTCACCGGTTTGCCGGTAGGTCCTATATCTAATTTTAATGAGAATTCCCTGAAAGCGGCTTTGAATCCGACCGAATCTGATTATCTCTACTTCGTAGCTGATTCAGAAGGAAACATTTATTATTCTAAGACTCATGAAAAACATCTACAATTAAAAAAAGAACATATTGGAAATCAATCTTCATAACTACTTTACTGATTCGGTCAGACACCTAGCTTTTTTCTTTTAGAAAAGGTTTTGGGTCTGACCGTATTATATGCATCGTGGCGGCTTCAAAGGTTATTCATTAAAAAAATACCAAGAATATGCTAAAATTGTTAAGTTGCGAAGTAAATAATGGTGGGTTAAAGGAGAAAAACAGATGAACGATACGGAACGATATCTAGCATCTCTACTCCCTGAGAGAGATACATGGGTGAAGGAAATGGAAAGCTATGCAAGTGAGCATCATGTACCTATCATGGAACCCTTAGGAATCGAATTTCTTATGCAGATGATACGCATGAAAAAACCTGGAAGAATATTGGAAATTGGTACAGCCATTGGTTATTCGGCATTACGGATGGCCGAAGCGTTCCCGGAAGCTGAGATAATTACGATGGAAAGAGATCCAGAACGGTACCGTGAAGCCCAAGAGAATTTGGCTAAATATGACCGTTCCAATAAAATAAAGGTACTAATTGGAGACGCCCTCGACTTAAGGCAAGAGGCTGAAAAAAACGGCCCGTATGATTTGCTTTTCATTGATGCAGCTAAAGGGCAATATCAAAAGTTTTTCGAAATATATTCAGGCATGCTTCATAAAGATGGTGTTATTATATCTGATAATGTCCTTTTTAAAGGCTTTGTAGCAGGACGACAGGCTGATAATAAAAAAATGGAAAACATAGCTGGGAAAATTAGAGAATATAATAAGTGGTTGATCAGCCATCCTGACTATCATACGACAATTGTCCCGATTGGTGATGGTGTAGCCATCAGTGTTAAAAAATAAATATCTTAAATAGAATCAGATGTCAGGAAAGGGGAAACATAGAGCATGCAAGACAGGCCTGTAGTAATTGGGGTTGCTGGCGGCACAGGGTCAGGTAAGACGAGTGTGACCCGTTCGATCATCCAGCGCTTTGCCGATAAGACAATATTAATGATTGAACAGGATTATTATTATAAAGATCAAAGCCATCTTCCATACGAAGAGCGGCTCCAAACTAATTATGATCATCCACTGGCATTCGATAATGATTTGCTTATAGCGCATCTGAAGCAATTGATTGACGAAAAGACGATCGAAAAACCAGTTTATGACTATAAACTCCATACACGATCCAGTGAAACTATCCGGGTGGAGCCAAAAGAAGTGATTATCGTGGAGGGCATCCTCGTACTCGAAGATGATCGCCTGCGTGATTTGATGGATATAAAAGTGTTCGTTGACACGGATGCAGATATTCGAATCATTCGCAGATTAATGAGGGACATTAAAGAACGGGGCCGGACCATTGATTCCGTAATCGAGCAGTATACTAACGTTGTTCGACCAATGCATCTTCAATTCGTGGAACCGACCAAGCGCTATGCAGATATCATCATCCCTGAAGGGGGACAGAACCATGTGGCAATTGACTTGATGGCTACGAAAATCCAGACGATTCTCAGCCGTCATTCCATGTATTGATTGGAAAAAAAGAGTTGAAAAGTCATATGAAATCTGGCATAGTTTTGTTTAGTAAGTCATAGAGAACAAAAATTCCTCAAAATTTAGTGGAGCGCACCTCATAAGTGCTGCTCATTTTTATATATTGATAAAGAGGAATAGATTACTGTTGCGATAAAGGAGTGGTCAATAAATGGCTGAAGAGAAAAGCTACTATATGACTCAGGAAGGTAAACAAAAACTAGAAAATGAGCTTCATTATTTAAAAACGGAACGCCGCCAGGAAGTGGTAGAGCGTATCAAAATTGCGAGAGGCTTTGGCGACTTATCCGAGAATTCGGAATACGATTCTGCTAAGGAAGAACAAGCATTTGTAGAATCCCGTATTTCCCATGTTGAAAATATGATCCGAAACGCAGTGATCATAGAAAACGACAATCAAAATCCGGATATGGTCTCCCTGGGTAAATCGGTAACTTTCCAAGAACTTCCCGAAGGTGATGAGGAAACTTACACCATCGTTGGAAGTGCAGAGGCAGACCCATTTGAAGGGAAAATTTCCAATGACTCTCCTATGGCGAAGAGCCTGCTTGGACACGAAGTTGGGGAGCAAGTAACTGTGATGACCCCCGGTGGCGAAATCGAAGTGAAAATTGTGAAAGTAGACTGATTTATGATCTTCATCAGGCTGTCGGGAATTTTCCCGACAGCCTTCTTTGACCAATTTTTCCTTGCCTTCCATACCCGGAAGTATGGATTTTAAAATCATACAACACGGAATAATTAACAAAGGTATGATTTATAAAAACGGTCTGTATGGAGTTATGTCCATGCAGGCCGTTTTGTTTTTTTAGGGACTTTAGGCCTTTATTCCTTCAGGTTATTTTGTAGTTATTGCAATGTCCTAAGAAAAAACGATTTTTTTATACAGAACTAATAGTTATCTCATTGTTGCTTTCACGATGCGTGAGAGACGGTGCGCCTTCGGGATAAGCGCGAGCAAGTGTCCACTTGGTTAATTGATCGTTTTGACCAAGAAGGCTTGAGGCCGTGCCCGAGGCAAGCATCTGCCGGCAAGCGATTACGTGAGAAACAACAACAAGCTGTAACAGCTTCTTTAGTTTTATAAAGGACCAGAGGCTAAAGAAAAAACACGGAGTATTTCTGTCGACTAATGACAGGATTTCCTTCATTTTTTTGTTTAGGTGCTTACTCTGCTGCCCATACTTGTCACAGGAGTGATAGGTATGAAGAAAAACAGAGTTATTATATATGTGATTATACTTCTGATTGGCTTTTCATGTCTGATTTATCGGTTGGTTGATATCCAATTAATGAATACGGAAAGGTTTGGGACAGAAAAAGTAAACCTTCTCAGTGAAAGTGTTGCTCAGCGTGCATCACAAATTACTGTTTCTGATGGAAGAGGAAAGATTATTGATCGTTATGGAACAGAATTAAATATGAAAAGCAATCTGGATGTCGTGCTGTTTCCCTTTGTTAAGGACGTAAGTGGAATTAGGAATGTCATGCTGGATACATTACAAATTTCCAGTGAGGAGTGGGAAGGATGGTTCGATAAAGCTGAAGAACCTTTCTACTTAACAGAACGATGGGAACAGGTGGATGAATCCTTGTATGAAAAATTGCAATCCTATCATTTACCAGGAGTAGTGCCGGTTGAAAGGCAAACGCCTGTAAAAACGGAACCTGCATCCCATTTAATCGGGCTTACAGGAAGTAGTAAAAAAGGCTTTCAAAAGAGATACCCGGATGAGGACTTTTCAGCGGTCAGGCCATACGGAATATCAGGATTGGAAGCAGCTTTTGACACTTTTTTGACAGGGGAAGGCAAGAAAATACTCCAATATCATATTGATGCTCTTGGAAACCCGCTGTTAGGCTTGAATATGAGAGTTCAGGGGGAAAAGAGCAGTTTTTATCCCCTTAGTGTAAAGACAACTCTGGATAGCAAACTGCAGAAAAAAATCGAATCCATTATAGACCAATCGACACTGAAAGAAGGTGGAATGGTACTACTAGATATAAAAACAAGAGAAATCCTAGCTATGGTATCACGCCCGGCTATTTCTTACGGTTCACTTTATGACGAAAATAAAAGCCTGAGGAATCGGATGTTGAGCAGTCACATACCTGGCTCCATATTTAAAATCGTCTCAGCAGCGGCAGCGATTGAAAACTATCCTCAGGCACTGTTGGAAACATATAACTGCGATAATAATGTATACGGTACCGATGAAGCCGAACGGAAGCTGGGACAATTGACCTTCGAGGAAAGTTTTGCTGAAAGCTGTAATTTCGCATTTGCTGAAATAGGAAGGAAATTGCAAAAGCTTGATCCGGAGATCATCGCTGATTATGCATCGAAATTAGGGCTATTAGATTATGCAGGCTGGTCTGGTGAAGTTTTTAAACATCAAGACTTCCAACAGCTTCCCGAAGAAGAAAAAGGTAACGTTTGGGGGGATAAAAGTGACAGATTTGTGGCTAAAGCGATTTCTCAGACTGCAATTGGTCAAAAAAATGTACGGATATCACCTCTTGCCGCAGCAAATCTGATGGCAACGATCGCGAATGATGGCATGTCTAAGCAGGTGAAGGCGGTAAACAGTTTCACATATAAAAATGGGACGACACTCTTTGAATTCAAAAATGAAGCAACACAGCAAATATCCCCCTTGACAGCCAAGAAATTGCAGCAACTTTTGGCTGAAGTTGTAGAGACAGGTACAGGAAAAAGTCTGCAGGGACTTTCCATTGCAGGTAAATCAGGAACTGCAGAAATCGGAAAGCCAGGCACCTGTCATTACTGGTTTGCGGGTTATTTTCCTGTAAATGAACCGAAATATGCTATGGTTGTAGCTGATCTTTTTCAAAGCCCAGCTGACCAGGCAAATTATCTGCTTTTTAAAGAGCTGACAAAAGTGATAACAGAGCATGAGCCAGGAGTGGACAAGCAATAAGGCACTGTCCGCTCTTGTAACTCATTGAGTTACGGTGGTTTCTAGATTAGAAGAAGTGAAAAGTCTGCATTCGTAGTTGGCGAGTAGAACCTCATTTAAGAAACTTTCTTTTTCTGTGGATAGAATGAAATGGAAAATCGTAGATTCTTCTACACCTTCAAAACAAGCCGTCAAATTGTTCATAAAAATGATGCATAGCCGTTTTGCCGTCTTATCGTATCCGACATGTTCAAAAGATTGATTATTCCAAACAGCGGAGTCGAATTTTGTATATCTCACCAGCAAATCACCTCATCATAATAATATTTTATATTATTTGATACATATGCTTGTCTTCCTGCCTGTAGTACAAAACTAGTGGCTAATCGACAAAATCGCCATCAAATACCTCTTACAAAGTAATTGGTTCATCACTTTTAATCTTGTATAATATAGACTTGGGAGGGTTGAAAATGGCTCAAAAAAATAATGGTTCTACGCGTGTTAACCGCTTTGATAAAAGAAGAAAGGGCACTAAATTGGCAACTTGGCTAGCTGGTCTCGGCAGCCTGTTGATTCTATTGTTGATAGCTATGTTTTTGTTTAATGGAAATGAGGACAAAGCTTCTGACCAGAAAGATGAACCGAAGATAACAATCTCTGAGGAGTATCAAAAGAAAAGCAGCGATTCAAATTCCGATAAGAAAGAATCCGAAAATAATGGCAGCGATACTCCATCATCGAATGAAGAGTCTGGTCAGGAAGATAAAAATAACTCGGAAGATAAACAGAAAGACGACAAACAGAAGAATGATGAAAAAAAGAAAGAAGATGACTCAAAGGACGCTCAAGTGAAAGAAAGCGATAAACCGAATGTAGAGAAAGTCATTACCAAAGATTGGAGCCCAGTGCCAACAAAGCAGGAAAACCATTCTGGAATAACCTATGAAAAAGGAACACAGGACTGGCAGGAAATGAAACAGGCTATCCGAAAAGGGGCAGGGCTTGCTGAAGGGGATATGATACTCTGGTGGGCAGAAGGCAATGGTCATAACAAAGTGATTGCTACTGCTACAAATAAAGCAGAAACGGAAAATTATCGGGTTTATGTCGAGTGGGTAGAGAATAAAGGTTACCAGCCGACAAAAGTAGAAGTTCTTCAGGAAAATGATAAAGACTAACATTTAACAGACGTAGACTAGAGAGGACGGATATGCGTGATAGGCATTATTGGCGCAATGGATGAAGAAATCGAACTATTGAAAAATAACATGGAAATCAATCATGAGGAAGAAATAGCAGGAATCCAATTCATCCAAGGAAAGCTGAAAGACAAGCATGTGACAGTATTAAAATCTGGTATTGGAAAAGTGAATGCCGCAATGGCTTCAACCATACTTCATGAACGGTTTCAGCCGTCTCACGTTATCAACACAGGGTCTGCAGGAGGATTTGCCAAACATTTAGATGTCGGGGATTTAGTGATTTCCACCTTAATCACTCATCACGACGTTGATGTTACTGCATTTAAATATGACTACGGTCAGGTACCAGGTATGCCCGCTCTGTACGCAGCAGACGAAGAACTTATCAAAAAAGCTGAACAAGCCGTTGAACATTTGGGAGTACGAGGAGCTAAAGGAATCATAGCTACCGGGGACTCATTCATGCATGAGGAAGACAGAGTGGATTTTGTACGAGGCAAGTTCCCTGAGATGATTGCAGCCGAAATGGAGGCTGCTTCCATTGCGCAAGTCTGTTATAAATATGGCACACCTTTTGTCGTCATCAGGGCTTTATCAGACATTGCAGGTAAAGAATCATCGGTCTCCTTTGATAATTTTCTTGCCCAAGCTGCAGAGAATGCTGCCAACCTCATTATGAATATGTTGGAAGGGCTGCCTGAAGCTTCCAATAACTAGTTGGCTATCAAATATTACCACCTTCATGAACGGCCCATACATGTTACAATGTAGACTGCTGGAGGTGGAGAAAACTATGAATCAAGTGGAAAAGAAGATAGAAGATTATAAGCGATTCATCCTTACTTTAATTATTTTGAGCAGTTATTTCTTTATCGGAACAATCATCAGTATGTATGTCTATCATAATGACCTAGAATCTATCATGGTTACATTGACCTTGATAGGCCTAACATTTGCTTTCTATTTCACACTTCAATTATCGGAATTGCAGCAGCAGCTCCACCAACATGAAAACGAATAAATAATTAAGGCAGGCGGCCAGGATAGTACTGGTCACCTGCCTTTTCTGATTTCTGTCGGGGTGAACGAGGCGCTTTCGCTCTTGTTTCATCCAGCTCCAGCGCCTACCCCCTCGAGGTCTTAAGCCGATCCTCTTTGTGACAGAGAACGTCACGGCGAGGCTGGGCTTAAGCTGGTCGGGGGTGAACGAGGCGCTTTCGCTCTTGTTTCATCCAGCTCCAGCGCCTACCCCCTCGAGGTCTTAAGCCGATCCTCTCTGTGACAGAGAACGTCACGGCGAGGCTGGGCTTAAGCTGGTCAGGGGGTGAGCAAGGCGCTTTCGCTCTTGTTATGACTTATGAATTCATTTATTGATAGTAATTGAAGTACCAATATGCCCCGCCAAGAATCAATACAAGCAGCAGAACTACGATGAATAAAGCATACCATTGACCGCCCTGGTAATAAGGGTAAGCGTATGGGTAGGGCGCATATGGACCATAAACGCCATACATAGGCAATTCGCCTCCTGAATAGGTTAATTACTATATCTTATGAACTTGTCATTGGTTCGATATAGGAGAAATACCCATTTTAGCTCGTTCATGCTTATAGAATTCATGGAAAATCTTCATTAATGCCCTTTTTTCAATCCGTGATACATAGCTTCTTGATATTCCAAGCTCTTTTGCAATTTCCCGTTGAGTCTTTTCTTCTTCGGCATTCAGTCCGTAACGGGCGATGAGAACTTCTTTTTCCCTGTCATCCAGAATGGTAATGAAGTCTTTGATTTTTTCAAGTTCCATGCCTAATTGGATTTGTTCTACTACATCGACATGCTCAGCCTTCAGGATATCAATCAGGCTAATCTCATTCCCCTCTTTATCCTGCCCGATAGGGTCATGAAGAGACACATCTTTCTTAGTTTTTTTCAAGGCACGCAGGTGCATCAGGATTTCATTTTCAATACATCTTGCCGCATATGTTGCCAGTTTTGTTCCTTTATTGGGGGAATAGCTCTCAATTCCTTTGATCAACCCAATCGTTCCTATGGAAATCAAATCTTCTGTATCTTCTTTTGTGTTTTCGAATTTTTTCACGATGTGTGCGACCAGCCTTAGATTATGTTCAATCAACAGGTCTCTGGCATGTTGGTCGCCTTTCTGCATCAGTTCAAGCTGCTTGCTTTCTTCTTCCGGGGGCAGAGGGTTGGGAAACGCCTGGTTCTTGACATAGGATACAAACAGGAAGGTTTCTTTGAGCAGATAAATCAGAGAACCCAGTATGCTGGACATAGATGAACCTCCTCCTCCACGTTGGGCCTTCGCCTATACGTTACCTTATGTCGGAGGATGGGAAATCGTGTCTGTCCATATTCAATTGCCATAAAAAAGAGTATCACCCATATGATATTTACCACAGGTGATACTCTTAATAGTTAATGATCTTTTAGTTTTTTAGCATGTTCAAGCGCATTTCCATAATCGTCTTTCACGCTTTCGTCCCATAGCTTCACTCCAGATCGGTAGGCTGCACGGGAAATCATGTGCCCGGATACCGGGGCGGTTATTAATACAAACACCATTCCAAGAAGCAATTTGCCACTGATTATGCCATGCTCGATGTAGAGGAATATGAAAGAACCGATCATAATGCCGGCAATTCCTAATGTAGATCCTTTGGTAATGGCATGGAGCCTGGTATAAACATCAGGGAATCTCAAAATCCCTATTGAACTTGAAAAGATGAAAAAGGTACCGGTGACAAGCGATAAAATGATGACGATATCCATTAATATGCTAATCCAAATCTCGCTCAATGATAACACCCTTTTCTAAGAATTTGGCGATGGCTACGGTACCGATGAACAACAATATGCCGATCAGCAGGATGACATCGTTCAGCTGTGTAGTGATAAGAAGAATTGCCATAAGACCAGCTATTGCCATCAGATTAATCCCGATCGTATCCAGGGCAACAGCCCGGTCAGGATTAGTCGGTCCTTTTATAGCACGGTACATTAGAATGATAAGAGATATGGAAATGACAATGAGGCATGCAATAGTTACATATCTGATCATATCATCGAAAAAAACTGCCAATGACTCCATTACCGTGTCACCTCCATGATCGCCTTTTCAAAGGTATCCTTGATGTCGTTGATTGACTCTTCTACATCAGGTATATCCATTGCATGGACATAAATATAAGATTGGTCTTCACTGATTGCTATGGATAGAGTACCCGGTGTCAGCGTAATCAAATTAGCAAGCAGTGTGATTTCCCAATTACTTTTAAGCTCAGTAGGTAATGCGAAAATTCCCGGCTCAATATCTAGCTTAGGTTTATAGACAAGTTTGACAATGTCGATATTAGAAAGCAGCAACTCTTTAATGAACAAGATGATTAAACTTAGAATTTTTCCGACGCGCTGCAAGTAGAAGGCGTCCGGGATAAACCGCTGCAACAAAAATAACAGGGCTATTCCGAGCATATACCCGACAAAAAAGGTAGTGAATGTATAACTTTCGCTTAGAAACATCCACAGGATGGCTATTACGATATTGATAACGATTTGAAAGTTCATATGGCTTACTCCTTTAACACGGAATCAATATAGATTTCAGGCGACATCAGATACTGTGCAATTGATTGGATTGTCGGGTAAAACCATTCTGCACCTACTCCTAATGTAACAGACAACGTCAACAGTCCGGCGACCGGCCAGGCGAAAGCGCGGGTAGATTTATGCTCGGCACTACTGTTGGAATCTTTCTCTCCCCAGAATGCCCCGATGAAGATGCGCATCATGGAAAAAAGGATCAGGAGACTGCTCAGCAGCCCGGTAATGACGATTATAATCTCTTCTTGGGAGAGAGCCCCTCGCATTAACAGCAACTTACCAATGAATCCACTGAAGGGCGGAATACCGGCAAGAACCAGCGAGGCAAGGAAAAACAGCCACCCGAGTAAAGGATATTGATGAATCAACCCGTTCATTTTTCTCAGGTCTGAAGTGCCGGCCACATAAACAATAGCACCGATCAATAAGAAAAGTACACCTTTGATGACCATGTCATGAACCAGATAATAAATCGTACCACTTAGTGATTCCTCTGTAAAAATTCCGATTCCCATCAGCATGAACCCGACTGCCGGTATGATGTTATATGCAATAATTAATTGGACATTGTTCGTAGATAACGCACCTATGACACCGAACAGCATCGTTAAACCAGCCAGTAGGATAAACAGGGAATGCGTGAGCCCTGGTTCATTTGTGAAAATGAGCGTGAAAACACGGATAATGGAATAAATACCTACCTTTGTCAGTAACGCTCCAAAAAGGGCTGAAACAACTGGATTCGGCACACTATAGGATTTTGGCAGCCAATAATATAACGGGAATACGGCCGCTTTTGTAGCAAACACGAAAAAAAACAGGATTCCAATGGTTGTCAGAATACCCTTCTGATCAACTTCCTGAACGCGTAGGGCAATCTGGGCCATGTTCACAGTCCCTACTACGGAATATACGAACGCAACCGTGGTGACAAATAACATAGATGAAAACAAGTTCAACAGTAAATATTTGATGGATTCCCGCAGCTGCACTTTTCCATTTCCCAAAACGATTAACGCGTAAGAAGCCATAAGCAGTACTTCAAAAAAGACGAACAAGTTGAAAATATCTCCTGTAAGAAATGCTCCGCTTACCCCAGTGATCAACATGAAAAAGAAAGTGTAAAAATAGTAGGATTCCTGCTGATCAGATAAAGATTTAGGCGCGTAAAAAGCACACGCGACTGCGATAATATTAGTCGTCAGCACAAGTGTGACAGCCAGCATGTCTCCAACAATTACGATCCCATAAGGTGCTGCCCAACCTCCAGTTTCCAGGATTAGTGTACCGTATTGTTTCACGTAATAGAAAAGATAACCAGCAATAACTAAATTTCCAATAAAAACGGCTTGGGCAATTTTACGTACAATGGATAACTTTCTCGGGAAAAAGGCAACAAGTATTCCAGCTAATAAAGGTATGATAATAGGCAGTATCACTAAGTTAGTCATGTTCGTTTCCCCTCATTTGTTCCATATTATCCGTTCCATTTTCCTCTGCTGCTCTGTATGCAAGCACCAGCAGAAAGCTCGTCACACCAAAGCTGATGACAATCGATGTCAAAATCAGTGCCTGTGGCAGAGGATCGGTATAGTCTTTAATCCCTTCCACCAAAATAGGCGGGGCCCCCTGCTTTAATCCTCCCATGGTCAAAATGAATAGGTGTGCTCCATGAGAAATAAGAGCCGTTCCAATAGCTATCCTCAGTAACTGTTTTTGAAGGAGGTTGTAAATACCTGTTGCGAAAAGTAATCCAGCCAGTACGGACATGATGATTTCCATTATGACCCCTCCTTCTTTTTGTTTAATCGAATCATTCCATAAATGGCCAGCGCAGCAATCCCGAGCACCGTAATTTCAAACAACGTATCGAGTCCACGCATATCAACAAGGATTACATTAACGATGTTGTCTCCTCCACCAAGTTTATAGGAATTTTTAATAAAGAATTCTGCTATAGAATCGAACCATTTGCTGCTATGAGAAGAAATAGCGATCATTGTCAGTAATGCACCAAAACCTATCGAAATGATCATGTTTAATGCCACCGAACTTTTTTTCTCATTCCTGGGCGCAAGTTTCGGCAGGTGATTAAATACCATCAGAAATAACGCAACAGTGATAGTTTCAATGATTAATTGCGTCAAAGCCAAATCAGGAGCGCGATAGATGACGAATAGTATGGATAATCCATAACCTACGACACCAAGAATGATGATAGCGGCCAGGCGCCCTCTAGCAACAATCGTTCCTATTGCAGCAGCTGCCATGACAAGGGCGACGAATATCTCAATCCAGGTAATGTCTGCTGTATGTGCGAAGCTGAAAGTGAATCCGCTGGTCAGTCCCATAACGATAAAAGTAACTACAAGAATAGCGGACAGAATCAGACGGAAATATCTGGCAAGCGATCCGTTCATATATGCATTGGTGATACTGGCAGAGTATGTTTCGGTTCTTTTTACAAGACCATCATAAGCTTTGTTCATGCTGAGAAACCCTGGGACGTACTTATAGACCCATTCCCATCTTTGACGGGACAAGGCTAGTATCGAGCCGAAAGCTACTACAGTTAATGACATGATCAGCGGTAATTTGAATCCATGCCAAAAAACAATGTGATGGACTTTTGTTTCTGCACCATATATTGCAGAGGCTGCATGATGAATGAATGGCTGGTTGATCAGCTTTGGAAACAAGCCGATAATCAAAACACCACCTACCAGTACAGCTGGAGAAATAAGCATGCCGATCGGTGCTTCATGCGGTTTTTTCGGCAGCGAAGAAACATTTTTTCCCCCAGTGAATGTACCGAAAAAGAAATACATCGAATAGACAAATGTAAATATACTTCCGAAAACAGCAAGGTATGGGATGAGGCTGTGCATAAACCCTTTAATGCTGTTAGTCGTCATTCCGAGATTGATGGCAGCGTCAAAAAACAGCTCCTTACTATAGAAACCATTCAGAAAAGGAAGTGGAAATCCAGCCATTGAAAAAGAAGCGATGACTGCTAGAGTGGCAGAAATCGGCATGAAAGTGAGCAGTCCTCCGAGCTTTCGAATGTCTCTTGTCCCAGTTTCGTGGTCAACGATTCCTGCCACCATGAATAAGCTTCCTTTAAAAGTGGCGTGGTTCAGGATATGAAAGGCGGCTGCAAAGACTGCTGCCTTGGTACCAAAGCCAAGCATTGCCATGATCATACCCAGCTGACTGATGGTAGAAAATGCTAAGATCGCTTTCAAATCTGTTTGCCGGACAGCCATGTAAGATCCCCAGCACAAAGTTATAATTCCGAACCCGCTGACCAGGATGAAAAACCAGTCAGATTCGGCAAACAACGGCATGTATCTTCCTACCAAATACAATCCGGCTTTTACCATGGTAGCCGAATGCAGGTAAGCACTGACCGGTGTCGGAGCTTCCATGGCATCCGGTAACCAGATATGGAAAGGAAATTGAGCAGATTTAGTAAATGCTCCAAGCAGCACTAATACTAAAATCAATGGGAAATATTCGTGATTCAATATTAAGCCTTTCTCATTGATCATTCCCTGAATACTGGTTGTATTAGTGATTACACTCATGAAAATCAAGGCCCCGAGCAGACTTAAACCACCAAAAACAGTAATCAGCATCGATTTTAAGGCACCATATCTTGATCCTTTCCGGTGATTCCAGTAACCAATCAAAAGAAAGGATGAAAGAGAAGTGAATTCCCAGAAACTATATAAGACAAATACGTTATCTGATAAAACAACTCCCAACATGGAACCCATAAAGATAAGGAAGTAGACATAAAAATTACCGAGCTGCTCTGACTTATGTAGATAATAGATGGAATAGAAGGCAACAAGAACACCGATTCCACTTATCAATAAGACGAAGAGTAGGCTCAGTCCATCAAGGTGAAAATCGAAATTGATATCCAAGGAAGGCATCCAGTCATAGCTCTGTGTAACAGGATGAAAATCGTTCCCTGCAAATCGCACGAAATAAATGAAGACAACCAGGGGGATAAGTGTTACAAAAAAGCCTGTATGAATCTTTTCTTTCCATTTACTTAAAAAAGGGATGAATATAGCTGCAATGAATGGTAATAAGACGGCAAACAACATCTGGGTGTTCCTCCCTGTAAATAATCTTAAGGAACAGTCACATAAAGACTGTATTTTACAAACATAGTCACTCAATTGTAATCAAAAAAGCAGGTATTATTCAACTAATTATCCCTATAGTTGTAGTTTATCTTAAAAAATGGTCCATGAATTTACATAAATCGAATGAGCCGGAAGCAAATAAAAAACACCCTTGTGTCTGCCAGGGCGTTTTATCTTACCTATATTCAGCTGGTTTTTTTGATAGAAGGATGGATTGAACGTTTATGTAATTCTTCCTCGATCAGTTGAATGAACTCTTTGCTAAGATTTAACTCTATAGCTTTGTGGTAAGACTCTATTAACAGGACATCGGTTAAATGTTCCATAAAATCATCACTCCGAGAGTGATGGTTCACCTCCTGATAGGGGGAATTCTATTAAAATGTATCGGTTTCTTTTGATGTATCATTACCTTACCATGAAAGGGATACACCTACAACACAGCAGTTATCTACAACAGGCTGTAGATAACTTGTGAATAATGAATGAATTTTCTCTATATTTAACGTAGTAGATGTGTGGAAAATGTGTATAAACTTATCCACAAGAAATGTTGTGCCGGAATTTGTCGAACGTTTTTTCATTTTTGTGGTATATTTTCCTATGGTGTGTTTTTTCGACGTCTTAATTGTCGAGCGACGCCAAATTAGGCAGGCTGCTCCCATACACAATCGCTTTGAATATGGATGGGAATTTGGATATGATTAGTAAGGAGAATTCGTACCGGTAAATCGTTATAAGTTAAATGAGGTGAACAGGATTGCTTAAAAATTTTCTGCCAAACGAACATGTAACTAACGTATTTGAAATCAGACCAGAAGAACTCGTGGAACGGGGAATCAAAGGTATCATAACAGACCTTGATAACACGCTTGTTGCCTGGGATGTTAAAGAAGCAACTCCAGAGATTGTGCAATGGTTTAAATTGTTGGATGAGTACGATATTAAAGTTACGATAACTTCCAATAATAAAGAAGAAAGAGTAAGTGTCTTTTCTCAGCCACTCGATACAAGCTTTATTTACAGTGCCCGTAAACCTTTATCACATGCGTTTAAAAAGGCACAAAAGCAAATGAATTTAAAAAAAGACGAAATAGTAGTGGTTGGTGATCAATTGTTGACTGATGTACTGGGAGGCAATTTCGCTGGCTTCCATACAATTTTGGTGGTCCCGGTTGTGGAAACCGATGGATTTTTCACACGAGTAAACCGAAAAGTGGAACGAAGGATTCTGAACTGGATGCGGAGAAAAGGAAAAATTACCTGGGAGGAATAAACTTTGACGAGTAAATTAATATGTCAGGGATGTGGAGCTGATATACAGACGGAGTTACCAGATCAGCCTGGCTTTGCACCGCCGTCAGCTTTAGAAAGAGATGATATCATTTGTAAAAGGTGTTTTCGCTTAAAAAATTATAACGAAGTACAGGATGTCCCTTACCAAGATGATGATTTTCTCGAGATGCTTAACCAAATTGCTGATACGGATAGCCTCATCGTAAATTTGGTTGATATCTTTGATTTTAATGGCAGTTTTATTCCGGGAATTTCCCGGTTGACAGGGAATAATCCGATTATTTTGGTCGGGAACAAGATGGATATACTCCCAAAATCGGTGAACCCCAACAAAGTCAAGCAATGGTTGAAGAAGTCAGCCAGTGAACGGGGGCTTAAAGTGGAAGCTGTCTATTTGATTTCCGCTCATAAAGGCGAGGGGATAGAGGAGCTGGCAGCAGCGATAGAGAGATCCAGGAACAAAAAAGACGTCTATGTAGTCGGTACTACCAACGTAGGGAAGTCCACTTTTATTAACCGGCTGATCAATCGGACATCGGGTATCAAGGATGCCATAACTACTTCCTATTTTCCCGGAACAACACTAGGATTCATCGGCATTCCGCTTGATGATGCTGCTTCATTGTTTGATACTCCAGGGGTGATTCATCGTCATCAGATGGCACATTATATGTCCGATAAAGATTTGAAACTGATTACTCCAAAAAAAGAAGTAAAACCAAGGGTCTATCAGCTGAATGATCAGCAAACCTTATATTTTGGTGGTTTGACACGTCTGGATTTTGAAGAAGGAGAAAGAAGTTCATTTATTTGTTACCTTTCTAATGATATTCCGATTCATCGCACAAAGTTGGAAAAAGCAGATGAACTTTATACCAATCATTTAGGCGAACTGTTATCTCCTCCTGATTTGGAAACCATGGAGCATCTGCCCGAATTGAAAACACAGACTTATCGTATAAAAGATAGAAAAACTGATATCGTGGTTTCAGGACTGGGATGGGTGACGATACCAGAGGGGAATGTTTCGGTAACTGTGCATGCTCCTGAAGGAGTTAAAGTGTCGCTTCGTGATTCATTGATATGATGGGGGAGGAGAAGGAAAATGAAGTTAGGATTGATTGGCAACCCGATAAAGCACTCGTTGTCTCCATGGATTCATTCCCGCTTACTCGAATTGGCAGGAATAGAGGGACAATATCAATTATATGAAATGCAGCCAGGCAGTTTCCAGCAGCAAATAGAGCTGTTACGAAATGAGCAGCTTGACGGCTTTAATGTGACAGTGCCGTTTAAGCAAAAAATAATGCCAGAGCTTGACGATATTGATGGGCAGGCGAAAAAGTTGGGAGCAGTAAATACTGTTAAAAATCATGATGGTCGCTGGCTTGGTTATAATACAGATGGTAAAGGCTTCGTAAATTCTTTAAGGGCAAAATATGGAACTCTCCTCCATCCAGATACAAAAGTGCTCCTATTAGGTGCAGGAGGAGCAGCGAAAGGTATATTTTTCACATTATTGAATGAAGGTGTCAGACAGATTGATGTAGCCAATCGTACAACAGAACGAGCCGAGGCAATTGTCAATGCTTCTGAAGCGGCTGTCTCTTCTCACTCCCTGACTTTGAAGGAAGCAGAAGGACGAATAGCTGAATATCACCTGATCATACAGACAACAACTGTGGGTATGAACCCCCGTTCGGATGAATCCATCATATCTTTGAAAAATATGAAGGAAGGAGCAGTTGTGAGTGATATCGTATACCAGCCTCTGGAAACTGCTTTTCTGAAAGATGCCATAAGTAATGGCGGCAGAATTCATCAAGGCCACGAAATGCTGCTTTACCAGGCAGTTTATGCTTTTAAAATATGGACTGGGAAAAGCATCGATGAAACAAAGCTGCTTATGGAGCTTGAAGCACAATTGAAAGGAGAATAATATGCTGACAGGAAAACAAAAAAGGTATTTACGCTCACAGGCACATCATTTATCTCCGATATTCCAAGTAGGAAAAACAGGAGTCAATGAAAATATGGTGTCACAAATTGATGATGCCTTGGAAAAACGGGAATTAATAAAAGTAAGTGTATTACAGAACTGTTTAGAAGATAAGAACGATGTTGCTCAGGATCTGGCAGAAGGGTCCGGTGCCCACATTGTCCAAATTATCGGAAATACGATCGTTTTGTATAAGGAATCAATGGAAAATAAACAGATTAATTTACCATGAAATTGAGGGAGCTTCTATGAAGAAAGTCGGTTTATTGGGAGGGACATTCGATCCTCCTCATTTGGGACATCTGATTATAGCTGAAGAAGTACACAGGAGCCTTGAATTAGATGAGGTTTGGCTGATTCCGTCTCATGTACCGCCACATAAATCAGGGCCATTAGCTGATGGAAAAGCTCGATTGGAAATGACGGAAAGGGCGGTAGCGGATAATAGCCATCTTGCTGTTTCAGATATCGAATTGGAACGTGAAGGGAAATCCTACACTGTCCATACAATCAGACAATTGAAAGAAAATTATCCTGACGCCAAGTTTTTCTTTATCATAGGTGGTGATATGGTGCAGTACCTCCCCAAATGGCATGCTATTGACCGGCTTTTAGAAATGATCGAATTCGTCGGTGTCAAACGCACCGGGTACCTTTTGGAAAGTCCATATCCTATTCATGAAGTAGAAGTACCCGCAATCGAAGTTTCCTCATCCATGCTAAGGGAACGGCTGAAAAATGGAATGGGAACGAAATATCTTCTCCCAGACAGGGTATTGGAATATATAAAGGAGCATGGTTTATATGATTGATCTTACTCAAGCATGGAAAGTCGTAAATAGAGTGCTTAAACCTGAGCGTTACGAACATACCGTGCGTGTAGTTGAAACAGCTGTTCAGCTAGCAGAACAGTATAATGCCGACACCCATAAGGCACAGGTTGCTTCCATTCTTCATGATTATGCCAAGTATCGTGATAGAGAAGAGATGCGTCGCTGGATTGAAAGTGACAAACGACTGCCTAAAGATCTATTAACGTATCATCACGAACTTTGGCACGGTCCTGTGGGGGCTTTACTGGCAGAGAAGGAATTGGGAGTAAGGGATTCTGACATACTTTCCGCAATTGCCTGTCATACAACCGGGAAAAAGCATATGAAACGCCTGGATAAAATTGTATTCTTGGCTGATTATATCGAGCCAGGAAGAAAATTTCCGGGTGTAGAGGAAGTCAGGGAAACCGCGGCACAAGATCTGGATAAAGCATGCATGCAGGCGTCACGGAATACCATTCAATTTTTATTGAGTAAAAGTCAGACGGTTTACCCCGATACATTCCATACCTATAATGAATTGATTCAACGTGTGAAAAAAAATGAAATGGAGGGGAAAAAATGAATAGCAATGAACTTGTTAAAATGATTGCCAAGGCGTGTGATGATAAACGAGCGGATGACATCGTAGTACTTGATATGACCGAGGTTTCGTTGATTGCCGATTACTTTTTGATTTGTGAAGGCTCGAACGAGCGTCAGGTACAGGCAATAGCAAGAGAATTGAAGGATAAGGCTGAAGAAAATGGTATTTCGGTATCAAGAATCGAAGGATTTGAACAGGCCCGGTGGATACTTGTCGACCTTCATGATGTCGTCTGCCATATTTTTCATAAAGACGAACGGAATTACTATAATCTTGAGCGCCTGTGGGGAGATGCTCCTACGGTTGCTATCGAAGGTGTATAGAGAAACATGGCTTATGGCAGGATGGCGTTGATTTATGACAGGCTGATGCGTGATGCTCCTTATGATGATTGGGTTTCTTTTACAGAAAAGCATTTGACAAAGAAAAATGCTGATATTCTTGAACTCGGTTGCGGTACGGGTGAAATCACGCTTCGTTTAGCAGAAAAAGGACACAGAGTTACAGGTGTGGATGTGTCCGGAGATATGCTGACGGTCGCCAACGAAAAAGCAGCTGAGGCTTTGAATATTAAATGGCTGCGTCAGGATATTCGCAGCCTTGAAGGCCTTGAAAATTTTGACTGTGTTGTTTCCTATTGTGATGTATTGAACTATATGAATACCCATACTGATCTCCTTAGGGTTTTTCATCATGCATTCGAGGCAATAAAGCCTGGCGGGTGCTTTATATTTGATGTCCACTCTATCGAACATCTGAGCAGGGACATGGCGGGGGAAACCTTTGCTGAAGTTTATGATGATATTTCCTATATTTGGTTTTGTAACGAAGGGGACCGTATAAATCAGGTGGAGCATGATCTTACATTTTTTATAGAGGAAAACGGCGTATATGAGAGGTTTGATGAATATCACTATCAAACTGGGTATGCTATGGCTGATTTGAATGCTTTACTGAATGAGACAGGTTTTGAACATATACAAGCTTTCGCAGATTTTTCCGGTAGAAAGGCAATGGATGATTCAGCTGGAGATCGATTATTTTTTGTGTGTGAAAAGTCTTGATAAAAAAGTGAAAATGCCCAGGCAAACGATTACTTTTAGAGATGAATATTAGCTGGAAATGAAAAAGTCGAAGGGCGATTGTCAAACCGCTCCTCGACTTTTTTAAAGGATAAATACTGTTCAGTGGCGAATAAAGATAATAAAACATTAGCCATTAATCCATCCTTCTCAACATTTGTTTATCCTGCCTGTGCTTAGCTTGTGTAGCTTCGAACATTCTTTCGAACAACTCTCCGATATTAGCTTCAAGTGCTTGAATTCCTTCACCTGTAACTCCGCCTTTGACACTTACCTTTTCTCTTAATTTTTGAAGAGTATAATGTTCTTTTGATAGTAATTCCCCATATCCAATCAGCATTTCACACGTCAAATCCGTTGCCGTATCATCAGGAAGCCCTGCAACTTCCCCAGCTGCAATAATCCATTTCTCCATCAGAAAACTCAAAAACGCAGGCCCACAGGAAACAATATCGGAACACACTCGAATGTACTGCTCTTCTGTTTCAATTGGTTTGGAAATGAATTTAAATGTCTGTTTTAGTAAGGCTTTGGTAGTCGGTGTGACGTTTTGTCCGAATGTAATTAAACTTGCACCTTGGAATGCCCTGTTTGTAATGGAAGGAACAATCCTTGCAACCTGGCAAGGCAGGCATTGTTCCAGCTCATTGACATCCACAGGGCTTGTAATGGAAACGACACACTGGTCTTTTGACAAGCTTGCCGCTAATTCTTTGAACAAAGGTTTCATATCATGGGGTTTGACACAGATAAATACAATATCGGATTGTTCAGCAACTTTTATGATGTCTTTCTCTATATTCAGACCACTATACTTCTTTTTAAGGTTATAGGCTTTCTCCAAAGATCGGTTTGTAATCGTCAGGTCCTCCGAATCAAGAGCCCCACTGTCAAGTAATGATTCAATCAGAATCGTTCCCATATTCCCCGTTCCGATAACTCCCCAATTCATATCTATCCCTCCTTTTCCTGTACATCAGTATCACAATTATATGTCCCAGTGCATGGTCGTATGAAAGGGTGTGTTTGATTATATGTTCTTTATCAAAAAATATGCTTGGCTCCTGGTCCCTGTACTTCTGCTTGTTTGGATTGTCTATGGAGTTGATGAAAAAGACAAACCAACCGATCAGCAGGGTCTGTCATTAAAGACAGAAGAATTTTCAACAGACAGTGAAACAACGAAACGTTCTGAAGTGCAGAATCAAGTAATGGTCGATATCAAAGGAGAGGTTGCAACTCCTGGTGTCTATAAAACACCATTGAATAGCAGGGTAGCTGATGTAATTGATTTGGCGGGTGGGCTGACTGAACAAGCGGATCATACTTCCGTAAATATGGCTCAAAAAGTTCAGGATGAAATGATGATCATTATCACTGCGAAGGGAAAGACCGGTGGTGCAGACGGTCAACATAATAGTGAAGGGAACGAAAATGGAAAAATAAGGATTAATTACGCAAGTGAAACCGAAATTCAGAATTTGGAAGGTATTGGTCCATCAAAAGCAAAGGCTATTGTCAAATATCGAGAAGAGAATGGTTTATTTCGTACCCCTGAAGACTTGCTTGAAGTGGGAGGCATTGGTGAAAAAACACTTGATAATATCAGCGATGCTATCCAGCTCCCTTAATGCGTTGACGTTTTTACAAATGACCGTGTAAACTGAACTTTGACAACAGGCTACATAGAAAAGGAGATTATTTTAAATGGAGCGAATTTCCTGGAATCAATATTTTATGGCACAAAGTCACTTGCTGAAAATGCGCAGTACATGCGAACGTCTGGCTGTAGGTGCCACGATTGTTAGAGATAAGCGAATGATTGCTGGAGGCTATAATGGCAGTGTGAGCGGAAGTGTGCATTGTGCTGATGAGGGCTGTTATGTCATCGATGGGCACTGTGTCCGAACAATTCATGCAGAAATGAATGCCATTCTTCAATGTGCAAAATTCGGTGTAGCCACAGAAGGTGCAGAGATCTATGTCACCCATTTTCCGTGTGTTCACTGTTGTAAGGCGATTATCCAGGCTGGTATAAAGGCTGTCTATTATAGTACAGATTATCGCAACCACCCATATGCAATCGAACTGTTCCGTGAAGCGGGCGTTGAAATGCATAAAGTGGAATTAGAGAACATCTCCCTTGATCCGTATCATTCAGAAAAGCTTGAGTTCATGGATGAGTTAATTAATGAAATAGAAGCCAGAGGGGCAGAACCTGAGAAGGTTTCAGGTTTGAAAGAAGTCGCAAAAAAGCTTTTTCATCAAAGCCATACCCATGAAGCTTGATTACCAGGGACAGTGGCATCTGGTGGCTGCTCCTTTTATGTTGGGGGGAATAGCTGCCGGAGGCCATATGGCTGCCTGGTTGATTGGCGCAGTGGCAATATGTACAAGCTGTTATATGCGGTTAAGGAATCAAATGCTGGTCTGTATAATGGTTGCAGCCTTCCTATCAGGTTACGTTCTTATCAGTAACGATTCCCCAAAGAAAGCCAAAGATACAGGTTCTTCCATTTCTCAAGGGGAAATAATAACACCAGTGAACGAAACAGACGTTAAAATGGAAGTGACCATTCATGATAAATCCTCCAGGCAGAAAATGCTCGTTACCTATTTTAAAGGTGAGGATTCAGCGGGAAAGGTGAAAACTTTTCGTTCGTCCTGGAAGTATGGCGCAAAATGTATGATCGATGCGGAAGTTACGCCAGTTGCGACGGCGACAAATCCTGGTCAATTTGATTTTCGTGCCTATCTTTTTCGAAGGGGAATAGAAAAGCAAATTATTGTTGATGATAAAACACCCATTACATGTACGGGATCTTCATGGCTTGCAAACATACACGATATTCGGTCCGGATTGATTGATCGTACTAAAAACCATCTCCCCGGAGAAACCGCTGACTGGGCTAATGCATTGATTCTTGGTGATATGGATGGTTTATCCCATGAAACAATCGAGTTGTTTCGCAGGTGGAATTTATCCCATATCCTTGCCATCTCCGGTATGCATGTTGGTCTATTGGCAGCGATTTGCTATTTTTGTCTGTACCGGACGGGGTTGATGACAATAGAAAAAAGCCAGTGGTGCTTGGTTTTTATACTCCCGTTATATAGTGTTCTTGCTGGAGGAGCACCATCTGTTCTGCGTGCTGCAGCAATGATTTTCTGTGGATTGTTATTAGTTAAGGTCAGATATCGTCTGCAAATGACCGATATGATCAGTCTCCTGTTTATACTCTTCTTGTTCATTAATCCAGCCTATTTTTATCATCTTGGTTTTCAGTTTTCCTTTCTTGCCACCTTTGCTCTTATCCTCTCAGGGAAATGGCTGAAAGGCTCTAATAAACTTCTTCTTCTCATCCGCATCAGTTTCATCAGTCAAATGGCCATCCTTCCGCTGCAACTCCATTATTTCTATCTTTTTAATCCCTTATCCTTAATCATTAATCTCCTCTTTGTTCCTTATTTCACCATCCTTGTTATACCCTTTATGTTTGGGCTTTTCATGCTTCAATTTTTGTCCCTTCCATTTATGGATATATTGTCGGAAATGTTCACCATAGTAAACGGCCAAATTTTCAAGCTGCTCTATATAATGGATGATCATTTGTATTACCCATGGGTTACAGGGCAGTTGACCAGCGGATATATAGCTGCTTATTATGTGCTAATGATTATTATGTTCTCTTTTTTGGATAAAGAAAAACAAACGCAAGCATTTATCAGTTCCATTTTAGCCATTTTAATACTGGTCTTTTTTTCAGGGAAAGCTTATTTCAAAGAACACGGTTATTTAACTATGCTTGATGTCGGCCAAGGTGACTGTATGGTGATTGAACTTCCATATCGAAGAGGGATCGTAATGATTGATGCGGCTGGTCCTGCTCCTTTCACCCAAAATAAAAATAAAATCGCTGAAGATATTATCCAGCCATTTTTACACTCGCGTGGTATTACAGAAGTGGATACATTGTTTATGACACATGAGGATGCGGATCATATTGGCAGTACGGAAAGGCTGGTAAGTCTGATAAAAGTAAATAGCGTTGTAGTAAGTCCATATTTCCGATTTCCTGACAAGTTGAAAAAGGTGCTTGTAGAAAATGAAGTCGAGTTAGGGGTAGTTGGCCAGGGTTATGTAGAGATCGGTAGTCAAAAATTTTATTTTCTTAGTCCCAGGGAGGATCAAAAAGACACCAATCAGAATTCATTAGTCCTTTACACAGAATTTGGGGCTGCAAAATGGTTATTTACAGGGGATATATCGATAAGGGAGGAAGAAAGAATCATTAAAGATTATCCTGCTCTTGATATCGATGTGTTGAAAGTGGCTCATCATGGGAGTAATACTTCGACATCTGAAGGGTTCCTCAAGGAAGTAAGACCATCGATAGCGTTAATTTCAGCAGGAAGAAAAAATCGATATGGGCATCCACACAAAGACATCGTTGACAGGCTTACGAAAAATCGAGTCGACATTCTGCGAACGGATCTACATGGCGCCATTCAGTATGCATATGATGACGAAAGAGGAACATTTACCTCTTTTCTCACGTATAGTAGGATAAATAAGCGATAAATATTATTATATCCGCTCATTAGAAAAACTTGGCTTGTCGCCAAGTCCTTATGGCGAAAGCCTTAGTTTTGCTTATACTTTAATACTTTAACAGAGTTAAACTTTCTTAAAGTATTAAAAAAGACTGCCCTTTGAGCAGTCTTTTGGGATTGGATTATAGACCGATGACACTCACCACTACGCCAATGAAGAAAATGATGAAAAAGAACAAGAATGAAAAAATGAAGCCATTGGCAGAATCGATGACATCGTTGGTTTTTGTTTGTGCATCCTTCTTAAATTCATTCACTGTAACCCCTCCTATATCTGGTTTTTAGTATAAGGCAAACAGAAGTAAAAATCCATAATCATTCAAAATAAAATATAAAAAATCCTATTCGGATTATTTTTATTGCCTTGGTTAGCAAGAGTTGTCATCTATAGTTTTTGTCCTTTTGGTCAATCTATAACCGAAGGACAATTTCGCCGCACTTTCTTACTCCCGGGAAAGAAGGTGCGACGTTCATATAGATTACTCAGGTACCTCGAAAAAGATGCTTTTGACAAGGCTTCCTAACCGGCATAAAATTAGAACATTGGTTCTTTTAAGAAGGATAGGAACTAAACGAGGTGCCTGTCACCTTTTAAACCTTTTAGGCAGAGGTGGAAAACAAGTGAGTTATATGGATGTTCTGAAAAAAATTAACAAAAAGCAATTTTCCTCAGTGTACTTATTATATGGAACAGAATCTTACATGATTCAGGATATTAAGCAGAAAATATTGGCCAACGCCTTGAATGAAGAAGATCAGGATGTAAATGTATCCTCCTATGATCTTGAAGAAACACCGATAGAGGATGTTGTGACTGATGCAGAAACGTACCCTTTTTTTGGTGAGAGGAAAATTATCATAGCGGACAAGCCTGTGTTTATGAAAGCAAAACCAGATAAACTACCTTTTGACCATAATGTAGATGCTCTGCAATCTTACCTTTCAAACCCGGCTGATTATTCTATCCTTATTTTAACTGCCCCATACGAAAAGCTCGATGAGAGAAAAAAAGTCATAAAACTGCTTAAAAAGCAGGGGGAAGCAGTAGCTTGTGAACCTGTTAAAGAGTGGAATTTAGATGAATGGATCCAAACACTTGCTGACCAGTTACATATTCATGTGCCAAAGGAATTGCATGAACTGTTCATCAGGGAAATTGGAACAAACTTGATGGTGCTCCAAAGTGAAATGGAAAAACTTGCTTTGAACCTCGGTGAAAATGGCGTAGTTACGAAAGAGCTTGCGGAAGAAATGCTTTCTCATTCAGCGGAGGCATCTGGTTTGAAGTTGGTTGATGCGGTGATGGAAAGAAATTTATCTCGTGCCATCCATCTATATAAAGATCTTTTGCGTACCAATGAAGATCCAATTGCACTGACCGCATTATTGGCATCTCAATTCCGAATAATATATCAGGCTAAGATTTTAAAACAGAAGGGATATGCTCCAAACCAGATGCGTCAATATATCCAGGCCCATCCATATGTGATTAAGATGGCTATGAAACGTGAACAGTACTTTACGCAAATAGAACTGGAACAAATCATGAATCAGTTAACCGAAACTGATCAGCATATCAAGCAGGGAAGGGTAGAGAAAAACCTTGCCTTTGAACTACTTTTATACCAGCTGATCAATATTAAACAAGCTTCAGAACGAATCGGATAACATGCAACATAGAAGATGGATAACGAAACCGAATTAAAAAACGGAGTCCTGCTGCAGTTAAGGCAGAGGACTCCGTTTTTTTAGAAAAGTAAAAACGACCCTGGCAAGAGTCGCTTGTTGGTCATAAATTCAAAAAAAGCAGCTTACAGGCTGTTTACTTTTTTCTCTAGGCGAGATTTTTGACGATTGCCATTGTTTTGGTGGATGATTCCAGCCTGAACAGCTTTGTCAATTTTCTTTTTTGCAGTCTGAAGAGCGTTTTTAGCACTCTCTCCATCATTGTTATTCACAAGAGTTTCGACGCGTTTAACAGCCGTACGCATATCCCCTTTGTATACAAGGTTTTGAGCGCGGCGGTCATCTGTTGTGCGTACACGCTTGATGGCAGATTTAATATTTGGCATGATTTCACCTCCCAGGTAAAAACATAAGACTCATTCATATCGAACAAGAGACATTTTACCAAAGCGTAACACAGTTTTCAATAGATTTATAAAGACTGAGTGGGATACAGGTATAAAACAACGGTCTCTGCTCCAAGCTATTACCAAAAAGGAGACTAAATATGGGTGAAAATAGTATTGACTTTACTGTACGTACGGATTTAGCTGTCGAGGCTAAGGAAATGGTCGTTAAAGATGAAAAGACTAACCAATATCCTGCGGGTATCGAAGTAGAAGAGAAAAAGGTCAATGACATTAATGTTACGTATGTCACCATTGATGAAGCAGCTGAGGAGCAGCTGGGGAAAAAACCGGGAAATTATGTAACCCTTGAGTCAAAAGCGATCAGGAATCAAGACACCCAAATGCAAAAAAAGCTCGCAGGTGTTTTAGCTGATGAACTTGGTTATTTATTCGAATTAAATAACATAAAACCGAACCAGGAATGCTTGGTCGTTGGGTTAGGCAATCACAACGTAACTCCCGATGCACTTGGTCCGCTGGCGATGGAAAAGATCATGGTAACAACACACCTGTTCAAGCTTCGTCCAGAAACTGTATCGGAAGGATACCGTCCAGTATCAGCTATTACTCCAGGGGTAATGGGAGTGACGGGAGTTGAAACAAGTGACGTTATTCTTGGAATAATCGAAAAAACAAAGCCTGATTTTGTTATCGCTATCGACGCCCTTGCCTCACGTTCTATCGACCGGATAAATGCAACCATTCAACTGTCAGATGCAGGGATACATCCCGGCTCAGGAGTAGGCAATAAACGGAAAGAACTCAGCAAAGATACCCTTGATATTCCGGTGATTGCTGTTGGGGTTCCAACTGTTGTGGATGCTGTCACGATTACGAGCGATACCATCGACTATCTGCTTAAGCATCTTGGGCGGGAATGGAGAGAAAAAGATGATCCTTCCAAATCCCTTACTCCTGCCAGCATGACATTTGGAGAACGGGAATTGCGTGAAGAAGATTTGCCAGGGGAAGAACAGCGAAGAGCTATCCTTGGAATGGTCGGCGGGCTGCAGGAACAAGAAAAGCGTCAGTTGATCGGAGAAGTACTAAAACCTCTGGGCCATAACCTGATGGTTACCCCTAAAGAAGTAGACGGTTTCATCAAGGATATGGCACATACGTTAGCGGCTGGTATTAACGGCGCCCTCCATCAAAGCGTAGAAGGAGAAGATTCTCAATCTTTCACACGTTAAATTTAATAGAGGAAATGATAGAGAACAGTTCTATTTTTTCTAACCCTTCATAGACTTTAGTAATCAGCTTAAGGTCATGAAGGGAATGGGGATATGAAAAAAAAGAAGCTTCTGCCGACGCTTAGAAACCAAAGGGTCAAAGGCTTATATACGCGCACTGGCATGGCAGTCGGTGCTATGCTGGCCCTGCTCCTGATCATCGGCGCGATGACAAGTGTCAATTCTACTTACCGGATATATTCTGAAACGATTCAAAGCTGGACAAGTCAAATTGAAGGTCCCTCCTTTCTCTATTTGTTCAGCTTGGAAAACCGAGTTTTCAAAGAAGCTTATCCAGAAAACCTGGAACCACCGGAATTATCGACTCTGTCTTTCCAGTTGGCAACCAGCCTTACTCCTAATGATCCAAGAAGCTTACTCGGACATGAACTTCCTGGTCTTTCTACTTATAATGGTGAAATAATTATTGCCGGGAAAGGAACGGATTACGCCAACTTACCTGTAGAATCGCATGCGCCATTGGATGTTGTCCAGAAAGAGCAGGAGGCGGTTGAGGGAGAAGAAAAAGATCCTCCAGAAAAAGATAAACAACAAGGACCTAGCACAAATGGGAAAAATATCGTCTACATTTATCATTCTCATAATCGGGAATCCTTTCTTCCGCATTTACCTGAAGGTACTGATTCTGTTTTTCACAGTGAAGTCAATATTACAAAAGTCGGCGATCGTTTAGGGGAAAGTCTGGAGGCTAACGGCATAGGTGCAATGGTAGATCATACAGATATAACGGGGAGCCTGTCAGGTAAAGGAATGGAGTATTACGAATCCTATGATGCCGCCAGACCTGTAGTAAAGGAAGCGATGGCAGAAAACGAAAGCCTGACATACTTTTTTGACCTGCACCGTGATGCTTTAAAGAGAAAAGATACGACTACTGAAATTAATGGAAAAGATTATGCGCGAATCATGTTTGTTATAGGGGCAGAACATCCAGATTATGAAAAAAACCTCCAGTTAGCGACAGATCTGCATAAAAAAATAGAGGAAAAATATCCTGGTATCAGCCGGGGGGTCATCAAAAAAGAAGGAAGCGGCGTTGATGGAAAGTATAATCAGGATTTATCCCAAAAAGCTATCCTGATTGAATTCGGAGGGGTAGAGAATAAACTGGAAGAGTTATATCGCACAGCTGATATTGTAGCGGAAGTGTTCAGTGACTATTACTGGGAGGATACAGAAAAAGTATCTGCAGAATAATCATGGAGGTGGTTTAATGGTCAAATATATCATGTTCATACTGGTTACGATTTCCTTGTTTCTTTTCGGTGTATTATTCGGAATTAATCAGGCTAGTGAAGGAGTAGTACAGACAAGAGGATACACGACCGACCAGCTCCATGAGGCTCTGGTCATCAAAGATAAAACCAATGACACGTATGATGTGACTGTCATGGGCGTTCCAATTGAACAGCATAGTGTAGAGGAAAAACTGCATGTGTACAAATCGGAAGCTGCTCACTCCAGTGTGAAAGTTGCAGAAGCCTTAGGTACAGGAGTAACGAAAGTATATGACCTGTTCATTACCACAGTCGCTAAAATTGTAGAACCATTATTTGAAACATAATTGATCAGCTGGCCAGGTAACTTCAAATCCGGTTCCCTGGCTTTTTTGCTTTTCATTGAATAATGGGTTATCTATTGCTATAATCGAGGCTGGCTATCGTTCGTCATTATAGTAGGAGTGATTGAAATTGACTAGTAATAACAGACAGCAGCGCGTGCGAAATTTTTCGATCATCGCTCACATTGATCATGGAAAATCAACTCTCGCTGATCGTATTTTAGAAAAGACCAAGGCATTGACGCAGCGGGAAATGAAAGAACAGTTCCTTGATGCCATGGATTTGGAAAGAGAACGCGGGATTACAATTAAATTGAATGCCGTTCAATTGAACTATACACAAGATGAGGAAGATTACATTTTTCATTTGATTGATACGCCGGGGCACGTAGATTTTACATATGAAGTTTCCCGGAGCCTGGCAGCATGTGAGGGGGCAATATTGGTTGTAGATGCCGCCCAGGGAATTGAGGCTCAGACGTTGGCCAATGTTTACTTGGCATTGGAAAACGAATTGGAGATCATTCCGGTCATTAACAAAATAGACCTGCCAAGTGCTGACCCGGAACGTGTTAAACAAGAGATTGAGGACGTTATCGGCATTGATGCTTCCAATGCGATTTTGGCATCAGCCAAGGCGGGCAAAGGTATCGACGAAATCCTTGAACGGATAGTTTCAGATGTGCCTGCCCCTACCGGCGACATTGATGAACCACTTAAAGCCTTGATATTTGACTCGCTTTATGATCCGTATCGAGGTGTCATCGCTTATGTTTGTGTGAAGGAAGGCTCCGTAAAAGTTGGAGACAAAATTAAGATGATGGCGACCGGGAAAGAGTTTGAGGTGAATGAAGTAGGTGTATTCAAGCCGAAACCTTTCCCATTGGATGAGCTGACTGTAGGGGACGTCGGTTACTTAACTGCATCGATTAAAAACGTCGGTGACAGCCGTGTTGGTGATACAATCACCCTTGCGAAGAAACCGGCTGCAGAACCGCTCCCTGGTTATAAAAAACTTAATCCTATGGTTTTCTGCGGTATGTACCCTGTAGATGCCAATCGTTACAATGATTTGAGAGAAGCTTTGGAACGTCTGGAATTGAACGATTCCTCCTTGCAATATGAAGCAGAAACTTCCCAGGCACTTGGCTTCGGATTCCGTACCGGTTTTCTTGGCATGCTCCATATGGAAATCATCCAGGAGCGGATTGAACGTGAATTCGGTATTGATCTAATTACTACTGCACCGAGTGTTATTTATCAGGTCGCCATGACAGATGGAACGGAAATCCGAGTGGATAACCCATCAAAAATGCCAGACAACCAGAATCTTCAGGAAGTAAGGGAGCCATTTGTAAAAGCAACTATCATGGTGCCGAATGATTATGTCGGTCCAGTAATGGAAATCTGCCAGAAGAAAAGAGGCGATTTCAAGGACATGCAGTACATGGATGAAAATCGTGTCAATGTGGTCTATGAAATTCCGCTTTCCGAAATCGTCTATGATTTCTTCGATGCTTTGAAGTCAAAAACAAAAGGGTATGCTTCCTTTGACTATGAATTGATTGGTTATAAGCAATCAAATCTTGTGAAAATGGACATTCTGTTGAATGGGGATACCATTGATGCCTTGTCTTTCATTGTCCATCGGGACTTTGCTTATGAACGAGGCAAGCAAATCGTCGAAAAGCTGAAAAACCTTATTCCACGCCAGCAGTTTGAAGTACCTGTCCAGGCGACTATCGGCAACAAAGTAGTTGCCCGCTCAACCATCAAAGCAATGAGGAAAAACGTATTGTCCAAATGTTACGGCGGGGACATTTCGCGTAAACGTAAACTCCTCGAGAAACAAAAGGAAGGTAAAAAGCGGATGAAAATGGTAGGATCCGTGGAAGTCCCTCAGGAAGCATTCATGTCTGTATTGGAAATGGATGACGATGATAATTGATAATGGGAAACCGCAGGAATATTTCTTGCGGTTTTCGTCATGAAAGGCGGAAATAACATGCAGATTCCATCTGTATATATTCATATCCCTTTTTGTCAGCAAATTTGTCATTATTGTGATTTCACCAAGTTTTTCTATAATGACCGGCTGGCTGATGATTATTTGGAAGCACTTAGAGAAGAAATACATCACTATATTCCCGGGAACAAAGCAAAGCCTAGAACAATTTTTGTTGGAGGCGGAACTCCGACAGCCCTTAATCATGGTCAGCTGGAAAAGTTGCTTCAGATCATCAGCCAATATCATGATATTGCAGCGTGTGCGGAATATACTTTTGAAGCAAATCCTGGTGATTTGGATTTAGAAAAAGTTAAATTACTAAAATACTACGGGGTAAACCGTATTTCACTGGGAGTTCAGGTGTTCGATGATAACATGCTTGAAAAAATCGGCCGTCTGCATCGGGTGAAGGATGTCTATACTAATATTGACCGGTTGATTGGAGAGGGACTGACCAATATCAGTATAGATTTAATTTATGCTCTCCCTGGACAAACACTGACTCAATTTGAAAACACTGTGGACGAAGCACTGGCGTTTGACCTGCCCCATTATTCCTCTTATTCGTTGCAAATTGAAAAGAAAACTGTTTTTTATCAGCGGTATAAGCAGGGAAAACTTGCCAAACCTCCTGAAGAAACGGAAGCGAGGATGTACGAATTGCTTCAGGATAAAATGGAAGGAGCTGGGCTGAAGCAATACGAAATCAGTAATTTTGCCAAGCCCGGCTTTGAAAGCCAGCACAACCTGACATATTGGAATAATGATTATTATTATGGGTTTGGTGCAGGAGCCCACGGTTACCTGCCTGGCAGGCGGATTATCAATCTCCGTCCTCTTCCAGCTTATTTGAAGCAGGCGAATCAAGACGGATATCCTGTACTGCATGAAGAAGTGGTTGGACGTAAAGAGCAAATGGAAGAAGAAATGTTTCTGGGTTTAAGAAAAGCAGAGGGCGTATCGATCGACCGTTTTAAGGAAAAATTCGGGGATCCATTAGAATCGGTGTTTTCACAAGCTATCCCTCATTTGAAGGAACGTGCACTGATTGAAGAAAGAAATAGACACATCTTACTTACAGACAAAGGCAGGATGCTCGGCAATGAGGTGTTTCAGGAATTCTTGCTTGAAACATGAGGTGAAAAAAATAAATTCAAACTCGTTGACAATCAAAATCGCTTTTGATAATTTATTATTAGATTTAGCACTCGTTAGAAGAGAGTGCTAACAGAGGTGATCATCATGTTGACTGAGCGACAATTGTTAGTACTTCAAGTGATTGTTGATGAATTCATCCATACAGCACAACCAGTGGGTTCACGTTCTATTTCAAAGAAGGATGAAGTCACATTCAGTTCAGCTACAATACGAAATGAAATGGCGGATCTGGAAGAAATGGGTCTGATTGAGAAGACGCACTCCTCATCAGGAAGGGTGCCTTCTGAAAAAGGATACCGGTTCTATGTAGACCATCTGCTGTCGCCATTCAGGCTTTCTAAACAGGAAGTCAGATCTATTCAGGATGCTTTTCGTGATCAGATGCTGGAATTTGAGCGTGTCGTCCAGAAGTCAGCGGGGATCCTTTCAGAATTGACGAATTATACGTCCATCATTCTCGGTCCCGAAGTGTTCGACACGAAGCTGAAACAGCTGCAGATCGTCCCATTGACTTCGCAGACTGCTGTCGCGATTCTTGTGACAAACACGGGACATGTTGAACATCGTGCTTTTAATATCCCGGTTGAAATTGAAGCGGTGGACCTTGAGAAAATGGTGAATATCCTGAACGAACGCCTAAGTGGTGTTCCGTTAATCAAACTGCATGAGAATATTTTCCGAGAAGTCGGCGATTTGTTGAAAACACATACGCAGAACTACGAAAAAGCATTCAAGTACCTGCAGGCAGCATTGGTTGATGAGCAGCCTGCGAAACTTTATGTCGGAGGTAAGACCAACATTCTCATACAGCCAGAGTTTAAGGATCTTGAAAAAGTCCGTTCTCTATATTCCATGATGGAAAAGGAGAATGAAATCGCTCATCTTCTGAGAAGCACACATCCAGGGTTAAAGGTGCGCATCGGACATGAAAACGAAGTAGATGCCATGCAGGATTGCAGTCTGATTACAGCAAGCTATGTACTGGGCGATGATCAGGTTGGAACGATCGCTTTACTTGGCCCGACCCGAATGGAATATAATCGAGTCATTCAACTGATGCATGTCCTGTCCGGGCAAATGACAGAGACGTTCAAATCATGGTACCAGAAATAGTGAATAATTCAGGATAGAAGGATAATGGTGGGGTTTTCACTCCCATCGCTTCTTTTTGTCCTTTTACTTTTGTACGGCCGTTAAAAGTGTTATAGTCGATAACGGTGAACAGAATATAAGGGGGTGTCCACATGGCAAAGGACAACAAGCACGAACAGGAAGTAATCTTGGAAACAGAAGATAACGAACAGGAAGAAACCAGCCGGGAAGAGGAATTGGAACAGGAAGTCATCGAGGAAGAACAAGAAGGTTCGGATAGTGAACTCGAGAAGCTGAAACAGGAGAAGGATGAACTCCAGAACCGTCTGCTTCGTCTGCAGGCTGATTATGATAATTTCCGAAGACGTTCTTTGAAAGAACGGGAATCTGATCGGAAGTATAAATCCCAGGAGCTGGTCACAGAACTGGTACCCGTTCTTGACAATTTCGAACGAGCATTGAAGGTCGAAGTTTCTGGCGATTCTGCAAAGGGGTTCGTTGATGGTATGAAAATGGTCTACCAGCAGTTCAAAACTGCCCTGGAGAAAGAAGGAGTCGAAGAGATTCCTGCTGAAGGAGAAGAATTCGACCCTCACCTCCATCAGGCAGTAATGCAAGTCAGTGACCAGAGCTATGAATCCAATGTTGTTATCGAAGAGATGCAAAAAGGCTATCGCCTGAAAGATAGGGTAATCCGCCCTGCAATGGTTAAAGTGAACGAATAAAGGTTTATAAGTGGGTGCTCACCACTTGATAAAATAAAAACATTTCAATCATTGATTGTAAATGATGAAGTCCACATATAGAGAAAGAAGGAGGAATTTTTACCATGGGTAAAATCATAGGTATCGACTTAGGTACAACAAACTCTTGTGTAGCAGTTATGGAAGGCGGGGAATCAAAGGTAATTCCAAATCCGGAAGGCAACCGCACAACCCCTTCAGCTGTAGCATTCAAAAACGGCGAGCGTCAAGTAGGGGAAGTGGCAAAGCGCCAGGCAATCACTAACCCGAATACCATCCTATCCATCAAACGTCATATGGGTACTGATCATAAAGTGGAAGTGGAAGGAAAAGAATATACGCCACAGGAAGTATCTGCAATCATTTTGCAATATATCAAAGGCTATGCAGAAGACTACCTTGGCGAAACAGTCGACAAAGCGGTTATTACTGTTCCTGCTTACTTTAACGATGCCGAGCGTCAGGCTACGAAAGATGCTGGTAAAATTGCAGGCATTGAAGTAGAACGCATCATTAATGAGCCGACAGCAGCTGCTCTTGCTTATGGTATCGATAAAGAAGACCAGGACCAGACTATCCTTGTCTACGACCTTGGCGGTGGTACGTTTGATGTCTCCATCCTTGACATTGGAGAAGGAACATTTGAAGTTGTAGCAACTGCTGGTGACAACCGTCTCGGTGGTGACGACTTCGACCAGGTAATCATCGATCACATGGTTTCAGAATTCAAAAAAGAAAACGGCATCGATCTTTCTCAGGATAAAATGGCTAAGCAGCGTCTAAAAGATGCGGCGGAAAAAGCGAAGAAAGATCTTTCTGGTGTAGCCCAGACTCAAATTTCCTTACCTTTCATCACAGCAGGAGAGGCTGGTCCATTGCACCTGGAAATGAACTTGACTCGTGCCAAATTTGAAGAACTGTCTTCCGACTTGGTCGAGCGTTCCATGAAGCCGACTCGTCAAGCGTTGAAAGATGCTGGTATGTCTTCAAGCGAAATTGATAAAGTCATCCTTGTTGGTGGATCCACTCGTATACCGGCTGTACAGGAAGCCCTGAAAAAAGAAGTTGGAAAAGAACCATCCAAAGGTGTCAACCCGGATGAAGTAGTAGCTCTTGGTGCTGCAATTCAAGGTGGAGTGCTTCAAGGTGACGTAAAAGACGTTGTTCTTCTTGACGTAACCCCGTTATCTTTGGGAATCGAAACAATGGGTGGAGTAACTACAAAGCTTATCGAACGTAATACTACTATTCCAACTAGTCATTCCCAAGTATTCTCTACTGCAGCAGACAACCAGACAGCAGTAGACATTCATGTCCTTCAAGGGGAACGGGAAATGGCACAGGATAACAAAACTCTTGGCCGCTTCCAACTTACTGATATACCACCAGCACCACGTGGTGTGCCACAAATCGAAGTTTCTTTCGATATTGATGCGAACGGTATCGTTAACGTACGTGCCAAAGATCTTGGCACTAATAAAGAGCAATCCATTACTATTAAATCTTCTTCCGGGCTTTCTGAAGAGGAAGTAGATAAAATGGTAAAAGAAGCAGAAGAAAATGCGGAAGCGGACAAAAAGCGCCGTGAAGAAGTAGAATTGCGTAACGAAGCTGACCAAATGGTCTTCACTACGGAAAAAACATTGAAAGACCTTGGCGAACAGGTATCTGAAGAAGAGAAGCAACAGGCAGAATCAGCCAAAGACGAATTGAAAGAAGTACTTGAAGGTGACGATCTGGACAAAATCAGAGAAAAGAAAGAAGCCCTTCAGGAACATGTCCAAAACTTATCCGCTAAAGTATATGAGCAGGCAGCTCAACAAGCTCAAGCTCAGCAGGAAGCGCAAGGCGGAGACAGCAATGATGATGTAGTCGACGCTGATTATGAAGAAGTAAACGAAGAAGACGATAAAAAGTAAGCTGGTGTCAAAAGTCAAAGTCAGGAAACCCTTGGCTTTGGCTTTTTTCACGTAAGCTATTAAGAAAAAGCGATTTGTAACATTGCTTGAATCAATGTTATTATTAACTTTATGCAATAGTGCCGGGAGAGTGATCGTCAAGTGAGTAAGCGAGACTATTATGATGTACTTGGTGTTGGAAAAGACGCATCCAAGGAAGAAATTAAGAAGAAATATCGTAAACTTGCCCGCCAGTATCATCCTGACGTAAGTGATGAAGCTGACGCGGCAGATAAATTCAAGGAAGTAAAAGAAGCTTATGAGGTTTTGAGTGACCAGCAAAAACGCGCTCAATATGATCAGTTTGGTCATGCAGGTGCTCAAGGGCAAGGCTTTGGCGGTTTTGGTGGTGGAGCTGAAGACTTCGGCGGATTTGGGGATATCTTTGATATGTTCTTTGGCGGAGGCGGAAGACGTAGAGATCCGAATGCCCCCCGCAAAGGTGCCGATCTTCAGTATACGATGAATTTGTCCTTTGAAGATGCCATTTTCGGAAAAGATACAGATATTCAGATTCCTAAAGAAGAAGAATGCGAGACGTGTGATGGGTCTGGCGCAAAACCAGGCACCTCTCCGGAAACATGTCCTCATTGCCAGGGAAGCGGTCAGTTGAACCAGGAACAAAACACACCATTCGGCCGCGTAGTCAACCGTCGTGTATGTCACCACTGCCAAGGCAGCGGTCAGATAGTTAAAGACAAATGTAATTCTTGTGGCGGCTCAGGAAGAGTGACAAAGCGGAAGAAGATCCATGTAAATATTCCGGCTGGTATAGATGATGGTATGCAAATCCGGATAGCTGGTCAGGGCGAAGCTGGTGTAAATGGCGGTCCTGCGGGAGATTTATTTGTCGTTGTGCGGGTACAGCCGCATGAATTTTATGACCGAGAAGGCGACCATATTTTCTGTGAAATGCCAGTCACGTTTGCACAGGCAGCACTTGGAGATGAACTGGAAGTACCAACGGTTCATGGTAAGGTGAAACTTAAAGTCCCTGCAGGAACACAAACAGGGAAAACTTTCCGCCTAAAAGGTAAGGGTGCTCCTAACGTCAGAGGGCATGCTCACGGAGACCAGCATGTTAAAATTCGCGTGGTCACACCGCAGAAACTTACAGACCGACAAAAAGAATTAATTCGTGAGTTTAGTGAAATAAGCGGCAACGAATCGATCGATGAACAGCATGGTAACTTCTTTCAGAAAATGAAGCGTGCTTTCAAAGGGGAATAACCTCGTGACCACTGGACCATGTCCAGTGGTACATAGTATTGGCGTACACGGAGTCTGTTAAAAATAAATGGAGTTGATCGGTGTGAAGTGGTCAGAAATTTGTATCCATACTACGAATGAAGCGGTGGAACCTATTTCAAATATTCTGCATGAATCTGGAGCCAGTGGAGTCGTCATTGAAGATCCACAGGATATGCTGAAGGAAAGAGATTCTTTTTTTGGCGAGGTTTATGAACTTAATCCAGACGATTATCCAAAAGAAGGTGTTTATGTTAAGGCGTACCTTCCTGTTAACAGTTTTTTATCCGAAACGATCGAAGGGATCAAGCAATCGATTACTAACCTTGTGACGTATGATATTAATATTGGTACAAACAAGGTGACCATTAGTGAAGTAAATGAAGAAGACTGGTCGACTGCATGGAAAAAATATTACAAGCCGGTGAAGATTTCTGAAAAAGTTACGATTATACCGACATGGGAAGAGTATGAGCCAGTAAAATCTGATGAAGTCATCATTGAATTGGATCCTGGAATGGCATTTGGAACGGGAACGCATCCGACTACTATACTAAGCATTCAGGCAATTGAACGTCACATTCACAAAGACGATTTTGTCATTGATGTCGGTTCAGGTTCTGGTGTGCTGAGTGTAGCTTCAATACTTCTAGGGGCAAAGAAAGTATACGCTTATGATTTAGATGATATTGCGGTTAAGAGCACAGAAATAAATGCAGGGCTTAACCGGGTAGAGAATAAAGTAATCTCCAGACAGAATGATTTGCTTGACGGTGTTGCAGATCTAGAAGCGGATATGATCGTTTCAAACATACTTGCAGAAATCATTGTCCGTTTTACGGATGACGCGTATCGTTTATTGAAAAAAGGCGGGCTGTTCATTACCTCTGGAATTATCCAGGGTAAGAAGAACGAAGTAAAACAACGACTGGAAGAATCGGGTTTTACTATCGTAGAAGTGAACCAAATGGAAGACTGGGTGTCGATTATCGCTGAGAAATCGTAACTAAAGCAGGTGCATGTGATGCAACGTTATTTTGTAGACAAAGCTGATTGGCAGGGAGATAAGGTTACCATCCGAGGGGATGATGTCCATCATATTTCACGGGTAATGCGTATGGATGCAGGAGATGAAATAATCTGTACGCAATCAGGCGGGAAGGCAGCTGTCTGCAAAATAGCTGAATTGACTGCTGATGCTGTGATATGTAAGGTTGATTCCTTGATGGAAGAAAGTACTGAGCTCCCTGTAACGGTAACGATTGTCCAGGCTCTTGGCAAGGGAGATAAGCTTGAGACTGTTATACAAAAAGGTACTGAGCTTGGAGCAGATCAATTCATTCCCTACCAGGCGGACAGGTCCGTTGTAAAATGGGACAGGAAAAAAGCAGAAAAGAAAGCTCCGCGCATGCAAAAAATTGCCAAGGAAGCGAGTGAGCAGTCTCATCGCTTGAAAGTACCATCCGTATCAGGACTTCACTCCATCAATGAGATTTTAGCACTGAGCGACAACTATGATGTGAAAATTTTTGCTTACGAGGATGAAGCAAAACAGGAGGATTATCACTCTTTATCGAGTGTAATGGCAAGTATGTCTCCCGGTATGAGAATGATAGCAGTGATTGGTCCAGAAGGTGGATTTTCAGAAAAAGAAGTTCGCAAGTTCTATGAAGCCGGTTTCCAGTCAGTTCGGCTGGGACCGAGAATTTTAAGGATGGAAACAGCGCCTCTTTATTTATTGGCAAGTATTTCGTACCATTTTGAAGAATTGAGGTGAGGTAAATGCCTACCGTGGCATTTCACACATTAGGTTGTAAAGTTAATCATTATGAAACAGAAGCTGTTTGGCAGCTTTTCAAGGACCAAGGATATGAACGGGTGGATTTCAATCGTGAATCAGATGTTTACGTCATCAATACATGTACGGTAACCAACACAGGAGATAAGAAAAGCCGACAGGTCATCCGTCGTGCCATCAGGAAGAACCCTGACGGCGTCATATGCGTCACTGGCTGCTATGCCCAGACCTCCCCTGGGGAGATCATGGATATACCAGGCGTAGATATCGTAGTCGGAACTCAGAACCGAGTGAAAATGCTTGATTATATTGAACAATATAAAAAAGAACGTCAGCCGATCAATGGTGTTACAAATATCATGAAAAACAGGGTGTATGAGGAACTGGATGTTCCGTACTTCACTGATCGGACACGCGCATCACTTAAAATACAGGAGGGCTGCAATAATTTCTGCACTTTCTGCATTATACCTTGGGCCCGCGGCCTGATGCGTTCTCGTAAGCCGGAGGATGTCATCAGCCAGGCGCAGCAGCTCGTCGATGCAGGGTATAAAGAAATTGTTTTAACCGGAATCCATACCGGTGGATATGGAGAGGATATGAAAGATTATAACCTCGCCATGCTACTGCGGGAATTGGATGAAAAAGTTGTAGGCTTGAAAAGGATTCGAATTTCGTCCATTGAAGCAAGTCAGATTACAGATGAGGTCATCCAGGTTCTGAACGATTCAGATAAAATTGTCCGTCACCTTCATATTCCACTGCAGTCCGGTTCTGATACTGTATTGAAACGGATGAGACGGAAATATACGATGGAATTTTATAAAGAAAGAGTGGAACGGATCAAGGAAGCACTTCCTGATCTGGCTATCACCTCTGATATCATCGTGGGATTCCCAGGGGAAACGGAAGAAGAATTTATGGAAACTTATGAAGCTGTAAAAGAAATCGGCTATTCAGAGCTTCACGTGTTCCCGTTTTCAAAACGAACGGGAACACCTGCCGCCCGTATGAAAGAACAAGTCGATGATGAAGTCAAGCATGAACGTGTCCATCGGCTGATCGAGTTATCTGACCAGCAGGCAAAGACATATGCTTCTCGCTTTGAGAACGAAGTACTTGAGGTTATTCCGGAAGAAGAAGATAAGGATGGCCAAGAAGGTGTTTTCGTCGGTTATACAGATAATTATTTGAAGGTTAAATTCCGTGGCAGTGAGGATATGATTGGACAAATCGTCAAAGTGAAAATTACAAAAGCAGGTTATCCATATAATGAAGGCCAATTTGTCCGGATTATGGACAATCCTGATTTAAATGGAGCGACAGCAATATAAGTTCATGGAATAGGATCTGACATTTATGCAAGTTTTGCAGGGTCAGATCCTTTATTTATGGATGATGTATTGTTTGCAAGCTGGAAATAGAAGCGCCTTCATGCTATGATGAAGGAGATGTACGGACAACGTAATGTTATCAGAAAGGAAGAGCACTATGGAAAAAAATCTTGCTGAATGGATAGATCATACCCAGTTAAAACCTGATACAAAACAGAAAAAAATCGATGAGGTTTGCAGTGAAGCACGAGAATACAAGTTTGCTTCTGTCTGCGTAAATCCATACTGGGTAGAGCATTGTTATAAACAGTTAAAAGACACAGATGTTAAAGTTTGCACCGTAGTAGGGTTTCCGCTTGGAGCTACTACCACGGAAGTGAAAGCGTTCGAAACAAAGCAGGCTATTGAAAATGGCGCTACAGAAATTGATATGGTCATTAACGTAGGTGCTCTAAAATCCGGTGATCATGATTCAGTACAAAAAGATATCGAAGCAGTAGTCAGGGAAGCGGAAGGAAAAGCATTGGTGAAAGTAATTATCGAAACTTCTCTGTTGAGCGATGATGAGAAAGTCACAGCTTGTAAGCTGTCCGTCGATGCCGGAGCAGATTATGTAAAAACATCTACAGGTTTCTCCGGTGGAGGGGCAACAGTAGAAGATATCCGTCTGATGCGTAAAACGGTCGGTCCGGAGTTAGGTGTCAAGGCCTCCGGTGGCGTCAGAGATTATGAGTCGACAAAAGCGATGATTGATGCAGGCGCCACACGTATCGGAGCAAGTTCAGGCATCGAAATCATCAAAGGCGAGAAAGGTACATCTGATTATTAATGCCCAGCGGGCCTGTTCTAATTTATTAGAAACAGGCCTTTTTTTCACTTTATGAAAGTTTAACTTTGCTAAAAGATTAAAATATAAGTAAAACGGATACTTTCAGGCGACAAGCCAAGTTTTTTATGGCTTCCGGTCAAACATTTTCTTGAGGAATGTTTCAAATTGATGAATGAAGGGATAGAAAAGCGCTAAAGTAAACGTATTAAATAGAACCGCAAAATGAGCTAATTGCTGCGCAGGCTCATTTGCCAGCAGAGTGCTTATATCAGCCATGAAATCAATGAAAGGAAGCACGATTGCTACTCCGATAACGTTATACCAAAAATGACTGGAGGCCACGATACGCGCTTCTTTGTCCAAGGCAGCTCCTGCAATGGTTGCCGTGATACAAGTTCCGATATTGGCCCCTAATATTATTGCGATGGCAGAAGACATCGATATCAGCTCTTGTTGCAGCAGAGTGATTGTGATACCGAACATCGCTGAGGAAGAATGGATAAAACCTGTCCCTAACACGCCAAAACCGAATGCTGCAATAGCCGATCCATCCATATAGGCAAGCCACACTGCTGCACCTTTCCAATTTGTCAATTCATTAACCATTCCCCCAAAGTTTTCCAGGGCGAGAAAAATTACTGCAATTCCAAAAATGATGGTTCCCCATGCAAAGGATTTCTGATTTTTGATCAGTATCAATAAGACACCGATTACAAGGAAGAAAAGGTATGGGATATCCAGGGATAGACTGAGTATTTCTCCAGTTAATGTCGTACCTAAATTGGCACCAAGCATAATTCCGATCGCCTGCGACACTTTCATATGCTTGGTCGTCACCAGGCCCATTGCCAGCACGATAACGACAGAACTGCTTTGCAGGAGACAGGTTGTCATAAAGCCTGTACCAATACTGATAAGCGGGTTTTTGGAAAAATGGTATACCCACTTTTTCGTCCGGTGGTAGGATAGCTGGAACAATCCTATTTTCATGCATTGCAACCCGAATAAGAACATTAAGAGCAATACAGTTACTTTTGATATCAATTGAATGGCCATGGCAGCAACACCTCATAATACTATATGGGCATGTCCGGACAAACATGTCAGGAGTACAGAATATATCTGTAACATGCTATCTGTTCAAATTAATTCATCTTTACAGCCAGTTAATTCCACAAAAAAGTTGACCCTGATTAACCGTTATAATATAATTATCAAAGGCGTGATAGTGAAAAAGTACATGCCTGTAGAAGATACTTGCTTTATGCTTCGGAGGGAGGGAAATAGCATGTCAAAAACAACTCGCGTTCGTAAAAACGAGTCTCTTGAAGATGCTCTTCGTCGCTTCAAAAAGAGCGTATCCAAATCTGGGACGCTATCTGAATACCGTAAACGTGAACATTACGAAAAGCCTAGCGTACGCCGTAAGAAAAAATCTGAGGCCGCTAGAAAACGTAAATGGTAGAAGAAGAGGGTGCAAAGAGATATGTCATTACAAGAGCGCCTCAACCAGGATATGAAGCAGGCAATGCGAAATAAAGAAAAAGATAAATTGACAGTCATTCGCATGGTAAAGGCTGCTTTACAGAATGAAGCCATTAAGCATGGCAGAGGCGAATTATCTGAAGAAGAAGAACTTACTGTTTTAGCAAGAGAGCTGAAACAGCGGAAAGATTCCCTCCAGGAATTTAAAGAAGCTGGACGCGAAGATCTTGTAGAAAAACTTAACTTTGAAATTGAGATTTTACAAGCATATATGCCGAAACAGCTTTCAGAAGAGGAACTTGAGCAAGTCGTGCAAGAAACCATCACGGAAGTAGGTGCTTCCTCAAAGAAAGACATGGGGAAAGTGATGAATGCCATCATGCCTAAAGTGAAAGGTAAAGCCGACGGATCTCAAGTAAATAAGTTAGTTATGAAACATTTATCCTGAAGTTAAAAAATCTCCCTGGGTTCTGGGGGGATTTTTTTTAACACTTTAAGAAAGTTTAACTTTGTTAAAGTTTTAAAGTATAAGTAAAATTAAGGCTTGTCGTCATAAGGGCTGGCGACAAGCCAAGTTTTTCTAAATTATTTTGATGGTGTATGAAACTTATTACATTAACAAAACGTACATATAACAAGACGGTAAAAAAGAAAGGAGTAACCTCATGGGACGATTGCTCCGCAGTGTTTTTCTGATCTTGCTGCTGCTGGCTTCCTTAGTGCCTGTTTGGAATCATAGCGGGCAGACCTATGCAGCTGGGGAAGGGAAGCTCGTTTATATCATACCTGTGAAAGATAATGTGGAACGGGGGCTTGAGGCATTTTTAGAGAGAGCGACAACAAAGGCCAACGAAGCAGATGCAGATCATATCATCTTTGAAATTGCCACACCAGGAGGCAGGGTGGATGCTGCAGGGGCAATAGGTGAGATGTTTCAGGATTTAGATATACCGAATACGGCATTCATTACGTCAAGGGCTTTGTCAGCAGGTTCATACATAGCACTTAATGCTGACCAGATTTACATGAAGCCCAGTTCGACAATGGGTGCTTCAGGTGTAATTAATTCAGATGGTACGGCTGCTGATAAAAAAGCTCAATCTGCATGGATAGCAGCCATGACGGCAGCAGCAGAATCCAATGGACGCAATCCCCTATATGCAGAAGCCATGGCAGATCCTTCTGTCGATTTGCCGGAACTGAACGCTCCGAAAGGGAAGTTTCTGACACTGGATCCCAGTTCCGCTGTTGAAGTCGGCTATGCTGAAGGTGTCGTCTCCCATCGTACAGAATTGCTGCACGAACTTTCTCTGTCTGATGCTGAAATAGTGGAAACAAAACCTACCTTAGCTGAGAATGTTGCTAGGTTCCTGACAGATCCTGTAGTAGTTCCTATTCTTTTGTCAGTTGCCAGTCTGGGTTTGATTGTGGAATTGTATTCTCCCGGTTTTGGCATACCTGGAATAATGGGGCTGTTATCACTTATATTGTTCTTCTATGGTCATATAATTGCAGGTCTTGCAGGTTATGAAGCGATCATTTTACTTGTCTTAGGCATCATACTCGTTGTGGCGGAATTTTTCCTCCCTGGGGGTATTGCAGGAATTGCAGGAATAGCGGCAATTGTTGCGTCCTTGATGTTATCAGGTGCCGATACGGGGCATATGGCTATGAGTATTGGTATAGCCATGATTGTTTCCATTGTTGCATCCGTAATACTTTTCAAAACAATCGGGTTGGAAAAGGGGTTCTTCCGGCACATCATTTTGCAGGACGCCACCTCGACTGATAAAGGTTACGTATCTACTGTAAATCGTCTGGAACTTATTGGTCTTGAAGGAGAGACATTAACACCTCTCCGGCCATCTGGTACTGCAGTGTTTGACAATGAGCGCCTTGATGTTGTTACTGAGGGCGTTTACACCGCTGCAAAAACCCCTGTGAAGGTTATCAAGATTGAAGGATCACGCATAGTTGTGCGTGAAATCCATAAAGAAAATAATGAGGAGGAATAAAGATGGGTTTAGAACAATTAATGCCAATTATCATTATCGGTATCATCATCATCGTATTAGCAGTCTTATTTACGTTTATACCTGTTATGCTCTGGATCAGTGCACTGGCGGCAGGGGTAAAGATAAGCATTTTCACTCTTGTAGGAATGAGGCTCAGAAGAGTCATACCTTCCAGGGTTATTAATCCGTTAATCAAAGCCCATAAAGCAGGTGTGAATGTCGATACCAATCAGCTGGAAAGTCATTACCTGGCCGGTGGTAACGTAGACAGGGTCGTTAATGCTCTTATTGCAGCACAACGGGCCAATATTGAGCTGAGCTTCGAACGCTGTGCTGCCATTGACCTGGCAGGCCGTGATGTATTGGAAGCTGTTCAAATGAGCGTCAATCCCAAAGTTATTGAAACACCTTTTATTGCTGGTGTGGCCATGGATGGAATCGAAGTAAAAGCAAAAGCGCGTATAACCGTCCGGGCTAATATAGACCGTTTAGTCGGTGGCGCTGGTGAAGATACGGTTATTGCCCGTGTTGGTGAGGGGATAGTTTCTACAATCGGTAGTTCCTCCAGTCACGGTCAGGTATTGGAAAATCCTGATCGTATATCACAGAATGTACTCTCCAAAGGTCTTGATGCGGGGACAGCTTTTGAAATCCTGTCGATCGATATTGCTGATATTGATATCGGCAAAAATATTGGTGCAATCCTCCAGACTGATCAGGCGGAAGCTGATAAGAACATTGCCCAGGCAAAAGCAGAAGAACGTCGTGCGATGGCAATTGCCCAAGAACAGGAAATGCGTGCCAGAGTCCAGGAAATGCAGGCCAAGGTCGTTGAAGCAGAAGCGGACGTTCCTCAAGCTCTCGCTGATGCCCTGCGTTCAGGCAAAATGGGTGTAATGGATTACATGAATTACCAGAATATCAATGCTGACACAGAGATGCGTGGTACATTAGGGAAGTTGTCTAAAGAGGATAATGGGGAAGACGAGGACAAATAAGCGGACCACGTGTAAAGGAGGATGAGCCATGGGTGAAATCCTTGAATTAATTTTCGGTAACATCGTTATCATTGCAGCTATCATTGGAGGTATCATCAGCTGGGTGAGTAGATCAATGGGGGAAAAAAAAGAACAGAGTAAACCCTATCCTCCTTCCAATAATGCCCCTCGGCAAGCAGAGGGACAACAGAATAACGAAATGATGGAAGAAAAAGCAGAAGAACAGGCGAAGAGGTATTATGATCAGAAAGAGCGCCATATCAGAGATATAGCGGAACGAAGTATCGGGGATCCAACTGACGGATATGCGCAGAAACAAACAAAAGAAATGGACCCGCAATATTCTAACACTGAGGAAATGAAAAGATTCATTCCTGGGAAATCTTTAAATTCAGCTCCCCCTTCTCTTTCCATAGGCAAGAACCTGACCAGGAAGAAAGTGGCTGAGAGTATGGTGATGGCTGAGATTCTTGGACCGCCAAGATCAAAAAAACCTCATCGTTCCTTCTCAAGCCGGAATAATTAATGAAGCTGACGCACGGATTGTAGTGATACAATCCGTGCGTTTTTCGTATATATAAGGGAAGAGGGAGGGCGTAACATGAAAAAATGGCAACAACAGATACGAGGCTGGATGGCCAACTACTTGGAGCTTCCTTCTGATGTCATGTTGGATTTGCCCAGGGTAACGACGATTGGCGATTTTCATGTTTATATTGAGAACCATAATGGGTTGATGCATTTCTCTGAACAGGAAATACGCCTGAAGTCCCGTAAAGGGATTATTAAGCTTACTGGTGAAGGATTTGTCTTGAAATTAATGCTTTCTGAGGAAATATTGGTAGAAGGAAATGTGCAAGCAGTCCAATTCATAACCGATTGACTAGAACTAATTCAAGGAGGTTATTATGAAGCCATTGCAAGCAAGATTTTTGAAAGGGACGATTAAACTGGTCATCCTAGGCCCAAACCCTGAATTATTTATCAATAACTGTGCCAGACAAGGGGTGATCATATGGGATGTTAGGAAGCTGAAAGATGATAAACTGTCTGCATGTATATACTTGTCCGATCTGCATAAGGTAAAGCGGATAAGAAAAGGATCTCAATATAAGGTAGGCTTGAAACGTGGACAAGGACTTCCTTACGTCTTACAGGCCATTTCTAATCAAAAGCCTTTATGGCTGGCATTTTTACTTACTGCATTCCTTCTTTTTATGATATCAAATATTGTATGGTCCATTCATATAGAAGGGCTTCCACAGGAATTAGAAACGAAAGTAGAAAAACAACTGAAACAATATGGTGTAGAGCCCGGAGCCATTACTTTCCGGCTGGATGACACAGCAGCCATCCAACAGAAACTGTTAGACGATATACCGGAATTACTCTGGATCGGTGTGCAAAAGAAAGGGACAGCCTATCTGTTCGAAGGGGTGGAGAAGACATTAGTTGATAAAGAAGAAGAAAAAAGCCCTGCTCATCTTGTTGCCGCCAAAAAAGGTATGATTATTTCCATGTATATTGAAAAGGGCAAGCCGATGGTAGATATTCACGATTTCGTTAAGAAAGGGGAAATTCTTGCCTCAGGTCAGTTGGACGAACGTGATACAAAGCTTGTCCGAGCGCAGGGAAATGTCTTCGCTGAAACATGGTACCGCTTGGAAGTGTCCGTACCTATGAAGGAAACGCTGCACACCACTACCGGCAATAATGAACAACGTTATCATTTAAGAATCGGCAGTTTTGAATTTCCTGTATGGGGTTGGGGAAAAATAGAGTATTCGCTTGTTAAAAAAGAAGAAGATTCCAGCCAATTAAGTATTTTTTCGAAAGAACTACCTTTTTACTGGAAGAAGTCCACCTATTATGAAATGAATCGGCTGGAAAAGAATAGGACAAAAAAAGATTCTATCAGAATAGCCAGGCACCAGGCCAAAATGGATCTGTTAAAACGCCTTCCAGAAGATTCAAAAATCGTCCAAGAAAATATTTTGCACGAAGAAGTGGACAGTGGTAAAGTAAAATTAATCCTATTCGTTAAAGTCCACGAAAATATTGCGGTTACTAAGAATGTCAATCAAGGAGTTTGAGTATGCAGGAAGATTTGAAAACCATTGATATCCAGCTGGATAATGCTACAGAAGCACTATCATTGTTTGGGACGGAAGATAGAAATTTAAAACAAATCGAAGAATTATTACAGGTGAATATCATTACACGCGGCGAACATGTCAGCGTTTCCGGAAGAGAAGAGCGCGTCAGGCTAGTGGAAGAAATCCTCCATGCACTGCTGGCTATCATCCGAAAAGGTCTAAGTGTAACTGTCCGCGATGTGGTATATGCTGTAGAGCTTGCCAAAAAAGGCAAAATAAACCAGTTTGAAGCATTATTTGAAGATGAAATTACTCGTAATGCCAAAGGGAAATCCATCAGGGTGAAAACATTAGGGCAGAGGGGCTACGTAGCTGCTATCAGAAACAATGACCTCGTTTTCGGTATTGGTCCGGCAGGTACTGGGAAAACCTACCTGGCAGTGGTCATGGCGGTCAATGCGCTGAAAAATGGACAGGTCAAGAAGATCATACTCACTCGCCCAGCTGTAGAAGCAGGCGAGAGTCTCGGCTTTTTACCAGGTGATTTAAAAGAAAAAGTCGACCCGTATCTGCGCCCGTTGTATGACTCTTTACATGATGTCCTGGGAGCAGAGCATACGGCACGGCTGATTGAACGTGGCACAATCGAAATTGCTCCACTTGCTTATATGAGAGGCCGGACTCTCGATGATGCTTTTGCAATTCTTGATGAAGCGCAGAATACTACACCAGCACAGATGAAAATGTTTTTAACACGGCTTGGTTTTGGTTCAAAAATGGTGATTACCGGGGATATCACCCAAATCGACCTGCCTCGAGGAGTGAATTCTGGTCTTCGCGAAGCCGAATTCAGATTGAAGGGTGTCAAAGGCTCTTCTTTTATAAGACTGGACCAAACGGATGTCATCCGTCATCCACTTGTCCAAAGAATCATTGATGCTTATGAAGTGAATGAAGGGGAAAAACAGACAGAATAAGGCCCAAATGCCTACCGGGGTCTTATTTCTGTATATCATGAAAAATTAAAGAGGTGAACTGATGAATAAAGCCTTATGGAAGAAATGGATGCAGAGCCTTAATCGCCAGCAAGGCAGAGGAAGGTTGTTATTCCCTGCTTTATTGATTGGTTCCTTCTTTTTTATTTTCATGCTCTCGAATGTTTATACGGAAACGTACGATATAAAGAAGTTTTCTATTTCCGAGGCTACAATTCGTTCTCCAATTACAATTGAGAATGTCAAGGAAACAGAGCGCTTGAAAAGAGAAGCATCCCAGGCCGTTCAGGACTATTACTCAAATTCAGTGAAAATCACTGAGGAACGGGTTGGTTATGTAGATGAAGTATTTGAAGCTATTGATACGTTTGAGCAGAAAAAAACGGATGATCACGCTACAGTCATGACGGCGGAAGAAAAAGTACATAAACTCCATCAGTTACTTTCACAGGAAATCATCATGGAAATGCAGGAGAAGTCTTTAAAAGCAATTGTAGAGGCTGAGCATTGGGAACAGAGGCTTGCTCATCAGCTATTGAAAACATCCCTGTATGATAGGTTTAACCAAGGAATCAAAGCGGAAGAAGTAAAAGAAGCAGAACAGCAGCTCAAGTCGAGCCTTCGTTATGCAAGCCTTGATGGGAATCTGAAGAAGGCTGTGATTGACCTTGGCCAGGCTGCTATAGTGACAAATTCTTTTTTCGATAATGTAAAGACTGCCAGAGCTCAGGAGCAAGCAGCATTGAATGTCGAACCTGTAACGATACGGGCAGGAGAAATAATTGTTTCTGAAGGTGGCATGATTACTTCGGATGTTTATGAAAAACTTAAACTAGTTGGTTTATTGGATAAGGAAAGGAATTTATATCCGCTTTTTGGCTTAGGGATACTTACTTTACTGTTGTCTTTCCTGATTTTGTACGAGCTGTTACGATTAGCACGCTTAAAGGTTCTGAAGGTTCAGCATGTTGTTATAGTCGTGACTGTTTCAATATCGATGACAGCCTTAATGAAGCTGGTTAGCATCTTTTCTAATGATGTAAACAACTACTTTTACCTTGTTCCATTAGCTTGCGGTGTCATGCTTTTGAAAATGTTGGTTGCTGAGCGTATTGCAATCATGATGGCATGCATCTTTTCGTTGCTGGCCTGTTTTATTTTTAATGGTGAAATCCCTGGCACTCTTCACGCTGAAGCTGGAATATATTATGGGATGTCACAGCTGGCAGCAATAATACTTCTTCACAATCTGAAAGACAGGCTGGCGATACTGAAAGCAGGGGCAGGGCTGGCAGTGGTTAATATTTTGGTTGTCCTGCTATTTTTGTTTTTATCTTTTGAAAAATATTCTTGGACAGGTATACTTTTACAGAGTGGATTTGCTGCAATCTCTGCTTTTCTGGCTTCTGTTCTTACACTAGGGCTGCTTCCATTCTTTGAAACGGGATTCGGTGTATTGACGGATACTAAGCTTCTGACACTTTCAAACCCTAACCATCCGCTTCTTCGTAAAATTTTAACCGAAGCACCAGGAACTTATCATCATAGTGTAATGGTAGCCAACTTAAGCGAATCTGCCTGTGAAGCAATCGGTGCTAATGGACTATTAGCGCGAGTAGCTGCATATTATCACGATTTGGGTAAAACAGTCAGGCCTCATTTTTTTATAGAAAACCAAATGGGGATGAAAAACCCACATGATTTTTTGTCTCCGGAAGATAGTGCAGAAATAATCATTAATCACCCTTATGATGGTGCTGATCTTTTAAAGAAAAAGAAAATGCCACAAGAAATAATAGATATCGCTGAACAGCATCACGGTACAACATTACTTAAATATTTTTATTACAAAGCAAGAGATGAAGAAGGAGAAGTATTAGAAGAGTTATACAGGTATCCTGGACCAAAACCTCAAACAAAAGAAGCGGCAATCCTGTGTATTTGTGATTCTGTCGAGGCTGCTGTCCGATCGTTGAACGAACCCACAAATGCTAAAATAAAAGATATCATCACCAAAATAACAGAGGATCGTTTATCGGATGGTCAGTTGGACGAATGCCCCCTGACATTGCTCGAACTGAACAAAATACAGCAGGCTATTTACGAAACACTGCAAGGTATATTCCATTCTCGGATACAATATCCCACAAAGACAAAAAAGTTGGTCAAGGAGGCTAAATAATGTTGCAAATAGATTTTCATGATGAAACCAATTCGGTCGGGGAAGATCAAATCGACCTTATCCAAAGGATTTTAACGTTCGCTGCAGATAAAGAAGAGTTGACAGCTGAAGCTGAAATTTCCTTGAATTTTGTCAATAACTCAGAGATACAGGAATTAAATAGAAACTACCGCCAGAAGGATACACCTACGGACGTCATTTCCTTTGCAATGCAGGAACGAGGAGAAGGAGAAATGGAAATTGTCGGGGAAGAGGTTCCCTTGATTCTCGGAGACATCGTTATTTCTGTTGACAAGGCAATAGAGCAGGCGAAGGAATATAATCATTCCCTAGAAAGGGAATTAAGCTTTTTGGCACTCCATGGCTTTCTCCATCTGCTTGGCTATGATCATATTGAAAAGGCGGATGAAAAAAAGATGTTTCACAGACAAGAGGAAATCCTGCATGAATTCGGCCTCAAAAGAAATTAAAAGAAAGCGTTGGATCGGTTTTCGTTATGCTTGGAACGGGATAAGGGAAGCTACTGTCGAACGTAATATCAAAATCCATCTTTGCGCTGCAGTACTGGTGGTTTTCATGTCTTTTTGGCTGGGTCTTGCCGCAATAGAGTGGGTATGCATCTTGACGATCATAGCGCTTGTCCTTTCACTTGAAATGATTAATACAAGTCTGGAGAGAGCAATGGATTATCTGGCACCGGAAGTACATCCACTTGTTGGAATAGTGAAAGATATAGCAGCAGGCGCTGTCCTTGTAGCTGCTTTCTTTTCCCTGATTATCGGGATAATTATTTTCCTTCCTAAGCTGTTGGAGATTTTTGGATAAAAAATAATGAAAGCTTTTGTCGACTATGTGAAATCGCTTTAAAAATATAGTAAAATGAGAAATACCAGATGGAGGAAATATAATGGAACAGACATTCAAATCAGGCTTCATAGCAATTATAGGAAGGCCTAACGTAGGAAAATCAACATTCATGAACCGTGTTATCGGGCAGAAAATCGCAATCATGAGCGATAAGCCTCAGACAACGAGAAACAAGATTCAGGGAGTTTGGACCACAGATGACGCCCAAATAGTATTCATCGATACCCCAGGCATTCATAAACCGAAGCATAAACTTGGGGATTTTATGGTTAAGGTGGCTGAACATTCGTTGAATGAGGTGGATGCAATTATGTTCATGATCAATGCCGAAGAAGGTTATGGAAGAGGAGACCAATTTATTCTCGATCGCTTAGAGAATGTAAATAAACCGGTTTTTCTGATCATCAATAAATTGGATCGTGTCCATCCCGATGATTTACTGCCTCTGATTGACCAGTATCGTGAGAAATATGACTTCGCAGAAATCATACCAATCTCAGCACTGGAAGGAAATAATGTTTCTCATTTGATGGATGTCTTAAAGGCTCAACTGCCGGAAGGTCCACAGTATTATCCGGAAGATCAGGTGACAGACCATCCAGAAAGGTTCATAATCAGCGAAATGATCCGTGAAAAAGCCCTCCATCTTACACGAGAAGAAGTCCCGCATTCAATCGCTGTTGTCATTGATGGGATTGAGCATCGTGAGAAAAAGGAAACAGTCTATATTCAGGCTACCATTGTCGTTGAACGCTCATCCCAAAAAGGAATTATCATCGGAAAACAAGGAAAAATGCTGAAGGAAATTGGTCAGCGTGCCCGGGAAGACATTGAGACATTACTTGGGACGAAAGTATTTTTGGATTTATGGGTGAAGGTACAAAAGGACTGGCGGAATAAACAGCTGCAATTAAGTGAATTTGGTTACCGGGAAGACGAATATTAATACATGGTAATTATTTATATTCATGCTTTCCTTTCTCGAGAACATCCTAAATACTGAAGCGTCATTTAAAAACGTGAAAGGCGGTGTTTCTTATGATCGACCTGTCTTGGAAAGTGTTCAGCCAAACCGGGAACATAGAGACGTATCTGCTCATTAAAGAGATGGAGAAACAAACGCTGGTGGAAGAGGAAGAAAGTGAGTCAGAGGAAACAGTTCCCGGCTCAGAATCTAACTTCTAGATTATAGAAAAGGTGACGACTTTGTTTGAAAAAATCGAAGGAATAGTCCTGCGCACGAGGGATTACGGAGAGACACATAAAATTATTTCATTGTTCACTCGTGAAAAAGGCAAAATCGGGGTAATTGCCAGAGGGGCTAAAAAGCCCAAAAGCCGAATGGCTTCTATTACACAACCTTTCATACATGGTCAATTTCTAATTCAGTCAGGCAAAAATCTTGGAACACTTAGTCAAGGTGAAATGCTGACCTCGCTGAGGGGCGTCAGGGAAGATATCATCAAGACTGCCTATGCTTCCTATCTGGCAGAATTAACTGATAAACTTCTCGATGAAAAAATCACGGATATTTTTCTATACGAGCAGTTCCTTCAATCTTTGAATTTAATCGCAGATGGAGAGGACGCCGAGGTTCTGACAATGATGTATGAATTGAAATTGTACAAAAAAGCAGGATATTCCCCGCATTTCAATGGATGTGTGAATTGCGGTACGGGTGAGGGCCCCTTCTCTTTTTCCATTCAAGAAGGGGGTTTTTTGTGTCCGCGCTGCAAACATCTGGATCCCGAAGCTTACGGGCTGACAGATAATATTGCCAGACTTCTGAAGCTGTTTTTATTTGTTGATGTCTCCCGTCTAGGAAACATTTCTGTGAAAGAGGAAAATAAGAAAAAGCTCCGCATGTTGATAGACGCCTATTATGATTATTATGGCGGTGCTTTTATTAAATCAAAAAAGTTTTTGAAACAACTCGATATGTTCAAAGGTGACGTTTGACAAATCAATTACTATTAAGTATGATGCTATTACCAATAATACATGTGCGAAGAGGGGAAGTAGTAGCTGCAAAACCAGGCACTAGCGAGTCTGTGACGGTGGAAGACAGACGCTGAGGCTGCAGTGAAGGCGTTCCTGAGCAATTCGATTAAAGAGGCTCTCTTTTGTGGAGCAAATAGGGTGGAACCGCGGGTATACCCCGTCCCTATGCCAGGAAATGTGGCATAGGGACGGGGTATTTTCAATTGTCCAGGAAATTATAAAAATGGATGGTTGTGGAGATTCTTATTGAGGGTTTTCTGCCAGCTGCAGCGCCTGCCCCCTCGAGGTCTTAAGCCGATCCTCTCTGTGACAAAACACGTCACGGCGAGGCTTGACTTAAGCTGATCGGGGGTAAACCAGGCGCTTCCGCTTTTGTTCTTGCACGTAAAACTGAATGGAGGTAGCTAAAGTGAATATACAGGATATGATTTTAACCTTACAAAAGCATTGGTCAGAACAAGGGTGCTTACTTATGCAAGCCTATGATGTTGAAAAGGGGGCTGGTACGATGTCTCCTATGACACTGCTTAGAAGTCTTGGACCGGAGCCATGGAATGTCGCTTATGTGGAGCCATCCAGACGTCCGGCAGACGGTCGTTATGGAGAAAACCCAAACCGGCTGTATCAGCACCATCAGTTTCAGGTTATCATGAAGCCCTCTCCGGATAATATTCAGGAACTATACTTAGATTCATTAAAAGCACTTGGTATCGACCCGTTGAAACATGATATCCGTTTCGTTGAAGATAACTGGGAAAATCCTACACTAGGTGCCGCAGGCCTTGGCTGGGAAGTATGGCTTGATGGTATGGAAATAACCCAATTCACCTATTTTCAGCAAATAGGTGGACTGGAAGCCAAACCAGTTTCGGCAGAAATAACTTATGGACTGGAACGTCTGGCTTCATACATTCAGGATAAAGAGAATGTGTTTGAGCTGGAGTGGACAAAAGGGGTGACCGTCGGGGATATTTTTCTACAGCCTGAAGTCGAGCATTCTACCTATACTTTTGAGGAATCTGATACAGATATGCTTTTCAACCTGTTCAGTATTTATGAAAAAGAAGCGGCACGTTCAATGGAAAAAGGACTTGTGTTCCCTGCTTACGATTATGTATTGAAATGCTCACACACATTTAACCTATTAGATGCCAAAGGAGTCATTTCCGTCACAGAACGGACTGGATACATTGGCCGCGTACGTACACTTGCAAGGAAGATTGCTAAAACCTATGTAGAAGAAAGAGATCGACTCGGTTTTCCGATGTTGAAGAACAAGGAGGTCCCTGCAAATGAGTAAGACAGCTTTATTTGAAATCGGTCTTGAGGAGCTGCCGGCAAGGTTCATTGACGATGCACTAGTACAATTAAAAGAAAAAACGAGCGCATGGCTGGATGAACTCCGGATCCCTTATGATTCTATTTACGCGACTGCCACTCCTCGCCGCTTGACCGTCAAAATAAATGGACTGGCCGAAAAACAGCCAGATCAAGAAGAGGAAGCAAAAGGTCCTGCTAAAAAGATAGCACTGGATAGTGACGGAAAGTGGACAAAGGCAGCTATAGGTTTTACAAAAGGGCAAGGAAAAATACCTGAGGATATTTATTTTAAAGAAATTAATGGAACAGAATATGTGCATGTGAACAAATTCATTGAAGGGCTCGCTACGATAGAACTGTTAAGTGAGTTCAAAGAAATTATACTTTCTCTAAACTTTCCGAAAAATATGCGGTGGGGTAACAGTAAGCTTAGGTATATTCGCCCGATTCGTTGGCTGGTAGCCTTATACGGTAAAGAAGTAGTCCCATTCACGATTGAAGGGGTGGAAACGGATCGGAAGACATCTGGGCACCGGTTTCTCGGAAAGGAAACAGAAATTGCCGATGCGGAGAATTATGAAGCTGCCCTGACTGAACAATACGTTGTTGCGGACTTAGAAATGCGTAAGAACATGATCAGCACACAGATAAAACAAATGGAAGATAAACAAGGGTGGAAGATTCCTGTCGATGAAGATTTACTGAATGAAGTCGTCAACCTGGTAGAATATCCTACAGTCTTTCACGGAAGTTTCGATGGTGACTTTTTAGAAGTTCCTGAAGAAGCATTGATTACCTCCATGAAAGAGCATCAACGTTACTTTCCTGTCCGTTCCTCATCAGACGAGTTACTCCCTCATTTCGTTGCAGTGAGGAATGGGAATGAAGAATATATCGCTAATGTCGCTAAAGGTAATGAAAAAGTGCTTCGTGCCCGGCTTGCTGATGCGCAGTTTTTCTATCAGGAAGACCAGAAATTATCCATAGAAAAATGTTTGGAGAAACTTGATCGAATGGTGTTTCAGGAAGATCTCGGAACGCTTGCAGATAAAGTAAAACGAACGAAAGAAATAGCTGCAGGTATATGCAATCATCTGCGTGTGGATAAAGGTACAAAACAGCAAACAGAACGTACTGCAGAACTTTGCAAGTTTGACCTCGTTACCAACATGGTAGGAGAGTTTCCGGAATTACAAGGGATCATGGGTGAGAAATATGCCAGGATTTTTGGTGAAGATGAAACAGTTGCCAAAGGGATAAATGAGCATTATATGCCTCGTCAGGCAGGTGGTGAGCTCCCGGTAACAACACCGGGAAACATCGTCAGCATAGCAGATAAACTTGATACGATTGTTGGGTGCTTCACTATCGGCATTATTCCATCAGGCTCCCAGGATCCTTATGGATTGAGACGCCAGGCCATCGGTATATTGCAAATGCTGGAACAGCAAGATTGGGATGTTAAACTAGAAAAAATCCTGACCATTGCTACAGATGTTTATGCAAAGGTTAAACTTCCTAATAAGAGGGAAGAGAAAGATATTACGGAGGATCTGAACGAATTTTTCCGTTTACGTGCAAGTTATTTGCTGCGCGGGGAAGGAATTGAAGCCGATGTTGTGGAGGCAGTGCTTTCTAATGGTATTCAAAATGTACCAATGAAGAAAGCCACAGCCCGGTTACTGGCTGACAAACGGAATGAGGTTGCCTTCAAGAATACACAGGAAGCATTAGGAAGGGTACTGAATATCGCCAGGAAGAGTGAAGGCGGTGCAATAGAACCTTCTCTGTTCGAAAATGATACAGAGCAAAAACTGTTTGATAAGTATAATAAAATCAGAGAGGTATACGTGGATTCACTTAAAAAATGTAATCCAGACGCTGCTTTGGCTCATTTGACTGAATTGACTGAACCGATCCATGCCTTTTTCGACCACACCATGGTGATGGCAGAGAATGAGAAATTGAAAAAGAACAGACTGGCGTTGATGAAGCATATTGCTGATGACATCCACCTTTTAGCTGATTTAAATGCTATTCAATGGAAACAGCAGTATTAAACTCTTCTTCTTTTCCCCTGCACTAAAATGAGCTATAATGATGTAATAGTATGTCACAGTCAGCGATCAGGGTGGTGAAAGGGTGGAACTTTCAAACAGGCAAGAACAGATAATTGAAATAGTCAAACAGAATGGGCCGATTACAGGGGAAAACATTGCTGATAAATTAGATTTAACCAGAGCGACGCTTCGACCGGACCTGGCAATATTGACTATGGCAGGTTTCCTTGATGCACGGCCACGGGTCGGATATTTCTTTACAGGAAAAACCGGATCGGAATTATTAACTGAAAAGCTGAAGAAATTTAAAGTCCAAGAATACCAATCCATACCCATTGTTGTAGAAGAAGATGTTTCTGTATATGATGCTATTTGTACAATGTTTTTAGAGGATGTAGGAACATTGTTCGTTGTTGATAACAAGTCTCTTTTACTCGGTGTATTGTCCAGAAAGGATTTATTACGTGCCAGTATCGGCAACCAGGATTTATCATCCATCCCGGTACACATCATCATGACGCGAATGCCTAACATTACGGTATGCAGAAAAGATGACCTCTTACTGGATGCTGCCCAGAAATTGATTGATAAACAGATAGATGGTCTTCCTGTAGTCAAAGATGTTGAAGCAGGCATGGAAGTAATAGGAAGAATTACAAAAACCAATATGACCAAAGCATTAGTGGAACTTGCACGTGATGAGCATCTTTAATTGGTATGGCAGAGAAGGAGGGGGAATCGGAATGGAGAAGCCTATGATTTTCGTCATCTCCGATTCAGTAGGAGAAACAGCAGAACTTGTTGTAAAAGCTGCACTGAGTCAATTTGACGATGGTCCATATGAGCTGCAGAGAATACCTTATGTAGAAGATAAGGAAACTCTGGAAGAAGCAGTGCAACAGGCTAAAGAAAAAAATGCATTAATCGGTTTTACTTTAGTTATACCCGAGCTTCGGGAGCACCTTTTGGAACAAGCCGATAAGAATGGACTGGAATGCATTGATATCATGGGTCCGATGATGGATGGCATGCATCGTTTTTTTCAAACAGAACCGCGGCTGGAACCAGGCTTGGTCCACAAACTGGATGAAGACTATTTCAAGCGAGTGGAAGCGATTGAATTTGCTGTCCGTTATGACGACGGAAGGGATCCCAGAGGGATATCAAGAGCAGACATTGTTCTTATAGGTGTATCCAGAACTTCTAAGACACCTTTATCTCAATACTTGGCGCATAAACGGTTGAAAGTAGCAAATGTTCCAATTGTCCCGGAAGTTGAACCGCCGGAAGAATTGTTCCGTGTCGATCCAAAAAAATGTATAGGCCTTAAGATCAGTCCAGAAAAGCTAAATGATATCCGGAGAGAGCGGCTTAAGGCATTAGGTCTAGGCGATCAGGCAAGCTACGCAAATTTGGAGAGGATCAAACAGGAGCTGGAACACTTCAATAATATAGTTGAGAAAATAGGTTGTGATGTAATTGATGTTTCTCATAAAGCTGTCGAAGAAACAGCAAATGTGATCATCAACAAATTGAGAAATGGATTCGGAACTTCCAATTGAAATAATTGAACAAAAGCGGAAGCGCCTTGCCCACCCCCGACCAGCTTAAGCCAAGCCTCGCGGTGACGATTTTTGTCACAGAGAGGATCGGCAAAAGACCTCGAGGGGGTAGGCGCTGGAGCTGGATGGGAAACCCGAAAAGGGTTGTTCACCTCCATCCACTTATGTATTCCTAAATAAAAACAAGAAAATAAAATCGCGCCAGCAGTCTTTGCGGGGCGATTTTCCTTTGGAAATATGCCAAAAAAGCAAAAAAATACAAAAAAAGTAGTGACAAATGCTTGTCAGATGTATTATAATGTTTTTTTGTGTAAAAATGTAAGATAAATGAATAGAGAAACACCATGAAACTATTCTGAATAATAAAACATTAACGAAATAGGAGGATTCTGCTTAAGCTTGTAGAAATTATGATAATGCTCGAATATAGAGTGAATATTTTTGTAGATGCAGATAGTTGTCCTGTGAAAGAGGAAATTGACCGAGTTTGCTCATCTCATTGCATTACTCCTATCTATGTGGCGACTATTAATCACTATAGTCCGGTACAATCTCAAGAAAACTGGAAAATAATCGATGATGATGACCAGGCTGTCGACCTTTATATTTTGAACAGAGTCAAAAAAGGTGACCTGGTTATCACACAGGATTTAGCCTTCGCTGTCCTGTTAACTGCACGTGGAGTTTATGCCATGACACCGCGAGGTAAACTTATTAGTGAGGATGATGCTGATGAAATTTTACTGCGGAGGCATCTGCGTCAGAAGAATCAGAGAAGCGGGAAGAGGATTAAAGGGCCGTCACCGTTTCATGAGCAAGATCGGTTGAAATTCCAGGTGAGGCTGGATGAATTTTTGTCGAAGGATGAAGGTATTTACTAGAGTTTCTAGAATAACTTTTAAATATGGTGATTAAAATGGCTGGACACATCCCGGAGGAAACCATAGAAGAAATCAGGAAATCCAACGACATCGTTGATGTAGTCGGTGAATATGTCCAACTGAAAAAGCAGGGCAGAAATTATTTTGGTCTTTGCCCATTCCACGGAGAGAAGACGCCTTCATTCTCTGTTTCTCCGGACAAGCAGATTTTTCACTGCTTTGGATGCGGAAAAGGTGGAAATGCTTTTACTTTTCTGATGGAGCTTGAGGGATATGATTTTCTTCAAGCGGTGAGTCACCTGGCGGAAAAAAGCGGGCATCAAATATCGGAACAAATAGCCTCAAGAGAGCAGGCTTCTCCTAAAAATGAAGAAGACCAAAGCATCCTCGAAGCACATCAATGGCTTGGAAAGCTCTATCATCATTTGTTGAAACACACGAAAGAGGGAAAAGAAGCCTTGGACTACTTAATGTCCCGTGGTTTTACAGAAGATATGATTGATCGCTTCCAACTTGGTTATGCCCCGAATTCAAAAACATTTGTGGTAGAGTTCCTGGAGAAAAAAGGCTTCCATAGTCAACTGATGGCTAAAGCAGGATTGCTAAGTGTAAATGATTCCGGAGAATACACAGACCGTTTTCGAGGGCGTGTGATTTTCCCGATCCGTAACCACTTGGGTAAAACTGTGGCTTTTGGCGGGAGAAGTATCAGGGATCAGGAGCCTAAATATTTGAACAGTCCTGAAACTTCTCTGTTCCATAAAGGAAAGCTTCTGTATAATTTTGACCTGGCCAGAAGTGCAATAAGGAAAGAAGAGTCCATTGTACTTTTTGAAGGTTATGTGGATGTAATATCTGCTTACCAGGCAGGGGTACAGAATGGTGTAGGAACATTAGGTACTTCCATAACGGAGCAACAGGCGAAGCTGATACGGAGATATGTGGAACAAGCGATTATCTGTTATGATGGCGATAAAGCCGGTATCGAGGCAACTGTAAAAGCATCCCGTCTTTTAAAAAACACTGGCTGCAGCGTGAAAGTGGCACGACTTCCAGATGGCATGGATCCCGATGATTTCATTAAAGAATTTGGAGCAGAGCGATTTTTGAGGGAAGTCATCCAAGCCAGTGATACTTTTATGGCTTTTATGATGCGTTACTTGAGGAGAGATTATAACCTCCAATTAGAAGGGGATCGCATTGCTTATGTCGAAAAAGTAGTCAAGGAGATAGCAGGCCTTGATAAGGCTATTGAAAGAGAGCATTATTTACGAGAACTTGCGAATGATTTTGAGCTCTCATTAGAAACACTTAAAACAGAAACACTCCAGTACAGGAAGAAAAGTGGATACAAGCAGGATAGCCAAAGCCAGAAAAACTATTCTGGCAACACATGGAATAACACCTCAGAAAAGAAACTGCTGCCTGCTTTCCACAATGCTGAACGTACTTTAATTGCATATATGTTGAAAGATGCGAATATCGCAGATAAAGTCCAGGATGAGCTAGGCGGAGGCTTCAATATCAACGACCACCAGGTGATTGTCACTTACTTGTATGCTTATTATGAAGAAGGCAATGAACCTGATGTCAGTCACTTTGTTGAAATGCTTCCGGACAATGGTTTGAAAAGCCTGGTTATCAAGCTTGCGATGATGCCTGTCCAGGATGAAATATCCGATCGCGAAATCAATGATTATATCCGGCTGATCCGTACAGAGCACAGTGATAAGCAGGGTATAAAGTCATTAGAGGAGCAGCAGAAACAGGCTGAGCAGCAAAACGATCCGATCAAGGCAGCTGAAATTGCCATGAAAATAATACAGTTGAAAAGGCAACTGAAAGGTTCATATTAAAGATAGTCGTGGATTTGTTTGGAAGGAGGGGGACTCATGGCAGATAAGCCATTACGTTCAAAAGAAGCCGAAAGCGAACTTACGCTGGAACAAGCTAAAGACCAATTGCTTGAGATGGGGAAAAAGCGTGGAGTTTTAGCATATGAAGAAGTTGCTGAAAGATTATCCAGTTTCGAACTGGAATCGGAGCAAATGGATGAATTTTATGAGTACCTGAATGAGCAGGGTGTAGAAGTAATCGGGAATTCAGAGGAAGACCCTAATATGCAACAATTAAATAAAGAAGAAGAGTTCGATCTAAACGATTTAAGTGTTCCGCCAGGTGTGAAAATCAATGATCCTGTACGGATGTACCTTAAAGAAATAGGGCGGGTGAACCTTCTGTCTGCCAACGATGAAATCGACCTTGCCCAGCGTATTGAGGAAGGTGACGAGGAATCAAAAAGACAATTGGCAGAAGCTAACCTCAGGCTGGTTGTTAGTATTGCAAAACGCTATGTAGGTAGAGGAATGCTATTCCTGGATCTGATTCAGGAAGGGAACATGGGTCTGATCAAGGCAGTAGAAAAATTCGACTATCGTAAAGGGTACAAGTTCAGCACCTATGCTACTTGGTGGATCAGACAGGCTATTACTCGTGCTATTGCTGACCAGGCTCGTACTATCCGGATACCTGTCCATATGGTGGAAACGATCAATAAATTGATTCGTGTCCAGCGTCAATTGCTGCAGGATTTCGGAAGAGAACCGACACCGGAAGAAATCGGTGAAGAAATGGAGCTTTCTCCTGACAAAGTAAGAGAAATTCTGAAAATTGCCCAGGAGCCTGTATCGTTAGAAACCCCCATCGGGGAAGAAGATGACTCACATCTTGGCGATTTCATCGAAGACCAGGAAGCGACATCTCCATCTGATCACGCTGCCTATGAGCTGTTGAAAGAACAGCTTGAAGATGTCCTGGATACACTTACTGACCGTGAAGAAAACGTACTAAGACTCCGTTTTGGACTCGATGATGGACGTACACGCACCCTTGAGGAAGTCGGGAAAGTCTTTGGTGTTACACGGGAGCGTATCCGTCAGATTGAAGCAAAAGCCTTGCGTAAACTGCGTCATCCAAGCCGCAGTAAACGGCTGAAAGACTTTTTGGAATAGAATTTTTGAATATGAGGCCAGGAGGCAATGGGGTTTGTTCATTGACTTCTGGCTTGTATATTGAGTATTTACAATGTGAGTATGGTTACTTTCTAATAGTTCTGGCTAAAGAAGGTTACAATATGGAAGAAAGTGTAGATTCTCATTACTTGTCATTTATTTTACTGAAACGGCTTTCATTATGCAAACAGTCATTTTGTCGATTTATGTTTTTGATGTAGTTGCAGCTTTTTTTAGAGACAAATATCTATATCTTTTCTAGGGTAATCAGAATAGTCACTTGCCTATTACTACTGTGGGCATCGTTTTTGTAACTTTTTTACGTTATCTCTTTTCTATCTATGAAATTTACAGTAAAATAAGTGTAGTTTGTATTTTAGAGAATGATCCTGTGGGAATACATAAGGAGGAAATGAACATATGAGAAGAAACCCAGTCATCCCATTCGCAATCATCGCAGTATTAGGGATCCTAACTATGTTTGTCATTTCTTGGGTCGGTGTTGACCAACACAAAGCAATTGAAAATGGTGGAAAAGGCGGAGGAGAAGAGCAGGCTGCCTCAACAGATCCAGAAGCTATCTTCAAAAACAACTGTGCCAGCTGCCATGGAGCAGACTTGTCGGGTGGTACAGGGCCAAACCTACAGAAGGTTGGAAGCAGATACTCCAAAGAACAAATCAAGGAAATAATTATCAATGGTAAAGGACAAGCTATGCCAGCAGGTCTGATTCCAGCTGAAGAAGCCGCAATTGTTGCGGAATGGTTGTCGAAAAAGAAATAATGAAAAGATAAAGCTTTCTGGATTTTTTTCAGAAAGCTTTTCTTTATATGAAATGGTTCTTTTAAAACCCTATAAAACATTTTACTTGGAACAATGGGCGTTATTATGTCGGTGCCACAAGAATTCATATGGAGCGGATGCCTCCAAGCCGTTTGTGCTCGAGTATTATTAATTGTCTGATCAATAAAAAGGTATCTGGCCATGGCAGGCGTTTTGTCAGGTCAGATCTTTAGTTTTACAGAGATAAGGATGAGGAAAAGGATGAATGAACAAGTGTTATCATTACGTTTGCAGGTAGTGGCGGACCAATTGCCTGCTGGAGCAAATTTCGCTGATATCGGATCTGATCATGCGTATCTGCCTTGTTATGTCTGTTTGAATGATTCAGATGCAAAAGCGATTGCTGGCGAAGTGAATGAAGGGCCATACCAAAGCGCTCTGCGAGAAGTGAAGGAACATAACCTGGAAGGACGTATATCTGTCCGGAAAGGCGATGGCTTATCTGTTGTGAAGCCTGGGGAAGCGGAGCAGGTGGTTATTGCGGGAATGGGAGGTACTTTGATTGCTGAAATTCTCGAGAAAGGAATAGAGGTGCTTGACTATACAGACAGGGTCATCGCCCAGCCGAATGTTGATGCAAAATCGGTCCGAAAATGGCTGATAGCCAATGGATTTCAAATAACCGGTGAAAAAATAGTAGAAGAAGGAGGGCATATATACGAGATAGTCATCGCCGACCGCTCTGAAGGTTATCATAATGATACATTTTCTGAGCGGGAATTATACTTCGGTCCTTTTTTATTGAAAGAGAAGAGTGATATTTTCAGAAAAAAATGGGAAGAAGAGAACCAGAAGCTGAAGTACGTCTTTTCACAAATGAGGAAAGCATCTAAGCCTGACAATCAGAAACTTGACCGTATACAAAAAGAAATAAAATGGATTGAGGAGGTTCTGGAAAATGGCTGAAACAATTACTGTTGCGCAAATCATTGAAACTTTTGAGCAATGGTCCCCTAAACGGCTTGCATTTGACTGGGACAAGGTTGGTCTACAGGTCGGGACACATGATAAACCTGTTAAAAAGGTGATGGTTACCTTAGATGTAATGGAAAATGTTGTGGATGAAGCAATAGAGAAACAGGTTGATCTGATCATTGCTCACCACCCGGTTATTTTCAAGCCTTTAGAGAAAATCGAAACAAATGACCCTAAGGGCCGTGTAATAAAAAAACTGCTGGTAAATGATATTGCTGTCTATGCAGCTCATACGAATCTCGATATAGCTGAAGGCGGGGTCAATGACGCACTGGCAGAAACACTAGGCATTACCAGTACAAGACCTTTCCTTGAAACAGAAAAAGACAACTTAATCAAGCTTACTGTGTTTGTTCCGGAGGATCACGAAGAAACAGTAAGGCAAGCAGTCCATGATGCAGGTGCAGGGCACATTGGAGATTATAGCCACGCATCCTTTACAATGCCGGGTAAAGGAAGATTTATGCCTACTAATGAAGCGTCTCCTTATATTGGGAAAGCTGGTGAACTCGAGATTGTCGATGAACGGCGGATTGAGGTCCTGCTGCCTCAGTCTAAACTTGAGAGAGTACTTCATGCCATGAAGGAGGCGCATCCATATGAGGAAGTTGCGTATGATATCTATACATTGCAAAACGCCGGGAAACCATTTGGTGTCGGAAGGATCGGAACCCTTCCTAAGCCACTGAGGCTTAAAGATTTTTGCGAACAGGTGAAGAAAAAACTCTCTGTACCAGCACTGCGGGTTATCGGAAATCTTGAAGATACCATTGAGACAGTAGCTATCTTGGGGGGAAGTGGAGAAAAATACATCCAGCATGCTAAAACTCAGGGAGCTGATGTGTATATTACAGGAGATTTAACGCTTCATCCTGCCCAGGAGGCGCTTGAACTTGGAATAAATGTCATCGACCCAGGTCATCATGTTGAAAAAGTGATGAAACAGGCTGTTAAGAATTATTTAGAAAATAGTCTAAGTGAATATAACGTGACAGAAGTCATTGTTTCGGAGTCGAACACAGAGCCTTTCCAATTTATCTAACAAAAAAAGAGGTCTGACCAGTATCATACTGGTCAGACCTCTTTAGTTTTAGGCTTTTTTCTTCGTTTTCACTTTAGGAAGGATTTTTTTCTGTTCAACTTTCGATTCTCTTACCCATGTATTTTCATCTTTTGGATCAAAGCTTTCGATAAAGCGGATAACCTCTTTTGTAATGGGGGTGGGTGTTGATGCGCCAGCAGTAACTGCGACTTTTTCGACACCTTCCAGCCATTCGAGCTCAATTTCAGAAACATCTGCAATACGGTATGCCTCTGTGCCGGCGATTTCCTTAGAAACCTGGGCCAAACGGTTGGAGTTATTGCTTCGTGGATCACCTACGACAAGAGTTAAGTCAGCATCCTTAGCCTGCTCAGAGACAGCTTCCTGACGTACCTGAGTAGCCATGCATATTTCCTGATGCAGCTCAACTTGTGGATATTTTTCTTTAATTTCCTGCATTACATCATAGACATCCCACTGGCTCATGGTTGTCTGGTTGGTTACCAGAAGTTTGTCGTGAGTGATTTGAAGCTCAGCAACATCCTCTTCTGTCTGTACAAGGTGGACCTTCCCAGGAGCAACACCTACAGCACCTTCAGGCTCGGGATGCCCTTTTTTACCGATATAAATAACTTCATACCCTTCAGCAACTCGATCTCTGATCAGGTTATGGGTATTAGTAACGTCAGGGCAGGTAGCATCAAGTACAGTCAGTCCTTTTTCTTCAGCCCGCTTTTTCACTTCGGGTGATACCCCGTGGGCGGTGAAAATTACCGTACCATCATTGATGCCTTCTAATATATCTAAACGGTTTGATCCATCAAGCGTTTTAATCCCTTGTTCTTCAAAAGCTTCTGTTACATGACGATTGTGCACAATCATTCCCAGTATATAAATAGGTCGTGGTAGATTGGGGTCTTTTGACGCGTTCTGGGCAATTACCATGGCATCAACCACCCCATAGCAATAGCCGCGCGGTGCGATTTTTATTACTTCCATGCTTGCATTTCCCCCTCTGGTTTAGAAAAAAATAAATGAACAACACTTTTATTATAAAGGGAATTGCACGTGATGACAAAGGGATCGATTACTCCTATCGTGCATTTCCTCCCACTCTTTATTATAATAGGTAGAGAAGTTCGATAAATAAAGGAGTTAATACATGAAAAATCATGAGTTCAATCAATATGCGATTCACCCTGTTGTCAGTGAAATAATCGATAAATATGAGTTTAAAAAGCCGACTCCAATTCAGCAGGAAGTTATTCCAGCGGCTTTGCGTGGCGAAAACATCATTGGCCAGTCCCATACTGGTTCAGGTAAAACTCTTGCATATCTATTGCCGCTTTTTAATAATATCGATGAGACAAAAAGCCAGGTGCAATTTGTAGTAACAGCGCCGACAAGAGAACTTGCGATCCAGATTTATGATGAAGTACGGAAATGTATTCACTATGCGGATAAAGAAAACCGCTGGCGTGCCAAATTGTTGATTGGCGGAACGGATAAGCATAAAACCATGGAAAAATTGAAAGATCAGCCGCATATCGTAGTAGGCACACCTGGGAGAATCCTTGACCTTGTCAAAGAAGAAGCCCTGGATTTATATCATGCTAACGCCTTTGTTCTGGATGAAGCTGATTTGATGCTTGATCTCGGCTTTATTGAAGACGTGGATCAAATATTGCTGCGGATGGACCAAGAGGTTCAGACATTGGTATTTTCAGCAACCATACCGGAAAGGCTGCAGCCTTTCCTGAAAAAATATTTGACCAATCCTACTTATGTAAAAATTCAAGACGACACACCATCCCCGGCATCTATGGAGCACCGCCTTATCCCTTTACGTCATCGTTCAGAAGCGGAGATTATTATCCGGATATCAGAAGTTATCCAGCCTTATCTGGCAATCATTTTCACAAATGGAAAAGAACTGGCTGATAAGCTCGCCCAAGAGTTACAGGAAAAAGGAATGGAAATCGGTCTTATTCATGGTGGACTTTCCCCACGAGAAAGAAAACGTGTACTAAAAGAGATTCAAAACCTTCGTTATCAGTACATTGTAGCGACTGATCTTGCATCCAGGGGAATAGATATCAAGGGAGTAAGTCACGTCATCAATGCCCAATTGCCCAAAGAAGAGGAATTTTATATCCACAGAGTAGGACGTACGGCGAGGGCGGGTCTTGCTGGAACAGCTATCAACCTTTATCATGAGGATGATCTGCCGCTTATCCAGAAGCTCGAAAAGAAAGGTTTGAAGTTCGATTTTTATGACATTCGTAATGGGGAGTGGAAAGAAGTCAAGGCCCATGACGAGCGTCAAAAACGCGAAAAGAAAGAATCCGATATAGAAAAACAGGCATGGAATCAGGTAAAGAAGCCGAAGAAAGTGAAGCCCGGTTACAAGAAAAAAATGAAACGGCAGGCAGAGAAAAATATCAAAAAAATAAAACGTAATAATTATAAAAAGAAATAACAGAGGTGTAGGAAATGCTGAAAATAGGTTCACACGTTTCAATGAAAGGGAAAAAAATGCTCCTTGGCGCCAGTGAAGAAGCCGCTTCTTATCAGGCAAATACATTCATGATTTATACAGGGGCACCGCAGAATACCAGGAGACGCCCTATCGAAGAGCTTAATATCGAGGCGGGCAGGGAGCACATGGAAGCAAATGAAATTAATGATATAGTCGTTCATGCTCCTTATATCATTAACGTAGGTAACACTACAAAGCCAGAAACTTTCCAATTAGGTGTAGACTTTTTAAAAAATGAAATCATCCGGACGGAAGCGCTCGGGGCAGCGCAGATTGTTCTCCACCCTGGTTCACACGTCGGCGCCGGAGCAGATATGGGGATAGATAAGATCATTAATGGCTTGAATGAAGTGCTCCATAAAGACCAGAAAGTACAGATAGCATTGGAAACAATGGCAGGAAAAGGATCAGAGTGCGGTCGTACGTTTGATGAACTTGCCAAAATCATTGATGGAGTCGACCTGGATGAAAAATTGTCAGTCTGCCTGGATACATGTCATATTCATGATGCTGGTTATGATGTCGTTAATGATTTTGATGGAGTGTTGAATGAATTCGATAAAATTATCGGACTGGACCGTTTAAAGGTCATTCATGTTAATGACAGTAAAAACGAACGAGGAGCGAGAAAGGACAGGCACGAAAATATCGGGTTTGGCCATATCGGGTTTGATGCGTTAAGTTACGTTGTACACCATCCTCAGTTAGAAGACCTTCCAAAGGTCCTGGAAACGCCATATGTAGGAGAAGATAAAAAAAATAAAAAGCCGCCTTACAGATTTGAAATAGAAATGCTGAAGGAGAAGAAATTCGATCCTGGTTTAAAAGAAAAAATAATGCAGCAGTAAAAAAGTCACCGGTCTCTTAGAAAGAGGCTGGTGACTTTTTTTGTGAAAAGGTCTTAATCCAATCCTCTCTGTGACACAAAAACGTCACGCCGAGGCTTGGCTTAAGCTAGTCGGGGGTGGACAAGGCACTTCCGCTTTTATATCATCCAGTTCCAGCGCCTGCCTCCTCAAGGAAACTAATGCATTCATAAAAGGATGAATACGAGTTTTTCTAAATGGAATAATTTACTTTCTTATTAACCCACAGACAAAACAGTATGAAACGAAACATATGATATGAACTTTTAGTTAAGCAGGTGTCCAACACCATGTTCCTTAGCGACACGGTGAAGAATACGATTCACATTGCTTGCAGTCTTCGGACTTGTTATCTGGGCTAATTTTTTCAGCATTATCATTCGTTCATCCGTATTGAACGGGTTATAGGAATTTCGCGACAATTCATGGATGATTTGCTGGGCTTCTCTTTCGGAAATAGTTACATTGTACATTTTACTGTATTTCAACACATCTTTAACGGTTAACTGTTTCAGCTTTTGGGTAACTATATGTTGTGCCAGGTTTTTCAACTTAGCAGTCCTCCCTCATATAGGCTCTAAGCTAATTTATTCCTACATAACTGGAAACGTGTATGGTAACAATTGTTAAATGAAATATATCGATTGAATTCTCGGTTGGTGTCGTTTATCATCAGCAAACGAGACTCGAACTCTAATGATAAAAGAGGTGAACCAATTGAATAATATAAAAAATATTACCCACATAGGTATTGTTCTCCTTTTCTTAGGAGGGATTATCACCTATGTTGCCGGCTATAATAAAAATAATGAAGCATCCGCTGAATTGGGAAAACAAACTGGATCGGAACAAGTCCAAGCTTTGACAGCCCAGAAAAATCCTTTATCTCTGCCACCAAAAGAATCACAGGTCACCAAATGGAAAGAAATGAAACTGACCGCAGAAAGACTGGTGAAGGAGAGTAATGGAAATTTCAAAAAATCGTGGGCGCTATACTTGGTACGAGAAGCCAAGCGTCACAATATAGACCCATTTATTGTCTATGAACTGTTAAAGGTAGAAACTGGGGGAACTTTCAATCCAAAGCTTGTCGGTCCACAAACGGAATATGGACGTGCCTATGGAATGGCTCAGTTTATGAAGAATACTGCACCTTGGATTGCAGATATGGCTGGGCTTCCTTACAAAGAAGAATTATTGTTTGACCCATATTATTCCATGCAGCTATCGATGACATACCTCAATTTCCTGCATGACCAATATGGGAATTGGAACGAGGCGCTAACAGCCTATCATCGGGGGATGGGCGGATTAAAAAATTATAAGCAGGAAAATGGTCATGCAAGGAGTTGGTATGCCGTAGAGATACAGGATAAAGCAGAGTTACATCCGTCTTTCGCTTCTGCAAAATGATGTTCCTGTATATTCGAATAGTACCAGGAGAGCCAGAAAATGGCTCTCCTCTTTTTTTATATATTGAAGGGTATTGGCGAACAATAATAAGGAATCTCCGTAAAGGAAAGAGGGTGTTACCATGGATGATTCCACAAAGCGCTCAACCTATGATGAGGTCGAAGATACAGATCATTATGGAGATGAAACGATGAGAGACAAGGAAGGCCTTGTCCATTACGATGAGAATTATGATGAAAAAAGACATGAAGAAGAATTTGCACAGGAAATGGCAATCCCGAATGAAACCCTTCAATCAGAAGAGCGGGAAACAGATATGCAGTCAGATGTGCAGACAGGCTTCGGCTGGCTGGCATTGATTCTTGCAGGACTGTCCTTTTTCATGGCTCCTGTCCTATTAGGGGGAGCTGGCATCGTATTAGGATTTATGGCTAAACGCAGAGGAGCAGACACGCTGGGTAATACAGCGATATTCCTCGGTGCCGTTTCCGTAATCTTATCTCTTTTTATAGCCCCATTTGTATAAGTGGTGGCTGATAAAGAAAAGTGAGCCCTTACACGGGGCTCACTTTTTGTATTATACTTCTTGTTTTTCCTGCTCTTTTTTATAATGTTCTTCTGCCAATTTGTCGACTTCTTTTTTCAACTCTTCCACCATGATATCTTCCGGAACCTTCCGAATGATTTCTCCATGACGGAATAATAGTCCTTCGTTACGTGCTCCTGCAATTCCTATATCTGCTTCTCTTGCTTCTCCAGGTCCATTAACCGCACATCCAAGGACCGCTACTTTGATTGGTGCCTTAATTGTCTGGATATATTCCTCAACTTCATTGGCGATGGAAATCAAATCGATTTCAATTCTCCCGCATGTAGGACATGAAATCAATGTAGCTGCATTTGAAGCAAGGCCAAATGATTTCAAGAGTTCCCGTGCCACTTTAACTTCTTCCACGGGATCTGCACTTAATGAAATACGCAATGTACTGCCAATACCTTTACTTAGTATCGCCCCTAGACCTGCAGCACTTTTTACTGTCCCGGCAAAAAGTGTACCTGACTCAGTAATACCGAGGTGAAGGGGATACTTGATTACTTCAGCAGCTTTTTCGTATGCTTCGATAGCCAAATTAACGTCAGAGGCTTTCAAGGATACAATAATATCATGGAAATCCAGATCTTCCAGGATTTTAATATGGTGTAAGGCACTTTCTACCATACCATCTGCAGTGGGATAGCCATATTTCTTAATAATATGCTTTTCCAAAGAGCCCGCATTTACACCAATCCGGATCGGAATCCCTTTTTTCTTCGCTGCATTTACCACCGCTTCTACTTTTTCGCGGCGGCCAATATTTCCGGGATTGATTCGGATCTTATCCGCACCGCCTTCGATTGCTTTCAAAGCCATTTTATAATCAAAGTGTATATCAACGACAAGTGGGATATTGATACGTTTTTTTATTTCAGGGATAGCATCGGCAGCACGATCGTCAGGACAAGCCACCCTTACAACCTGGCAGCCGGCTTCTTCTAACCGATGGATTTCATTAACCGTTGCTTCTACATCATGAGTTTTCGTAGTAGTCATGGACTGGACGACGACTTGGTCCTCGCCTCCAATTATTAAATTACCGACTCTTACCGGCCGGGTATCTTTTCTGTGCGTGATCGCCATAGTGAAACGCTCCTTTGTTTGTTCGCTGGAAGTTGATATGGCATATTTTAAATACCATCTTTTATTATAATAGCTAAAGGTTGAAATGAGAAGTAAGAGGGCTAATTAACTTCCATTTACTTTTACATCATACATTGGAAAATAATAAACGTGATCTATCTTAATGGCCGAAGGATCTGTACCTGGGTTCAGACGGACAAAATCCTGAAGCATCATTTCGATGGAATATACGTATTCCCCATTATGCAGCTTTTCCATGATGGAAAGGACAGTATCTCCAGATTTAATTTTAACAGGTACTTTCTGATCGAATCTTAGCGGTGGTTTCTTTATCTCCGATTGATTAGGTGTAATTGTTTCTTCTGGAGTCTTTTCCTTTCCTTTTATCGTAACACCCGACGTCAAATCTTTGTACAGGCTCATCAGAAGCAATACAATAAATATGAAAATCGCAGCCTTTTTCACTTCAACCCCACCTTAAAAAAGATTATGTATAGGTAATTCTATTTTTAATAAAAACTTTCCTTTCGTAATGAAACTTATTTTTAGTTGAAACGTAAATATAAATATAGCTATGGGAGGGCGTGGGCATATGGGAATCTTAGAATATGACTGGATCAGCTTTCTAATCACCTTTTTAGGCACGTTATTTTTAATTGGGGAATTGCTCGTCAATATGCGTGGTGGGTTCGGGGTTGTTGGGCTCGGTTTTATAATCGTCTATTTCTATTCCTTTTTATCTCCAGGCATGTTTGTCATGATGCTGTTTATATACATCATTGGACTACTCTTGATCATTATAGATGGGAAAGTGTTGAATGATGGTACCCTTGCAACTATCGGTACAGTGCTTATGTTGGCGGCTGTCGGGTTTAGTTCGCCGAATTGGGTAGCGGGTCTGTATGGGGTAATTGGTGTGCTTCTTGGAGGAGCATCATCATTTATATTTTTGAAAGTGTTCAAACGGCGGGAGATGTGGACTAAAATCGCTTTAATTGATCAGTTGTCGTCTGAAGCTGGATATAATACGATGAATGAACACTACAAATCCCTTATAGGAAAGAAAGGAACCGCACTTACTGATATGCGTCCGGTGGGGACAGTCCGTGTAGATGGAAAAGAATACAGTGCTGTAACAAACGGACAGTGGATTCAACAAGGTACTTCCATTTTTGTAGAGAGTGTAGATGGAACAAAGATATTAATTAGAAAACTTGAGGAATAAAAGAATGATCCATTCCAGGCAGATTTACTGGAATGGATCATTTTTTCACTTTAAGAAAGTTTAACTGTGTTAAAAGATTAAAGTATAAGTGAAACTAAGGCTTCGCTATAAGGACCTGGCGACAAGCCTGGTTTTTCTATTGTGGAACTTTACTAGTCGATAAAAGTGTAAGAACAAGGCAGGCAGGGAAGTACAACCATATGAATGCGGATGTGGTCATAGATAAAGCTTCTAATAATACAAAAATAATGGTCGGTCCTGTAATTGCATAACAGCAGATGTTCCATTGCTGTTTGTAATTAATCCTTCTGCGAGTCATTTTCCCGTAAATAAGGTTGATTCCAGCCAGTAGGGAAACAATACATAATAACAGGAAAGACGTGGCCAAATAGATGAAGGGTGTAAAAACAATAATGAAAACCCCGCTCGAAACACCTTTCATGATTTCTCCTAAAGTGCCCTCAGGTCCATTCAAAGTAGTGAGTATCATACTTGTCAAAACAGGTATCATCAACAAAAGACTGAGATAAAATAAGTACCCTAAAGCCTGGCCGATCGGCTTTAAGCGAAATGCACTTATCATTTTGAAATGGTAGAAACATTTAATCATTTGCTGTGTTTTACTCATGGGTATTCTCCTTTACATTCTTTTCTATCTTAGAACACGGCGAAAGAAGGGACAAGTAAAACATACCAATATTTACTTTGGTTTAAGCGAATGTAAATTTAGTGTAAATTTTGTCGGTTTTCCTTTACAAATGTTTTGGCAACCATTAATAATGGTAGAGGTGTTTATATAGCTTAGTAATAATCTTGGATGAAAAAGGGGTGGCGAACCATTGGAATTTGATGTACAGCAAATGATATTCCAATTTATTGGTGGCCTGGGTATTTTCTTGTTCGGCTTGAAATACATGGGCGATGGTCTTCAACGAATTGCAGGGGACAATTTAAGAGACATCTTAGATCGATTTACGAAAAACCCATTTCTAGGTGTTATATCAGGGGCTTTAATAACCGCACTTGTCCAAAGTAGTTCCACCACGACGGTTTTGACAGTAGGTCTGGTTAACGCGGGATTCATGACCTTCCGTCAGGCAATCGGTGTAATTATGGGGGCAAACATCGGGACAACAATGACAGCCTTTATTATCGGGATTGATATTAAAGCTTATGGACTGCCAATCCTGGCTGTCGGTGCATTCATGATTTTCTTCTTCAAAAACAAAAAAGTTACCTACATTGGACAAACATTATTTGGACTAGGGTCCTTATTTTTTGGTTTGGAAACGATGAGCGGTGGTATGAAGCCGCTGCGTTCCCTTGAGGCATTCACAGATTTGACTGTAAACATGAGTCAAAATCCACTTCTTGGAGTTTTAATTGGTACGGTGTTTACTGTCATTGTGCAAAGCTCCAGTGCAACAATCGGTATTCTGCAAGAGTTGTTTGGAGAAGGACTTGTTAGTATTCAAGCGGCGTTACCGGTTTTATTCGGGGATAACATCGGTACAACCATTACAGCTGTTTTAGCTGCTATCGGAGCATCTACTAGCGCGAAACGGGCAGCTGGTGTACATGTTCTATTTAATTTAATCGGTACCACAGTTTTCTTATTATTGTTAGTTCCTTTCACACATTATGTTGATTGGTTGAGAGGAGTGCTAGACCTTAACCCGGAAATGACTATTGCATTTGCCCATGGTTCTTTTAATATCCTGAATACGATTGTTCAATTTCCGTTTATTGCGGTATTAGCTTGGGTTGTTGTTAAACTGGTTCCTGGTGAAGATACAATTGTTGAATCAAAGCCTCGCCATCTTGATCCGATTTTCATTCAGCAGTCTCCGACGCTTGCATTGGACCAAGCTAAAGAAGAAGTGCTTCGTATGGGTGAATATGCATATAAAGGTTTGGAAGAAACGAATGCTTATTTAAACAGCGGACAGCAAAAACATGCGGAAGTTGCCTTACAGCTGGAAGAGGCACTTAATAACCTTGATCGCAAAATTACTGATTATCTGGTTATGCTGGCGTCTGCTCCTTTAACTGATGAGGAAGGCCATAAGCATTCTGCGTTGCTTGATTCCGTAAGAGATATTGAACGGATCGGCGACCATTTTGAAAATATCGTAGAATTAATTGACTATAAAATTTCCAATAAAGTTGATTTGACCGAACAGGCGAACGAAGATTTAAATGATATGATTAATTTGACTCTCATGACCGTTAGACAGGCGATTAAAGCTTTAGAAACAATGGATAGGGAAGAAGCGCTAGCCGTTGTTCAAAAAGAGGATCAAATTGACCAAATGGAAAGAACATATCGTAAAAAGCACATCATTCGTTTGAATGAAGGTGCCTGCTCTGGACAAGCTGGTATTGTCTTTGTCGATATTATCAGTAACTTAGAGCGAATCGGTGATCACGCTGTAAATATTGCAGAAGAAGTATTAGGTGAAAGTAAATAATATAAAAAGAGCGCATCTGTCTCTGTGCAGTTGCGCTCTTTTTATAGTAAAAGCTGGAGAGAAATTACTTTGTTTATTATGAAAATATGCTTGAATGAAGCGGAAGAACATGCTATATTATTTCTGTCGTTAATATCCGTTAGCTCAGCAAAATAAGTAATTGACAAGCTTTCTTTTCCGTGTTATATTATATTTTGTCGCTTCAGTGGACATGCAATTGAATGTTATTGAATTTACATATAATAAGGCATTGCGAAGAGTGCGACGTCACTGCAGAGCATGCAACACGACGAGCACATAGATAATTGATTATAGCTCAATGATTTACATATTAATATTATTTCACCGTAGCTAAGCCGAAGCATCTTGAACTAACTCCCTGGAAGGCTTTGCGAGGAGTGCGACATCACTGCAGAGCATGCAACACGACGAGCACAT
>NZ_JAFBDO010000008.1 GCF_016908295.1 Thalassobacillus pellis
AGCGTTCGTCCTGAGCCAGGATCAAACTCTCCATAAAAGTAAAGTTTGACTTGCTCATTGTGCACTCATTCGTGCGTTGTTTGATTTCCTCATATTAAATGAAGAAATCGAATTGACGTACTGGTTGGTTCGTTCAGTTTTCAAAGATCAAATTTGTGATAACTGCCCTTATCGACAGTAATAACATTCTAGCATTATTTCACAGTTTATGTCAATAGGATGATAGACAAAATATTTGGAAATTCGCTAGATAATTTGGAATCGCTCAAAGAAGCGACATTGACTATAATACACAGATTTGAGGAAAGTGTCAACAACTACTTTTCAATTCTTTTCTATATAATTTATAAGTCTGAAGAGAACACTCTTGTTTAATGTTTTGTATGTAATTCATTTCAAACCTCACCACAGAGATGTCATATGAATAGTATCAATAAACAGGATGAGAGGTATATATATTTATCAACTTCATTCTATTAAACGCTGTAGAGTTACTACGGCTTTTTAAAGAAATAGAAAACCTATTAAGGAGTTTTACTGACTACGGAATAAAGTACCTATTAGTTAAGTTTTTTAATTTGAAAGTTCTTTTAATTTTACTACTGCTTCTTCCATGTCATAGGTTTTAAACTTTAACTTTTTGAACTCTCCTCCACCGGTTTCAAATATTAACACTGCTGGAACTTGTTCTATTTCAATTTGTGGATGTTGTCCTTTTACATCTTTTAAACTCGATATGAATTTTATTTCGTGGAATTTTTCTGATGATACGTCTATTTCTTCTGTAATCTTCTCGTCTGTCTTATCATCTCCATTTTGTACTACCAAAACGGAATATGTTTTTTTATCTACTTCATTAGGCATACACCCAACTAATAAGCTGAAAGTGAAAGTAAACAATAAGAAGATAGCGGATTTTCCTTTCACTGGTTAATCACTCCAGTTCTCTTTTGGCATAACAAGCACAATCCAATAATTTAGAATTACGCTCTATACATATCAATCTCGCTCCTTCGGCCAAGAGCCTTGTTGTTTGCGAATTAATACAATTTGCCCAATGTGGTATACGTTGTGCATAATTTGCCGAGCTAGAACCCCAACACGTTCCTCTTCCTGTTGACTGTCATTAAGATGCGCCAGTGATTTACGTAGGTTCTTACAAATTAGACGTGTCTCTGCCATGGTAGCCTTCCATTTTTCAACATCTTCAGGGTTCCCTTTATCTCCAAAGGTATCTTCTGCTAAAACTGCTTTCCATTTAGAATCCGCTGGTTTCCCGATATCTCCAAACGAAGCTTTGTTATTAGATGACTTTTTCTTAGTGGTCGGGTCATTGATTTGTCTAACAAGTAAGGCGTTGTAGTAGTTTAGATGGTTCACAGTTTGCCAAATTGTATTCCCTCCTCCAGGGGGTTGCCAACTCGCATCTGTGGAATTTAAACCCTCAAGAGCAGGTTCTAAAGGTAAAAACCAGGTCTCAGTATCCCAACTGAAGTCATATTCCATGCGAAAAATATCCATCAATTCTAGGTTCATGTGCATTCCCCTTAACCTCTCCATTTGTTAGTATTCCTCATCAATTGAGTCTTAGCTACCCAATGGAATGATATCACCATTTAAATTAAATGCTTTAAGTATCCCATCAGATAACATCATGTTTCCCCCCGGTTAATTTGGACTTTTATTTATGGAATTGTGTAAAACTAATTTTACTTTTGCTCATCCAATTAATAGGCTTGTTCAACACACCTGATATGTTGGTTTATGCCTTAAATTCAGACAACCAAAGTGTATCATATCTATCCACGTCTAGAATTAAAATTCCCTTTACTACTCATTTGTTGCTTTCAATTCACTGAAGTTGAACTTCCATTAAATATTCCAAAACCGAGCAAGACGATTATACAGCTACTTGTTCCCCCACACCGTTAATCGTTTTATTCACTCAACGTAAAAAAAAGCCGTCCTGTTAAAAGGACAGCTTTCTATCTTAAGTTGATGTTACATAATAGATTTTCTTCTTGTGCTTCTTTCGGAAAATGTTCGCAGCAATTCTTGCACTACGTACATCATCACTGACTACCAAAACATCCTTCTGGCAGTCAAACTGCCCTCGAAGTGCTCGTGACAAATAACTTAGCGGTATATTTTCAGCGCCAGGGAAGGGATGCCGGTGAGCAGAAATATAATCACGAATGTCAATGACGCAGTAATGTTTATCCTGTAATCCTTCTTGGTCGACTTTTCTTAAGTGCATAATGGGAAGAAAAAACCTAATTACTCCGATCAGCACCAAACAGATAACTAAAACAGTAAGCCAGTCCACTTTTTTTGGCTCCTTTTATGCTTTCGGCTTTGTTTCTCCGTCCCAGTTGAGCATACCGCCCTCCAGGTTATGAACGGTGAAACCATTTTCATTCAAGTATCTTGCTGCATTCATACTTCGCTGTCCTGAGCGGCAGACCATAATATACTCCAGATCTTTGTCCAAATTATCGGCTGATTCAGGAATATTGCCCAGGGGGATATGAGTTGCGGATGGAATCATACCCTGGGCAACTTCTTCGTCTTCCCGAACATCAATTAATTTAATATCTTTATTTTCATTCAGCATTTGCTGTACTTCTTCTGGTTTATATTCACGGATACTCATTTTATACTCCTCCTTTAGTACATTGCACTCCCTATTTTTAAAAATTACGCGTGAATTGTCAAGGAATGGGGCCTGCTAAAAAAAAGCTGATCACCTATATAGGTGGTCAGCTTTTTTGATCAATTAGCGACGATGTTGACGAGCTTTCCTGGAATGGCTATCACTTTTCGTACAGTTTTCCCTTCCAGCCACTCCTGCACTTTTTCATGTTCGATTGCCTGTTTCTCCAGATCTTCCTTAGAAGCGTCTTTGGCAACCGTCATTTTCGCGCGGACTTTACCCATCACCTGTATAACAATCTCCACTTCGTCTTCTATCAATTTGGATTCATCATACGACGGCCAAGCCTGATAGGTGATTGTTTCTTCATTGCCAAGTCGTTCCCAAAGCTCTTCTGCAAGATGTGGTGCAACAGGAGAAAGCAACTTAACAAAGCCCTCTAAATATTCTTGTGGCAGGCTGTCTGCCTTGTAACCTTCGTTGATAAACACCATCATTTGGGAAATACCTGTATTAAAACGGAGTTCTTCAAAGTTTTCCGTCACTTTCTTAACCGTTTCGTGGTATACCTTTTCCAGTTGGCCTTCCCCTTTATCATCGATGATTTTATCAGAAAGTCTGCCTTTCTCATCAATGATCAGTCGGTGAACACGGTCAAGGAATCGGCGTGCGCCATCCAGTCCATTGGTAGACCACGCGACAGAGGCATCAAGTGGCCCCATAAACATTTCGTATAGCCTTAATGTGTCAGCACCGTGAGTTTCTACAATATCATCAGGGTTAACTACATTACCTTTGGACTTACTCATTTTCTCGTTATTTTCTCCTAGAATCATTCCTTGGTTGAATAGCTTCTGGAATGGTTCTTTCGTTGGGACAACACCAATGTCATAAAGAACCTTGTGCCAAAACCTTGCGTAAAGAAGATGAAGGACGGCGTGTTCTGCCCCTCCGATATAAATATCGACTGGCAGCCACTTTTTTAATTTGTCGCTATCAGCAAGTTTTTCATCATTGTGCGGATCGATATAACGGAGGTAATACCAGCAGCTTCCAGCCCATTGTGGCATGGTGTTCGTTTCCCGGCGCCCTTTCATACCTGTTTCCGGATCGGTCACTTCTACCCAGTCAGAAATGTTAGCCAAAGGAGATTCTCCCGTACCGGAAGGCTTTATTTCCGTTGTTTTCGGCAATACTAGTGGAAGGTCCTCTTCCTTTACCGGTGACATTGATCCATCTTCCCAATGAATCATCGGGATTGGTTCTCCCCAATATCTCTGCCTGCTGAACAGCCAGTCACGAAGACGGTAAGTTGTTTTCTTTTCCCCTTTACCGTTTTCAACCAGCCATTCAATTGATTTTTGAATAGCTTCCTCTTTTTCGAGGCCATTCAGGATACCTGAATTAATATGCTTGCCATCGCCGGTGTAAGCTTCCTCTTCAATATTTCCACCTTCTACGACAGCAATAATGGGAAGGTCGTACTTCTTAGCAAATTCATAGTCCCGCTCATCGTGCGCAGGAACGGCCATAATTGCTCCGCTTCCATAGCTCATCAGCACATAGTCGGCAACCCAAATCGGAACCCTGTTACCATTGATTGGATTGATGGCATAAGCGCCAGTGAATACACCAGTTTTATCTTTCGCCAGGTCTGTACGTTCCAGATCGCTTTTCGCTTTAGCATTATCGATATAGGAGTTTACTGCTTCGCTTTGTTCTTTCGTAACGATTTTTTCAACAAGCGGATGTTCTGGAGCCAGTACTGCATAAGTCGCTCCGTAAAGTGTATCTGGACGTGTAGTGAAAACATCAAAACTGTCCTCATGTCCTTCAATACCAAAAATCACTTCTGCACCGTCTGATTTTCCAATCCAGTTACGCTGCATATCCTTAATGCTTTCCGGCCAGTCAAGATCCTCGAGATCCTCCAGCAGACGGTCAGCATACTCGGTTATCTTCAAAATCCATTGCTTCATCGGACGTCTTTCAACAGGATGACCGCCGCGTTCACTCTTTCCATCAATTACTTCTTCGTTAGCAAGCACCGTACCAAGTGCCGGACACCAATTCACAGGGACTTCATCTACGTAAGCAAGACCTTTTTCATAAAGCTTAAGAAAAATCCATTGTGTCCATTTGTAGTATTCAGGATCAGTTGTGTTCACTTCCCTTTCCCAGTCATAAGAAAAGCCAAGTGCTTTAATCTGACGGCGGAAGTTATCAATATTCTGCTTTGTGAATTCAGCCGGGTCATTCCCAGTGTCAAGGGCATATTGTTCTGCCGGCAGGCCAAAAGCATCCCATCCGATCGGATGAAGGACTTCATAGCCTTGCATGCGCTTCATTCGGGACATTATGTCTGTGGCTGTATATCCTTCAGGGTGACCGACGTGCAGACCAGCACCTGATGGGTATGGAAACATATCCAGTGCATAGAACTTCTTTTTTTCTGATTCGCTGTCCGTTGCAAATACTTTGTTTTTATACCAATAATCTTGCCATTTCTTTTCAATTTTCCTGTGAGCAAAAGCCATTACATTTTCCTCCATTTCATTAAGCAGGTAATCTATAATAATCGATACAGACGAGCAGCTATTTATAAAAAATAAAAAAAGCCTCTCATCCCAACGTATGGGACGAGAAACTTTGTTCCCGCGGTACCACCCAAATTAACGCATTTACAGCGTTCTCTTCAGCATCGATATCGGTGATGGACCGGCAAAAGCTACTGGCATTCACTTTTGCGACATCCAAGGTGAGTTCCTCAGCTGCAAGGACAGCTTCCACCAGCCGCTGCCTCTCTTTGTACTTGCTCACTGAATACTATTCCTTTTCTAACGTCTTCATATGATTATATCCGTATCTTAATGAAACGTGCAGGCTTTGTCAAGTTTACACCCCGGGACATCCATTTTCTGGATGTCCCGGGGTGAGCTTTTCTTTTCAGCTGTTCTCGAGGTCGTTTTCATCAAGTATCATGTCATTTAAACATTGGGATACCTGCAAGTGAAGTCTGTGCAGCTGGTCTTTCTGCTGATGGTTGGCACTGTTCATAAGTTTATCGATTTCCAATTCTGCCTGCTCAAGACCTTGCTGAGCTTCTACGTAGCTTGCTGTCATCGGATAACCATTTTGATTGGCCAGGGACAATTCAAATTTTGCCTGCTCCAATCGATCATGCGCTTCCTGGATCATTGCATCAATAGACGCTCTTGTCGCCATATCAATCACCTCTACCTTAGCTTGGTACATATCTTTTTTTTCATACACCTTGCTTACTTTGGACCCAACCATTAGCAATGCTAAAATAAAGATTACGACCAAGCAGAAAGGATGACTTTGGATGACCTTGGAACGAGTATTGGATTTTGCCCACAACCTGCTGAAGACAACTTTAAAACAAGGAGACGTAGCGATCGATGCCACCTGCGGAAATGGGCACGATACACTGCTTTTGAGTAAATTAGTCGGCGGTGATGGGCACATTTACAGCTTTGATATACAAGAAAAAGCGATTGATACAACCAGAAAAAGACTGGATGATTCAGGTGTCACTAACACCACTCTCATCCATGACAGCCATGATCAAATCTCAAATTATCTTCCCAAAGAACATTTTTCCGGACTAAAGGGAGCAATCTTCAACCTCGGCTATCTTCCAGGCAGTGACAAAAACATTATCACAAAACCGAATACAACTATCGAGGCTTTAGACCAGCTGCTTACGTTTATCCAACCTGGAGGCATCGTTGTCCTTGTTGTATATCATGGCCACCATGGCGGTAAAACGGAAAAAGACGCACTTATTGAGTACGTCACAGGTTTGGACCAGCAGGGCTGGCATGTACTGCAATATAATTTTATAAACCAAAAAAACGATCCGCCTTTTGTAATCGCCATTGAAAAAAGTTAGAAAAACTTGAGCTTGTAGCCAAGCTCTTATGGCGACAAGCCTTAGTTTTACTTATACTTTAATCCTTTAAAAAAGTTAAACTTTCTTAAAGTGGAACAAAAACTAAACGCGCCTCGTTCACCCCCGACCAGCTTAAGACCTCGAGGGGGTAGGCGCTGGTGCTGGATGTAGTTCGCTGTGCAGTAATCAACAGAAATTATTAATAGCCCAGAACTAGAAAAACCCGGCCCTCATGTAGAACGACCGGGTTTAACCATGTGGTAAACCTTCGTATTATAATAGAAGAATTTTGCTTTCTTACCACTTACCTTCAACAAATCGCGGACAAAGCTTTTTGCCTGGTGAATGTTGTCCACTTTACGATCGGCAAGGTACATACCCACTAAACCTTCATGAATCATTTCGTGAAAATGCGCGTCCGGCAACTTCTTGATTCTCCTGTTGGTCTCTTCAACAAAATATACAAACCGCCGTTTCATTTCATTATAATGCGTATAGTAGGAACAGAAGTTCAAGTCTCCTTCTTCTTTATCCTCCTCCTGGTCAATATAATAGTCCAGAAGGATGTGGAGCCCCTGCATAAACGGAAAATAACTTTCTGAAACCTGGTTGGCCAACCCTTTTGTCATCCTTCCGCCCAGCGTATAAGACACAAGGCAGAATATTCCGAGAGTAGACCCCGTACAAGCGGAAAATTCATACCACTTCAATTCGGGCAATTCTTCCCGATGCTCATTGAACCATGTCTGGAGTCTGGGCACTCTTTCTTCTTCGACGACATGTTTATGTACCTGAAGGTCATTATATAAAAGACCAAGCTTTTGCACATCTGAGCTGGCTTTTTCATAACCTTGGGCATTCATTAATACCTGCTGGCATGTTGATACTAAAGCATGCAGATATCCACCGTCGTCTTGTTCTTTCCGTAAACGGTAATACTCCCGCAACGGGTTCCCTGGTGTCAATGCATCGGTCATTGAGTGATGGAGCATCCGGAAATCTTCAGGATCCATAGATGTACTACGGTCACAAAGATTATCCAAATAGTCACTGATTGTCTGGTAAGCGACTATAAAACGGATAGCCTCTTTCCATTCCGCCCCAGCCAGCAAAGCATAGATGGAACCACCTTCACAATGAAAAGTTTTTGCATCGATGCTTGCCATAGCTTGCTTTCTTAGTTCGGGATCAGGAATAGCTTCTGCCTTATTAATCCAATAAGCCAATTCTTTATGAACTTGGGGAAATATCTTTCTATATACGTTTACCATCAACGTCCACGCGTTGGATGGGGTCTGAACGGACAATGTGCTTACCTCCTAACAAACATAGCCTTATCCAATTGAAACTGCAGATACGAATTCATATACTGATAAACCGTTAATCGTTCCGGTTCATTTAATATTTCATGGTACATCGATGGCCATTCTTTATAACTTTTCTCACTTATGTCTAATTTGTGAAACCAGTCTTTCGTCTTATCAATATTAACCATCAGGTCTTCTCCTGCCTGCATTATCAAAGTCGGCACATCAGGGTAGTCATCGATTTGTTTGAATGCTCGCTTCATGCCACGGACGAATTCCCAATACCACCTTACAGATATTTTATCTAAAATTAAAGTATCATCCCTGTCTCTTTCCATTACATCAATGTTACGAGTGATTTTCTCTGAAAAAGCCGGTGTTTCCACTTTCATTTTAGGATAGACCATATCTAGAACGCGGGAAACTATTTCCACAGGCTTAGTCGGTTTTTCATAAATACCCAATGCTGGCGAAGATAATAACACTGCCTGTACATTCAGCTTCCTTAATTCCATTGTCCGGATAACTGCCAATCCTCCCATACTGTGACCCAGCAGAAAAACCGGAAGTTCAAAACTCTGTGCTTTTTCCACCCACTCGCATATCGCATCGATATATTCATCAAACCGTTGAATGTGGCCTCGTCGCCTCGAGGACTTCCCCTGTCCCGGAAGATCTCCATAAATGACATGAAAGCCCTGCTGCTGATAAAAAGCAGCTGTTTCATCATACCTTCCAGAATGTTCAAATGCACCATGAACAATCACAAGGATTCCTCTTGGTGAATCAGCCAACAATCTTTTCATCGGTATCTCCCCTTCGCCTGCTCTCATTTTTGCTATACTATCAATATCATTATTATAAGGGGGATATCAATGATTTGCGAATATAAAGGAAAACACCCGAAAATTGCAAAATCTGCGTTTATAGCAGAAGATGCTGTCGTTACAGGTGACGTGAAAATTGGGGAAGATTCAAGTGTATGGTTCAAAACAGTGATCCGTGGAGACGTGTCACCAACTGAGATTGGCGACAGGGTAAACATCCAGGATCTAAGCATGCTGCATCAAAGTCCTGATAAAAAATTAATAGTCGAGGACGGGGTAACAGTTGGACATCAGGTGACTCTACATTCCTCTATTGTCAGAAAAAACGCATTAATCGGTATGGGTTCCATTATCCTGGATGGTGCAGAAGTAGGCGAGGAAGCATTTGTTGGTGCCGGAAGCCTGGTTCCGCCGGGAAAGAAGATCCCACCCCGAACGCTTGCACTTGGCCGCCCGGCAAAAGTAGTACGTGATCTTACGGAAGAGGACTTCTCTGAAATGGACAGGATCAGAAGAGAATATGTTGAGAAAGGACAGTATTATAAAAAGCTTCGAGAGGAATAAAAAATCATTTCTTCTCACATATTTTCCCCTCCTGACAGACGGTTTTACCTTTTGCACATAGCAGGAAAAGAATGTCCACTATAATCGAGGCAACTGAAAAAAATCTTTTATAATGCTAATGGAGCGGGTAAAGTTTGTTATTGATTCTAGCGAATCGCTTGCCGGCGGATGCTTGCCGCGGGCACGGCCTCAAGCCTTCTTGGTCAAGAAGATCACTTGACCAAGTGGATCTTCGGCTCGTGCTGTTCCCGCAGGCATCACCGCCTCTCGCTCATCGTAGAAACAACCATATTATAACCTTCAACATTGGCGTATTAAAAAGAGTGAAGTTTAACCAAGCATCTCCGTCGATGCTTTATGAGACCTCGAGGGGTTAGGCGCTTGACTGGATGAAGACCGCTTTAGAGGTTTATCTACAACCATTCTTTTTTATAAAGATCCTATACAAAGGAAAAAACGGTCGGTATAGATACTAAACTCTATACCGACCGTTACTTTTAAAATCATGCCTTTTCTAAGCCTTCAGTTTTTCAGTAGCTTTTTTAATCAGGCCGTCCTTTTGTTTAATTAATTAATTTTTTCAGATCATCTGCTTTATCGGTTTTTTCCCATGGAAATAATTTGTCCGTTCTCCCGAAATGACCATATGCAGCTGTATCACGGTAAATCGGGCGGCGCAGATCAAGCATCTTAATAATCCCCGCCGGCCTGAGGTCGAACAGCTCCCTGATTCGAGCCACAAGCTTCTCTTCGCTCACTTTCCCTGTCCCGAAAGTGTTGATGGAAATCGAAACCGGCTGGGCGACACCGATTGCATACGCCAGCTGGACTTCGCATGACTCTGCAAGCCCTGCTGCTACGATATTCTTGGCTACATAACGGGCGGCATAAGCTGCAGATCGGTCTACTTTAGTAGCATCTTTACCACTGAACGCTCCTCCACCGTGTCTTGCGTAACCACCATAGGTATCTACGATGATTTTACGTCCCGTTAACCCTGCATCCCCTTGAGGACCTCCGATTACAAAGCGGCCAGTCGGGTTGATGAAATATTTTGTTTTATCATCAATCAGATGCTCCGGAACTACTTTTTCAATAACATGATGTTTCATGTCTTCCTTGATTTGTTCCAATGTAATTTCCTCAGCATGCTGCGTGGAAATAACAATCGTATCTACTCTTATTGGCTGGTCATTTTCATCGTATTCAACCGTGACTTGTGTCTTGCCATCTGGTCGAAGATAACCAAGCGTTTCATCTTTTCGCACATCAGCCAGGCGTTTGGAAATTTTATGAGCAAGAGAAATAGGAAGTGGCATCAATTCAGGAGTTTCGTTATTGGCATACCCGAACATCAAACCTTGGTCTCCGGCACCGATAGATTCGATTTCATCATCGCTCATTTGGCCTTCGCGGGCTTCCAGGGCAACGTTGACACCTCCAGCGATATCTGGGGATTGTTCATCTATTGCAGTCAATACAGCACAGGTATCCGCGTCAAATCCAAACTTAGCCCTCGTATACCCAATGTCCTTGATCGTCTGCCTTACAATGCTTGGAATGTCTACGTAAGTATTTGTGCTGATTTCCCCGGAAACTAATACTAAACCGGTAGTCACCGTAGTTTCACATGCTACCCTCGCATTGGGATCATGTTGCAGGATTTCATCTAATATGGCATCAGAAATCTGGTCACAGATCTTATCAGGGTGTCCTTCTGTCACAGATTCTGACGTAAACAAGCGGCGGTTATCAGGCATTCTTACAAACTCCTCCTTAAAAACTGTATTATAATGGACGGAACTCATCATCCAAGATCGTCTTTGTTGTAATATTCCAGTGCCTTAACATTCTAACTATCCTTATCAATTTAATAAGGATTGAGATTTTACTTTATGCCATAGATTTTCAAAACGTGCTTATTAGCACCGGAAAGTATTTTTCATTAAATTACAGATTCGTTGAATACTATAGGAAACACCGGTACAATTTCCCTTTTCCTTTTACAGAGGGAAAATACACGTTTATTTACCCTATAAAAAGAAAAAGCCTTTCCTACTTCAGAGGAAAGGGGCATTATCCTTTCGCTCTTATCGTTCAAGGAATTTTCCTTGCTGCAGGTTAGCACCTTTTCACTTAGTGATGGTTGCTGGGGTTCATTGGGCCTGCTCCCTCCACCTACTCTGGATAAGAGAGTTTCCGTTCGCACTATATAGTACCCAAATTAGCGAAACTTGTCAATCAATGCCGGCGGTCGTGGATACTGCAGGCGCCATCTGAACATTTATCTTTAAATATGCGGTAACGGTTACGGGCGATCCATCTGTAGATTGGCTTGCCAATTAATCCCATACCGGGTATAGAAGCAATTAATCCTAAAGGGAAGGTCAATGGGCACCTGACGAGCATGTAGGTTACAGCATGGTATCCTGCACGACTTGTCTGATCCGGCTCAATAATATGTAGTTCGCTTTTGATTGCAGCCCTTTCCTCTTGTGTAACAAGGGTTTCTTTTTCATATTGCTGTAACGATTTCCATTCAAACGAACCCAGCCAGTCCAACCATTGAAATATGGACTTTGTCTGTCGGCACAAGTAGCACTGACCATCATATAAAACAAGCGGTTTCACACACTCACACCCTCTCTTCAATAGTATAACAAAGATTACATTTATGAAAAAAATATGTCATTCTGAATAATAGTATGGATTAATAAAATTAATGTGTTATACTAATAGCATATTTTATACATACCCTCTATCAGGGTGAATTTCATATGTAAAGGCGGGTTATCCCAATGAGTACAATCAATCAAATGTCTCAACTCAATGAGTTGCTCTCACAGGAGAACGCACTGAAAAACCTTTCTGTTCCCCAATTGGTCGAGAAAATTTTATTCCGAAGTGAAGGCGCTCTCACAGCAACCGGTGCAGTCCGTGCCACCACAGGGACCTATACTGGACGCTCGCCTAAGGATAAATTCATTGTCAGGGATGAAGTTTCTGAGGAAACAGTGGATTGGGGTCCGGTCAATCAATCTATTGAGGAAGATGTGTTTACGAATCTTTACCATAAAGTCCTCAAATACCTAAGTGCCCGAGATGAATTATTTGTTTTTAATGGCTTCGCTGGAGCGGATGAAAACTATCGGCTCCCTATCCAGGTAATCAATGAATTCGCCTGGCACAATCTATTTGCACAACAAATGTTCATCCGTCCTGAAGAAAGGGAACTGGATCAGCATGATTCCGAATTCACGGTAATTTCTGCTCCTAACTTCAAAGCGGATCCTGCTGTTGATGGAACCAATTCCGAAGCATTCATCCTGGTTTCATTTAAACATCGGATTGTGCTTATAGGCGGTACTGAATATGCAGGAGAAATTAAAAAGTCAATTTTTTCTGTCATGAATTACATGCTGCCACAAAGAAACGTACTATCCATGCACTGTTCCGCCAATGTTGGAAAAGAAGGAGATGTAGCGCTTTTCTTCGGCTTATCCGGTACAGGAAAAACGACTCTGTCAGCTGACCCCTACCGTCGTTTGATCGGGGACGACGAACATGGATGGTCTGCAAATGGCGTTTTCAATATCGAAGGCGGCTGCTACGCAAAATGTATCAGTCTCTCTAAAGAGAAAGAGCCACAGATTTATAATGCCATTCGATTTGGTTCTGTCTTGGAAAACGTCATGATGGATGAAAACACCCGTAACCCAGATTATGAAGATACTTCTTTGACTGAAAACACCCGGGCAGCTTACCCAATTGATAATATTGATAATATTGTCCTGCCGAGTGTTGCAGGACATCCCAATACAATCATTTTCCTGACAGCTGATGCCTTTGGCGTCTTGCCGCCAATCAGCAAGCTTACAAAAGAACAGGCAATGTACCACTTCCTTAGTGGTTATACGAGTAAGCTGGCAGGTACCGAAAGAGGGGTGACTTCTCCGGAAGCTACATTCTCCGCCTGCTTCGGATCACCATTCTTACCATTGGCCCCTGCCACTTACGCCAAAATGCTCGGTGAAAAAATCGAACGATATGATACCAATGTTTTCCTCGTCAATACAGGATGGACCGGCGGGGCATATGGTGAAGGAAGCCGAATGAAACTTTCCTTCACGAGAGCAATGATCCACGCAGCTCTGGAAGGAGAGTTAAATTCCGCAGAGACTCAAATGGATGGAATATTCGGCCTGGATATCCCGATGCACGTGCCAGGTGTTCCTGATGATGTATTGATTCCTAAGAAAACCTGGAAAGATAAAAAAGCTTACGAAGAAAAAGCAAAGGAACTGGCCACGAAGTTTCATGAAAACTTCAGGAAATTCAACCATGCCAGTGATGATATTGCAAAAGCAGGTCCATTATATAAGGGCTGACATTGATTATTGTTTCCTCATCTCCTCATATAAATGAAGCTGGTACCTCAAAAGGTCTCAGCTTCCCAGACTGTCGGGTATAACCCGGCAGTCTTTTTATATGGAAAATGGGCATTCACACATTTTTTCTGATTTCATAAGCTAAGGTAGTTATTCAACCATTGTGTAATCAGGAGGAAGATTACTTATGAAAAGAATTAGATTTGCGGCAATCATCATTCTGGCTTTACTTCTTGCTGGTGTTTCCGCGGCTTGCAATCAACAAACGACTAAAACCACGTTAAAGGTGGCGGAAGTAACGAGGTCGATATTCTATGCCCCACAATATGTCGCTTTGGAAAAAGGCTTCTTTGAGGAAGAAGGACTCGATATAGAATTGACGACAACATGGGGCGGAGACAAAACTATGACTACCCTGTTATCGGATGGAGCTGACATAGCACTGGTAGGATCGGAAACTTCCATTTACGTCCACGCCCGAGGTGCAACGGATCCTGCAATAAATTTTGCCCAGCTGACCCAGACCGATGGTACATTTCTTGTTGCACGGGAGAATGTGGAGAATTTCGAGTGGGAACACCTGAAGGGCAGTACCTTTTTAGGACAGCGTAAAGGCGGAATGCCACAGATGGTAGGAGAGTTTGTCTTGAAACAGCACGGAATCGACCCCCACAACGACCTGGAATTGATTCAAAATGTGGATTTTGCAAACATCCCAAATGCTTTTGCTTCTGGAACAGGTGACTATGTACAGCTTTTTGAGCCGACAGCAAGCATATTTGAGAAAGAAGGAATCGGCCACATCATTGCTTCATTCGGTGAAGAATCCGGCCATGTTCCTTATACGGTATTTATGACGAAGGAAAGTTTTCTTGAAGAGAATGAAGAAGCGATCAAGAAGTTTACAAGAGCCGTCTATAAAGCACAGCAATGGGTTCAAGATCAGCCTGCCTCTGAAACAGCAAAAGTCATACAGCCGTATTTTGAAGATACTGAGCTGGATTTAATCACTACTGTGGTCGATCGGTATAAAAGCCAAGGGTCATTCGCAGAGAATCCGATTCTCGATAAAGAGGAATGGAAAAATCTCAAAGCAATTATGGATGAAGCAGGAGAACTTCCAGAAGATGTCGGCTATGACACGCTGGTAAATACCGAAATCGCAGAAACAATCATTAACGATTAGGAGGGATGGCAGTGTCACTGCTGACTGTAAACCACTTATCCCACCATTATCACTCAAAAGCAGACTATACGATTGCGCTTGATAATATAAACTTCACATTAGAGCATGGGGAATTCGTCTCCATCCTTGGCCCGAGCGGCTGTGGCAAGACGACACTGTTATCCATTGTTGCGGGCTTGATAAAACCTACCAAAGGAACAATTTCATTAGTAGAAGAAGATCCTTCTTATAAAATTCCACAAATGGGCTACATGCTTCAACAGGATTATCTTTTCCCCTGGAAGAGCATTAAGGATAACGTTCTCCTTGGACCGAAGATAAGTAAAAGGTTGAACGAGGAAAGTACAAAAAGGGCATTGGAAATCTTGAAAGAAGTTGGGTTAGATAATATTGCTGATGCTTATCCAGATGAATTATCAGGTGGTATGCGACAGCGGGCAGCATTGGCAAGAACATTGATCAATGACCCGAAGCTCTTGCTTTTGGATGAACCTTTTTCTGCATTGGATTTTCAAACCAAACTTCGTCTGGAAGATTTCGTTTCGCAAATGCTGAAGCAATATGAGAAAGCAGCACTTCTGGTAACTCACGATATCAGCGAAGCGATTGCTATGAGTGACCGGATAATTCTTTTAAAAGCACGACCTGGTAAAATCAAGCAGGTTTTCACCGTTAACGAAGAACTGCGTCATCTTCCTCCTTTTCAGACACGCCAGCATCCTTCTTTTCCGTCCATTTTCGATGCCATCTGGAAGGAGATGAGCGCACTTGAACAAGAAGAACCAAACTGACCAAAAACTTCACGAAGCCTATGTAAAAAAGTTGAAAATAGAAAAACGCTGGATCAGAATCTGGCAGCTTGTTATATTTATTGCTTTCTTTTCTTTATGGGAGCTGGCCAGCAAGCTGAAATGGATTGATCCATTGTTATTCAGTTCCCCTTCCAAAGTGTGGAACCTGTTTATCGACAAAGCGAGCGACGGGTCTTTATGGGTTCATATTAATGTTACCGTGCTGGAAACAATAGCAGGATTTTTGATTGGGACATTAGCAGGTATTCTCCTGGCTGCTTTGCTTTGGTGGTCCACCAGTTTTTCAAAAGTCATCGATCCCTATCTTGTCATATTAAACGCCATGCCTAAGGTAGCTTTAGGGCCCATCATCATTGTTGCATTAGGTCCCGGCTATGTGGCGATCATCGCCATGGGAGCGATCATTTCAGTCATTATTACGACACTTGTTGTCTACTCTGCATTCCAGGAAATCGACCAGAACTATATCAAGGTATTGAAAAGCCTTGGTGCATCTAAAGCTGTTTGTTTTAAGGAAGCGATTTTCCCCGCTTCATTTCCCACTATGATATCCTCATTGAAAGTTAATGTTGGCCTATCGTGGGTAGGGATCATTGTCGGGGAATTTCTTGTATCCAAACAAGGACTCGGTTATCTGATCATATACGGGTTCCAGGTGTTCGACTTTACACTTGTTTTGTTCAGCTTACTGGTTATTGCGATATTTGCTGCGATCATGTACCAATTAGTCGAGCAGCTTGAAAAAAGGCTGATTCGTACTCCTAAATAGCAAACACCTCTTGCTGCTTTCTCTACGCTGGCAAGAGGTGTTTCCTTTAAAGCTTCATTTTATCGATTTGTTCCATACTGTTTGGAAGCACGCCATCCTTCATCATAAAGCTGAATCTTTTGTCTCTTGCCACATTTGTTGGCAGTTCATCGAATAATACCGGCCCATATGTTTCGTAATACGTCTCCTGTTGCTGCAGGCGGTCTATTACAGCAAAATAAACATTTTTAATGATTGTGCCGCCTTTTCCTGCCACAAAATACTGGCCGATATAAGTCAGTTTATTCACAGTTCCACCGGTCTCTTCTTGAACCTCTCTTATAGCCGCTTGTTCAGCAGTTTCATCCTCTTCCACTTTCCCGCCAGGAAATTCCAGCCCTCTTTCCTTGTGTTCGGTCAAAAGCCATTGATTTTTATACTTGCAGATAACCCACACATGCTTCGGATGCTTCGAAAAAGGATGATCTTCAAATGAAAGCTTCACTTCATTATTATAAAAATCGTAAAAAATCTCCATTACCACTTCAACTGCCTTTGACTACGTCATTAAGAATGTTTCACTTCCGTTATCCGCCATTTACCATCATATTCGAGATCAATCGTAACGGTGTATTTTCCGTACAGCTCTGAATCGTTCGTCTGTACAATACGTTTATGTTTATCGTCTATACTGATGGTATCATATGGAACATCATTTACAAACCATGGAGGGGTTTCAGTCGGAAGTATATACAGGCCGGACTCTTTTTCCTTATAGTAAAAATCTATATATTTTTTTGCCACCTGTTTTGTTGCAAATGGTGTAAAGGATTCAACTAAAGCTTCTTTGGAATCATATTTCAGAACTCGAAAGTTTTCATCCGTTTTCTGTACGAGCTGCTCCATGAACTCGTCTGTTCTTTTTTGTATAGTCGCTTTATCCAAGTCCTTTATTTCAGATTTCGGTTTTTCTTTAGTGCTGACATGCGCTATCTCTGATTTGGAATGGTTATGTGCTTTATTTTCGGCAGCTGAAACATCTTGAACGGGCTGGGCGAATAACAACAATGGCATACAAATAAACAATGTTTTGACATAACGGACGGTCAATGTATTTAATTTCATGTCAGTCCTCCTCAGTCAAAATAATCTACTGTTATTATTCCTATTCTAAAAACTGCATAAACATCAAAAAACAGTCCATGAATCAAATGCGACTTTACACCCAGTCGCAAGCTTTCTATGTTCCCGTTAGCTTATGATCTCCATATATTTAATTATATAGATAATTAATATTCATATTATGAAACTATATACGTGTGGAAATAACTGTTTCTCCCGGGGAGATGATAAATACCGATGGAAATATCTGTTTCTCGCGGGGAGTTTGAGTTGGCACCCCGGGAGAACCAGGAAATTCCATGAATTCGCGCCCGTTGCAAAAAAAAAAGAACCGGAAACTTGTTATGTTTCACGGTTCCTCAGATTCAGAAGGATTATCCAGGTCTTCTAGTAGTCCCATACTGGAAATATGTTTTTTAGTCATCTCATCACCTAGTTCATAAATCCTCCGCAGTACTGTTTTCATTCCCTCATCGTACTCATCGTTAGAGCGGTCTTTATGGTATGGGGTAAAAGGTACATGGGCACGGAAAAAAGCACGTTCATCAGCATTATATACTTCATCAAAAAACTCTCGCAGCTCAATCAGTTCTTCCTCGGTTGCATTAATGATGAAATCATCATTATTTGCGTCATGATTGATCGATATTTCCTGTGTTCCTAAATTTACATAGTATTTATTTCGGTCCATATTTACCCTCCTATTCTGCCATTAGCATTTGCAATAATGGAAAGAATAAACCACACACCCCGGGACATCCATTTTATGGATGTCCCGGGGTGTCAAAATAAGTCAGCAACGATGAGGGCATGTTTTGCAATACCCGCTTTCTTCATTCCACCGGTAACTTAAACAGCAGTATTTTCTTTCCCTTGCACCGCTTGGGAGTTTCGGCTGGTATTGGAAATATCCGAGTGGATTGTCTGTCTCACCAAATGCCTCTCCTTCCAGTTCGTTCACAATAATATGGAAGTCATCATATATCTGTGCAAGCTGTTCTCCGTTGAAATGTTTTTCTGCAAACGTTTCATAGAACCAGTAGAGATAGATCGTGAAATTTTCCCAAAGTACATTCATCGATAGTCTAGTCAATTCATGGACATTTAGCAAAATAGGGCGCAAATTCTCCCGGAAGAGCTTGCGTAAGCTTTCACGAAGCCATTTTTCCCTTTCTCCCGGCTCTGGTTGTATTACTTCTTTTGACAGGAATTCAAGTTTAGGGAACCATTTCTTATCTTCATCCATACGGACAAGTCGGATATTGCTTAGATTTACATCAGGGCATTTATTAAAAGCAGAAATCAGGACTAGAAAGCCTGTTACCACATAATATCCATACCGCTTTGAAAATATGGATGCTGTCGTCAGAAAAAAGTCAGATTCGATATGTGTGTGCATATTCTCGAGGACATCCAGCAACTCATCTTCTGATTGCAGTTCTTCCCCTTGTATTACTTCCAGGGGAACTCGCTCGGAATAGGCACGAGATAAATATCTGAAATTATCATCTAAAAAAGCCTCTTCTAAATCTGTCAAATAATTCATATTTGCCACCTCAATAAATGATCTGCTCCGTTCATAGTATGTCTGCATTCCTTGCATTATTAAGTTTATGGACCAAATTCGGTTGTGTCAATGATTATGATAATCATTTTCACTTAAGGCGACTACACGGAATAAGAGTTACGGGTAATGGTAAGAAAATCAATATAGTCTTCGTCAACATCGAATCCGATTCCTGGCTTTTCTGGAACAACCACTTTTCCTTCAGTGACAGTTATCTCCGGGGCAATCAAATCTCTTTCCCAAAAACGGCTCGAGGCGGATATGTCACCAGCTATGGTAAATCCATCAAGCGAAGCCAAAGCAATATTATGAGCCCGTGATATCCCTGATTCGACCATGCCTCCGCACCAGGATGGTACGTTTTGGTGCAGGCAATAATCATGCAGCTTCAAAGCTTCTGTCCATCCGCCTACCCTGCTGATTTTTATATTGGCTACCTGACAGCTGCCAAGCTTATGCGCCTGAATAATGTCTTCCTGACATGAAATACTTTCATCCAAGCAAACAGGTGTGCTCACTTTTTGTTGAAGCTGCTGATGCAGATAAAAATCACCTGGACGGAATGGCTGCTCAATCATCATCAACCCAAGTTCATCCAGGTTTTGAAGATGGAGTATATCCTCCGCGTCATAGGTGCCATTTCCATCAATCATCAATGGAAGTTCAGGGGCATAGGATTTCACCTGTTCGATTGCGGATTTTTCCTTATACTTTTCCACCTTGAGCTTATACCGTTTGTATCCGATACGCTGACAATACTCTATTTCATCTTTGAGGGAATCGGATAAACTTAGGACAACTCCGACATCCAGTTCTTCGCGAGTACCTCCTATAAGTTTACTCAGGCTTTGCTTTTTTTGTTTGGCAAATAAATCCCAAAGCGCACTTTCGAGACCGGCTTTTGCCATCTGATTTCCCTGAAAAACAGCGAGCTGATCCGCAAGTTCCGATGGATGACTGATAGTAGACCATCTAACAATAGGTATAAATAATTTATGTAAAAGCTCCCAGGCAGAATCAATCGTTTCATGTGTATAAAAAGGAGTCGAAAATGCAGTGACTTCGCCAAAACCTTTCCTTCCATCGTTATCGTGTACTGTAACAATAATCAGTTCTCTTTTAGAAACAGAACCTGCATGGGTCGTGAATGGTTTCTTCAAAGGCATTTTAATCCTTTTAAGATGGATTGAAGAAATATTCATTCTCTTCCCCCTCTCTCTGCAATCCCAGCTAACTTCCTTCTTAAAATCTTATTAGAGGCATTCCTTGGCAGTTCATCAATAAAAATAACTTCTCTTGGTACTTTATAGCTAGCCAGCTTACTGCGGCAATGATCGAGTAATTCCTCTTTCGTCACCTCACTGCCAGTCCGACTTACAATAAACGCAACAGGCACTTGCCCCCATTTATCATCCTTTTTCCCGATGACTCCCGCTTCTAATACTTCAGATACACCGGCCAGCACCTCTTCAATTTCAGCAGGATAAATGTTCTCACCTCCCGAGATGATCAGATCTTTTCGTCGGTCAATAACATAAAGAAACCCTTCTTCATCCTTGTAGCCCATATCCCCTGTAGCAAGCCAGCCATCAGAAAAAGCTTCTTTATTTGCACCTGCACGATTAAAATACCCATTTGTCACCATTGGTCCTTTTACTTTAATTTCTCCAATTTCCCCTATTTCAGCATCCACTTTCAACTGGGCAGTGCTTAGCGCCTTCCCAGCAGAGCCAAGTTTCCTAAACGCATCCTTAGGAGACAGTGTGGCTATTTGTGAAGAGGTTTCTGTCATTCCATAGGTCTGAAAAATGGGAACTGCTTTTTCCTTGGCAGACTGTAATAAACTTTCAGGTGCAGGTCCTCCTCCAAGCAGCATGCAACGGAAGCTGTCCGGATAGCTATCATTTCCTAAATCATCCAGTAAACGCCTTACCATTACTGTGACGACTGAAATTATAGTAACCCCGTTATTCATAATCGCCTGATTTATGTAGGAAGCATTAAATTGACTGACCAGATGTATCGGCATTCCATAAATAACATTCTTCATTAATGCAGAAAAACCTCCAACGTGGAACATCGGAAGACAGAGCAGCCACTTATCATTTTCATTGAGGCCGAGATTAAGCATGGATCCCACTGCGCTTGACCAATGATTGCCGTAGGTGAGCTCGACTCCCTTAGGATTTCCGGTTGTGCCCGATGTATAAATAATCGTAAACAAGTCCTTCAGATTAATCTCTCTTTTCAATGGCTGTCTGCTTTTCATATCTAAGTTTACTTTTTCAAGTGAAAATAAACCGCATTGTGTCAGTCGAGCTTTTTGTATAGTTGTTTCAGCCGTTTTTCGAAAACGTTCCTCAACAATGAAATGACTGACTTCAGCATCCTTGACCTGAAAGGCCAGTTCTTCTGGTGTTAATCTTGTATTCAATAAGACGAGAACTGCCCCAAGATAGCTTAGTCCGTGAATGGCCAGAATCATCTCCAAACGGTTCGATGCCAGTACTGCAACATGATCCCCCTCCCCGATGCCCTCAGCCCTTAGAGCTTTGGCATATGCTTCACTCATTTGCTGAATTTCCAAGAATGTAAGGCTAGCGCCGGTATCGGTTTCCACGGCTGTTTGATGCGGGTTTATTTCCGCCTGCTTGTCCAGCCAATGTGGTATCGTTTCCTCCATGGGAATACACTCCTTTTATTAGAAAAACTCCCATTCACATGCCTTTCTGTGAATGTGTTAGTTTTTCTTATACTTAGTACTTAAAAATTTCCACTACGCCGGATAGCTTCTTTGCTAAAATTTTATACATTCTTAATGTATTAGAAAAACTCCCATTCACATGCCTTTCTGTGAATGTGTTCGTTTTTCTTATACTTAGTACTTAAAAATTTTCACTACGCCGGATAGCTTCTTTGCTAAAATTTTATACATTCTTAATGTATTAGAAAAACTCCCATTCACAGTGGGTTTCTGTGAATGTGTTCGTTTTTCTTATACTAGTACTTAAAAATTTTCACTACGCCGGATAGCTTCTTTGCTAAAATTTTATACATTCTTAATGTACTAAATAAAGCACCAGCCCTTGCCAAAGGCACGGACTGATGCTTCATACTTCTTACGAAAATTTGTTTAAGGGAAACGCGGGAACTGTTTGAAGTCAGGCTTTCTTTTTTCCTTGAAAGCGTCACGGCCTTCCTTAGCTTCATCGGTTGTGTAATAAAGAAGTGTCGCGTCGCCGCCCATTTGCTGTAACCCTGCCAATCCATCTGTATCGGCATTGAAGGAAGCCTTTAGGAAACGTAGGGCAGTAGGTGATTTTTCAAGCATTTCCTGACACCATTGGATTGTTTCTGCTTCCAGTTCCTCGACTGGTACCACTGTATTGACCAAGCCCATGTCAAGTGCTTCCTGGGCATTATATTGGCGGCACAGATACCAGATTTCACGAGCTTTCTTATGTCCGACAATGCGTGCAAGCAAACCTGCTCCATAGCCTGCATCAAAGCTTCCTACTTTAGGACCGGTTTGGCCGAATACAGCATTCTCAGCCGCAATCGTCAGATCGCACATAATATGTAGCACATGCCCACCACCGATTGCATAACCGGAAACCATAGCCACTACTGGTTTAGGGATGACACGGATCAGCCGTTGAAGATCAAGTACGTTTAAGCGTGGAATTTCATCTCCTCCGACATATCCACCATGTCCTCGGACAGATTGATCACCGCCGGAACAGAATGCTGCATCACCTTCGCCAGCAAGTACGATAACCCCGATGCTGGAATCATCGCGGGCACGCATAAATGCGTCTATTAATTCTGTCACTGTTTCAGGACGAAACGCATTACGCACTTCCGGGCGATTGATGGTGATTTTTGCTATACCATCATAGGTTTCATATCGAATATCTTCATATTTTCGTTGATTGACCCATTCTACTGTCATATGAAATCCTCCTCCTAAAACTCTTTCAGTTTTTATTCTAGCATGAAGTCCATGATAATTTCAGCTAAAACCCTCGGTCGTTCGACATGGACGGCATGTCCGGTATTTGGAATGACTGTAAGGCTTGCGTTAGAAAGACTGTTTTTCATCTCTTCATTAATACAGATGAATTTGTTATCTTTCTCACCGGCTACAAGCTTTACCGGGCAGTTTAGGTTCTGTAAATGGTCCCGCCAGGAAGGCTGCCTGCCAGTTCCCATCCCCCTTAACGATAAAGCGAGACCATGAGGCGTCTGATTCATCCGTTCGGTACGAACTTCCTGTTGGATGACCCCAGGAAGATTTCGTTGTGATTCGAATAACGGCACATTTTCCCAAAAATTGACAAAAGAACGGATGCCTTCTTTCTCTATTTTCCTTGCCAGCCGTTCATCACTTTCCATACGTTGCTGCCGTTCATGTTCCGTCCCTAACCCCGGAGAGGAGCTTTCCAAAAGCAATTTATCCACATCTTTTGGATATAAACAAGCATGCGAAAGTGCTGTCCTTCCTCCCATGGAATAACCCGCAAGCGTCACATTTTCCAATCCTAATATATCGAAAAGCATATTTAAATCAGCACAGCATTTTTCCATTGTAAGCAGCTTTTCCCCATATCGGGTCCGGCCATGGCCGGGGAGATCGACAGTTACCACCTGAAATGGCATGGGTGATAGTTCTCTCAAAACTCTGTCCCAGGTTCTCGTCGATCCTGTGAAGCCGTGGAGCAATACTAAAGGGGGGCCTTCTTCTCCAGTGATTTCAACCCAATATTCCGAGTTATTTATTTTATGGAACATCCCATCATTCCTCTAGCTGTTTTTCTATCGCTTCTTTGATACTATCCCATTTAGCTTTATGGTAGGGAACGTTATCTTCACGGCAGGTTCTCAATTCAATGACTGATAACCCTGGCTTCGTATAGCTTTGTGTCAGCTGTTCTGAAAACGCCTCCCACGATTCCGCCAGATGATAATCTCCTCCATATGCTTCAATAATAGGTTTGAAGGGAAGACGAAGCGGCGTTCCGAACAATTCCTCGTAATGAGCTGGATGAGAAGCCTGCGGCAAATAGGAGAATATGCCACCGCCATCATTGTTTATCAAAACAATAGTTATATTCAACTGCTTTTCTTTAGCGATCCATAAACCATTGAAATCATGAAATAACGAAAGGTCTCCAATCAACAGGGTCACTCTTTTTCCATTCGCTCCTGTTCCAAGTGCAGCTGAAACAACCCCATCAATTCCATTTGCTCCCCTATTAGCCATGATTTCCACTTCTTTTGGTGTCGACATAAAAAAGGTATCGACATCCCTTATCGGCATGCTGTTGCCAACAAAGAGAATCGAATGGTCCGGAATAGCCTCAGAAATCTTTACCACAGCCTGTCCTTCATTCACACTCTCTTCCGGAGATTCAGTCAGCAATAAATCCTTAGCAGTCTGGTTCATTTTCTGCCATTTTCCCAGCCAGCTTCCATCCGTTTCCATATCTTCGTACTGATTCGCTAACTTTTGCGCGAAAACCGCTGAATCGGAATAAAGGAAGCGGGTAAAAACTCCTGATGGTTCCCGAAACCCGGCTTCCGGTTCAACCACAATATGATAAAAATCGTCCATTTGCTGTAACCATTGCAGGTAAGCCTTCGAGACAGGCATGGCCCCGAACCGGATAATGTAATCCGGACGCAACTTCGCTTTGATATTGTCGCTTTTCAATATGGCATCATAGGATTCAATGATATGATCTTTTTCTGATTGTCCTGTCCGAAGCTGGGAAAGAGGGTCAGCCAATACAGGTGCTCCCAAACGCTTTGCAAGTTCTCCAACTGCATCCCTTAAATCTCGGTCTGATTGTGGCCCGCATACAAGCACACCTTTACCTAATTCTTTCAGTTCTTTTGCCAGCATGGACATATCCGTTTCATCAGGATTCCTTTTCCCAAATAGTGTCTGAGTATCCTTAGGCTCTGAAACCCAGAGTCCTTTTAGGGAAAAGTCTGGAATAAGTGGTTCTCTTAATGGAATATTGACGTGAACCGGCCCGGGGTTACCATGATTAGCTTCCTGGACAGCCCGTTGTGCTGTATTCCTCGAGTATCTGAGCATTGGTGGAGTAGCTTCCGGGAGAGCCATATCATGAAACCATTTGATATAATCTCCATACAGCTTCACTTGCTCAATGGCTTGGGGCGCACCGATATCCCGCAGTTCGTGAGGCCGATCCGCAGTTAAAACAATTAGCGGAATACGGCTATAGTAAGCTTCTACAATTGCTGGAAAGTAATTGGCTGCAGCAGTACCGGAAGTACAGACCAAAGCTACTGGTTTACGTTGCTCTTTTGCAATTCCCAACGCAAAAAAAGCGGCAGATCGTTCATCCAGGTTGACCCAGTGCCTGATACCTTCAAATTCAGCACAGGTCATAGCAAGAGGGGTGGAACGCGATCCTGGGGAAATCACGACCTCCTCCACCCCTGAATAATGAAGCCCCTGTACAAACCGTGCTATATACCTTGTAAGTTCTTCGGTGTGATCCATCATGCTCCTCCTAAAACGCCCAGCATCGGTGTAAATTTAATGGCAGTTTCCTGATATTCCATATCCGGATCAGAATCTTTCACTACACCACAACCGGAAAACAGGGATGCTTGATCATTCTTGATAAGCGCTGATCGAATGGCAACAGCAAATTCCCCATTTTGGTTAGAATCTAACCACCCGACAGGACCGGCGTACCACCCGCGGTCCAAAGGCTCGTGCTTCTTGATATATTCCATAGCTACTTGTCTTGGAAGTCCACCTATCGCCGGGGTAGGGTGAAGCCGTTCCACGATGTCAAGCAATGTATGGCCATCCTTTAATCTGGCAGTTACTGGTGTGAAAAGATGCTGAAGATTCTTTAATGGGTATAATACAGGTGCTTCGGGTATCTCTACATTTTCCCCGCAGGATTCGATAGCTCCCCGAATCATTTGCACCACAAAATCATGTTCCTCAAGGTTTTTTTCATCCTGAAGCAGCTCCTGTCCCAATCTGACGTCTTCTTCCTTTGTCTTGCCGCGAGGAATAGTGCCTGCCAGACAGGTCGAGAGCAGCTGCTGGTTCTCAACCTTAACCAGCCTTTCTGGAGTCGCACCGACAAAATGGGCATCTCCACTTTCAAATGAAAAAATATAGCTGTTTGTCTGCGTATCATCAAGGTGCTGTAGAACCTGGCTGACATTCACATTTTCGTCGAATTTCAGCCGCATCTCCCTGGCCAGTACCACTTTTTCCATAAGCCCTGCTTCAATATCCTCCGTCGCCTGCTTGACAAGCTGTTTCCATTTCTCTGTCTTAATCTCTTCCTGCTGTAATATTTCCGGGGCAATGAAGCCGTAATTGCGCTGCTTTAATAACTTATTTTTTGTGTCTTCCCATTGGAACTTCAATTGCTCCATATGATCATCCGGGTATACAAGGCAATTAATTGTAAAATAACATTCCCCTTTTACCTTCGTGAGCAAGTAATTAGGAATTACCAGCTGGCTTGTTTCAAAAGAAGACCATAGGCCAGTCGTTTCCTTGGCAGGATCAAAACTGAATCCTCCCATGGCAACCGGACCTGTACCCTTTTGCTCAAAGCTGTCAAACCAATGAGTCCTATCCATTAATTCCTTCCATTGATGCTGTATATCCTTAAACCTCTCATCTATGGATGGAGTAAGCGTTGCAGCAGTCCCGACTCCTGCCATCACAAAATCCCCGTCAGCACTTTTCCAGAATAGACGGGTATCTTTCAATACTTCCGCTCCTGCGTAAAATAAAAACGGGTCGATAGGTTCTATATGATCGACGGCACTCACCAATTGTGGCTCGTCTGTCTGTTTTGCTACGCTTATTGCTTGTCCGATGATTTCATCCACTGTAGCTGTTTCTGTATGAATCATACCTTTCCCCCCTGAATGACAGGAATAATCGCTCTATATACATAAGAATCCAATTCTATTGAAAATATATATTGATTCACTGTATCACATGATACTAACATCCTGTTAATGACTTCCTTCTCTATTTTATTCCCTTTTCTATTCATACTCAAGAAATCGTTACTTGTATCCAATACTTTCTTACAATCATTGACACTATCCCGGGTATTCCATAAACTTAATATTGATTATCTTATATCATAGCTAATTAGTATAAGGAGAGAACGATCATGAATCCGGTCCAAAATGAAGATATAAAAACTTCCCTGAACGAACGGGGAGGTTTTCAAATATGGTGGCGTCTATTGCGTCCCCACACCTTAACGGCAGCCTTCGTTCCTGTGTTTATAGGAACAATGCTGGCAGCTTTGGACAGCTCTATCAACTTCTTATTGTTTCTCGCAATGCTGCTTGCCTCGATCCTGATCCAGGCGGCCACGAACATGTTCAATGAATATTACGATTACGTTCGCGGCCTCGATACGGAGAAGTCTGTCGGCATCGGCGGGACCATTGTCAGGGATGGTATTTCTCCCAAAACTGTACTTGGGCTGGCTATTGCCTTTTTTGGGATCGCAATACTCCTAGGTGTTTATATTTCTGCAGCTTCAAGCTGGTGGATCGCAATCATCGGTGCTACCTCGATGTTGTTCGGCTATTTATATACTGGTGGACCCTTGCCGATTGCCTATACTCCATTCGGTGAACTTGCAGCAGGATTCTTTATGGGTACTGTGATTATCGGGATCAGCTATTTTATTCAGACAATGGCCATCAATCCCAGTGTGCTAATTGTATCCATACCAGTTGCTATCTTTGTTGGAGCAATCCTCTTGGCTAATAACATCCGAGATCTGGAAGGCGACAAGGAGAATGGGCGAAGAACTATCGCCATCCTATTAGGTAAAAAGGGTGCCATTCGCTTCCTTGCCGGCTTATTCATCACAGCTTATTTGTTTACAGCTATTTTCATTGTCGCCGGCTTATTGCCTATTTGGAGCCTCCTTTCATTCTTAAGCTTCAAAAAGGCAATAAAGGCTGTAAAAGGTTTTATCGGTAAAATCCAGCCAGTGGAAATGATGCCAGCTATGAAAGCAACAGCTCAAACAAACACAATCTATGGATTGCTATTAGGAATATCTTTATTACTACAATTGTATTTTCCTATCTGAAGACGCGGCAAACACTTTTGCCGCTTTTTTAATTCTCCCGGCATGTTTCATCACCTCTGTTACGGGAAATAATTACAAAGGAATGACCCTTATGAAATTATCTTTTACCAATACAATGATGGAAGCCTTAGGAATGGAAGTTAAGTCGCTGGATAAAAATGAAGTGATTATGACCATGCCTGTCACTGCTTCCACCCACCAGCCACTCGGGTTTTTGCATGGAGGGGCAAGCGTCGCTTTAGCTGAATCAGCTGCCAGCATCGGTGCCTTCCATAATGTAAATACTGAAACCCATACTGTTTTTGGGGTGGAGATCAATGCCAACCATATCAAAAGCAAGCGGGATGGAACTGTAACTGCAACAGCCGTTCCTTTTCATATTGGAAGAAATACGATGGTCTGGGAAATAAAAATTACAGATGAAGATGATGCATTGATTTCCATTGCCAGGTGTACGATTGGGGTTGTACCTCTTAAAACTTAAGGCAGGGAAAGGAGATTGCTATGTTTACAAATAAACAGATAAACGAATTCAAAGAGAGATTACTGGAAATGAAGAAGGAAACAGAGAAAGACTTAGAGGAGTATCGGGGCGGCCCGGCCAACGAAGACTATTCTAACGAAAACACACAAGAATTATCGGATGTTGCAGACCATCCAGCAAATCTTGGAACAGAACAATTCGAGCGTGAAAAAGATTATACTTTTTACGAAAAAGCCCGGGAACGTATGATGGAAATTGAGGATGCACTGCAAAGGATAGAAGAAGGAAAATATGGTTTTAGCGAAAAATCAGGGGAGCCTATCCCATTAGAACGTCTGGAAGTAGAGCCAACCGCCCGGTTTACCGTCGAAGAAAGCAAAGAAATCAACGAACGGTGAGATAGATTCGTCGACAGCTAATGGAAGCAGCCCATGCTTCCATTAGTTATTTTCTGTCATCAAGAGCAAGCAGATTACACTAATTTTTAAAAAAGCGGAACAATGAGTGCCAAATTGTTACGCTTTTCTTTCAAATAATATTTTTTCCATATACTTTATTGGTTCTCTGTCAGCTTTTCTACCTGACACTGTATATAATCCCTCAGCTCACGCAATCCGGAAAGATTTAATCTACTTTTCGTATCATTATATTGGTACTTCCTAAGCACATTCCTGATAGCACTGTGAAACTTTTCAGGCAAGTTAGCCAGCCCCCACTTTCCTCCTTCCGTTTTGGAGAAAATCGCTCCCTCTTTTAAGTAACAATAAACCCTTATGATGTTTAATGTGCAATAAACCGGGTCTTTAGTTATATTATCTACACATTCATTATAATCTCTCATTATGGAATCCAGATAATGGGCTGGAGAAATACTTGGAAACACTTTTGATATCGGTTCTCCTAAAAGGGTAATTCCTCTATTTTTTATGATGGTAAGGTGTGCAGCTAAATCGGCATCCCTTAATCCTGCCTGATATATTTTGTTTTCCTCCCTTTCTCTTAAACTCAACATAAACCTGTTTCTCCAAGCTTCACTATAGTGGAATTCAAACAGGCTAGGATGCTCCCAAGCTTCCAGCTGATTGTGACTTAATATACTGACTTCTATAGGGTAAGGGCTATTGGACACCTCCAACATTATATAGGCAAGGTCTTTCCTGACTTCCATATTTAAGCTATTTGACACGATAATGATTAAATCAATATCACTTCTTGCTGGATGAAACCCTCCCATGGCTAACGAGCCATGTAGATAGATTCCAATTAGCCTGGCGTGCAGGGTTTCTTGGAAAATCTTTGATAAGTTATGTACGAAGTTCTTCACATCGGCTGGAGCATTAATCCAACAATTCGGCACTTCAGACTACTCCTTTTTATCATTTACCTTACTTGCTCTACCTCTCCGCCAATTTTCTTTGTAAAAGATTTAGCCAGCGGTTCTATCATTTCTAAATTCCACGAAGCTCTTCTATTCGATGCAATATTTATCCATAGCCTGGCTTCTTTAGGCCAATATGTAACCTCCAGTACACCCTTTTCCAACGATTTTTTCAGATGCCAATGCACAGATCCTTTTTTTGTACTCAAGGTTGTTTTTTGAGAAATAGTTAGGTTGTACTCCGATATCACTTTTTCAATTTCCTCCGTGACTAAATCTTCATCCATCGGTTTTATCCGCAGAAGATCAGATCTCATGATTTCATACGTTAGCATAGTACATCATCCTTTTTCATTGTCTCCCCCATTTTTTTCTATTATCTATCTATTTTTTCCTTCATTTTTTAAACAATTTTCTTCCTGAAAATTATTTGTTTTACCTTAAAACAAGAAAGGAGAGCGTTCTATACTCTTCGGTGAGACCCAGAGTTTTTCTATAAGCTTTATTCGTGTCCCAGGAGCCCTGATCATTCTCTTTCCGCGGACTATTGCTAGAGTCCTCGTGAATAACCACCCTGCGGGTCTCGGTTCGCCCGTTTTTCCGCAGGGAGTGGCACGGTCTGGTCTCCTTCACTTTAGCTTATAACCAAAAAAGGCTTTCCTTCATATAGCTCACCATAGCTAGAGGAAGGAGAGCCTTTTTCATAATCTGACAGGCCGCCGTCACATAAATCGTCTAAAAGGATTCTTATCAATAGAATAATGAGCGCGGTGAAAGGTGAAAGAAATCAGGCTGTCGAGAGTTTCTCGACAGCCTTGAGAGCATTCTATGTTTGTCCTATCTAGGTTCATTTACCATAAGAGGTCGTTTTGTGCTGGTATTTTAAAAGTATTTATACATTGATTCAATCTTCCAAAGGATTTAGACTTTCTTTTCCTGTCATATTGGCAATCATCTCAACCAGTAAATCGATTTCTTCATCAACATCTTTCATACTGCTAGTTTCCACCGGGGAATGCATATACCTAAGTGGTAAGGAAACTAAGCTGATTGGCACACCTTTTCCTGTGAGGCGCATACGATCAGCGTCCGTTCCTGTCGATCTTGGTGTCAGCTCATATTGTACAGCTATATCGAGAGAAGCTGCAGTCTTTTCAAGCATCTGATTGATTTTACGATTGATAGGTGCACCCTTAGCCAGAACAGGACCGGAATCTAACCGAACATCCCCATACTTATTACGATTGACTCCCGGGTAATCGGTGGCAAAAGTAACATCGCAAGCAATAGCCATTGTCGGTTCGATTCCAGCTGCAGCAAAGTATGCTCCTCCCATATTCGTTTCCTCATTAACAGTCGAAACGGCATATACACCGACATTAAGTGTTTTCTTCGAGAGACGGCGCAATACTTCCCCTACAATGAATGTACCAGTTCGATTATCAAGCCCGCGTCCTGCTATGTACCTGTCCATCATCACTTCAGGTTCTCGTTTATACACGGCAAGGTCACCGATCTGAACAAGCTGTTCCATTTCTTCCTGTGATTTCGCACCACAATCGATAAACAGATCTTCAAGTTCAAAATCCCCCTTAATACCGCCATGATGCTGTGCGTTCACTCCGATTACACCAGTGACCTCTTGCCTATGACCAAGTACAGTCACCTTCATTCCGATAGCCGCTTTTGGATTAATACCTCCCATTTTATCAAAGTGCAGGTACCCTTGTTCATCAATTCTGTTAATGACCAGGGCTATTTCATCACAATGACCGGCGAGGAGAACTTTGAATTCGGCTTCCGGATTCAATACGGCAATAACATTCCCTGCATTATCCGTCGTCATTTTATCTGCGTACTTTTTCATTTCTTTCATCCACTTTTTTTGGATATTCATTTCCATACTGGATGGTGATGGCGTTTTTAATAAGTCAAGCAATAATTCTAAGCGCTGTGGTTCCATTAATGTAACCTCCCTATCTTTTCTTCTATGATACCAAAATAAACTTCCCTTTGTCAGAGCCTTCCACTTCACGGATGTCAGGAATTTAGATATACTATTACTTACTCAATACCGATAAGAAAGGTAGGTTTATCATCGTGGAAATTACATCATCTATTCCACGTCCACTTGTCCGACTAAACCAATGGACTATAATCATAACTGTTCTTTTGACGTGGCTGACTGCCTGGCATTATTTTCTTTTGATTCCTTTAATATCAGGTATTTCCGGACTTTTATTCGGTTTCCACCCCATAATGGCTATTGGCCGACGATTTTTACGGAAACCACCGAGAAGCTATATACCTGAAGATTTGGAAGACCAGCAGTTCAATCAAATTATTGCCACCTTCTGTTTGACGATGGCTTACCTTGCTTATACAGGGGAATGGGCAATCATAGGCTATATTTTTTCTGCTGTAGTATTTGTCGCTGCCATTGTAGCCATTTGTGGATTTTGCATTGGCTGCTTTATACGATATCAGTGGAAAAGATATCAGCATAAGCGAGCCCAATAGACTGTTTTGGAGACCACTGAAAACTGAAGGTTTAGTAAAAAGTTTTAGAAAGGTATGAATTTAAATAACCGGTATGTATGGGTTTTATATCCATACATACCGGTTTGTCTTTTTCTAAAATATTAATGATCCAAGATGAGTGGGAGGCGGTGAAATCTGTGTGACAGCGCGATCTGAAGCTCCACTTAGTCATGTGACTTTCTTGATCAAGAAGGATGGAGACCGCCGTATCCGCCGTAAGGGGGGCTGTGAGACTCAACAGCAAGACTTTAATAGCATCTTTAAATTATAAGGGACTCTTTCAGAGACCTTTTCATCTCCCTGCAGGATTTTACCAATTTTATACAATTAAAAATTAATGCATGAATATCTCCTCAATAGGGAAATGGACTTTGATGTTATTATCAAGAGGAGGAGCTATATGACACTGGAAGATTGGTTTAACAAAGGAATTACCGCCCAAGAATATGTTGAATCGATGACTACCTTGAGTGAGGAACTTATTTATATATATGAACATTTCAAAGTTCCATCGGAGGACGAACATTTATATGAACAGCTACAAAAACAGAACCTGCGTGTCATCGTATTAACGGAAGACTGGTGTAGCGATGCCATGTTAAATATACCCATTCTACTTAAAATAGCAGAAGCCGGACATATGAACGTGCACATGCTTTACAGAGATGAAAACCCGGAATTAATGGATCAATATCTGACGGGAAAATCACGCGCCATTCCGATCTTCATTTTTATTAACCCGGAAGGAAAAGAAGTGGCCAGATGGGGACCAAGAGCTAAAGAAGTACAGAAATTTATCGACAGATCCAGAAAAGCACTTCCATCAAAAGATAAAAATGACTATGAAAAGAAAGAAAAAGAAATGTTTCAATTTATTACGAAGGCCTACCGCGACAACCAAGAATTTTGGAATGATTCCTATCAATCCCTTAAAAAAGCAATTATTTAAGAACAAAAGCGTAAGCGCCTTGTTCACCCCCGACAAGCTTAAGCCAAGCCTCACCGTGACGTTCTTTGTCACAGAGAGGATCGGCTTAAGACCTCGAGGGGGTAGGCGCTGGAGCTGGATGAGACAAAAGCGTAAGCGCCTTGCTCACCCCCGACAAGCTTAAGCCAAGCCTCGCCGGATAAGCATATGACTTCGAGTGGATAGGATAAAGCTTGCTGTAGAGGTCACATCAAATTTTATTAACAACGAAAAAACTCCTTTCTAAGCTGAAAAAAGCATAGAGAGGAGTTTTTTATTTGACTACACTAGATACTAACAAATCGTTAGCATCGCACTGCAGAATAAAAAATTCAGTTTGGGTTGCCTGTATTAAAACGAATGTATTTATACAGAACAATTTAAGAGAAGCCTAACATATAGAACTGCCCCAGAAAGGGACAGTCCCTTAAGTCAATCGGTCACTTTGTTTCTGCGAAATTTACTCAATAGTTCATATACTAGTGGAACTATTAATAATGTCAGCAGTGTAGAGCTTGCTAAACCGCCGATAACAGTGACTCCTAACCCTTTACTGATGATAGAACCGCCTTCTAATCCTAATGCCAGCGGCAGGAGTGCTCCAATGGTTGCAAGTGCTGTCATAAGGATTGGACGAAGACGTGTCATTCCTGCATCGAGCAATGCTTCTCTGGTCGTGAATCCTTCTTTCTCTCTATGGATGACTCGGTCGATCAGGACAATTGCATTGGTTACGACTATTCCGATCAGCATCAGCGCCCCAATCATCGCTGAAATACTCAACGTTTCTCCACTGATTAACAACCCAAGTACGGCTCCTATGATCGTAAATGGAAGAGAAAACAATATCGCGAGTGGTGCTAATCCGCCACCAAAGAATATGACTAGAACCAAATAAACAATGGCGATAGCAGCGAGCATTGCCAGACCAAGCTGTGTAAATGATTCCTGAATATCTTCTGTAACACCACCCATGGTTATATCTACTCCAGCAGGCGTTTCTATAGAATCCAGCTGTTCCTTGACGTCTGCAGACACACTACCTACATCATCGGTAGTTATTTCTGCTTTAACACTGGCGTAAACTCTGCCATCTTTCCTGCTGATCGTATCCGCAGTCGTTCCTTCCTCTACTTCAGTCACTTCACTGATAGGGATACTTTGTCCGGTCGGAGTCTTGACTTTCCGGGAAGTAAGATCTTCGATACCGCTATAGCTTTTTTCCTCTACTTCAAGATAGACATTCATCACTTCTCCATCTTTTTCAATGGTTGTAACGACTGGCTGCTGTTGGTGCTGATTCAGTACCATGCCTAACTGCCCGGCAGTCAATCCTAATTCACTAAGTTTTTCATGGTCAGCAACCAAAGTATATTCCTCATAAGATTCTGCGATACTGGAATCAATGTTTCTTAGGTTCTTTTTATCAGAAAGCAGCTCCTCCACATTGGCCACTACTGGTTCGATTTCATTTGTATCTTCCCCATAGACCAATATTTCCAATCCGCTGCTCGAACCTGCGCCATGTACATCCTGACTGGACCATGTCCCTTTCTCTGTCTGTTCATTCAAGGAATCGATGACCGTTTGTGTTTCATTTTCAAAATTCTCTGTTTCACTATCATACTCGACGAAAAATAATGCCTGATTAGAAGCACCAGGATTCATCGGGTTCTCACCACCTACAGAATACTGTATGGTTTCAGCCCCATCCCGGTTTTCAAAATATTCAGCTGCCTCAATTGCAATATTTTCTACATCTTCTAAAGTCTGGCCAGGCTCAGGGTTATAGGTGGCCATTACCATTTTCTGTTCCTGACTTGGCAAAAAGCTCGTTCCGACAAATGGGATAAGCGCGATGCTTCCAATGAGTATAGCTATTGATACTATTGAAGTGATGACCTTATGGTTCAAGGCACTGTTCAGAAAACCACGGTACATCCTGGCCAGTTTTCCACCTTCTTCGTGTCCTTTTCCTTTTATCTTTGCCTCTTTCAACAAAGAATGGGACATCATTGGTACAATTGTAATTGCAACGAGCAATGATGCCAGCAAAGCGAAGACAATAGTCAACGCAAAAGGTAAAAAGATTTGTCCTACAGTGCCTTCAACTAATCCAAGTGGAAGGAAAACAGCAATTGTCACAATTGTGGAGGATAGAATTGGCATGAACATTTCTTTCGTAGCAGACCGGACCAACTCTTTCCCGGTAAGCTTTTCCCTTGTTAGGGACATTCGTCGATATATATTTTCAACGACAACAATAGAATCATCAACTACACGGCCAATGGCAACAGTCATTGCACCTAATGTCATAATGTTCAATGTAATACCCATCTGGTTTAGAAGAAGGATGGCTATCAATAAGGATAAGGGGATAGAAATTATTGAAATCACGGTCGTTTTGAAGTTTCTCAAAAACAGCAAAATGATAAGGACAGCAAAAATCCCGCCGAACAGCGCTTTATTCAGCATGGTGCTGACAGATTCTTCAATTGGCTCTCCCTGATCAAAGGTATTGATGAAATCTATCCCTGTAAAATCAGATTCTAACTCGGCAGTTTTTTCCTTAACTCGATTAACTACGTCCACTGTGTTTGCTTGCTGTGATTTGATGATCTGTAAGGAGATTGAGTCTTCTCCATTTGTCCTGGAAATAGACTCGGCTTCTCCAACGATTTGAATGTCAGCAATCTCTTTCAACTGTACAGTAGGAATACCATTTACTGCCTTGCCAGCTGACTGTGTTTGTTCCTGCTCCGGCTGTGTTGCGCCTTGCTGGCCCATGTCAGCTGGAGGTGTCTGGCTCTGGCTTTGCCCTGGAGCAGCTGAAGGGATAGCAGGTATTTCAAGCTCCTCTAGCTCTTCTACACTTCCCAGGTTACCATTGACTACTACAGACTTCTGAGTGTCATCAAAAGTAAATAATCCAAGCGGGAATGTGGCATCCTGCCCTTTTATCATCTGAGTTACTGTTTCTTGGGTCATTCCGAGTTCGGAAAGTTTATCTTCTTTATAGTCAATACGCACTTCCTGGATTTGCTGCCCGGATACTTGTACTTCAGCCACACCTTCCAAGCCTTCCAGGGCTGGAACCATAGTCTCTTCAACTTTTGTTGTCAATTGCTCAAGGGACTGATCCCCATTGATGACACTTAAACTGACCACAGGAAAGGCATTGAAGTTCAAACGTGAAACTGCTGGTTCTTGAGCACCATCAGGCAATTCCACCTTGCTCACAGCGTCTTTCAGCTCATCCTCTGCTTCGTCCAGGCTTTTATCAAAACTGTATTGTAATTGAATCGATGATGCATTTTGATATGACGTTGAACTTACCGATTGTACGCCATTAAGATTTGTAACCTGCTGTTCAATCGGTTTCGAAACCTGTTCTGCCACTTCCTCTGGAGTCGCCCCAGGATATGGGGTAGTCACCGTAATGATCGGTGGCTCTATGTCTGGTAATGTTTCCAACTTCATGTTAAGTCCTGAATATAAACCTGCTACAGTAATAATAATAGTCATCAGCCAAAGTGCAAATTTGTTATTCATGGAAAAATTGATAATCTTACTCATGTAGGTTCTCCCTCCGTTGACCATACAGTCATAATCATTTACAATGTTAATGACCAATCGGTCATAAGTCAAGAGAAAATACTAGCACAATTCTTTGAAGGAGTTGGAATGAATTGGATGAGAAATCCATAAACATCATCGAGCAATCAATCAAATTATTTGCCAAAAAAGGATTCAGTTCCACGTCCGTGCAGGAAATTGCTAATGAATGCGGCATTTCCAAGGGTGCTTTTTATTTACATTTCAAGTCAAAGGATGCCTTGCTTCTGGAAATCTTTAATTACTATTATTCACGCATTCAATCTAAAATAGAGGAAATACAATCGGAGGGGCTGGACCCAAGAACCAATTTCAAGAAACAGCTTCGTGTCACTTTTGAAGAAATTGCTCAGCATCGCGAATTCATCATTATGCAGATTCGCGAACAGGCAATCCCTTTTAACGATAATATTGAAAGCTTCATAAAACAGATGAGATTTAATTCCTATATGTTTTATAAACGTCATTTTCTGGCGATCTATGGTAAAGAAATCGATGGAATCTTGTGGGAAGTGAGCCTGCTCATGGAGGGGATGTTCAAAGCTTTCCTTGATCTGATTATCCTTGAAGATGCACGATTGAATTTAGAAGCTTTGTGTGAAGCGTTGTTACGCAGAACTGACTTCATCGTTGAGGGTTTCACAAGAAGCGGTGACCAACCGGTCATCACCGAAGAATTCATCAGCCAGATTATCCCCGAAGAATTTCTCGACTACGAGCTGGATGATATTATCCAAACATTGAAGAATCTCCAGCACCATGCCGACGAAGATATCCAGGTAACTATCACTGTTCTTCTTGAAGAAATACAAAGTACTGACCCGCGTCGTGCAGTTATCAGAGGAATGCTTACTAATATTGATGGCGAAAAAAAATTCGAGAATGTATCCGATAAAATCCGGAAATTTTACCAACTATAAAACCAGGGCTGAGTTCCTTTAGGAACACGCCCTGGTTTATTATTCCCTTCTTCAAAATATTGTGGGTCCAGTTTTACAAGAAGAACTGTTTGTACGTAGTCAGGATGCAACTGTTTCTGAAGCATTGTTATTATGGTTCTCTGTTTTCTGTATCTCTTTTGGAAGAAGGTTCAAAAAGTAATTCAGTACGATGGCTGTGAAACTTCCTGCAACGATACCATTGTCCGTTAAAATTTGTACTTGTTCAGGCATCTGCGCAAACAAGTCAGGAGCGACAGTCACTCCTAATCCCATTCCGACAGAACATGCTATAACAAGCAGGTTTTCCTGGCTTTTGAGGTCGACATTACTTAACATTTTTATTCCATATGCTACTACCATTCCAAACATGGCCACCATTGCTCCTCCAAGTACAGGAGAAGGAATCAAAGTTGTAATGGCGCCAATCTTAGGCACAAGGCCGATTGCAATAAGCATACCACCTGCTATGAAAATGACGCCCCGTTTTTTAATTCCCGAAAGTTGTACGAGCCCAACGTTTTGGGAATAGGTCGTATATGGAAATGCATTCATAATTCCACCAAATACAATGGCAAGCCCTTCTGCCCGATAACCTTTTGCCAGTTCATTTTTTGATAACTTTCGATCACATATATCTCCCAGAGCAAAATAAACACCGGTCGATTCAATAATACTCACAATTGCTACTAAAGTCATTGTCAGTACAGCAGAAACATGGAATGTGGGAATTCCAAAATAAAATGGCTGAGGGATATGAAACCAGCCTGATTCCTGTAATGGTGAAAAATCCACCATACCAAGGAAAGCAGCAATACACGTCCCCGCTACAATACCCACCAGGATAGAAATCGCACGAATGAAACCAGTAAATATCCGCTGCATTAAGATAATGGAAGCCAACACACCGAAACCAAGCAGCAGGTTGACGGGTTCACCATAATTTTCACTACCTGCTCCACCTGCGAGATTATCCATCGCAACAGGAATAAGGGTAATTCCAATAATTGTTACTACTGACCCCGTGACAACTGGCGGAAAAAAACGAATAAGCTTTCCAAGCAATGGGGCAGACAGAAACACAAATAATCCCGATAAGATAATTGCCCCGTACACTGCTGATATGCCCATGCTGGAGCCGATAGAAATCATTGGTGCTACTGCTGTGAAAGTACATCCGAGTACAACTGGCAGTCCTATTCCGAAAAATCGGTTACTCATAGCCTGTAACAAAGTAGCAATACCGCACATTAATAAATCGATGGAAACTAAATAGGTAAGTTGTTTTCCATCAAGACCAAGGGCACCTCCAACAATTAAAGGAACGATCACGGCTCCAGCATACATGGCAAGCACATGCTGGAAACCAATTGCTCCTAATTTCCCTGCCTTTCTCATTTTACCGCCTCCTTATCTTCAAATACGATTTTTCCTTCCGCAAGCTGGGAGATTTTTACCAAGGATTCAACCCATAGCCCTTTTTCGCGAAGTAGATCTCCCCCTGGCTGAAATGCCTTTTCGATAACTATTCCCATACCAATTACCTCCGCACCTGAAGATTGAGCCAGCTTATTCAGCCCCTCTGCCGCCTGTCCATTCGCTAAAAAGTCATCGAGGATTAATACTTTATCTGCAGCCGTCAGGTAATCGCCTGAAATACTGATATTATTCACTTTTCCTTTTGTAAAAGAATGGATTTCTGCAGTATGCAGGCTGTCAGTCAGCGTCAATGATTTTCTTTTCCTTGCGAACAAAACAGGGACATTCATTTCTAGTCCAGTCATGACCGCCGGAGCAATCCCTGAAGATTCGATTGTCAAGATTTTTGTAATACCTTTTTCTTTGAAAATACGAGCAAACTCTTTACCTATATCCTTCATCAACGATGGATCAATCTGGTGATTCAAAAAAGCGTCCACTTTAAGTACTTTTTCATTCAATGCTTTTCCTTCGTTGAGAATCTTATCTTTTAACAATTCCATTTGCTTCCCTCCTCATCTACGGGGTATCTCATGAGGGTAATTAAAAATGCTTCATGGGCAGTATGCGTATCATGTATTCGCTTCATTTAATAAGGTAAAATAGGTTCTAATTTTATAGATAATGGCAACTTCTATATGGTTCAAGGTCCAATCCAAAAATATAGTGAAATAAACTCAAATGAGAAAAAGTATGTCAGAAAGTATGTCATTTTCCTTCTAGTACTACCTAGTGCTATCCAATATATAGATCTTTTTAAAAAATACACGGCTTCTGCATGAGTGAGAAACCGCGTCACTTTGGTAGGTGCTTTTTATGGGATCAAACCAACCTCCCCCCCTGTCAAAGTGGACAACTGAATAGGAATGGTTGGGATGATAATAGATAAAACCCTATTTTATCAATTCTTTTTCCAATTGAAATAGGTTTAAATAGGATTGATTTGTAGGTTTTTTAATCAATGTGGGCAACAGTTTGGCAACAAAAGATTCTCACCCTTTAAACCTACACTCACAAATTTTCGTCATCTTAAAATAAAGGATGTATATTTCCCTATTAGAAATAAATTAAGCTTGGATCTTTGTTCGATCTAACACTAATTTTTGATGGAATGCAGCCCATTCACTCGCCTAGTTAATAGGATAAAATTAAGTTCTATAAAACCTTATTATCATAAGGTTTCCGTTTGTAAGAAGTAGATTAAACACAATAAGCTTTATTTTTTTATAAATAGTCTCCTGCATTATCCAGTCACCAAGATAGGAAGAAAAATAACCCTACTGCAAAAAGAGCAGGAGGACTATTCTTTTTTAAATATGTACTTCGGTTATTCTAATTAACAAATGGAATCCACAATAATAGGCCCTGTACCATAGTACCAAGGCCTTTTAAATATACTTTATGTTGTTGTATTTGTATTTAAAGGTAGTATACCATTTCCAGTCGTTGGAGTAGGAAGAGTAAATGATGGTGGGGTATTTGATGTTTGGCAACGATTCGTGTTTACATCACATAAATTACCGTTACCATCGGATAAAACCGGTCTTGTAACCGTAATAGTAGTGCGTAAAATGAATAATATACCTTCCACGAGATCCCCAACTACTGGTCCAGTTACAATCGGTACACCTGGTTGTGTAAATATTCCTTCCACCTCAAGGGGAGACTCTTGTAAGATATCCTGTGGACAGGCACCTGGGAAATCTGTATGCTCTTGGAAAGGTATTGAGGTCGATAAAATAGCAGGAAGATCAACGCCTAAAATACTTATAGTTATGGTAGCTGGGATAACTCCTATATTTACAACTTTATCTTGAATAATCCTTGCACTATAGGTGATAGCATCCAAATTGGGTTCTACTCTTATCGATAGTATATCATCAAGTACAGTTAACCATGTGAATGCTGTAATTTTAAGGGTAATTTCTGCTACTTTTTGCACCGTTTTAGACCCTATTACTGAGTTAACTAGAAAGCAATCACTATTTAGTTTTGCTGTTTTTTGTACAGGCTCAATATTACAGGAACACCCAGAATCACAATTATCCTAGTTGTTCTTTTTCTTTACCACAACAGCCATCCTCCACACTCCCTTTCGATAACAAAGTTCATCCGTAAAGCAGTTGTTAGTAAATATTGGTTATTTTAACATATAAGGTAAGCGTAATTTGTAATATAGTAGAATTAGGAAAATTTACATGTGGGTTTTTTTGTATTTAGGAATGGTCTTTTTTGTATGTTATGTATATATTGGAGAATTTTTTTAGGAGAGGTGTTTTCACCATGGCAAGGCAGTATAAATATGATCTACATCGAGTAAAGCAGTTGCTTCGAGATACAAACAAAAGCTATCGTAAAATTGAAAAAGAAACGAAGTGCCCATATTCCACGGTTGTTTACCATGGACGTCGAATTCGTGGAAAGCGCTATAATCGATCTGTGGCGGAAGAACAGCAATTGGAAATCAAAAAACCGACCCTTCCGGATATTAGTGAGGAACCAGCTCGAGTAAATGAGCAAGAGAATCCCTTGTTTCATATAACTAGGGAGAATGTCTCCTTGGATGAGTCAGAAAAAGCAGCCGCCAAAATGATTCAAGCGGCCAAGGTTCTCGGAGCGAAACAAGTGACTATCCAGGTTAAGGATAAAGAAGGGGAACACAAGTAAGGATTCGCAGATATTTGTTTTTTTTACAAAAAACCCCACTTAAATTGGAGACCTCCATTATAATTTATAACAAATTTCGAAAGTATAAAGAAACCACACTGGATAAAAGTGTGGTTTCTTCTGGCTCAATATAAGGTTGTCTGGGTTGTCTTCATTATATCTAATACTGGATTCTTTTCCTTTCGCATTTAGATAATCAACGATACTGTTTCCAGTTACTCTCCGGTTTGTAGGCAAACTCATAACTGGCCGTTTGTCGTTCTGGTGCCTCTTCTACATAGCCTCAAACAGCTATACCGAAGTATTGAAGTATCCCGAAAAACGTTTCATAGGCAACTTCTTCCTGGTATGCTGGATTCAGCATTAACAATGCTTCTGCTGCATCATCCACCATCTCACCCCCTGAGTAACTTTTGCTTGAATCGTCATCTCTTCTCCTGGTTCAAGCTCACCAGTTTCAGGAGAAGTGGAAATTGACACTTCTAATGGTAAAACTTCTTCGCTTTCTGAATTATCTCCTGTACTTTCTCCTTCATTCGTTTTTCCGCAAGCAGCGCCCACAAATACCAACAGTACGGTAACGAACATTAATAAAAGCTTTTGCTTCATTGCTGTGCATCCTTTCTATTGTACAATTTCGAGATCTTCGACAATCTTGTACATCTCTTCATTGCTTGTACCTTTATATTTTTTAATTACTTTGCCATCTGAAATTACTAAAAAGAAACTCGTACCGTGCATATATTGGTCAAAATCTGGAACTTCATCGCCCAGATTACGAAAAGACTTGATAGAGAATTATGCAATTGCTGATTCATCTTTAACACACTGTACAGCTTTTGATTTGCCAAAAATGCACTTGTCTCATTTCTTGTTACATACGATTTGAGCAATTCACTGGAAGGAACCACTAGTGCGAACTTTTGAATCACTGAATGTCTCTTATTGAACGACTTTGGACAGGACGTGAGAGCCACTATACATTAACGCAGTCAGCCTTTCATGTGCTGAAGTACTTTACATTAAGACATTGTCCTTCTAAACAAAATTGTCTCTCAACTGGCTCTGCATTTCTGTTTTCTAGGGTCTCATCATACACATTGAGTCTAAAATTATGCTCTGATGGCTCTATCAGACTGCAATTTTTTAGTGCAATGTTAAACGAAACAAGCATTCTAGAAGTAAACGAGGAGAAAAGAGGTTTTATGACTTACTATAAGCGAAATTCCCAAAAACTAAATCCCATTTTGATCTTGTTAAAAAGAGCTTAACTAACCTTTCACTTTCTTTGGTTCTCTGGTTCCTACCCATACCAGAGAGCTTGGATATATTACATAATGCCACCCATTCACTCGCCTAGTTAATAGGATAATATTAAGTTCTATAAAACCTTATTATCATAAGGTTTCCGTTTGCAAGTAAGTTGATTAAACACAATAAGTTTTATTATTTTATAAATAGTCTCCAGTCATTATCCAGTCACCAAAAGATATACAAGACTAAAAGAAATAAATCTTTAACCGTAGGGGCTAATGCATTTTAAGAATATTTGGTTCAGAAACTAGAAGTAATTGTTAACGTCAGGGGCTCTCTCTTTTAATGGCTATACCAACATTTCCCTATTCAATCGTTCAACTCATTAATGGAGAAGGATATTATCAGGAGCAAATTTTTGTGGATTTTATAAGTCACAGAGGAATCGTATTGTAATATTTTCATCAAAAAAAAGAGGCTCTTTATAAGCCTCTTTTCTGAAAGTCTAACCTAATTCAGCACTTAGGTCAGTTGGTGCCAAACCAACTTCTTCATAAATTTTGTTAAATATTTCTTGGAACTGATTCATATGTTCTTGTGCTGTAGAAAGGTCAGCCTTTAAAGGGGACTCTTCTAATACACGTTGAACCTCCACATAATATTGTTGCAGTGATTTCAGTGCAGTACTATAGTCTTTTTTAATATCATCTGGAATTTCACTATTAATCTTAAAATTTTCCACAGCTTGGGCTGCTTCCTTTGCAGCATTTTTCGCTTCTGTTGCAGCTGTCTGTAAATCCTTTTCTGATGGTGGTTCTTCTTCATTGCTCGCTAATGTTTGGTAGGTAGTAATCTTGGAGTGATAAGGACGAAGGGTGTTGGTCAAATCAAGTTGTATATCTAGAAGTGCGCCTTTTACTTCTTCTTTGTTGTCACTAGTGGACTCCTTACTTTGTGCATCTGAATTGGTACTCTTGCCGTTTGAGGAATCAGTACAACCGACTAAAACTAAAACAAACAACAAACTAATACTGAGAATAACTTTTTTCACGTTACAGCTCCCCTTTCTTTAACAAGAAATAGTTTATCTTTTAACCCACCAAATGTAAACATTATTGGTAATAAAAGTAATATTCGGAAAATTTAAGTTAACTTAAATTTCTACACATAACATAAAGTGCAATTCCACATTAAATTAATTTATATATGACAATGAATCGAACCAAGATTTATATCAGGTCCCCTATCCTTTTGTCAAAAATACAGGAAAAGCCCATCGCGGTTTCACCTGTATTTATCAATCAACAAGAAACGAATTAATTAAAACATTAACCAAACTTTCCAAGAGAAAAAGATTATTTGTAACAGGGCATAGTCTAGGAGGAGCTTTAGCCGTGCTGGCTGCTTTTGATATCGCAACGAAGACTTCGTTTAAAAATCCATTCATTTATACGTATGGTAGCCCCCGCGTCGCAGATCCTGAATTTGCATTTCAATTTGACCGGACCATAGCGAATAGCATCCGCATTTTCAATATCCACGATATTATTCCTACACAGCCGGATCAGGTATATCCGCCCCCATTTACCCAGCAAGGTTTATTCTATCAGCATGTGCGCAATCCCTATCCGATTTCTTTTCAGTTAAACAGTCTACCAATTCGCAACCATGAGATTGTCTGCTATTTTAAAAACCTCAGCCTTCAGAACTCTGAGTTCACCCAAGTCTTATGTAGTCAGAACCCGGGATTTTGTCCTGATACGCAACTGTGCGTTCCATTTACAGGAGGATGTAGTGATGGGTAACTTAAAGTTTCCGCCCTTGTTTCTGGCATTTAGTCCATGTAGGAAATGGCAGTATATTTACTGTCTAAAATATGTCACTATTTATGATTATTTATATTATTTATTTTTCGTTGTGTTTTTACTTCATGACGAGGTGGTAATAAAAATACCAAACAAGGATGGGATTTATGCACATATCATGATGTAAAAGCTGAGAGATTTCGTCTTTTCAGTCTATCTATGCGTTATCATATATTCATGTGCCCATAAGTAAATATTGAACTGAGTTAATGCCATTCGAAGTTTATCTTATAATATTCTTTTTGCGTAGCCATTATAAAATTTATGAAACCATTTTCTCTAACCAGGGCTTCCAATGTACATACTTTTATTCGTAATGAGGCACTCTATGGTTAAATAAATGTATTAAATGGGGTGAAATTGCTATGAATACTGATATATCAAGCCTAACATCGGGAGAAATGGGAAAGCTTTGGGCTACGTATACTGGAAATACAATGGCCAAATGTGTACTTAGTTATTATCTGAAAAATGTAGAAGATAAGGATATTAAAAAAGTTTTAAAATATGCTTTAAGTTTAACTAAAACATATATAAGTGACATAGAAACGATTTTTAAACGGGGAGACTTTCCTATTCCAGTAGGATTAACAGATGATGACGTAAACTTAGATGCACCTAGACTATTTAAGGATGAGTTTTACCTTTATTATTTACAATACACAGGAAAAGCAGGTATGAGTTTATATAGTAAAGCCATAAGCATAGTTACTAGAAAAGACATCAGGGAATTCTTTGCTAAAGCGCTTAATGATGTTGTCTTATTGATGAACCATACAAATGATGTATTAAAATCAAAAGGAATGTTGATGAATTCACCAGCAATGCCGAATCCAAACGGTATTGATTTTGTTAATAAACAAAGTTTTTTGAATGGATTTTTAGGTAATGTAAGACCGCTGCATGGACTAGAAATCGCACATTTATTCGATAATATTAACAATGATATCACAAGTAAAGCCCTTATTATTGGATTTAGCCAAGGTGCAAAACATAGTAGAGTAAGAAAATTTTTAGAACGTGGAAGAAATATTAATGAAAGGCATATTGATAAGCTATCCCAAAAATTAAATGAAGATTATTTGCCTTCTCCTACCCTTTTAGATCATTTGGTAACATCGTCTACCATCCCACCATTTTCTGACAAGCTAATGGTGTTTCATAAAGTAGATATGTTTTCAATGGAAATCAGAGAATATGCAAATGGAGCTTCTTTAAATGGCAGAAAAGACATCGGGGCAATATATGCTCGATGTTTAATGGATGTTTCCTTGTATGTAAAAACCGGTGCAAATATTTTGATTGAAAAAGGTTGGATGGAGCAACCGCCTCTTGCAGTAAATCGAAATCACCTATCGACAAATGAATTATAAAAAAAAAAGTTACTTAACTCTTTTGTTCAAATAAAAATTTAAAAAAGTTATGTATTAATAAAGATAGATACCCCCCCCCCGAATAGATCAAGGAACTTTTGTGTGGGGGGGAAGGTTAACCAAATTTGAAAGAAATCCTGCCATATTATTTTTTAACCTTACTATGAAAAGAGTTAAGGCGTTACATACCGACTATAATTCACCAGGTTTTCCGAGCTTTTTAATGAACTTCTAAAGTAGTTTAAGCGCTTTTCTTGAAGTGAGCTTCCATTAGAACATGTTAGACAGTAGCGCTTCATTTACCTGTTTATCAAGCTTCAGCTCCATGTTAAATCCTCCTTTGTTTTCTATTTCGGAGACTTTTTTCTTTTTTCATAGAAAGACACCCGGAAGGGGTCCGGAAACATTTTAGTTAATTTACTGCCACGTAACTCTTCCTGCCCGTCCTGCCATCCTGACATATTGTTTAAAATAGAGCCCCATAAAAGATAGATAGGCCACTCAGACAACATCATATGTCTACTAATTGCCACCTACTCATGCCGTCGAGTAGGCCTCCCTTCTCACGCTCATTTCCTATTAAGACTATACTTTCTTGTATGATCAGTACTCTATTTTTAGAAAATAGAATATCTTCCTAGCTTTTCTCCATGGATAACCAGCATTTTTCACTTATTTCCTTAGACTTCAGTTTATAATTAGGCTAAAATAACTTTGAGTATTTCATAAGTTTCATAGAATATATTTTGACCAAACTTATAGGAGGGCTAACATGAGTAACTACCAAGTAGGGCAATATATACTGAATAGATGTACAAATTGCTTCCACAAAGAAATGAAAATTATTAAAGTTATAGAAAAGAATTTTAACGAAAAAGTAACGTATGTTCTTTGGACTAAATGCCCTGTGTGCGGGGCCAAGGACAATGAACTTGTACCAGAAAATAAATAAATCTTACAATGAAAACCTACACCTATATCACCAACAAAACTAAAGAGGACGATTCCGAGAAAGTTAGGAAATTACACGGAAACGCCCTTAAACTAAATTAAATTGTTACTTTTTCGTGGCATTTTAAGGGGCTTGGGTGGTGTAATGTTAGAAAGGATCTGTTTCGATTTATCCCATTATGCCGCCCATTCACTCGGCTAATTAATAGGACAATAATAAGATCCGCGGAACCTATTATTACAAGGTTTCCGTTAACAAATAAATTTATTAACCAAAATAAGTTTTATTACTTTAGTCACAAAAAACATCCCCTAGATTCAGAATTTAAGAAATGGTTCTTTAAAAAAAGCAGCGTTTCCTTTTAGAGGAAACGCTGCTTTTACTTTTGCTTTAATTTTCAGCATTTTAAAATGGGTTAGACTAATGCAATAAACTGGGAAACTACTTCTTATTTCTATATAGATACATCGTAAGCGGAGCAAAAATAATCAGAAATACAGCCGAAGAGAGGAATACCCAGCCGATGGCTTCAACTGTTACATTTCCGTGCATAAAGCCTCTTACAGCATCAACCAGCAGGGAAATAGGGTTCACATCGACAAATCCCTCCAGCCAGGATGGTAACGTCTGCGGATCGACAAATACATTACTGACAAAAGTGAGTGGAAAGAGCACCATAAAGCTGACCATCATCAAAGACTTCTCAGACCTCATAATGATCCCAAGCGTCGTCCAAACCCACGATAAGCAGAAACAAAAAATCAAAATCATGCCGATGGCCCCGATGACACCAAGAAAGCCTCCTTCAGGACGAAAACCCAGGATAAAACCGAGCGTAAGCATAATAATTGAGGCTCCGGAGTAACGGATCATATCTACTAATAAGGCCCCAACAAGGGCAGAAGGAAGCCATATCGGAAGCGTTCGAAAACGGTCGAAAATCCCTTTACGTATATCATTATTCAAATCTATTCCCGTATACATTGTAATTTGGGAGACCGTCATCACGAGAATACCCGGCAGGAGAAATTGTAAGTATTCACTCGTAGAACCAGCGATGGCTCCGCCAAAAAGGTAGGTAAACATAAGCAGAAAAATGATAGGAAACACCGTCACATCAAACAGCTGCTCTGGCACATGTTTTATCCTAAGTAACGCTCTTGATGAAAAGGTTAAAGAAGTAGTCAGTGCGGACGGACGTTCAGGTCGCTTCCGGGAGGTAATAGCTTGGCGCAATTGCTCTTCCTTAATGACATTTGGCTGGCTCATTTCTTCTCCTCCTTCTCTTCCGTTTTCTCTCCTGTTAAAGTTAGGAAAACTTCATCAAGGCTCGGTTTTCCTAAGGAAAAATCACTTACTGGTATATTTTCATTTGTTAGGTCCCCTAAAGCTTTAGCAACAAGAGAAGCATTCCCTACTTGAGCAGATAAGGAGCCTCCCTCAGGCAATGAATGTATAGGGGTCTGAAGCTTCTCCTGAAGAATGGCCATCGCTTTCTCTTGATGATCTGAATTCTCCAGCTGCACGTGCAGCGTTCCAGCCCCGACCGAAGCTTTCAGTTCTCTGCTCGTACCCTCTGCAATAATTTTCCCGTGGTTGATTACCGCAATTCTATCCGCCAGCTGGTCAGCTTCTTCCAAGTATTGCGTTGTTAATAAAACGGTTGTTCCTGCCTTAACAAGAGTTCTGACAATTTCCCAAACCTGGTTTCGACTGCGGGGATCAAGTCCTGTTGTAGGTTCATCCAGAAAAAGAAGATCCGGGGTAGAAATAAGGCTTGCCGCAATATCAATCCGGCGTCGCATTCCTCCAGAATAATTTTTCACTTGTTTTTTAGCTGCTTCCCCGAGACCAAAAGCAACAAGCAGTTCTTTGGCCCGCTCTTTTGCTTCCTTCCGGGAATAGCCGGCCAACTTTGAAAGAATAACGAGGTTTTCCACACCGGTTAAATCCTCATCTATGGAAGCATACTGCCCTGTTAAACTAATGCGCTCCCGGACCTTCCCTGCCTCTGAAACAATATCATGATCGAAAATGTGAGCTTCTCCTCCATCTGGCTGCAGCAATGTGGCAAGCATACGAATCGTTGTCGTCTTACCCGCTCCATTAGGCCCCAGAAACCCGTAGACCATCCCTTTTGGAATCGAAAGATCGACACCGTCCACCGCACGTTGATCCCCGAATACTTTGACAAGTCCTTTAGCTTCTATAGCATATTCATTCGTCACTTTGTTCACCCTCTGCTTTTTTTTACAAACAAATTTCAAGTGATTGTGTTTCGTAATACCTACGTCTACAATTAGAGTTTGCGAAGTTATTAAAGCAAGCTTCGTATTTTAATTATAATTCATTTCGGGGCCTGCTGGTATATGAATATGTCCTTAGTGCCGGCCAGCTACAGGACATATTCATATACCAGGAGGTATTTTTTTGGTGAAATACGATATTTTTTCATAACCGGAATGCTGTCTGATAGTAAAAAAGCGATTGCTCTTATTGAACAAACGCCCCCAATAGGTTAAGACTTGAAATCAAGATAACCCCAAAAATTGGTATAAAATTACATATAATGCACATAAATAACTCTACTATAAAAATGGGGTGAATAAAATTTTTTTCAATTTTATTTTGGGGTTTATTATTCCTTGGTCAATTGCTATTCTAATGTGTCGTCGCGTTCCGGTGTTATTTTTAACGGTTGCTCCTTTTATATCCTTTATATCAATAACCTGTAATCAAATCGGAATGGAAATGGGATTTTGGACCCTTTATCCTCAGACATATTTATTAATTCTCAACTCTATCAATATCGATCTAGGTTTTAATCCAGCATCTGGTCTGATATTTACTTACATGATTTACTTTCGGAAATGGAGACGATGGATCGTGTACCTGGGATTTATATTATTTTTAAACGGGGCAGAAATGACAGCTCTGTTTTTTGATAAAGTGACGTACAATCATGGATGGAATATGTCCTATACTTTTATTACTTATGTAATAGGGTTGATAATTTTTGATTTTTATTTCACCTTATTAAAAAAATTAATTCATCGCTTCCCTTATAATTACAATCATTATCTCGAAATCGAGTCTTCAACTAACCTATACTTGAAGACTCAGTTTCGATATGATCGTCCAAAAAGTTGTTAGGAGTGATTAACAAGTTGAATAACTGCTACCATTAAAAGAAAAGCCTCTCAAGAGTATATATACACTTGAAAGGCGTGTAATAAATATAGTATACGATTTTTAAACAAGTCACATTGTTTCAAACCCTATGTTGAAAGGGTCTTGGTCGCTATCACATCATGCCGCCCATGGATTCATCCAAATAAATAGCTAAGAATAATGACTAAATAATTGGAACTTGGCAAATTTTTAAAGGCTTTATCTACTTGGATATATATATAAATTTATTAACATATGAGTAGTAGTATGCCAAAAAGTATGTCATCTTCCATTAAAGAATTGCTGATATTTCAATGCCAAGATAAATCGAGTGCTAATGTAAATTAATGAAATTGTTTTCCTTATATTGTTTAGTAAAATCACTTGCAAATTCATATATAAACCGCCTATGTTCGAGTAGGTGAATTAAAAGATTCTTTTCGTTATTATTTTGGTTTGAAATCGTCCTAGATCCATTTTTCCAAATTCCTATGTGATTAAAGAGATCAAAAAAGAGGCCAATAATAAGTTCTCAAACTTAGTAAAGACCTCTCTGATGACATTAGATAATCCATTAATTAAATAACAAAGTTTTGAGAGAGTTCTATTTTACTTCTCAATTCGAAAGGGTTTTATAAAAGCATATACTACTATTAAGTTAAAACATTTTCGATTGCAATTTTTGTAAAACTCCTAGCCCATTTAGCTCCTTTATTATATAAGCCTTCAGGTGGCTTATTCGAATTTGATATTTTTACCGCTGCAAATTCGAGACCGAGCTCTTCTGCTTTATCAATTTCCCAATTACACCATTCACTTTCATGAGTTTCTTCTCCTACTAAAACAATAATTTTATCGCAAGTATTCATTCTTCTAGATATAGCTCTTCTAATAGCTCCACGATCAGTGGAATTTACTGAAACATCCGTGGATCCGTCCTCAAAATTTATGGTATTAAAATGTTCGGCATCATTAGTAGACCAAGCCTTTAACATGTTTTTATAGGTTTTATCATTATCATAATCATAACTGATAAATACTTTCATTGGATCAATCTCCTTTATCTGAATTCAAGTTAGCCCAATTAATATTCTCTTTTGAAATAATACTTTCCACTCTTTCAACTAAGAAGGAAAGAGTACTTTCAGAGGAGTAAACCCCGGAATTAGTTAAATACATAAATTTTTCCTGTTTAAGAAATTCGCAAATGCTTCGATATTCTATCCAATTTTCTTGATACTTAGCTAATGAAAGCCAGCCTTCTATAAAGGCTATTCCTCCACCTAAAATTGATATAATTAAAGTATTGGGAATTCCAGCAATGACTGGTATAGATGCGGCAAAGCAAATTTCTAATAACTTAAGAAATTTATACCTTTTTTGATATTTATTACTTTTCCTGTCGTACCATTTAATTTGATCTTCCAGCCGTTGGATTAAATATTCTTCTTCGGTCATTTCTTACATTCACCTAAAACTGGACTAAAGCATATTTTTTTGTTGTTTCAATTCCTCTAATATCTGATCAATCTCGGAAGTACACTTGTTAGACTCTTGTCTCTTGAACTTAATTTTTTCTAAGTTTTTTAAAGTAGTTTCATAAGTCCAACTAGGCGATTCCATAATCAACATATTCTCCAAAGCCCTTTGAGCAAATGCCCAATCTTCATTTATAGATGCAAGCTCTAACACAGTTGCTACTTCCCAGTAATTCCTTGAATTAAGCCCACCTCTCCTAGTAACAGCAAATGTGACTGGAGAAATCAATTCCTCTACTATCTGGATATCATCATTTAAATAAGCAAGAGTAACTGCATTAATGCCTGGATAAAAATCTCGTGGGTCTGCTTGAAATCCCTCATAATAAACTTTAATCGCTTTTTTCAAATATGCTTTAGCTTTTGTTGAATTTGATTCTTTATTTTCTTCATACTTATCCTTATAAATTCTTCCTAATATACCACTAGACTCAGGAGAGGCACCATATTGATTGATTACCTCTTCAATAATTCCTATAGCTTTTGTCCGATCTCCTGGATTATTTCTTCTATTTAAAGCAAAGGCATATTGTTCTCTTATAGTAGAAGAAGAGTCTTTTATTTCTCTAGGAATTTTTTCATATAACATAACCATTTCTTGATAACATTTAACATCACGGTAAGAAAGAAGCAAGTCTAACACCAGTTCCAAAGGGGTGCTCTTAATATCTCCAAGCGAATTTTCAATAGCTAAAAGTTCATTCTTGGCCTTCTCATTATCTGTATAAGATCTAATCGTTCTCATATCTTCTTGTAGGTCGCTTATATTTTGAACTCTATCTCTAAAGCTCTCAGTGACATCATGTGGTAAATCAATTCCTGGAAATTCAGAAATTAATTGAAATAAAGGGCTGTCCTTTGCTTCCAAGTCTTCTTTAGCTTCGCCTAATAACTTTTTTAAGTTAGTCTTAAAGTCCTCTTTTGTTTCTTCATCTAATTTTCCTTCTTTTAGCTGATAGGGTAACCCTCTTATTGGCTTTAGATCAAATGGCAGTTGGGTATCATTAGAAAATATAAGTATGGTTGAGCGTGGTTTAGCACAATGTCTTACACCTAACTCATAGAAAACATTTGGATTAGGTATAGTTAGATCCGCTATAACAATCTCAGCAAGTAAAAGTCTTTCAAACATAGGAAGATGTATAATCCCCCCCATTCGTTCTTCATCAGCTCTTATTAACTCTACGTTTTCAGCATCTGCTGCCGGCTTAATTACATCTTCATATATTTGATCAAAATCAATTTCAACTGCGCGGCCTCCATCACTTTTCTTACCAAATGGCATCGCCACAAATAATAAAGGTTTCATGTATATCACCTCCAATTTAAGTTTAAGAATCATTCTTACTCTCTTTGGTTTCGATACATAATGACATTATACCTTCAAAAAAGATAAAATATGGTAAATTAATAGAGTATAGCTTTTTTACGGCAAAGGAGAATTATGATGACAGGTATAAATTTCGCAAACAAATCGCATTTTGCTTTCGGAAATAAATACAAGGAAAAAGACAAGTGTATATTTATATCTTATAAGAAGGAGGATGTAAATGAAGCAGTTAAAATAGGAGATTTTATTATGGAAAATGATATAGATATATACCTAGATATTTTTGATCATGATCTAAAAAATGCTGCTAAGGATGAAAATCATGAACTAATCACAAAACACCTTGAAGATGGAATTTCAAAATCAACTCATTTACTATCAATTATTTCCGAAAAAACTAGAAGTTCTTGGTGGGTCCCATATGAAATTGGATACAGCAAAGGAAGTAAAATAAATATTGCATCACTATTGTTAAAAGATTTTGATGATACTAATATCCCTTCTTACCTTAAGATATCTAGAATAATTTATGACAAACGTGGTTTTGAGCAATATCTAAATGAAGCTCTAGTAGATTATTATTGCTTATTTGAAAAATATTCTAACGAAAATAATTCCTTTATAAGTAATGTAAATAAACTAAAAGACATACTTAAATCAACTTAACATCTTTTACACTTTTACTAATTGTTAAATCAGGAGATTCAAAGAAGTCAGCACAAACGTAACATGTGCTGACTTCTAAATGCAATATCGCTCACTTATTCGGACATCACATTGAGATATTACATACAAACCTTTCATGACAAGGTTTATTGATCATTATTACACCATGCCGCCCATTCTCTGTTTAGTCTAAATAGATGAATATGAAAGTCGAAAAGCTTAAATTCAGGCAATTTACCTTATGACTTCAAAGTTTTATGATAAATGAGTAATCAGATTAATTATATAGAATCCAGTCAAAATCCAGTCATCATTTGTTACCCTAATATTCTTTGCATCATTTTATCAATATACGTGTCTCTATCGTCATATTGGAATAATATATGACGATTCTCCATTTCCGTTTTGGAAAATGTGTATCCTGTGTTGATTAAGTCATGATAATTGGTGTTTGAGATTATAAAAGAATTTAGTACAACAGAAGAATCATTGAGCTTATGTTCCAAATCCTTAATTGCAAAGTAAAACTCAAGCTTCGGGTCTGTAATGGAAAGATTTCTAATCCCTTTTGGATCCGCAAAGGTGATGTACTGTTTACCTTTGTATATTATCCAGATAATAAAATCCGGGTAAAATCCTCCTGCCTCAAAAAAACCAATCCCACGACCTCTTGATTGATTTCGTAAAACATATATTTGTTTATCATCAAAATAATTCTTGTTGTATTCGTAGTAACTCTTCAAATCTTTAAGAAAAACATACTCGTCTTTATTTAAAGCTACTGGTTTTATTTCAAGTGTTGATGTTTTACCTTCATATGTGATAAGAGGCTCGTAAAGATGTTGATCTAATAAGAAAGCTTTTAAATCTCCAAAATAAAGGTTTTTAACTTTCTTTCTCTCTAAGGCAGCTTTAAATTTTTTCAGTTCTTCTATCAGACTGCTTTGTTCTTCTTTATCAAGGAATAATTGGTATTCACTTAAGAAATTTTTGTCATCTTCTTTTAGATCATAATACTCCATATGAGGAGCTTCCCAAGATTTTTTTTCCTCTATATAGTACTTTTCACAATATTTTTTCAATAGAACTACAGCTATCTCTTCCCATTTTCTAACATCAGTAAAACTATAAAACTCAAGTTCTCTATCAGGGATTTGAAGAATGTACCAGGTATCATCTGTTAACAGTTCGATTATTTGTTCTTTCGTTATTAACATGTTGTACCAAGAACGTTCCTTAATAAACTTTTGCAACTCAAAGTAAATGTGGTCCATATCAATAAAAGCTAAGTGAAACGGTTTAAAGGTTGCATTGTTCAATGTTGCTAATTGAGTTTCTCTTACCTTACCTGATACTTCACCGCTTTCTTTCAATTGAATTTTTGGGTACCAATTCACTATTATTTTTTTGTTTGAAGGAGTTGGTTTATTTGGTTTTATTAGATCAAGCTTTGGCCCTTGTTTTTTAAAATTCATTCCTTCCTTAAGTCTTATAGACTTTAATTTCAAATTTCTTTTTTTATAGTTCTTTATAACCGGTAATGTTATCTCTTCAAATTCCACATCAGTTTTTATACCTTCTTCTTCTAAATATTCTTTAAATTGCTGCATATAATCTGCTCGAATACCGAAGATATTTAAAGTTTCAATGTATTTTAAGTAACTAATATTTGTTACATTCGGAGCCTGTTCTTTTATAGCAGTGCTTCTCTTCAGAGTAAAATCAAAACCCTTTAATCGAACACCTCTTCCAAACAATTGAATAATTTGAGAACCTTCACTTCTCCCCATATTCATTAGTCCCATTGTACTAACTCGCCAGCTACTCCATCCTTCAGTAAACTTCTTAGAACCAATAAGTAAATTTATTGTTGATAATTTATTATTAATGGTGTGAAAATATGATTCAGCAAAATCCCTTTCAGTAGCTATTAGCTCAGGATAATCCTCACATAACTTCCATAATTGAGAAGCATCACCTACATTAATTACACCAAACGGCGTACTATCTCCAAGTCTAAGTGCTAATTCACTATCTTGTCCTTTTAATTTTTCTACTTTTAAAGTGGCTTTAGCAACTTTGGAGTTAAATAACACTTTCAATACGTCTTCGTATATTTCTTTTGAAGACATCTCTAGGGAAGATAAGTAAGGAAAAGAATTTCTGAATATTTCCTGGCCTTTACCATCAAGCAAACCTGGTTTACCACTAAGTAAAAATTGAATATACCTTGTACTTTCATTATCTTCTTTAATAAAACGTGCAATAAATAAAAGAACATCTGTAACGTCCGATACTTTTTTGCCTTTTTGTGTACGAACTGCGTTTACACTGCCTCCAACAAAGACCCACAACGGCTTTTCTATTAAGAAAGGCTTATAAGATAATTCATTGTCATAGTATATTTTTAGCTGTTGATAAAAAGACATTAAGCAAGCTGTTAAATATAATTGTCGAACGTTTTCATTGCTCTCGTCTTCTAAGTTTAAAATTTGATATTCCTTTCCATAACCATCCGCATGAAAATAACGATATGAATAATCAAACAAAATACACTTAGAATATTCATCAATAAGTTGTTTCTTCTTTGCAACGGCTTGACCAAAAGTAGCTGAATACTCAAAAGCAAATCCATTTTCGCTTAACTCTTGTCGCTTTCTCTTCCACTCATCACCGCTAGAACCACGATGACCTTCGTCAACTAATACTAGATTCTTTCCTTCAAATGAGCTAATAGCAACAGTTTTTTCTCCCATATCATCCTTTAATTTATGAATGTCAATAACAGAAATCTCTTTCCCTCTAAATAAACCATTTTGATTTTTGTTAAATAATGAGGATTGAAGACCTGAGAGTTCAAACTCTCGAACATGTTGTTTTGACAAGTCTTCACTAGGAGTGAGTAGAATAATATGCTCTAACTCACTTTGCCTATAGTTTTTGTGAAAATAATGTAGATATTGTTTTATATTAACATGCATTATCAAGGTTTTCCCTGAACCTGTCGCATTCCAAAATGCAAGCTTTTTTAAATCCTCTATTTTGTAAAAGGATATTTGATCCTTTTTAGGTAAATCTTTATTTACCATGTTTAATGTGTCATTTAAATCTTCAAGAAGTTGTTCTTGCTGGTTGAAATACTTATCTAAATATACTTCTGTAAAAAGCAGAGAGAGATATTGAAAGTATTTCCACTTAATTTGCTTCTCTCGCTTTTCGCTTATTTCAAAGGTAAAGCGAACTATATTTTCATCATATTGTCTTAGCATCTCTCTTGTTAGATACTTGTTATCAGACAAGCGTGAAGCAATGTGCTTATAGAAGCGCGAAACGTTATCTATATCTAATTCTTCTAATGAGGAATCTTTCATATCCTTTGTTAGATCTTCGAAGTCTTTCGCTCCAAAAAGATCTAGCATATATTTATTAAGGATTAGTTGGTTACTAATATACGCCTTCTTTGAAGAAGTTCTTTTTGATACATTCACTTTTCATCACCCCCTATACATCTTGACTATCAAACATTAACCGTTTAAATTCTTTTTCAATGAGAATTACTTTCCAATTATCCTTTTCTGATTTAAGAGTTTCTAAATTGTTATCTCCATTAACATATATTTTATCAATGTTGGAGTTAAGTGAACCATAGCCTTCCTCTTCGAAAAAAACTTCTAAGTCTTCATTTTCAGATTCCAGCAAATTTCGCCATATAACCAATGCTTTTTCTCCCGAATTCAAATAACCATCTATCACTTGAAAACCTCTCTTATAATCGATTTGATTAATATTTAAGCCAAGTAGATAATTAAAAGTCTCAATTAAGTCAATAGGTTGTGTCTTACTCTCTAAACCATTGCTTATCTGCAATTTATAGTTAAATGGATCTTTGAACTCATCAATATCTATTAATGTCGCACTACCCTCAGACTCCACATCTAACATATAAGATAGAAAATAATCTTCTTTTGCACCTTCGTGCATATTATTTTGAAGTGCCAATTCTTGCTGTGAAGTTCGCTGCAATTCAATATTATTTAGAGAGTCTTCATATGATTCTAACCGTATGTACTTAAACATGTGACTAGATCCTAGGCGTGATACAGGTTTACCATTCTTCCAATCCTTGGAATATACCACTTTTTGAATTCTAGGTTTTGTTACTGAATCGAAGTATTCTCCCATTTCAACAAGAATGTACTTTCTATTACCACTATCTTCTCTGTTTAGATTTATTACCGCGTGACCTGTAGTACCAGATCCTGCAAAAAAATCTAAAACTAAGTCATCTGAAGAAGCACCAATTTGGATAAAATCCTCTACTGCGAATATGCTTTTAGGATAATCAAATTCATTTCCTGGTATGATATTCTTTAATATATTTGTGCCTTTTGTGGAAGCATCAAACCGTTCTCCATACCATAGTGATTTAGGTAAGACAGTATTATTAGCAAAGTCTTTATGGTAAATCGTAGGTGCTTCATTACCTGTCACAAAGAAAATATCTTTTTCACATCCCTCTTTACATCTATCGTAACCCCAACGCCATCTACCTAGTCTCCCATCTTGACGTATAGGAAAGATCAAATCTAATCCATCCTTTTTATATTTAGCAATTAAATCCTCAATATAGTCATCATCAAAATTACTACCATCATAGATTTTTTCATATTCATCACGATCAATTATTGAAACATGATCATCTATAGGGTTGTAAATAAAAGGAAAATACATATATGGACGATCCTCTCGAAAAGGCGCTGTCCCCCTTCTCCTTAGCGGAAGCTCTCTATATCTTTTTTCACCTTTTCCTCCCTTTGGATACTTATCCTTTAACTCTTCATCTGAAAGTTTTAACCGGTTCAAAGATATTTTATCCCTATTATTTGCATAGAGTAGAGTATATTCATGGGCATCTGATACAAAAGCCTGTTCTCTTCCTTTAGGATTATGCATAATTGCAATATTAGAAATATGGTTTTCATCTTTGAAAATTTGATTCATTACCCCTTGAAGCCTAAAGAATTCTGCATCGTCAATTGCTATTTCAAATACACCATTGTCACTTAGCAAGCTCTTACCGAATTTCACTCGGTCGTATATCATAGAAAGCCATGAAGAATGTTTGTAACTATTCTTATATATTATTTCAGAGGCTGAAGTATTAAAAGGTGGGTCGACATATATACACTTAATCTGTTTATTATACTTCTCATGAATCAAATTCATTGCTTGGAAATTTTCACTATGAATAAGAGTGCCATCAATGTGACTATCTAGATTATTGTAGTGACTTAAAAGCTTATATTTAAACGATTTTTCGTAGAATTTGGTATCTATCATTAAATATTGGTTATTCTTTAAGAATTCTATTGTTAATGGCTCACTATAGCCAACTGACGTTAAATCACCAACAATTTCATCTATAGAAAACAACCTTATCCATTCATCAACTTGATCTTTATTATTAATAATTTCCACATAAAATTCCTCTGGAACTTTGTCTAGTGTAATACAGTAGTTTGTCTCTACAACAAATTTCTTCTTAAGCCACAGTTTTTTTTGAAAGTCCTCAATTTGTGCAAGAAAACTTATAATTTTTCCACCGATTGACTTTATAACTTTCACTTTGGAAAGATACTGTTCAAATCGCTTCTCATTATCTGTATCTATGTCATCTAAGTGCATAATCTCATTTTTAATGTAAAAGTCTAATTCTCTTCTTAAAAATGCCCCTAAATCTTTATGGATAAAATAATCAAATGTATTTCTGGCTGTGTAATCGTTCAAGTGTTTTTCCAACAAAGTACGTTGTGGGTTCTTTTCTGTTGGAGACAACTCTTTTAATTCATTAACCCATTCATAATATCCACTAGAATTAAAAATTTGATCAATTGTATCTAAGTTTATTTTCTCTCGTCTTCTTCTTTTTTCATCTGGTTTGTACTCAAACCTAATATAGAGCTCTCCATTTTCTTCAATAACGGGGAAATCTTGCACTAATATGAAATGTCGCTCATTATCTTTTTGGGCTTTGTTGTTATTTCGTTCAGTTTCAGCTTCAATTATTTTAAAATGCACCTTTTTACCAGAAGGTAGCTTGAATGCATAATCACGAAAATATTCAGATGATTTCACATAATACTGATCTGCATTTGCCCAATGAAGCTTAACTTCTTCACCTTCATATGGAATAGCATAAACATCTTTTTTAAAACGACGTAATGAAAGGAAATCACCTTCGTGATAATAACGCTTGAAAAAATTTGCCAAATCCGAATAAACCTCATTCTCTAAAGAAGAAATATCAATTCCTTTATTCACTCTTTCGTTAAGGGATTGATACTTTTCGGAGCTCTCTTTAGCCACACCCATATCTGATAATTGTTGCTCCAGTCTTCTCATTTCTTGTTTTAAAGTATTAATGTCTGCATCTCTATATTTCTCAAAAGCTTGTTTAACCTGTGGTACTAATTGGTAGTTAAAAAAACGTGTAATCTCTTCACGTTTTTGGTTCATGATACGATATGTACCAAAATCAAGATCGGATTGGTCAAATTGAAACATTTCTTCTAAAGTTTTAATAAACTTACTTAATTGAGTACTCATTCTTATACCCCCGGTTTAAATATAAATGATATAAAATTTACTATTTTCAATTATTATTTTAATGGATATACCATTATGAAAAATACAAGTAAAAACCTATTATATTGGACTGACATAGCATACACTACTCCATCAGTACATACTTGTTCAACATAATTATGGTATCATACAAATTTAAAAAACACTGCACATAATATTTGCCTATCGCTCTATTGATATCCAAAAATAAGATTACCCCCCATTATATCCTCTAGACTTATGGTCATCATGAGTTCTTACCCTATTAACCTTTATAAGGTCTATATTCCAATCATTGTTGATAGGGAAATCGATTCTAGATAAATTACTAGGTAACAACTCATGGTATTTCTCACCAAACTCACGTCCAGCCTTATCATTATCCGTACAGAAAGTTATGTGATTCACCTTATGGCCTTCCTTCCCCATCCGTTTTATTTCATCAATCATGGTCTGACGCTTTAGTCCAGACATGGAAACTAAGCGAGTATCTTGTAGCTTTTCTTTCTTAATACTCCAATAAGAAAGTGCATCAATGGGACTCTCAAAAAGATAAATAGAATTCGGCTTACCGATATCAACGGAAAAACCACTCGAACCATGGCTGTTTCTATCAATACCTTTAAACATACGACCATCTTTCATCGAAGAAGTACCTTGTCGATCTGCACCTACCACCTCTCCTTGCTGCTTCCACTTAAACACTACATTCCCGAGCTTATCCTGCGCTATTAAATCTTTATTATCAAGCCAATTAACAATCCTAGGATGAATCTTCCGTTCTTTCGTAAGATAATCTTTAGCTTTTGTCTTATTGTTCACTTCATAATGAGAAGGATATTGATAAGGCTCCTTAGGCTTTTGCTCTTGTACGTTATCCTTGACTCTGTAACCTTGCGCATTCAGATCGAGAACAGCTTCCGGGAAGCTCATCCCATAAAACATCTTGGCAAAGTTTATGACTCCAGCTCCTTTTTCGTCTCTGGAGTTCCATGCATACATTTGGTCTTTAATTACTAAGCTGTCATGCACTTGATGTCGGTAGTATCTTCCCTCTCTTTTCAAAGGCTCTCCTTTACGTTGAAGATAATCTATGAGATCTACATTACGAGCAACCTCCACTTGGTCCGCGCATACATGTTTGGCCATGCAGCACTTCCTCCTCTCTAAATTTTGATATAAAAAAAGACAGGGAGAAACCTCCCTGCCTAGCGTTCAACCTCTATCTTTTCTTTTTGATTTTCCTTCTCCTGAAAAGCCTCCTTACTCCCCTTTCCATTCTTCATTTCCAAAGTGGTGCTTTCTTTTTCTTTCTCCTCATGGAACTCTCGATCCAACTTACTTTCAATTTGCGATAGTCGTTGCTCTCCGCGATCCGTTAATGGCAGTTCTTTCAATTCTTGAAGAGATTCCTTTTTGAGTTGATAAACTTCTTCTTTACTATGATTCTCTTGAAAATCACGCATCTTATTTAAACGTTCTTGCCTGTCAGTGCTTTCTTCTTTATCTAATTCTTTTCCGACGGTTGGTTCAATAAAGTTCATGAGCTCCTTTTTATAAGCATCTTTGAAATCTTGGTGGGAATACTCCTCTTTTGGCTTTTCTTCCTTACTAAATGGTCCGCTATCCCTCTCAGACTTGCTCACTTGGCTTCTGTACATATCCCGAAGTTTTTCTGAAGGTAACTTCTCCCTTTCTTGATTCTCCTCTTCTACCTCATTATTTTGTTCTTTAGCATCCATACTTTTCTCCCCTTCCTTTTCTTGTTCCATTGATTTTTCAATGGTCATAATGAATTCTTTAGCTGTTGACTGAACTTCTTGTAATAGCTTTTCATGGTCTTTAAATTCATGATCCTTGGTCCAGTGGTGCAGATAATCCAATGAGTAGTCACTGGTATCAATGTTGAAATAAGATGCAACGGTATAAGCTGTCATTTCTGCTTGAAATTCTTTCTCTGGTTTAGTGTAGTCATTCATGTCTTCCTTTGCATGAAGCTTGGCATGAGTTAGTTCATGTAACAGCGTCTTTGTGTCCTGACGCTCCGAGTTACGCGGATTTAAGGCCACTTCTCCTCGGCCGGTATAGCTCACTCCTTTGGCTGCCCCTAATTCTTCATAAGGCTCTACAATTCGAATGTTATTTTTCTCGGCTATAGCCTCCATCCCTTTTCGAAGCTGACTATAGTTTTCAACCTTTCCATCTATCCATTTGTTAGGAAAGATCTGGGGTATATCTTTTTGAGTAGCTGATGTTTGCGAAACATCGAATACACTTCCTGTAGAATAAACAAGACGGCCATCTCGTTTGTCGAGTTGACCGTCTTTAACTAATTGCTTTTCTTTTTTCGTCGCATACTTTAAAGGTTTCCATTCACCCTCTTCATTTTGAAATTGCTGACTTAATCGATTGGGCACGAGAATTTTTAAACTTTTCTCTCCTTTGTTTACGGAAAATCCTTTTTCTTTCCAGAATGCGTAGGAACCTACAGCTTCAGCACCTGGAAACTGGGAATCGATTAACGCTGTATTGCGTGGGGAATATCGGTGGAACTTCCCCATAAAGTTTAGATACTCCTTCATTTGTTCAGGAGAATGAAAGTGATTGGAAATGCTCTTCTCCATGCCTTCCGTCAAATGATTAATCTCTTCTTTCACCTTTTCAGGCGATTTCCTCTTATAAGATCGTTTAGTCTTCGCCATGACATTCAGCTCCCTCACTGATGTTCATGAGCTCTTCCATTTCCTCTTCATCGTAGTTTGGTTGGGTATCCAGAATCAGTTCCTTTGTTGATTTATTAAAAGGAATGAGCAAGTTTTCTTGATTCATTAAATGCTGCTCAAGATCGACCATTTCTTTATCATTCAATGTCAGGCTATATTCCTCTTGGCCCACTTCCATTATAAGCTCGTTATTATCGCTTAAACGCTTGAATACGCCTACCTCATAATTGCTGCTAAACAAGAACATCCGTTCATCTCCTTAATTGATAATTCCTCAAGAATACTATTAGATTGATGCTAATTGTGTCTATGTTGCGCTTATTCTCTTCTGACGCTGATTACTGATTCTTTCTTCTACTGCTTGTCTCGCATCCTTCATCGCTTGGCTCTCGAAGATCGGTGTCGTAACACAGCTTTCTAAGTTTTGATCCATTGCAAAACCATTCATTAATTCCAGAAGTATCTGCGTATTTTTATCACTTTGATTTGCTGCTAACCGTAACCGTTTCATCTCTTCTGAAAACACTTCTTGAAATCGATGGGCCATCAAACTCAAGAGGTATTCTTGAGAATGGTCCTTCGATTGCTGAACTTCCCATTCCTCAATCATACGGTCTAAAGCTTCACCAGGATAACGAATATGATGCTTTTCCTGATACTCGTTGATTAACGCTATCGTTTCTTCATGCAGCGTGACATTTTGACGTCGTCTCATACATTTCCCCTACCTTTCCCTTTCGATTTCTCGTTCCAATTTCTGATGATCCAAGTCATTGATAAACTGGTCATAGGTTTGCCCCATCGAACGTTGAATGCTTCTCAAAGAACGTTGTAATTGAATACCTGAAGGCATGGATTTATAAGGGGCATTCGTGTGTGTGGTTTGTCTAGGATACTGCTGGTGATCGTACCGTTTCATTTCTTGCAAGAAAGCATTGCCCATTCGTTTATAGAGATCATCCAACTTGTTTTGTTTGTAATGTTGATATCGCTTCTTATCTTTAGGTCCATCCCCATAAGCACGTTTTAATTCGTTCACTTCTTGATCCAATTTATCATGCAGCTGCTTCATATCTTTGCCATGATTCTTATCTAAATACCTTGTCGTTAATTCATCAATCTTTGGTCGAAGAGGATTCAACGTTTGATAGCCATAGTGCCACTGTCGCTTATCCTTAGGTAAGTGATTATACACTTCCAGGAACAAAGGTTTCATCTCCCGATTGCTCCATTTCATGCTGCTATTATCTTTCTTCCGATTCACCATGTGTTCACGAATCAAAGCGTTTATTTGATTTCGTTCTTGGGTTCGATCTAACAATCCATTGACCACTTCACTTTTCATCGCGTCTAACGTTTTCGGTTTTCGCTTTCCACGATCCCGAGTTGGATTTGGTTCGACCGTCGCTACATGAATATGAATGTTATCGGTGTTATAGTGGATCGCCGCCGACCAGATAGCGCTTTCTTGTAACCCTTCTTTTTTCATCATCGCCTGCATGGATTTTCTTGTCACTTGCTTCAAAGTATCTTCATCTAAGGTGTGCGTTTTTGAATCATAAACGCCTCGATTTTGAAGCCAATCATTATCAAATGTAATAACATCTTGCCACATGATACTATTCTTCTTTTGAGCCTGCTCAAACAATGATTTAATGCCCTGTTTTCCTTCCACCGATAAACGATCCGACTGCTGAGTAAACAAGGCAGATGTTTTATCCGGATCGTCCATATAGTGATTATATAAACTAAACATGGACCGATGAACTTCCCCTTTTCCTTTTGCTTCTTCACGATCGACGTACTGTACATAATCTTGGAATCCTTTTTTATTGGCTGTCACAAATTTTGTTTTTAAGACTACTCCCGGAGTCACAGTTTCATTCATACTCCTCACCTGGTTCATCAAAATGTAAGAACTCATTCATTTCTCGAATTGCTGTATAACAATGAGCCATCGTTTGGATGTTTCGATCGACTAACTGCTGCAGTCTTTGTTCACGATTGTTCTCTTCTCGAAAGACAGCTAACTGTTGCAACTGAGCATGTAAAAACTCTTGCCGACTTAACCCTTTTTCTTCCGCAAGTTCATCAATTCGTTGAACGGTTTTCGGATCCATATAACGAATTCTTATTTCCATTACAATCACTCCTTTTGATAAAGTCTCTAAAACTAGTGAATAAAGAGAAGAGCATAAGGGGTTTTTGTTCCCACTTGGCGTGTGAATCCCGGCAGAGCCGGGCAAAACGAGGGAACAAGAAAATCTCCAGATGTGCGGTCGCTGTGCGGCCAAAACAGGAACGTTTATTCGGTCATTTACCTGATGTGTGGTCCCTGCACAGGAGGTGTGCGCCTCATGTGTTGACACTTTCTCTCCAATATCTACAATTAACTTGAAATCATCCGTTGCTTTTCTTTTAATAATTGGAGCTTTTCTTGAAGAGTATTAATGGCCGTTTCGTATTCTAAAACATCTCGGCGAAGTCGTTCTTTTTCATTTGTCAGTTCGCGGATTTGTGCATTGGTTTGTTCTTTTTCCTCCTTCGTTTCATAAAGACGCTCTGACTCTAATTCAACAATTTTTTGGTCCATTTCCTCTAAACGCTTATCAATAGATAGGATGCTTTTCTCCTTGTCTTTTATTGTTTCTTTCGTTTCTTTAACGTCATGGGATAGGGCAGCAAGTTCATATTCTAGCGTTGTTTTTATACTTAGGTTGGGATCCGTTTTGACTTTAGTCTGGTCGGTATAAATCCGTGCCAACTCATTGCTTTCCTCACCTCCTTTCGGTGAATGTAATTCATCTTCTTTTAACGTAAGCCTGTTTGTTTCTTCCTTTTTTATGTCTAATGCCATCACGTCAAAAGAAGGGCTTACCTGTTGGATACTAATGACATAGCGACCATCATTTTGGTACTCCACGGTGGTGGGAATCTTCCTTCTCGGATGTTCTTTCTCTTGAGCAGCAAAGCTCAATTTATCATGGAGTAAGGAAGTGGATGTATCAATATTCAAAGTGACGACCATAAGTTTCATTGATGGATTGTAGACCCAATTTTCAACTTCTAAATTCCCGGCACCGCGTAAGTTTAAAGGCTCATCGAGTGGTGTTTGTTGAACTTTCGAGCGACTTTCACCTCCAAACAAAAAGCCGGAAAATAAGAAAAAAAGAAGCGCCATAGCCATGACGCTTACTCCAAATAAATATTTTTTTGAGGTGTGTTCTGTAATCATTTTCGCTTGTCGTTTCATCCGGTTCTCTCCTTTCTCACATCCTTAAAATCCGTGACCACCCAATGGTCATCCTGAAACTGAACGCTTAACTCCAGAAACACAGGAGAGATCTGCTTTTGGTCACTATTTAGAGAATACAGCGTATGAGTTAGCCTGACTAATACTGTCGCATGATTGTTTGATAGATTCCCTGTTTTAATAAACACTTCAACATTATCCACACTGGTTTGTGTATCTCCTTTATAAATTTCTGTAGTAAAAAACGTGTTCACTAACTCCTTGCTCATAATCGACTTTGCTTTCCTTTTTTGTTCCTGATAAGTTTCTTTTTTGTGCACGAAAGCCGTCTTAATAAAAAGATTAACTTGGTCTACTATAGCTTCATGATGTTTCTGAATCGTCGAGGGATCCTGTTCATTCACAGTCTGTTTTAAAGAATTCCTTTCCTTTATCACCTGCTGATTTTCCTGTTTAAGATGTTTTATTTCTGCCTGAAGTTTATCGTTTGAACTTGTGTATTGAACGTACACATTAAACGCTGTAATCGTAATGAGTAATGTCAGAAACAGGCTAAAAAGCGTTCGCTTATTCATTCATAATCACCTCTCCTATAGCCCAAGATAAGGAGCAGGGTTTACATCTGATCCATAGTGTTTCGTAGTCATCACTTCGAAGTGTAAATGAGGACCTGTGGAGTCTCCTGTTGTGCCACACTTGCCGATTTCGTCCCCTCTTTGTAGAACCTCTCCGTTTTGTACACTTATCGCATACAAATGAGCATAGTGACTATATAGTCCCTCTTCATGTTTAACAAGAACGTTTTTTCCGTACCCTGAGTTGCTTCTTTCCACCTCAACAACTTCACCATTATCGACACTCTGAATAGGGGTAACAGCATTCGTGCATACAAAGTCAATGCCTCGATGCATAGCAGGACTTCCATCAAAAGGATCCGAACGCATCCCATAGTCCGATGTCTGCGTAAGAGCTCCTCCAATGGGCATTATCCACTCGCCTGTTGGCTGGGCATCAGCATTAACCGTACCACCTTCAAGGTAACTCAGCACGGCTTCCACATACCCTATATCCCCATAGCATGCGCCAGTTGCTGTTGCCTCTGGTCGAATGCAGGAATACATCCCTGTATGCTTCAATTCCTGATATTTCATTCGAGAGAATTCAATGGCTATTTCCTTGCTGTATTCTCCGTTGTTATACTTGTTGGCATAGTCAATAAACCCTCCCCCAAAGTTGTAGGCTTGGATCGCCACTTTGACATCTCCACCAGCTTTTTCTAACATATTCGCGAAGTATCGAATGCCCACTTTAATACTTCTTTCTGGGTCTTGAATGGTGTTCGGAGGAAGGCCCAATGATTCACTAGCCTGCATCACATCTGCAAGCCGCCCGCCTGACTCTTGCATGGTTTTAGCTAACAAAAGTTCCACGTACTCAGACACTCCATATTTAGCTGCGTACTTCTCGAATAACGGACGATATTGCTCTAGAGCTTTCGAGATTTGTGCTTTTCCGTTCACCAATTGAACCGACTCGACGTTCTCATTCGAGTTATTCTTTTGAAAGCCAATTAACGTCGTAATTGCTGAAGTAAACAAAACCATTAGAAGGAAACAAAGAACAAGAATGACTCCCATAAGCCACAGCCAAACCTTGCGTGGTACTAGTCCAACTACTAAGGACCAAGGCATACTTATGCACCTCCACCAAACAGGGCTAACTCTTCATCGGAGACCTCCACTTTAAAGCGTATATTATCTACAGCGCGGATACTTAACATGGTTTCCCCGGTTTGAAGATAGGGGATATCCTCTAGCTCACTTTGACTCAATTGTCCGGTGAAAATTTGCTGCATCATTTCTAAGTTGTTGCTGTCTTGCTGCATGATGATTTTATATTGGGTGAGTTCAAAGAGCTTCTTAATTTCTTCTACCATGCTTTGATCCGATCCTTCTGGAACAAAGTCACGAATGGTATGACTGGCATAGAGCAGACTTCCAAAGTATTTTCGAGCTTCCCGACTAAATTTGGTAAGGAAATCAAGCGCACTTTCACTTTTCTTCTTGGTATTAATAATGTGATGAGCCTCGTCCATTAAAATTAAATAGCGAACGGCATCTTCAAAGGCTAGCTTCCCTCGATCAAAGGCTTTAAATTGAGGAGCCCCATTCGTTAACATGGAATCCCATAGTAGATTTAAGACATTAAAAAGTTGGGCTTGAAATACCTCTGCTCGCATTTGAGACAACCCTCGCAGCGTAAATGTGACAACTTGCTGGTCATTAAAATGTTCAATGGTTGATACGCCATTGAACAGGTGAGCATAGGTTTCTACAATATTTCGTATATTTAATTCGATACTTTCCAGGCGTTGTTTTCTTTCTTGGCTGACCTTCTCCCATTGCTTCCCTTCATGGATATCTTCATATAGTTCCTCTTCTATAAACGTAAGGAAATCTGTGAATATCGGATAGTCTTCGACCGGACGTTGCGTTATATTTGTTTCTTCTTTGTCCTTCCACAGCCCCGTTCTTTCGTAGAGTTTTCGTAATAGATTCTCATATTCTTTCAGCTCACTATCTTTGGCTTCTGGAGCTAAAAACTTATAAAATATCGTTAATTTAGATAAATGTTGCGTAAAAGATGTGGTTTCATCCTCAGCCGTTCGATAGACCTGAAGAGGATTAATCACACCATCAGACCCATCTAAGGCAATTTGTTTTCCACCTAAAGCTTCTGTTAATTCGGCAAATTCCCCCGTTACGTCAAAGGTTCGAACTTTATATCCTTTGATCGCATTGTCTAGCATTATTTTTTTGAGAGTCGTAGATTTACCGGCTCCCATAGCCCCGACCATCACACCGTTATAGCTTTTACGTTGACGGTCACGATGAAAAAGATCGAAGACAACATTTCCTCCTGTTAATGTCGTGCCATAAAACGTACCAGAGGGATCATTTAAACTAGTAAAATGAAAAGGAAAACCGCCAGCTAATCCTAACGCTGGAACCGGCTGGCCTTCCCTCTTGTTTCGATATTTTGACTGTTCCGTGTAATTAGCTAATAGGGACTGCCATTCATACTCCTGTTCATTTAAGAAAATAGATCCTCGAAAGTTTTCATCTTGTAAGGTGGAGAGAACATTTTTGACCTTATCCTCTAATTCAAGTTTTGTAGGTGCGCTGACATAGTGCCTTAAATGCACACGCTTGATCACTTCCCCCTCCTCAGAGACCTGATTGTAGAGTTGACGTAAATCATCGTAGTTATTTTGGGCTTCAATAATGCCCGCATTGTCTTTTTCATTTATGATCCGAGAGCTTTGTTCTGCCATTCCTTTATTTAAACCCTCGCGGACTTTGTAACGATCATCGGATACAATGTCCATGGTCGTAATCACGTTTTCCATATTAAATATAGGTTCTAACCAAAAGTCTGATACGTTCTTAGGAAATGAATACACGTGTACGCACGTTTCATAACCATCGCCTTTGCGAGTAAAAGATTCCTGAAACTTAACGCCTCCCTGTGGTTGAATATGAGCGAGCAAATAAGGGTTATATCCTTTTTTCCTTGTTTTCTCTTCATCTGTTTTCCGTTTCAACATTTTTAACACAATGATTTACCCCCTTTTTTCTAATTTTGTATTCTGATTGTGAAGTTTATGGACTAAATCAAGCTTTTTCTCCTCAGGTAGATTAATGAGTGGTGCTACCCGGCCTAAATACCTTTGACAGTTTTGACGATATTCTGCAAGCTGTTTCAGGCTTGCAGCGTAAATATACAAATAAAACTCCCGGTTTGTCCGATGAGTTTCTAGGAACTGCAATTCATCTCGTTTCTTGAGTAAGAATTTTTCATATAATGGAGTTTTGTTCTGAGTGATTTTATAATTAATCGCGTTAAGTTGTCTTTGCATATCCACGGGGAAATTCATAGACACGATTTTAATGTCGTGCGCGTAGGACTGAAAGAACTTTGCCATCATCATAATGTCATATTCTGTTTCTTGCGTGGACGGAGAATAAATGTCCTTACTTTGCAGCTGCATGACGTCCATGTAACCCTGATTATTTTTCAGTTCGAAAGACCCTTCATCAGTCATATTCCGAATAGGAATAAGATCTGCCACAGATGCTTTAGCCATCTCTCTCCTTTTCTTTCGGGCTTTAGATTTATGTCGGATTCCCTTTCGCCTTTCCGTTTTTCGTTCATCAAATAGCGCAAATTGTTCTGATCCTTCTTCTTTGAAGTGAGGCGCTTTGTGATTCCTCTTCATTTAGAGTCCTCCTTTGTGAACCCATTTTCTTCTTTATCGATGGCACAATAAGTTATACGGTCACTGGTAACAGCTAACAGCAGTGCCTTTACCATGCGAAGCTTCGGATTCGTTTTTGGACGGATCAACCATGCAACCATCAATAAAGCCCAAAAGATTCCGTAATACCAAATGAAGGAAGAGTGAACCGCATAACGAAATAGAAAGCCCAATCCTCCAAGTATTAAGACAACGAGTAGATCAGTGAGATAAAACAGCTGATTAATCTTGAGCTCACTTCCAATTTCAGAAGGGATTTTATACTGCAAAATGAAGACTCCTTTCTCAAAATAAAAACGCGAACAAAGTCATGACCCTTGTCCGCGTTTTTTCATTTTATTTTTCCAGTTTTCCGTGGTATTCCGTGAAAGCTCATAGGTTCGCTTCGTTCCCTGAATCCTGCTGTTATTACGAATTCGCTCCTTTGCTTGATCTTTTAAATATTGACCCATTGTTCTTTGTTCTGTGCGATATTGGTTAGGCATTGGAATATCTCCAGTATCTCCAGATTCTTTTTGTAATGCAGAGTCATTAGAATTGTTCGGTGCATTCGGTACTTTCAAAGAGCTTGAAACGTCATTGTTAACTGGATTTCCTTTCTTGTTATCACCTTTGGTGGGGTTGCTTTTTCCTTTACTATTAAAAGCATTCTTCTCTCCATTACCACCTGAATGACCATTTTGGGTTTGATCAGCAGCTTGAGGAGAATCTATCGGACTCGGTTCTTGCTTCTGTGATTCTGAACGTTGCGTTTGCCTTTTTGTTTTTACCCTAGAAATTCCTGCAACGGCACCAGCTGCCCCAGCTCCCATATTCATGACTGCACTGGTCCCTCCACTCGCAATAGCACCTGCAGCTTTCTTAGCCGGAGGACCCATCGTTTTAGAGGCAAGATAACCTCCCATTGCAACATGCCAAGCATTCTTCAGACCAGCATCAATACCAAAGAGCTTCTGTACAATATTTGGCCCATCAATAACAGCCAAACTTCCAGCAACCAAAGCGACTAAATATCCCATGCCTTCTAAATTCTCGCCAATAAAGGTGGTGTAATACATATACACACGCAAACTTAAGAAGATCATAATAATAGAAGCGAATATGCTGCCAATATTTTTTATTACAGCTTTTAACCGTTGCCCATTAGAAATATCAGCATAGGCCATAATAAGCGCCACAATATGATTAAAGCCAAGCTCAAAACAAAGCTTGGCCACCTTAATAGATATCAAAATCATCGTAAACGCCATAACCCCGAGCGTTACGATTGCCGTAAACCACTCAACATGCCACCGATAATAGTTTTCCGGTAAAAAGTCGTACCATTCGTCTTTTCCTAGAGAGACAAGCCCTTCCTCTCCATTTGATTCTAAACCTACTTTATTCATTATAATTTTTTGACTTTCGGGAGATAAGCTATCACCATTTGCTTTGTCAAAACTATCGTCAACAGTTTCATTTATAGATATCTTGTCAATGGAGCTTGGACTTATATGATGCTGCACCTCAACATCGGGAGTTTCCCAGCCTGTTTCATCATATATGGTAATATCAGTAATGTAATCAGTCATTACTTTGTCAGATGTAGTAAAGGAGTCAGTTTCGACTTGTGCAACCTCTACTGCATCCCCAGCAAATTCGTTCACCTGCCCCATGCCAAACGTTAAAAGAGAAATCGTCATAATCGAAATGAAAAGGTTCATAGGAATGTCAGACCTGTTCCTTTCTTTATTGAAAATCAACCGGAAACCGATCATCGCCAATGAAATAGCTAGCAATATATAGAGAACCGGCTGAATGGTTTCGAGAAAACCTTGCACAGGCTCACTCATAAAGAAATCCGTTAATGTCAATATGTTGTCCACCATACCTTCTAAACCATCAACAATCATTTTCAAAAATATTATAATGCCCCATCCCATGATCCGTAATCCGGATATAAAGATGTTGTTCGTGGAAAGGACATCGGAGAACTCTATCAGCTTTTCTAATAGTTCTTCATCGGACATTGTTTCACCCCCTTCTTATCAATCCTAAGCCGTTTGTTCTTTAGAAGAATCCCCCTGTTGTTCTTTCCATTTATCGACCTGCTTACGGATATGATCATACACTTGTCGATTAATTTCCTGACCCTCCCCCAGCAGTTTAAGGTTGTATAGAAAAACCTCCATAGGCTCTCGATTCATTTCCTCTTCGCTGTGATCTAACAGAGGAGCGATCTGATGTTGAATAATATGAAGGGTACTTTTATCGAAAAATGCTTCGACTCTTTTCTCCAACCATGATTCTGTACCAGGATTCTCCTCATACAGACCATCTCCTATTTGGTTTTGCTCCTCATTGTTCCTATTTGTAATCGGCGGATTAAAAAAATCTATCACCAATTCCTTGGGTGTGACGTGACGATGAGGAGTGTCGATTTCCTCTTCAGTGATGGACCGGCTTGTATCAAAATCCTGACTCAAATAAGTGTGCGCATATTTCATACTGTGCTTCCCTGTATTGTAGATAGGGAATGCTCGAATTTTTCGCCCTTTTTTATCCCGTCTCATCAATACACGCCGCACCACCGTATCCCCTTCTTCCAATTCCTGCAGCTCATTAGCCGTTAGCAGCTCGCGCCCCTCTGTACTTTCTGTCTTAGATTTATCCAGAGACAAGGTGGATCCTGATCGTGTGTGTGTATGCAACGTTTTCTTCCCTAATTTAGAAGAAAAATAAGAGGCAGAGTCATAATCGGCACTCAGGATATAAATTTCATTACCACAATTACCACGGATAGTTGCTTGTCCGTCTTCCCCGTAAAGATCCTTTAATTGAGCATAGGATTGAACGACTAAGTGAAAACGGATATTCCTTCCTAAACAAACCGTGATCTTATTATCCATATCAGCAATAGCGTGCATATTCCCGAATTCATCTAGCATGAAGACGACTTCCCGCAAACATTTCTGTCCTTTCGCTATAGCTGCATTTTTGGATAGTACATAATACAACTGACTCACAAAAATAGATGGAATCGCGTGAGTGGACGTATCATAATCCGGCGTAACCATAAAAACGGCTATCGGCTTCGTAAAAGAAGTAATCCGTTCAACCACCAACTCCTGATTAGAGGGTGAGGAAAATTGAACCTCACCCGTTTCCTTATCAATCTTTTCAACTTCTAGTTCCAGATCGCTCATCTGCCTAAAAGATTGATCATCCGTTTGCTTTCGCTTTTGTTTGGCAGATAACGGCTCTTGATCCTGCTGGACCTTTAGACGATCCCCAGACTTCAGTGAAGATGAGAAATTAATGGTCCAGGTGCCACTCTCCCCAGATTGATTCGTCTCTGTTACTCCGTTCGGGAATGTAACATAAACCTTGGAAAATGGAGTACCTCTTCCTTTGATAAATTGCCCAAAACCGACTTTCTTCAGGTCCAAAGAGTTTTTCGCTGTCATTTTGGCTGTTTCACTCATCGTAAACTTCGTTAAGCCATTCATAGCCGTTGTAAAAATACTTGATCTAGTGTTTCCTTTTGAAAAATTACTCGTTGCATATTGTTCTTTGGCCACATGTGATTGAGGCAACTCCTGAAAGTACTGATCCAGCGCATTATACTCTTGGCCATTTTTATCTATTTCATTTTTTGTTCCAAGTTCAGATAACATATTGGCCACCGTGTACATCGTAATTTTTTCCTCAGTTCCTTCTGTAATACTTTTCTCGGTAATCGCAAGTATCATAGCATTCACAAGAGATTTAGCTGAATCATCCCACATAGGTTCCTTCGCTTGCGGATTGTGATAAAGCATATGAGTGATCGTTTCGCATAACGTTTGAGCTGTCGAATAATCACCATCTTGATACGCTTGTTTAACCAGTTCTAAGAGGTTAAAGCTCATGCTTTGCATGGGATTCATCAAATTTAGCACTTCTACCTCATATCCTCTATCTTCGAGGGTTTCACGACTTGAGGCGAACAGTTCCCCTTTGGGATCATTGATGACTAAAGAGGGCTGTTTCTCTGCCCGGGAATAGGCATCAATTGTAGGGATGACATACGTTTGTCCTTTTCCACTTCGGGTTGTTCCTATAATTAAGTTATTGACAGGAGAGGGATCAATGTAAGCTTTGTCCCCCTTCCGAGCTAATACAGGACCTCCCTGACCTGTGTAACGTTGCTTCCGGTCAGGGATAGCCTTGTACTGCTGATTAATTTCTTTTCGTGTGGCAAAACGCTGAGAACCTTTTTCATCGGTCCCAATTGGTTTAAAGTTACTTCTAAGCTTATAGAGCATGTGAGCAATACCAACAAGACCAGTTAAAGCTGCCAGTCCATAAAAATAAGGCTGCTCCTTAATGTGAAAGTTCGTGAAATACGACCATTTGATAACTAACGGTTGGCCAAACTTTGGAAAGGTTTGAATGGTATCCCACATAGCAAGGCCTGTATTCCAAATAAATGTTGCTACACATATGGTCGCTATAAAAAAACAGATGCTCATTGGGATAAGCACCTGCTTCGTAGCGATGACCGACTTCAAAATCATCATCTCCTAAATGTTATTTAATTGATTTTCAATCTTAGCTTTTTGTTTCTTCAACGATTCAATCTTACTTTTGTCTTTATTCTCGGACTGTTTCTCTATTTCTATTTGCTCCTGAAGTTTATTCAACTTTCCTTGAAGCTCTTTATATTGATTAATCTTTTGATTCAACTGATCACTTTTGGCTTCGGAGGCCATTTTCTTTGCTTCCTCAATTTGATCGAGCTGTAAATAAGCGAATCCTTTTTCTTTATAAATTTCTGTGGACATAGGAACATCTTCCACAACAATGGCTTCTTTGTAATTTCCTGAGTGGTACGCTACTTTAAAATCTCCTAAAGGATTTGGATGCGACTTTTGAAACTTTTCCAGTTCCTCTAATCCATGAATTTGCATCACTTGCCCAGCTATTAAAGAAACGTTGTCTTTCCCAACCTTTTGTAAAGCTTCTTCATAGTTCTTATTCGCTATAAGAAGGTGAACCAATATCTTTTGTTCAGACTCGCTAAGATGTTCTTGTTCTTTCATACGATTAACAGCTTTTTCGGTATCGCCATTCAATGCTGTTTCGTATATTCGCTTTACTATTTTGTAATCCATCAATTCATGTTCCATTTTGTTTAATGTTTGTGCTTGGCTGTTAAATACTATAGTTAACGTAATGGATGCGACTACAGCAATTACTAGTAAACCTGCGAGAGATCCGGCAATAGCCTTTTCTTGATTATTAAGTTTATTCCAGCCTTTTGCTTCTGTCTTTTTCTGTTCCAACTGTTTTTTCATATCAACTCGATAAGAAGGTGGAACATGAGATGTTAATTTTTGTAGAAATATGTCTCTTTCTGTTTCTTGATAACGATCTTTTAATGGTAGATTTAAGAGCTTTTGGCATATATGGTTATAAATATTTGTAGTCTCTTTTGCCCCCACAACATATGTGCCATTATAAAGTTTATCTCCTTCTTCATTAAAAATCATAAAATCAAGAGAGATTGGTTCTGCATTTTTCTTTTTCCATTTTGCATCTAGTTTGTCCGTCTTTTCTACAATTTCTTTGAAGGAATAAGGCTGAAAACTAGTAATCTCTCCAGATATTTTCGATGTGAATAACACATGCATTTCTATATCACCCCTTTAAAAGACCACCTGGCTGTCAATGTACTCCGCAATGGCGGTTGCTCCCATAAGCACTACAAGTCCTACAGCTCCACCAATAAACCATACAATGGAACTCTGACGGCCTCGAACACCTCCCCAAATAAGGTGGTAGGCACCAATTCCAAAAGCAATCGCTGCCGAAATAATTCCCAGTAATTGCATTGCCGTAAGGATAGACGCCCCTGTAGCTTGAAGGTTACTTATCGCTGACAGAAGAACAATGTCGGTTAATTTCATCGTTTATTCGCTCCTTTAAAAGTTTGTATCTTCCTTCTCTTCACTTATCCCTTTGTAATGCAATAAAGATTTCATAACTACATCTTGGTTTTCCTGAATATACTCTTGGTGTTTGCTATGCAGCCAATTGTTATAAGAAAGGTCCTGTATGGTTAATAAAGTTTGAACTAAGTCTTTAGATTGCTTTAGTTCACGATTCGTAGCTCCCACGAAAATCACCCCCTTTAAAAAATTGACATAAAAAAAGAAGCGATCTAATTAAGATCACTTCCTTTTAAAATGAAGTTTCATCTATAAATTGATGGATAGCTTGTTTTCTATCTTTCAGAGTTTCATATTTTTGCTCTCTTAAAGAAATTCGCTCCTGTAGTTTTCCATCTTCATAATAACTAAGTGATTGAAATAGTTCACTACCTTCTAACCCTATCTCACTTAATTTTATTTCTCCGTCCAGGATCTTTGGGTTCTGAGCATTAATTTCCTGCACATCGATCTCTTCAATGTTATCTTCAACTAAATTTATATATTCTTCTCTTTCCTCTTCCTCTGAAGTATCCGTAACTAATATATAAGCTTCTTCACTATTTTGTATCTTATCTTTAATTTCCTCTGGTGATAAAGACTCGACTTGGCCAGTGGCTCCTTGAGTTCCGCAACCTACAAGAATTACGGCCAATAATAATCCAGCCAAACCACCGACCCAATATCTTTTCATCAGATCATCCTTTCACAAGTGATTTGTATAACGATTCTAACACCTACTCAAACAAAAAACCACATAATGGAAAGGAATAGAATGAATTTGATTGTTTATGGCTAGGTACAATCAACCCTATGCAGCGACATCTAATTTATATCATGCACTGCAACGTACATCGTTTCTAGCATATACGAAGAACTTTATGCATCTAGGTCAGACTCTCCAGAGCTTCATTGGTATTAACCTCACCTAAAGAGTATAACCATTATTGACGCAACGCTTTTCCGAGCCACAAGATGCGTTTCACGTTACACGCACCGAACGCTTATCGACTGCTAGGAAAATACCGTGACATTTCTTTTCCTAACATAGATATGTACTTTTCAATGTTCAATAAGTGCTGTTCAAGCACGTATTAAAATCGTTATATTTCACCTTACGGATTTCAGTTCACTCATAGGATTTTTCCGTTTTGCAATGGTTCTAAAATGCTTGTTCTTTACAGTTCGGATTCGATAATAGATTTTAGATAGCCTTTCAGCAGCACCATTTCTATCTATCGCCCAAGGACCATGAACGTTGTACACTTTTCCTTCAAAGGTTTTTACATTATCTGCTTGTGAGGAAATATCATAAAAGGCGAAACGAGATATCTTCATATAACCACCTCCCTTAGAAAGGTCATGAATCTCCTACAACTTTCAAATTTGATTTGCTTAATAAAATGTCTTTAGCTGAGCTTTCCCCTTCCCGAATAGCATCAAGATCTTCTTCGGAAAGATCATATCTGTTATGAATCGCTTCAAGAATACTCTCCCTGGATCTTTTTAACTTAATTCCTAACTCAATCGTCCGAGCCGTATCATCAATGGTTGGCTTTTTATTTTCTTGTTGTTTTTGTTCGTTACGGTTTTTAAACCATTCAGGTAGTACTTCTTGACTCGATGGTCCTTTAGAAAACTGTCGCTTGCGGTGAATTTTATCCCTATGTTCAACCTCTTCTTCTTCAGCTTGTTCAATGGTTTTAATTCCTTTATTTAGCCAGGATTGAAGTATACTATTCACGTATCCCCACGAAATCTTATTTCGTTCCAATGAACGTTTCATAGCCTCAATGGTTAATTCATCCCCAAGCTCCGCTATCCACCCAGCTACTTCATTAGAAATATGAGGAGATAATACTCCGAAATTGTTTTGGTAAAATTGAACAGCCTCGCTATTTTGTTCAGATGTAGTTGTAGTAATAAATTCTTTTACATTCTTAACTTCTTTAAGTTCTCGTTCATTCTTGTATGTGTCTTTTTGCTGTCCTTCTGATGTCGAGTAGTTGTCGTCTTGATGTTTTTCTGCTGTTGTTTTGTTGTCGTATTCTTCACCATTAGATTGATAGAACGCCCAATTTTCAACGGTCACAACACTATATTTGTTGGTGGATTCAACCGTGATTACACCGTCTTCTTCTAATGTTTTTATATAATCACGGACGGTAGATGCATTCATATTCAATTCGGATGCAGCTTGTTTTCTGCCAAATATGAATTGCCCAGGTTCAAGCTCTACCTTTTGTCTACCCACTCTGGACTCAGTAACTTTGTGACTGGATTTGGCAACACAGTAAATAAAGACCTTTAACATCTTTTCATTTTCAAAAATTTCACTATGGAGGATTTTTCGGTGAAGCTTTACCCACCCCTGCATTCTTTCACCTCTCTCCCGGCCATCAATTCACTCATTAATATAGCCTTTTGCTTTTAAGTCAGAATGATGTTTTTTCCAAATCTTTAACCAGTTGATTCCATAGTTATCACACAGCGCTGCTAAATATACGGTTGAAAAATGAACAACATTCGCTAGTGACTCTGCTGATTTTTGAATACCCTGCAATTCCACAGAGCGATCAGTGTATAAACTATCTGTCCACTTAATTTTAGTCATCACTTCTATAGCTTCTTGTAATTCCTTCTCTACCATCAATTGTAAAAAATAATTATCATTATTAGCCGCAGGTCCGTTTAACCGTGTCAGTCCCCACCCAATATATTCATCAACGGTTTCTAATGCCAACCATGGATTGTTATATTTTTCAATAAAATATTTGGTTGTAACCGGAGGAATCTTTCTTTCTCCACTTTCTTGCTTGGAAATATACTCCCTGGATTGAAACATATCGACTGATAACTGTTGCTGTGTCTTATCTTTACTTCTTCTCATTTCCTTCATGAGCTGCGCTGACTTACTTTTTTTGATCCTGCTCACCTCTTCTGAGTTTATTTGTACCAGTAATCTATAGACGTTTGATTTAAGATAAATTTATAGAATTAAATGACCCCAAAATTTCTTTTGGGAGCTATTTGATCGGACACTTCAACATGATCTCTTATCCAACTAATCACAAGGTCTTTTGGATAAAGTGTACGTCCTCCAACTTTCACTTTTGGAAAGTCTTCACGTTTCAAGACATGAGCATCTAATGACTGAACGCTAACATTGAAAACATATTCAGCTAGGCTTGTGCGGTCCAACAAATATGGCAATTCAGTTTCCTTGCTCGCATCTTCTTGTGCTTTTTTGGCAATATCATAAAAAATATCGTAAACCTTATTATTAAAATCAGCTTCTGGCTGCAGCTTGGCTTCAAACATTTACAACATCTCCTTTTCTAAGTTTTTACGTTCCTTTAAGGAACATCGTTCTTCAAAAAAATTTGTCCATTCAAAACCTAGAGTCGAAGCTATATCTTTAGCTGTTTCTACTGTTGGATTTTTAACACCAGCTTCTATATGTGTATAATAACTTCTAGATATATTGGATCTTTGAGCAGTCTGTTTTTGAGTGAATTTATTCTGAAGCCTTAGTGTTTTCAACCACATTCTCACCTTTTACACCCCCTAACGTTCCTTTAAGGAACTTTATAAAACTCATTTTAGTTCCCTTAGGTAACATTGTCAATAATATCAATCATATTTATTTGAAATTTTAATATCTCACCTTTAAGTTACTATCAGAAACATTTATAATGAAAGATATCACACTGCATTTTAGTGGAAAAGTTTGGTGGTTAAAAATGAAATTTTCAGATAGGCTGCAAAAATGCCGAATAATAAAAAAAGAAGAGAACCCTGTGTGGACTCAAGAATATATTGCAAAGCAAATAGGAGTTGCCCGTACTACCTACACTGCTTATGAAAGGGGTACAAAAATTCCACCTTTGGATACTGTGAATAAGATAGCTGATTTATTTGACGTTTCCACAGATTATCTTTTAGGCAGATCAGACAAAATAAATTATAATGCTGGAAATAGTGATTTTGATTCAATTAAAGAAGTGAATAACCTAATGGATAAATACGGAATTGAAGACGCCGCTTTTTTTGATATAGACAAATGGAAGTCCATGGGGCCAGAGCAAATCCGAGAATTGGAAAGTTATTTTCAATACCTAGTCCAAAAGTCTAAGGAACTTGAAGATAAAGGTAATAAATAAAAGATAAACTGACATAAGTATATAAACAATAGACAGAGCACTTTCAATAACTGAAAATACTCTGTCTATTTTTAATTTTTTTGTGAATTGAATGTTCAGAAAGCGATTTTAAGTTGAAGACTTATTTACAAAATATCTCCATGGATATATTATCCTTGACTCTATAAACTCTGCTTTACATTTCAAAACTTCTTTTCTGTAAGAAATACCCCTTTCCTTTTCCTCGTTTCCCTTTTGTCCCGGCTTGGGTATTCATTTCATTTCTTAGAACGTTGCTTATAGAAACTTCCACCGTCAAAGTGGTTCATATCATTAATCTTACTTTTTCTTAATCATAGTCTAGTTCTATATTTATTACGTTTATTTCACAATGCCTCGTTAATAACATCCTAATGGAATTTTTCTTTCTATCTCCTTACGATCATCTTCATCCGTGATAGTCCTCATCATTTTTCGAACCAGTTTATTATATTCCATTTCATGTCCGGTTGTTTTTGCCATATCCAATAGGGTGTTATAAAGTTTTTCCCGGTCCAGGCTATGGATATAATTAATTTCTAACGAACGCGTCGTATATACGGCGAAGTCCCAAACAGGTGTGCAGTCATGCTTCTTTCTTACTTTAGCGATGGCATGTAATACTTTTAAGATTTCCACCGTAAGAATAACATTCTTTCGGGCGTAATGACGGATAGAGGATAAGCCAATGTATAGATAATCCTTAAATTCAAGATTGTCTAAAATGATGCGTAAATTCCCCTCCTCATCTGCCAAATAAGGCGTAAAAAAGGATAACTGGGAAATTTTGATTAACAAATCACCAATTTGATAGATTGTTCTAGTAGCCGTTTTCGGATCATTACTTCCGATGGCCCGAATGGCTACTTCCACCAATTTGCTTAAACTGAATTCTATGTCCTGTACTTCGTTTTGATTTTTTCCAATACGGATCATGGAATAATATTTTGATTCATCGATGGAATTTGCCCCGTTTGGCCAGTAGGACAGTAAGGGGGTGGATACAAACGCATAGTTCCCTACCTTATAATGTAACTCTATGATAAGATCATCTTTTTCCGCTTCTTTAATTAAATTTATGAAATCAATCGTTTGAATATAGCCTGATTCTTCTACGTAGATGGAACAGGCCTGCTCTCTATTCTCCGGCACCTGGTGTTCTATGGAAGCACTATTCTTTACACGGTAGGCATCCATTTCCTTTACTAACAAATTCTTAGCAACAATGGCAGACTCTTCTTTCATATCTTCCGTCATATTGGTAACCTGCAGCCAATTAACAATATGGTTAACAAAGATAATGAAAGTTGCCATTGTCAGCATAGTGAATAAGATTGCCAGCACCGGTATAAAGAAAAAAGTGCTCTGTTTATCAAGGAAGAAGAGACAAAGCAACACATAAGTAAAGCTTCCAATAAATATTCCAAGCGTTCTCTGGGTCATTTTATTCCTCATAAAATTTTGAAGGATCCGTGGGGAAAATTGGACAGAAAAGGTAGTTAAGGCCGCTAGAACGCCATAAAAAGTAAAAGTTGTCAGAGATAATATACCCCCAGTCAACGTACTTAATATGGTTCTAGTCAGTTGATATTCAATAGTTAGAGCTGGCGGAATAAACTTTCCTGAGTCTGTAGTTAAGTCCAACGTAACCGCCAAAACTAAAAGTAGGATTGATAAAAACCCATAAATAATAGGGGTTACCCATAGATTCCCATACAATTCCAACCATTTTTCTCTTGGAGATTTTTTTTTGAACTCTTCCCACTTTGCAGGGGCTTTTTTAAAGAGCACATTTTCACCTACTTTTGTATAAACTAGACTTATCCATAAAAAATTGGCGGCCTATTCTTTCAACAGAATAGGCCGCCTTGTTGGTTCCTTACCGCTTATGGTTTGCGTTTTTTCCGCCTTTTTGGCCGATGTCTTCATAAAATTCTTCTCCATGCTTTTCACTTGTTGTCTCGCCGCCTTTTTGGCCTATCTCCTGATAAAATTCTTTATCCTTTTCTTGACTGGTGGTTTCGCCACCTTTTTTTCCGATCTCTTCGAAGTGTTTCTGATCATATTTATCGCTGACGGTTTCCCCGCCTTTTTTTCCGATCTCTTCGAAGTGTTCCTGATCATACTTATCGCTGACGGTTTCCCCGCCTTTTTTTCCGATCTCTTCGAAGTGTTTCTGATCATACTTGTCGCTGACGGTTTCCCCGCCTTTTTTTCCGATCTCTTCGAAGTGTTTCTGATCATACTTGTCGCTGACCTTTTCTCCGCCTTTTTGACCGATTTCCTCGAAGTGTTCCTGGTTATATTTTTCGCTTACTTTTTCTCCACCTTTTTGGCCAGCTTCCTCTACACTCATCTTACGATTGTTATTATTTTTTGCCATGATAAAACCTCCTTTTAAGCTTATATTCAGTTCCTACCACGGAAAAAGCTTCAATAAACATATTCATTGTTGATAATTCCCTTTTACTTTATATCCCCTTTCCCCGTGTACTTATGTTTCTTTTTTAGATTATCTGTAGATGGAAGGAATAATTAATAGTAAAAAATTCATCGGAATATATCCTTTATCCATCTTAACTATTGTCCCCTTAGGAATAAGGATGTGCGGGTACAGATTCCCTAAATGAAATTTTACAGTTTTATAACAAATAGGTTAATTCTTGGTATTTCTGTTTAGAGACAAGAAAATCGGTAATCTAAATAAGTATAGAAAGCAGTGGACTTTCTAAATTTCTTTTGGAGGTGCAATAAAATGGCTAACAATAAGAAGACTTACAAAACGGGAGAAAAAGCAGAAGAGAACGGAACTTACAAAGTAGATAGTCTTGTCAGTGGTGGCTCTACAGAAAATGATAATACAGAAATTAAGCTAGAAGAAGGAGAGCAATTCCCTCCTTCCCCGTCAAGCAATGAAGCTGCTCACTGGGTGAAAGTATCTTAATAAAAGACTAAAGGTAAGAGAAGCACGTGCTATCAACGAGCCGTGCTTCTCTTTTATTATTTATACATACAGTTTTCGCTAATAAAAAAAGAGTTCTAATAAAACAGGGAGTAATATACCACCAGTAACAGGTAAATAAAGCCCTTAGTTTCTGAAAGGAATTTTTTGGGTAAGGTTCAAGTAGAACCTTCAAGAGTTCCAATTATAATCCAAAGAGGTGGGAGATAATGTTTTTTCATCAAAAGGAATTACAGTTCCATGCGAAGCCAGAACGTCCTGATCCGGTTTATGCCAAAAAGCTTCAAGAAATTTTAGGCGGACAATTCGGAGAGATTTCTGTTGCGATGCAGTATTTGTTCCAAGGTTGGAATGCGAGAGGTGACGAAAAGTATAAAGATTTAATTATGGACACAGGAACGGAAGAACTAGGGCATGTGGAAATGATTGCAACCATGATTGCACGTTTATTAGACGATGCCCCCATTAATGAACAAGAGAAAGCTTCCGAGGATCCGGTAATCGGGGCAATCATGGGAGGAATGAACCCTCACCACGCTATTGTCTCCGGATTAGGGGCCATGCCGGAAAACAGTACAGGTGTCCCTTGGAATGCTGGTTATATCGTAGCAAGCGGAAATTTATTATCCGATTTTCGTGCTAATCTAAATGCAGAGTCCCAAGGCAGGTTACAAGTGGCACGGTTATATGAAATGACGGAAGACAAAGGCGTAAAAGAAATGCTTTCCTTCTTATTAGCTCGTGATACCATGCACCAAAATCAGTGGATTGCTGCTATTAAGGAATTGGAAGAGAAGTATGGGACCACTGTTCCTGCTACTGTTCCCGCTGATTGGGAGGCAACAGATTTTTCTTATGATTTTCTGAATTTTTCTGATGGGGAACATAGTAAAAAAGGAAACTGGACATCCGGTAAAACCCCGGATGGCAATGGGGATTTTGGCTACGTGAAAAAGCCTGAAGCTTATGGCGGAAAACAAGAACTGAAACCAGCGCCAGCTTATGTTCATGGTATTCCCCCATTGGAGGATTGAGTCAAAAAGAGACGGTTTTTAACCGTCTCTTCTTTTAATTAAGAATCCTTTTCCCATATATAAAGCACTCAGTTATTTAAGACGTGGCACTCTAAAATCTGTATACCTTCCAATGATAATGCAAAAGCTTCTGAAATTTCTTTTTTAACTTCTTCTTGTATGATTTCCTTTTCCTCTTTCGTATCTTCTAAATAGATATCATCGATTCTTTTGAATAACTCAGGACGATCGAGCTCACTTTCTTTACAATAGTTGATCCATTGCACTTGCACCAACATAGTACCCTCCTCCCTGCAAGCTTAAAAAGAATAGGGATTTCCCATTAAAGTTAAGTGCTTTGTGACCCTAAAAATACTATATATTATAAAGTATTTAAAGGGATATTTCAGGAACTTAAAAAAATCTTAATATTTCTTCTTTCTATTATTCCAGGAAAGCGCTATTATAGGGGCTAATAAGTAAATATAACAATTGTGTAAGACATTGTTTGTCCATCTTTATTTAGGGGACATATTGAGGTAATTATAAAAAATTGCTAAGTATATGTACGTACGGACAACCATTTAACATTAGAGAAAAAAAAGCGTGCCATGGTTTCCATGTCACGCAACTTTTTGCCCTTAATTATTTCCTTTGCCTTTGGAAAGTTCACTTACAATATCAGCTGCAACTTCATCGGCGCCTTCTATACCTAAATCGCCCAAGCTTACTACACCGCTGAATCTGTCTTTTTCTACTACCATTAATCGTTTTATTTGGTGTTCCTGCATAAGGCGTGCGGCTTCTTCTACATCCATGTCTGGAGACCCGGTAATTACTTTCTCCGTCATGATATCAGAGGCATGAATATTGTCTGCTGTCCCTTTGGCTAACCCTCTGACTACGATATCTCGATCTGTCACCACTCCGACATACTTGTCATTTTCCACAATGGGAATGAAGCCTACATCTTCCTCTTTCATGTGTTTTGCAAGAGTTGCTAAGTTATCTGAAGGGTTGCATGTAGCAAGAGAAGTGCTCATATAATCCTTGATGATGCTCATGGTTATTCCACCTTTCTAAATGAAACGATTATATAGAATTAATTACCTTTTTGACCAATATTAAACATAATTTCGTATTTTAAGTTTAATCCATTTATCATGGTGAAGGTTACGAAAGTGAAACAAAGGTTACTTCTTAATAAGGGAAAGATTCATTTCCAAAATAAATCACTTAATAATAAGGAACCTTTTATCTACATCCACCACCCTGCACTTATAGTATAGTTAAGGGTCACGGCGCAAGTTAGATACATAAGCCAAAGACCAGTTAGCAGCTGCCAGGTACCAACAAGTTTTCCAAGGCCGGTTGATCCTCCGAAGCGAGCTGGAATCTCTGTCAAATAAATAAGTGAGAGCCCGATGAATAAAATTGCAACGGCTATGTTTCCTACGCCGAAGAATACCCACATTCCTAACAATGAAATGATAAGGAATGCAATAGCCATCCAACCATCTGCGGTGTCTTTTAAACCTTTATATCTTCGTAAGCCTAATGCAAACCAATGAATTCCATAGGCAGTAAAGGCTAAGCCAGCCATATAATGGGCGGGTTTGTTAGTGAAAACCTGAAACCATGTGAGCCCTATCATAATATAAACGCCAGTGATGAACTGCATAAACCCTGGCATCCATATTCCCCAGATTCCAAGAGTTTTATTGTCACTTTCATCACCACTTGGGATTCCGAATAAGGCTTGTCCTCCCCATATTAGATAACCAGTACCAAGTCCAAAAAAACCAATCGCCAAGGGAACAAAGGAACTAATATCAAAGACATTCATTTTTATCTCTCCTTTCAAGGTGTTTGTTAATCATTAGACAAGTACGTTTTGTTCTCAAACGTAAATCCGTTGAAAAAAATTCCTTTTATGTGCAAGCTTGATGCGATTCGCGATATAACAGCCCTGAAAACTATTTAGTAATATCTCCTCGGTCATTAATTATTTCAAAGAAATTACAATTTGACGCCAGTTAGATAAGTCACATATTTCAGCTTGAAAGATTTTTTTAGTCTCGGATTATACCAATAAGGTCGAGAAAAATACCGAACTATAAGCCCAATAGCGTTCTAAACGATTCACCCTTTCCCCATAAATCTATACCTCTGCAACACCATCAGGGCTGCGATGTTACTCCCAGAGGTATCCTATAAACCTTACATATGTGTTTAACATTCTTCATCCCAAGGGTAGGAAACAAGTATAATAGATTATGAAAGGCAGGGGTTCAGAATGAAGAAACGCGTTTACATTAGCCCAGCAAAATATGTTCAAGATAAAAACGCCATTCAAAATATCGGACAACATTTAGAAGGCATTGGGGAGACTGCTATTGTTATTGCAGATGAAACAGTTTGGAAGATTGCAGGGGATGATGTGGTATCCTATTTAAAAGATGCAAACTTTAATACGAAAAACGTTGTATTTAATGGGGAAGCATCTCCCAAAGAAATGGACCGAATCACTGATATTGCGAAAGAAGCTGAGGCATCAATCGTTATCGGTGTCGGTGGTGGTAAAACATTAGATACTGCAAAAGCAGTTTCTGATGAGGTCCAAGGTTTTACGGTGATTGTCCCCACAACTGCTTCTACAGACGCTCCTACGAGTGCACTTTCCGTGGTGTACTCCGAAGAAGGTGTGTTTGAATCCTATCGCTTTTATAACAAGAACCCAGACCTGGTGTTGTTAGATTCCAAAATCATTGCCGAAGCACCGACACGGTTATTAGCCTCCGGTATTGCAGATGCACTGGCTACTTTCGTAGAGGTGAGGAGTGTGGTGAACCACAAGGGTAACACGATGGCAGGAGGACAAACGACTCTGGCAGCACAGGCAATAGCTGAGAAATGTGAAAAAGTACTTTTTGATTATGCATTACTCGCTTATCAATCGAATGAACGTCAGGTGGTAACTCCTGCTTTAGAAAATGTGATTGAAGCAAACACTCTGCTTAGTGGGCTTGGATTCGAAAGTGGTGGACTAGGTGCTGCCCACGCTATTCATAACGGCTTTACCGCACTAGAAGGTGAAATACACCATCTCACACATGGAGAGAAAGTAGCCTTTGGTACTCTTGTTCAATTAACATTGGAAGAACATCCTCAAGAAGAAATTGAACAATATATGGCGTTGTATACGAGCCTTGGTTTACCAATCACTTTAGAAGATATCAAACTAAAAAATGCTTCCAAAGAAGATATCCTCAAAGTATCCGAAGCTGCGACTGCCGAAGGAGAAACTATCCATCAGGCCTTTTCAGTAACAGCGGATGAAGTAGCTGATGCGATTATTGCTACCGATCAGTATGCCAAAAGCTTCAAAGGAATGTTACAACTAGAAAAGTGACACAAAAAGCTGGGGCTTCACTCTCCAGCTTTCTTACATATTTTTGTTTCTTCGTGGTAATTACAGCCTTCATCAGCACAACACCCAGTCCCTTCCCAATATACTAATGGAAAGTAATTAAATTGTAGGAAAAACACCTCCCTGTAAATCAGGAAGGTGTTTAAAAAAATATACGAAATTAATTGTAGAAGCTAAAAATACACACCGAACATAGAAAGAAGAGTTATCTGCTGTATAAAAATGGACACCAGAAATTTTATTCCGATGTCCATCACCTTAAACACACATGTAAATTAAATGTTAGTTGGTGTAAGCACTACGCAGTTGCTCATTAGCTGCGAGGTTTTTCCGCTTAATATAAAAGTGAAAGATATATTCACCCATACCTAGAACCACCCCAGCTACTACCCCTGCTATAGCAGCAGTTCCAGTAGTGATTCCAAATGCCATTCCTATCAGCCATACGGCAAGAAAGGTAAGTCCAAAATCCGCAGTTGTCGCTACCATGTTACCCTTTTTAGGATATACATAAAGGTCTCCGCTTAAATAAGCGACAGTTCCTAAAACAATGGTGATAGTTAATACATTTAGAAATGAAAAGTTAAATCCTAAGCTTAATACTAACCATAGCAAAACAAGGGTCATAACACCTTTAATTGCCAAAGCTTTTAAGTGAGCCATGTCATACCTCCCTTTTCTTTTTGGTGTAATAGTATATATATTCTCCTATTCCCGGATAAAAAAAGGGAAAACTTGGTTACCATATATTTCAAAAATTGTAATGTTATCCAACGAAGAGATTTATGGGCACTCCCTATTATTTACTTTATAAGCAGTACGAATGCCGGATTCTATAGCCCTAAATAGCATCCAGGAACTCAATCCTTATTCACAAAGGCTAGAGGCTTATCTTTTCTACAGATAAACCCCCTATTATCGAATACTTGATATCGAGACATCTTTCATTAGATCTTTAACTTACGCCCCGACAGTTGAAGATAATCCTTTTATGCTTGTTGAAAACCATACATCGCAATAAAGACTAAAAATGCAGATAGAAGCACTCCTAACACATTCATCAAAGCAAGGCTAATTTTGACCTTGCCTTTAATCCCAGTTAAAGCAAATATTAAGCCCAAAACTACTAAAATCAAAGGTAAAAAGATGCTTATATTAATTACAGCAACATATAGTGCATTACCCCATTCAGTCAAACCAGCTAGTAGTGGAAAAACAGCCAAAATGAAAAAAGATACTGATAATATTGAACAATACTTTTTTGTCATAATTAGTCTCCCTCTGTAACTTTTATTCAATTAAACTCCCTCTATAAAGAAAGGAAAATCTTACGATTTCTCCAGTTTTCTCAGAATTTCATAGTCGTTCGTATATAGACTATATTTAAATAATGGAATTTAGTTGTATTTATGTCGAATTATGGATTTTTAGAGTCTGACAGTGTACACCCAATTGCTAGTTTCTTTAAATTTTGGGTTGTGATTAACTTATAATCGCATTTATGGATGTCCACAATTCTCATGGAGGTGAACCCTCCCATGTCTCACAGAGTCAATGCTCTAAAATTCCTTCGTACAACCTTTCCATGAGGTGGATGTCAGTAATGCTGCCCTGCAGGATCAATGTCCGTAGGTTAGTTGGTTTGACTGACTAATCCGTGCTTCAAATGTCTATATAGCTAAGATAACTATGACTACAAAAAACTAAGCTGCTGTCTGCAATTCTTTCATATGAGGAATATCTCTTAACATCTTCTCTTCACTAAACTCAAATTGTTTTTTACTGATGGCAAACAATATTCTTATCAGTTTATTACACAAGGCAATCATCGATTGCATCTTTTTCAGAGGGTTGTTGGGTCGTTTCGTATAGTATTCATGTAGAGCTTTAAAAGCAGAATTCTTGGCGACAAGAGGCATGACAACTTTAAACAAAAGGGCTCTTAATTTCTTTCGGCCTCGCTTTGTAATTTTCGTCTGACCTTTATGTTGTCCTGAAGTATTCTCTTTCAAATTCAAGCCTGCTAACTTTATAATCTGGCGAGGATGAGAGTAGCCATTAAGGTCTCCGACCTCTGAAAAGAACCCTACCAGAGTGTCTCTTCCTATGCCCGTGATTCCTAGCATTTGTTTTACGCCAGGGACCTGTTCAAGAAAAGAGTCCATTCTGGACTCAAGCTCTTCCAACTTTTGATGAACTTTTCTAACAAGGTATGGAGTTCTAATTTAGCCATATCCGAACCTTGACGAACACCTACTGAACAACCAGCCACTCGCTTTAATTCCTGCATCTTATCTAAACCTACGCCACGTTTGACTGTCTTTCTAAGGTGAATCATTAATTCTCGATCTGTGAGGTTTATAAGTTCGTGTGGAAGTAAGTTAAGTTTCAATATTTGAAGTGCTTTACCTTCCCAATTTTTAAACACAGTTAATAACTCAGGGAAATACCGATCAATCCAGTTATGGATTTGCCCCTGCACCACTTGAAGGTCGACAGATAGAAGATCACGAATTTTTTTAGCACCACGGAGTTCTGCATAAACTCCTTGCGGAATGTTTGGTTCAGCGTATCTCCCATCTTTCACTAATTGGGCAATGACCTTCGCATCTTTAATGTCATTCTTGGTAGGTGAATTATCATCCAACTCTTTTGATTTCTTCACATGTGAAGGGTTCACTACCACGAACTTGATATTCTTATCCTTTAAAAAATGAACTAGGTTGAGCCAATAATGACCGGTGGGCTCCATCCCAATCAAAATTTGGTGCTTATTATGGTCCGTAAGTAACTGCTGAATCCATTCAAAAAAGCCATCGAATCCTGCTTGTGTATTTTCAAATGTTAGAGATGATCCAAGCTCGACACCTCTAAAATCTTGAGCCCTCGCGACATGATTGTGTTTCGCAATATCCACGCCTACAATTAGTGTTTGAGATGTTATTTGAGCAAGCTTCTTATTTTGGTTATAATTCATTTCATGGCCTCCTGGTATATGAATTTGTCCTTTGTGCTGGCCAGCTTCAGGACATATCTATCATACCAAGAGGTCATTTTTTCGTTAAATACGATATTTCTTCATAACAGGAATGCTGCCCTGTTAGTGATTTAGCACAATAAGCGATAGTCAATGTGCAGCTATAGCCCCCTATCGTATTATAAGGTTAACCAGTTTCTGGTTGACCTATTTTTTATGGGTTATTCTTTAAGTAGCCGGGTAGGACGTTCGCCCCCGCGGGACTCTGATCCCGTCCGCTATACTGTCCACCCCCTACTTGTAGAAACATGTTTGAGGCTGGTTGGGACCTGGATCCCGTAAAACAAGCGAAGCTATGACACTACAAGGTAGGTTAGGGGCTGCCGGCGAATCTAACAAAAGGAGACGTGATAAAACATGGATCCAGTCATCGGCCTGGATATTGCGAAGGGAAAAAGCCAAGTACAAGCCTTTTTACAGAAGAAAGACCCTTACAAAAAGAGCTTTATTTCGAGCATAACATCCTAGGGTTACATGATTTTCATCGTTTTTGGTTAGAGGTGGAAGAGATCACAGGGCGACCTCCGGTCGTCGTTTTTGAATCTACCGGTCATTACCATGAACCCGTTTTACAGTTCCTAGAAGAGCATCAAATCGTCTATTATTTGGTGAATCCGGTTCTTTCTTATGAAGCTAAAAAGATGAGCTTAAGGAAAGTGAAGACCGACGCCATTGATGCCTTTCGTTTAGGGGAGTTGTATTATCTATATGATGACCTTCAACCTTTCAAAAAGAAAGCCGTCAAAATCATGAATTTGAGGAACCTAGCCCGCCAACATGACGCTCTAACGGGAACTTATGTACAAATTAAACTTCAATTCCAAACCGTATTGGATTAAGAGCTTATTACGATAAGAAACGTGAAGAAGGCAAGCCACATAAGGTGGCAATCATTGCTTGTGCTAACAAGCTCATTCATTGGATTTATGCCATCTTAAAAAGTAAAAAGACTTATGCGATTTAGAATCAACCAATAAAATACTTTTATAGAAAATACTTCAAATCGTTACTGTTGAAGTTTATTTAGTATGTTCATTTTTATTGTACCATGTCTGATTCACTTTTTTTACCCTTACCTATTGACCTTCTATTAGCTGGTATAGCGGAATACTTGATTTCGAGATATTTTGAATCCAAACGCTACTAATGCTTAATAACTATAATAAGAACACTAGTAACAACAACCCGATAATGCCAGTTAAAATATAACTAATTGTTCCTATTTTTTTCGTTTTTGTATTAATATAGGCTTTATGCTCAAGATTTTTGATGTAGTCAAATATTACCCAAAGACTAATTAAAGGAATTATCCCTAATAAATAATTATCCACTATATGAACCAACGTAAATACTGTCACTATTGCAAATGCTACATTACTTAAAATAGTTTTAATATTGTTCCACTCCAGTTCAACTGTTTATTCCTATAGCTCAGTAATCGATAGCCATTATCGCCCACTTATGCGGAAAGCTCGAAGCTGAGAAACTACGTAAGTTTACATTCTTTCATCTTAGTAGATCCTGTAAATTACAATAGATGTAATTTCTTAATTCAAGGAGCTCTATCTATTCATATGGAAAAGAAACCTCTTCACTTCGGTAACCATCTAACACTTTTTGAATAATCCCAAAAAAAGCTCTTTTGGGAAAAGGTAGTCTTCCATATGACTCTATGGTTTTTTAGACTTAATACAAATTCCACTTTATAACCTCCTCCTATGCTAAGCCCTCGTTAGCCAATATTAGATTTTTTTCTTTTTTTAAAAATACTTTTAACAAATTCTTCTTTAAAATCAGTATACTCATTTACTCCTGTGGATGACTTTTTTAGATACTCCATCTTCACTTCTAAATACCTTTTTTTTGCTGTTTCATTTGAATTTAGATAATCTCTAAAGAAAATTAGATTGTTCCATAGTTCACTTTGATATTCAACCAAGTGGATATAATGTGTCTTTTCTTTGTAAGTATTATCAGTAAACTTTGCTAATACAATTTCTCCAGGCCTCTCAACTTTTAATCTTAAAAAACCCACTTTGAAAAAATCTTTAAATAAGGGTTTATCTACCTTACTCAAGGAATCAACACCCACTAATATATCTATTATTGGTTTTGCTGACATCCCCTTAATTGCTGTACTTCCAATATGCTCAATCCGAGATTCTTCCAAATTTGTGTTTTCCACTATCTCATTTTTCACTCTAAAAAATTCTTCATTCCATTCGGAGGTATAGTCCACTAATCTAACTTCATCCCTTTTAAGTCCTAATTTCAAGGTTTACCCCCCTTTAACGAAGTCTGCCTTAATTATTAATCCTAAAGATTTTGCCCGTGGATACATCAGACACCTCTTGGTACGGATGGCTCCATTCTTCAAAAATCAATTTTAATACCTAACCCTTAGCTGTATAGTAAACCTTCATCTTTTAAAAATGAATCAAACACATTAGTAAAACGCACTGTTTCTTCTAAAAATGGGTAATGGTTACTTTCTTCAAAGATGACTAATTTTGAATTAGGTATGTTTTCAGCCATTTCAATGGAGTACTTTAATGGACATTGGACATCATATCTCCCACATATTATTAAAGTAGGTGTTGATATAAGCTCCAGTTTTCTAGTTACATCATAAACTTGCAATTCTCGACTGAAGAACTCCATTCGAATTGCAGACAAACCTTTATGTATGTTTAAAGAAAAAAGGTCATTATATTTTTCAGGAGCCAATAATGATAGTTTTGTCCTTTCAACTTTTAGCTCACTTCTTTTTTCTTGCGGTAAATCCTTACGTTTCAAAGCTTCGTTTAGTTCCTGCATTCTATTAAATTTAGGATGCGCTGAATTATAAATGCAATCTCTTGAAAATGTCATATATTCTCTTACAGCTGCTCCGACGATCACATTATAATTTAGAAATTCTGGATAGTAAATTCCGTAAATAACTCCTAACATTCCTCCAGTTGAATGGCCAGCGAAGCCCCACTTATTAAATCCCAGTTCTTCACGAATAGCTTCTAAATCAAAAATAGCTTCCAACATACCTAGTTGATACGGTTCCGTCGCTTTCTCTGAGTGCCCAGTTTCTCTTAAGTTTACTAAGAAGACTTTGTGAGTTCTTGTAAATGTTTCAGCAAAGTAATCTCCTGATTGGTTAAATTCAGAATAAAGATGAGTCACACACATTGGTGCTCCCTTCCCCTTTATGAATATTTCAAATACTCCGCGAGTTGTATCAAGTAACTTCCTTTTCCAATCCCCCATTATAATTTCCTTTCTTAGCTTAATTTATCTAAATTTTAACATATTAGTTTTTGGAAATACCTCGAAATCAAGTCTTCCAGAATGCTGCCCTTATATGGAAAACTCGAATTCAAGATAAACAATGATTTTATATCCATAAGAGTTATGTAATAAGCGTTTAGGTTTTTGATACAAGCCAATTTTATTATCGCAAGAGTTTGTATCTGTTTTCATCAAAATTATTTAATTTACCAAATAATAGTTATCATTTGTCCTTTACTCAAAAATAAAATCCAGATTTTGTAACTTATAATGTTGATTATGCAAACATATGTTCGTATAATAATCATTATCAAAGGACGGTGATTGGTTTTGGGTTTTCCATCCTACACGACCACAACCCTTGAAGACGTAGTAACTAAATGGTACCTAGATAATAAATTTATACACCCTGAGGATTTATGTATTAACAGAATTGGGCTTAAATCCAGGATCTCCCTTCATCGAAAACCCACTCAAGCCAGTTACATGAAAGTTGGAAGGTACCAAGAGATTATTATTGATAGTCGATTACCTATAAAATACCAAAGAGAGCAATTCTTTCATGAACTATGTCATGCTTTAAGACACTTTGGCTGCCAGTCAAAAATGCCTAGAGCTTTTTATGAGCTTCAAGAAAGGGATGCAAAGCACTTTACCCTTTATGCTTCTCTTCCTTTTCATATGATTAAAGGTTATTCATTACATAACCCTGATATTATAGAACAATGGTCTAGAGATTTTAATATTCCAAGATACTTATGTGCAGAGCGATTAGAGAAAATCAAAGGTAGGGTTGTACCGAAAATTACAACATAATCAAGTAGGATGATGTAAAAAGGAGAGAATTACATTGGCCAATTTCCGAAAAAGAGGTAATAAATGGTATTTTCAAATTTATTTGGGAATAGAGCCCACTACTGGAAAGAAGAAATTTTCATCTAAGGGTGGATTTAAAACAAAAAAAGAAGCCCAGCTGGCTGCAGCAGAAATTGAAAAAGAAGTATATGAGAACACGTATTTCAAAGAACAAGATGTATTATTCAAAGACTTCACTTTCGAATGGATTAAAATATATAGTGAAAGTGCCAAAATAAGCTCTGTAAGAAATCGAAAGCAAAATATAGACCATCTAAATCGATTCTTTGGCCAGAGGAAGATAAAAGATATCAGCCGAAAACAGTATCAATCTATGCTAACTTCTCTTCATAAAGAAGGTTATGCTTTTAACACGCTTGATGGTATACATTCAACAGGTCGGATGATATTTAAAAAAGCTGTGGAATTTAACGTTATTAAAAATAGCCCATGTGAGTTTGCTAAAATACCACGGAAGTTAGAAACGGTTGAGGAGGTTGAAAATAATAAAGGAGAAATTAAATTCATGGAGAAAGCTGAACTTATTCGTTTTCTAACAGCTGCAAAGGAAGACGGAATTGATAAAGACTTTCCCATGTTTTTAACTCTAGCCTATAGTGGACTACGTGTTGGAGAGCTTATTGCACTAAAGTGGACAGATATCGATATGGCTAGAGAAACCCTAAGAGTGACAAAAACCTACTATAACCCTTCCAATCGTACAAAAGAATACCAGTTGCTTACTCCAAAAACAAAGGGATCGATTCGTACAATTAAGATGGATACAGATGTGATAGCTGCATTAAAAAAACACAAGGAACACCAAGAGACACTCATTGAAAAATCTAACAATTATTACAATCAGTTAGATTTTGTTTTTGCCAAGGAAATTAATAATCGAGGATACCCCGAATTCTTAAAGACCGTAAACATACGGATGCAGCGCTTATTGAAACTAAGTGGGATAGACAAAAAACTCACGCCTCACTCTTTACGACACACCCATACTTCCCTTCTCATAGAAGCCGGGGTTGGAATTAAAGAAATCCAACAACGTTTAGGCCATGGTGACATCAATACTACAATGAACATATATGCGCATATCACTGAAAACATGGAAGAAAAAGCCTCCCAAAAGTTCAGTGATTTCATGAAAGGCTCTCTAGATTTATAAAGCCAAGTGCCAAGTATGTCAAAAGTATGTCAATTTGACATTGAGGGTAAAGCAAAACCTTTTGTATCAAGGGAAATCCGACCATGTGTACATCATGCGTATCATACTGCCCATGAAGCACTAACAATGACAAAGCTAAACATAGACTATACCTATGCCATGGAACACCATAACACCCATAGTCGGGTTGTTTACGGCAACCCGGTAGAAACTTGCAGGCCATATTCCTGCGATTATATGAGTACTCCCGTATTAATTTATCTCCCATTATAGCAGTTTCATCAGCTTCGTCAAGCAATTTTCGGTTAAAAATCGAACAAATTAATGTTTTTGACAGTTAATATTCGTGTTTATTATAAATATTTCCCCACAGGTCCATAATGGTAAGTAAAAAGGAGGGGCGGTATGTATACTGTAATACAATTTTACTTTCGCCTGCCTATCTTTCTTCGGCTTTTCCTTACTGTAATTCTATCCATGATCATTTTTGGGATGGTTATTCATTTTATAGAACCCAGTCATTTCCCTACCATTTTTGACGGATTTTGGTGGGCTTTTGTAACAGGCTCCACTGTAGGATATGGTGACTATGTTCCTTTAAGCACTCTAGGAAGACTGCTTGCAATTCTTCTGATATTGACCGGCGGTGGAATTTTAACCTTTTACATGGCAACTATATCTGCAGGTACAGTGAATTATGAGCGTGACCTTTCCAGTGGGAAGGTTGCTTTTACTGGAGAAAATCACCTGATTCTTGTGGGATGGAATGAAAGGACGAGGAAGTTAGTTGAAATCATTCATGAACATAATGAGAAGGAAAAGGTCGTAGTCATAGACAGCAGCATGCGGGAACTCCCTTTTCGTAAGACCCCTGTGCATTTTATCCGTGGGAACGTATCAGATGATGACACGTTGGTTAAAGCAAATATTGCCAAAGCCCGTGCTGCACTTATAACTGCTGACCCTTCAAAACGGGAAGAGCAGGCAGACCAGGCAATTATAATTGGAATCCTTGCCATGAAAGGATGCAATCCGAATTTGGAAGTATTCGCTGAAATATTAACGGAAAGACAAATCATCAATGCGATTCGTGCCGGTGCAGGAGAAGTCATTCGTTCTAACCAATTCATGAGCTCGGTGTTTTTCCATGAAATGTATCGGAACAACACAGTTAAGCCATTTGATTTACTACTAAAAATTTTGACCGAAAAACAATTTCATGAACAAGAGCCCCCAGAGGAAGTGATTGACTCATCCTTCCTGGAGGGCGTCCGTTTTTATGCCGAAAAAAAAGTGGTACTTCTTGGTTTAATAAAGGAAGGAAAAATAGTCATCAATGTACGCCCGGAGGAAATAATTACAGCAAACACCCGCCTTATCACCCTGTTACCGAAGTAATTTATTTTCCAATTCACGTACAAGCTCTCTTCCGATTTCAACATATTCTTCCGGAAACTCTGCATCAGGATCTTGCGGTTCCTGGAATTGGTCGAAGGAAGCTTTAAAATTACCAAGATGGACGTGATCATCCAAGCCACGCTGATATTTATGGGAAAGTAAGAAGGGTTGCTTGATTTCTACTGTGGTACCAAAGGAATCAAGCGAGCCTTGTTTTGCTTCAAAAGGCACCCTTAAAAATTGATAACCTACCTCGTCAGCGATTTTATAATCAAAGTATCCATGATCATAATCCCAATTGCTTCCAATTTGGTATCCCAGCGGCTTTATTTGTCGTTCCAGATCAGCGAGCGTAAAGACTTCACCTACAAGTTTTGAAGGAACTGGTATCATCACTATCACTCCTTTTCTAATTATCGTCCCCCTTTTTTAGTTGGTTATGAAAAAAAGTGAAATGTCAACTTATGCACGTGCTGGAGCTTCGGGAGATCCTGGTTTTACAAAAGACTTGATAAAAACTGGTAACAGCAGTCAAATAATATAACAGCTAAGCTAAAATATTTTTCCTGAAATAAAAGAGTCCTCCCTTACTGCTGACAATAGAGAGGTCTCATTAAAATACAAAAAGGCTGTCCTGAAAGTCTATATCAGACTTATGGGACAGCCTCTTCTTCTTATAAACGCTTTTCTAATTCGTCTTTTTCTTTTTCGAACCCTGGTTTACCGAGCAGAGCAAACATGTTTTTCTTGTAAGCTTCCACTCCAGGCTGGTCAAATGGATTGACTCCAAGGATATAGCCGCTGATGGCACATGCTTTTTCGAAGAAATAAACAAGATAGCCGAATGTGTATGCATCTAGTTTCGGTACGTGAACTGTCAAGTTAGGAACCTGGCCATCTGTATGGGCAAGCAATGTACCCTCATATGCTTTTTCATTTACCTCGTCAACTGTTTTCCCAGCCAGGTAATTGAGCCCGTCAAGGTTCTGCGGATCTTCATCAATGGTGATATTAGACTTCGGTTCCTCTACTTTCAGGACAGTTTCAAACAACTCCCTCCGGCCATCCTGGACATACTGACCAAGAGAATGAAGGTCAGTGGAAAAATTCGCAGACGCAGGGAAGATGCCTTTGTGATCTTTTCCTTCGCTTTCACCGAATAACTGCTTCCACCATTCAGAGAAATATTGAAGTGCTGGTTCATAATTGACAAGCATTTCGATTGGCTTACCTTTATTATAAAGAACATTACGGACAGCAGCATACTGATAGGCAGGATTATCGTTCAATTCAGAAGAACTCAGTTCATTCATACCCGCTTTTGCGCCTTCCATCATCGAATCGATATCAATTCCGCCAGCTGCTATCGGCAGCAGGCCAACTGCTGTCAATACAGAATAACGGCCACCAACATCATCAGGCACGACAAAGCTTTCATAGCCTTCATCCTCAGCAAGAGTTTTAAGGGCACCTTTCTCCTTATCTGTAGTCGCATAAATACGTTTCCGAGCCTCTTCTTTTCCATACTTCTCTTCCATAAACTTACGGAATATCCGAAAAGCGATTGCAGGTTCTGTAGTAGTCCCGCTCTTGGAGATTACGTTTAAGGAGACGTCTTTGTTCTCAAGTACATCAAATAAGTCGTTGATATAAGGTGCACTGATACTGTTTCCTACAAAAAACACTTGTGGCGATTTCCGTTGATCTTTCGTTAATTCATTATAAAAGCTGTGATTTAACATCTCTATTGCTGCTCGGGCGCCAAGATAAGACCCTCCGATCCCGATGACCAGTAATACATCAGAATCAGATTTGATTTTTTCTGCTGACTGTTTGATACGGGAAAATTCTTCTTTATCATAGTTCTCAGGAAGGTCCAGCCAGCCTAAAAAGTCGTTACCAGGTCCTTTTTTCTCATGAAGTGCATCATGAGCCAACTTCACAGCATCTTCCATATATTTCAGTTCGTGTTCTCCAAAAAAAGGCAGTGCTTTTGTATAATCAAAATTTACGTGGGTCAAAATTATCCCTCCATCTTTCGTCGTTAATAACACTATATCCATCTTCACTTTATCGGAACGTCTAAAGCAATTCAAGCGAGTTCCCGTATGTAAACGGATACACCATGAAATTATTTTTTTAACGGCTACATACCTATAAAAAACCACCTGAATTGCAAAATCAGGTGGTTGAAGCTTACTTATTTGGACATGGTGAGGATTTCCTCTACATCTTCTTCATGTAGTTCGTTGAAATTACCAAATGCACCACGTTTCATTGCACGATCTACAATAACATTAAACTGGCTGTCATCAATTTCATAATCGGAAAGTGTCTCCGGAGCCCCGATGGAACTCCAGAAGTTCCGTAACGCTTCAATTCCTTCCAGCGCCACTTCTTTGTCAGATTTCCCGGATGGATCGACATCAAATACCTTGACAGCTAATTGTTTGAATCGTGTTGGTTCTTTATCCAGGTTATATTTCATCCAGTTCGGGAACAGTATGGCCAGACCGCCTGCATGTGGAATATCATAAACGGCTGAAACCGCGTGTTCAATGTTATGGCTTGCCCAGTCACCTTTGTAACCCATCTGAAGCATACCATTCAGTGCAATTGTACCTGCATATAAAATAGTTTCCCTGTGCTCGTAAGACTCTAAATCATCTAAAAGCTTAGGTGCAGTTTCAATCACTGTACGAAGTACTCCTTCACACATTTCATCTTGGACAGGTGCATTTGTGGATGCATGGAAATATTGCTCGAGGATATGAGTCATCATGTCGACGATACCGTAAACGGTTTGGTCTCTTGGGACTGTAATTGTATGAACAGGATCCAGGATAGAAAACTTAGGATAGGTATATGGCGGATAACCCCACCCGTATTTTTCATTTGTTTCCCAATTAGTAATCACAGCACCACCATTCATTTCTGAACCGGTAGCAGCAAGTGTAAGTACTGTACCAAACGGTAATGCCCCATCAGGGGTAGCTTTCTTTGTGACAAGATCCCAGGCGTCGCCATCATACCTGGCTGCAGCTGAAATGGTTTTCGTGCAGTCAATGACACTTCCTCCACCTACAGCAAGCACGAAATCCACCTTTTCTTTTTTACAAATTTCTGCCCCTTTTCTGACTGTAGAAAGTTTGGGGTTCGGTTCAACGCCTGGCAGCTCGACAGTTTCAACGCCGATATTCTTCAGTTGAGCCATTACTTTATCATATAAACCGTTCTTTTTAATACTTCCTCCACCATAAACAACAAGAACTTTTTCGGTGGTTTCCGGAATTTCTTCAGGTAATTTCTGTAATTGATCCTTGCCGAAAATCAATCGGGTCGGATTATGGAATGTAAATGCCTCCATTATTTCCAAACACCTCTCTTTATAAGAATCTCACTTCATTATCCCGTAAATTCCAGCGTTTCTCAAAACATATGTCTGTATGCATAAATTTTTTCATCAGAGTTATGCTAACGGAGAAACAAAACATATTTGCTAAATGGAGGTAATCTTGATGAACGTAATTCAACGAATCGCATTAATTCTCGTCATAATAGGTGCTGTCAACTGGGGATTAGTCGGTCTTTTCCAATATGACCTCGTTGCTGGCTTATTTGGCGGCGGAGAACAAAGCGGGGCCTTTGCAAGGATCATCTATTCACTAGTAGGGATCAGTGGAATTATTGCTATTTCTCTTCTGTTCAAGCCAGATGAAGAATTAGCTGACAATTCAGAGCCGTCCACAACAAAGTAACTAAAAAAGTGAAGCGGCTTGTTCCCCCGACAAGCTTAAACCAGCCCTCGTCGTGACGTTCTCGGTCACAGAGAGGATCGGCTTAAGACCTCAAGGGGGCTAGTCATAAAAAAACCCGGCCATAATTGGCCGGGTTTTTTCCCTTAATTGTTGCGGTAAGTGCTAGAACGGTCTTCAGATTGCTCGATCCATTCTTCCAGCTTATCCTTTAACGTATTGAAGCCTGCTGGCTGCCCTTCTTGTCCTTGGGGAGCACTTTGAGTTTTACGAGGGCGACGTTGCTGCTTTTTTGGTGCTTCCTGAGTAGCACGGATGGAAAGAGAGTACTTGTTTTTCTCCTCATCGATGTTAAGAATTTTAACTTTAACTTCGTCACCTTCAGAAAGATGCTCGTTAATATCCTTCACGTAACCGTGTGTCACTTCAGAAATATGGACCAAGCCTTGAACTTGATCGTCAAGGGCAACAAATGCACCGTATGGTTGTATTCCTGTAACTTTACCTTCTAATACTTGACCTGTTTCAAACTTCTCTGACATGCTATACAACTCCTGATTTATTTAGTATACTTTTTACGCAATTATTGATTCTATCATACATTTACGATGCTGGCAAAGATTATAGGCATTATAATGATATTAAACCTGCTATCGGAGAAGAGAAATCCAGCCCGAAATTACCCTTTCATCCCGTTTCGTAAAAAATCTATAAAACTATGAATTTTTTTCATAAAAAGAGTTTAAAAGAGATAGAATGTGGTAATACTATTTCCGTAAGACTTTCTCGTATTCCCCCTGTGTAAGCAAAGCGGATCGTTCGCTTTGCTTTTTTTTGTTCATTCAAAGTGTAAAAAATTTTTGTAAGGAAGCTTTCTGAGAAACATTTCTCAAATCATGTTGTTTCCTAATCTGTAATGGATTGGTTAAGATAAATACAGGATCAAAAAGGAGTGAATAATCATGAGCCGATTTACCGAGCTAACTGATCGAACAGGTACGAGATCTGTCAAATGGGACATGGCTGCTTCTCTATTCCAAAGCGAAAGTATTTTGCCAATGTGGGTGGCAGACATGGACTTCAAAGCACCCGAGTCAGTAATCGACGCACTTACAGAAAGAGCTGCACATGGAATTTTCGGCTATACTATGACCGATAAGCTGATTGAGGGATATATATCCGAATGGCTGAGGAAAAGGCATAGCTGGTCAATCAACGAGGAATGGCTCACCTATAGTCCTGGGGTAATTCCCAGCCTCCATATGATGGTACAGGCATTGACAGAAAAGGATGACCATATTTTGATTCAGACACCTGTCTATCCTCCCTTCTATTCTGTAATTAAACAGCATGATCGGAACATTATTGAAAATCCACTCATGCTGAAAGGCGAAAGATACGAAATTGATTTCGAGGATTTTGAAAATAAAATTGTTAAAAATAATGTTAAGGCGTTTATTTTATGTAATCCGCACAATCCCGTCGGCAGGGTGTGGGATAAATCAGAGCTAGAAGAAATGGCACAAATCTGCCTGAAACATGATGTACTGATTTTTTCTGATGAAATCCACGCCGATCTCACTTTTTCAGAATATCAGCATATTCCTATCGCCTCTTTGTCAAAAGAAATCAATCACCAGACAGTTACGTGCATGTCGCCGACCAAATCGTTCAATTTAGCAGGCCTGCAGGTGTCCTACCTGATTACGGCAGATGAAGGAAAAAGAAAGTCATTGAAGGATATGTTCAACAGCCAGGGTATGTTCATGATTAATACAATGGGAATAACCGCATTGGAAGCAGCTTATCAGCAAGGTGAGGAGTGGCTGGATGGACTCCTTGCAACTGTTGAAAATCACCGAGATTACGTCATTGACAGATTTCAGAATGAGACAGATTTGGTAGACATCATCAAACCGGAAGGTACTTACTTGCTATGGATGGATTGTAGAAAGATGGGGCTTGACCAGAGTGAATTGAAAAAATTCATGCAATCCAATGCTAAAGTTGGCTTAAACGATGGAGTTTCGTTTGGTGAAGCAGGAAAAGGATTTATGCGTATGAATATCGCATGTCCAAAAGCTACGCTGGAAGAAGGAGTCGACCGAATCATTCATGCCCTGCAACAGTATAAAGGCTGAACAAAAAAATTATCGAAAAAGAAAACCCGAACAATTTGTACTCAGTACATTGTTCGGGTTATTGATCTTTTGATTCAGAAAAGCGTTCAGCTAGCCATGGAAAAGGAAGTGATCGAATCCAAGTCCGTCATTTTGGACGCTACGTATACCAGATCCAGTTACAAAGAATGAGAGGGAAAGTCCCATTTATTTATAACAAAAGTAGCCGGATGGAACGTCCATCCGGTTACTTTTTTAGTCCATAACTCAAAAAGTCAGCAGTTATTCAGTGCCCTCCTAAATCAGCCATAGCCTTTTTCTTCTTTCAACCTGATTTTTTAAACTTGTCCTGCCCAGTTGTGAAATCATTTCTTTTCCTTTTTCTTCTTATTTTGTTCCGTCGGGTCGGTCGGCATTTCTTTATTGTCTTGTATTTGAATGAGCCCACAGGCAATCCGGTTGCCAGAATCTCCTGCCGGTTGTGAAAAACCATCATCCTGGTCTTCTGTAATTATAAGGGAAGTGCCATCACCTTTAAGAAGGGAATACTTGCCATCCTTCAGAGTGGCTTCGCGGATCATTACTTCTGTATCTACCATTCCTGACCCATCTGCCTCCACATTCGGCAAGTCACCGATATGGGCCCCTTCTGGATTCATCAACCCGTGTATTTTACTTGTCGGGTTGAAATGATTACCGGCACTTTTAAAATCGGGTGCTTCACATTTAGGGAATTCATATACATGGAAGCCATGGGGTCCTGCCTCAAGGCCTTCCACACTTAGTTTCACCTCTACACCTTCCGGCCGCTCAGTCAATTTTGCTGTACCGATCATATCCCCAGCCGGGTTATACATTCCAACTTTCAACGAAGTTCTTTCACTTTGCTGGCAGCTGGATAATAACAATATAGCAAAGCTCAAGCCTATTACGAATCTTGTACCCATGAAAAACGCCCTTTCCCTCGTTTTCCATAGCTTAACCAACTTGCATGTTATTATGATGAGGAAATAGGAGGGGGGAATATAAGAAAAACCAGAGACTCATTCTCTGGTTCATTTCGGATTATTATTTTCTGCTTGTTTATCTTCTGCATACGTTGTAGATGAATCATATTGTTTGGCAGCTTTTTCTTCCTGTTTGCGTGACACCTTAATAAAAATATACATTGCCAAAGCTGCCAAAGCCACAAAAATAAGTAAATTCAAAACGGCCGGTATATATGCTGTCTTGTCTTCTGGAAAATAAAGAAACTCCATCATAATGGCATCACTTCCTTTAAGAAATACTTGTCCATTATAACAGATATCTGACTGATCGAAAATATGCTGGTAACTTTGTTACAATGATAAAAGAAGGAGTGAGACACATGTCAGAACTGAAGGCAGGCGATCAAGTCATCGCCCATTATAAATCGGGTAAATATTATGGAAAAATCATTGAGGATAGAGGCCGCTTCTATCTGGTTGAAGTACTTGCAGTGGCCAAACACCCTATGCAAGGAGACCTCCATAATCCAGGAGAAACGGAAGATGTATTCTTCCATCAACGGAAGGCACTGAGTCATTATGAGAAAGCAAACATCGCTAAATCAGCGGTCAAGGCTTATGATGGAGATGTTCCTCCATACGAAGACTCCCTTCGTACTGCTGTCGATGAGCTAAAAGCTAAGCTGGAGCGGAAAAAAACAGTTTTTAATCAAAAAGCGAAGGATCAGCTTATTAATTTGGAGCGCAGTTACTTTAGCTAGGCCCAAAAAGATCGCACAACTGCATGATTGGTGCGATCTTTTTTGATTACGAACCAGGAACCCGGAGATTCTTCTTCTTACGCTCCGGTTTTCCGTAAATTTTATAGGTGATTTTCGGAGCGAATTCAAATAAAATCATCCCTAAAAAGGCCGCTGCAATTATATAAATACCGCTGAATATTTTTATACTGCCAGTTGCAATACTTGCTATAACCACAGAAAACTCTCCTCTTGCACACAAGGACAAGCCGGCTCTGAGCGCACTTCTTTTTGATAATCCATACATTCTGCCGCCTATTATGCCAACAATTATCTTTGCAATAATTGACCAGAAAATCAGTACAACAAGGAAAAGCATGAACGGAACCCCGTCCCCAAATTCAATGGTTGTCCCAAAATAAACAAAAAAAGTCGGCAGCATTAGATCTCTGATTGGAAAAACAGTTTGTTCTACTCTGTCAATTTTTCCAATTTCAGCAAGCATCATACCTGCCAGGAATGCTCCTAAAACCTCTGATAAACCAAGGTATAACGCAAAACCGCCATAAGACAGAGCAATACCTACAAGCAATGCAATTTTGAAATCTTCATCATCAATTTTTTCTAAGAAGGCTTCAAAATGCTTGAAGACAGTTTTGCCCAGGAGAATGGCACCTGCTGTCAGACCCACAATTTTCCCGATAAGACCAAGTGTATCCAGCGCTGTAAAGCTTTCTCCCGAGCTGATACCGATCAGGATAGCGATGGCAATCGGCGCCACCAGATCCTCAAATATCAGTATGGCCAGTATATATTCCGTTTCCGTATTAGCCATCCTGCCTTTATCATCCAAAAGCTTGGCGGTAATGGAAGAACTTGTGGCATAGGCAACGGCTCCGATTAGAAAGGACGTCAATAAATCAAAGCCAAATCCGATCGCAAGCAGCATGGCAACACCAAGGCTCAGCACTACATCCATAAGTCCGGCTGGCCATACTCTTTTAGCAATTCCTCCAAGACGTCGAACATTGAATTCCAAACCTAATAGGAAGAAGAGCAATACAATTCCAACTTCACTGGCGAAATGGAGTATTTCGTTTCCGCTTACGACATCCGCCAGCACAATACCTAGTAATATATACATGATGACATTGGGGAACTTGATTTTAAGGCTTAAGAATCCCAGATAAAATATGAACAGGAGAATTAACCCTGCTCCCAGCAGGGCAGGGAATCCTTCAGAAGCACCTGCTCCTAGTAGTAAAGGATAACTGAATGACACGTTGTTATTCTTCTCCTTTACATAGAGCTGTCAGGCTGGCAATCTGCTCTTCCTTACCGATGATCATCAGCACATCGCCCGCTTTTAACTCTGTATCCGCTTCTGGGATGGCGATTGTTTCGTCCCCATGAACAATGCCTATAATAGTCGCACCTGTTTTATTCCTGACTTCAGATTCCTCAATAGTCTTCCCTGAAAGTGAGGAAACCTGCTTTATTTCCACCCAGTCCATCACGATCTGGTTTTGGAAAATCTTCAGCTTGTCGGCATCAACTGGCTGATATGTCGCTCCCAACAGCTGGGCGCCGAATTCTCTTGTCTCATCCGCTGTCAAATCCATTGCAAAATCCGCTTCTTCGCTATCTTTATCTTCAAAAAAATACAGCTCTCTTTTTCCTGTATGGTGGACGATTAACACCAGCATGCTGTCTTCACCGGTTTTAAGTGAAATTTTCTGTCCGATTCCTGGCAGCTGTGAAATAGAAACATTCATTTTGGCTAAACTCCTCTTTGTTTGTAAAGTTACTTTTCCCTAAAAGAATATATCCAGTGTCTTTCCTATTTTTACGCTCTTCTAATATATTATCGTAAATACCGGTGAGATTCCAAAAATCATCCTATAACTGTACAGAAATTTGTTTTATTGGGGGTGGTGTGATAATTTTAGACTTGTAAATAGAATGAAATGGAGGTTTTGGATCGATGAGTGTACATATTGGTGCGAAAGAAGGGGAAGTTGCAGATAAAATACTGCTCCCCGGCGATCCTTTGCGTGCAAAGTATATTGCAGAAAATTTTCTTGAAAATCCTGTCTGTTACAATGAAGTAAGAGGCATGTATGGGTATACAGGTACTTATAAAGGTGAAAAAATTTCCGTTCAAGGAACTGGGATGGGTGTCCCATCCATTTCCATCTATATTAATGAATTAATGGAAAGCTATGGCGTCTCGACACTTATCAGGGTAGGGACCTGCGGTGCACTCCAGAAAGATGTCGAGGTACGGGATGTAATCCTAGCATCAACATCTTCAACAGACTCCCAAATGAATCGTATGGTGTTCGGAGGGATCGATTATGCTCCCGGAGCAGATTTCAACCTTCTGAAAAATGCTTATGAAGCTGGTGAAGCAAAAGGCTTAAAGCTTAGAGTCGGTAACGTGTTCACAAGCGACAGCTTTTATCGGGACAACGCCATGGATTTGTTTAATCAATTGGCTAGCTACAATGTGCTTGCAGTTGAAATGGAAACCACTGCTCTCTATACATTGGCTGCTAAGTATGGGCGTAAAGCGTTGTCTGTATTAACAGTCAGTGATCATATTCTAACAGGAGAAGAAACTTCGGCAGAAGAGCGTCAGACCACCTTTAATGAAATGATTGAAGTGGCGTTAGAAGCAGCTGTCAGAGCATAGAGTAAGCAATGTTGGGCTGATCCAGTCAGGATCAGCCCTTCTTTATCACTTGTATTATTTCTTTGGACGGGATCGTAAGGAAGTAATCTCCCATATTTACCGTAATAAATTCAGGTGACACTACTTCTAGCTTTCCTCTTATTGTCCGGTAGGCCGTCTCAATTGTAATAACTGTGCCTATACAAGCAAGTAAACATGACTGCGACTGACATAAAGATGTATCTAAAGTTAAAACATCCAGGATTTTCCCAGTCACCTCCACCCTGCTCGCCCCCATAATTTGTTATGATATTTATATTATCTGTATCGTCAGGAAGAGGGTGGGTTTATACCTACTTATGCCGAAAATAAGTTACTATTACCATACGAAAGGGAACAATCTTTCTAAGTTATCAGAGTCGGAAAGGATGTCAGGACTTGATAGAAATTTTCTATAATTTTCCTCTTTGGGCTTCTGTGGCAGCAATTTTTATAGCTCAGGGAGTGAAAGTACCGATCAGAATGATTGCTACCAGGGAGTTCAATCCAAAATTGGCTTTCAGCACAGGCGGCATGCCGAGCAGCCACTCTGCCGCTGTCACTTCCCTTGCAACTGCTGTTGGGCTTCAGCAAGGATTTGATACGGCGATTTTTGGAGTCGCTACCGTCTTCAGTATCATTGTCATGTTCGACTCGACAGGGGTAAGAAGGCAGACAGGAGAACAAGCGGTTGTTCTGAATCTCTTGATCAACGACTTCCATCGTTTTGTGGAAGAAGCTCGGGGATGGAATAAGAAGCAGCAGTTCGAGAAACGTCAAGAACTTAAAGAGCTGCTGGGACATCAGCCTATTGAAGTATTTTTCGGCGGAGTTACCGGAATCATATGGAGCATCATCCTGTATTTTATTATTTATTAAAATCTAGTGTGTTTGATGTTAAAAAGCGCAAGCGCCTTGTTCACCCCCGACAAGCTTAAGCCAAGCCTCGACGTGACAGCTCTTGTCACAGAGAGGATCGGCTTAAGACCTCGAGGGGGCAGGCGCTGGAGCTGGATGCGAAAAAAGCGCAAGCGCCTTGCTCACCCCCGACAAGCTTAAGCCAAGCCTCGACGTGACGGCTCTTGTCACAGAGAGGATCGGCTTAAGACCTCGAGGGGGTAGGCGCTGGAGCTCGAAACTGTCTACTGCAAACCCTATATAGATTCCCTGACAAAAAGAGAAGCGGAACCTTCCTTGAGGTGGAGGGTTCCGCTTTTTATTACCTTTTTAATATCTCATCTCTGAACACTTGTAATGCTTCATTGTTATTTAACCTGGTTAATTCTTCTTCAGTAATCTTACCGTTTCCCTTTTTAATCATATATACTTCAACTTCCTGCTTTCCCCATTGTTTGTATACATCTTCCACAGTCGGATAATAAAGATCAATTTTATTGCCGGTAATAGCAGAACCTTTGTCTGCTACTACCCCGTATCCATACCCAGGTATAAACAGTATAGTTCCGATAGGATAAATAGACAGGTCAGCTGCTATGGTTGAATAAAGATCTCTTTTTACTTTGACGCCTGAATAAGTAATTCCATAGGAAGGGTGGTCCGGTGTTTTGCCTGTTGACTCAGCTCCTGCCGTGTAGCCAGTTGCGATAACTGTTGAACTGGGGAAAACAGTCAAATCCAGGGTTTCTTCCAATGTGGCTGGCATGTTTCCCGTCGAACTGCTGATATAATGCTGATCTGGTAATTTGTGATTCAGCGATTTGTTTTGCAAAGCGGTTGACCTTTTGTCAAGTTTCTCTGGTTGAAAAGTGACAGGCTGATGATTTTTCGTAAACCATATTTTCAAATCCTCTGCCGTGACGTTGGAAATCTGGGTAGCGGTTGAATATAGTGCGGCAATGAATAAAAAATTGAAAAGGCCTCGGTACATCCATTTTTTCCAATTCATGATAACACCTCTTTCAGGTGTCATCCTGTCCAAAATTTTCAGTTTTTATTCGTAATTGGAATATGGGGGGATATGATAAGCGTTTACTAAATGTACAAAAAAGCCTGGCATGCCCTCGTTTCTGAAGCATACCAGGCTTTTTTTCAAAACATCTGATATCCGCTTTTACGTAATAACCGAATCACTACACCAGCAACGATCGTACCTGCCAGACCCCCGGATAATATTAAAATATCAAACATTTTAAGATTAGCGATCATTTCCAATACCCTTGGAAAAGCCCAGGCAGGTTCAGTAAAGTACTTACCTAAAGAAAAATCATCCACAATCAACAGAACAACTGCAGGATAGACAAACGCCATGAACCAGGTAGAACGAAGCAGCATATTTAAAATAAATGCAATGGAGAAAAACAAAACAAGATAAAGCAATATTCCAATGAAGAGCTGTATAAAATCCAAAAAGGTGTTCCTCCTCTAACTATGTAACCTTGATGATTTATTCCAAAATCCATTTTATTATGTAAAGGGCAAAAGCGCAACTCGTCATCCGTTCATACAGACGCCTCTATATCACTCAGAGTGCCGGGCAGTTATTAAATCGAAGGTGCTTTACGATTTCATGTTCATACCAGGTGAAACGCTCATTTTTCCGCAGAAAGCATCCCTCTTAATTAGTCATGAATTGAAAAAAGCAAAGACAGACCACGCCGCCTTTGCTTTTTGGTTAATGGAAAATATTGAACTTGCCTTTTTTCAGTAACAGTCCGATACCTCCAAGTTTCAGCAGGTAACGATTGTCGATCACTTTTTTCATAACAGACGCTGACCAGCCAAACAATTTTTTGTCATCAAAAACAACGCCAATAGCATCATCATGACCAAGTGATGCCACAGTCCCCTGGATATTGGGTTCAAATGGTTCAAGGTCCGTTTCACCACGAGCAAGTACCTTCACATTATGTGCAACAGTACCAGCCATCTGAATGGCCATTTGTGCAGTTGGAGGATACGGGCGGTCAGTTTCTTCATTAATTATCAAAGCGCAATCGCCAACAACGAATACATCATCGTAATCAGGTGTCCGTAAATCTTCCCGTACTTTTACGCGGCCTCGCATGGTTTCGAAACCAGACTCATCCACGATTGAATTCCCTCTTACACCTGCAGCCCATACAACTGTGTTGGAACGGATTTCTTCACGTTTCTCATCTTTTTCGTAAATAAGACCATTTGGTGTAACTTCTTTAATCATTGCACCAATTTTGAATTCCACTCCGCGTGATTCCAAGGAATTCATGGCATATTCGACAAGGGCTGGATCAAAGCCCGGTAGAGCAGTCGGAGCAGCTTCTACATTGATAAGCCTTACTTTCTCGCGAGGGATATCATATTCTTTACATAATTCCGGCACGCGGTTAGCCAGTTCACCGACAAACTCGATACCAGTGAAGCCTGCCCCTCCGACAACGATGTTTAAAAGCTCTTCGTTCGGTTCTTTTTCATTGTTATATCGCGCGAAATTATATTCTATGTGCTGTCGGATCAGCCGTGCACTGTTAATGCTGCTAATCCCGAATGCATGCTCTTTAAGGCCAGGAATGCCAAAGGTTTCCGCTTCGAATCCAAGACCAATCACAAGGTAATCGTACTCAAGCTCTCCATTTTCCAATGTTACTTGTTTTTCATCCGGATTTATCGATATGACGGAATCCTGGACAAAATTGATTTTGCTCGAATTGATCACGTCTTTGATTGGAATACGAGTCCGATCATGGTGTAGGGTGCCGGCAGCATTTTCATGCAGCCACGTAGTTTGGTAATGATAGCTGTGACGGTTAACCAGGGTAACATTCGCCTCGTTGACTCCAAGACTCTTCTGAAGCTTGACTGCCGTCATGATACCGCCATAACCTGCTCCTAGGATGACAATATTCGGTTTCTTCACGATAATCACTTCCATTTACTTTAATTTTCTTTGCTGCAAGTCCTTTAATATCGGACTTCTTTGAATTTGTGACACATTTCACACACGGTAACATAAAAAAAGGCATATAATTGCAACTTATAATGTCACAAAATCGTAATAACTTTTCTAGTCACCATCTTATTCTTTTTCGACGAATTTTTCAACCCTTTCGTCATTTGACCGAATTTTAATAATTTTTCGGTAAATTGCCGGTTTGTAATTGGCGGCGGACAGCTACATGGCAGAGTAATTTATGATAAAATAGAAAAGGTCGTAAAAAAATACAGTCTGGAATAGGGGGAAGCGTTATGAGTAATCAAGTGTATGACATTACGGTCATCGGGGGAGGTCCCGTGGGCTTGTTCACAGCTTTCTACGGAGGGATGAGACAAGCAAGCGTCAATATCATTGAAAGTCTCCCTCAATTAGGTGGCCAGTTATCCGCACTCTATCCTGAAAAATACATCTACGACGTAGCGGGCTTTCCAAAAGTACGTGCCCAGGAACTCGTCGATAACCTTAAAGAACAAGCGATGGCATTTAATCCAACGGTTTCATTAGAGCAATCCGTTGAGAAAATAGAGCGTTTGGAGGATGATACCTTCAAATTGACAACTAATAAAGGGGAACATTTATCCCGGACAATCATAATCACTGCCGGAAACGGAGCATTTCAGCCACGTAAACTGGAATTGCCAAAATGCAGCAATTATGAAGGTGTCAACCTTCACTACTATGTAGATGACATGAATAAGTTTACGGGTAAACGTGTCATGGTTTGCGGCGGTGGCGATTCAGCAGTGGATTGGGCGTTGATGCTTGAGCCGATTGCAAAGGAAGTGACCCTGGTTCACCGGCGTGATAAATTCCGTGCCCATGAACACAGTGTTGAAAAGTTGATGAATTCCAGCGTAAATATCAAAACCCCTTTCACTCCAAAAGAAGTAGTCGGTGATGACTGTATCAGACAAATTATTTTGAAGGAAACAAAAGGTGAACGTGTCGAATCAGTAGATGTTGACGATGTGCTCGTTAATTATGGTTTCATTTCTTCTTTAGGTCCTATCAAAGAATGGGAGCTTGAAATCGAGAAAAATAGTATTGTCGTCAACTCTAAGATGGAAACAAATATCCCTGGTATATACTCAGCTGGTGACATATGTACTTACCCAGGTAAGGTCAAACTGATCGCCTCTGGTTTTGGAGAAGGGCCGACCGCTGTAAACAATGCTAAAAACTACATCGATCCGGATGCCCGTGTCCAGCCAAAACATTCTACCAGCATGTTCGGGCAGTAACAAACCAGCCGCAGCTATGAAAGCTGCGGCTGTGTGTTTATATCGTTATTAAAAACTTCCCACAGGTTTATCACTAACTATAACAACAGGACAACCTGTGCCCCTATTACTGCTACAGATAACAAACCTTAGTACTAGCCTTTCGCCTCCTAAAGCGTAAGGCTAGAGTTATACAGGCTTATATGCTTATCCATGCCGGCGTTCTCGATGCTATGCTTAAGCTTTTCCAACTCATCCTCCGTATAGATTGAATCACATTCCTCAAGACGCTTCACCAGAAACCTGGTTAGCGCTTCCTGGTCATCGAACACATACGGTGTAGTAGTTTTTGAATAATTGACGAGCTGGTTGCCATGATGGTCAATAAATAGAATCGGGGTGATAGGGTTATGAACGGTATGCTTTTCAGCGATTGGCTGAAGATGATCCACACCCTCCATTACTCTTTTGGCAGGATTTTCAACAGCAACTACCTTTAAACCAGTCTCTTGCCTGTTGTCAAAAACAATAGTCTTTTCTATTTCCTTTTCTTCCATGGGAAACAGATCATTAAGTATGAATGAAAAATCTTTCGCTCTCTCCTTTGTAATACCGTAAAAGACGTTTCCTTGAAAAGCCTTTGTATCAATCAGGTAGATCCCTGTTTTCAGCAAGACGATATGCCCCACCTTGACTGCAGATATATCATCCTGTGTGTTAGAAGGTAAGAATACTTTAGGAAGAATTATCATTTCTGAAGGCTTGATTGTGCCTTCAGTCACGAGCTTTTCCTTTAAGCTGCTAAGTATGTGATAGGTATTTACCTCACATGTTGTCTTCGATATTTTTTCCATATCATGGACATAGGCCTTAAACTCGGTGACTTTCTTTTCATAGTCTTTTTTTGCCTTTTCCTTTTGTTCCTTTTCCCTGTGTTTATATTTCTCTTCGACTTTATTGATCGTTGACACGGCTTCTACTTCAAGTTCCCCTAGCACTTTCTTGTTGGCTTTGTTAATTCTGTATAAGAAAAACATCAGAACAAAAACAACTAACACTAAACCGATAATGACTACACCCAGTACATAGTAATTCAAAAAATCATTGATATCCATAGACTATTTCCTCCATGCAGTTTTTTTATAGGTTTCGAAAAAGTCATGCCGGGTAAGGTAGCCTATTTGAAATTGGTTAATATTACTTAGAGTATAAATACCGGGAAAAACTGAAGCATAAACAATCCGAACAATTTTATTGAAGTCAGTTCCAATTATGTGGGCATGGCCAAAAACTGACTTGGCCAGGAAGGTCGCTTGACCTAAAGTTAAATTGGGAATAATTCTCTTAACCTGTATCTCTTTATACTTGTTTTCTCCTTCTCTTTTTTTCCATTAAAAAACCTTCTCAATTAGTCATTCATTGACTATCGAGAAGGTGGTAGTTCACACTCCATATTTATCCTTGTGGTTATTGGGTTGGGGATCCGCAACTTCCCAATGTCATCCACAATCCTGAACCGATATATTTCTCCTATATATTTTAACAGCTTTCGTCTGGTGTCCCGGCATTTGTTGCTGTTTTAAAAGAAGACCCACATCCGCAGGAAACGATGGCATTAGGGTTATCAATCGTGAAACCTCCACCCATCATATTCTGCTTAAAATCAATGGTTGTTCCTTCAATTATTGGAGCATCTTGACGATGGATGACAACTGGAATTCCATTCGCGTCTTCCAGAAGATCTAATTCTTCATTGATGTCTTCTTCAAAACCCATTGCATATGAAAGACCACTGCAGCCGCCGCCTTTGACACCAAAGCGCAAACGTACACTCTCAGATTCTTCTTCCTTCATCATTTCCTTGATCTGCTGACTTGCAGCATCTGTTATATTGAGAATCATCCGTGTCTCTCCTTTCATTCCGTTACCTGTAGTATACTAACTCCAGCTCTTCCTATCAAATCACAAGCTTTAATTTTGGAATTATTTTCTAATTAATATATAAAGTTTCCTGTGGCCACGTTTTCCGCAGGACCCGTCATCCAAACACGCCCTTCCTCATCCCAGTTGACCACAAGATCTCCTCCGGCTAAATGAATCACTATATCCGACCCGCGTTTGGAATAGCCGTTTAAAATAGCAGCAACACCAGCTGCACAGGCTCCTGTTCCACATGCCTGAGTTATCCCGGAACCTCTTTCCCACACTCTAAACTGCAATTCCTTTGGCGAAACGACTTCCACGAATTCAACATTTACCCCTTCCGGAAATCTTTTATCATCCGTTATCATAGGACCAAGCTCGTCTAATGGAGCATTGTGGATATCATCGACGAAAAAAACGGCATGGGGATTCCCCATAGAAACTGCCGTTAATTCCATCGGGTGATGTTTGACTAAAAAAGATTCAGCAACAACCTTGCTGGTTTCATCCCCTATCATTGGGATATCACTTCGGGACAATTTGGGGCTGCCCATATCAACTGTAACCTCGGAAACTCTCCCGCCCCTCAGTGACACTTCCGCGTCAACGATACCGGATTTAGCTTCGATATGAAAACTTTCAGTTGATACGATCCCTTTTTCATAAGCATATTTTGCGACACAACGCAGCCCATTTCCGCAATTGCGACCTTCCGATCCATCTTTATTAAATATACGCATCCCTACCTCAGCGCTATCACTGGGATGAATAAGAATCAGTCCATCTGAGCCGATTCCGGTATGTACGTCAGAAACCTTACGCGCCAAATCAGAAAAAATTTCTTCCTCTAATGTAGTTTCGAACAAGTCAACGAATATATAATTATTACCTAAGCCATGCATTTTAATAAATGGAATTTCCACCCTGACCACTCCCTTTTAGTTATTATAGCTAATAACCTTTAGCCACCGAACCCCCATTTAAAGCTCCTGGGTCCAATTATAAAAAGAAGCCGTACATCAACTGAACGGCTGTGAGTACTGATTAATTAATTTAATGGCCTTGTCTGTTTTTCTCTTATTTCAAGTAAACGGGTACTAAAAAAGGGGATTCTCCTCCAGATGCTGGTAAATATTTTCGACTAGTTCTTCTGGACTGTCAGCAGTTACCCGCTCCCCATTGACAAGGGCGAACATCGTTTGGGCGCATAACCCGCAATGGCTTAAGCAGCCATATTCTATTACATCAAGATCCGGATCTTTTTCCAGTTCTTCCATGGCTTTTTGAGAACCACTTGCTAAATTGTTAATGCAAAATTCGATTATCGGATTCATCACATCACCTCATTATTGCCTGGATGAATCCCCCACTAAACATTTATAGTACCATAATCCTTATTATACAAACAATAGAACGACTCCATTCCTGCCAGAAACATCACCGCTGTTATTTTTTCCCCTCGAGTCCTCTTTCTTCGAGAGAGTTATAAACGGTCTTAAGGCGGGGGTTTCCTTCCCCGACGATAGTGTCATTTACCACTACGAGTGGATAGAATAATTCTTCATCCAATATACGTTGGACGTATTCCTGATGTCGTTCATCTTCTGGAGGATTGAATATATCAACATATTCGTATATAATACTTCCTTCTCCATACTTTCTAGAAATGGCAGCTTGCAGCCATTCATAGGTCTCTTTTGATCCAGGTGAATTGATACAGCTCGGACAAATCTGATCCGCTCCGTATACGACCAGCCGAACAGGCTTACTTTCCATGAAAACGCCTCCACATATGTTGTTATGTACGTTCATTTCTATTTTACAAAATCACAGAAAAAAGATAAAATGAAAATAGTTCTCAATCCAAATAGAAAGACCAAAGAATAGATTTTTTTCTGCTGAGGTTTTATAATGAGAATATGAGAAAGGGGAAGATTGCTAATGCAAACACAGGTGCAAGAAGTGTTGAATAAACTCCGTCCTTTTTTACTTCGTGACGGCGGGGATGTTGAGTTGGTAGACGTAGAGGAAGGTATCGTACGTCTGCGTTTGATGGGCGCCTGCGGCAGCTGCCCAAGTTCAACCATCACATTGAAAGCGGGTATTGAACGCGCATTGGTTGAAGAAGTACCAGGCATCCGTGAAGTCGAACAAGTATTTTAATTTAATGATATATGTTAATCCACACAGGAGCCTGTGTGGATTTTTTATATACCGTCTGACAGTATAGATGTTTTTATCAGTTTACGGGAGTAACCGCTTTTTTCCCTTGTAACACAGCAATCACATTATCGATACATAAACCCATCATTTTGTACCTTGTCTCCTTACTCGCTGACCCAATATGGGGGAGGCAAACCACCTGTTCAAGCTCTAATAAAGGGTGATCAGGGGAAATGGGTTCATTTTCAAACACATCTAAGCCTGCTGCCTGTATTTCTTTATTTACTAAAGCCTGATACAGTGCTTCTTCATCGACAAGCTGACCGCGTGAAGCATTGATGAAGATTCCTGAGGGTTTCATTCCATTAAATGCTTCTTTATTGAACAGCTTTTCCGTCTCCTTCGTGTAAGGCGCAAGACACACAACATAATCTGCTGTAGCAAGAAGCTCGTTGAAGGAACAATACCTTGCATCCAGCTCTTGTTCTACTTCCGGTTTTCTATTCCGGTTATGATAAAGAATGTTCATCTCAAATCCCCTGGCACGACGAGCGACGGCTTCTCCGATTCGTCCCATTCCGACAATGCCGATAGATTTATGGTGAATATCTGTTCCTGCTAAAAAGAGCGGAGACCAGTTTTTCCATTTACCTTGTTTAATGTATTCACTTGCTTCCATCATTCTTCGACCAGCAGCCATCAATAGGGCGAATGTCAGATCTGCGGTGGTGTCGGTAAGTACGTCGGGGGTATTGGTTACCTGAATGCCTAAATCAGCTGCTGAGTTAATATCGACATTGTCAAAGCCGACAGCCATATTGGCTACAACTTTCAGATTACTCCCCTTTGACAACAGTTCGTAATCCACCTGGTCACTGAGCACCGTCACCAATGCATCTGCCCTGGCAGCCTCTTTAAGCAGTATATCCCGTTCGACTGGTTTTTCTGCATAATCCCACATCCCGACATCAAACATATTTGTCAATGGTTCAACTACTTCATCAGGAAGTTTGCGTGTAATGTATACATAATTTTTCATTATAATCAGGCCCCCTTACAATCTTAACCTGATTTTAGCACAACCTCCTTTCCGGTCTCCAATTGCAGGAGGTTTAGGATTAAGTGCCAGTTACCAATCAAGTGTTGGGATATCAAGCTGCTCCGGGGACATTTTGATCATATGGAAAAAATTATGCAGATGCTTTTCGTAATATTTCTGGTTATCAAACATTTCTTTTGTCTCAACTAATAATCCTTCTTCAAAAATACGGGAGGCAGTATAATCAAACTGATCCAGTAAATGAACCGGGAAAAGCAGCCTGGCATATAATAACCTTAACCCAAACACAGATAGTGGGGCAGCTGACTGGTATTCACTTAAAAAAGCTGCAGCCCCAGCGGGGTTCTCATCAGCTAAAAGCTTCCTCCTTAATGATTCGGCAAGATCACGAGATGGGTGATCCGATCTCAGCTGGTCACACCAGATATAACGCTGGGGTTCAGTGGGATACCGGTCAAATGTAAACGTCGCCTGATCCCCCTCCTGGTGGCGTTTCTCCTGTTCACTTTCCTGAAGGTACTGAATCGCATTCTCCCCCATCCCTACCACATAAGGGGCACTATCCAACCAGAGCCGATGTAACTTACCTACTGGCCTTTCCTGATGTAATTGTCCAATTTTCGCCTCAAATTGATCAATTCTCTGTGCCCACAGCTGCTTCCATTGTCCATAGCTGCTCAGGTTGGTAAGCTGATATGGATAGGTAGATCCAATCTGGTGAAAGCTTGCCAGCTGAGTTGCTGTTAAAGGGGGTGTACGCTGAGGGTTATAGGAGGCTCGGCATACAACAAACGTCTGTTGATCAAATGATGTGCAATAACGATTTTCTTTTCCGAGTACGGGATATACTATATTATGCACACCAGCATTCATAAGAAAACTACACGCATCACTAAGCTCATGGTAAGTACCTTCTCCGCCAAAAGCGGGAAGTATAAAATAATAATCCCCCTGATATTCATACCCATGATTGTCATCGATATTAACAGCTGAAGCTGCTCTGATATCAATATAATTGGATAAAATTTGATCCATTCTGTCTGCACCTCATTCCTAATGCTATAATAGACCAATACAACATGACGAAATCTTAAATTGTTTCACTACTTGCCAGGCAGGGAAGCGCAATTTATAAAAGGGAGGTCACTAGAGTATATATGAGCGAAAATAGAAAAATGAGTCAATTAGAAAAAAAAGCACGAGACTGGCTGAAAGACCGCGGAGTTGATATAACCGACATCGCTGAGCTCGTCTACTACCTTCAATCTAGATACCATGAAAGCCTGACCATGGATGATTGCATTTATAATGTGGAAAAGGTGCTTACCAAACGCGAAGTCCAAAATGCGATCCTGACGGGTATCCAGCTTGATGTTTTTGCCGAAAAAAATCAGCTGGAGGAACCACTCCAAAGCACAATCGGAATGGATGAAGGGCTTTATGGTGTGGATGAAATCATTGCCTTGTCCATTGTCAACGTTTACGGCTCCATCGGATTTACAAATTATGGGTATATAGATAAGCAAAAACCAGGCATTCTTAAAAAATTAAACGATAAGTCTACCGGCGAATGTCATACATTCCTGGATGATATTGTTGGGGCAATTGCCGCCGCTGCTTCAAGTCGTCTTGCTCACAGTGCGGTCGGTGAAGAATCAGCAGAAGATGACGAATAGAGTGAACTAGAGCCGGAAGATATTCTTTTTGTCTTAAGGAATTTCCCAAGGAGCAAGGATCCTTCCACTCCAGCGGAAGAACGAGTGCGCCGCGATCGCTGAGCGTGGTTTTCGCGAGGAAGCTCGGGCGCTCGTCCGCGGAAAGGGAAGGGTCATTCGCTCCTGGCGACAAGAAAAGCTTGCGGTAAAAAGGGTTCTTCACAAGCTGAGAGCCGTTACCCGTGAAAGGGTAACGGCTCTCTTTATATATATTTAATCCAATCAAGCAAGGTAGCAGTTGTATATGTTGGCTTTCTGTCATAGCCATTTAAATCTTCCTTGGAAGTAACTCCTGTAAAAACCATGAGAGTATCCAAACCTGCATCCATACCAGCCAAAATATCCGTATGGTAATTATCTCCGACCATCAATACTTTTTCTTTAGGATAACCTAATGTTTTAATGGCTTGTTCCATGATTACAGCTTCTGGCTTACCGACAAAAACGGGTGCTATTCCTGTGCTGATAGTGATAACAGATGTTATCGCCCCATTCCCCGGCACCATCCCTCTCTCTGTCGGGATAGCCACGTCAGCATTGGTGGATAAAAAACGGGCACCATCGCGGACGTTCAGACATGCCTTCGTCAATTTTTCATACGATATATCCCGATCGATACCTATGACAACATAGTCTGCTTTTTTTTCGGTCAGTTTCAGTCCTGCCTGATCGAGCTCATAAAACAGCCCTTCTTCCCCAATTGCATACACGGTTGCCTCGGGCTGTTCCTCGCTGATATACTGAGCTGCTGCCATACTGCTCGTATAAACTTGTTTATTTTCCGCTGGAATATCCATTCCGTTCAACTTTTCAGCTATTTGCTCCGGTCTTCTGGATGAGTTATTGGTCACAAATAAATGTGGAATCTTTTTTTTGTTTAATGCTTCGATAAAGTGTACAGCGTCTTCAATCCGTTCCGAACCTCGATACATCGTTCCGTCTAAATCAATTAAATAAGCTTCATACTTCTTCATACAGACACCAACCTAATATACCATCCTTCCAGAGAAATCAATTGTTAGTAAAAGCAGAAACTGGTCCTAGTTCTTCATCTAAGTATCTTCTGACATGCCCAGGAAATTGTTCGATAACCTCTACATGCTGTTCCCAAAGGTTACGGATTTCGTCATGATCGATTTCCAAATAATCCTGGACAAGCATTTTTCTAAGCTTGATAAATGTCTTGAAAGCTTCTTCCTGTTCTTGAGGAATGACTTTTTCATCGGTTAGGATATCTATGATATCATCATAGCTTCCAGGATCACGCATAATGAAACCATCAATCATCATATTCCCGACATCAATGATGGTCTCTATAGTCATGTGTGTCATCCGCTCGAGGCTCAGCCTTTCTAAAAACGACTGGTAATCGTGATTTTGATATTCCTGAATCATTCCTTCCATATAGAGCAATATACTTTCCATTCTTTTTCGATCGACAAAATACATACCGCACCTCCTGATGATGCATTAATCTCCCACCATGATACCATATTTGCCAATGGAAAAGGAAAAGGATGCATATTTACGTTTTTACATGCATTCTGCTATCATAAAAGAGGACTTTAAATGTATCGGAGGAGAATTTATTGGATAGAGAATTGGCATTAGAACTAGTAAGGGTCACAGAAGCTGCTGCGATAGCTTCGGCACAATGGATGGGGCGCGGGGATAAAATGAACGCTGATGACGCAGCAACAACAGCCATGAGGACGATGTTTGATTCTGTGGCGATGGATGGAGTTGTGGTCATTGGAGAGGGCGAATTAGATGAAGCTCCAATGCTGTATATCGGCGAGGAACTGGGCAATAAGAGCGGTCCTGCAGTTGATATTGCAGTCGATCCCCTGGAAGGGACCAATATTGTTGCTAAGGGACATAACAACGCCATGGCTGTTATTGCAGCTGCTGAAAGAGGCGCATTGCTCCATGCACCGGATATGTATATGGACAAAATCGCCGTTGGTAAATATGCCAAAGGACTGATCCACCTCGATGATCCGATCGAAAGAACCATCGATATCGTCGCAAGAGCCAATAACAAACGGGTCAGGGACCTCACTGTTATCATCCAGGAGCGGGATCGCCATGAAGATATTATTCAACGTGTAATTAAAAAAGGCGCAAGAGTCAAATTATTTGGTGATGGAGATGTTGGAGCATCTATTGCCACCTGCCTTTCCCATACAGGGGTAGACTTATTCGTAGGAAAAGGCGGCGCACCTGAAGGGGTTATTTCAGCTGCTGCCATCAAAAGTCTCGGCGGCGACATGCAAGCTAGACTAGCTCCTCAGAATGACGAAGAAGCTGAACGTTGTAAAACAATGGGATTAAGAGATCCAGAACAACTTCTTACGTTAGATGACCTCGTGAAAAGTGATGATGCAATTTTCGCAGCAACCGGAGTAACCGAAGGGGAATTGTTAAACGGTGTGAAATTCCTTGGCGGCGACCTGACAGAGACCGATTCGATTGTCATGCGGGCAAAAACGAAAACTGTTCGCTTTATTAAAGCTCATCACCATCTGGAGCATAAACCGCACTTGGTTACAGATGAGAATGCATAAGGAGGAAGGCATATGGAGGAAGAGCGCTTCTTTTTATACGATGAAAAAGAGCAAAGTGATACTAGGTTTGTAAGCTTTATGGGAGAATCTCATCGCCACGATTTAGCGTTAGTCAAAACAAGCAGATATTATGGCAAAACGTTGGTGCTTGATATCCAAGGAAACCGTTTTGCCATTATCGGTCATGACGATCTTGAAGAGCCAGGGTATCTTGAACATGCCTTCAATATCAACGAAATAGATGCAGAAGAATTACGTGACTTCCTGCGGGAAGCGATATAAAGAAATCCTCAGTCCATAATGGGACTGAGGATTTTTTTATGATTCATGATTCGAATTTTTTTAAAATGAAATAAGCACAACCAAAATTACAGTATTCGTATAGATAATCTTCTAATGTGCTTATTTTCGTGTCAAATGTCGATTTCGGATTATGGTCATGATAAAAGCCGCGAAGACGCAGCTGCCCATATCCCCAGTCCCCTACAATGAAATCATACTTGCTCAGAATGTCGCTATACCTTTGTTCAAGGGCTTCAGCATCGAATCCATTTTTATGATTTTCCTGAATTTCATATTGGTTTCCATGAAGTTCAATCATTTCCATCACCTCTTACGATATTTAAAGTTTATCATAATTAATGCACGGAGTAACAGGTAATATTTATTTCGTATGAAACGATTACCTCAGCCAAAAATAACTACGAAGGGAGAGTTATGCTGAATCGGGAGGTTTCATAAATGAAAAAGGTGCATTTCACCATCAGCACTGCTGTTTTGACTACAGGCCTATTGCTAGCTGGATGTGCAAATGACAACGGCGCTATGGATCAATATGGCGAAGGAAATGAGAACCAAAATCAAGGGGCGTTAAATGGCGACCCAATGGATAATTATCAGGCTCCAGGAACAAGGAACGGCGACTTGAATGATTATGTCGGTTATGTACGATATGACAAGACACAAGTTGATACCCGAGGTAACTATGAGGCTAAAGTCAACCGGGAAGAAACGGCTGATATGATCACAAAAATGATTTTAAGCTACGAGCAATTTAATAATGCTGCCACCCTTGTCACCGATGATGAAGTATTAATTGCATACGAGACTTCTGAAAATATGGATCGCAATCAGGCAGCTGATATGGCTAAGAAAACTGCTTATTCTCTTGTTCCCCGTTTTTACGAAGTTTATGTCTCAGATAATCCAATGGCATTTGAAGATATCCAAAGTATGAGTAATACCAGAATCAGTGACCGCAACTACGATAAAGTCCTTGAAAGTATCATTGAAAGGATGCGTAAAAGCCCTCAAGGGGAAGTAACTTATAACGATGAAACCAAGTCCATGAAAGACAAACGTGATACTGGCAACGAAACAACCAACCGATAACTAACCAAAAAGGAAAGTCTTGGAACTTTCCTTTTTTGGTGAAAGGAATTTCACTATTTTACCACTTATAGATGACCATTACCTTCCACAAGCTAACGTTATCAATCAGATGGAGTGACAGATAAATGAAAAAGGTACCTCTGTTTATATTTATGTTGGCTTTCTTTTTTGGATTAATGCCTGTTATTACTATATCGGCTCAGGAAAAACAGAGCGATGATTATAAATTAAGAATGGAATTATATAAAAAAACTGCCGCCCCTTCCTTGATTCCCTGGTACTTTTTAGCTGCTGTCGACCAATTTGAACGGCAGATACACAAAGAAATCCCAGAAGGGCGTGTCACAGCTGTTCGTCCCGAGCAATATTTCTGGAATGGGCTAGGAAACCCTAACCAGAGCGATCAGCAAACACCTGGTATTGCAGCTATGTTCAATGGTTGGGCCAGTGATGGGAATGGGGATGGCATTGCTGATCGAAATAACGATGAAGACGTCCTTGCCACGATAGCAGCATATATTGCTTCCTATGGTCATACTAAAAGCGATTTCAAGATAGCTTTATGGAATTATTACCACAGGGATTTGACTGTACAAACGATCATCAACAACGCAAAAGTATTTAAGCATTTTGGAACTATCGAATTGAAGGATAGGGATTTCCCTGTTCCATTAGGGGCTAATTACAGTTACAGAAGCACCTGGGGAGATGCAAGGGGATTTGGCGGAAGAAGAATACATGAAGGTACAGATATATTTGCGAACTACGGAGTTCCTGTAAAATCAACTACTTACGGGGTTGTAGAAATAAAAGGATGGAATAAATTTGGAGGTTGGCGGATTGGTATTCGGGACATCTTCAATATTTACCATTACTATGCTCACTTAAACGGCTTTGAAGATGGAGTAAAAGTCGGCGATGTCGTTAAGCCAGGTGACGTAATCGGTTCTGTTGGAGCATCTGGCTATGGTCCACCAGGTACCTCAGGGAAGTTTCCTCCTCATCTTCACTACGGTATGTATAAAGATAACGGGTATAGTGAATGGTCGTTTGACCCTCACCCTTATTTAAGAAAATGGGAAAGAATGGCAAGAAATTAACGCAGCAGAAAGAGGATGGAACATAAGTAAAACAATGGTATCAGAAACGGACATTAACATTGAATTTTATAGACGCAGAGCATTAACGTAGGCTGAATATGGAGACTCCCTCCGGGAACAGCACGAGCCGAAGATCTACTTTGTCAAGCGATCTTCTTGACCAAGTAGGCTTGAGGCCGTATCCGCGGAAAGCGAAGTGTTTGGACGAAGCGATGGTATTGCAGGTAACAAATAATCCGAACAGATTATATGAAATCGTTCGGATTATTTTATACATTTAGAAAGTATAAAATTTTGCAAAGAATTTTTTCGACGTAGTGAAAATTTCAAAGTACCAAGTATAAGAAAAACTAAACGCATTATCTAAAGGACAAGTGAATGCGAGTTTTTCTAATGCTCTATTCAGTTTTGTCTAATCCTACCTTTTTTTACCAATTCTTAAAATAAATGTATGTCACTAAGCCGAAAGAATATCACCTCTCATTCCAACACCAGGTGGAAACATTGCTTAATTCATTTTTATAAAGAAAAACCCGTGAAGAACTTACATTCTCCCCAGGTTTTCCAAATTAAAGCTGTAATTCTTAAACAGCTTATTCTTGTTTAGCTTTTTTGACTGCATTTAAAATGCTTAAGATCCAACCTCCCCATATAACGACCATACCGATAATCATCATTAAGATAGCGCTACCAGTCATATCAGCCTACCTCCTTATGCTTCTCATCCAGTGTGGTGGTATGCCAGCGTTTCATCGCGATGACTATCCCGAGAACCAGTGCGAATGCTGCTACTGCCCATCCACCGAAAAGGATAAACGTATCCGAGTAACCTTCATAGTTACCTGTTTCTGTATCAAATTGTTTAAGAATATTTTGACGGAACAGGTCAAACATCATATACCCGAGAACTAATGGAGTAATAATGCTTAAGCAGATTTTCCACCATCCGCCGAGGTGAATATCGGAAATTTCGTTTGCATGACTTTGAAAGTCGTTAAGTTTACGGACAAACCAGGCAATCGTGACTACTTCGACAAGACCAAGGAAAGCAACACCGAATTGGTTGATAAAGTAATCGGCAGCATCCAGGAAATACAGTCCGCCTTGAGTTGCAAATAGTAAAGAGATCACAGCGGCAGCCCCACCGCCGACCCCAACTGCAACATTTCTTGACAGTCCTAATTTTTCCCTTAATGCTGCTACATAGGTTTCTGAAATAGAGATAAGCGATGACAAACCAGCCAATACAAGTGATACAAAGAATAGAACTCCAAAAAGTCCATTCAATGCCGGAAACTCATTAATGATTTGCGGGAAGACAACGAATGCAAGTCCTACGCCTCCACTGACAACCTCTTCTACTCCTACTCCCTGCTGGGAAGCCATGAAGCCAAGGGCTGCAAATACACCAATACCTGCCAATAGCTCAAATCCTGAGTTACTAAAACCGGTTATAAAAGCGTTATTCGTAATATCTGACTTCTTTGGCAGATAACTCGAATAAGTAATCATAATGGCAAATGCAATAGAAAGACTGAAGAAAATCTGGCCGTATGCAGCCACCCAAACACTACCAGAAGTAATCACTTCAAAGTTCGGTTCGAAGAAAGCCTGCAAACCTTCCGCAGCACCAGGCAGTGTAACCGCCCTAAGTACAATCACTAGGAAAAGGATCACAAGGGTTGGTATGAAGATTTTGTTTGCAACCTCGATTCCTTTTTTTACACCTTTAAACAAAATCCCTAAAGTGACTAACCATACAATCAAAAGAGGAATGAATACACCAGGTACCAGGCTTCCCGTTTGGCCAGGATCAACGGATAAGTTCAAATAATCGCTAAACAGGAAGCTTTCTGTGTCATCTCCCCAACTTAAATTGAAAGCAAATACACTGTAAGACATTGCCCAGGCAATAACCACGGAGTAATACGTAGAAATTACAAAAGCTACTAACACTGCCCACCATCCAATCCATTCCGTTTTTTTATTGTTTATGCGGAACCAGGTAAGCGGTGCTGACCCACGATATTTGTGACCCATGGTGAACTCCATTACCAATAGCGGTATCCCTGCCGTCAATAAAGCGAAAAGATATGGAATGAAAAATGCTCCCCCGCCATTTTCATAAGCTACTGCAGGGAAACGCCATATATTACCGAGACCGATAGCTGAACCAACGGCAGCCATTACAAATCCGGCTCTCGTCCCCCATTGTGCACGATTTTCCATTTGTAGACCCTCCTTTTTTTATTTCCCTCTTACTTGTCTATATGATTTTGCAAGAGAGAATGTTAAAAAAATTTACTTTTTTCAGAATATTTGCCTGCTTGTATTATAACTAGACTAAAGACGGATGTAAAGGAAAATCTGCAGAGACCAAAACTTTCTAATAAAAGTAAATAAAAACAGTAAAGGGTGCATGGTTGAGCCATGCACCCTTTATCGTGTTACTCTTTATTCAATTTATAAGCCGGGTTAAAAAGATGGATAAAAAGACCTATACCAAGTGTCAGCACTATACTTACTAACAGAGGCAGCCAAATTTGACTGGTAAAGCCAAGAACAGCGTATCCCCCTAAAGCTGCTCCAGCAGCAATGAAAGCATAAGGCAGCTGGGTCAATACGTGGTCAATATGGTTAGAACCAGCACCGGTGGAAGATAAGATAGTCGTATCTGATATTGGTGAACAATGGTCTCCGAATACAGCACCCGCTAAAACAGCGGACAATGCAGGAAGAATGATGGATGGGTCAGTTACAGCTGCAATTTCCCCTGCAATTGGGAGCATGATACCAAAAGTTCCCCATGAAGTGCCTGTAGCTAATGCCATAAATCCAGCAACAAGGAATAACAGCAATGGGAGAAAACTTGCGCTTATCGATGCATTTTCTACAACAGATGCAAGGTATTCTCCTGTACCTAACTGGTCAATGACCCCACCGATCATCCATGCAAAAATCAATATATAGATAGCAGGAAGCATCGATTTTGTACCTTCCCAAAACACATTTCCTATTTTGGACTTCGGACCTGGCTGCATCACATACAGGGCCAGTGCAACAAGGACGCTTAAAAGTCCGCCTATAAACAAGGAAATGTTGACATTGGTATTTTCAAATATCGTTAAAATATTCATGGAACCGCCATTCCGGATGCCTGTAATTATCATAGCACCGACAGTAGCAATGATTAACGTTAGCAATGGGAAAAGAAGGTGATACATTCGGCCATTGTCGTGTGCCTTAAATTCATCATTCAGATCCCCCGGAATATCTCCTTTTGATGGATCGACCAGCTCCCCGGTTTCGAGAGCTCGCTTCTCATGCTTCCGCATAGGGCCAATATCTAATTTTAAGAATGCTACCAGGAAAACGAGCAGTATAGCTGCGAAAGCATATAGATTAGCTGGAATCATCTTAATGAATGCTTCTAACGGCTGATAATTGGTGATTTCATTAGCTGCCAGGATACTGCCGATTGTACCGATAATATAAGCACCCCAGCTTGAAATCGGTGAAATGACAGTAACTGGTGCAGAAGTGGAATCAATGAAATACGCAAGCTTCGCACGTGATACTTTATAACGGTCCGTCAAAGGCCGTGCCACCTGCCCTACAGCCAGTGCATTGAAGTAGTCATCAATAAAGATAATGATTCCAAGAACTGCAGGAGTGGCCTGAGCCCCTTTTCTGGTTTTGATACGATTAATCGCCCATTCTCCAAAAGCCTGGCTGCCTCCAGAAGCTGTCATAAAAGCAGTAGCAATTCCTAATAAAATGAGAAAAGCTAATAGATAAAGACTTCCCATGTTCCATCCTGCTGTAGAAAGAAGCTGGGATGGATCACTGATAAAAATCTGATAGAACAAAGTCCATATTGCACCTATGGCATCAATTATATGGAAATCATAGAGCATCAGCGCCCCTACTATGATTCCAGCACCTAAAGACAATAAAACCTTACGAGTTAAGACAACAAGAATAAGCATTAAAATTGCCGGGATTAACGAATAAATAGTTCCTTCCAAGGTGTTTCCCCTCCTATGTGTTTCTGCAAGTCGTCTCTTGCACTACCCACCCTGAAACAGAAGAATAAAAAAAGAGCAATGAAAGAAAAATAATCCATCATTGCCCTTTATAGCAAACTTGATTATCCTCCATTTCGATCAGTAGCGCATCATGCACAGCTATTTTATGCATGACAGTACATTTCCTATTCGGATATGCACCAGCAATCAGCGGCCAGACACCACTTTTTGCTTCGGCAAACAACCCTTCCACCAACCTTCATTGTTGTCATCCTCCAGTTGATTAATCATGCTGCTTGCACCTCTACCTCACCGATCTGATAAGGTTACGCAGTATTAAAATTTCCATAAGTATTCTATCAGTATTATTATATCATGGCAAGGGGTCGACATGGAATCCGTCCATTGGCAAGGAAAACGATGGTGATTTCTCATTGCCGCCAGCGCCATAAAAATCTGGAACCTCACCTAAAATCGTCTGCTGTGCTACAGGAATATCTGCTGTAACTACTGTAGTGCGCGTTGAAAATGGAATAACAATCCTTACGTCAACTTCTATATGTATCATAAGTTCAAAAAATGCTGCATTTATTCCATACTCAGTAATTTTACTTTCCACATTGGATTGTACATAACCTATTACTTGAAACTGGACGGGAACTTTAGGTCCAAGGTTGGCTAAAATTACGTTGTTTGTCGCTTGCCCAATCGGAATCTCAATTAATAAGGGAGATTCCTTTTTCTCCTTCATGCTTTCATCCATCTCCCCTTCTAAAGGAACATCAAGGGGAGTAGCCGGATCAGGAGCTTCCCCGCGCTCCATCTGCTTTAAATAGTTCTGAACCCGATAAGTAGTATTCCTGAGTACTCGGTTGACCACGGTGGAATTCCAGCCCATAGAAACTATGTTACCATTATCATCTTTTTCCATCTGGACGAGGTCTTCAAAGTTTAAATCGTCAGCAATACGTTTGCTAACGGCTTCCAGGATAGCATCACGTCCAATTTGCTGCGTTTTACTTTCTGCAATTTCAATTAATGTAGGGGTGATGCCTTTATTGATGATCCATAAACTTAAAAATGTTGAGAAAATAAAAAAGATGAACGTTACTACGAAGATTTTGCCCATAGATGGAGGCGCGCCGTTATTGGAATTTTTCCTCATATAAATACCCCCTCGCTACATCTTATGTACTCGGGGGATAAATTAGTATAAGCTACTCTGTAACTGAAGAAAAGCCGCTGACAAGCCAGCGACTTTATTAGATGATGAGTGTTTCCAGTGTATTTTAAAAATGAGCTTAATAAGTCAAAGCTTTCCACTGCTTTCTTTCGCTCAATTCATGCTATTTATTTCGTCCCAATGATTCTATAAAGCGGGCTCAGGATACATCAATCAGCTTTAACATGGCTTCCCGGCCAATAATGCCCGGATACCATCCTTTTTCTTTACTGGCATCCGTCACTTTTTCTAATGGCGCTGTAAGCAACTGATCAATGGTTTTGACGCCAACTGCCCGCCCTGCGATAACTTTTCGGTCAGCTAACTTCTCACTAAGCAGATCAACATCAAGAGCGCCGCACATGATATAGCCTGCCTCATTTGTAACAATCAGCAGGTTTGTTTTTGGGAGCGCGACCGTTATCGCGGTAAAAGGGTGTTCTTCAATAAATATTGGATTAACAGTTATAATGGTCTCCACATCCTTTTTACATTAATTTATGAATGCAGAGACAGGGGCGTGCATACAGCTCAGGTTCTTTTTAACGTTTCCACAAGTAAATCTCTGAGTAGTTCCGGCATATAGTATTTCTTCTTTTTTGAATAAGCTATCTCTGGGAGTAGCCTGCCAAATGTGAATGTGTCGGCGGTTGCCACTTGGTAAGTTTTATCTGCCTCCAGTGGGTTTCCTTGATATAAAACTGATTTCACACGTTCCGTTCCTGACTGGTCCACTGTTGTAACTATATCCAGACCAGTATAAACCATTCGTCCGATGACTTCTCCGCGGAAACCGAAACCCTTGAGCTTAATTTCTGTAAATTCTTTTGTATAAGAAGCACGAATGACTTCGAGGAGTTCATCACCGGTCAATTCAACTTTACAAGGATTCATGGGATGAGGGCAGATCCGGTGTACATCGGCATAGCAAACCTCTCCTTCTTTCAGGCTGTCGAGCAATACTCCAGCATTGAGCATTGCTATTTCCGCATTTGTCCAATCCTGTAAGGTTTGCACCAGTTCTTTCATTAGTTGGGACTCCTGAAACCATCCAATCTGTTGCTCATGCTCCAGATAAGTAATTTTCTCCTGCAAATACTTTTGTGCTTCATAATCGATTCCCTTAATAGATTGTGCGGTGTCCAGATCCTTTGCCATATTCTCTGTAGGGATAGCGTAAGCTTCTTTTTTTGTTAACCGATTTTCTGTATGGTCCCACTCTAAGAACACCTCGCCTAAATGTGTCCCGTATTTCCCTGCCGCTGTAAGAAGAGTATTGTTGATATACTCCCCATGACGGAACAGGTGATGGGTGTGCCCTCCAATGATTACATCAATTCCCTTAAAACGGCGGGCTATTTCCTCATCATCATTAATTCCTAAATGAGAAAGCAAAACTATGACATCAGTTTTGTTTTTCAATTTTGGTAATTCACGTTCAAGGGTGTCAAAGGGTGATTCAACTTCCCAGCCAAGCAGACTATAGAACGCCTGGAAAGGAGCTGTCAACCCTATAAGACCAATTTTTACACCGTGAACGGTTTTGACAACTTTTGAAGACTGAAGCCAGGAGGGCTGAGGTTCTTTTTCAAAGGCTAAATTTGCACATAACACATCAAAAGCAGCTTCATCATAAAGCTCAAAAAGCCCCTCCCGGGAAAGTGTAATGCCTTCATTATTTCCCAGGTTAGCAAAGTGGTAACCTGCTTCATTCAGCAATTGAACATTACCTTTGCCCATCAGCCCCTCCGTCAGTGGATGGAATCTGTCTACATGATCCCCATTATCTACTACCCAATAGCTCTGGCCATTCTTTTCCCTTTTTGTCTTTTCCTGCTTGAAATATCCCACTATTTGCGGCCAGTTTTCAAAGTGACTGTGAAGGTCATTTGTATAGTAAAAGAATATTTTTTCTTTCATCTTCAAAACTCCTTATCCTAACCCTTGCCAAATCAATCTAAATGCTATTAAAAATAATAACCCACGCAGTACCCATTCCACATATTTCCCTTTTAAATGCCTATTGACCCTAGCGCCAAGCGTACCGCCAATATAGGCCCCGGGAATGAAAGCAAGTGTATAGAGCCAATCGACATGTCCAAGATATATATGCGTAATAGAACTGGATATACTCATAAAAAATATCATAAACATAGAGGTCGCTGTTGCAATATGGGCAGGGAATCCAAATAACAGGATCATTGCAGGAACCATCAAGGATCCGCCCCCAATACCGAACAATCCAGACATCATTCCCACACTGAAAGCAAGCAGACATCCAATGACTACCGAGTAAGAGTAATTATAAGTGTGACCATCTATTTCCATACTTCTATGAAAACCTTTTGCAGCCATATTGTTGGCAGCCCTTTTTTTCCTGGGGATAAAAAACATCATAGATACCAGTAACATTAGTATGCCAAAAAGAATGGAGAAACGCTCTGTACCCAAAAATTGAACAAGATAGGAACCTACAATACTCCCAGGTATACTTCCCAGTAAAAAAATACCGCCACTTTTAAAGTCCACTCTCCTGCTTTTCATATAAGAAATAGCTGAGGATAACCCGGTAAATATCATGACTACAAGTGAGATACCCACGATTTTTTGAGGGGTCGCCCAGCTGAAAGCATCTGATATCTGATACAGGAAAAGTAAAGATGGAACGAGGATGACCCCTCCTCCCAGCCCGGCAATGCTTCCGAGAAAAGCTGTCACTAATCCTATGACAGCTGAAATAATCAACACAAAAACCATAACATCACTTCCATCTGACATAACTTCTAACCTTTATCTTAACACCAAATGTCTGTGACAAGGAATGAAATCCATTAAAAAACCGCGACGATGAAAGTACATCGAAGCGGGATAAATACGTTCCCATACCAGTAGGTTGGGCCTTCCGTTCCAAATTTAACTAATTTACACTCTCAACATTGTCAGCCTTTTTAAGCAGGTTGATTTATCAAGGTTTGGTTTAATATAAGGATAATTGCTCTTCCGAAGCCTTTTATAGAGTGTATAAACAGAAGTATCGCAAGGAAGAATAAGAGGTAATTATGGTTTAGAGGTTGATAAGAATATGAAAAGAAAAGGAAGAAGCAACAGCAAAACCAGCAATATTCTACCCGGGTTGGAATCCCTAATGGATTCTTCTGATTTTATCCATTATAAAAACAACGGAACCTCAGGCGGTTTTTTTGTCAATTATCATAAGAGTTTGGTTGATGTCACTATTCTCCATCGTGACATACTCCCCTATATATATTACAGCAACACTACAAATATAGATGAAATCAAAAATTCCATACCAGTCGAAGTGGTTATGGAAACCTCAGATGTCTCGTTCATAATAGATAAGATATTTCGAGGGTTTATTTATATTCAATTTGAAAATAATTTAGGTACGGGTTTACTTATACGTGCAGAATTACACTCTACAAGACAAATAGCGCCACCGGAAGTCGAATTTAGTGTAATCGGGCCGAAAGAGTCCTTCATTGAATCGTATGAAATGAACTTAAATTTGATTCGAAGTAGATTACCCGATCCTAGATTAAAATTAAAACAATTTAAAATTGGCTCCCTTTCAAAAACTAAAGTTGGCTTGTTATATATAGAAGGGTTGACCAACCAACAAAATGTAGCCTTAGTCGAACATAAACTGTCAAGTATCGAAGTAGACACATTAAATGATATTTCCAACATAGAGGAATTAATCAGCGACCACAGTTTTTCTCCATTTCCGCAGCTAATTGACACGGAACGCCCGGATCGTACATGTGCGGGATTAGCTGAAGGGAAAATAGCTATCGTTATGGATCGCTCACCTCATGTATTGTTAGGACCTACCAGTTTAATCGAGTTTTTTTCTGCTTTTGAAGATTATTATATCCATTGGATATTGGCTTCGATGTTTAGGCTGATAAGAATCATTGCAGTTACCTTGTCCATCATCGCTACTCCCGTTTATGTGGCGGTTTTGACCTACCATCATGAGGTGCTGCCCCAGGACTTGATTGGAACATTGATTACCTCAAGAAGAAATGTCCCCTTTCCACCGATTATCGAAGCTTTAATATTAGAATTAACCATTGAGCTCTTACGCGAAGCTGGAGCCCGACTTCCGACCAAAATCGGGCAAACTATCGGTATCGTAGGTGGTATCGTTATTGGAACAGCAGCCGTACAGGCCGGGCTAACGAGCAATATTCTTTTAATCATTGTAGCCTTAAGTGCCCTTGGGTCCTTTACGACCCCTATCTACAATATCGGTAATACGATTCGGCTTATTCGTTTTCCCATACTGCTCTTTTCAGGCTTATTCGGATTACTGGGGGTTGTGCTAAGTATTCTATATATTTTATCCCATTTGATCCAATTAACATCGTTAGGGCGTCCTTATCTTGAACCCATTTATCCATTCAGACCAGGTGACTTTCGGGACGCTGTCTTACGTTTAACGTTAAATAAACGGAACAGACGTCCTATCTATTTGCGGACGCAGCAACCTATTCGTTTTCCTGAACAGAAAAAGAAAAAACGGAAGGATATTTATGAATAAAGGAGACTAAAAAATGAAAGGTACTTATAGCATTCCGGAAAGTTCCAAAGTATCGCCCTTTTTTGTCTTCTTTATCATTCAATCCCTTCAAATTGGTGTAGGGGTTTTAGGCTTTCAAAAATACCTGGTACAAGGGATGGGCTATAATTCCTGGATTGCGGTAATAATTGCAGGTATCATAATACATGTGTATCTATGGCTCTCTTATGGCATTTTGAAGCGTTCAGACAACGATATTTTCTATTTAAATCACTCCAAAAATGTCGCTTAGATTCTAGTTTTTTTAAAACCTCTATAACACTATATACACCATAGACGTAGAGATTAGGGAACCATTGGTATGGAGAAGCATCATCCTCCCGCATGTCAGAAAGGTAATACAATAGTACGTCTGCATTCGATAAGTCTACTTTTGAATACCTTTTATGTGTAGCCCGTTTAACAATTTTTTCTGCCATGTAATTTATATAGCCCCGACTTAGTTTAGGGTTAATTATTTCTTCTAAAGATGTTAAGTGACAACGGAAAATCTCAAAACCAGATCCGATCTTCTTATTTCTAGTCGAATCTCTATATAAAAAGTAACGCCCATATATTAGTCCATGAAGAAGATGAAACTGTTCTTTCTTAATTAAAATTGCTGTTGTATAAAGAAATAGTTCTCTTATGAAAAATTTATAGTGGTCAAATTGAAATTCAGCATAACGATCAGAACCAGTTTTTATGCTTATTTGTTTATTATGCATGTCTTCAAAGAATTCTATCAGATAATCAATTGTAACTATTCCGTAGTTTAATGTGCTTTCCAATAGTTCAATAAAAGCATCTCTCACCAACAACATATCATCTATTTTACCTTCGACTTCTCTAGACATTTTTTCATTACTCTTTGTAGAGAACTCTTTGAATTCATCGAATGTATTTATGAATTTTTCTTTAAACTCATTTAGCTTTCCCTCAGCAGCTCTGGGCTTATCTCTTTCTAAATCAGCAATTATTTGTTTCGCCAAAAACTTTAGTTTGTAGTCATTCGTCTCTTGATCCTCAAATAGAAAAGCGGGAGCAGTGCCTTTACTCGGCTTTCTATATTGTGGTCTTTTATAAATGGTCCTAAGTAAGTCTTCATAATTCTCTATGTACAATTGTTCGGATGAAAAATCTATGTACTTTCTCCCTTCGATATAGGTTGGAACGAAATGATTACCCACTTCATCTCTTTCGATTATTACTGGAAGAAATTTCTCTTGTCTTGCTTCTCCGTAAATTTTCGGTGTAAGAATTTGAGTCTCCGTCCCCACTCCCCCTGTTCTACCGTCTGCCTTGGTTTGGTACGCTTTATCACAAAGAACTAACACGTTGTTGACACTCGCATCCGTCACCATACTTTCCATAAACTGAAAAGTGTCATGCCCTTCTTTTAATTCCCATTGGTCTAAAACAACTTCTACTCCATCACTTAATAGTTTAGTAGCTAATTCATCCCTAACCCAGTCAACCAATTCTGGACTAGTCCAACTGTAGGAAATAAACACCTTTACGTTTTTTTCACTCATGTTTCCATCCCACCTTTAATATTTGTTAATGGACCATAATACAGGAAATTAATAGTATGTTAATAGCTCTTCTATTGAAGTCATAATACCTGCATTTTTCAAACGGGCTTTTCTTTCTTTATATAAATCTTCTATCATCTCCCTCTTTTCAACCAACCTAGCGTGGTGTATTTTACGATGGCAGTTCGGACACAAAGCAATTATATTCGCTTTAACATCCACGGAATAAGAATAGTTTTTCTGTTGAGATAGAGGAACTAAGTGATGGGCCTCAACAAAATGAGTCATTGTTGTTTTATTCAGGAATGTTTCATGCAATGGATCAACTTCGCACTGAAAACCTCCGTCAATCAAGGCTCTTAACGCTTCCCCTGCATCTCTTGAATAGTTGCCTGTCCTTGAGTGATAAGTGGAAACCTCATGTAATTCCTTAGGGACGTCTTCAGACGGCGGGTTAGGAGTAGCTTTTTCGATTTCCCTTTGATATTTCACATCATCTTCGACCTCTTCAGAAATAATCTGGCTATACGCCTCTTCAGAAACTTCCTTTCCAGTTATCGAGCGAATAGCTGCTTCTACAGATCCGTATTGGCTCTCAGCATTGGTTATCCTTCTTTTAGATATCATATTAAAGCTACGAGGAGCCGAGGTGTATCCGATAACTGGGTTGAAATCATCACAACTCATACTTATTCTTTCAACGTCCCCAAGGAAGTAAATAAACTCAAAAACTCCACTTTCTTCAGTCCATATGGCTTTGCCTAAATCTCTGTTCCTAGTCTTAAATAATACTGTGCCGATGAACGTGTATGTATTATCTGCGAAGAGCAGCACTTTGTCACCAGGCTTCATTTTCATCCATTTCCATTCGTTTCGTTTGGTGTCTCTGTTAGCGGTCCCCCAGATATTCACTCTCTCACTGTACCCGTGTTGTGATAACCTATTAATTTCGTCACCATCTAAAAGGTGCTCTATATCTTCAATTCGCACCATATTGGAAATTGACTTCTCTATTTTCTTATACTCATTACCGATTGGCACAGTAAACCAATTCATCTAATTTTGTCTCCTTTTCGCAAACAATATGACAATTCTTGTATTATGAATGATATCACAAAACTGGAAATTATTAATATTTTCACACCCTTAAACAGCCGGTTGAAATACGGTTATTTTATCGAATATTTACTATCGCTTTACGCTCTAGTACTTCACTGTCGTTCGTAGTCTATTTTTAATTCTATATCATTTCTCTCTAAGGAATTTCGTTAAAAAAGGCTCTATGACGGTCTTCAATGCGATGTACTAGCACATTAAAAGTGCTAAATATTTAAGTTCAGTAGCGATCTCTCTAAAGAAATTCACCCGTTTATGTACCGTTTTTCACTCTACTCGTGCTTACTACGTTGCAAGGGCAGCAAGCCCAACAACGAAAGGAGTCGAGGAGTATGCGAGAACAAGAAACGGAAATCACAGTAGTAGATTCGATAATGGGATCGGGGAAAACGTCGTGGGCGTTACAATACATCAATGAAAGTAACGAGGATATGCGATTCATTTATATTACCCCGTACCTGAACGAAGTGGAACGTGTAAGAAAAACGGTCAATAATCGTACATTCCACACGCCTAATAACGCTAATTACGAAGGTCGAAAACTTCGAAGCTTAAAGGAATTAGTCGTATCTGGTCACGATATTTGTGCGACACACTCTCTTTTTCAAACGGCTGATGACGAATTATTAGAGTTACTAATCGATGCGGGTTATACGCTGATTTTAGACGAGGTTATGAACGTTATAGAAAAGGCACCTCTTTCGCAATCAGATATAAAAACCCTGAATAAAGGAGAAAACATCGTTACTGAGGGGAACTCTGTGAAATGGATTAACGAAGAGTACAACGATGGCCGTTTTAGCGACATTAAACGATTAGCCAAAGCTGGGAACCTCTTGGTACATCGAGAAAAGTTTTTCTTATGGGCGTTGCCTGCGAAGATATTCGAAGCCTTCGATGATGTATTTGTTCTTACCTACCTTTTTGACGCTCAGATTCAACGTTATTATTACGACCTTCACGGAATTAGTTACCGATATAAGTCCGTCACCAAAAACGACGGTAGCTATCAACTGAAAGGCCACGACAGCAAAGACGAAAATAGAACGGAATTAATGAAGCTAATCGACCTTTACGAGGGACCGTTGAATGAGGTAGGTAAACGGCCAAATGCGTTTAGTGCTACATGGCTTCGAAATACAAATACGATCAAGCGAGAACGTATTAAGAAAGATCTGTATAACTACTTAAGAAATCAACGCAATGCTAAAAGCCACGAAATTCTATGGACAACTATTAAAGATGTTAAAGACAAGGTTAAAGGACGTGGATATGCGAAATCTTTTGCATCATGCAACCTTCGTGCAACTAACGAATACCAAGATCGCCATGCTTTAGCGTTTTTATATAACCGTTATTTAAACCCTTTAGAACAAGCATTCTTCCAAGACAACGGAGTAAGAATTAATCAAGAACTTCTAGCAGTTTCAGATCTAATCCAATGGGTATGGAGGTCACGAATAAGAAATAATGAACCGATCTCATTGTTTTTACCTTCGAGTAGGATGCGTAAGTTACTCAAAAAATGGGCAGCTTATGAAATTTAGTATCTAATACAAATTCAATTCCTACAGTCCTCTATTATAGTAGAGGGGGGGATATGTCACTTCTTAACACGATAATCTCTTTTTTAGAGTTCGCTTATTAGCGTTCTCTTTTTTTATTTTTTCTTAAATTATGTACTGTTTTTAACCAGTAGAGTGCTTACTTAGGTGAGAGGGAGTTACAAAATATTTAATTATGAAAGGATGTGAATGACCTCCTTTCCTTTCGTTCAGTCTCAGGCCTTTCTAAACTCCCTCCCTACTAAAATAGATTATTTAAATTAAACGGTTTTTTTCATATAGAGATTCCGTATATAACCTGTAAGGAGGTAAGCATGAGAAATAAAGCATGTAATTTAGGATCAATACCTAACAACTGTCGTAAGGCCTATTCACAAGAAATACGCAATATGAGTGAAAAGCTTAAAGAAGAAGCTGCTGACCTAGCAGTAAACAACTGTGCGTCTTATGTAGATGGAGAGTGTGTTATTAAAGGAGGTCTTTGCAAATACGAAACAGAGCTTCCTATAGGGGCAACATGGAAACATCAGTACTCCCTCAAGACAAAGATCTAGAGCAACGTTATAAGGCAGCTATACCTATTACCGGTAAGTTAGCAACTTAAAATTTTAATAAAGGAGAGTTCAATTATGAAAATAGACAAGCTTAAGCAATCAGTAAATAAAGTACAAACTATCCGAGGTGAAACAGCCAAACTAAGTCGAGAGTTACTCGAGGAATTTCAAGATAAGAGATCAGTAATAAGCTATGATAGAGACTTAAGCCACACCGGGAAAACGAAGAAAATAAATGAGCTACAAACATTCTATGAAAAGAAGGTACTAAAATTAGCTCTAAAACTTCAAAATCAAGAAAAAGAAGTCTTAACTAATGCGAGGAATGAAGCTGAAAGAATCTTAACGGAAAAACTCCCTTCAGTCGATAAACAAAAGCGAGAACTTTTCGTTCAAAATGTCGACGAGTTAAAAGGCAAGGCACTATTTGCTACTAGCGTAGATACAGCTACTAAAGCTTTACAAGAGATAGTCGATACAGCTGATGAACCTGCATTGGCGTACGAAGTAAAGTCAGACGTAATGGAAATATCTAAGCATTTACTAGAACACGGTAATTCCAGTGATGGTAAATCATTGCGTTTAACACTCAGCCAGATATATCAGGAAGTAAACGAAGCTGCACTCCCGGACGGTACGAATGAAGCCAGAGAGGCTATCGAATTTATAAATCAACTATCACACACACCAATGTTCTCCGGATTAGAAAAGCGGGCGTTCAAGGAAATTAGTCCGTTGGCAAACCATTATATTAATAATGCGGAAAGCTACTTTAAAAAGTATAGTGAGGAGTAATTATCACCTCCTATTTTATGAGGAGACGGGATCTCACCGTCTTCCTCTTTTCACCATAGTATATAAGTAACCTACATTTATAGGAGATTACATAATTTAGAATAGTTGTTATTATTTCAATCTCTACAGGCTTTTAAATAAAAACCAAATGTTTGTTCTGCATCAGTTAATGAGCCTATAGCATAATACCCCTCTTTAGTAGAACCAATACAACCAATCAAAGGAGAAGAAAGAAAGTCTAACATTTGTTCTATTTCTTCTAAGGTTGGAGAAGAAGTAAAGTGCAAATGATTTTTTAATAGCAAGTAAATCTCCCTAGGCTGCATGATGCCTTCAGTAAGTGGGTCTTCACTCTCCTCTGATAGACATCTCATGAGGGCTCTAAGTAGATCTCCGTCCCTAACAACCTTACTCCTGTTATCTTCTAAAACTTTTGTATCAACAATGCCTTTTTGGTTAAATATCTTTTTATATGAGTCAGATTTTAAAGGTACTTCGAGGTGCATTTTAATTAGGGATTCTAACTCTTCAATGTTTAAAAGTGCTACATTGTGCTTAGTTGCCCTGTTTATTAATCTTTCTCCTTGAAATTCACGTCCTACGACTAATGAAAAATCGGCATTGTGCTTCTTTCTGTGATCGACTAGTGTATCAAAATTTATATGGCTTTCAGAAATCGCACCACTATAAGTGGTTTTTGCATCTACTGCAACTATATAAGCAAATTTAGGTGAAGTTGGTGCTTGAAGAAGAATATCAGTCTTGCCAGAACCACCTAGCCACTCTGCCTTAAAACCTAACAAGGTAAATGCATTTTTTAATGCTTCTTCAAAACGATCGGGATTGGAAGAATCTCTAGAAGACATACGAATTTCATTTAAAAGTGCTTCTATTCCAGTAGGATTTTTAATTTCATTTTCTGTGCTTTGTTGTTGTATACTTCTATCTTCAGTTGAAACAATATATGGTTTAAGGTTCTCATAAAAGTTTTCCCCTCTTTTAGTTAAACAATATAAATTCACACCAGTTTCCTGAATAAGTTTTGCGTTTTTTAGAATATGAAGCCTTTTATTAACCTCTGAAGATTTCTCACTAGGGAAACCGTGAGAAACCTTACCAATTACAGCTAACTGTTTTACACTTAAGTCTTCTTTTTTTAGTTCTTCTAGGATCTCAAAGGTAAAGTTGAATTTATGATTTATACAACAGGCAAAGTCTAATTCAAAATTATCAGAAGGAAACTTTCTTCCTAGGTCACTTGTTTGGAATAAAGTTTTCGTCTTTCTCTCAACAAAATCCAAATTTACCAGACTCGAAATAAATGCCCTAGTTGAAGATTCAGATATACCAAATGTAGAAGATGAGTATTCAATTACCGTAGATATATCAGTAGGATTATTCATCATAAGTAAATAATCCAAAATTGTATTATGGACCGTTTGAAAGCTACCTGGGAAATAACCTATCCCTGTTTTTCTTTTACCCGCATCCTTCTCTATCTCTTTACACATATCCCACGCCCATGGTGAGATAGGCACCTCTGTTTCATTTATTGTAGGATCAGTAAAAGTTTCAAGATCCTCAGGTTTATGATAACTCACTGTTGAAATAAAGCCTTCACCTAGATCAGTAAGAAAATAGTTACCTGAAAAGTCCTCATAATTAATTAAATTTAGATCCTTTAACCACTTAAGTCTACTAAGAACTTCATTTTTACTTTTCCAATTCAACCTATACTCATTAGTCGCAACTTGTAAAATATCTCTTATTTTTTTTGGCTCATCTTTAATAAGAGCAAGAATCTCAGCGAAAAACTTTATGTTCCCGTTCAAAAAAGCCGCCAAATATAAGTCATCCTGTGTTTCCAGCCATTTCTCAGCCTCTTTAGAGATTATCCACCCTGAGGGTTCCTTTATTAAGAAGCCTGAGGGGCGTAACCTTATATATAAATCCTCTAAGGAGACTTTACGCTTACTACCTGATATTTTCGCTAAAGTATTAAGAGGAGTATTATTTTTTAAAGCAGTCAGGATATACTTTAAAGATTCTTGGTAACCTACATCCCCTCTAGGTATATTTGGCATTGCGAAAACCTTAGTATCCCAGCTCCGTGATGCAGGGTATTCAGAAATACTTATTGATGTCATATGGTATTAACCTCCGTGAAACACTTATATTAATAAGTCAATTTTACCACTCTTCACTTGTTGATTACATATAACATCAGTAGCATTCTTTATAGGGAAGTATATAAACTAAATATAAAAAATAAGAATCATTATATACTTTCGGATTATTTTCTAGTACATTTCGGCAATTGAAAGCCAAATAGCTTTCCTCGTTGCTTTTTGCCATGCTACATATAAATACCCCGACAAATTTCGTACTCCTCCCGCCTTATATTTACGAATAACTCTTAAGAAAGCATCTATGAATAATTGTGAATTATTCTCTATACGTATATGACGATTTACATTCGCCTTAGCACGCAGTAAGATTCCATAAATGCGATATAGTTCGTTTACATTGAAAAACGCAGACAAGGTATTGAAAATTACTGTTGGCATTGTCCCTCTTAAACTTTCAACAGGTATATTCGTATCTTGTATTGTATTATTACGCTTAATAGGATTGGCGGTTTCTTTCTGCTTTTCGTGGGTCACATCGCTTGTCTGCGTTAGGATTTCGTTGTTAGAGCAATGCGACACTTTCGATACGTCATTATGAGGTAATATGCGATAAATGTTCGCACCCTTACCTCCAGATCTAGACCTTACCGTGTTTATTCGTTCTATTACTCCTAAACGTTCAAGAACGTTAATAGATCGCTCTATTGTTCGCTTGGATTTTCGGAGACCATTCGCTATTGTATCGGTTTTAAGATGGCTAGCACCTAGAAACTTCACCGAGTATTGCGAAAGAAACTGCAAAAGTTTTCTTTGGGTCTCATTCATATCATACTTATGTAAATTGGTATGGTGTTTAACGTGATAATTCAGCTCTTGAACACTACTAAACGAGCTATATTCAGCTAAATATATTGTCAATGTTATGTCCTCCAACTCTTGAGGACGCAATAATGAACATATGTTTTTTGCAAGAGTATATTACACACACTTGTCCCTATAACATTTTTTCGATAGACTGGTCTCATAGGCATTGAGGGCGTATATCGAACTTTGGTTCGGTTGCGTCCTTTTTTTTGTTTAATCAATAAAGCGTAAAGGCGAAAAACTACGATGATTGTCACGAACTTCAGTGCTAAACATATTTACATAAGTCCGCACCATTTCCATCGAAGAATGGCCTAATAGCTTTTGGAGGTCGAATATACTTGCCCCCTGTTCGACGCAATATTTAGCAAATGTATGACGAAAAGTATGTGCACTTACACGTACATTATTTATCTTAGCTAGTTCTCCATACTGACGAAGTCTTGTGTATAACTGTCTTCTTGATAGTGGAGTGTCATCAACTGTTATAAATATCCTTCTTGTTTCCACCACACCCCTAAGAGCCAACCAACGATCAAGTGACTTTCTCATTTTTGCAGTAAAGGGTACTAACCTTTGACGATGATTTTTTGTATGACGTATTACTATCATTGAGTCCTCCCAACGAATATCATCAACGTTGAGATTCACACATTCATTAGCTCTTATGCCAGTCTCCAAAAGGAGTAACATGATTGTATAATCCCTGACGCCAGTGAATGTTTTAAAATTCACCTGCTTAAGTAAATGATTTATCTGTGTTTTTGAAAATGTCTCTACAACTTCTCTTCTATTAGAAAGCAGCTGCAACTCACTTACAGGATTCAACTCAATATGCTCGTACTTATACAGATAGTTAAAGAATGCCCTGATTGCACGAAGTCTTGTATTAATTGAAGAAGTCTTTAAACCTTGTTTTATGGAGTATTGTATAAAGTTTTTTTGTATTATCGACTTGGTTATATTGTTTGGAGTGGGATCAATATTTTGCTCTGTCAGAACTTTTTTAAAAGCTTGAAGCTCATTACGATAATAACGTTGAGTGTCTGGTCTTAAATTACGTAAATCGCAATCATCAAGAAAAATATCGAATAAGTTTTCGAAAGGAATCGGCTGAATATTACCGTTAATAAGATCAACCTGTTGCGAGGATAAATAGTTTTGCCGTCTTGCCATTATTAACGCCTCCTACGAAACGTAACCGTTGAAGGGGATCACACACGATTTAACGTATACGACTATTGCGTGGTAATTCAGATGTTTACGCATAGAAAAAACGCTCCCTACCGAAGTAGAGAACGTTGATATCTCGCCCATTAAGGGCTTTTCTTTTAGTACCGGTGGCCGGGGTCGAACCGGCACTCCCGAAGGAACACGATTTTGAGTCGTGCGCGTCTGCCAATTCCGCCACACCGGCATGTGTATAGATGGAGGCGGCAACCGGATTTGAACCGGTGATAAAGGTTTTGCAGACCTCTGCCTTACCACTTGGCTATGCCGCCTTGTGATACCAGACGAAAAATAACAATTGGAGCGAGAGACGGGATTCGAACCCGCGACCCCCACCTTGGCAAGGTGGTGTTCTACCACTGAACTACTCTCGCAAAATCATGGCTGGGCCAGCTGGATTCGAACCAGCGCATGACGGAATCAAAATCCGCTGCCTTACCGCTTGGCTATGGCCCAACACGGAAAAATTATGGGGCGACCGATGGGAATCGAACCCATGAGTGCCGGAGCCACAATCCGGTGCGTTAACCCCTTCGCCACGGCCGCCATAATAATAAATGGCAGGGGTAGTAGGAATCGAACCCACATCGGCGGTTTTGGAGACCGCTGTTCTACCTTTGAACTATACCCCTATATATATTATTTTACTGATAAATTATTCAAGGAAAAAATGGTGGAGGGAGTAGGACTCGAACCTACGAACCCGATGGGAGCGGATTTACAGTCCGCCGCGTTTGGCCAACTTCGCTATCCCTCCATATTATTCAATAAGAAGTATGCATTGGTTCAGTCACCGGTGCACTAAAGTGCTACAATCGTTTTCTAGCTGAGAAGTATGCTCAATGAAGTTAGAAAACTTATAATGGTGCCGGCCAGAGGACTTGAACCCCCAACCTACTGATTACAAGTCAGTTGCTCTACCAATTGAGCTAGACCGGCAGATCAAAAGTGTAAACAGGATTGTAAATGGTGGCTTGGGACGGAATCGAACCGCCGACACACGGATTTTCAGTCCGTTGCTCTACCGACTGAGCTACCAAGCCCGCTTAAGTATGCTAATCATATTATGTATGAAGTTTGAAAAGTGGCGGTCCGGACGGGACTCGAACCCGCGACCTCCTGCGTGACAGGCAGGCATTCTAACCAACTGAACTACCGGACCATTTTAAAATCTATTAAATCAACTTTATTCGACTAACTAGGATTATGCTTTAATTGAAGTAATTTGGTTGCGGGGGCAGGATTTGAACCTGCGACCTTCGGGTTATGAGCCCGACGAGCTACCAGACTGCTCCACCCCGCGATAATGTAAATACGTTCGAATGAACGCTTACGATATTAGTAAAGACTGTTCGTCTGAAAAATGGTGGAGGATGCAGGGTTCGAACCTGCGACCCCTTGCTTGTAAGGCAAGTGCTCTCCCAGCTGAGCTAATCCTCCATTCAATTTTAAAATTAAGTGGTGACCCGTACGGGATTCGAACCCGTGTTACCGCCGTGAAAGGGCGGTGTCTTAACCACTTGACCAACGGGCCAATAATCATGGCGGAGAGCGAGGGATTCGAACCCTCGAGACCGTGGTAACGGTCTACACGAATTCCAATCGTGCTCCTTCGGCCAACTCGGACAGCTCTCCATGGCTCCACCGGTAGGATTCGAACCTACGACCAATCGGTTAACAGCCGATTGCTCTACCACTGAGCTACGGTGGAATAATTTAAATGAGTATTTCAGGCTTGGCGGCTTCCTACTCTCACGGGGATAAACCCGACTACCATCGGCGCTGGAGAGCTTAACTGCTGTGTTCGGCATGGGAACAGGTGTGACCTCTCCGCTATCGCCACCAAACCTTTTCTCAAATTTTAAGGACAAGGTATATTATATGCACCTTTCCAAAAAATTTCAAGAGGTTTTTTGATTTTTTTGTAAACCTTCAAAACTAGATAAGCGGCAGACATTCACGCGACATGCGTCTTTGTTGTATAGGGAAGTCCTCGATCGATTAGTATCCGTCAGCTCCACGTGTCACCACGCTTCCACCTCGGACCTATCTACCTCATCGTCTCTGAGGGA
>NZ_JAFBDO010000009.1 GCF_016908295.1 Thalassobacillus pellis
CGATAGCGGAGAGGTCACACCTGTTCCCATGCCGAACACAGCAGTTAAGCTCTCCAGCGCCGATGGTAGTCGGGTTTATCCCCGTGAGAGTAGGACGCCGCTAGGCAAGTCAAAAGCCAGAAGCACACACGCTTCTGGCTTTTGCTGTTTTTGTAAGGTGATTTCATCAGTAGCCCTAGTTAATTTTTGCGCCTAAAGTAATGAGAATTCGCCACTAAACTTTAAGCGGCACATTACAAGTTGCCAAAAACTGCCTCTTTCTGTTAATCTCAAATAAGAAAAGCAGAATATATGTTCGGGTGATTAATGTGCAATTAACTAGGTGGAGTTATTCAAGAAGAGGTGTAGTGAGAGGATATTTCGATAAATTTCCTACTTCTACTTTATATTTTAAAAGAATCAGGCGATATTATTTTTTATGTTCGATAGATTGGGGAGCAGATGATCCTCAAGTTACAAAAGAAGATCGTGATGTCATGAATTTACTCATAAATCGCGAATTGGGAAAAGAACAGGCCTATAAAAACAGAAAGTCGAGAAGTCTGTAAAAGAAGACTTCTCGATTTTTACGTTATATTCTGCTCATTGATTCCCAAGCGGCATTCATGCCGGCAACACGTCCTGTGACCATGGCAGAGGTGATGTTATACCCCCCTGTATACCCGTGAATATCAAGAATTTCACCGCAGAAATAAAGACCGTCCATAAACTTTGATTGCATGGTATTTGGGATTACTTCCTTAATGGAGACCCCACCACCTGTGACAAAGGCTTTCTCGATAGACTGGGTATCATGGATCGATAATGAGAAGTGTTTTAGTAATTGAATGAATGTAAGAAGCTTTTCTTTTGATATATTTGCAGATTTATCTTCTTTCGAAATACCTGCTGATTGAAGGAGATAATCCAACAGCCTTTCCGGCACGAACCCTTTAACGAGATTCCGGAAAGATTTTTTTGGGTTATTTTCCATTTCCTTGCGCATTTCTTCTATTAATTCGTTTTCTTTTTTATCGGGCAGGTTGTCAACTTCCAGCACGACTGGACGATGCCCTTTCATAAATTCTTTGACTACATATTGCGAGCAACGGAGTATTGCAGGGCCGGAAACGCCGAAGTGAGTAAAAATCATGTCCATCTGGTGGGTTATGATTGCTTTACCTTTTGGATTGAGAACTGAAACAGCGACATCCCGTAGTGATAATCCTTGTAATGTTTTATTTTTTATCACTGCTTCCTTGGAGATAAGAGGTACTTCAGTCGGATACAGGTCTGTGATCGTATGCCCCGCTTTTTTGGCCCAGGCATATCCATCTCCAGTACTCCCGGTATGGGGGACAGATTTTCCTCCAACCGCTATAACGATGGAACCAGTATCTATTTTTTCATTATCCATTAAAATGATCTGGTGCTTATTATCTCCATAATGTATAGCTTTTACAGGGGTGTTTGTCCTGATCTCCACACCCAGCTTATCCAGCCTGTTTAAAAGAGCATTTACCACATCTTTCGCCTTATTGCTTGCAGGAAACATCCTGCCATGATCCTCTTCCTTTAGCGCGACTCCCAATTCTTCAAAAAAATCGATGATATCATAATTGTCGAAAACAGAAAAAGCACTATACAGGAATTTTCCATTACCCGGAATATGTTTGATTACTTCTTCCTGAGGCAGCCGATTTGTTACGTTACAACGCCCTCCTCCAGAAATGGCGAGCTTTTTACCTAGTTTATTCCCTTTGTCGATCAGAAGCGTCTTTACTCCTTGTTCCGCGGCTGCAATAGCTGCCATCAGGCCGGAAGGTCCGCCTCCAATAATGATTACTTGGTAGGTCAATGGTGTCAATCCTTTCTATAATTCTATATTGGGCATTAATATTCTTTGAAGGGTCTTGATTTATGATAAAATAGATTCGTTCGACTCTACAATCAATGAAGGTGGAATAGATAAAAATGTCGAAAATAATAAAAGGAACGATGCTCCTCACGGGTGCGACTTTTTTGTCCAAAATGCTTGGACTACTTTATGTCATCCCATTTGAAGCACTCGTCGGAGCCAGCGGTGGTGCACTTTATGCATATGCTTATGTACCATACAACATATTTCTAAGCGTATCAACATTGGGTGTTCCGCTTGCCGTATCAAAATTTGTATCGAAATATAATTCGCTCGGAGACTACAAGACAGGAAGAGACATTCTGAAATCAGGAATGCAGCTGATGGCATTAACTGGCCTGATCGCATTTTTGTTCATGTTCTTTGGCGCTGGACAAGTTGCCCACTGGACCATCTCAGAAGGTGCACAAAGCAAAAATTCTATTGAAGATGTCACTATGGTCATTCGCATGGTCAGTTTTGCTTTATTAATTATTCCATCTATGAGTATAGTGCGTGGGTTTTTCCAAGGTCATCAATCGATGGCACCGACTGCAGTATCCCAGGTCATTGAACAGATCTTTCGTATTGTCTTCTTGCTTACTGCAGTCTTTCTTGTTACAAGAGTATTTGGCGGCAGCACGCAATTAGCTGTTGGATTCGCAACATTTTCAGCTTTTATCGGCGCAATTGCTTCCTGTATCGTCCTTTTTTTGTATTGGAAAAAGCGGAAGCCATACTTAGATAAAGAGTTAGAGAGTCAGACAAGCTCCCATCGATTATCAAAGGCATCCATGTTCAAAGAATTGTTCAGCTACGCAGGACCATTTGTCCTGGTTGGCATTGCAACCTCATTATACCAAATAGTCGACCAGTTCACCTTTAATGATGCCATGTTTGCGACAGGGCTGGGGAGTAAGGCAGAGCAGGCTTATGCTGCAATTAACTTGTATGGTCACAAGCTTGTCATCATTCCTGTTACACTTGCTACAGGATTATCACTTGCATTGATGCCAGCCATAACAAGGTCATTTACAGAAAAAAATAAAAAGCAGCTGCATAAACAGATCAATCAGGCCTTGCAAATTATCATGCTGTTGATATTACCCGCAGTCGTAGGGTTATCTTTACTTTCTGATGCAGCTTACGGAAGCTTTTATGGCATTGATGAGAATATTGGCTACTATGGTAAATTGCTTGCCTGGTATGCGCCTGTTGCCCTTTTATATGCTTTATTTACTGTCAGTGCCGCTATTCTGCAAGGAATCAACCAGCAAAACTTTACATTCATCAGTTTAACGTGTGGTTTAATCGTTAAAGGTTCCTTGAACATCCCTTTTATCATGATGTTTGGTGCTATCGGATCTATTGTTGTTACTGGGCTTGCTGTCGGTACTGCTGTAGTTATGAATCTGATGAGAGCGAGACGGAAGGCAAGCCTGTCGTTTAAACCATTATTCAAGCGGACGTTGTTAATTATCATCCTTACCACTATCATGTCTGTCATTGTCCTGTTTATTCGGTGGGCAATTGGCGGAATACTATCACCAGAGGAAAATCGTATTCATGCGCTTATTGTTTTGTTAGCAGGTATAGCTTTTGGTGGTATATCTTATCTATGGTTAAGCTACAAAACAACACTGCTCGAACACATAATGGGTGGAAGGATCCGTTTACTGGACAGATTTTTAAAGCGTTCATAAAGGAGAGTTACGATGAGGATAGATAAACTATTAGCGAATATGGGGTATGGTACGAGGAAAGAAGTGAAAGGTCTTTTAAAAACAGGGAACGTGCGGGTGAACGAGGAGCCGGTAAGCAGCCCTAAGCTTCACGTGAATCCAGAAAAGGACCAGGTAACGGTTTATGGAGAGACTGTTGATTACCGGGAATTCATTTACCTGATGATGAACAAGCCGGCTGGGTTGGTATCAGCAACAGAAGATGCTTCTGAGGAAACAGTTATTGAAATACTTCAGCCGGAGGATCTGGTTTTTAATCCTTTTCCTGTCGGCCGCCTGGACAAGGATACAGAAGGATTACTATTGATTACCAATGATGGACAACTTGCTCATCGCTTGACCTCTCCTAAAAAAGATGTCGGTAAAACCTATTTTGCCGTAATTGAAGGGGAAGTGACTGAAAATGATAAAGAAAAATTCCTGCACGGAGTTACACTGGATGATGGATATGTCACGAAACCTGCTGAGCTGTCCATACTTTCCTCCGGTCCTGTATCTGAAATCGAGCTTATCATTACGGAAGGTAAGTTCCATCAGGTGAAGCGGATGTTTGAAGCTGTAGACAAAAAGGTCACCTACTTAAAAAGATTGAAGATGGGAAACCTTGGGCTTGATCATGATCTTCATCCGGGAGAATACAGGGAATTATCGGATGAGGAACTCCATTACTTAAAAGAATTGACAAACCTATAACTTACAAAAAATCACCCGGTGTCAAACCGGGTGATATATCTTTCTTTATTAGGATATTTTCACTTTCTTTTCTGTTACCGCCCACTTTCCTCTAAGCGGGCTGTCCACAAGTCCGTTGTATTCCAAAACAGTCAAATCCCTTTGAATCGTCCGATCGGTTATACCGAATTCATCAGCAATTTCTGATGTGGTAACTGTCCCATTTTCCCTTATATAGAGATAGACAGCTTTGATTCGATTCAGCATTCGTGAGGATGAAGGATTCAAATAACCACTCCTTAGTTGGAATCCATGTACTTGATACTATGAAGTTAATTATAGTTTACACTATGATCAATGAAATATGCCACACTATCTTTTAGAATTAACAGATTTTTCAAGAAATTTACAGTCCTTTAAAAAAGGAGAATGACCGTGCATATACTCCGAAAGCTGTTCACAAAAATGATTCATATTAATAATTATGTCCTGTTTGTTTCAAGTGGTTTAATGATTGCATTGAGCACTATTTTAATCGTGACTGTGGAAGACGAAACCTTCCCCACATACTTTGATGGATTCTGGTGGGTAATGACGACAGTAACCACAGTAGGTTATGGAGATTTTTATCCAATTACTGTCGCTGGTCGCCTAATTGCAATTGTTCTTTATGTGCTTGGTATCGGTCTGATTGGGGTCGTAATTGGAAAAGTAGTTGATGGATTTGCAAGCTTCCATAAAAAAAGGCGGGAAGGTGATATCGTGTATAAAGAAAAAGGCCATTACATTATTATCGGCTGGTCACAAAAAGCGAATTTTGCAGTAAAAGAAATGATGGATACGGAAGAGAATGTAGAAATTGTCATCATTGATGATTTGAACGAAGCACCTATCCTAAAGGACAACATTCATTATATAAAAGGGAATGCTTCTCAACAGGAAACCCTTTTAAAAGCAAATGTAAAGGCAGCAAAAGCGGTGCTCATTTTTGCAGATGACAAACTTCAAGGGGACGAATTGATAGACGGGAAAACATTGTTGATTGCTTCCTCTATAGAATCTATAGCTCCAAATGTTTATACGATAGTTGAAGTTATGGAAGAAGTGCATATCAATAACTTCAAACATATTAAAGTGGATGAATTCATCGTTTCAAATGAAGCCATCTCTTCTCTCGCAGTTCGTTCAGCGTTCATGAATGGCATTTCCAATATATATGGCCAGCTGTTAAGTCGTTCTTTTGGAGATGATGTCTTCCATGTACCTCTAAGGAACGATTGGAATACTTATCGGGAGGCTTTCGATGCATTGCTTCAAGAAGGTGCGACGTTGATCGCTGATCGTGGAGAATTAAATATAAATCGTCGTCTGGATGATCAACTGCCTGATGATGCAAAGCTGTTTGTCATCTGTGACCAATCCACCTATCAAAAGATTACTGCAAAAGAGGTGTAAGCATGCATTTTCAAAAGCTGGCCGAGAATTACGAGAAAGAATTTCTGGAAAAAGTGACACGTGTATTACGTGTTCCAAGTGTCTACGAATTTAACGACCATTTTCCGTTTGGGAAACCGATCAACGATGTACTGGAACTGATGCTGAAGATGGGAGCAGAAGATGGATTTGAAGTGAAAAATATAGACGGTTACGCGGGGCATATTGAATGGGGAAGCGGAGAGGATTTAATAGGGGTCCTTGGTCATCTGGATGTGGTTCCTGCAGGTGATGGCTGGGATAGCGATCCCTTCGAACCACTAATAAAAAACGGTAACCTTTATGCACGGGGAGCACAGGATGATAAAGGTCCCGTTCTTGCTGCTTATATAGCCATGAAGTTGTTGAAGGATCAAGGTTTCCGCCCAAATAAACGTATACGTTTAATAGTAGGTACAGATGAGGAAAGGGACTGGAAAGGCATCAAATATTATTTTGATAAAGAAGAAATGCCGACTTTTGGATTTTCACCGGATGCTGCGTTTCCGGTTATCCATGCAGAAAAGGGATTGATTGACGGCTACCTTTCCATTCCATTTGATGCTAATGAGGATGGCATCTATGAATTGCTTGATTTTTCGGGAGGAGACCGGCTCAATATGGTTCCGGATCAGGCATCCGCACGACTTCGGGTACCTGAAAATAATGTGGTCAAGGACAAGTTTGAAGCTTTTTTACAGACACATCATATAAAGGGAAAGCTTCATGAGGAAAGAAAAGACATAGAGCTGAGCGTGGAAGGTAAAGGAGCCCATGCCAGTAAGCCTGAGCAAGGAAAAAATGCCATAATACTATTAGCAAAATTCTTAACGGAAATTCCATTACCTGAAAATCAGCAGAAATGCTTCATGTGGATCATCAATCATTTTTGTGATACGAAAGGAACAGCTTTAGGGATGGATATATCAGACGAAGTTTCTGGAGCGTTGACTCTCAACCTTGGTTCTTTGCATTTGGATAAAAGTACTTTGATTGCAGGAGTGAATATTCGTTATCCCATTTCTGGAAATAGGGAGGCTGTAGTGGATGGTATAACTCATAAAGCGCAAATCGTCCAAGGCTCCTTTAAGCTTTATGATCACTTGGAATCGCTCTATGTTAATGAGGAAAATCCTGAGGTGCAGTTATTATTGAACATATATAATGAGCAGACAGGAGAAAATGAAAAAGTCATGGCTATTGGTGGAGCAACCTACGCCCGTTCATTGGAAACCGGTGTAGCGTACGGGGCTATGTTCCCCGATAGTCCCGATACTGCCCATCAGAAGAATGAACATGTTCGTATCAAAGATATGATTAGGGCTATCTCCATATATGCAGAGTCACTCTATCGACTAACGCGTTAAAGTAGTGAAATCAGTCTAATACCAAGAAGCCTCAGGAAGGGTGGATATGTTGAATGAGCAATGCACATTTTTTTATCGGAATACCCGTAACCGAGCCGATCCGGAAAAAGATGACAAAGTGGCAGTCTGAACTGAAAGAGAAGGTTTCCTTTAAAAACTGGACTAACCCGGAAGATCTCCATATCACCCTTAAGTTTTTAGGCGGTGCAGATATCACTGATGTTAAAAATGTCAATGAACGCTTGCAACATACTGACTTCCCTGCCCCTTTTAGTTTAAATATTGACAGTTTAAGCTATTTCGGCAAGTCTGAGCGCCCTAGGGTAGTGTTTGGCGGGGTGGAGAAGAATGACGTACTCTTTAAGATGCAGAGTCAGGTAGAACATATTGCTGCTGAAGCGGGTTTTCCTAAGGAGAACCGCTCATATCATCCTCATATCACCCTCGCGAAGAAATGGGATTTTAACCAGCCAAATGTAACCCCTGGCTGGTTAGAGGGCTATCAGGCCAAAATGGAAATGAAAGTGGATCGTTTCCATATATATCGTATTCATCCCGGCAAAAAGCCGAAATATGAAGCTGTTGCTACGATTCTTTTAAAGTGAGGTGACATGATGGCACAATTGATCAAGCTTCAAGATTATGTCTCCCGTTATGAAAGTGACATGTATCGTTATCCTGGACAATTCATCCGTCTAAAAAGAAATAACTGGGAAAAACTCAAGAAAACATGGGAATATCAGAAGGTCCAGGACAGCTTACCAACAGCACAGGAGAAGGTGGAAGATGAAGACCAATCTTCCTGGAAGAAATATTTCAAAAAATCTACTGGATCAGAATCTACTCAAGAATCTTCCCCTTCTTTTGTTAAAAAGCTCCCAGAGTCGATGGATGATCTAGAGCAACTATTTTTAGACAGGATATTCACTTTCCAGTTGACATGGGCAGCAACAACTTTGCGCAGAAAGTCCTTTATGAATGCCAGTTATCGTCATAATCCACATTTGAAGTTTTTCCTGCAGCGGTTTCCGGATACATTTCTTATCATGTATGAGCCGATTGTCCGTATTAAAGAAGCTCCACTTGATACCGATATAATCATTATAACACCAGTAGGAGTGGAAATAATTCATTGTCTGGATGTACCGCCAGGAGTGACCGTTCATCCGGAAGACGATAAAACATGGATGGTGGAACAAAAAGGACAGTTCAAAAAAGTAATCAGTCCGCTGATTTCACTTAATCGGAGCGAAACATATGTAAAAAGTGTGCTGTCAAAATATAATCTGGATATACCTTATAAGAAAATAGTTCTAGGATCCCGTGTGGATATTAAAGGCTCAACAGAACCTTATAAAACAGCCTTTATTGGCCGTGAAAGATATCTGGATTGGTTTAAGGAAATGCGCACATTAAACTCACCTTTGAAGCATATCCAACTAAAAACGGCGGAGGCATTGACAAAACATAGTGTAACCACTTCTATCAGGCGGACGGAATGGGAGCAGGAGGAAGAGATTTCAATGGAGTAATAATCCACCTGAAGGGATACTGTATGACTTCACGGAGTGCGGCATTTAGCTGTTATGCTCCTGTGCCTCTTCATATTAATTAACGGCAGTGTACAGACTTTTTTCAGTATTCAAAACCTAGGGAGATCATACATGCATATAATCATTATTAATGCTGCAGCAGGAAGTGGAAAAGCTGTAAAAATATTTAAATCAATACAGAAGGATCCATCATTTAAAGAAAAACAATGTAGGAGCTTTTTGACTGAGTATCGGGGACATGCAGAAAAAATTGCTGCACAGGTAGCAGAAATTTACCATGAAAAAATTGATTCCGTTATGGTTATTGGAGGCGATGGCACTCTTCATGAGGTAATGAACGGATTAAATAAATATCCGGGTATTCCTGTTGCGTTTCTTCCTGCCGGATCCGGTAATGATTTTGCAAGAGGAATAGGTACTAAACTGCGTGCGCTGTCGCTATTTCAATCAATAATAAAAAGCCCTAAGAAAAAATTATTCCATCCGGGAATCTACCAGGTAAATGCCAGTAAGAAAGCCCAGCGTTATTTTATGAATAGCTTGGGGTTCGGAATAGACGCAGCTGTTGTACGCGCAGCTGAGCAGGCCAGGTATAAATATATACTGGGTAAATTGGGGATCGGATCATTAAGATATGCATTGGTTTTCATGCAGGTGCTGCGGTCTTTTGTCCCTATGGAAGTAGAATTGGAAATAGATGGGCGTGTGTTGAGGTATAATCGAGCATTTATGGTAACCGTGGCGAATCACCCTTATTACGGCGGGGGTATGAAGGTCGCTCCGCATGCAAATGCGAGCAGCCGTGAACTCGGCGTTATTGTTGTACAAGATATACCCAAATGGAAAACCCTATTAATGTTTCTGACCGTATATACAGGGAAACATGTTTGGATGAAGGAAGTGCATCAATATAAAGGTAATAATATTACGATTCGATCTAATCGGCCGATGTTATTTCAGGTAGATGGGGAAACGGGGAAGTGTCAATCATGTGAAATGAAAAAATCACACGTTAAACGCCCGGTTTTGCATGCCTAAAGAATAAAACGCTTGAAATTAACAGACAGGATGATATATCCTAATCAAAGTGTATATGGGGGAATTTTTTTACACTTTTAGAAAGTTTAACGTTGTTAAAGGATTAAATGATAAATAAAACTAAGGCTTTCGCCATAAGTCCTTGGCGACAAGCCAAGTTTTTCTAACAATAATTCCCTATTGAACCTACTGGCGAAAGTTACTGTAGATGGACTGAAAATGAGTTATACTTAAATTAGCTTTTCATGATCGGTAATACATACAGATTAGAGGAATTGAAGGTGAAGCGCTTGGAACATATACTTGGAGATGAATGGACAATTACACCAGCTGGAGGCTCTACAGGAGAAGCCTACTATGCACAGAATGACAACAAACGTCTATTCTTGAAGCGGAATTCATCACCATTTCTGGCCGTGTTATCTGCAGAGGGAATCGTACCCAAGCTTGTCTGGACAAAACGATTGGAAAATGGGGATGTCATTACAGCTCAGGAATGGCTGGAAGGCCGTGAATTGAAAACAGAAGAAATGCAGCATCCGCGTGTTGCAAAGCTTCTTAGTAAAATCCATCATTCTTCTGAGCTATTAGACATGCTGATGAGAATCAGCAAGCACCCTTTACTTCCTAAAGATATTCTTGAGGATATTAAAGTAAATGAGGGCCTTTTTGAAAAAATAGATCCCTGGTCAGGAACAAGAGATGCCATCAGCTATTTGGAAGCGCGCTTGCCTGAAGTTGAGACAGATAGACATGTGGTCTGTCATTGTGACATGAACCATAATAACTGGATGCTTTCTTTAGATGATCAACTGTATTTGATTGATTGGGATAATGCAATGGTAGCGGATCCTGCCATGGATTTGGGAATGCTGCTTCATTGGTATATCCCAAGAAGTGAATGGAAAGCGTGGCTGGATCGTTATGGTATGGAGGAAACGGAAGGTCTGTATAAGAGGATGACATGGTACGCAGTTGCTCAATCATTGACTTTCATCCAATGGCATCGCATGAGAGGTGATTTGAAAGAAGCTGCCCAACGCGTTGAATCGTTGAAACAGCTTATGATCACTCATGGTATTACAAATCTTTGATTTCTGATAAAGCATTGGTCCATTGTTTTAGATTGGCCTGATTGCTTATAATATGGTCTTCAAATTGATCATCTGAATGCAAATTGCTGCTGTATTTATAAATGGCTGGTAACTGACTACGGAAATCATGATAGGCATCATCATCCAGTTTCGCTTGCAGAGAGTGAACGAGCCTTGCTATTTGTTCACATTCGGCAATCGTACCACATCCATCTTCGCATTGTTCCGAAAGCAGGTCGTACAGGACATTTAATTGATCGTTAACTGTCAGTGGCATAGAGGTACACCCTTTTTTACTTAGAGTGCAGAATTACTGGCTATATTATACAAAAAAACTCAGGCGGAAGCATGATGCTTCTGCCTGAGTTTTTTAAGCTTGTGGTGCATATTTCATTTGCTTTTTACGGACTTCAGGATTCATATACTGGCTAACTTTTTCAAATGGATATATGAAAAGTGCATATCCAGCGAATAATACTGAAAATACAGCGACTACGCTCATTTCAATCATACCTGTCAGCAATTTCATTATTAGTAACTCACTCCAAATTTGTAGTTTGAACAATACGATATCTATCATATAACTGCAACCGCTTACATCCCAACTCTTTCATGGCACCTTATTGCAACAATATATCCGTTACAGCCGACTGCGAAAAAAATAGCTGTTGCATATGTATATATAGCCATTTATAAGCGAAAATCCTTAGGTATACGGCATATTCATCAAAAACTTTTAAAAAATATGATTTTCATGATAAAGTTTAACCGAGGAAAAGGAGGAAATTATCATGCGTTTACGACATAAACCATGGGCGGATGACTTTCTGGCAGAAAACGATCAGGTCGTAGTCCAGTACCCATTTGATTATAAAAGCAAATGGCAGGAGGCATTCCAAAGAAAGCAGCCTCTCCATGTAGAAATAGGTTCAGGGAAGGGACAGTTTATAGCAGGGATGGGTAAGCAGCATCCTGACATTAATTTTATTGGAATTGAACGGGTAAAAAGTGTCATTGTTGGGGCTGTAAAAAAAGTGCTTGATGCTGGACCTGAAAACGTACGGATGGTTAATGAAAATGCCCGTGATCTGAGGGATATGTTCGCAGAAAATGAAGTGGACCATCTCTATTTGAATTTTTCTGACCCTTGGCCAAAGACTAGACATGAAAAGCGACGTCTGACATATCATACTTTTTTAGAACAGTATAAAGATATACTTAAACCCGGCGGCGTAATTACTCTAAAAACAGATAACAAAAAACTGTTTGAATATTCTCTTATAAGCTTTTCAAAATTTGGCATGGAGGTGGAAGAAGTAGAATTGGACCTGCACCAATCAGGAGATCCGTGGAATGTGGAAACGGAATACGAAGAGAAGTTTGCGGCTAAAGGACAGCCGATTTACCGATGCAGGGTCACCTTCGTTTAATGACAGCGTTTCCAAAAGGTTCGATCCCTGATACACTGTGATGTAGTAATGGTTGTAAAGGAGGGGCAAGTAATGGAAACTGTAAAGATTGGTAGGGCTAAGCTAACCTGGTTGAATGGCGGAGTTACTCACTTGGACGGTGGTGCTATGTTCGGAGTGGTGCCAAGGGCTTTATGGACCAAAAAGTATCCAGTGAACGAAAGTAATCAGATTGAACTGCGTACAGACCCAATTTTATTGGAGTTAGATGATAAAATAATGCTGATCGATTCTGGTGTAGGAAATGGAAAATTCTCTGATAAACAGAAACGGAATTTTGGTGTACTTGAAGAATCACATGTAGAACAATCCTTAAGGCAAAAAGGACTTGAACCCGCTGATATTGATGCTGTTTTAATGACCCACCTCCATTTTGACCATGCATGTGGGCTTGCGAAATGGGAAGGGGACAAGCTTGTACCGACTTTTCCGAATGCTGATATTTTCACAACAGAAATCGAATGGACAGAAATGAAAAATCCTAACATTCGTTCAGCAAATACTTATTGGAAAGAGAACTGGCAGCCAATTGAGCATCTGGTGCATACCTTTGTGGGTGAAAAGGAGATTCTCCCAGGACTGAAAATGATACATACCGGCGGGCATAGTGATGGACATGCAATCCTTTTATTTGAAGACGACAACGATACCTTCCTTCATATGGCAGATATAATGCCGACCCATGGTCATCAGAATCCCCTTTGGGTACTTGCCTATGATGACTTCCCTGTGACTTCTGTACATCAGAAACAAAAGTGGATGACCTATGGATATAAAAAACAAGCATGGTTCACATTTTATCATGACGCTTATTACCGGGCACTTAAACTGAATGAAGAAGGTAAAGTGAAGGAGTCAGTGGAACGAGAGAGGTATGAATATAGCTAAATAAACTAAAAAGCCCATGCCGGGTCATTTATCCAAGGCATGGGCTCTTATTATGAAAATTATAATTAATTTGCTTCCGCTACATCAACAATTGTACCTGTTTGAGAATCAATGAAGAATTCATATTGAGAAGTTTCCCCATCCTGGCTTTTAGATACTCCACCGCGATAAACGTCATAATCGACACCGTTTTTAGTGATTTCTTCTGGTTTCATATAAATCCATGAACCGCTGATTGGTCCTTGTTTTTTGAATGCTTCTTTTGCAATTTTCAACGCTTTTTCAGGTGTAACGCCTTGCTTGTTGACAACTTGCTCTTTCACTACATAACCTGCCAGGGCTCCAACTCCCGCAGCGATCGCAACTTTTTTCCAATTCATAGACACTCACCTCAATAATTTATCTTTCCACTAAGTATACTAAATATAAATCAATAAAGAAAATAAAAACCGGTCAGAAAGTAGAAAGTATTTGGAAGTTTCGGTAAAATGGATAAGGTAGAAGAAAGGAGTTTTTACATAATGAATCAAGAAACACAACAATTATTTAAATCATTAACTGAAATACAAGGCGCTCCTGGTAACGAGCATTTAATTCGCCGCATAATGAGAGGCGAGCTGGAGAAATATTCCGATGAAATCATTCAAGATAATCTTGGCGGAATATTTGGCGTTCGTAACGGAGAAGGCCCGAAAGTAATGGTGGCAGGGCATATGGATGAGGTTGGCTTTATGGTCACCAAAATTACTGAAAATGGGATGCTCCGTTTTCAGACGCTCGGTGGCTGGTGGAATCAAGTTATGCTGGCGCAACGGGTCCAGATCATGACAGATAATGGTCCAGTTGTCGGTGTAATTGGTTCCATCCCTCCTCATAACCTCACACCAGAGCAGCGTAAAAAACCGATGGAAGTCAAAAATATGTTGATTGATATCGGGGCTGATGATCAAGAAGATGCAAAGCGGATCGGTATAAGCCCCGGTCAGCAAATCGTTCCAATTTGCCCGTTCACTCCGATGGCCAATGAAAAGAAAATTCTGGCGAAAGCATGGGATAATCGGTATGGCTGTGGCTTAGCAATTGAATTACTGAAAGAATTGCATGGTGAACAGCTGCCTAACCAACTTTTTTCTGGTGCAACTGTACAGGAAGAAGTAGGGTTGCGCGGTGCTCAGACAGCTTCTAATATGATTAAACCGGATATCTTCTATGCACTCGATGCATCTCCCGCAAATGATATGAGCGGGGAGGATAAAGAATTCGGCCATCTAGGGAAAGGCGCACTACTGCGGATTTTAGACAGAAGTATGGTTACCCATCGCGGAATTCGTGACTTTATTTTAGATACAGCTGAAAGCAATGATATCCCATACCAATACTTTATTTCACAAGGCGGTACGGATGCAGGCAGGGTCCATACTTCCAATGACGGGGTACCTTCAGCAGTAATCGGTATTTGCTCCCGCTACATCCATACCTCTTCCTCAATCATTCACGTAGATGACTATGCAGCAGCAAAGGAGCTATTACTGGAACTTGTGAAGAAGACAGATAAGAATGCAGTAGAACAGATCAGGAAGCAGGGTTGAAGATACGGCCTGTTTCCTGCATAATGTAAAATTAAGTCTGGTAATAAGTCACGATGCTATCCTATGCATTCGTGACTTAATGCTTTTCTTAACATCTAACAATGAGTAATCGTTTGTGGAGAAAGGTGAAAAATAATGAAACAGATTTATATAGGGTCACAGAATCCTGCCAAAATAAACTCGGTCAAAAATGTTTTTCCTGATTTTAGTGTGGAAGGGGTCATGGTAGAGTCGAAAGTCTCTGCCCAGCCTTTTTCAGATGAAGAAACGATGGAAGGGGCAATCAACAGGGCGAGGGAATGCGCAAAGATGAAAAAAAGTGTATTCGGTCTCGGTTTGGAAGGCGGAGTCATGGAGATAGAGGATGAGCTCTACCTTTGTAACTGGGGGGCTTTAATTGATACCCAGGAAAACTTGTATATGGCTAGTGGCGCCAGGATTCCGTTGCCTGACAAAATAAAGAATGAGCTGGAAAAGGGAAGAGAATTAGGTGATGTGATGGATGAATATGCAGAGAAACAGGAAATAAGAAAAAGAGAAGGTGCTATTGGGATTTTTACCAATGCCGCTATAAATCGTGAAGAGATGTTTGTTCATATTGTCAAACTGTTGAAAGGCCAATATGAGTTTTACAACAATTAATAATAATCAATTAGCTAAGTGAGCCATATCTAAAGCAGAAACCTCGGAAGTAATTACTTCCGAGGTTCTTTGATTATAAAGGGTTCTAGCGTAATTAACATCCTTATTCGTATATATATTGCAATACTGCCACTGCTTGATCAATTGTTTCTACCGTTACATTTGCTTTATTCGATAGTTCCTTCAAAGGATGTATCAGGGATTCCGGACGCACGATAATGGTAGGTTTATTACTATGGATGGCTGCGCTGGCATCCATTGCGGTATTCCATTGTTTATATTTCTCTCCAAACAGTGCAATGACCACATCCGCCTTTCCAAGTAATACTTGTGTCCTTAAATTATTGATGCTTGATGCAGCATCATCCCGGTATTCTTTACCCGGCTGTTCACCAATAATGTCCTCTCCAATACTATCGGATCGTTCGTGATTTTCCTGGGGTCCCACAAAAGTCAGCGGCAGCTTTTTATCCTTTGCTTTGTCTTTGATTTCATTTCTCCAGTCATCATGGATCTGACCGGCTAAGTATACAGTAAGTTCCATTGTTATTCCTCCCTCGTTCTTTTCTTTATTATGAATCCATATATCCTGTTCTGTCCATTCATGTGACTGGAAAGAACTGTCGCTTGCTATATGGTGCTGCGATAGTATCATGGAAGTAAAAGAGTGCTATATAGGAGGACTTTATTTACCATGATTAAATCAACGGGAATAGTACTTTGCGTGGTTTTGTTGTTGGCTGGCTGCAGCTATTTCAAATCCGAGCAAGATGTAATAGCTGAAGCACTGAAAACAACTGAAAAAACCTTCGAAATGCGAGAAACCAAACCCAATCATGAAACTACTGCTTTTTCTTTATACTTACCTAATACCATGGATATTACAGAGGAATCAAAGAATAATGTTATTTTGACAGAAGGAGAACAGACATATGTTTTGTTTCATAACAGCATGGAAGAAAAGACAAGTGATCTGAACTTCCTTGCAGCTTCACAAGCTGAAAAGGCGCTCCTGCTTGAATCATTTATTCATAATGACCGTTTAGGGTATATCCGTGTACTTCCTATGGAAAAAGACAACAGCTATGAACTCCAGGTAGGTGTAGGCGGAACAAAAATCACTACCTATACCTCAAAAGACCACCTGGTTTCTGATGCTGAAAAAATGATGAAGATTGCAAATTCCCTCTCTTGAAGAAACCATGGTCAAAAAATTAAATTGAAAACACTTACAAGTAAATCAGCTGTATTCATCATAAGAAAAGGGATGTCCTAGATAGTTGTGGGACATCCCTATTTAACGTCCAGAAAGTTATAAATGGATGGCTCTATATCAAAATCCGTACTCAGTCATGTGTCATATCGGATTGCTGGTAGGAAAAGAAAATAGAGAAGCCCAAGAATTACAACAATGCTTACAAGTAACAATAAGAGATCAGTCCTACACGAATCGTATTGAATTCCGTTTTAAAGTTTATGAACCTATAAAACTATAAACACCTTAAAAAACCAACATATATAAACTGTTCACCTCCGACAAATCCAAGTTATGCTGTATTTACACTTGTAAAAAAATAATGTAATATGAAAGAGTTGTCAGGTGAGAGGAGGAAAGAACTTGAAGCAATTTTTGCATAGAAAAGGAGTAAGCCTCAGTGCAAAGGAGTACTTCATAACAGCCTTGAGTTTTATGGCTTTAGGACTTTTTTCATCGTTAATTATCGGGTTGATTATAAAAACTGTCGGCGAGCAGATGTCACAATCTACGTTTGTTCTGTGGGAAATATTGGCTGATCCTTTTATAGAAATGGGTACCTTTGCCATGGATGCAAAAATCTGGGGCGGAGCTATCGGAGTAGCTATTGCCTATGGACTAAAAGCACCTCCACTAGTGCTGTTTGCTGCTCTTTTTGGCGGGGCTTTTGGTGCTCAGCTTGGCGGACCGGCCGGAAGCTACGTCACAGCATTGATAGCAACTGAAATTGGAAAAATAATCAGCAAGGAAACAAGAGTCGATATCATACTTACCCCATTTGTAACAATTGCTGCAGGTTTTTTCGTGGGGGCGTTTATTGGACCTCCAATCGGCAGCTTCATGGTATGGTTTGGTGATGTGATTCAATGGGCGACAACGCAACAGCCTTTTCTGATGGGAATTATTGTGGCTATCTTAATGGGTCTGGCTTTAACAGCTCCTATTTCGAGTCTTGCTATTGCTTTGATGCTATCATTGGATGGAATAGCAGCTGGTGCCGCCACTGTCGGCTGTGCTGCCCAAATGATCGGATTTGCAACCATCAGCTACAGGGATAATGGCATCGGCGGCTGGCTGGCCCAGGGGATAGGAACCTCGATGCTCCAGGTAGCCAATATACTGAAGAAGCCGATTATTCTGGTGCCCCCCACGGTTGCAGGGGCTGTCCTTGCACCGCTTGCTTCAGTGTGGTTTGATATGGTTAATAATCCAATGGGAGCAGGAATGGGGACGAGCGGTCTTGTTGGCCAGATAATGACTTTCGAATCCATGGGCTTCAGCTGGGATATCTTTTTAATCATTCTTTTTCTCCATATTATCGCACCAGCGATTATTAGTTTTGTTATTGCTGAATGGTTCAGGAGAAAAGGCTGGATTCGCCCAGGGGACATGAAAATTAATTACGATTGAAAGAATTTCAAGTCACATTTCCTGAAATATGGTAATATGGTAGCGGAGGTGTACGGATGATTCAACTTGAGACAAACAAACAATTTGATGAATTGATCCACCATAAAACAGTTATGCTCTTTTCTGCTGACTGGTGTCCTGATTGTCGTTATCTGGAGCCAATCATTCCGGAACTGGAGGAAGAATTTCCAGAACAGACTTTCGTTTATGTTGATCGAGACCTATTCTTAAATATATGTACGGAACATGGCATCTTCGGGATCCCAAGCTTCATCGTTTTTGACAAGGGAGAAGAAAGTGGCCGTTTTGTCAGTAAAAACCGTAAGACTAAGAGTGAAATTGAATCCTTCCTGAAAAGGATATGATGGAAAGACTGCGCTGTTGTTGCTGCGCGGTCTTTTTATGCTAAAATAGACAAGTAATTCATTTCTCCCGATCAAAAGGAGGAAAGTTCGGATGAAAATGACTAGTATCAAAATGAAAAAGAAATTAGAAGAGCGGTTGAAAGAGGAAGAATGGCGTACTTCTTTTAATCGAGATAAGGATACTTTCCGGATAGAGTGGAGGGATTCGGGGCAGGGAATCACCATTACTCTGCCAAATGTCATCGCAAAATGGGAAAATCGCGGTGATACGGCCCTTGATGAGCTGGAAGAACATGTGAAAGAAGCTCTGCGTATCATGAACGAGACACATGAGCTGACAGGGAAAGAGCGACACATATTTCCTGTTATACGGGCAGCATCATTTCCTACAGAAACGGAAAGCGGGAAGAGGCTTATCCATACAGAGCATACAGCTGAAACCAGAGTGTATTATGCCCTTGACTTAGGAAAATCGTACCAGTTGATAGATGAAAAGATGCTTGAAAATGAAGGTTGGACAAAAGATAGAATAAAGGAAATAGCCGGCTTCAACGTTCGCTCGCTTCCCGTGGATATGAAGGAGGATGAAGTGTACGGAAATACCTTTTATTTTCTCTCTCATCAGGATGGTTATGACGCCAGCCGTATTTTGAATGAAGCACTGCTTGAGGAAATGAAAGCCAAGGTGACCGGGGAACTGGCTATCAGCATTCCTCACCAGGATGTCATTATATTTGCTGATGTCAAAAATCCTTCCGGGTACGATATTTTGGCACAAATGGCAATGAAATTCTTTGCAGAAGGTGTTGTTCCGGTTACTTCATTATCATTTTTATATGAAGACAAGCAGTTGGAACCCATCTTTATACTTGCCCAGAACAAACCAAAAGACGATGGAAAGGACGAATGAAGCATGCATGTTTTTTATAACCCCAAAGGTATCGGTGATGTACTAATCATCCCGGTAAAAGATGGCGATCGCAATGCTATCAGCCAGGAACGTGTCGGCGATATAGTTAAAATCACTGATGCAAATAATGGAGAATTACTAGGCTACAACTTGTTCCATGCCTCAGAGTATATGAACCTTACTGAACATGGAAAAATAAGGCTTACGGATGTAATGCTTGCTGATATCAAGCAAACCTTTGAGAAGATTGGCTTAGAAGATTCCCTGGACTTTGATCTGTCTCCAAAGTTTATCGTCGGTCATGTCGATGAAAAGTCGCCACACGAGAATGCAGATAAACTCAGTGTGTGTACTGTGGATGTGGGTGAGGAAAAACTTCAGATCGTTTGTGGAGCTCCGAATGTTGATGCCGGTCAAAAAGTTGTCGTAGCAAAAGTGGGGGCGATTATGCCTAGTGGGATGAAAATTAAACCGACAGAACTGAGAGGAGTACCTTCTCATGGGATGATTTGCTCAGCTAAGGAACTAGGTATACCCGATGCACCTAAAGAAAAAGGCATCCTTGTACTGGAAGATAAATATGAAATTGGTCAGGCTTATGAGTTGTCATAAATGAAGGACATTGGACTGTAGCACTATTTTTGGTGCTGCGGTCTTTTTATTTTTAACAAAATAACCTTGAAGATGAAAAAACTGTTAAAATGAATAGTAAATCACATTGGTAGAAAGAGTGAGTAATATGTGGAATCAGATGAAGAAAAAACTGAAAGAAGTATTTACAAACGACCCATCTGAAATACCGATGGAGGAAACTGAAAAAAGCCAAGAAAACTACGACCCATATGTAAGAACAAAAATGACCTATAGATATCCAAAGCAAGGAGAATTCCGTTTTCCGGTTATACCTGATCAGCAATCAGCACCGGAAAAACAAGATGAAAAGAATACAAGCAGATACCCTCAGGACAGTAGAGAGTATAACGAAGCCGAGCGGGGAAATCATTCCAGAAACCGTTATTCCCGTGAAAAGCAACATAGCTGGGAGAGGCATTTGGACTCAGGAAATAATCGGGCGAACAGGTCATCGGGTGTATCCGCACATCAAGAGAAGAGAAAGCGGGAATATACCCATACTACTACTAAGGAAGGTTGGAATACCCCTTCTTATAACAAGAGGGACAACCATATAAAACGGGAAGCACAAAAACATACAGAGACAGCTGATGGATACCGTCAGGAAAGAAGTCAGAGAAAGACAAATTGGAACAAAGAAAATAAAGTTACCGTTGAAAAAGCTCCATTTCAGCCATCAGAAGTACCTTCTCCAATTTATGGATACCATCCCAGGAATATGAAAAGCCGTATTTTGGAGGATCTACCTGCTTATCTGGAAAAAAATGACGATAATGCTCATGAAAAAAATTTGGAAATGACAGAAAGTAACGAACAGAAGAATTCGTATGAAGAAGCTGAAATTATGACAGAGGGATTGGAAACTGAACAGAAGGGAAGTGAAGCATTTGAGTCTGAAATTTATGAGGCCCCAGTAGAAAATGAAACAAAAGATAATAAAATTGACATGATTGAAAATGGAATAAATGAAGCAGCAGCAACAGTTGAAACAGAAGCTCTGGATAAGGTATCTGATGAGGTAGAGGAAACACATGCGAGAGAAGAAACAATTGTCGGAAAAGATGAAGGCGAAACAATGATTGAAATCACTGACGAAGACTCCTTCGAAGAGGAAGGAAATGAAGAAGAACTAAGTCTGGATGAAAAATCCTCCTCTGTTACGGAAGCTACAGAAAAAGCGGATATTGCAAACAATAGTGACAAACCCAAGAAAGTGGAAGAGTCGGTCGAGGAAAATATTGATAGGGAAGGGAAATCAGAACAGAAGCCTTCTAACACCCTTGAAACAAAGAAAAGCCATAGAAAAGAACAAACCCAAACCGAAAAAAATCATCAATCAACCACAGAAAAACAAAGGGTTCCTTTTAATGTTTTGATGACACCAAGAGATAAAAGAAGTCAGAAACGTAAAGCTGAGGAAACTTTTGTTAAGCAACAGGACCAGAGCGTACAAAGGGAGCAAAAAGAGGAACAGGCAGTGTTTCAACGACCACCATTCCATTTGCTGAATGATCCGGTCGAGCGGTCTCACGATGATGACGAATGGGTGAAAAATCAAATGGAAGCTTTGGAAATGACATTGAAGCATTTCCATGTAAGGGCCAGAGTAGTAGATGCTATGCGCGGGCCATCCGTTACCAGGTTTGAAGTACAGCCCGAACCTGGGGTAAAGGTCAGTAAAATCACCAACCTTGCTGATGACATCAAGTTGAGTATGGCGGCCCGCGACATTCGGATAGAAGCACCAATTCCTGGAAAGCAGGCGGTCGGAATTGAAATTCCTAATGTGCAATCAGACATAGTCGGGCTTCAGGAAATTTTCGAAACACCTACATTTTTAGAAGATCCATCCCCGTTAAGTGTAGCTCTGGGACTTGACATCGGCGGTACTCCTGTCGTAACGAATATGCAGAAAATGCCCCATGGCCTGATTGCAGGTGCTACAGGGTCAGGGAAGAGCGTGTGCATTAACACAATTCTGGTCAGCCTGCTTTATAAAGCACACCACGACGATGTGAAGTTCCTGCTGATTGACCCTAAAATGGTCGAGCTTGCACCGTATAATGATCTCCCGCATCTTGTTTCACCGGTTATTACAGATGTGAAAGCCGCAACGACTGCTCTCAAATGGGCAGTGAAAGAAATGGATGAACGTTATGAAAAGTTCGTGCAAGAGGGGGTAAGAGATGTAGAGCGTTATAACCAAAAGATGTTCAAACAGGACAGGAAAGGTGAGAAGCTTCCATATCTCGTAATTGTCATTGATGAGCTGGCTGACCTGATGATGGTATCCCCTCAAGAGGTAGAGGATTCTATCTGCAGACTTGCCCAAAAAGCAAGGGCTTGCGGAATACATTTGTTGGTTGCGACCCAGCGTCCTTCTGTCGATGTAATAACAGGGTTGATTAAAGCAAACATTCCTACCAGAATTGCTTTCAGTGTTTCTTCCCAGGTCGATTCGAGAACCATCATTGATAGCAGCGGAGCTGAAAAGCTGCTCGGAAAAGGAGATATGCTGTTTGTTGAAAGCGGATCAGGACAGGCAGTGAGGATTCAAGGTGCTTTCGTATCTGATGATGAGATTGAACGTGTGACCAGCTTTGTTAAAAAGGCAGCCCCGCCTGATTATCTGTTCAGGCAGGAGGAATTGCTTACCCAGGTAACATCGGAAGAAGACGAAGATGAGCTTTTCAAAGACGCAGTCGCTTTCATAATGGAACATAATGGAGCAAGCGCATCTCTGCTTCAGCGCAGGTTTAAAATCGGCTATAATCGTGCGGCACGCTTGATCGATTATATGGAAAGCCATGGCATAATTTCTGAACAAAAGGGCAGTAAACCGCGAGACATACTGATGACACCGCAACAATTCGAAGAAATTTTCCATCCCACAGAAATAAGTAACTATAACAATTAAAATGTTATAAATAAGGCTGTCCCTGAATTAATCGGGTCAGTCTTATTTTATATTCAATAGGATGAACTTAACGCAAATGAAGGAAATATATTCGCCGTTACGCTGGGGTATGATTTTCGGTATGTATAAATGGCTTGTGTTAGGTGCTTAGTTTTTATATGATTAGAATTGAGTGTATTTACAGGTATAGGATATATATAAGGAGCCGGGTTATGAAAGAAATCACACGTAAGTTAAATGGAGAAATTGAACGACTGACAAACAAAACTTTCAAATTTGATGAACGGGTGAAAGAAGGCTGGTTTTCTGCAGTCTACTTTTTGAAGACGAGAGAAATTGTTGAGAATCATATTGGAAGCAACCAGGTGACGATGCAATTCTTCCAAAAAGATGATGCAGTAGTATGTGGTACAGATGAAGCCATCGCTTTACTGCACACCTTTGCCGAAAAGCCGGAGGATCTGGAAATTTATTCCTTGAAGGATGGAGACAAAATAAGTCCTTATGAAACAGTACTGACGATTAAAGGGGAATATCAGAACTTCGGTTATTTAGAAGGGATTATAGACGGAATTCTTGCAAGGAGAACCTCCGTCGCTACCAATGTGTATAACGTTGTAAAAGCTGCAAGAACCAGTGGAAAACAAAAACCAGTTATTTTCATGGGCGACCGTGACGACCATTTCACTCAACAGGCCGGTGATGGGTATGCCGCGTTTATTGGCGGTTCTACCGCCCAGGCTACACATGCAATGAACGAATGGTGGGGAAAAGAAGGTATGGGTACGATGCCCCATGCTTTGATTCAAATGTTTGAAGGAGATGTAGTAGCTGCCACTAGAGCCTACCATGAGCAATTTCCGAAAGATAAATTAATGGCTCTTGTCGATTACAACAATGATGCCATTACTGACGCATTAAAAGTTGCGAGAGAATTTGGAGAAACACTAAAAGGGGTAAGGGTAGATACATCAAGAAGTATGGTTGATAAGTATTTCCTGCGTAATGAACATCTGATGGGAACCTTTGATCCCCGTGGAGTTAATCCTGAATTGATTTTTGCCTTAAGAAGGACATTGGACCAGGAAGGGTTTAACCATGTAAAAATCATGGTGAGTGGAGGCTTCACGGAGGAAAGAATCCGGCAATTTGAGGACTTGAAAGTGCCTGTCGACATGTATGGTGTCGGAGGAAGTCTGTTAAAAATCAACATTGGGTTTACAGGGGACAATGTACTTCTTAACGGAAAGCCGGAGGCAAAAGAAGGCAGAAGATATAATCCTAATCCAAGACTTGAGAAAGTCGAATACAGTGAGCAATGACTTATGTGGTAAAAGCTTACCTTCCGGAAACGGGGGTAAGTTTTTTATACTTTAAGGAAGTATAACTTTGTTAAAAATTAAACCATAAGTAAAACGAAGGCTTTCTCCACAAGGACTTGGCCAAGGATAGGCTTGTCTTAAGCATGTCGGGGGTGACCAAGACGCTTCCGCTTTTGTTATATCCAGCTGCAGCGCCTCCCCCCTCGAGGTCTTTAGCCGACCCTCTCTGTGACATAGATCGTCACGGCGAGGCTCTTCTTAAGCATGTCGGGGGTGACCAAAGCGCTTCCGCTTTTGTTATATTATGGGCGGTTTATAGGGAAATAAGCTTCCTTTTTTTCATTCATTCTCGATACATGCTACAATGGATAAATATAAAAATGCCTAATTGCTCATTCACCTGATTAGAACAATTTGCTATAATTAGTGCTTGACCAGTTAATTAAAAATCGCAAGTTTAGCTATAGTACATATACTATGTTAAAGTGACTCACTAATTTTGGAGGTACTTGTTTATGACGACTTACCATTTCATTGGTATTAAAGGGACAGGGATGAGTGCCCTTGCTCAGATTCTGCATGACTCCGGGGAGCAGGTTCAGGGGTCAGATGTGGAAAAACGTTTTTTTACTCAGGATGTACTTGAGGCTAAAGATATAAAAATTCTTCCTTTTGGAAAAGAAAATATTCACGACGGCCTGACAATTATTGCCGGAAATGCCTTTAGCGATGACCATGAAGAAATTATTGCTGCTAGAAATTTGGGTCTCCCATTTTATCGTTACCATGAGTTTCTTGGTGAATGGCTGAAAAGAAGTACAAGTATTGCTGTCACTGGCGCACATGGGAAGACATCGACAACAGGGCTTCTCGCTCATGTGCTGGCAGAAAATTTCCCAACTTCTTATCTAATTGGAGACGGAACAGGCAAAGGGCATGAAGACAGCAAGTATTTTGCATTTGAAGCCTGTGAATACAGGCGTCATTTCTTATCCTATCACCCAGATTACGCTATCATGACTAATATTGACTTTGATCATCCTGATTATTTTACGAGCATCGATGATGTATTCAATGCCTTTCAGGAGATGGCAAAACAGGTGAAAAAAGGAATTATTGCTTGTGGTGATGATGAACACCTGCAGCATATTCAGGCAAATGTGCCAGTCTTATATTATGGCCTTGCAGAAACTAATGATTTTCAAGCCCAAAACATTAAGGAAAATGCGGAAGGAACGACTTTCGATGTTTTTGTCCGAAATACATTTTATGACACCTTCCTAATTCCTGGATATGGTAACCATAATGTCCTGAATGCCTTGAGTGTCATCGCCTTATGTCATTATGAGGACATGAGTGTAGAACAGATAAAAAAACTGCGGACATTCGAGGGTGTGAAACGCAGGTTTACGGAAAAGCTGGTAGGTGACCAGGTGCTTGTAGATGATTATGCACATCACCCGATAGAAATTTCCGCCACAATTGAATCTGCCAGGAAAAAATATCCACAACGGGAGATCGTCGCTGTTTTCCAGCCACACACTTTTACGAGGACGAAAGCTTTCTTAAATGAGTTTGCAGAAAGTCTAAAGGAAGCAGATGCGATATACTTGTGTGATATATTCGGTTCCGCCCGGGAAGATAATGGTAATTTAACAATACAGGACCTTCAAAAGCTTATTCCTGATAGCAGCCTTCTTGAACCAGACGGTACAGAAGTCCTGAAATATTATGAAGATGGTGTTTTAGTGTTCATGGGTGCAGGAGATATCCAAAAGTTTCAACAGGCATATGAAGAAACCCTGTAATAACTCAACGAAAGATCCGTTATCCAAGACGGATCTTTTTCTTTCTACTGATCTTACAAAAAATCCGATTCAATTTCATTTAAAAAAGGATATTTTTAGGTTAGAATCGAATAATACTCAAGAGATGCCTAATTCCACCCAATGACGTTTAGCCATTTTTGTAATAGGGTATCAAACTAAATATCTAAAATACATAGCAGAAGGAGTTGAGCAGGGGGAATGGAAATATTATTGTATGTTGCTGCACTGATTGCAGCTGTTGCATTCGCAGTATTAGTTATCTATCTCAGCATTACCTTGAAAGCTGTTTCTCGGACCATGAACAACGTAGCCAATACCTTGGAAGGCGTTGAGGAACAGATGGAGGGTATCACACTCGAAACCACTGCGCTGCTTAATAAGACAAATAAGCTAGCCGAGGACGTTGGGGAAAAATCACAGAAACTCAATACTTTGGTCGACGGGGTGAAAGGCATCGGCGACTCGGTTCAAGAATTTAATCAGTCCATCCGGTCTGTTTCAAAAAGCTTGACCAGTTCAGCAGAAAAGAATACTGATTCAGCGGCTCAAGCGATGAAATGGGGCCAGGTCGCCATCAACCTTTATAAGAAAGCAAAAAAAGAAGAAATTAATAAATCAAAGGGAGGAATCTAGGATGAGTCAAAACAAACAGAAAAATGAAAATGGAAGGGATTTCTTAATCGGATCCTTAGTAGGTGGAGTAGTAGGGGCAGTAGTTGCACTTCTTTTTGCTCCAAAGTCTGGAAATGAACTGCGTGACGATATCAATCAAGGTTCATACTACCTGAAGGACAGAGCAGCAGACTGGAAAGATGTCGCTTACGAAAAAGGTGGAGAATGGAAAGAGCGAGCTGCTGTTTCTTCTTCCCAGCTTTCCAAAAACTTCTCTGAAAAGTCACAGGACTTCAGTGCCCGTTTCAAGGATTCCACGAAATCACTAGGGGATAAAGTGAAAAATATCCGAGGCAGAGATGACGAAGAAGCGGAAGAAGCAGCCCAGGAGGTTGCTGAAGCCATTGAAGAAGCGGCTGAGGAGCTGGAAAAACAACAAGGTGCCAATGTATCTAGCAATGGATAAAGAAATGTATGGCGGGGCTGCAGGCAGTCCCGCTATTTTAATTGGAAAGGATGATCATTGTGTCTATAAAAACTTTGAATACGAAAGAAGAATTTGATACGGTTTCTGGACAGGAAAGTTTTTTTCTCTTGAAACACAGTCTCACCTGTCCCATCAGTGCCAGTGCAAAAGAAGAGTATGAAGCTTTTCATGAGGGAACATCTACGCCGTGTTATATACTGCCCGTCCAGAAAGCGCGTCCGCTATCCGATTATCTGGCCGAATCTCTGAATGTAAAGCATGAATCTCCGCAAGTTCTTTTAATAAAAAATGAAAGAGTCGTTTGGCATGATTCCCACAGTGCGATTACTAAAGACGCCCTTCGGGATAGTGAACATTATCTTTCTTAAATAGATGGACCTGGAAAAGTGGCACTGCTGCTTTTCCATTTTTTTGACCCATCAGGGATGATAGCGCTTTAATAAAAAAATCTGTCATTTTATCGCTTTAAAGGGATGACAAAGACGCTAAATTCAGATATAATGTTCCCTAATTATCTAAAGAAAACAACTGATACTTTTTACAGTAAAACATGAATGGAGGCTTTATTATGAGTAATGAACAGCTTGATTTATTACGCGAAGAATTGGATAAAGTGAATCTGGAAATTTTAGAGTTGATTAGTAAACGTGGTGAACTTGTCCAGGAAATAGGGAAAGTGAAGAATACACAGGGTGTCAACCGATTTGATCCAGTCCGAGAACGGAAGATGCTGGACCAAATAGACTTGCATAATAAAGGGCCATTTGAAAATACCACTATTCATCAGTTATTCAAGGAGATCTTCAAGGCAAGCCTTGAGCTTCAGGAAGATGACCATAGAAAAGCGTTGCTAGTATCCAGAAAGAAAAAGCCGGAAGATACAGTCATTGATATCAAAGGCGAAAGAATTGGGGAAGGAGAGCCATCCTTCATCATGGGACCATGTGCCGTTGAAAGTTACGAGCAAGTTGCAGCTGTTGCTGAAGCGGTGAAAAAGCGTGGACTGAAATTATTGAGAGGTGGGGCTTTCAAACCGAGGACATCTCCTTATGATTTCCAGGGCTTAGGTTTGGAAGGCCTGAAGATATTGAAGCGGGTTGCTGATGAATATGATCTTGCTGTAATCAGTGAAATCGTTAATCCTGCAGATGTATATAAGGCAGTGGATTATGTAGATGTTATCCAAATCGGAGCAAGAAACATGCAAAACTTCGAGCTGCTGAAAGCGGCTGGCTCGGTAGATAAACCTGTATTATTAAAACGTGGAATGTCAGCGACAATTTCCGAATTCATCAATGCGGCTGAATATATCATGTCACGAAGCAATGCAAATATTATGTTATGTGAACGTGGCATCCGTACGTATGAGAAAGCAACACGAAACACGCTTGATATTTCTGCAGTACCGATCTTGAAACAAGAGACCCACTTGCCTGTGATGGTGGACGTGACTCATTCAACAGGCCGGCGTGACCTTCTGCTTCCAACCGCTAAGGCTGCCCTTGCCATCGGTGCTGACGGGGTGATGGCAGAGGTTCACCCTGATCCTGCAGTTGCTTTATCAGATTCCGCACAGCAAATGGATATCGAAATGTTCAACAATTTCATGGATGAACTCACCAAAGAAAAAGTCTATAAATAACCCATACACAAAGGCCGGACTGACAATTGCCAGTCCGGCTTTTTTGATGATAAACAATTGCCTGGTTACCGTCTTATGTTAATGTTTTGGGTTTTAGGGTATGATTTAAATGATGCCTGCTTTATTTACCTGCATTGCGCTTGTAATCATAGTATAATATCATGGGATTATTGGTTTAATAAAGATCGTAATTATAAGGAGGGAATATATATGAATGTAACCATATATGATGTAGCTAGAGAAGCAAATGTATCGATGGCGACTGTATCACGTGTCGTAAATGGCAACCCAAACGTTAAGCCAGCAACAAGAAAGAAGGTATTGGATGCTATCGAACGCCTTGGTTATCGTCCGAATGCCGTAGCACGTGGCCTTGCCAGTAAAAAAACCACTACAGTCGGGGTGATTATACCTGACATATCCAGTATCTTTTTTGCAGAACTGGCAAGAGGTATCGAGGATATTGCCACAATGTATAACTATAATATTATCCTTAGTAACTCTGACCAGAACAAGGAAAAAGAAATTCATTTGATCAACACTATGCTTGGCAAACAGGTGGACGGGCTTGTGTTCATGGGAGGTAAAATTACCGATGATCATATCCGGGAATTTAATAATGCCTCTGTTCCTGTAGCGTTAGCAGCTACAATCGATGAGACCAAAAGTACTCCATCCGTGAATATTAACTACGAAGAGGCCGCGTTTGAAGCGACTGATCTGTTGCTATCGCACGATAACCAGACAGTAGCATTCATTTCCGGACCGGAGAATACAGAAGTGAATAATCAGAAGCTTGCAGGATTTAGGCGCGCAATGAAAGAAGCAGGGCGTGAAGTCTCTGAAGATTTAATCGTAACAGGGGATTATTCCTATGACTCCGGAATTGAGGCTTTTGAACAATTAGATGAAGCAGGAAATCTCCCAACAGCTATATTTGTAGCATCTGATGAAATGGCATTGGGGGTTATCCATGGGGCCCAGGATAAAGGATTGAAGGTACCAGAAGACCTTGAAGTATTCGGCTTTGATAATACACGTCTGGCGACTATGGTGCGCCCGACTTTATCTACTGTAGTACAGCCGATGTATGATATTGGAGCTGTTTCCATGCGTCTGCTTACAAAGTTTATGAACAAAGAAGAAGTTACAGAACAAAATGTAGTTCTTCCCCATCGTATAATTGAAAGAAATTCGACCAAGTAAAGTATTCGGCGATGACGGAGCTGGATGGATGATTCCATTCTGGCTCTGGTCGGCCACTTTAATCTTTTATACGTAACAAGTGATAATCAGATTACCAGCTTAGTTATTAGGCAACAGGAGGTTTGCTCCCCAGTTAAACAGCCTATTTCCACTGATATCAAGCCTACATATAAGATGCACCAATTGCCGTTTGAGATTCTTCATGGCAATTGGTGCATTTTTAAGTGAAGTTATTGTATTTTTTTTGATTATGGATGAATTGCATTGATTTTTCTAATACTTTTCGGTTTTTTTCGGTAATTTCATCTTTCCTGGGAATTGGTTTATAAATACCCGAAGGGTCTTGCCAAGTATCAGGCAGCTCAACTGGTGATTTTCCTTGCCATTTTTCCTTCCAAGATTTTGGTATGGAACCTGCAAATGGTTTATTAGTCGTCATAACTTTCCAGATTTGGGCCCAAGCCCGTGGAACTACCCTCCAAATGTCGTAACCGCCTCCGCCAAGTGCTATCCATCTTCCTTCACAATAACGATGTGAAAGCTCGTGTGCTAAAGCAGGAATTCGTTCATATATTTCCATTGTCGAACATAGATGGGTGAGTGGATCATAATAATGCGCGTCAGCTCCATTTTGCGTCACAATTACATCTGGCTTGAAAAACTCCACAATATCACGGAATGCAGATTCGTAAAGTTCTAAAAAAGATTCATCTTCTGTGAAAGCGTCTATCGGTAAGTTGAACGAATAACCGTATCCTTCTTTTAAGCCACGTTCGCTTACATTACCTGTGCCAGGAAAGAGGTATCTGCCCGTCTCATGAATGGAAAAGGTACAGACATTGGGATCATCATAGAAGGACCATTGCACTCCGTCCCCATGATGGGCGTCCGTATCTACATATAAAACCCGATAGTTATATTTTTGTCGTATATATTCAATCCCTACAGCTCCGTCATTATATATACAGAACCCGGAGGCTTTTCGTTCAAAACCATGGTGCAGCCCGCCGCCAAGGTTAAGGGCATGCTCATATTTTCCTTCCAATACAGCATCGATGGCAGTCAAGGTACTTCCTACCAACAAAGCAGAGGCATCGTGCATCCCTTTGAATATCGGAGTATCTTCTGTACCTATCCCGTATTCCATACCTTCATCTTCCGTAAGAAGTCCATTACTGGCCCTTTTTACAGCATCAATATATTTGGAACTATGTATCAGCTTTAACTCCTCATCAGTTGCTTTTCTAGGTTTTAAAAAGTGTTCTGCCTGAAGAGCCTGTTCTACTTCCAGAAGCTCCTTAGTCATTGTGACACGGAGCTGATTGAATGGATGATCATCCCGAAATCGGTAGCTGTTGAAATCTTCCGAGTATACGAACCCTGCCTTACATATCATGAGGGCATCCCCGGCATATTCGGCCATAGCACCTCGTAGCCTACTTCCTTAAGGTTGTTTATGATCGGCATTGGATTCATGGTTTGAATACGGAATACGATTATTTTATACCTGCTGTCCGGTTTATAAGGATAAATCAATACAGAGCTGATATTCACTTTCCGCTGCCCGAACACTTGAGTAACTTTTGGCAGCATTCCCGGACGGTTTTCCACCTTGATCTCGATTTGCGAACTTTGTACATTGGTACCTGTCAGCTGAATGAGCGTGTACAGCATATCTTTTTCCGTGATCATACCAACCAGCTTATCCTCTTTTGTAACAGGGACACACGCAATTTCATGCTCGTAGAAAATGGATGCAACTTCTTCCATGAAATCGAGTGGGTGGACGGTTATGACAGGGGAAGTCATAATAGAGCTGATTTCATTTTTCAATTCTTCCGGGTCCGGGTCATTTTCAAAAATGGATGGGCTGGCATCACGGACATCCCGGTCTGATACGATACCGATTACTTGATTATCTTCATCGACGATAGGGAGGTGGCGGATATGATACTCATTTAATAGCTTCAATGCTTTTCCAATCGTCTCAGTTGGAGCCATTTTAATGACGTCTTTTTTCATAACTTCTTCTACAAGCATAGGACAACCTCCATTATTTCCGCATTTGATGACGCTTTAAAAAACGAAGCTGATCAAACTTTTCAACGGATGATTCAGGGACATTTTCACCGATCCTTACCATCAGACAATTTGCAGGATGGGATACGATTTCTGGGTCATCCGTAGGAGCAGGTGTAAGACCACCGGCTGCCATCATTTTCTCCATCACTTTTCGGTAATTCCATATACTGAGTCCAGTCCCTTTCAAATCCCAATGCCAATAATATTCCGTGGAGATAATGATGTAATTTTCCATATAATCATCCATCATGGCAACTTTCAACAAGTGGGAGCCTACCCGATACCCACGGAACTCAGGAATCACTTCAATGGCTCCAAGTTCAATCAAATCTTCCATATTGAATTCTGACCACCGCTCAAGCGGGTCGGGGTGTAGATAAGTTACATAACCTGCAATCATATTTTCATGTCTTGCAATGATAATTCTGCCTTCTTCAAAATCTGCGATGCTTTTTACTGCTTCGAATTGTTTGGGAGCCGGCCGGAAGGCGTTCAAGTCAGAATGGAATTCATAGTTGGAGAGTTCTCGTGAGGTGAGAGGCCCTTCAATGATCAATGGCCCTTTTTCCGTATCGATTTCCTTGGAATGATACGACTTAATATGCTTCATTGATACACCACCTGTAACTAGGTTTTTTATGATTGCTGTCTTATATTATACATGAAAATTATCGATTTTAAATCAATCAGGACAAGGTTAGGAGGTGGAAAACCGGCACCAGTTGAAGTGGGGGAGGAACCAGTGGAAGAGACGACGGTAACAGCAGAGCAAAGTAAGGTCTTCAGGTAAAAGGTTAAAGCTAACCCTTCATAAAAAAGCCCCCTTTCCTGAGCGGAAAAGGGGCTTGCATTTTACATGGGATATATTATTGTTCAGGATTAGCTTGCTCGTTTTCAGAGGGTTTCTCCTCAGTTTGACCTTGATCATTTTCTGTGTCTGTCGGCGTGCTTTCGCTGCCCGTATCATTTCCTTCTTCGTTCGTTGTTTGACCTGGCTCATCACCATTGGTTGGTTCATCGTTTCCTTCATTTTCTGGTTTATCCGTTTCCGGTTTTTCCGTTGGTGATTCCTCTGGTGGGTTAGCAGGTTTGGCTGGTTTGGCTGGTTTAGCAGGTGCACCTGGCGTCCCAATCTTAACAGGTGACGACAGAGCAGAAGACATTCCGAAATAATCTACTGCTCGGACAGCGTAATAACCGTCTCCTCCAGAGAAGTTGTAGTTTGTACCAGCTGTGCTGCCAATCAGGTTGAATGACCCTCCGGCAGACGAAGACCGGTAAACCCTGTAGCCAACTACGTCACTGCTTGGAGAAGCTGACCAGCTTAATGATGATCCATTCGCGGAAACACCTCCAGGTGCTGCTGGTGCTGCGCCGTCATTTTCGATTGAGGTCGTCACACCATTAGCCGCTCCGCTAGGCAATGCAACATTGTCCCAGGAACTTGGAATAAGTTCGCTTAATATCTCAGGATTATTCAGGTTATTTTCCTTAAGGAATTCTGGACTGATCGTTACACCGCCGCCTTTATTTATAAATTCGCTCGGTGTATTCGGTCCTGCCACGACAAGTTTGTCTTTTACTTGGACAAAGCTGCCACTGATCAAGCTATCATCAACTTTATCTGGTGCGTACTTGGCCCAATATAGGTCCTGTTCTACGAGACCTACTTTTGAACACAATTCAGAAGGTTTCAATCCTGAAGTAGCACAATAGGAACGGGTGACAATTCCTTCTGGTCGTTTGAAATTTTGCTCAGGGACCATAATTTCCGGGTTAACATCGGAAATGGCGTTAACTACTTGTGCCCAGAGATTAGAGTTGCGCGAACTGTAGTCGCGTGTTTGTAATCCTCCGCCTCGTGAGTATCCCATCCACGTACTTACGGTTACGTTAGGGTTTGTAGCGACGAACCATGTATCATTTTTATATTGGGATGTTCCTGTTTTTCCTGCCCAATCCACACCCGAATATTTCAAGTTGACATTCGATGCAGAGCCTGTGCTTAACACATCGCGCATCATATCGATCGTCAAATAGGAAGCCTGCTGTGAAAATACATCTACCGGTTCACTTTTATGTTCATAGACGACATCACCGTTACTGTCGACGATTTTTTCAATCATATAAGCATCGACGAACTTACCCATATTGCCAAAAGTGGTATAAGCATTTGTGTTTTCTTCAATAGTCACTGTCGGTGAGCCGATTGCTGCTGAATAGTTCGTATAGTCATCTGGGGTAAGACTAGTTATCCCCATTTTTTCCAAGTATTTTTTGGCAGGATTACGATTTACTATTTTCGTATAAGCCTTAACTGCCGGTACGTTTAAAGATTCTTTCAAGGCATAACGGACAGATGTAAAGCCTACATACTGACCATTATAATTGTTGACATCTTTATTTGTTCCCGGATATTCATAAGGCACATCAGCTATTACAGAGCCAGGGTGGAGCACACCCATGTCGATACCTGGCCCGTAAACAAGCAGGGGCTTCATTGTACTTCCATTAGAACGTAAGGCGGATGTTGCATGGTTCACCTGGGAAATATCATAATCCCGTCCGCCTATGAAGGAAAGGATTCTTCCGGTTTCGTTTTGAATCACCATACCGCCGACTTGTACGGGGAGCTCTTTATAAACGACATTGCCATCTTCGTCGGTTACATTTTCCCAGTTTTCGTCCTTTTTAGGAACGGTAATTGATGGACCATATCGTTGATAGTTGTTCTTAACTTTTTGAGCTACATCATACATTTTTTTATGGATGGTGGAGTGTATTTCATAACCACCTGTACGAAGTTCGCGCTCTGCATTTTGGCGATATTCCTGGCGAAGCTTGTCATTATTCTCTAAGTCTTCCATTGTGTAGCCATCCTGTTTCACAAGCATCTCCATAATAATTTCAATCGCTCGTTCTTCAATCTCGAATGTAAGATATGGATACTTTTCAATTGGAGAGTCTGATGGTTTTGCAAAGTCTTTCGTTATATCGTATTCGCTCGCCTTCTTATACTCTTCTTCTGTGATATAACCGGCTTCTAGCATTCTGCCTAAAACATCCTGCATCCGGTACAGGCCTGGCTGAAGCCCTTCCTTGCTTTTGACTTCTCCATTGTTTTTAAAAGGTGTGTAGACATACGGGTTCTGAGGGAGCCCGGCAAGGAATGCTGCCTGTGGTAATGATAGATTACTAGCATCAACATTGAAGATCCCTTGTGCAGCTGTCTGGATGCCGGCAATATTTCTGCCATTAGCATTACGTCCGAATGGAACCATATTCAAATAGGCTTCTAATATCTCGTCCTTTTCAAAAAACCGTTCGACACGGAGAGCGATTAACATTTCTTTTGCTTTTCGCTCAAAGGAAACCTCGTTGGTTAAAATTTGATTTTTGACTAGCTGCTGGGTCAAAGTACTTCCACCAGTCTTTGTTGCCGCGTTGGTTATTTCCTGGAAGACCGCGCGCATGACCGCTTTTGGTACGACACCGTCGTGAGTATGAAAATTTTCATCCTCTGTTGCAATGACGGCATTCTTCAAATAATCAGATATATCTTTCAGGGCCACTTCTTCTCTATGTAAATCTGATCGGACGCGGCCAAGGTACTTGTCATTGGCAAAGTAAAGTTCCGACGTAGAGGAATAATTATAGATTTCTTTACTCATCGCCTGTTTATCTTTCATGGGGACATCTTTGACAAGGGAAGCGAAGTAGCCTGCGCCTACTCCTCCGGCAAAGAAAAGACTGATAACCCCAATAATGATGAATGCCAGGAAAATATTCCATACGACCTCATAGGTTATTCTTGTCGTTTTTTGTATTCGCCCCTGGCGCCAAAGTTCTTTTACTTTAGCTATATTAATACCTTTTTTTCGGGTATTTGACATGATCAATCCTCCTCAAAAAATCCAATCTATATTATAACACAATCTAATGCAGCAAAGAATGTCGAACACGAATTTGATTGCTTTTTAAATCCAGTTATGTTAAAAATATAATACTAGTTGAATAAATGAAGCGTTGAATGGTTGAAGTAGTGGGACGATCCCTGTTCTTAAGAGAGCCTCCGGATGGTGAAAGGAGGCACAAATCGACTCGCGAATTACGATCTGGAGCTTTCTTCTGCACTTACAGAAGACGGTGTTAACCAAGCCGTTATCCAAACAAGTGGCACTATATGTGCAACAAGGGTGGTACCGCGATAAACCTCGTCCCTTTACTTTTAAGGGAGGAGTTTTTTTATTTTACTTTAAGTAAGTTTAACTTTGTTAAAGGATTAAAGTATAAGTAAAACCAAGGCATTCTCCATAAGGAATTGGCGACCTGCCAAGTTTTCTAATACAAAGGTTCATTAATAAGAAGGAGTGGGTAATATGGATATCCTGAAGGATTTACACAATCGTGGTCTAGTTAATCAAATTACGGATGAAGAAGGGTTAGAGAAACACTTGGAAGAAAACCAGGTGACACTATATTGTGGATTTGATCCGACAGCCGACAGTCTTCACATCGGTCACTTGCTGCCGATTCTTATGCTGAAACGTTTTCAGCGTGCTGGTCATCGCCCTATCGCTCTTGTCGGCGGTGGAACAGGAATGATTGGTGATCCGAGCGGCCGTTCTACAGAGAGACAGTTAAACGAAGCCCATGTGGTACAGGGATTCAGTGATAATATCAAAGAGCAGTTAGCGAAGCTGCTGGACTTTGATAAAGGGGAGAATGCAGCGGTTGCCCGCAATAATTACGAGTGGCTTTCCGAAATCAATATAATAGAATTTTTGCGGGATACCGGTAAGCATTTCGGCATTAATTACATGCTTGCCAAAGAGTCCGTCGAGACGCGGATTGAACAGGGGATATCTTTTACGGAGTTCAGTTACATGATTCTCCAGTCTTTAGATTTCTTTAATCTATATCAAAAGGAAAATTGCACCTTGCAGATAGGCGGAAGCGACCAGTGGGGAAATATCACAGCTGGTCTTGAATTCATCAGACGCCGTTCATCTGGAGAAGAAGGGGAAGCAAAGGCTTACGGATTGACCGTCCCGCTTATAACCAAGGCAGATGGAACTAAATTCGGAAAAACAGCTGGTGGGGCAGTGTGGTTGGATAGGGAAAAAACATCTCCATATGAATTTTACCAGTTCTGGATCAATACAGATGATCGCGATGTCATCAAATTCCTGAAGTCCTTTACCTTTCTTGATATGGAGGAAATTTCCAATTTTGAGAAAGAAGTTGAAGTGGCTCCTGAAAAACGAGCAGCCCAGCGCCGTTTAGCAGAGGAAATGACAGAAATGGTACATGGAAAAGATGCTTTGGAGCAGGCACAGCGTATTACAGAAGCGTTATTCAGCGGAAACATCAAGTCACTGACAGGGGAAGAAATTGAACAAGGATTTAAGGATGTGCCTGCCCACCATGAAGAAAATAAAGAAATCGGTCTGATAGATCTGATTGTCCAAGCCGGAATTTCTTCTTCCAAACGACAGGCGCGTGAAGATATAAAGAATGGTGCGATTTATATTAATGGCGAACGCCAGCAAGACCTTTCCTACACTATCCAGAAATCGGATCGTATTGAAGGGAAATTCACGATCATACGAAGAGGGAAAAAGAAGTATTTTATGATCCATTTTAAATAAAAATCGAGAGGTTGTCGGAATGACAGCCTCTCTTTTTTATAGAATTCTATAGAGACTTCTTATAATTCATAAAAAAACCCCTTGAATTATTGAAATACCAACAATTCAAGGGATTTGTGCGTGCTTTTTGAAAGCAACCGCTATTAACGAGAGTAGAACTCTACGATAAGAGCTTCGTTGATTTCTGAAGGAAGCTCTGCGCGCTCTGGCAGGCGGCTGTAAGATCCTTCTAATTTTTCTTCGTCGAAAGTAAGGTACTCAGGTACAAAGTTGTTAACTTCGACTGCTTCCTTGATAGCATCAAGGTTTTGAGATTTCTCACGAAGACCGATGGTTTGTCCTGGTTTTACACGGTAAGATGGAATATCTACACGTCCACCATCAACAGTAACGTGTCCGTGGTTGACCAACTGACGAGCTTGACGGCGTGTACGCGCCAAACCTAACCGGTAAACAATGTTATCCAGGCGAGATTCAAGCAATGTCATGAAGTTTTCACCATGGATACCTTTCATGTTACCTGCTTCTTCGAATAGGCGGCGGAATTGACGTTCAGTCAATCCGTACATAAAGCGAAGCTTCTGCTTCTCTTGTAGTTGAAGACCATATTCGGAAAGTTTTTTACGTTGGTTCGGACCATGTTGTCCCGGAGCGTAAGGGCGTTTATCTAGTTCCTTACCTGTTCCACTCAAAGAAATGCCAAGGCGACGTGACTTTTTCCAAGTCGGACCTGTATAGCGTGCCATAGGTATTTCCTCCTTTTATTTTATTTGCATAAAATAAAAACAGTGTGTTCCGTATCCAATGCTCATTTTGTTTTCATGCACCATCGCTCCAGCAGCAGAGAGTTACACGATGCACCTCTCAAAGAGAGGAACAAAATGACAACATCGGTGGTTCACATAGGCTGCCATTTATTTTACACAAAGGCTATTATATGCTTTATGAAGTCAGAAGTCAAGGCTCTTCTAGTGTTTTATCAGAATTGTTTACGATAGATTTCCACGTGTTTAACCATCAAGCGAGTGTTAAAAGAATACCTGCATAGATATATATAAACATAACTGGCAGCGAGGGGATGGGAAAACGGTTAAAGATCTAATCGGAGACGCTGACAGGGCACTCTATCATGCTAAGTGGGAAGGGAAAAATAGGCTGAAGGTTTAAAAAGGTGTACCCTGTTATTGTTTCGCATGGGCACACCTTGCTGGTCATATGTTTTTTTCCACTATTTCCGTGAATTTTTGAAGGTATTTTTCGTCCAGTTCAGTAAAGCGTGCTTTGGAAGGACTATCGATGTCCAGAACTCCAAAAACTTCTCCATTTTTGAAAATCGGGATGACAATTTCAGATTTGCTGGCGGAATCACAGGCGATATGGCCCTCAAATTGATTGACGTCTTCTACACGTATCGTAGTTTTATCTTGCATGGCTGTGCCGCAAACACCTTTGCCGGAAGGGATACGGACACATGCTGGCAGTCCCTGAAAAGGTCCCAGCACTAACTGTTCCTCTTTCCATAAGTAAAAACCGACCCAGTTCACATCGTCGAGAAATTGATTCAGTAAGGAGGAGGCATTCGATAAGTTAGCGATGATATCGTTTTCCCCTTCAAGCAAGGCAGATAATTGCTTGAGCAGAAGTTCATAGTTTTCCTCAAGTGTGCCAGTATAGTTGGTCGTTTGAAACATGTTGATTCCTCCTTATCCTTTGTTTTTCGATAATTTTCGCGTAAGCGGCGCAGGATTTGACGAACGTTTCATAAAGGATTCCTCCCTGTTATTGAAGAAGTATACATTATATAAAGGAGAGGATATCCAGATGAAGAAAACGACTACCAGACAGAAGGTTATGGATGTTGCTTCCCGTCAGTTTTTTTTGAAAGGTTACAATGGAACTTCTGTCCGCGATATTGCAGGACAAGCAGCTGTAAATGTGTCGTTAATCAGTTACTATTTTACAAATAAACAAGGTCTGTTGGAAACTTTGATTGTCGACTATTATGAAGGATATATTCAGCAGCTTGAACAGCGTACAGAAGATACTGCCTGCCTGGAGCCTATAGAACAGCTCTGTGAGTTGATAGAAGCTATTTTACATTATAAGCAAGAGCGCCATCAACTAACCTGCCTCATCCAACGCGAACTGTCCCTGGATAACCAATTCGTCCGTGAAATGCTGGTAACTTATCTTTCAAAAGAAAATCATTTACTATATAATCTTTTTCGCGATGCCGTCTTGCATATTGCAGCAGACAATAAAGAAATAAAGTTTTTGTACCTCCAGTTCAAGGGTATGCTGCAATCCCCTTATGCCATGCCGAATGATTGGAAGGATTTTGTAACTTTTGACCAGTCCCATCATTACTTTGCAAAACAATACAGTAAAACAGTACAAAGATGGGTGAAAATGATGTGTGCTCAGCCTTTGATGAGTGTCTGATTAATTTTGTTGAATCCTTGCCCGACGGCATTGCTTATATGCGCATCGGATCCATAAATAAGTGGAATTCCTAATTCAACAGCCTGTTCTGCAATGTGGGGTGCCGGGTAGCTTTCCTGGCATAATGACTTGAAAAAACCTGCAGCATTGTAGTCAAGCTGGTAATTTTTTTCTGCAATTTGTCTTAGCAGTTTAGGGACAGGCTCATCCCAATTGTCAGGAGAGGGAAATCGTTGATGGAACTTCCTGACAAGTGACATATGACCAATACGTTCAGGCTTGTATACCCCCAGGTCGCTGGAGACTGATTTTTCCACCGTAGCGAAATAGGTATTGTAAAGCATTTCGATCGAACCGAAATCATCAACAGCAGCCAGGAAAGACTCAGGGGAAAAATCAATACAGTGATAAGCGGAAGGCCCTTTTAAAAAGTGGACAGAAAGAATGGAATCATCAAGTTCACTGCCATACTCGTTTAAAAAGGTTCTTGTTCCCGGTTCATGTCCTTCAATGTAATCAACCTCAAAACCAAGAAGAATATCAATATTCTTTTGATATTCTTTTTTGATTTCTTTAATCTTTGTAATATAGCTTTCGAGTAATTGTTGTTCCATTCCACTGTCCTTATCTGGGACCGGGTCTGTAAATGTTTTCGGAAGCGGGGCATGTTCCGTAAATGTCATGGAAGTAAAGCCCTTATTTATTGCTTCTTCCACATAGGATTTCAGGCTGTCGCGAGAGCCGTGTGGACAATAAGGTGTATGTATGTGACCGTCTCTTAACATGGATTTCCTCCTTGCCAGTAGAAAAAAATGTCATATTGTTAATTATTTTGAAATATTTTAGCAAAAATGAACCGAGTCATGGTATCATTATAACAACAATTATCACATTGTGCGTGTTTCATCTTTTTCTGATTTCAGTGCGACTTTGCGGCTGAATCAGTCCTTATAAAACAGGTTATCAAAGCTATCTTCAGGATTGGTCATATGTAAGGAGGCTGGTTATGGAATATTTGATTGGGGCAATATTGGTGGTGGTCGGTATCATCATTTTCGGGTTGATTACCCGGAAGAAATTATATGATGAAGTCGACAAGCTTGAAAATTGGAAATTGGATATTATGAACAGAAAAGTAACGGAAGAACTATCCAAGGTGAAGCACTTGAACTTATCAGGAGAAACACAGGAAAAGTTTGAGAAATGGCGGAACCGCTGGGATGAGATTCTTACAAAAGAACTTCCTAATTTAGAAGAGGACTTGTTTGACGTGGAGGAAGCAGCAGATAAATACCGCTTCACTAAAGCAAGACAGTCTATTAAATTGACTGAACAGAAACTGCAGCAAACCGAAAAAGATATTGAGGAAATGTATAAAGAGCTTGAACATTTGCTTGATTCTGAACAAACAAGCAGACAGGAAGTAGAACATGTACAGCCTGCCATAAAAGAAATTAAAAAAGATCTTTTGCAAAACCGTCATAAATATGGGAAAGCTGAATCAGTGTTCGAATCCGAACTGAAAGATTTACAGGAGAAATTAGATTCATACTTCTCCTTGGTAGACCAAGGTGATTATCTTGAAGCAAGTCAACTTGTTGCTTTACTGAAAGAAAATTTGCAGGAACTTGAAAGCCGAATTGAGGTTTTCCCAGTATTGTATAAAAAGTGCAAACAGGAACTTCCTATCCAATTGGATGATATTATATCAGGAATGGCAGAAATGAAGGAAGAAGGATACCGAGTAAGCCACCTGGGCTTTGAGAAAGAGATACATAATCACCACGAAAAACTGAAGGAATGCGTAGCTCAGTTGGAAAAAGGCAGGGTTACGGGCATTGAGGAGTTCATTACGGAAACTGAACAGCGGGTACAGGAAATTTATCAGCTTCTGGAAAAAGAAGCGATTGCCAGAAATTATATTGATAAACAATATGATCCGTATCATAAGCATTTGGAAGAGTCTAACAGAATTCTGCTTGCAACTAAGCATGAAGTGGAAGACCTTCAACAGACTTATCACCTTGAAGACCAGGATATGGGAAAGCAATTGGAGCTTGAAAAGTGGATGGCTAAAATAAAGAAACAATTCCTCGATTTTCAGTCGAAGGTGGAAGATGGGACAACTGCCTACAGTGAATTGAGGGAAATGCTGGAAAATAACCAGCAGCAATTGGAAGAATTGCAAAAAGAGCATAAGGTTTTCAGTGATAGGATAAAAGCCATTAGGCAAGATGAATTTGAGGCGAAAAATAAGCTTTCTGATATGCAGCAGACTTTGCTGGCAACCAACCGAAAATTGAAAAAAAGTAATATGCCAGGTATCCCGGAAACACTTCTAGCCGAGCTTGATAAAGCAAGGGAAGAAGTGGCTAACGTTTTTGACTGTTTGGATCGACAGCCGGTGGACATGACAGAGGTAGGCTTTGCATTGGATGAGGCTATTCAGACAGTCGAGCAAGTAAATGAAGAAGCAAACAGGACGATCGATCATGCATATTTAGCTGAACAGGTGATTCAGTATGGAAACCGCTATCGCAGCCAGTACCCTTTGGTAGCTGCCCGTCTTTCAGAAGCTGAAAGGGAATTCCGCTCCTGTAATTATGATGCTGCGCTAGATCTTGCAGGAGAAACGATTCGCCAGGTTGACCCAGAAGCGTGGAAACGTCTGGAATCTGAAGTGGAAGTTCTGGTTTGATTACAACTAATCAATAAACAAGTTTATAAATGCTAAGGGGACCTGTCGGAAAACAGCACAGGTCCTTTTTTTACTGTTAAGAACCATTGGATAGGAAATGAATGGTTATGGATAACACTATTGCAGAATTCTTCACTGAATGCGGTTTAAGGGTCAGGGGATCTTTGTTTAAATTTCTGATTAGGTATGATAATATATTAGATTGCAAAATCACACAAAGGAGTAAAAACCAATGATTTATCTGGATAATAGCGCAACGACCAAACCACACCCGGAGGTACTGGAAGCTTACCACAAAGTTGCAGAACATTATTTTGGAAATCCTTCTTCCATCCACCATTTTGGAGGGGAATCCGAACGGCTGTTAACCCACTCCAAAAAACAGGCTGCAAACATTTTGAATGTGTTACCAGAAGAAATAGTGTTCACCTCTGGAGGTACAGAAGGGAATAATATGGCAATTAAAGGAATTGCATTTGCTCATCAGAACAGAGGTAAACATATAATTACAAGTCAAGTAGAGCACCCTTCTGTTTTGGAAGCTTGTCACGCGCTCGAATCATTGGGTTTTGATATTACTTATCTTCCTGTTTCAAAGGAAGGAATTGTAAATGTAGATGATCTCAGAAACAGTATCACTCCGGAAACCATACTGGTCAGCATTATGTCAGTCAATAATGAATTAGGAACAATCCAGCCCATTTCAGAGATTGGGACAATTGTTAAAAAACACCCAAAGATCTTTTTCCATGTTGATCATGTTCAAGGATTAGGAAAAATAGCATTGGATTTCAAGGCAGCTGGTGTTGATTTATGTACAGTTTCTGGACATAAAATCCATGGGGTGAAGGGAACTGGTGCTTTATTTATTCGGAAAGGTACCACTTTATTCCCGTTACAGCATGGAGGGGGACAGGAAGGAACTTTCCGGTCCGGCACGGAAAATCTGGCAGGAATCGTTGCATTTACTAAGGCTCTCCGCCTTATAAAGGAAGCACAGGATGAAAATCAGGTAAGACTGCTTAAGCTGAATAAAATGTTAAGAGAACATTTAAGAGAGATTCCTCAAGTAATCATTAATAGTCCTGCAGGGACCGTCCCGCATATTCTCAATTTTTCGGTTCCAGGCTACAAGCCTGAGGTTATCATCCATTCCTTAGGGGAAAAAGAAATTTATATTTCCACTAAATCAGCCTGTTCATCGAAGCGGAGCGATGAAAGTGCAGTTCTTGCGGCCTGCCAACTAGGAGAAGCACGTGCAACAAGCGCACTGAGAGTGAGTCTTTCTTATGGTACTACTGAAGAAGACATTGAAATTTTTATTAATGTTTTACGAAGAATAGTAAATGAATTACACGAAGTGATGGGGTAGATATTATGAAATTTGATCAGATAATGGTCCGGTATGGAGAAATGGCCCTTAAGGGAAAAAACCGACACAGCTTTGAAAACAAATTGCACAGCAATTTATCCAAGAAATTACGCAATTTTCCTGCTGTTAAAATCAAAAAGACGCGTGACAGGATGTATGTGCTTTTAAATGGAGAAAATCCATATGCAGTAATGGAGAAATGCCAGGAAGTTTTTGGAATTCAAAGCTTGAGTTTTGCGGTCCGCATTGAGCAGTCAGAAGACAGTATTAAAGCAGCTGCCTTGTATGCTATGAAAGAGGCTGAAGGGGCACGTACCTTTAAGATTTCCACCAAGCGGACGGACAAACAATTTCCGATCCGCTCCCAGGATATGAATCAAATCCTGGGAGGGCATATCCTCAGTAATACGGAGGGTATTACAGTGGATGTCCATAATCCAGATGTCGAAATCAAAGTTGAAGTTCGTCAGGACGCTGCTTATGTCACTTCGCAAAATTATCCTGGAGCCGGAGGACTTCCTGTGGGAACAACAGGAAAAACTTTGCTATTACTTTCCGGAGGTATTGACAGCCCGGTGGCAGGGTATCTGGCAATGAAACGTGGCGTCGAGGTCGAAGCAGTACATTTTCACTCCCCTCCATACACGAGTGAACGTGCCAAACAAAAAGTGCTGGATTTAGCACAGGAAATGACACGATACGGTATAAAACTGAAGGTTCATATTATTCCATTTACAAAAATACAACAAAAAATTCATAGGGAAATGCCGGACGGCTACAGTATGACAATCATGAGGAGAATGATGCTTAGAATAAGTGAGGCCGTTGCAAAAGAGCAAGTGATTCTCTCCTTTACAACCGGTGAAAGCCTTGGCCAAGTCGCAAGCCAGACGATGGAAAGCATGAGTGCCATTAACGATGTTACCAACTACCCGATCATTCGGCCTCTGGTAGCAATGGATAAATTGGAAATCATTGATATTTCCAGAAAAATCGGCACCTATGATATTTCCATCCGACCTTATGAAGATTGTTGTACGGTTTTTGTACCAAAAGCACCTAAAACAAAACCGAGTAAAGAAAAAGCATTGGAATATGAACAAAGTACGGATTTCTCTGAGGATATTAAGGAAGCATTGGAACAAAAGGAAGTCATCAGCTTCTCACAGAAAAAGTCTTCTGAAGCTAAATTTGAAGACCTGTTTTGATTAACAAGAAATACCAGATGAACATATGAATGAAACCTTTCTCGTTACACATGATAGAAGTGACGAGGAGGTGAGACAAAATGGCTCAAAACCAATCTAACCAATTGCTTGTACCTGGTGTACAACAAGCTCTAGACCAAATGAAATACGAAATCGCTCAAGAATTCGGTGTTCAACTTGGTGCTGACACTACTTCCCGTGCTAACGGTTCTGTAGGTGGAGAAATCACTAAGCGTCTAGTCCAAACTGCTGAACAGCAATTCGGTGGACAACCTAAATAATCAATTAAATAGAATGGCAAATGGCCTTGCTGCACATGCAGTAAGGCTTTTAAGTTTTTATAGAAACCTTTTTGATTGTTGTATCATTATACTAACAGTAAATGACATCTGCTAAGGAGGCCCATAACTCAAACCCATAACAGCTCCTCTTCCTTCTTTTACTTATGCAAGTTCTTTGTATCTTCTTCTGGTAAATTATATAGTATTATCATATACAAGTTGATTATATGGAATTCGGGAGGAATTGGTATGGCTAAGCTTTGGTACGGTGGGAAAATTTATACGATGGAAAAAGAAGGAGAGTGGGTAGAGGCGGTTGTCACAGAAAACGGAAAAATTCTTGATGTTGGTGATACCCAGGAGCTCTATCGTACATATAAAGACACATTGACGGATGAACATGAGTTAAAAGGCCATGTCATGTACCCTGGTTTTGTTGATAGCCATCTGCATATCATTGGTCACGGAGAAAGACTGCTCAGGCTCGACCTTTCCTTCATGAAGTCGGCGGAAGAAGTGAAATGGGCTTTGAGCCAGCATGCGGAAAAATTGGAAGAAGGAGAGTGGATTATCGGAGATGGCTGGAATGAAAACCAGTGGGAAGATACACGTATCATTCATAAGAATGAACTGGATGAGATAACTACTAAACATCCAATGATGTTAACCAGAGTTTGCAGGCATGCCGTGTTAGCCAATTCAAAGGCAATGGAGCTTGCTGGTGTGACCCCTTCCACTCCAGACCCGCAAGGCGGGGTAATTGCCAGATCTGAAAACGGAGAACCGATCGGATATTTCCATGAAAAAGCGCAGGAGCTTATCAAGCAGGCAATGCCTGAAGTAACCCCCCAATATCTTGAGCATGCAGTACAACTCGCAGTAAACGATATGCACATGCATGGTTTAGTTGGAGGCCATAGCGAAGATTTGAATTATTATGGGGGATTTAAAAAAACATTTGATGCCTTTACAGAAATAATTGACGGGAAAAAGCTCAAGTTCCGGGCTAACTTGCTCGTCCACCATGAGGTAGTCGAGGATATGCATGATCATGGACTTTCCTACAAAAGCGGGACTGAGTTTGTCGAGTTAGGTGCAATGAAGATATTCTCAGACGGAGCATTAGGCGGGAGAACTGCCTGGCTATCTGAACCCTATACTGATGACCCGATGAACCGTGGGGTTGCAATTCATGAACAAAGTAACCTGGAAAAACTAGTGAAGAAAGCCAGAGCGAAGAACATGCCTGTAGCTGTTCATGCTATTGGTGATCAGGCTGTAGATGCCACTATTCAAGCAATCAAAAAATACCCGTTGCCAAGCGGGGAAAGGGACAGAATCATCCATGCCCAAATTTTGCGTGAAGATCTTTATTACAGATTAAAAGAAGTAAACGCAATCCTGGACTTACAACCGACGTTTGTTTCTTCAGATTTCCCTTGGGTCATCGATCGCCTTGGTGAAAAACGGCTGAAGAATTCCTACGCTTGGAAAACTTTATTGGAAAAAGGTATACCATGTGCAGGTGGCTCGGACGCCCCAATAGAAGAAATCAATCCATTACTGGGGATCAGAGCAGCAGTCGAACGACGGGCTAGCTATGACCAGCAAATTTATACAAAAGAAGAACAATTATCGATGTTTGAAGCCATTTCCTTGTATACGAAGGGAAGTGCTTATGCAATCAGACATGAGCATGACAGAGGGAAGATTGCAAAAGGCTACGTTGCAGATTTTACTGTTTTGGACAGGGATCTGTTTTCACTTGCTCCCCATGAAATTGTCGATACTAATGTATCCATGACAGTGGTTGATGAGGAACTTATGTACCAGCGGATATAGCAATTAAGTATTAGAAAAACTTGGCTTTTCGCACAGTCCTTATGGCGAAAAGCCTTAGTTTTACTTATACTTTAATCCTTTAACAAAGTTAAACTTTCTAAAAATATAACAAAGGCTGCCTCTGGATATTACGAGGCAGCCTTTGTGAATCTTCACAGGAATGTTCGTTGCACACGATCCCAGAAAGAATTGTCCTTCATTTTTACGGTTTTAATCACTTTATCGCTCAGTTCAATCGATAATTCTTTGATATTTCGGATGGAGTAGGCTTCGTTGTCCATTCCAATAATCGGATAGTCATTACCGTCCTGCTGTACCTTTAGCTTCAGCTTCCGCTCCCCACTAAGCACAAATGAAGACCCTAGTGTCCTGTAGCGGTTATTGTTCAGGGAGGCTATTTCACTTACCTGGAAGCATGGCAGCTTTGGATCAATGACTGCTCCTTTCGTTGATTTGTTATAACCGGTGCTCCCAGTAGGGGTTGCTACGACCAGACCATCTCCCCGGAAGGTTTCGAATAGCAAATCATCAATCATAACATCGATGACAATGGTTTTGATCAAGGTGGAACGCACACTGCATTCATTCAGGCAAAGAATGGTTGCTTCGTTATTGACGGTCGTTTCGATGACGGGGAAGCGTCTTACCTCAAGGTCGGCATGCAACATAGAATTGACCATTGCATCAAAATCATCAATATTAAAATCACAATACAGACCTGCTTCTTCTTCTCTCCGAATCCCTACATATAGACAATCCTGTCGAAAGCCTGTTTTCCTTACTGCCTGAAGGAATGTACCATCACCGCCTACACTGATGATGATGTTGGCATGTTTGGAATCGTCCAATATCGTAAATCCATTCTGTTCAGCCAGCTCGAATAAAGGCTGTAATTTTTCATCCAGTTCATGATTTGGCGGGTAATAAAAATATAGGTTTTGGCGTGTGTTTGCCATATGTAATCCTCCCTGGTACAAGTTGCTTTTATTTTATCATCTATCATTATAAAGGGAAAACAAACAGAAAAAACATCTGTCTGCTGTTTAAGTCAACACAAATAGGATGATACTAATGAACAGGTGAGGATGATGGGATGGATCTGGATCATCATAATTATAGCAGTGCTTTCGCTCTTAATATTTATTTTATTGACGAGCAGAATATCACTCCATTTAAAGCTGAATATCATTCCTTCTGAAAAACGACTATACTTAGTCGTTTATTTGGGGTTTCTTCCTATCTATAAGAAACAGGTTGACTTTGAAGAAATGCTGGAATCCGAACAAGAATTGGATGAAATGGAAGCGAAAGCCGAAAAGGTTATTCGAACAAAATGGTCTGATATCAAAAAAGCGGAAAAGCCCAGCTGGGATCGGCTGTTGAAAATCGGAAATACATTAACGATTCATAAAATGGAAAGCCGTTTATATATTGGGACAGGAAGCGCTTCGTCTACCGGAATCATTATGGGGCCATTACTAGGGATAACCGCTTTGCTTGAACAACTGATCCATCGAGTATTTTCGGTAAATAATCCAATTGTGCTGCAAGTGGAGCCATCTTTTCATTTAAAGTGTTTTCAGATGACAGCAAATGGTATATTTTCCTTTAGGCTAGGTAAGGCTATATATGTGTGGTTACGCTACGTGAATAGAAAACCTGGTAAAACCAGGAATTAGCAGGAGGTATCATGATGGATCATCCAATTCAAGGCTTGATGACCACAGCGATGGACAGTTTGAAAGACATGATAGATGTCAATACGATTGTGGGAGAAGCGGTAGAAGCACCAGATGGAAGTATTATTATTCCTGTATCGAAAGTTGGTTTTGGATTTGCTGCTGGGGGCAGTGATTTTAAACCGATGTCGAGAGGTGGAGGCGAAGGTGACCAGGGCCAGTCAGACGGTATGGAGTTACCATTTGGCGGCGGAAGTGGTGGTGGAGTATCCATTACACCAATTGCATTCTTGATTGTAAGAAAACAAGGTGTGCAAATGATTCACTTAAATGAACAGGCGCACTTATATGAAAAAATGCTTGATCTCGCACCGCCTGTGATTGAAAAGATCCAGGAGCTTTTGCAAAAGGATAAAAAGAACAGCGACCAGAGTCAAGGACAGCATCAAAGCAGGTCCAGACGCTCCTCATCTTCCCAGGATCTCTTATGATAGTTTACATTAGACATTCCTAGAAACTGCCTTCATAATGTTGAATAGGCAGTTTTTTTATTGAAAAAGGATGAAGGAGGACGAACGAATGGCTTCAATCACTTTTAAAGAGAATCCTGTTACATTATTGGGTAATGAGGTCAAGGAAGGTGATAAGGCACCTGACTTTACAGTTCTTGCCAACGATCTTAGTGAAGTAAACCTCGATGACTATGAAGGTAATGTGAAACTGATCAGTGTAGTCCCATCACTTGACACGGGAGTTTGTGATGCTCAGACTAAACGGTTCAACGAAGAAGTGACAAAACTGGATAATGTTAAGGTTTTGACGATCAGTATGGACTTGCCTTTTGCACAGAAACGCTGGTGCGGGGCTGCAGGAGTGGAGAATGTCGACACATTATCCGACCATAGGGACGCATCCTTCGGAGAAGCTTATGGTGTATTAATTCAGGAAATGCGTTTGTTAGCTCGTGCTGTGTTTGTCGTTGATTCCAATAACAATGTGACGTATGTCGAATATGTAAGTGAAGCTACCAATCATCCTGATTATGAATCAGCTATAACCGCTGCTGAAAAAGCACAATAAACCACATTAAGCAGTTAAATTCAATGAAAAGTAAGCAGCATGACGCATTCCTGTTAAATGAATGCGTCATTTGCTTGTTTGGAAGTTTAAGGAGGAAGGTTAGGCAATGCAGCAAAAGAACGTAGAAGAATTATACGAGTGGATTGATGAAGCAGCTACGACCATTGAATATCAGGAAAATGCCACCTACCTGGAAGCGGTGGCCGATGCTATGGATATACTTTTCCATAGAACACCTTTCGAGGACATGTCCGACTTGTTAAAACAACAATTAGAGAAACATTTGAAGGAAGTAAGTATAGAAAAATACGAGAAGGAAGAAATAAGGAAAGCAACACAGCTAGCCATTCTAAAAGGTATGAAAGGAGCAACACAGCAGCAGCACCTGATTACGCCTGACTCGGTCGCGATGTTTATGGGGTACCTTACTCAGCGGCTGTTTCCTGGTAACGAAGCGTTGGCGCTGTTTGATCCTGCATGCGGTACGGCGAATCTGTTGACAGCTGTCATGAATCAATTGGACAGAGAGGTAAAATCCTATGGAAGTGATGTCGATGAGACATTGATGAAGCTGGCACTGGCAAATGCTAACCTGCAGAAAAATGAAATCGAATTTTTCCACCAGGACAGCCTTCGCCCATTCTTAATGGAGCCGGTTGATTTTATCCTTTCAGATTTGCCAGTCGGGTATTATCCTGATGATATTCAGGCGGAAAGGTTTACATTGAAAGCGGAGGAGGGGCATTCTTATTCCCATCACTTATTTATCGAGCAAGGGTTGAACTATGTGAAAGACGGCGGCTTTCTGATGTTTATTGTGCCTAATTTTCTTTTTGAGAGCGACCAATCTTCCCAATTGAATACGTATTTAAGAGAGAAAGCCCATATTTTTGGAATGCTTCAGCTTCCTGAAAGCTTTTTTAAAGAAGAAAAACACGGGAAAAGTATTTTGATCCTCCAGAAAAAAGGAAAACAGACTAACGCTCCGAAAGAAGCATTACTCGCAAAGCTGCCATCTTTCAAAAATCACCATGCCATGGCAGATATAATCGGTCAAATCGATCAATGGTTTACAAAAAATCATCCTTCCTAATTGTGTGAAAATAAAAAATTCCGCACGTAAACGTTACCAATTCTCCTTGTGTCTTGAAAATGAAAACATAGGGTGGTTAAATGGTATTGGTAAGAAAAGCCGAACCTATTTTTAAGGGGATGAAGAACCTTGAGTAAAATCATTGCAATAAATGCCGGCAGTTCTTCGTTGAAATTTCAGTTGATTGAAATGCCGGAAGAAAAAATCATTACTAAAGGACTAGTAGAACGAATAGGAATAAATAATTCCATTTTTACAATAGAAGTGGATGGAGAGAAAGACACCACCACGACAGATATACCAGATCATGCAGAGGCTGTTCGTATACTTCTAGACAAGCTGACATCTGCAGGAATCATTGATACCCTTGATGAAATTGATGGTGTGGGACACCGCGTTGTCCATGGCGGTGAGCGTTTCAGCGATTCCGTGATGATTACAGAAGAAGTCATCAAGGAGATTGAAGACGTATCAGAATTAGCACCTTTGCATAATCCGGCAAATCTTACAGGCATCCGGGCTTTTAAAGAGGTATTACCTGAAGTTCCGTCTGTAGCGGTGTTTGATACAGCATTTCACCAGTCCATGCCTGAGCAGTCTTATTTATACAGCCTGCCGTATGAATATTATGAGAAATATGGTATTCGGAAATATGGATTCCATGGTACTTCCCATAAATACGTATCGGAGCGTGCTGCCGAAATGCTTGGACTTCCGGTCGAACAGCTGCGTGTCATTTCCTGTCATTTAGGTAACGGTGCCAGTATTGCTGCCATTGAAGGAGGAAAGTCCATTGACACCTCCATGGGCTTCACCCCGCTTGCCGGTGTGACAATGGGGACCAGGTCGGGCAATATCGACCCTGCTCTAATCCCTTATATAATGGAAAAAACAGGAAAATCTGCTGCGGAAGTCATGAATGTATTGAATAAAGAAAGTGGCATGCTTGCCCTTTCAGGATTTTCAAGCGACCTACGTGATATTGAAGAAAAAGCGCTGCAAGGGGAAGAAAGAGCAGAGCTTGCCCTTGAGGTATTCGCAGCTCGTATTCACAAATATATAGGTTCTTATGCTTCCAGGATGCATGGGGTTGATGCGATTATTTTCACAGCTGGGGTTGGAGAAAATAGTACATCAATCCGTGAGCGTGTATTAAAAGGACTGGAATTCATGGGAGTCTACTGGGATCCATCCTTGAATCAAGTACGTGGACGGGAAGCATTCGTCAACTATCCTCATTCCCCGGTAAAAGTAATGATTATCCCGACAAATGAGGAAGTCATGATAGCAAGGGATACGGTACGACTTTCCGGATTGAAGCAAGAATATTAACCTACAGGGCACAGGTGATACCACTTGTGCTCTTTATTTTTTATTAAGTGGCTCTTTCTGATATTCGTTTTCTTTTTTTTGGAATTCAAGCTAAAATAGTAAATAAGCTTCTTTTGATAAAGGGAGGATACAGGATGAGGGAAGGAACAAAAGTCGGCAGGGATATCCAGAAATGGCGGAAAGTCCAGGCTGAGTACCAGCCCAATGATTTTGAAAGGGTATTTGATTCGTGGGTCGGGCAGATGTTCGAGGAGATGAACCCTAAATGGAAAAAGCGCATTTTCGGTAATCTTGATAATTTTCTTTTTCACACGCATGCATTTCTGCAAGGTACCTCGTTTCAAAATGAAGCAAGGGAACGTATCATTACTGTAGGAAGAGTGTTTGATGAAAATATTGAAGTAATACAGGATATGAAAAATCTTTCTGTTGACCGTAATACATATATTGCCCAGCAGCAAATGGCTCGGGGCAGACTTTATTCGTTTGCACAGGGAGGGCTGACCGGCACCGGGGGACTGCTATTGTTCAGTGTCGATTTCCCACTGATGGTAATCATGAACCTTAGAGCTGTCCAATTGATTGGGCTCTCCTTTGGTCACGAAATGAATCATCCATATGAAATGATGATATCCCTCCGAGTGTTTCATGCAGCCACTCTTCCGAAACGGATGCAAAAGCATGCCTGGGATCAACTTATAGAAGATATTCGTAATCAATATCATCCCTACATATATGAAGGTAATGATGATTTGACGGATGAAAGCTGGCTGGAGCAGCCTTTGAAACAGCTGTTCAAATCATTATCAATTATGATGTTCCGGAAGAAGTTGATCCAGGGGCTGCCGTTAGTCAGCATGGCAGTCGGAGCAGTGTTCAACTATCAATTGACTCGACAGGTGACGGACTTTGCTTTGAAGTTTTATCAATACAGACAGTTGATGGATCGTGAGGAGGAAGATACTGATGGCAGTTGAGCATCATAAACACGAGGCAGCCAAAGAGGTGAAATGTCTCGTAATTACTGTAAGCGATACTCGAAATGAAAAAACAGATAAGAGTGGAAAACTGATGATCGATTTTCTCGAGGGAGAAGGCCATCGAGTTACAGGTTATAAAATCGTAAGAGATGTGCAGGAAGAAATACGTAGAACGGTTGTCAGCGGTTGTCAATCCGAGGAGGTTGATGCTGTATTGATTAACGGTGGAACGGGGATAGCCAAAAGGGATGTTACGATAGAAACGGTTGCTTCCTTATTGGAAAAGGAAATAGTCGGGTTCGGAGAATTATTCCGCATGCTTAGTTACACAGAGGATATTGGTTCAGCAGCCATTCTTTCCAGAGCTGTCGCCGGGGTAAGTGAAGATACTGCCGTATTTTCTACACCTGGCTCAAGTGGTGCTGTGAGATTAGCAATGAAAAAGCTGATTTTGCCAGAACTTGGTCATGTAGTCCGTGAGATTAAAAAAGATATGTGAATGATGATTAAAGAGGCTGCTCAATCGGGCAGCCTCCATTATGATTGAAGAACCTGATCAGCGCGGTACCAAATCCATAAATCGTTTATTGTTGCTGCCATCCTGCTAATATCTTCATTAATCTCACAAGAAGCCTCAAAATCATCCTCTTGATTCAGTAAATCAAGGCAGCGTTCGATATGATACTCCATTTCTTTGACACGGTCCGGAATTGCCCCCCGTTGATTTTCCCATGCGGAAAGAATAGCGCTTTGTACCTCAATGGAATAAGTCCGAAATGGCTTTGGCAGATCTGGGATGGATATACCTAATCTTTTATCAAATGTGAAAAAGTCTTCCATTAATAATCCTCCAGCTTATTTCTGTTCAGGCATCCGAACAACGAGAACGTCGCATTTCGCATAACGGGTAATATGCTCAGAGACACTTCCAATGAAGAAACGTTCCATTGCATTCAATCCTGTTGCTCCGCAGATGATGAGGTCTGCATTAAATTTCGGTGCAACATCTTTGGCGATTTTTATTTTGGGAGAACCATATTCCACTACAGTATCGACGTTTTGTACACCTTCTTTTACAGCTTTGTCCTTATAGTCATTGAGAAGCTCGGTAGCATACCCTTCGGCACGTAACGCCAAAGACCTGTCATAAGCCTCGACAGTCGCAAAAGCACGAGTATCCACTACATGGGCAAGGACCAGGTGTGCATCATTCCGTTTCGCGATGTCTATCGCTTTTTTAAAAGCGTATTCAGCAGCACTCGAGCCATCCACTGCAATAACGATATGCTTATACTCAAAAGGCATAATGAACGCCTCCTTTATTAGTATAGTTCAATTATAACATGTAGATTGAAATTAGTGGAAACGCTCACAAACATGAAAAAGTAATTTTGGTGAACATTAATAATGGAGGTGGAAACCAATGGCTAAAGAAAGGGATAACAAATCCGGTGAAGAACAAAGTCCTGAGCTGGGAATAGAAGAAAGCTATCAATCGGGAAGTATCGAGTTTCAAAAGCCGAATGACAGGGGGAGAAAATCTCCTCGCTCCTCTAGAACTGGATCAAGTCATAAGGGTGAACAATAAAAAAAATTTTAAGCCAAAGCTGGAGGAAACGTTCCTTCAGCTTTCTTGCCTCAAATAGCTTCTCTGTACATCGCTGCAAGCACCTTATGTGAACGATAATAGTTATTTGTAGTAAAGTAGAATTATCATTTCTAATTTACATATATCAGGTTGAGGAAATCGTTTTTTATGGGAGGAATAGACATGCGTCATGCACTCATTACTGCTGGTACAAAAGGGCTTGGTAAAATGGTTGCCAGCCGTTTTCTCAAAAATGGCCATTCAGTTACAGTTACTTACCATACAGACCGTAAGAAAGCGTATCAGCTATTGGATGAGTGGCCAGGCTACCATGACCGAATTCAGATCATCAGGACAGATGTAACGAAACAGGAGGACTTGAACCATTTGGTCACTGAAGCACTGGATCGGTTCGGCAGGATAGATTTTCTGATAAATAATGCAGGCCCCTATATATTCACTCGTAAAAAATTAGCTGATTATACTCAAAATGAGTGGGACAGTATGGTACGTGGAAATTTAGATGCTTCCTTTCATTTGTTCCAGGCTGTGATTCCCCATATGAGAAAACAAAAATTCGGAAGGATTATTCATTATGGCTTCCAGGGAGCGGGTTCTGCTTCAGGATGGATTTATCGTTCCGCTTTTGCTGCAGCGAAGGTTGGTCTGGTATCGTTGACAAAATCGATAGCTTTTGAAGAAGCCGAAAATGGCATTACTTCCAATATGGTCTGCCCTGGAAATATAGCTGGTAATATGAAGGAAGCGACCATAGCAGAAAGCAGAAAAATTCCTGATGCTGATACTCCAATTGGCAGATCCGGAACCGGGGAAGATATTGCCCGTACGATTGAATTTTTGTGTGGGGAAGACTGTGATATGGTGACTGGTGCTGTCTATGAAGTTACTGGAGGTTTGGATGTCATCCATCGTCATCGCTAATATTGAGGGAATAAAATATAGAAAGACAATGAAATATAAGAAGGTGTCTGATACAATTGAAAAGGCTTACAAAAATCTGTCTACCCACATCGGAGAAATGGTGTTATAGTGGTTGTGGCTGGACATGTGTCCTAGAAACATTGGATTGGGAGGTTGTTGCATGAGAATAGGTGTGCCAAGAGAAATAAAAAACAATGAAAACCGTGTCGCGATGACTCCAGCAGGGGTTATTTCGCTTACAAACGCAGGACATGAAGTTATCGTAGAAAAAGGAGCGGGAGAAGGCTCTAATTTTACGGATGTCCAATATGAGGAAGCAGGCGCGGTAATAGTAGATACTGCTAAAGAAGCATGGAGCCAGGAGATGGTCATGAAGGTCAAAGAGCCTTTGCCGGAAGAATATGACTATTTTTATGAGGGCTTGATCTTATTCACATACCTCCACCTTGCACCTGAGCCAGAGCTCACAAAGGCATTGATTGAAAATAAGGTGGTCAGTATTGCTTATGAAACAGTGCAGTTGAGTAATGGATCCCTGCCATTATTGACGCCGATGAGTGAGGTGGCCGGAAGAATGGCGACCCAGATTGGTGCTCAATTCCTTGAGAAGCTTCACGGTGGAAAAGGGATACTTCTTGGTGGAATTCCGGGTGTAAAGCGGGGCAAGGTAACTGTTATCGGAGGTGGTGTTGTTGGAACAAATGCTGCCAAGATAGCGTTAGGTCTTGGGGCAGATGTCACCATCATCGATTTGAATCCGGAACGTCTGCGTCAGCTGGACGATATCTTCGGTTCCGAAATCAATACATTGATGTCGAATCCACTGAATATTCAAGAATCACTGGCTGAATCTGACCTGGTAATCGGAGCAGTCCTTATACCTGGAGCCAAAGCACCTAAACTTGTTACCGACGAAATGGTTCAGGCTATGCCAATGGGCAGTGTCATTGTGGATGTTGCCATTGACCAGGGGGGGATCTTTGAAACGACTGACCGTATTACAACACACGATAATCCAACTTATGAAAAGCATGGTGTCGTGCATTACGCGGTTGCCAACATGCCTGGTGCAGTTCCAAGGACCTCTACTATCGGACTAACGAATGTTACGATTCCATATGCACTTCAGCTTGCAAATAAAGGATATCGCCAAGCCTGTCAGGAAAATGTGGCCCTGCGAAAAGGTATAAATACTCTTTCTGGATTTGTTACTTATCGTGCCGTTGCAGAAGCACATGGTCTTGAGTATTCAGATGTCGAAACATTATTAGAAAAATAAGGATTAAAAAAAGCGGGGAGCGAAAGTATCCTCGCTATTTTTGTTAACCATACAGTTATAGAATTTAATTTTCAAAAAATGAAACCTTTATAGGTTTATATCGTAAAGGATATAGACGAAAGTTAATTGGGAAAGAGAGGTGGATTGTCCTGGGAATACTATCAAGATTATTCTCTAATAAAAAAGCCAAAGCACCTGAAGTAAAAGATAGAGACCCATTAAATATCCAGATAGGCGATATTGTGACGTATGATTTAGCCGATTATGAAGTTGTGGGTAAAATAACTTACAGGGATCACGGGTATGAATGGTTTGCTTATCAGCTGTTGGAAGGAAGATCGACGATTTGGCTGTCCGCTGAAATGGATGATGAACTTGAGCTAGGCATCTATCGTACAATCAAGCTCCCAGTTTCTCATCCTTTTCCTGATAAGCTTGCTTTTGAGGGGACAACGTACTTTAAAGATGAACAAGGAGAAGCCAGAGTCGTTGGAGAAGGAAGAAGCAAGGCTGTCAATGGCCAAGCTATCCCTTATGCGGATTACATTTCAGAGGATGAAACCAGATATATGAGTGTGGAAGCATGGGGGAGCGACATAGAAGTGAGCCTGGGGTATGATATAGAGGCTTATGAGATTAAAATTATAGCAGGTTCAAAATAAAAGGAGGAATTTAAACATGTTTCAATTCTTTAAACGTGTAAAAACAGTAGTAAACTCGGAATTGAATTCTATGCTTGATAAAGCGGAAGACCCGGTAAAGATGCTGGATCAATTCATGAGGGATATGGAAAATGATATCCGTGAAGCGGAAAGCGCAGTAGCCAAGCAGATTGCCAATGAAAAAATGCTTAAACGAAAACACGATGATGCTCAAGCTCTCGTCGATAAACGAATGAAACAGGCGGAACAAGCGATTGAAGCTGGCAATGAAGATCTAGCCCGCCGCGCACTAGAAGATAAAAATAAGCAGCAGGAACAAGCTGATGTGATGAAAGCTTCATGGGAAAGGGCAAAAACTGACGCAGATGGTCTTCGGGATAAACTGGACGAAATGAAAAAAGAATATCAACAAATGAAACTTAAGAAAGACTCTTTAAAAGCGCGGGCAGAGTCAGCGAAGACCCGTACAAAAATAAACCGTACAATGTCCGGCATTGGTGGCGATGAATCTAGAAAAGGCTTTGATCGAATGGAAGAAAAAGTTCTTAAACACGAAGCGGAAGCAGAAACCAGTGAGGATATGTCCAGGGAAAGCCGAACTCTTGATGATGAATTCGAATCTTTACAGGATAACGGTGTAGATGACGAATTAGCAGCTCTTAAGAAAAAAATGGGGAAAGAATAACCGGCAGACCAAAAATGGATAACACCAGAACATTTCAGCAATGAAGGGTCTGAACCATCTTACATGTGATTAGGTAGGATGGGCATTTGGACCCTTCTTGTCTGTCTGATTGCTCCAGGAAGGAGGGATGGAGATGAAAGACTTACTTGTGTTGGGTGGTTTCGGTATTATTGTTTTCATCATTTTTGCAAATGTGTTTGGTGGTGACGATGATATCCAAAGAGGAATGACAAGTTTGGAAGACGGGCCAAGCTATGAAGAACTTCCATCGGAGCCTCCTAAAAAGGATATAGTTGATGGTATAACTGGTTCGGAACCATCAGATCCTGCAGAGATGATCAGTGATCACTTTCCACTCTTGGATACTATCCAGACAGATAATGGATTATCCAAGGTTTATGTAACCAGAGAATTCAAAGTTCCTGAATTGGCAGATTTATTTTCTCAGACACTTAAACCAAGAGAGATTAGTGAATTCGATGGAAATAAGCAAGTGCTCATTTATTCAGACCAGTTTATAATTTTAAAGAAAAGCGAACAAAAGCCAGATGTGGTTTTTATTGAGCTGGCAAACGAGCAATTTGTCCGCAATCATTATTCACCAGGTTTTTTCAATGGTCTGTTGACATACGCCATTTTGAATCGGATGTTTAATTCCAATAATTGGGCAGAACGGCAGCAAGAACGATGCCGAAGTGCCGGAGGCTGTTATGGAGGATATTCGATGAATGGTGGTTATAATGCGGGAAAAACGGGTACCTTCCGTGGCTCTTCCATACGGGGCGGGGGCCCAGGAGCAGGAAAATAATAAAAGGAGGTTTTATGATGGAACCATTCATTGCTACATTTGCATATTTCGTCATTGCTATCGTAGTCGTCGTCATCGGACTGTTGGTTTTTGAACTGATTACCACCAAATACAAGGACTGGGAAGAAATCGGGAAGGGTAATACAGCTGTCGCTTTATCCATTATGGGTAAAATTATTGGTATTTGTATCATCCTTTCTTTTGCCATCTACCACAGTGAAACAATTTGGGACACCCTGATCTGGGGAATATACGGTGTTGTTCTGCAAATGCTTGCTTACTATCTTTTTGAAATGTTCACAAGGAAGTTTTCTGTGGAAGCTATGTTAAAGGACAACAATGTAGCAGTAGGTGTTATCTCAGTCGGCGTATCAGTAGGCTTAGCTTTCGTCATTGGAGCATCAATTACCTGAGCCAAGGCTTAGTTATGCGGAGTGAACATCCATGAATCAAGAAGCAGTAAAAAAAAGCAACATGATTTATTGGGCATCGGGTATTGTCTCCATATGTGGAATCATTTTTGAAGTCCTCTTTGGAGCGCTCGGCTCTTACATACTTGGTGATGGGGTGAAACAATATACCCTTACGATCAGTTTGTTCTTGACTGGGATGGGTGTTGGTGCCTCATTAAGTGAAAAAGTTACGAAAAAGTTGATAGTGACGTTTATCTGGATTGAATTCCTCGTGGCTATCATAGGTGGATTTTCCAGTTTTCTAATGTTTGGAATCATGGCATTTGCTCCTGATGGTACCACATCCTTGTTCCTCTATACGGTCACTTTCACTATCGGGGCGCTTACTGGTCTGGAATTGCCTATATTAATACGTAAGGCAAATGAAATTGGGGTGGAACTGAACAGAAGCACTGCCAGGGTACTCTTTTCTGATTATGCCGGAGGTCTGGTGGGGGGACTGTTATTTGTTTTCTTGCTTCGACCCCAATTAGGGATGGTGAAAAGCGCATTCTTCGTCGGATTCATTAATCTAATGGTGGCTGTCATTGTGCTTTATTTATTCAGACAAGAAATCAAAAATATGAAAGTACATGCCATTTCAGGGACTGTAATCGGTCTATTACTGGTGGCAGGACTGTTTTTCGGTGAAGAAATGGCGTTTTCTTTTGAACAGAAACTTTACAAGGACCCGATCATTTACAGCGAGCAAAGTGCTTACCAAAAAATTGTCATAACAAAAGAGCAGGGGGACACGAGGTTATATCTTAATGGTTCCTTACAATTCAGCTCTACAGATGAATACCGCTATCATGAAACGCTTGTCCACGCTCCGATGATGGCTGGAGCTGATGTGAACAATGTTCTTGTGCTAGGAGGAGGAGATGGCCTGGCTGTAAGGGAATTGTTAGAATATAAAGGAATAAATTCAATTGAGCTCGTGGATCTGGACCCGGCAGTTACCAGACTGGCAAGGAATAATTATCATCTTGTCCAGCTTAATAAAGGAGCATTGGATAATGATAAAGTATCTGTAAAAAACAAGGATGCATTTCAATTTTTGAAAAACACAACAACCATTTATGATGTGATCATTGTGGACCTGCCTGATCCAAATAATGAAAGCTTGAACAAACTCTATACCTGGGAGTTCTATTCTCTGGTGAGAAACCATCTATCACCAGACGGTGTTGCTATGGTTCAGGCGACCAGCCCTGTTTTTGCCACACATGTGTACTGGACAATCGATAAAACAATACAATCTGCCGGCATGCATACAAAGAATTTTCACCTGGACATCCCGAGCTTCGGAAATTGGGGGTTTGTGATGGCGAGCAGGGAACCGATTGACTTGGCTGATAAGGAATTAAAGGTGGATACAAAGTACCTCACAAAGGAATTATTGCGCTCTTTTACGGTGTTTGGAAAAGATGAAGATGGGGAAATCTTCAATGGTGAAGGGGAAAAGATCTCCTTAAAACCGAATACATTGATTGATCCGCACCTTATTCAAATATATGAAAAGGCTTGGGAACATTACTAAGGTGAGGATTTACTTAAATGATTTTCAAGTAAAGGAGAGGATATTGTGCAAGTAACCTACCATGGACATTCCGTAATTAAAGTGGAGGCTAATGGCAAGACCATTCTGTTCGACCCATTCATTTCCGGTAATGGAAATACGGACCTCAACGCAGATAATGTCAAAGCTGACGTGATTCTACTCACCCATGGGCACAACGACCATGTTGGGGATACAGTTGACATTGCTAAAAGAAATGATTCTCAGGTTGTTGCGCCCTTTGAGCTGGCCGAATATCTTGGCAGCAAAGGTCTGAATGCTCACCCTATGTATATTGGTGGAGCGCATGAATTTGACTTTGGTAAAGTTAAGTTCACCCAGGCATTCCATGGATCTTCCTATACCGAAGAAGATGGTACTACTGTTTATACGGGTATGCCGACCGGGATTCTGCTGACAATCAATGGAAAGACTATATTCCATGCAGGTGATACTGGGCTTTTCAGCGATATGAAAATGATTGGAGAACTGAATGATATTGATTTAGCATTTCTTCCAATTGGGGATAATTTCACTATGGGACCTGAGGATGCTTTAATAGCCGCAAAATGGTTGGCTGCAAAACAGGTTGTGCCGATTCACTACAATACCTTTGACCTGATCAATCAAGACGGAAAGTCATTTGCTGAACAAGTGGAACCAGGCGCAGGGCAGGCCCTTGAGGTTGGAGAATCTATTGACCTGTAACCGTATAATATTAAGCCCGCTTCTTTTTACTTAAAGTAGCGGGTTTTTTGTTGTACACAAAAGGATTATAAAAATGACTGGTGGTAAACGCTTATCGGTGTTGAGCAAGGCGCTTACGCTTTTATTTCATCCAGCTTCCAAATTTATACTCTCCTTTTTTTCTGCATTGCAGGAGTTCTGTATCATCTGTATAATAACAATTAATCAAAATTACATTAGTACAGTTAGAAAGAATGGTGAGGGACATGGCTACGAAGCATGAACAGATATTGGATTATATTGAAACACTCCCGGTCGGCAATAAAATATCCGTCCGGCAGATAGCAAAGGAATTGAATGTAAGTGAAGGAACTGCTTATCGTGCGATAAAAGAAGCCGAAAATCAAAGTCTGGTAAGTACGATTGAAAGAGTTGGAACCATCCGGATTGAAAAGAAAAAGAAAGAGAATATTGAACGACTAACCTTTGCTGAAATCATCAATATTGTCGATGGCCATGTCCTGGGTGGCCGGGAAGGTTTATATAAAACATTGAATAAGTTCGTGATTGGTGCCATGAAGCTTGACGCTATGATGCGTTATACCGAAGCAGGATCCCTTTTGATTGTCGGAAACAGAACCAATGCTCATGAATTAGCTTTAAAAGAAGGGGCGGCAGTATTAATTACCGGGGGTTTCGATACGGATGAGCATGTCAAGAAACTCGCTGATGAAAAGAAACTTCCAATCATCTCTACAAGCTATGATTCCTTTACAGTTGCAACCATGATCAACCGGGCAATTTATGATCAGCTGATAAAAAAAGAAATCGTCCTTGTGGAAGATATTTATACTTCTTATGAACAATCCTATTATTTATACATTGATGAAAAAGTAGAAGCTTGGCACAGGCTTAATGAAGAAACTTCCCATAGTCGTTATCCTGTGGTTGATCGTAACCATAGGGTAGTGGGAATGGTTACATCGAAAGACGTCATTGGCAAAGACCGAAGCCTTACGATAGATAAAGTGATGACTAAACATCCGATGACAGTCCAGACTAAAACTTCCCTTGCGAATGCAGCCCATATGATGGTATGGGAGGGGATTGAAATCATGCCGGTTGTAGACCAGCAACACAAGTTGAAAGGTTTGATTTCCAGGCAGGATGTCCTGAAAGCCCTGCAATACTTACAACGTCAGCCACAGGTTGGGGAAACCATCGATGATTTGGTAAGCAGTCAGATGGTTGTGGCAGGGGAAGACGGCAACGGAATGGTTTTCCGCATGGAAGTAACACCTCAAATGACGAATCAACTAGGCAGCCTTTCTTATGGTGTCTTTACATCACTCGTGATCGAATCAAGCAGCAGACTCCTCAGGAAGTTCAAAAAAGGAGACCTGGTTGTGGAAAATCTATCCGTTTATTTCATCAAGCCCGTTCAGATTGAAAGTATGGTTGATATCAAACCTCAAATCATGGAGGTCGGGCGTAAATTCGCGAAAGTTGATGTAGCCTTATATCACGAAAAATCCCTTGTAGGAAAAGCGCTGCTGATGGCGCAGCTCATTGACCGTTAAAAACAAAAGCGGATGCGCCTTGCTCACCCCCGACAAGCTTAAGGCGAGCCTCGCCGTGACGGTCTTTGTCACAGAGAGGATGGACTTAAGACCTCGAGGGGGTAGGCGCAGGAGCTGGATGAAACAAAAGCGGATGCGCCTTGCTCACCCCCGACAAGCTAATTTTCTAAACAAAAAAAGCACCCGTCATCACTCCAGGTGCTTTTGAAAATAGACTACGATTCCATGGTTGTATGGTGTTTACGGTATTCATTTCGGTAATGCTGAGAGCTTTTGTATCCGTTTGTCATCTGCATGCCTCCTAATACCAGGAAAACAATACCGATAAATAACGATAATTTCGTTTCGTAAAACAGGTACTGATTAATACCAAAGAAAAATACAAAACTTCCAAGACAAATTTTCGCCCTGCCATTTAAGTACAATTGTGTAAGTGGATCGTTACTTCTTGTTATGCTTACTTTATAATAAATATATAAAACAGCTGAAACCAGAATCAAAGTTGAAAATATTAACATATTGTATCTACTCCCTGTCAGAACTATGAACCATTATCATTGTAGCTTGTTTTCAGGGAAGATGCTACCGATTAGAGAAATTCTGTAATTATTGAAGAAATGTTAGGAGATGTAGATATGTGTATCAATCAAATTTTTGAAAAAATAAAGGTCTATGACACGATTATCATCCACAGACATGTACGTCCAGACCCCGATGCGTATGGATCACAGGCAGGGTTGAAAGAAATCATCAAGGCAAGCTTCCCTGAGAAAACAGTTCTGCTGGCTGGCAAGCAGGAACCTACACTCGGTTATCTAGCCGACATGGATGACGTGGAAGATGATACATACCATGACGCTTTGGTGATTGTATGCGATACGGCTAATGAAGCAAGAATATGCGATCAGCGGTATAAACAAGGTAAGGGTTTAATCAAAATTGACCACCATCCGAATGTTGATGAATATGGAGATATACAATGGGTCGATACAGATGCCAGCTCAACCAGTGAATTGATTTATGAATTTTATTTAGCTAAGAGTGACGAAGGACTTACGTTGCCGGAGAATGGAGCTCGACTTTTATATGCAGGTATCGTCGGAGATACCGGCCGATTTCTTTTTCCAAGTACCACAACGAAAACATTGAAATATGCAGCAGACCTTGTAAAATATCCCTTTGATCGACCGGCATTATATAATCTCATGTACAATACGAAGCTTCCAGTGTCCAGGTTAAAAGGATACATTCTTCAAAATTTCACAGTCACGGAAAGTGGGCTAAGCACAGTAAGGATTTCTAAAGAAATACTTGATAGGTTCCATGTTACGGTTGTGGAAACCAGCCAGCTGGTTGGAATGTTGGGTGATGTGGAAGGGATACTGGCATGGGCTTTTTTTGTCGAGGAAGATGAGATCATCCGTGTCCGATTGCGTTCAAAGGGGCCGATTGTCAATAAAGTTGCTGCCAACCATAATGGTGGTGGCCACCCTATGGCATCTGGAGCTACTGCTTATTCTTGGGAAGAGACGGAGGTTATTACGGAGGAACTGGAAGAAGTGTGCAAGGCTTATAAGAATAGTCAGTGAATTTGTTATTCTTCAGAAAGATGGTATTAGAGCCAAACTTGTTAATTTTTTTATAACATAGCTCAAATAAAATAACCCTCCCGGCACCTGATAGGGGTCTGGAGGGTTAATTGGCTCATTTGGTGGCTTCTGGCTCTAGGGGGATGAACCAGCAGCCCGAATCGGTCTGGTCCAGGAAGACATTCAATTGGTGTTTGGATACTTCGCGCTTCATGAGGCGGATGAGCTCATCAGTTTCCACATACGCGGTGTAACCATTCATGAGATGGCCGACTTTTTCCTCTAACTGACGATGGTGATCCATGATTAACATGCCACTCACCCCTTTTTAATGTATATTCATTTGACTTCATTGTATAAAAATTAAGTCAAAAATTCTATATTTTTCTGAAAATTTCATCATTTTGTAACATTTAGCACCAAAGTAAATAATGGAGGTTAAGTGTTTACGCTTACTTTAACTTTGATACTTAGTACCCTTGCTATCGTTAGCTGTTTAACCTCTACTTTGTAAGTGAAGTCATCAATTGTGAACTGCTTGTTTTCAATCGTTTTGTACAGGAATTCACTATTTTTAGACAGTTCTTCTACATTTTTGCCGATGACATCCTGTATTTCTTCCTTGATAAGTGTTTGCAGCTGATGCTTTGTCAATCGATCAATATCATTATTGGTCAGCTCTATTTCTGTCTGTTCCACGGTGTATTGTTTTTTTTCACTTTCATGATTTTCTAATAAATTTTCATAAGTAGCTTCTAAATCTGATAGTTCTCCCTTCAATCTGATGTTCTCCTCTACCCAATGCTCCATGAGACTTCCATGGATAAAAAGGAATATCCCATAGCCAACCAAAGCCCCTAACAACATGCCAGATAAAAACCTTTGCCAGCTCTTCCGTTTATAATATGGAGGAATATGCATTATGTGATATCCTCTTGGAGAATCCATTCAAAAAATAACAAAGCAGCTTTCACGCCTCCCATGGCTGATATGATAAGCATGATTTGTTTGAAAAGGTCAAAAGTGGAACCATCAAGGATTCCTTTTTCAAACCGGGCAATTGTATCAAAGGTACCACCGATAGCTGCTACAATCGCCCAAATTCTAAGGCTTTTTGCAATGCGCACCATGGACGTATAAGGTGGTTCACCTGTCAGTAAGCTGCCTAGGCTGCCGAGGAACGCTCCCCCCACAATCACGCCAAATGCGATAAAAAAACAATGGATCATTGATATTAACAACCGCTCCTCCAACATGAATCCCCCTTTTCCTATCCAATATCAGTATGAGAATAATTTCCGCCTATAGTTCAAAATATGATTACATCAGACAAGGTATGCGGTTAGCTTTTAACCTGCCTTGCCTATCAGATATAATAAAGTTAGAGAGAAGGTGAACGGAATGGCTTATACACATCTGCAAGTGAAAAGCGGCTACAGCTTAATGAGCAGTACGATACAAATAAATAAACTAGTGACAGCTGCCAGGAGTGGCGGTTATGATTCCATTGCATTGACAGATGAAGGAGTTATGCACGGAGCTATAGAATTTTATCAAACCTGTAAAAAAGAAGGTATAAAGCCTATCATCGGCATGACCATGCCGATTTCTTGGGAGGGGCATGAAACCAGGGTTGTATTATTAGCCGAAAATTTTACAGGTTATCAACAACTGCTTTCTTTAAGCACACAGTTACATATGAATACTAAAGCAACTATGGATTTGGAGGAACTGGAGAATTATACTGCCGGTCTGTTGGCCATTGTGCCTGCTGCAGAGTCGCCGCTGGCACATTGGCTGGAGGGAGGAAACAGGGAGAAAGATGTCAACAGCTTCCTTGAGGCGTGGAAAAGTATATTTAAACCGGAAAACTTCTATCTTGGAGTGCAGGATCATAACCGGGAAATAGAGCGCAAACTTCATTCAACCATTAAAAAACTTGCTGAGGATACCAATACAAATGCGACGGCAGTGAATGATGTACGTTACATATATAAAGAAGATCATCAAGCCTTTGATTGTCTTACATCCATGAGGGATGGAGAAAGGTGGACTCCAGCAAGGAATGACTCAGCTTATCAAAACCGACACCTGAAAACACAGGATGAGATGGAAGCTTTATTTGGTGACTGGTGGCCAGAGGTATTGGAAGCGAGCAGAACTATAGCTTCCCGCTGCTCCGTAGAAATACCTCTTCATGAACGGAAAATTCCTCGCTATCCTGTCGAGAGCAAGGAAAGTTCCAGCGCCTATCTGCGGGGAATATGTGAACAGGCACTGAATGATATGGAGCGAAATGATTACTCAGTTGCTAAACAAAGGCTCGACTATGAGTTAAATATCATCACTTCCATGGAATTCAGTGATTATTTTTTAATCGTATGGGACTTCATCTCGTTTGCTAAAAAGCAAGGAATAATGGTGGGTCCTGGCCGTGGCTCCGCCGCAGGCTCGTTCGTCGCATATTTGCTCGGTATAACTGCTGTTGATCCATTATCCTATGATTTGCTATTCGAGCGTTTCCTTAATCCGGAGCGTATAAGCATGCCAGATATCGATATCGACTTTTCTGATCATCGGAGAGATGAAGTTATCCGGTATGTCCATGAAAAGTATGGACCTGGGCACGTAGCACAAATTGTCACATTCGGGACTTTTGCTGCAAGGAGCCTTCTGCGTGAGTTATTCAAAACAATAGGAATTGATCAACAGGACGCTTCTTTCATATTGAAGGAGTTCTCTTCAGCAGGTTCTGGGTCGATCATTGAGGTCGTAAAACAATCGGAAGAGCTAGCGATGTATGTTCGTCAGTCATCTAAATTGAAACTTCTTTTCCAAATCGCAGCTAAACTGGAAGGGCTTCCTAGACACACGTCCACTCATGCGGCGGGAGTGATTATCAGCGATGAACCTTTGACGGAGCATGTGGCATTATTGGAAGGTCATGAGGGGGTCCCTTTGACCCAATATGCAATGGGAGATCTTGAAACAATCGGGTTATTAAAAATGGATTTTCTAGGACTTCGTAATTTGACATTATTAGAACGGATTGAAACTAATATAAAGAAATATGAAGACTCGTCATTTACATTGGGCAGGATTCCCCTCGATGATCAAAAAACGTTTCATACACTCCGTGAAGGACGGACAAATGGTATTTTTCAGCTTGAATCCCAAGGAATGAGGAATGTTTTACAGCAGTTGAAACCGAATCACTTTGAGGATGTAGTTGCAGTGAATGCTTTGTACCGACCTGGTCCTATGGAATATATCCCATTATTCATAGCCAGAAAACACGGTAAAAAAACCGTCGAGTATCCTCATTCAGATATACAGCCAATCCTGGAAAAAACATTCGGGGTGTTGGTTTATCAGGAACAAATTATGCAGGTTGCCAATCGTATAGCTGGATTTTCCTTAGGGGAAGCGGATATTCTACGGAGAGCTGTCAGCAAAAAGAAAAAGGATGTACTTGAACAGCAGCGTAAAGCTTTTGTAAATGGTTGTAAGGAAAGTGGTTATGATGCTTCAGTCGGAGAAGAGATCTATCAATGGATTGTGAAGTTTTCCAATTATGGCTTCAATCGAAGTCATGCCGTAGCATACAGTATGATTTCTTATCAATTGGCCTATTTAAAAACCCATTATCCTGCCTGCTTTCTATCTGAACTGATGAACAGTCAGGCGGGTAACCAGGATAAGCTTACGGCTTATATTAGAGAAGCCAGGGATTTTGGAATAAACATTCTTCCACCATCAGTTAACGAAAGCTTCGCTGTTTTCCGTGTAACTAAGCAAGCGATTCGTATGGGGTTGCTTCCGATCAAGGGTGTTGGTTACCAGGCAATTCAGGCAATAATCGACGGGCGAAGAAATTCCAACTATAAAAACTTATTTGATTTTTGTTTAAAAGTATCCCTGAAAGCGGTTAATAGATCGGTAATAGAATCACTGATACTAGCTGGAGCCTTTGATGAAACCTATGACAATCGTGCCAGACTTCTAGCGAGTATCGACCATGCAATGGAGCAGGGGGAGTTATTCAAAGAGTTTGAAGACCAGCCATCTTTTTTTCAAAATGATCTAACACTGGATATCAATTATATTGAAACGGAGCCTTTTTCTCGGTTAAAACAATTGGCACTGGAAAAGGAAGTATTGGGAATTTATCTGTCTAGTCATCCATTGGAAGATTATCGTGCTAAGCTACGTAAAAATGGCTTCATACCATTTAGTAAAATGACCGGTCTAAAGCAGAAAAAGCGGTTAAAGGCATGTGGGGTGGTAGAACATATTAAGCAAATACGGACAAAACGCGGGGATCCGATGGCTTTTATGACAGTAAGTGATGAGCAGGAAGAAACAGAAACGGTTATCTTTCCCGAGCTTTATCGAAAAGTTAAACCATGGCTGAGTGAAGAAATGATAATCTGCTTTGAAGGAAACGTGGAAGAACGAAATGATAAAATGCAATGGCTCCTATCGAACATCTGGCCATTTTCAGAGGAGAATCTTTCGGGAACGGAAGAGCGGAAGTTGTTTATTAAGATTTCAGCTCAGGAAGAAAATGATGCATTGAATGTGATTCGACAGATTGCGGACTATTTCCCGGGTAATACGCCAGTCATCGTCCATCACGCAGAAAAAAGAAGGACGTATCAGCTGGCAAGTGAGTACTATGTAAACCTATCCCATGATTGCCTGACAGCTCTTTACGATTATTTCGGAAAGGATTCTGTTGTTACAGCTGGCAGCCCTTAGGAAAAAGAGAAGGTGTTTTTCTTACTTACAATGCTGCCATGTTTTTGCTAAACTGTCTTATATTAAGTTGTATTTTGGTAATTGAGCAACAAGGGGGGATTCGCTTTACACCGATATATCATCTGTTATAATTAAATAGTCTATCACAAGTGGTCAGACCACCTTTTTGGAAATCATTTTACTATAGTTACATTTTAATCACGATTATTGCTTGTGAAATTGTTATTTTCAGGACTTTTATAGATAAAGGAGCGGTTGTAGGTGTCAAATATGAGAGACGAGGCATTGCATATCCACCGAGTAAACAAAGGAAAGTTAGCTACACACTCTAAGGTTCCAATCAAGAATGCTAAGGACCTCAGCCTGGCTTATTCTCCAGGTGTAGCCGAACCATGTAAGGAAATATACGATCATAAAGAATCAGTCTATGATTATACGATGAAAGGGAACATGGTAGCCGTAGTTAGTGATGGCTCAGCTGTACTAGGACTTGGCAATATCGGTGCAGAAGCATCCCTCCCGGTCATGGAAGGGAAGGCGGCATTATTCAAGAGTTTTGCAGGTGTCGATGCGTTTCCTATTTGTCTAAGTACGAATAAAATAGATGAAATTGTACAAACGGTTAAATTAATGGAACCGACGTTCGGCGGAGTAAACCTGGAGGATATTGCTGCACCAAACTGCTTTATCATAGAAGAACGCTTAAAAAAAGAAACGAACATACCAATCTTTCACGATGACCAGCACGGTACAGCGATAGTTACCGTAGCAGGACTAATGAACGCCTTGAAGATTGTAGGAAAATCTTTCTCGGATATTAAAGTTGTTGCCAACGGAGCCGGTGCTGCCGGTATTGCGATCATCAAACTGCTTTACCATTTCGGAGTCAGGGATATTATTATGTGTGACTCGAAAGGTGCTGTATTTGAAGGAAGAAATTATGGTATGAATGATGTGAAGGACGAGATTGCTAAAATTACGAACAAAGATAAAGTGGAAGGCAACCTGGAGGAAATCATGGAAGGGGCAGATGTTTTCGTTGGTGTTTCTGTTGGAGGCTTGCTCTCTAAGAAAATGGTTGAATCTATGAATGACGACCCAATTATTTTTGCTATGGCAAACCCTGAACCAGAGATTATGCCTGATGTGGCGAAAACAGCTGGCGCCCGTGTAATTGGGACAGGCAGGTCTGACTTCCCGAACCAGGTTAATAATGTTCTTGCATTTCCGGGTATTTTCAGAGGGGCACTTGATGTGAGAGCGACCAGAATTAATGAAAAAATGAAAATTGCCGCTGCCGAAGCGATTGCTTCATTGGTTTCATCGGAAGAACTGAATGAAGATTACGTTATTCCTGCTCCTTTTGACAGCAGGGTAGCTCCAGCAGTTGCAGCAAGCGTTGCCAAAGCAGCTATGGAATCAGGCGTAGCACGTCATCACGTGGATCCTGAACAGGTGGCAGAGAAGACCCGCCAGCTGACCATGATCAATGAAGATTAAAGAAAATATATGTCTTCTTCCATTCCATCAGGCCAGAACCGACAAGGCTCCACTGTCAGTTCTGGCCTGAATGGGGTCCTGTTTTTACATAAATGGCCTGGTTTGTTTTTCGCTTAATGGTAAATATAAAGGAGTGTTCAAACGCAGTGACGAAGCCGACTACAACAAAGGTTTATGAAGAAGTTTTAAGGCAGATCAGGCATTATATGGAAACGCATCGGCTTCGCCCTGGCGACAAACTCCCTTCCGAGCGAGAGTTAAGTGATTTGCTTAATGTTGGAAGATCTTCCATTCGAGAAGCATTCAGGGCCATGGAATTATTAGGGCTTTTAGAAACAAGAAGAGGTGAAGGAACATTTCTTCGTAGTTACCGTCCATATCATATGGTCGACCTGCTCTCCACCTTCATTTTGAATGAAACAAGGACAAAAGAGGAAATATATGCTGCAAAAGTGATGCTGGAAACCGAGGCAGTGACCAAGGTTGCTTCCTTTATCACTTCATCCCAATTAGATGGGCTGGAGAGCATAGTGGAATCATCCAAAACTTCCGATGTCCATTACACATTTTTTCAATTTTTATTCGACCTTTTAAATAATGATCTTTTAAGACGGATGTGGGAGCTGGTTGACGGCTTTGCAAACGCAGCCAACAATGTGCTGGCAGACAAAAAGTTTTATCATAACATTATCGCCGGTATGGCTGATAAAGATTATAGTTATCTAGCCCGGCTGTGTGAAAGAAATGTCGATTGAGGATCGACATGAAATGGCATTTTTTACCCCGCATCCGATACATTGGATGGATATAAGCTCGTTCTGAAGGAGGGATCACCTTGCTTAAAGATATATTCAGCAAGAAAAGAAAATACGCATCTATACCGAATCAAGAAGGGAAACAAGACGTTCCCGAGGGCCTTATGCAGAAATGTCCCGGTTGTCATAAAATTTACTACCGGAAAGAACTAAAACGCAACTTGAATGTCTGTCCACATTGCGATCATCATCACCAGCAAAATGCTTTTGAACGTATTGATAGTCTCTTTGATGATGGCAGCTTTCAGGAGTGGGATAAATACATGGTGTCTGACAACCCGCTAGACTTCCCTGATTATAAGGAGAAGTTGGAGAAAGACAGGCAAAAATCTGGTTTAAACGAAGCTGTCATCACTGGCAAAGGACTTATCGGCGGCTATGAAACTGCTGTAGGCGTAATGGACGCCCGTTTCCGTATGGGAAGTATGGGTTCAGTTGTTGGGGAAAAAATAGCTAATGCCATTGAGCAGGCAAGAGAGCTGGGTATCCCGTTTATTATCTTCACAGCTTCTGGCGGGGCAAGGATGCAGGAAGGCGTTCTCAGCCTGATGCAAATGACCAAAACATCCGTGGCAATCCAGCGCCTTCATGCAGATGGCGGTCTAATGATATCGGTTATGACTCATCCTACGACAGGAGGCGTGTCTGCCAGCTTTGCTTCCTTAGGCGATTATAACTTTGCAGAGCCAGGAGCACTGATTGGCTTCGCAGGCAGGCGTATAATCGAGCAGACAATCAGAGAAAAATTACCTGATGATTTCCAGACAGCTGAGTTTTTACTGGAACACGGTCAGCTGGACAAGGTGGTTCATCGCCACGAAATGAAAAAAAATTTAAAAACGATCCTCAGCATCCATCAGCCAGGGGGTGAAAAGTCATGAAACATGTTCTTGATTTTGAGAAACCTGTCATAGAACTACGGGAAAAAATAGACGAATTGAAGCGTCTTACGGAAGAAAGTGAAATGGATTTAAGCCAAGAAATAAAAAGCATGGAGAAGAGACTTGAAAATCTGGAGCATGATGTATACGAACGGCTGAAGCCTTGGCATCGTGTTCAAATGGCTCGACATCCGGAACGTCCTACGACTCAAGATTATATAAATGAACTTTTCACCGATTTCATTGAACTCCATGGCGACCGCGTTTATGGAGATGACGAGGCAATAATAGCAGGAATCGCCAAGTTTAAAGGCTCACCGGTTACAGTAATCGGCCATCAGCGAGGCAAGGATACAAAAGAGAATATCCGGCGGAATTTTGGTATGCCTCACCCAGAAGGTTATCGTAAGGCATTACGTCTGATGAAACAGGCTGATAAGTTTAACAGGCCGATTGTTTGTTTCATCGATACTAAAGGAGCTTACCCTGGAAGAGCTGCGGAAGAACGCGGTCAGAGTGAAGCCATCGCCCGTAACTTGATGGAGATGGCGGGCTTGGAAGTACCAATCGTTTGTATTGTTATTGGTGAAGGGGGAAGCGGAGGAGCACTTGCCCTTGGAGTGGGTGACAGGATTCATATGCTTGAAAACTCAACTTATTCGGTCATTTCCCCAGAAGGGGCGGCGGCACTTTTATGGAAAGATTCCAATCTTGCTCAAAAAGCTGCAGAAACAATGAAAATTACTGCTTATGATTTGAAGGAATTGCAGGTCATAGATGAAGTGATTCCTGAAGTTCGTGGTGGAGCCCATCGTGATGTTGGATCCCAGGCACAAAATATTGATAAGGTATTAGAAGATAGCCTTAACCAACTCCAAAAGCTGAATGGAGCAGACCTTCTGGAACAACGATGGCAGAAGTACAAGAAAATTGGAGATTATAAGGAACTTCCATTATAATAAAGAATAGAAATTTTTTGATAGCAAAGTCGCACAGAAAAAGTGCGGCTTTTCGCATCTTGAGAGAAGGACAGCGCTTTCATTATTTACATATCAGAATAGGGATGGTTACCATTTGTCAACGCATTTGTGCATATTATATAATTTTTCGGCATCTTTTTTTAATGAATTGTATAATATGCATGAAAATCGTGTGAAGCATGCTTCGAGTATTGCTATACGAATGGTTTAACCTTAAGTTGATATGGGGAAGCAACAAGCAGGTAAACTTTTTAATGGGGTGAGAAGCAAATGAAGAAAATTGGCGTATTGACGAGCGGAGGAGACGCTCCTGGCATGAACGCTGCCATTCGGGCTGTGGTCAGAAAAGCCATTTACCATGGCTTGGAAGTGTATGGAATAAAATATGGCTATCAGGGTTTGATTGAAGGAAATATAGTTAAGATGGAATTAGGCTCTGTAGGGGATATAATTCAACGTGGTGGAACGATGCTGTATACTGCACGCAGTGAAGAATTCAAAACAGAAGAAGGACAGCAAAAAGGTATCGAACAGCTTAGGAAGTTTGGTATTGAAGGCCTTGTAGTTATCGGCGGGGACGGTTCTTTTCGTGGTGCAAAAAAACTGACAGAAAAAGGCTATCCATGTGTAGGAGTTCCAGGAACGATCGACAATGATATTCCAGGAACGGATTTTACTATCGGTTTTGATACTGCTTTGAATACCATTATTGAAGCAATCGATAAAATCAGGGATACAGCGACTTCTCATGAACGTACATACGTGATTGAGGTAATGGGACGTGACGCTGGCGATCTTGCCTTGTGGGCTGGGTTGGCTGATGGGGCTGAGACGATTCTCGTTCCGGAACGGCAGGAGGATTTCCAGGATGTTATTGAAAGACTGAAACGCGGACATGATCGTGGAAAAAGACACTCTATCATTGTAGTGGCAGAAGGTGTAGGCAGCGGCTTTGAATTTGGACAACGGATTAAGGAAGCGACAGATTTAGAGACAAGAGTAACAGTCCTTGGCCACACGCAGCGTGGCGGATCTCCCACCGCTTCCGATCGAGTGCTGGCAAGTCGCCTTGGTGCAGAAGCAGTAGATGTATTACTAACCGGAAAAGCTGGCAGAATGGTAGGTATCCAAAAGAATGTACTTGTCAATCATGACATCATCGAAGTGCTGAATGAAGAGCATTCAGTAGATATGGATATGTACCGTTTATCACAAGAATTGTCTATATAAGAATTCAAATATAACGGCAGCTTTCGTTATAAGGAGGAAGAACATGATCAGAAAAACAAAAATTGTATCTACTATTGGTCCGGCTTCGGAAACCGTAGACACATTGATTAAACTTATGGAAGCCGGAATGAATGTAGCACGGCTTAACTTTTCTCATGGAGACTTTGAGGAACATGGCAACAGAATCAATAACATTCGTGAGGCTGTAAAGCGGACTGGAAAAACAGTTGCGATCCTGTTAGACACAAAAGGTCCTGAAATCAGAACGGGTGTTATGGAAAACGGTGGCGTTGAACTTGAGCAAGGGGCAACGCTTTATGTGAGCATGGATGAAGTGGAAGGGACAAAGGAACGTATCTCCATCACTTATTCCGGTCTGATTGATGATGTTCACAAAGGCTCGAAGATTTTGCTTGACGATGGGTTGATTGAACTACAAGTAGATGAAATATTGAAGGAACAAAACGAGATTAAGACTACTGTCCTTAACTCTGGACTTCTAAAAACGAAAAAAGGTGTCAATGTACCGAATGTAAGTGTCAACCTGCCTGGAATCACAGAAAAAGATGCCAGTGATATTGAATTTGGGATTGAACAGGACATCGATTTTATTGCAGCATCTTTCGTGAGAAGGGCGTCCGATGTATTAGAAATTCGTGAATTATTGGAGAAACATGATGCCAACCATATCCAAATCATACCTAAAATAGAAAACCAGGAAGGTGTCGACAATATTGATGAAATCCTGGCAGTCAGTGATGGGTTAATGGTAGCCCGTGGAGACCTTGGGGTTGAAATTCCTGCTGAAGATGTTCCCCTGGTCCAGAAAAAACTCATTCGCAAGTGCAACCAGGTTGGAAAGCCGGTTATCACTGCCACACAAATGCTTGATTCAATGGAACGTAACCCTCGTCCGACCCGTGCGGAAGCTTCTGATGTAGCTAATGCGATTTTTGATGGTACTGATGCCATTATGCTTTCTGGAGAAACAGCAGCAGGGAATTACCCGGTGGAAGCTGTCCAGACAATGAATAATATTGCCAGCAAGACTGAGACCGGGCTTGACTATAAGGCTATTCTTCAAGAACGTTCGAAGCGCAGTGACCTTACAATAACGGATGCAATCAGTCAGTCTGTTACCCATACTGCCATCAATTTAGCAGTGAGTGCCATTGTGGCTCCGACGGAAAGCGGCCATACGGCGCGCATGATATCAAAGTATCGCCCGCAAGCTCCGATTGTTGCAATTACATCCAATGTACGCGTTCATCGTATGCTATCACTGATATGGGGTGTCCATGGCGTAATCGGAAACAGGGCATCCACCACCGATGATATGCTGGGAGAAGCAATTGATCGAAGTCTTTCTTCTGATATTGTAAAACGTGGTGATCGTGTCATTATAACTGCAGGTGTTCCTGTTGGCGAAAGCGGCACAACAAACCTGATGAAAGTGCATGTAATCGGCGATGTTTTAGCCAAAGGACAAGGGATTGGCCAAAGCAGCGCCTATGGCAGGGCTATAGTTGCTAAAAGCACCCAGGAAGCCCTGGATAAAGTGGAAGACGGAGACATTCTTGTCACCTTTGGCACTGACAAAGATATGATGCCTGCCATCGAGAAAGCTGGCGGTCTTATTACTCAGGAAGGCGGCCTTACTTCCCATGCAGCGGTTGTGGGCCTAAGCCTTGGAATCCCGGTAATTGTTGGGGTCCAGGATGCTTTGGATATTATAAAAGATGGAGACGATTTGACGATCGACAGCTCCAGAGGAGATATTTACTCTGGGCATGCAAGTGTATTATAAAGGCAAAAAGGATGGACTAGGTTCTAACCTATGTTCATCCTTTTCTTTTATTTTAGGGGTGAAATGGAATATAATTAGACTGTGAAAACAAATAGAAAGGATTATTTCTATGTTCCGGTGGCTTTTGTTATTGATTATAATTGTTCCTGCTTTGGAAATTGGAATTCTGGTTTGGGCTGGAAATATGATTGGTCCCATCTGGGTGGTATTGTTAATAATTCTTACGGGTGTTGTCGGTGCCTGGCTAGCCAAAAAACAGGGGCTGGAAACTGTTCAACATTTTCGTTCCTCTATGTCCATGGGGCAGCTTCCCCAGGATACACTTCTGGATGGCGCATGCATTTTAGTCGGAGGCACTCTCTTATTGACTCCGGGGTTTATAACAGATACCACAGGGTTCCTGTTGTTATTTCCCCTTACCCGGAATCCTATTAAAGTATTAATAAGGAAATGGGTGAAAAGAAGAATGGACCGCGGCACAATCACCATCCACAGAAGATAACCCTATATTAATTTTTTATAATAACACTCTGGCTGTCGGGAAATTCTCTCGACAGCTTTTTTCAGGACTCCTCTGTAATTTGTTACCTAAAAGTAGCAGGTAAAAACGGCGAGCTGTTTTCTCATTACTCTTTGATTAATCCATAGGTAGAGTGGGTTATGCAACTATTTACTAATAATGTATCTCCAGATTTCATGAAACACCCCTGCTTTAAACAAAGTGCTCAAGATTACCAGCACCACCGGTCCGGCAATCAGCCCCAGAAACCCAAACAGCTGATAGCCTACAAATAAGGAAACAAGGGTTGCTAGCGGGTCAAGCCCTATATTATTGGATAGGACTTTAGGTTCCATCAGCTGACGCTGGATAATGACGATAATATATAAGATTGCAAGCCCGATGGTGAGAAAGTAATTACCAGTGAAAAACATATAAATAATCCATGGCACAAAAATCAGCCCAGTCCCCAGATACGGCAACAAGTCTACCGCACCTGTAATAACCGCAATGGTTACAGCATAATCAACCCGGAGAATAAGAAGACCTATCAGAACGATTACTGCAGTTATGGAAATTAGAGTGAGTTGAGCCTTGAGAAAGCCAACCATAGCTTTTTTTAAACCTTTCAGCACATTTCTGAAAGAAATAATGACTCTCTGGGGGAAAGTTTTCTTTATTAATCCTGTAAGCCTGTACCAATCTTTACTGATAAAAAAAGTTCCTAATAGCGAAAAGACCAGGACAGTGATATAGCTGGGCAGTTCTTTTAAAATAACAGGTATTTTCTGAAGGATGTTTTGAAGGAGTAAGGCACCTTCCTGGGCAATGTTTTCCCCGATATTTTGAATGTTGGTCATAATCGTCTGCTGCTGAGCGGGGTCAAGCGTATTCATAAATGAAACAAGTTTTTGGTAAATTGGTATGACAGTAGTTGCAATAACAGCCTGTAAATAACTGATCAACGTTTTGAAATGCTGAGGTACTTCCTCTGCCAAGTACGATGTTCCATCCGCAATTTCGACAATGAGAAGCGTGATAATAGCAAAGAGGACTGCAAGTATGGAGAGAAGTACAGTAAATACAGCCATGCCCCTTGGAAATCGCAACTGACGTTCCAGCAAATCGACAAGTGGATTTATCATATAAGCGATCAGTAACGCAAAGATGAAAGGATATGTATATTGGGCAATCTGGTATGAGGCCAGAAAGAACATACTGGTTACAGAAACTACTATTAAAAATCGAAAGATCCGATTGATCATTACCATATCCATGTCTTATCACCACTCCTAACCATACTGGCTATTTACATAGATATTCATTTATATGGTAGGATATTATATGGCTTTGGTTTTTTTGAGAGAAATTCAAGATGCATACACTCCCCTTTTTCCGCCAGTGTTATAATTTTTGTGAACCGTAAGGATAAAGCAAAAAGGTTGTGGGTAATGAATAGTATCTGGACATAAAACAACCAGTACAACCGGCGGCTTGGGTATCGTCAATATACTTTAATAAATAACAAATAGAGATAAAATACCTTTAAAATAATCGGTTTCAATTCACATATATTTCAGATTGCTTTATAATTGTGGATGGGGATGAAATCCTGAGCATTATGATAGGATATACGTATCGCTTTTTTTTGTAGTAATCTTGTTTTTCTTTAAATGAAAGCGCCACAAAAAATAAAGGAGAGAGATAAATGGCAGCAACTAAAGGTCTAGAAGGTATTGTAGCGACTCAATCATCAATCAGCTCCATCATCGATGATCAACTTACATACGTGGGGTATGACATTGATGACCTCGCAGAGAATTCCAGTTTCGAAGAAGTGATTTATCTGCTTTGGAACCAGAAACTGCCTAACGAGGAAGAGTTGAAAAACTTCAAAGAAGATCTCGTATCCAACATGGAAATTCCCAATGAAATTATTGAGCATTTGAAATCTTATGATCTTTCTACTGTTCATCCGATGGCAGCACTTCGCACAGTAGTATCCATGCTTGGTCTGTATGATTCTGAAGCTGATGAAATGAATGAAGATGCTAATAAACGGAAGGCAGTACGCCTGCAGGCGAAAATACCAACCGTTGTGACAGCATTTGCTCGAATTCGTAAAGGACAAGACCCGGTTGGCCCCAAAAAAGGTTTGGGTTTTGCCGCTAATTTCCTTTATATGCTGAATGGAAAAGACCCAGAGGATATAGAAGTGGAAGCTTTCAATAAAGCACTTGTGCTCCATGCTGACCACGAATTGAATGCGTCTACGTTTACTGCTCGTGTATGTGTAGCAACGCTGTCTGATATTTATTCAGGTGTGACAGCAGCAATTGGCGCTTTGAAAGGGCCTTTGCACGGTGGAGCAAATGAACGAGTTATGAAGATGCTTACGGAAATCGGGGAAGTGGACAATGCTATTCCTCATATTAAAGAACGTCTTGAAAACAAGGAAAAGATCATGGGAATGGGACACCGTGTCTATAAACAAGGAGACCCACGTGCTAAACACTTAAGAGAGATGTCCAAAGAATTGACAAAATTGACTGGTCAATCTAAATACTATGACATGTCTATTAAAATTGAAGAGTTCATAAAAGAGGAAAAAGGACTTCCAGCTAATGTAGACTTTTATTCTGCATCTGTTTACCACAGTCTTGGGGTTGACCATGACCTCTTCACACCGATTTTCGCAGTAAGCCGTATATCCGGTTGGCTGGCCCATATCCTGGAACAGTACGACAATAACAGACTGATCCGCCCTCGTGCAGAATATGTGGGACCAAAAGGACAAACGTACCAGCCGATCGAAAAGCGATAAATAAGAGCCGGACATGTCCGGCTCTACTGTGTTTGCCCTGTAAGCTCTTCCTTTTTATTAAAAAGGAATTAGCGTATGATAGAAATTGTGAGTCATAAATATTAATTAGCAATATAGGAGGTAATCTAATGGCACAAGCTGAAAAAATAACAGTAGATAATGGAGTATTGAATGTACCTGACCGTCCGGTGATTCCATTCATTGAAGGTGATGGAATCGGACCTGACATTTGGGCTGCGGCAAGCCGCGTAATCGAAGCTGCCGTGGACAAGGCTTACGATGGCAAAAAAAGCATCGAATGGAAAGAAGTATTGGCAGGCCAAAAAGCATATGACAAGACTGGCGAATGGCTGCCAGATGAGACTTTACAAACTATCCGTGATTACAAAATCGCGATCAAAGGACCATTGACCACTCCGATTGGCGGAGGAATCCGTTCCTTGAATGTAGCTCTTCGTCAAGAACTTGATCTGTTCACTTGCCTGCGTCCTGTTCGCTGGTTCACTGGTGTTCCTTCCCCAGTAAAGCATCCGGAAGATACGGACATGGTTATTTTCCGTGAAAATACAGAAGATATCTATGCTGGTATCGAATGGCAAAAAGGATCAACGGAAGTGAAAAAGGTAATCGACTTCCTTCAAAACGAAATGGGTGTACATAACATCCGCTTCCCTGAAACTTCTGGAATTGGTATCAAGCCAGTGTCTGAAGAAGGGACTAAACGGATTGTACGGGCTGCAATCGAGTATGCACTTAACGAAGGCCGTAAAAATGTGACGCTTGTTCACAAAGGAAACATCATGAAGTTTACAGAAGGTGCATTTAAAGCTTGGGGATATGAAGTTGCGGAACAAGAATTCGGTGACAAAGTATTCACATGGCGCCAATACGATGAAATTGTTGAGAAGAGTGGCAAGGATGCTGCCAATAAAGCTCAAGACGAAGCTGAGCAAGCTGGAAAGATTATTGTTAAGGATGCTATTGCCGACATATTCCTGCAGCAGATTCTTACTCGTCCAAAAGAGTTTGATGTTGTTGCTACCATGAACTTGAATGGTGACTATATTTCTGATGCCCTTGCTGCTCAAGTAGGCGGAATTGGAATCGCACCAGGAGCGAATATCAATCAGGAGACAGGTCATGCTATCTTTGAAGCGACACATGGTACTGCACCTAAATATGCTGGCATGGATAAAGTGAACCCATCTTCCGTTATTCTTTCTGGAGTACTCATGCTTGAACACCTTGAATGGAGAGAAGCAGCAGACTTGATCACGAAGTCAATGGATAAAACCATAGCTAACAAGACCGTCACTTACGATTTTGCTCGTATGATGGATGGAGCAACAGAAGTGAAGACTTCCGAGTTCGGTGATGCATTGATCAAAAATATGGACTAACCGTCAGGAAAGGAGATTTCTCATGCCTATTAAAAGAAGCAAGATTTCTGTAATCGGCGGTGGCTTCACTGGAGCTACAACTGCTTTAATGGCGGCACAAAAAGAGCTTGGCGATGTAGTTTTAGTCGATATTCCGGATATGGAAGGTCCTACTAAAGGTAAGGCTCTCGACATGCTCGAAGCAGGACCGGTCCAAGGGTTTGATGCAAACATTACAGGTACAGCTAATTACGAAGATACGAAAGATTCGGATTTGGTCATAATTACAGCTGGTATTGCCCGAAAACCTGGAATGAGCCGTGATGATCTGGTTAACACAAACGCGAAGATTATGAAGAGTGTAACAAAAGAAATTGTTAAGTATTCACCGGATTGTTATATCATTGTACTGACAAACCCGGTCGATGCAATGACTTATACTGTCTTCAAAGAATCTGGTCTTCCGAAAAACCGCGTCATTGGCCAGTCTGGTATCCTTGATACCGCTCGCTTCTGTACTTTTGTCGCACAGGAATTAAATCTATCTGTGAAAGACATTACTGGTTTCGTATTAGGTGGGCACGGGGATGATATGGTTCCGCTAATCCGATATTCCTTTGCCGGTGGTATTCCATTGGAAAAACTAATTTCCAAGGAACGATTGGATGCCATCGTACAGCGGACGCGAAAAGGCGGCGGTGAAATCGTTAATCTGCTAGGTAACGGAAGTGCATATTATGCACCAGCCGCTTCCCTGGTTCAAATGGCTGAAGCTGTCTTAAAAGATCAGCGGCGTGTGATTCCTGCGATTGCTTATCTTGAGGGAGAGTATGGGTATGAAGGTATCTACCTTGGTGTTCCAACTATCCTCGGCGGAAATGGCATAGAGGAAATAATTGAACTTGATCTGACAGAAGAGGAAAAATCACAACTGGACAAATCAGCTGACTCTGTTAAAAATGTATTAAATATATTACAATAAGAGTAGAACGATTATAGGATTCGGGGCCGTCCCGAATCCTTTTTCAAACATTAAAAGAAAACGCTTACAAAACGACGAGGTGACTGCGATGATTAATAAAAAAAGAAAGCTGGGAAAGAAAATTCAAGAATTGAAGGTTGGAGATCATCATTCTATCACAAGAAAAATCGAAGATCGCGACCTTTTAATGTATTTAGGACTTTCTGATGATGCGAACCCACTTTATCTTCAGCATGACTATGCCTCACAGACACCTTATAAAAGGCCGCTGGTCCCTGCAGTTATGTTGGTAGGGATGGTTTCTTCACTTGTTTCCATGCAACTTCCAGGGCCGGGCAGCCATATTCTTCGCCAGGAGCTGAATTTTCCCGAGCCGCTATACCATTATTCGGAAGTTAGTATCAGGGCTGAAGTGACAAAGATAGATGCAGCCAACCATGAAGCAACCATTAATATCGTTGCAAAGGATAATGATGAAAAGGAAATCATCACGGGCATCATTGTGGTATCACCCCCATATGAACCGGAATCGATGACTGCTCAATCATTAGAGAATTTCTATTGATGAGACTGGGGAAATCTGCTAAAAGCGATCAAAATAATGAAATAGAAGGTTTCAGCAGGATGGTATAGAGCGTAGTCAATGACCTGAAGACTCCTAAGGTAACAGCACGCTCCCGAAAAGAAAGACGTTTTGGCTTTCTGAGGGTCTCGGGCCCTGCCCATGAAACCTCTCTCAGGCAGTCGAAAAAATCCTCGACTGCCTGATTTTTTTCTTTTTCATCACGTGTATTTGTATGAAGATAGTAATTTTAATGCCTGCCCGTATATGACCACAGATCATGAGGGATACTGTTAGGCCAAGCCTTACCCGCGGAAAGCGAAGTGTTTGGACGAAGCGATTGAAAAAAATTACTTTTATACACATAAATCCGAACTGATTTTAATGAATCGTTCGGGTTAATTTATGCTTTGCTCCGTTTTCTTTTAGCCCAATAAAAATGCAAGATAACCTTTGCAATGAATAGCATACAGTTTCTGATACTAATCCCTGTGTTCTCCTTGTGACAAAAAGATCTACAGAAAATACTCGCTTTAAGCTTATGAGGATGAGTAGATCCTCGAGTGTTTTTGGTTAAAGTTTTGTAAGAGTTATGTAAATTTTTGAGGAGAAGTTTGTTAAGCAAATGAACTTCATTGTATGATGAAGATAGATTTGTTGTGAGGTGATGAAGTTGGCACAGAAAATATTAATTGTAGATGATGAAGAATCAATCGTAACACTGCTGAAATACAATATTGAACAGGCAGGATATCTGACTGATATGGCCTATACAGGTAGCTCAGCTTTACAAAAAGCGGGAGAAACAGATTATGATCTTATTGTGCTAGATATAATGCTTCCTGAGTTGGATGGCATGGAGGTTTGTAAACAATTGCGTGCCAAAAAGATGGACACGCCTATTTTGATGCTGACAGCTAAAGATGAAGAGTTTGATCGCGTACTGGGGCTTGAATTAGGTGCAGATGACTATCTGACAAAACCATTCAGCCCTAGAGAAGTAGTTGCCAGAATAAAAGCGATTCTGCGCAGGTCTAACAGAGAAGCCAAAGAATCTGACCATAACGATATAAAAATTGCGGATTTGGTCATTTATCCTGAACGTTATGAAGCAACAATTAAAGGAGAACCACTCGTGTTCACCCCAAAAGAATTTGAACTCCTTCTCTACTTGGCTCAAAACAAAGGACGCGTGCTGGCAAGAGATCAATTGTTAAGTGCCGTATGGAACTATGACTTTGTCGGCGATACTAGGATTGTCGACGTTCACGTCAGCCATTTAAGGGAAAAAATTGAGCCTGATACGAAGAAACCTGTATATATCAAGACAATTCGCGGACTTGGTTATAAAATGGAGGAGCCGAAATAAATGAAAGCTTACTCACGACCCCTGATGACATATACCGCCATCATTATACTTGTAATGATTGTGCTGGGGCTTATATTAGCCCAACTTACACGGGGTTATTTCATCAATGTCTTTGAGGACAGGATCAAAAATGAAAGTGAGTTTTTCGTCGCTATCATTAACAATTCCGAGAATAGTTCAGATATGAATATACAATTAAAAGAATTCACTGAAAAAGTGGATACAGCAGTAGTTGTATTTGATGAAGGTGGCGAGGCAGATACCAATACCATTCGAACTCTTGATTCGTTTTCAGACCAGGAGTATGAGAATACATTTGAAAATGCACAAGCATTATACGCGAACAAAAGCGACGGTAGGTTGATCAACGAAACGTTCTATTATCCTGTACCAGTTGAAAGTGGAACGATGATAATGATCTCCCCGGTCAAAACACTGGAGAATGTCACCAGACATATCTGGTTACTAATAGGATTGACCTTTGCTCTTGGCCTGATACTTATATTTCTAGTGGTTTATAATGTCATGGAAAAGTATGTTAAACCTATCCGGTCCGCTGCGAATGTGGCCTCTGAGCTGGCAAAGGGAAATTACCGCGCCAGAACCTACGATGGATATTTTGGAGAAGCCGGAAAACTGAATCAATCTATCAATGTGCTAGCGAGAAACCTGCAGCAAATCACTACTGAACAAGGCATGCAGGAAAATCGTCTCGAGGCAGTGATCAACAATATGGGAAGCGGATTACTCCTGATTGATGAGAAAGGTTATATCCATCTGGTCAATCGAGCTTTTTTAGACAGCTTTGGAGGGAATTCGAAAGATTATATCGGCGCTCTTTACTATGAGGCTATTCCATATAAATCGGTCCATGAAACAGTGAAAGATATTTTTATGCTGGAGGAAACAGTAAGAGATACGTTTGTATTTCCTGTTAAAATCCAGAGGAAACATATGGAAGTAACAGGTGCTCCGATATTTAATGAGTCAATGAAGTGGAAAGGTATTGTCCTTGTATTTCACGATATCACTGAATTAAAACGCCTGGAACAGACGAGAAAAGATTTTGTCGCTAATGTTTCTCATGAATTAAAGACACCTATTACATCTATTCGTGGTTTTTCAGAAACGTTACTGGACGGTGCGATGAAAGATCAGGAGCTTTTGGAGCAGTTCCTGACGATCATTCTTAAGGAAAGCGGCCGTCTTCAGTCGCTGATAAAAGATTTACTGGAGCTTTCTAAAATCGAAAAGACGGACTTTCAGCTGACTGTCAGCGCTATCGACATCAGTCATCTATTACAAGAGCTCATGCCGATCATCAGACAAAATGCAGCAGAAAAAGAGATCACTGTTGATATGGAAACGGTTGGCCCGGTAATGATAGATGGAGATGCGGGCAGACTGAAGCAGGTATTTATGAATCTACTGACTAATGCTGTTAATTACACACCTTCTAATGGGAATGTGGATGTCAAAGTAACAGAGGGAGAAGAAGATATCAGGGTTTCCATTGCCGATACAGGCTACGGTATACCAGAGGAGGATATTCCACGTATATTTGAACGATTCTATCGTGTCGATAAAGCACGCAGCCGTAATACCGGGGGAACTGGACTTGGGCTGGCTATCGTCAAACACATTATAGAAGCACATTCCGGAACAATTGAAGTTGAAAGTAATGTCGGGGAAGGAACAATTTTCCATGTTATCCTGAAAAAGGAATTAACCTGAACTTTACATCTTGTTTACTGAATGTTCATAATCCGTTGGTATGATAAAAGTGAACCCTTTCATCCAAGGTGTTTCATACTATGGACGGAGGCCTCCCCAGCTTCCGTCCCCTTTTCTGTTAGCTCAGAGTGAACTTACCTCTAATTATATTAGCCTTGACTTGAGGAATAGTTAAGAAAATATCATAGAAGATTGTGCCTTTTTTCTTCTCTATCATAAAAGTGGTAGAATGAAGAAGAAAGGCTTTTTTCATTGATGAATCTATAATGGCATTTATAATCCATAAACATTTTCCATACATAAATTTAAGGAGTGGGACCATGTCGAAAAAAGTAGTATTGATTGACGGAAACAGCATCGCATATCGGGCATTTTTCGCTTTGCCTTTACTTAATAATGACAAAGGCATTTACACCAACGCAGTCTATGGCTTTACCACTATATTGCTGAAAATATTGGAAGAAGACCAGCCATCACATATTCTCGTTGCTTTTGATGCAGGAAAAACGACTTTCCGGCATAAGACATATGAAGATTACAAAGGCGGAAGGGAAAAGACACCATCTGAACTCTCCGAACAATTTCCAGTATTAAAAGAGCTGCTGGATGCGTTTAGCATCCCCCATTACCAGCTTGAACAATATGAAGCAGATGACATTATTGGGACATTGAGTAAATCTGCAGAAGAACAAGGACTTGAAGTCAATATCATTTCGGGAGATAAGGATCTTTTACAATTGGTCTCAGACCATACGAATGTCACTCTTACCAGAAAAGGGATTACAAATGTAGAAAGATATGACCCGGAATTTCTTCTTGAAAAAATGAATATACGGCCTGATCAGGTAATTGACTTGAAAGCCTTGATGGGAGATAAATCGGACAATATACCTGGTGTTCCCGGGGTGGGCGAGAAGACTGCCGTGAAGCTTCTCAAAGAATTCGACACCTTGGAGAACCTATACGACAATTTGGATAAAGTAAGTGGTAAAAAGCTGGTGGAAAAGCTTGAAAACCATAAAGAGAATGCGTTTATGAGCAAAGAGCTTGTGACCATTATGCGCAATTCACCGATTGAGGTCGGTGTTGACGGAATTTCCTACGATGGTTATACAAGCCAGACCGTGACAAACATCTTCAAAGATTTAGGTTTTCAGTCCTTATTAGGCCGTGTTTCCGGTTCCGAAATAGACGACGAGGAAGGCGTCACCTTGCCTGAAATTGATGTGCAGGTGATTGATGAGTTCGATAAAGCGGAACTCACGGGTGAAGAAAGTGTCATAGTGGAAATGCTTCATGATAATTATCATCAGGCAGACATCGAAGGTATTGCCATATCCAATGAGAATAATAAATATTTTATTACCATGGAAAATGCGGCAAAATCAGAAATCTTTAAAAACTGGGCCGAAGATCAGGATAAAAAGAAATGGGTTTTTGATGCTAAGAAGACGGTTGTTGCGTTGTTGCGCTACGGAATTTATATGAAAGGGATCGAGTTTGATCTGCTGCTTGCTTCCTATCTGATCAACCCTTCCGAAAATAATCACGATATTCCATCCATCTGCCATCGAATGGGTGAAACGCAAGTGAAGTATGACGAAGAAGTTTATGGCCGGGGTGCTAAATTGCAGGTCCCTTCTGAAGAAATATTGGCGGAACATCTGGCAAGAAAAGCAGATCTTTTATTTAAACTTAAACCGAAAGCAGAGGATCAGCTTTATACCAATAATCAATTTGACTTATATAAAGATTTAGAAATGCCATTGGCGCTGATATTAGGGGAAATGGAACATCTTGGAGTACAGGTGGATGTAGGTCGTCTGGAGGCAATGGGAGATGAGTTGCAAACGAGATTGAAGGAAATAGAACAACAGGTATATGAGCTGGCGGGGGAAACTTTTAATTTAAACTCCCCGAAGCAATTAGGGCCGATCCTATTTGAAAAACTGCAGCTGCCTGTCATCAAAAAAACAAAGACTGGCTACTCAACTTCTGCTGATGTATTGGAGCAGCTCCGTGACCATCATGAAATCATTCCTAAGCTATTGATTTACCGTCAATTAGGAAAGCTGCAGTCCACCTACATTGAAGGTCTTTTGAAAGTGGTGGACAAAGATACAAAAAAGATTCATACGAGGTTCAATCAGGCTTTGACACAGACCGGAAGATTGAGCTCCACAGACCCGAATTTGCAGAACATACCGATACGTCTGGAAGAAGGACGTAAAATCAGGCAGGCATTCATTCCCTCACAGGAAGGATGGGTTATTTTCGCGAGCGATTATTCCCAAATTGAGCTTCGTGTTCTCGCTCATATTGCCGAAGATGAAAAGCTGATTGACGCCTTTAATGATGGAAGGGATATTCACACCCAAACAGCTATGGAAGTTTTTTCTGTATCAGGGGATGAAGTGACTGCAAATATGCGCCGTCAGGCAAAAGCGGTTAACTTCGGAATAGTTTATGGTATTAGTGATTTTGGATTATCTCAAAGTCTTGGAATTACAAGAAAAGAAGCGAAGAAGTTTATCGATCGCTATCTGGAAAGCTATCCAGGTGTCAGAGATTATATGGAAGAAACGGTAAGCGAAGCGAAACAGCAAGGATTTGTTACAACTTTTATGAACCGGAAACGGTTTTTACCTGAAATCAACAGCCGCAATTTTAACCGGAGGAATGCTGCTGAACGCACAGCTATGAATACACCAATTCAAGGGAGTGCCGCAGACATCATCAAAAAAGCGATGATTGATCTCCATACGCGCCTGAAAGAAGAAGGTTTGTCGGCTAACCTCCTGCTCCAGGTACACGATGAGTTGATTCTGGAGGCACCAGAAACGGAAGTTGAGCGACTAAAAACCGTCGTTGCGGATGTCATGGAAAATACAATTGAACTTAAGGTGCCGCTGAAGGTCGATTATTCCTACGGGCCTACCTGGTATGATGCCAAGTAAATTAGAAAGGAAATAGAAAAATGCCAGAACTTCCTGAAGTAGAAACAGTCAGACAAACGCTGAGACAACTTGTTCTGGGGAAACAAATCGAACAAGTGACCGTCCTATGGGAGAACATAGTAAAACTGCCCGTTGAAAAAGAAGCTTTTACCGATATGCTGCTGGGTCAGACTATCCGCGAAATTGACAGAAAAGGAAAGTTCCTCATTATTCATTTTGATGAAATCAGCATGGTATCTCATCTCCGAATGGAAGGAAAGTATGGCGTATATCCTGCAGGTGAACCTGTGAAAAAACATACTCACATCATCTTCCGCTTTAATGACGGAACAGAACTTCGCTATAATGATGTCCGAAAATTTGGTACTATGCATCTTTTTCCAAAGGGACAGGAAAGGGTAGAAAAACCCTTAATAAAGCTTGGACCAGATCCCTTCGATGAAGCTTTTACGAATGTATACCTTTATGAGAGATTGCAACGTACAAGCCGTTCTGTCAAAACTGCCTTGCTTGATCAACATATAGTAGCCGGACTTGGTAATATATACGTTGATGAAACCTTGTTTCGGGCGGGAATCCACCCAGAGCGGCAAGCGAACAACCTAACACTCGATGAGGCTGCAAGCATAAGGCAAGCAGCAATTGAAACGCTGGATGAAGCGGTTGCCCAAGGAGGAACAACGATTCGGAGTTATCTCAACAGCCAGGGGCAAATGGGTATGTTCCAACAGCGCCTGTTTGTTTATGGAAAAGAAAATGAGCCATGCAGGAATTGTGGTTCTGTTATTGAAAAAACACGGGTGGGCAACCGAGGCACCCATTTTTGCCGAAGCTGCCAGTCATAGCACGAATACGGAAGTGTTTCCATATACTATCTCATACTGATAGTGATAGAGGGAGATCGTAGGATGGGAACTTTCATCACTTTATTTTTACTTGTAATAGCGGTAAGCATGGACAGCCTTGGACTCGGAATCGTTTATGGGTTAAAAAAAATACGATTAAGCGGAATGCCATTATTACTGATTGCCTGCCTGTCTTCGACAATTTTCTATATCGCCTTAATGGCAGGGAGGATAGTGGGGACATTTATTGATGAAAATACTGCAGAGATTATTGGCGCTATGATACTAATTTTGCTTGGCGTCTGGTTTTTGTGGCAGTCCTTACGCCCTGTACGTTTAAACATGGAAGAAGGATCGCGTCGCCCGTCATGGTCGACCCCGTCTGATATCCTGAAAGATCCTGTGCGCGCCGACTTGGATAAATCTGGCTCAATTAAAGGCGTAGAAGCGGTCATGCTGGCACTTGCCTTATCCTTTGATACGATTGGTGCGGGGATAAGTGCGGCATTCATGGGTCTGCCATCCATCGTGACCGCGCTGTCCATCGGCTTTATGACCAGCTTCCTTTTATACAGTGGATGGAAGCTGGGGGATCGTCTCGGCCAAAGTGGTTGGTTTGATAAGGCAGGGGTATTGCCCGGAGTGATATTGCTGTTAATCGGATTGATTAAAATAGTATAAGGGGGAATTCTGTGACAATTGTCATCGGATTGACTGGGAGTATTGCCAGTGGAAAAAGCACGATTTCCTTAAAATTTAATGAATATGACATACCCGTTATTGATGCAGACAAAATTGCCCGTGAAGTTGTGGTTCCCGGAGAAAAAGCGTATGACCAGATTGTTGCAGAGTTTGGAGAGGATATTCTAAGAGAGGACAAATTGATAGACCGTAAAAAATTAGGCGATATCGTTTTCAAAGATGAGGAAAAAAGAAAAAAACTCAATCAGATCGTCCACCCTGCGGTCCGGGAGCGAATGCTTTTCCGTCGGGATCAATTAAAGGAAAAAAATGCCCGCGCGGTTGTTTTGGATATCCCGCTGTTATTTGAAAGTGGTTTAGCGCACTTCGCAGACAAAACATTAGTGGTATATGTGGATGAAGATGTACAGTTGAACAGGCTGATGGAACGGGACAACTCTACAAGGGAAGAAGCCTTGTCAAGGATCAGCGCGCAAATGCCTGTGAAGAAAAAAGCTGAAATGGCAGACGAAGTAATTGATAATAATGGAAGCAGACAGGATTCCTATCAGCAGCTGGAGAAGGTTCTTCGAAAGTGGGAAGTACTGTGATTTGCTTGGGTACAACGCTCGTTATGTGTTCTATTTTTGAAAAAAACATACCATTTACAGACCACGCAGCCCATTTGCGTGGTTTTTTGTTATTTTAACAAGAAAGATACACAAAAAGTGTGTTTAATGTGTTATACTAATCGTGATAATTCGCAATTAAAGTATATCATATATAGGAGGTTCAACCTTATGAAAAAAACACGTATTGCCATAAATGGGCTTGGGAGAATCGGGCGAATGGTCTTTCGGAAAGCAATATTGGATGACACGATAGAAGTGGCAGCCATCAATGCCAGTTATCCTCCTGAAACCCTCGCCCATATGATAAAATATGACAGTGTCCATGGTCGTTTTGACGCCGAAGTGAAAGCGGTTGCTGATGGCTTGGAGATTGATGGTAAAGCAGTGACGGTCTGCTCCAAGCGGAATCCGGTTGAACTGCCGTGGCAGGAGTTGGGTATCGATATTGTCATAGAAGCGACAGGTAAGTTCAAAACCAAAGAGGATGCCGGCCTTCATATTAAGGCAGGCGCGAAGAAAGTGATCATAACTGCTCCCGGTAAGCAAGTGGACGCTACTATTGTAATGGGAGTAAATGAGAACACATATAACCCAGAAGAACATGATGTCATCTCAAATGCTTCCTGTACAACAAACTGTCTTGCTCCAGTTGTAAAAGTGCTGGATGATGAATTTGGCATTGAAAATGGTCTGATGACGACTGTCCATGCTTTCACTAATGATCAGAAGAACCTGGATAATCCACATAAGGATCTTCGCCGTGCCCGTGGGTGCACGCAGTCTATTATTCCAACTTCAACAGGAGCAGCTAAGGCTCTTGGTGAAGTAATTCCTCATTTGAACGGGAAACTTCACGGGATGGCGCTGCGAGTTCCAACACCGAACGTCTCCCTTGTTGACCTTGTTGTGGATTTGAAGCAGGATGTAACGGCAGAAATTATCAATGAGACTTTCCGTTCCCTGTCAGAACGAGGGTTGAATGGAATCCTACATTACAGTGAGGAGCCGCTAGTGTCCATTGATTATACAACTTCCGAGTACTCTTCTATTATCGATGGGCTTTCGACAATGGTAATGGGAGATAGGAAAGTGAAGGTGCTCGCCTGGTATGACAACGAGTGGGGTTATTCCTGCCGTGTCGTAGATTTGGCAAAGCATGTCGGCAGTAAACTGTATGAAAAGGAAGAGGCTAAAGTATCCTGATCTATTGGAAATCATCCCCTTTTATGGTTTATAATGAAAAAATAGGTAATAAGCATTGTCCTAAACTTAAAGTGAATAATTACCTTGCAAAATTTGGGGAAACCATATATACTTTTTTTGAACTTCTGAATTCTTGCAATAAGATGGCTACTCAAAGGGTTAGGACCTCTTTGGACTAACTTTCCCCCGTGGTAGTTATTTCCTTAGCATTTGGAAGTCGATCTTTAACCGTAAAAGGGGGATATCTGATTATGGATACAATGGGAAGACATGTCATTGCAGAATTATGGAACTGCAATATGGCTAAATTGAATGATATCGGATATATTGAAAAAGTGTTTGTGGATGCTGCATTGAGAGCAGGAGCCGAAGTCCGCGAAGTGGCATTTCATAAATTTGCACCACACGGCGTAAGCGGAGTAGTTATTATATCTGAATCTCATTTGACCATTCACAGTTTTCCAGAGCATGGCTATGCGAGTATTGATGTTTATACTTGCGGCGACCGGATTGATCCGAATGTTGCTGCTGATTATATAGCGGAAGCATTAGAAGCGAAAACCAACGAAAGTGTAGAAGTACCACGGGGAATGGGTCCTGTGGAAATGAATCAGTCAAAAGCTCTTTAATTTGAATAAGGTAAATGAGGCCACGCGGAAATAGTTCTGCGTGGCTTTTTTGCTAAAGATTTCTTACTGTAACATTAAATGTAATAAAACAGCCATCCTGTCTGAGTGAACGGATTACATTGCTGCTGTAAACCCTATTGCATTCCATATTTCGTCGCAAATTTACATTTTTTTTAACGAACATTTATGATTCAAGTAAAAACATGTTAAAATAAATTATGACTAGACGTACGGTATAGAGGGAAGAAGGGAAGTTTAGGATGAAAAAACTATTTTCTAAGTATTTAACAAGTCATTCAGAAACACGTGAAAAGCATATTGACGAAGCACTACGTACACATTATTTCAAAACAACAAAGGACAAGGCATTCCGGGCAGTTGAGGATATGTTTCAGGGACATGAGTACAAGATCATCTCTGTATCCGAAGAGCACGGTGAAATTAGCGTAAACTATAAAAACAGAAGAAAGGCTTTTATTGTGGCAAGTATAATCATGGTAAAACCTTTCAGGACTGCTGTTGACTTTTCTGTAACTACCGAATCTGCTGCGCCCATTGATTTCGGGTTCAGCAGGAACTTGGTAGTTAAGTTGAACGGGGAGCTGAGAAAAAATCTGCCATACATCGAAACATCCATGGCCGAGAAGCTTCATGAATAGATACGCACAAAAGTGTTGGAGATGATCGAAATTGAGATGTCCAAATTGTCAATATAAAAATACAAAAGTGCTGGATTCAAGGCCGATTGAAGAAGGAAGAGCTATTCGCAGGCGCAGAGAATGCGAGAAGTGCGGCTTCCGTTTTACCACATTTGAACGTCTCGAGGAAGTCCCTTTGATTGTAGTGAAAAAAGAAGGAACACGAGAAGAGTTCAGCCGTGAAAAATTAATGCGCGGTTTAATTAAGGCTTGTGAAAAACGGCCTGTAGCCTTGGAAGAAATTGAAACAATTGCTTTAGAAGTAGAAAAGGAACTTCGTAACAGAGGAACTTCCGAAGTGGAAAGTGAAGATATAGGCGAGATGGTGATGGATCGGTTGTCAGAAGTTGATGAAGTAGCTTACGTTCGGTTTGCTTCTGTATACCGCCAATTCAAAGATATAAATGTGTTTTTAGATGAATTGAAAGATTTGATTAAACGAGAAGATTGAGTTCCGGTGACCATCCATCCAGCTCCCGGACTCTTTTTTTACATAGAAATGACGAGGAAACGGGGTGAAAGGAATGAGTCAATCAATAGGCAAACTGCTGCCGGTGGACGGGTATTACGTCCAATTGAACGGACCGGTACCACGTGATTACGAGCTTGCTTTATCTCATCTGTATCAGCCGATCATCGGTAATAATCCTGTAGCACTATATCGTACATTGCTTGGCGAATACGATCTGTCAACGAATCAGGAGATACAAACACACCATACACTTATGACATATATGACTTTGCCTTTAGATCAAGTCTATGAATCACGCAGGAAATTGGAAGCTATCGGTTTGATGCAGACCTATTCATCAAAATCAGATACAAGTACCATTTATATATATGAATTGCAGCCCCCTTTTTCACCGGAATTATTTTTTAATGACGATATGCTTTCCTTGCTTTTGTATCATGAGCTGGGTAACGATAAATACGCAAAGCTTAAGAGCAGCTTCACCCAGGATAAGTTCCCTGTCGATACTGCTGAAAATGTGACTGCGTCCTTTGATGAAATATTTCATGGCTACCAAATATCCGGACCCGCTTTTACCCAGAATAAGAAAGAAGAAGCATCGAATATTGTGAGGTTGAGAGATCCGGTCGGACCGAAGCTCGAGGATGACAGGATAGACTTTGCCTGGATTAAACAGTCCCTTCAGGAAAAGATGTATCCAGCTGAAAAAATTCTCACTGGAAAAAACAAACGTGTCATGCTACAGCTGGCGTCCTTGTATGATTTATCCTCGCAGGAACTTGAAAAAGCTATTGGATGGGCTCTTAATGAAGAAAACCAGCTTATGATCGAAGAATTGAAAGAAGCGTGTCATGATATGTCTCCTAACAAAGGAAATGTTTCTTCCTTGAAGGTACTGGAAAAAAGGGACAAAGTATACAGAGATGACCAGGTTGATCCACACGCTTCTAAGGAAGAACAATTCATCTCTATGCTTGAACGCATCTCCCCAAGAGAGCTTCTCGAGGATGTAGCCGGTGGAAATGAAGCTTCTGTCCAGGATCTAAAGCTAATACGTGATGTTATGACTGAGCAGGGACTTAACCCTGGTGTAATGAATGTACTTGTTCATTATGTACTGCTGAAAACAGATATGAAGCTTTCAAAAGCATACTTAGGAAAAATCGCCAGTCATTGGGCAAGGAAAAATGTTACCACAGTCAGGCAGGCAATGACGATGGCAAAAGCTGAACATCAGAAGTATCAGCAGTGGGGAAAAGGGAATAAACATCGATCCAGGAGCGTATCTAAAGAAATTATTCCAGATTGGTTCAAGGATCATCAAATGAATGACCAAAGCAAGGAAACTGCACCAGAGAGTAAGGCTAATCGCACTAAGGATGAAATTGCTGCAAGGATTAAGCGGATCACGAATGAAGGAAATTAATGATAAGGTGTGGGATATATAATGGAATCCATACAATCCTCGCTGAAAAAATGGATGCGGGAGAACAAAAACTTCAAGGGTCATTTCATAAAAATTAAACAGCAGCTGATGGCCTCTCCTGAAGTCGCAGCTTTGAAAAAACAGCACCCATCATTGGATGATGAGGCAATAGAGCGCCAGTTGATGAAGATTTATGAATATCACAGCCAATCAAAACGCTGTGAGAAGTGTCCATCCCTCAGTGAGTGTATCAATGTGCTGCCAGGGCATGTCCCCCATATTAATGTAGAAGGGTCACACGTGCACATTGCCTATGATAAGTGTCCTCGAAAATTAAGGGAAGACCAGCAACGTAAACAGCAATCTTTGGTGAAAAGCCTCTATATGCCAAAAGAAATATTGGAAGCATCATTAGATCGGGTGGACCTCGAAGAGGAGAAACGATCGGAAGCCATTGAAAGAATGGTTGCCTATTTAGAAAATATAAAAGATGAACTGCCTGCAAAGGGTTTGTATTTCCATGGACCATTTGGAGTCGGGAAAACCTATTTTCTGGGAGCGGTAGCCAACCGGCTGAGCGAGAAAAACATTGCTTCTATGATCATATATATGCCGGAATTTGTCAGAGAAATGAAATCTTCCATTAAAGATGATTCCCTGAACAGCAAAATAGAGGCATTCAAATCCGTACCAGTACTTATGCTTGATGATATTGGTGCCGAATCTCAATCAGCATGGTTTCGTGACGAGGTGTTAGGTTCCATTTTACAGTATCGCATGATGGAGCGCCTGCCGGTATTCTTCACATCCAATTATAGCTTAAAAGAGCTGCAGGAAGTGTTTACAACAAGTACCAGAGGAGATGTGGAACTGGTCAAAGCCTCTCGAATTATCGAACGAGTCAGGCAAGTCAGTGAAGTAGTCCCTCTTTACGGAAAAAATAGAAGACATTAAATCACCAGCCCGTACACTTTTCCAAAACTGTACGGGCATTTTTTCATCCCCCTGACCATATAAATGAAGTAGATTGATTGTTGTGAGGGGGATCAGGTCAGATATGATACGTTTCTTTTTTTTATCGAGACAGGAGACTATTTCCTTTTGTGATTTCGTCATGCAGCAAGGGGCAAAGTTTCAAGTGCAATGGAAAGGTGATAATAAAGGTGGAAATCAAGTCGCGCTTAGCGGCGAAGAATGGGACAAGGTGGAAAAGGAGATACTGATTGATATATTGATAACAATTGTGGACAAGCATCGGGTGCCTAAATGGTATGAACAGTTGGTCCGTTCCCATTATTATTATCAGGATCCCGATGAAATCGGGCGAATTTTGGAAATATGTGATTGGTTAAACGATGCAGAGCAGCGAAGAAAGCTCGGAGTTGACCTGCCGGCATATAGAAATGTAATGAGAGATTTCTTTCATCAACATGTCCATGAATCCGGTGTAGTGGATTTCAGTGGTTTAATGCCGTTTTGTTTACAATCCCTGCGTCCATTACTTCTCGATTACATTGGATCGGCAATTGATGAATTTAAACGGGAAGAGGATTATCAATTGTGGGTGGAATCAATACGCCGTTATGTGGCAGCAAAGCCACCGCGTGTAAAGGAATTGCATTTACTGCAAAAAAAACAATTTCATTTTTATCTTTCCAATGGGAAGTTACTGACAAAAATGGAAATAAAAGCGCTGTTAAGAACCGAGCCGGTAAGGTTCATCTCGGGAGACGCAGATGACCATAGTATAGCTCCGACAATGATTTATGTGCCGGAAAAGCTGTACATTTATGGGAACGACCCGTCTGAGCCCAAGATACAAACAATCATTAATATATTCCAGGAAAAAGCGATTTATAAACCGTTAAGCGCATTTCCATTTAAACACACTTCGCCAATGCAATAAAAATAGGCTTGATTTCTAGGATGACTACAGCTATAATACGTACATATCTAAATATCATCACTGTTAAGATAAGGACACGGACGACAGATGACGATGGAAAAGAGAGGGAAGTCACCGGCTGAAAGCTTCCTCCACACGGACTGCCGTTCACCACCTTTGAACACTCTCTGTGAAAGAATAAGTAGCTGGGAGCGTACCGTCTGCGTTAAAGATAGGAAGAGCCGCAGCCTTTTTTGCGGAAAATTGGGTGGAACCACGAGTCAACGCTCGTCCCTTTGCTATATATGCAGAGGGATGGGCGTTTTTTAGTTTTTAAATAAGCTCTGAACATCTGTTACTGATAGGAAAGCTTGGTAAGCCCTTCGGTGATGGTAATCGTGACAACTTAAAATAAGGAGTGTGTAAAATGTCTGAACAAATCAACATTATTTTTCCAGACGGAAATAAAAAGGAATTCCCAAAAGGGACAACAGGGGAAGAAATCGCTGGAGACATCTCTCCCGGCCTGAAGAAGCAGGCACTGGCGATCAAGTTGGATGGGGAACCTTACGACTTACGCCGTCCCATTGAACAAAATGGTGAGATTGAAATCATCACGTATAAAAACCCGGAAGGCTTGGAAGTTCTGCGGCACTCTACTGCTCACCTGATGGCTCAAGCGCTGAAAAGGCTTTATGGGGATGTGAAACTGGGAGTAGGGCCAGTCATCGAGAATGGTTTCTATTACGATATAGATATGGAGGAAGCCTTAAGCCCGGAGGATCTACCAAAAATAGAAAAAGAAATGAAGCGCATTGTTGATGAAAATCTGGAAGTAGAACGGATCGAAGTTTCCCGGGAAGAAGCAAAGGAAATGTACCGGGAAGCAGGCGATGATTTGAAACTGGAGCTGATAGATGATATTCCGGAAGGAGAACAGGTGACTATTTACAAGCAAGGAGAATTTTTTGATTTGTGCCGTGGGGTTCATGTACCTCAGACGAGTAAAATCAAAATATTCAAGCTGCTGAGCATTTCGGGTGCTTATTGGCGTGGTGATAGTAACAACAAGATGCTCCAGCGAATTTACGGGACAGCCTTTGAAAAACAAGGACAGCTTGATGAATATCTCCGTATGCTGGAGGAGGCGAAAGAACGGGACCATCGTAAGCTTGGAAAAGAACTAGAGCTTTTCACTGTGAACCAAAAAGTCGGCCAAGGTCTTCCGCTATGGCTGCCAAAAGGGGCAACCATCCGCAGAACAATTGAACGTTATATTGTCGACCTTGAAGAACGGCTTGGATATGATCATGTTTATACTCCGGTATTGGGGAGTGTCGATCTATATAAAACAAGCGGTCACTGGGATCATTATCAAGATGACATGTTTCCGGTGATGGAAATGGATAATGAAGATCTAGTGCTTCGTCCGATGAACTGCCCTCACCATATGATGGTTTATAAAAATCAGCTGCATAGTTATCGAAATCTGCCAGTGCGAATTGCTGAGCTGGGAACAATGCATCGCCATGAAATGTCTGGAGCGCTCGCAGGGTTACAACGTGTTAGAGCGATGACATTGAACGATGCGCATATCTTCAGTCGCCCGGATCAGCTTAAAGAGGAATTCATCCGTGTGGTCCATCTTGTTCAGGCTGTATACCGGGACTTTGGCATCGGCGATTATTATTTCCGACTTTCCTACCGTGATCCAGAGGATAAGGAAAAGTACGTCGACAATGATGAAATGTGGGAAAAAGCCCAGGCGATGCTGAAGGAAACTATGGAGGAACTTGATGTGGATTACGTGGAAGCTGAAGGGGAAGCAGCATTTTATGGCCCTAAACTTGACGTACAGGTCAAGACTGCCCTTGGTAAAGACGAAACTCTATCAACCGTACAGCTTGATTTCCATTTACCTGAAAAGTTCGATTTGACTTATGTGGGTGAAGATGGAAAAGACCATCGTCCTGTTGTTATTCACCGGGGTGTCGTTTCGACAATGGAACGTTTTGTCGCTTTCTTAATCGAAGAATACAAAGGGGCTTTTCCGACATGGCTTGCCCCAGTTCAGGTTAAAATTATTCCAGTGTCTGCAAATGCCCATTTAGATTACGCTAAAAAAGTGGAAGATGAACTTCGTCACGCAGGCGTCCGCGTGGAAGTTGATGAGCGTGATGAAAAAATCGGTTATAAGATCAGGGAAGCCCAAGTTCAGAAAGTACCTTTCGCTCTTGTTGTTGGGGATAAAGAGATGGAGAATAACGGAGTCAATGTCCGCAGATACGGGGAAAAAGACTCTGAAACTAAATCTTTATCTACCTTCAAATCAGAAATAAAGAATGAAATTGAACAAAAATTATTGAATAAATGATATTGGCGAAATCTCCCCCTAAAAATGAGGGAGATTTCCTCTTTTACTTCTGATTTTGACAAAAGAGAAATTTTTCGTTAATCTCAGTATAGCTGTTTGCCGGCTCTCGTACTATTAACCCTTGACAGTCCCATATAACCATGATAGTATATTTTAGGTGAACAGAAGAACGGATCTGAGACAAGTAGAAGCACCCGCTTCTCACCTGATCGACGCTATGACAGCAGTTGGCAGGTCACTAATCCTTTTTGAACTCGATTGGGATACGTGTGGGTGCATTGTTATGTACCGACACTTTTTTTATTGGTTTAAAACTGACTTGTCGATGACAGATCTCACTATTTTCCTAATAAATTTTGGAGGTGGCTGGTTATTAGCAAAGATAATATGAACGTTAATGAGAAGATACGAGCAAGAGAAGTACGACTCATTGATAACAATGGTGACCAACTTGGTGTAAAATCACGTCAAGAGGCACTGGAAATCGCTCAGAACGCGAATCTTGACCTGGTTCTGGTGGCACCAAATGCAAAACCGCCTGTCTGTCGGATCATGGATTACGGTAAATACCGTTTCGAGCAGCAAAAGAAAGAAAAAGAGGCCCGCAAAAAACAGACAACCATCAAGGTTAAAGAAGTGCGCCTAAGCCCTGGAATTGAAGAGCATGACTTTAATACGAAGCTGCGTAACGCCCGCAAATTCCTTGAAAAAGGTGATAAGGTAAAAGCTTCTGTCCGTTTCCGTGGACGTGCGATTACCCATAAGGAGCTTGGCCAAAAGGTACTTGAGCGTATGGCTGAGGAATGTAAGGATATCGCTCAGGTGGAAACCAAGCCAAAAATGGAAGGCCGCAGCATGTTCTTGATGATGGCACCATTAAATGAGAAATAAGCAAACTTTGAATGAAGCAGAAGGAGGAACTACTCATGCCAAAAATGAAAACCCATAAAGGTTCTCAAAAAAGATTCAGAAAAACAGGTACTGGAAAAGTGAAGCGTTCCCACGCGTTTACTAGCCATATGTTCGCTCATAAGAGCCAAAAGCAAAAACGTAAATTGCGTAAGGCTGCTCTTGTTTCTAAAGGCGACTTGAAGCGTATCGCGCAATTACTGCCGAAAAAATAATCACATCAAGAATTATGGATCCAAAATAGGAGGGATTTACTATGCCACGTGTAAAAGGTGGAACAGTGACACGCCAACGTCGTAAACGTGTCCTTAAATTAGCAAAAGGTTATTATGGTTCAAAACATGCACTTTTCAAAACAGCAAAACAACAAGTAATGAAGTCTGGTCAGTATGCTTACCGTGACCGTCGTCAGAAAAAACGCGATTTCCGCAAACTGTGGATTGCGCGAATCAATGCTGCTGCTCGTATGAATGATATTTCATACAGCCGTATGATGCATGGCCTCAAACTTGCAGGAATTGAAGTGAACCGTAAGATTCTTGCTGATCTTGCAGTTACTGATGAAAAAGGTTTCGCAAGCCTTGCCGAGAAAGCAAAGTCTGCGCTTAAATAGAACGTTTCCAAACCGTTTCCTCTTAGGAAACGGTTTTTTCTTGACTTTGATGCAAAGCATTGATATATTTTAATAGTTGAAAAAGGGGAGTAGCTTTTACAGTAATGTCGTCATTCCAGAGCGGATCAGCTCTCGGCATTACTGGCGACTTTGACGTTGTTAGCAAGACCTTTGCCATGATTGGTAAAGGTCTTTATATTTTTTAGGGGCCATTTGCCATACTAACATGGTGATAGCCTCTATTTTTATTTTCAGAAAGGAGAAATTAACTTGGATTCAATTTGGTTGGAATATGCTTGGACTTTATTGATACTTATTGGACTGGAAGGATTGTTATCAGCAGACAACGCCCTGGTATTGGCTGTCATTGCTAAGCACCTGCCGGGTGATCAGAAAAAACGCGCAATCAATTATGGGATAATCATGGCCTTTGTGTTCCGCTTTGCTGCTTTATTTGCTATTTCATTTATTGCAAATGTCTGGCAGGTACAGGCTATCGGTGCCTTATATCTCATCTACCTAGGCGGAAAGCATCTGGTCACTGCTAAGTTTGGTAAAGAAAATGAGAACATTGAAGAGGAAGTGGAGGAGGAAGCGGCAGGGAAAGGTTTCTGGCCGACTGTCGCTAAGATCGGTCTGGCTGATGTTGCATTTGCGATCGATTCCATATTAGCCGCAGTAGCACTGGCACTTGCCCTTCCTAATTCTCCATTCCCTGAATTTGGAGGTATGGACGGCGGTAAATTTATGGTAGTTGTTATCGCCGGTATTGCCGGTTTGGTCCTTATTAAGTATGCAGCAACCTGGTTTGTTCAGCTTCTGGAGAAGCGGCCTGCTCTTGAAACAACTGCTTATGCGATCGTTGCCTGGGTTGGTGTCAAGCTTGCTGTCATCACGTTATCGCATGAGGATGTAGGAGTGCTGGATAAACATTTTGCCCACAGTACCGCCTGGACGCTTACATTCTACGGAGTATTAGTTGCCATTGCTTTGATTGGCTGGTTCGCTCCGGGTAAAAGGGAAACAGAGCAAAGTAATTAAAGTCCAAAAGCGTAAGCGCCTCGTACACCCCCGACAAGCTTAAGCCAAGCCTCGCCGTGACGCTTTATGTCACAGAGGGGATCGGCTTAAGACCTCGAGGGGGTAGGCGCTGGAGCTGGAGGGAACCCGCTGTAAAAAGGTTATTTACCTCCCTGGGATATTGAAAAAACGGCGAAGAACTGCTGACTTTTTGAGTTATGGACTAAAAAAACAGCCGGATGGACGATAAAATCGTTCCAGCCGGCTGCTTTTGTTATAAATAAAAGTAACTTTCCCCCCTCAAATCAAGGAAAATCACTCTTTTTCATTTTACCTCTGTTGATTCCACAACGAGCGTTTGGTGGTGACGCCTGCGGGAACAGCGCAAGCCGAAGATATACTTGGTCAAGTGATCTTCCTGACCAAGAAGGCTTAAAGCCGTGCCCGGGCAAGCATTCATTGCTAAGCGATACGTGAGAATCAACAACAAACTTTAAAAGCTCTTCCGGATTAGAAAGAACTTTTCAGTGGTCTCGCTCAGTCCGCCGTTTTTTTGTGCCCGTGTAAAATAAACCGGATTACGTGCTTGTCCAAACGTTATATTGCTTCTTTCCTGCTCATAGAATGTTAGTCAGGAGGGGGTAAATATGGAGCAATTCGCAATGGGATTTGTGGGTTGGCTAGAGATCAGTGGATGGTATGCCCCGCTCTTATTCATTGCTTTTCACCTGTTTCGTCCATTATTGTTTTTACCTGTTGTCTTATTGTGTATTTCAGGGGGAGTGCTGTTTGGTGCCATAGCAGGTACGATTTATTCCGTCATAGGAATAACCTTATCTAGCACGATATTCTACAGGATTATTAAAGGAGTTCCCGGAGTGTGGAAAAGGCTGACACGGTTGAAGAATAAGATGCTGAAAAAGAATACTTCTTTGACAGTGAGACAGGTAGCCGTCTTGAGGCTTGTTCCTTTTATCCATTTTCACTTGTTATCATTGTGTTTGATTGAAATCTGTACTGATTTTAAAGAATATGTAAGAGCATCCTTTGTCTCCAACCTTCCGCTGGCGTTTGTGTATACGACTGTTGGGCAGTGGCTTTCCAAAATTTCCATTCCCATGATGGTTGTATTTATGGTTATGCTCGGAATCATCACCTTTTTATTTCGCCGGAAGCAATACATCCTCTCCTGGAATGATTTTTTCCAACCTAATACATGAAAAGACCCGCTACTGTTAAAAGGGCGGGTCTTTTCTTTCATCGACAACATTTTGTATTAATAGCCGGTTCAAAGGGTATTTCCATTCAATTTCGGCATGGGGGTAACGGATTAGTATCTCTTTTTCCAGGAAGTACATATCCTCCCGCTCCAGACCTCTTATCGTGTTCGGGTTTTTGGCGGATACATTAATATTGACGACTTCAAACGCTTTCTCGGTGGTGCCCAGATACTTTTCCCCTTCAAAAACATGCCCCTTATAAGTTACCAGAAAGTTATGCTTTGTATTTTGAATATCATCATGGAAGTAAAACACCTTATTAGTTGTTGCAATATCCAGCTTTCTTCTGGGACTTGTCCAATATTTATAAGCGGTATATATCAAGAAAATGACTGCGATCAGAATTAGCAGTCTGAACAGTAGTACAACCATGGATTTATCCCCCTGCGTTCCTTAAATTACTTCATTTACGTATGACATTCCCTTTTGGTTTCATAAAATGATACATTTATAATAGAAAAATGAAAAATCAGTATAAATTAATTGCAGCACCAGTGAAAGGATGTTAAATGATGGAATGGAAATCTCTTTTTGCGATGCAGGAAAAATTGGATCGCTATATTGAAGAAAAGCAACAATTGGAAGATCACGATCTGTTCGACAGGAAGGTTATGGCTCTCCTGGTCGAACTAGGGGAACTGGCTAATGAAACACGCTGTTTTAAATTCTGGAGTAAGAAGAAAGCAAGTGAAAAGTCAGTAATTCTAGAAGAATATGTGGACGGGCTACATTTCATCCTTTCGCTTGGATTGGAACTTGGGGTGCGTTATGAGCCAAAGTCAGTGAAGGACGGAGAAGATTTGACAACAGAATTTCATAACACTTTTGAAAATATCGTCGCATTTAAAACAAATGCTTCTGAGCATTATTATCAGGAAATGTTCAACCAATTTTTGAAGCTGGGTATGGGCCTGGGATTTTCAGAGCACGATATAGTGAAGGCTTATTGTGATAAAAACAATGTCAACTATGAAAGACAGGATACCGGATATTGAGAAATCATCTAATTTTTGTGAATTATCCGTAAAAAAGATATAATGGAAAAGTGAATAATTTGAAGGGGGAAAGTTACATATGGCTAAGTTAGATGAAACATTGACCATGTTGAAGGACCTTACAGATGCAAAAGCAATTCCGGGTCATGAAAAAGAAGCACGTGATGTAATGGAAAAATACATCACTCCTTATGCGGATGAAGTGTTTACAGACAATCTGGGCAGTTTGATCGCAAAGAAAGTCGGCGAAGAGAACGGGCCTAAGGTCATGGTTGCTGGACATTTGGATGAGGTCGGTTTTATGGTAACAAGAATTGATGATCACGGTTATATTTATTTCCAGACGGTTGGCGGCTGGTGGAGTCAGGTCATGCTGGCACAGCGTGTCACTATCATGACTCGTGAAGGAGACGTCACCGGGGTAATAGGATCCAAGCCTCCGCATATCCTTCCGGCAGATGCGCGCAAAAAACCGGTGGAAATCAAGGATATGTTCATTGATATTGGTGCCTCCAGCAGAGAGGAAGCAAAAGAATTCGGGGTACGTCCTGGTGATTCTATCGTACCTTATTTTGAGTTCACTCAAATGAAGAATGAAAAAATGCTCCTTGCCAAAGCATGGGATAACCGCATCGGTTGTGCGATTGCCATTGAGGTACTGAAACAACTTAAGGACGCAAAACATCCAAACGTCGTTTATGGAGTAGGTACTGCCCAGGAGGAAGTTGGCCTTCGAGGTGCTCGTACTTCAGCTCACTCCATCAATCCAGACATCGGGTTTGCAGTCGATGTTGGTATTGCTGGCGATACACCAGGCGTTTCAGACAAGGATGCGTCAAGTAAGATGGGGGACGGACCTCAGATTATTCTTTACGACGCATCGATGGTTTCCCATAAGGGGCTGCGCGACTTTGTCGTTGACACGGCAGAAGAAAAAGAAATTCCATTCCAGTTTGATTCTATCGCAGGCGGTGGAACGGATTCAGGTGCTATCCATCTGACTCATAACGGAGTGCCGGCACTTTCCATTACTATTGCTACCCGATACATTCATTCCCATGCAGCAATGCTTCATCGGGATGATTTTGAGAATGCAGTGAAATTGATTGTGGAAGTAATCAAGAAGCTTGATGCGGATACAGTGAAAGAAATAACATTCAGCTGACATACAAAAGCCGTCCCCCTTTAGGGAGACGGCTTTATATTTGGATTGTATAAAAAAATTGACCAGGTGAAGATTAGCAGGAGCATACCTCTAACTATTTATTGAGGTTTATTTTGGACACTTTGTTCAAGCGCTTCAAGCATTTCCTGCTTGTCCTGCTCACTTGACTCCTGCCAGAGCAATTCGAACAAAACACCAAGACCAGGAAGCATTTTTTCTTCCCCTTTTTGGATAGCATCTACGATTGTCGCTTCAATTTGTTCGGAGCTGTTGCCGGAAATATTAGACAGAATTGCTTCTCTTAAATTCAAATTCATGGTTTACTCTCCTTTATTATACTAATTTCTAACATTAGTTTGACCTTTAGAAAGAGAAATATGTATGATGGACTAATAAGATGTTGAAAAAAGAGGTAAAATGATGATAACTTCCATACAAAATCAAAAAGTAAAGCAATGGAATAAGTTGAAAAAAAAGAAATACCGGGAAGCTGCGAAGCATTTTATAGTTGAAGGTTTCCATCTTGTTGAGGAAGCGTTTCAAAGTGAATGGGAAATAGTGGAGCTCATAGTGAGGGAAGATACCAGCTTCCCTGTGGATTGGAAAGGATTTACCAATAAGATCACACACGTTTCTAATGATGTTTTTTCGGCGATCACAGAAACAGAAACTCCACAGGGTATTGCAGCTATAATCGAGGTGAAGCATTTCGAATTTTCTTCTCTTGAAAATATCCTCCTTACAGACGGTGTACAAGACCCTGGGAATCTTGGTACTTTGATCAGAACGGCTGATGCGGCTGGCTTTGATGGTGTTATAATAGGAAAAGGTTCCGTTGATGTGTTTAATGAAAAAGTCATCAGGGCAACGCAAGGATCATTGTTTCATCTTCCCATCCAGCAGGGAACACTGGAGGAATGGATTCCTCATTTAAAGAAACAGGGCTTAACAATTTGGGCCTCAGCCTTGAAAGATGCAAGTCCTTACAAGAAGCTCACCGTCCCGGAAAAATCAGCGTTGATTGTTGGGAATGAAGGCGCCGGAATCCGGGAAGAACTGTTAAAACTTGCCGATAAAAGCGTTTATATACCGATTTACGGCAAGGCTGAATCATTAAATGTCGCTATTGCAGCTGGTATACTGATGTACCATATGAAAAAATAGTCTTGCAAGCACTCGATTCATTTTCTATAATATATAGATAGTCATATCGGAATAATTGAACAGCTATGAACGAGTCAGTAGATGTTCACAGAAACGATACAGGGAAGGAGTGCCATGGACTGCGAGCACTCCCATCGTGGTGGCCATTGAACCTTCACTCTGGAGCTGACACCAACTATAAAGGTGTTCCGGACGTCCAGTCCGTTATCAAGCATGAGTGGGTGCACGTAAGGTGCATCAACAAGGGTGGTACCGCGGAGGCAAAAGTCTCGTCCCTTTTACCAGGGATGGGGCTTTTTTATTTTGATAAAGTAAGTGGTTCTTTAAAAGTAGTTAGAAGAAGGAGGAAGAGAACATGAAAGAACAATTGAAGGAATTAGAAACGGAAGCCCTGGAGAAAGTTCAGCTGGCAGAAGATACTAAGGCATTGCAGGATGTACGAGTTGCATATCTAGGTAAGAAGGGGCCAATTACCGAAGTGCTCAGAGGAATGGGGAGACTATCCAAAGAAGAACGTCCTGTAATTGGGCAATTAGCAAATGAAGTACGCGAGCACATCCAGGATGCCATTGATTCAAAGCAAAATTCCCTTGAAGAAGCTGCCTTAGATAAGCAATTGGAAGAAGAAAAGCTGGATGTCACTCTTCCGGGTCGACCTGTACAGGTTGGCGGTCCCCATCTGTTGACTAATATATTGGAAGAGATTGAGGATTTGTTCATCGGTATGGGCTTTGAAATAAAAGAAGGTCCTGAGGTAGAGACCGATTATTATAATTTTGAAGCTTTGAATCTTCCGAAAGGTCATCCAGCACGTGATATGCAGGACTCTTTTTATATTACAGAAGAGCTTTTGCTGCGGACCCACACATCTCCTGTACAGGCGAGGACAATGAAGCAGAAGGATGGCGAACCTGTGCGAATGATTTGCCCTGGTAAAGTTTATCGGAGAGACACGGATGATGCTACACATTCCCACCAGTTCACACAGGTAGAAGGCCTGCTCGTTGACAAAAACGTCAGGATGAGCGACCTGAAAGGGGTTTTGAACACTTTTGCCAAGCAGATGTTCGGTTCAGAACGCGATATTCGTCTAAGACCAAGCTTTTTCCCATTTACGGAGCCTTCTGTCGAGATGGATATTTCCTGTAAAGTCTGTGACGGAAAAGGCTGCTCAGTATGTAAAGGAACAGGGTGGATTGAAATTCTTGGTGCTGGTATGGTGCATCCGAATGTACTTGAAATGGCAGGGTATGATCCGGACGTTTACTCCGGTTTTGCATTTGGCATGGGGCCGGAGCGTATCGCTATGCTTAAGTATGGAGTGGATGATATCCGTCATTTCTATACCAACGATATCCGATTCTTGAAACAATACCATAAAGTTTAAAGGAGTGTCTGAATCATGTTAGTCTCACTTAATTGGCTGAAACAATATGTAGATATTGATGAACATACCCCAGAAGACCTGGCGGAACTGATCACTAAAACCGGTATAGAGGTGGAAAGCGTTATTCCCGTTGCCGAAAAATTGGAAAATGTCGTAGTAGGTCATGTGCTAAGCTGTGAACAGCATCCTAATGCAGATAAATTAAGTCTATGTAAGGTAGATGTCAGCGATGAAATATTACAGATCATTTGTGGTGCCCCGAATATTGCAGAAGGGCAAAAAGTGGTGGTCGCAAAGCCTGGTGCTGTCTTGCCTGGCAACTTCAAAATTAAAAAAGCAAAACTCCGTGGCGTAGAATCGAACGGAATGATATGTTCCCTTCAGGAGTTGGGAATCGATGAGAAGGATGTACCAAAAGAATTTACTGATGGAATTTTCGTTTTTCAGGAAAACGTTGAGATTGGGGCGGATGCTGTCCCCCTTTTGAACTTAAACGACGTAATCATTGAACTTGGTCTTACCCCAAATCGTGCAGATTGTTTAAGTATGCTCGGAGTTGCGTATGAAGTGGCGGCGATTCTGGACCAGCCATTCACGCCTGCTGAGGAAGAAGTCCACCCGATCACTGAGCGTGCCTCTGAACATATATCGGTAAAAGTGGATGCACCCGACCTCAATCCTTATTACGGGGCGTTTGTGATTAAGGATGTCAAGGTTGGTCCGTCTCCTCTGTGGATCAGGAACCGCTTGATTGCCTCAGGAGTACGCCCTATCAATAATGTCGTTGATATTACTAACTATGTATTGCTCGAATATGGGCAGCCGCTGCATGCTTTTGATCTGGAGAAATTCGGCTCATCGGAAGTAGTCGTCAGACGTGCAGAAAACCGGGAAAAAATTACTACTCTCGATGATCAAGAACGGTCATTAAACGAAGATCACCTGGTCATAACAAATGGAAAAGAACCTGTGGCAATTGCGGGAGTAATGGGTGGTGCTGACTCAGAAGTGGACGATAACACCCAAACCATTCTTTTGGAAGCTGCTTTATTTAATCCGGCTGCCGTCCGTACTTCCTCAAAGGATCATGGGTTGAGAAGTGAAGCAAGTACACGTTTTGAAAAAGGTGTTGATCCTAACCGTGTAAGACGTGCAGGGGAAAAAGCATGTGAATTATTAGAAAATTATGCACAAGGAAAAGTGTTAAAAGGAGTAGTAGAATTCGATGAACTCGATCGGGCTCCACAGGAAGTGCACATCACAACAACTCGAATCAATAACCGTCTCGGAACGGAGATTTCCAATGAAAAGATTGGAGACATATTAAGACGGCTGCAATTCGATTACAAACAGGATGGCGACACATTTAAGGTTATCGTGCCAACGCGCAGAGGTGATGTGTACCTCTTTGAAGATATGCTGGAAGAAGTTGCCCGAATTTATGGGTATGATAACTTACCATTCACGCTGCCAGAAGGTGAGTCCCAAGCAGGCGGACTTACTCTTTATCAGCAGCTGAAACGAAAAGTAAAAGCTTATCTCGAAGGTGCGGGTCTTAATGAAACAATTACGTATTCTTTAACCAGGGAAAGCCGGGCCAGCCAGCTTACAAGCCGGGAAGTGGCTGACCGTGCGAAATCTCCTGTGAGGCTTGCCATGCCGATGAGTGAGGAACACAGCCATCTCCGTTTGAGTATTCTTCCGGAGCTCCTCGCGTCACTTTCCTATAATGTTGCAAGGAAACAGAATGATCTTGCTTATTATGAACTGGGAAGTGTTTTCATTAGTGAAGAAGAACACGTAACCAAGCAGCCGGAAGAACAGCTGCGATTAGCCGGTGCTATGACGGGCAACTGGCATGTTCATCCATGGCAGCAGGAAAAGAAAGCGATTGACTTCTATGTTGTTAAAGGGATTATAGAAGGGCTGGCTGAAAAGCTTGATATTCCTCTAACGTATCACGCTTCAAGGTATCCTGATATGCATCCGGGTCGAACTGCTGAAGTATTACTGAACGGTGAAACCATAGGCTTCTTTGGTCAGGTGCATCCAAAGCTTCAGCAGGAGCTTGACTTGAAGGAAACCTATGTGTTCGATCTGAATGCAGAAAAAATGTTCAAACAATACCAAAAAGAAGAAGCTTTTCAGGCAATTCCAAGATTCCCTTCTATCAAAAGAGACATTGCACTGGTAGTCGATGAATCCCAGCAAGCAGGAGCTATCACCACCACTATTTTAGAAGCAGGAAGCCCGCTGATTAAAGATGTGGAGATTTTTGACGTTTATCAAGGTGAACATTTGCAGGATGGTAAAAAATCAATTGCTTATAGTCTGTTGTATATGGATCCGAATCGTACACTCAAAGATGAAGAAGTTGAAAAAGCTCATAAAAAAATCCTCGATGCAGTCAAAGAGAAGCATCTGGCTGAATTAAGAGGATAGTCTGTATTAAATGGAAATGTTATGAGCCACTAGGAAGCTATGAGGCTAATGAAAGTTCCTTTATAATTAAAAGAGTTGTTAAAGTCTTAGGTTGATTCTCAAGAATCGCTTGTCGGTGGATGCTTGCCGCGGGCACGGCCTCAAGCCTTCTTGGTCAAGAAGGTCGCTTGACCAAGTGAATTTTCGGCTCGCACTGGTCCCTCAGGCGTCACCACCGATCGCTTATTGTGGAATCAACACAGCCAATTAAAAAAAGTGATTTTCTTTGATTAAAAAGAAAATCACTTTTTTATTGCTGTCTAGAAATTATAAAAATGGATGGGTAAATAACGTTTTACAGCTGATTCCCTTCAGCTTGTTTTTAAGCTGGTCAAGGGTGTGCAAGACGCTTCCACTTCTTTTTAAAGAAATTTATCTGCTTTTTGTGTAGTAGCAAAGTGGACTTTTGCTACGTCCTGAAGTTTGGCTTTTCCGAATTTACTGATAACTGCTGCTGCTGCCCTGTCCACTTTTTGGGACGCACCTTTTGGAATATCCATTCTCAGCTCTTTGGAAATGTCTTCCATAGCTTTGACAAAACTGGCCCTTGCAAGGATTGATCCCGCTGCAACAGCAATAGAATAGCTCTCCGCTTTAGTCATGAAATAAACATTTTCCTGGAGTTTGTTTCCTTCTGTTGCAAGGTGGCGTTTGTATACATTTGGTTGGGAGAATTGATCAATCAAAATACCTTCAGGGTGTTCAGGCTGTATTTTTTCGAGGAGTTTTTCAAGGGCGTGGTGGTGTAACATTGTTTTCATTTTTCCCTGACTCCAACCCTTTGCTTGTAACTGGTTATACTTCCTGTTATTGAGTTTTAGTAATGTGTAGGGTATATCCAAATGGAGAATATCCTTAGCAATTTTCCTTATGACCTCATCCGTCAGGTGTTTAGAGTCTTTAACTCCTAACTCTTTCAATAATGCCACATGTTCTTTTTTTACATAAGCCGCGGCCACTGTGATAGGACCGAAATAATCACCAGTTCCAGCTTCATCAGAACCAATATGAGAGCTATGAAATAACGTTTCAGGTGGATGGAATTCATGTACAGGCTTAGTAATCTTTTCTCTTGTATTTGAAGTGTTGGTCAGCCCCCATTGAGCAGCTTCTTTTTCTGGATCTTTCCCTTGAAACAAAACTTTGCCTGACTGGTAGGCAGTAATTGTACTATATGGGGTCTTAGCTACGAACACTGCAGCTTGTGGTATGCTTGGTGCCAGCTGATTTTTATAATGTGATTTCATTTCCTGGATTTTGTCTTTTGTCAATTTCAAAACAACTTGTCCCATATGATTCCTCGCAATCTGACAATATGTAGTTGCCAATTTATGATAAAATTAGTATAACAGACGACAGAATAAGACAGAACCTATTATTATCAGGATAGGTTTGGTTTCCTTATTTTTGAGCTTCGTGTTAATATGAATTTTAGGATTTTATTGTTAGGGGGGATCAGTGTGTCCCAGTCAGACAAAGAAAAAAAACGGACAACGGTTGAAATCTTCAACCGATCATATACAATCGTTGGTCAAGAATCATCCAAACGTGTGAAACTTGTAGCGAGCATGGTCGATCAGAAAATGAGAGAAATCCAGGCCTCCAATCGGTCGTTGGACACATCCAGGCTGGCAGTGCTCACTGCTGTAAATACCATGAACGATTACATAGCCTTAAAGGAAGAACACAATAAAATATTAGAAGAACTGAAAAACATCAAAGAAAAGGAACGAAAACAAGATGACTGATTTAATACTTATTATTCTGTTGATTTTTGGAATATTAAACGGACTGCGAAGAGGGTTTATCCTGCAACTGTTCCACATCGTCGGTTTTATAGCCGCTTTTGTCGTTGCAGTCCTATATTACGATACATTTGCAGACCGTTTAAGGTTATGGATACCATATCCTGATTTGCCCGAAGGAACCCAGTGGGCGATATTTCTGGAAAATTTGCCTTTGGAGACAGCGTTCTATAATGCCGTAGCATTTGCCCTGTTATTTTTTGCAGTAAAAATTATCATGCAAATTATTGCTTCTATGCTAGACTTTGTTGCTGATTTGCCTATCTTGAAAACATTGAATGGGTTGCTAGGAGGATTACTTGGCTTCATCGAAACTTATCTCATTTTATTCCTCCTATTGTCGCTGGGAGCTCTGTTACCAATTGCTTTTGTCCAGAACGCCCTCGATAATTCTTTTATTGCCCAGACAATAGTAGAACATACTCCGATGTTTACCGAACAGCTTAAGAAAATTTGGTTCGAACATGTAGCAGCACTATGGTAAAACTTCTCTATATAATGGAGAAGTTTTTTCTTTAAAGGTATTTTGTTTTTTGAGTGAATTTGGAAATTTCAATTGGCACATGCTGGTACATTTCTATTTATTAGGTTGCTGCATCAGCCGAACACTCTCCATTATTAACGGGTTTAAAGTTTACTCATTCATTAAAACCAGAAACCACTGGATTTTGGTTAAAAGGAAACGTGGAAAGTTCAAAGCATATTTGAAAGGAGCCGACACGATGACCGTCGATAAAAAGAAAGTCATAAAATTACTGGAAGAAATAGCAGTCTATTTAGAATTGAAGGGAGAAAACCCTTTCAAGGTTTCCGCATACCGAAAAGCAGCCCAGGCACTTGAACAGGACGAGCGATCCTTGGGAGAAATAGAAGATTTCAAGAAAATGAAAGGTATTGGAAAAAGTACGGCAGAAGTTATTGAAGAGTATATTGTAGATGGATATTCAGATACATTAAATCAATTGCAGGAAGAAATTCCGCGAGGATTGGTGCCCCTTCTGGATCTTCCGGGCTTGGGCGGCAAAAAGTTATCTAAGCTTTATAAAGAGCTGGGGGTTACCGATGCAGCTTCCTTAAAAAAAGTATGTGAAAATGGGGAAGTCGAAAAGCTGGAAGGTTTCGGCAAAAAGACTGCTGAAAAAATTATTCAAGCTGTAGAGGACGCTGATACCAGACCAGAACGTCTTCCTATTTCTATGATGCTTCCATTAGCGGAGAAGATAGAAGGCTATTTGGAAAGCCTTAAAACTGTAAAAAAATATTCTCGTGCCGGAAGCCTTCGACGAATGCGGGAGACAATCAAGGATCTGGATTTCATTGTTGTTTCGGAAGAGGCAGCAAAAACCCGGGATGAGTTACTCGAATACGAGGATATCGAGGAAGTGATTGCCTCTGGAGAGACAAAGGTATCCATAGTTGTCAACGAAGGTTATGATATAAATATAGATTTCAGGATAGTTAAGCCGAATGAATTTGCAACAACGCTTCATCATTTTACAGGGTCTAAGGACCATAATGTGGCCATGCGTCAGAGGGCAAAAGAAAACAATGAAAAAATAAGCGAATATGGAGTAGAAAATAGTACGACAGGGGAAGTGCTCACCTTTAAAACAGAACAAGCATTTTTTGAACACTTTGGTCTTCATTGGATTCCCCCTGAAGTCAGGGAAAATTTAGGTGAAATAGAAAAAGCGGTAGACGAGAAAATTTCATTAGTCGAAGAAAAAGATATTCGCGGTGATCTTCATATGCACAGTACTTGGAGTGATGGAGCACAGTCAATTAGAGAAATGGCGGAAAAGGCAAGAGAAAAAGGATACGAATTCATTGCCATCACAGATCATTCTAAATTTTTACGTGTCGCCAATGGACTGGATGAAACCCGGCTCAGGAAACAAAGGAAAGAAATCGATAAATTAAATAAGGAATTTGATAATTTCCACATTTTCGCTGGTATAGAAATGGATATACTGCCCGATGGTTCTTTGGATTTCGATGATGAATTTCTTAAAGAAATGGACTTTGTCATTGCTTCCATCCATTCCAGTTTCAATCAAGCGGAAGAGAAAATCATGAATCGACTGGTAAACGCTATGGAAAACCCTCATGTCCATATGATCGCACATCCTACCGGCCGTCTGATTGGGAGAAGGAAAGGATACCAGGTTAACTTGGAAAAGTTGATCGAGAAAGCTGCCGAGACAGGTACGGTTCTTGAGCTCAATGCAAATCCGAACAGGTTAGATCTTAATTGGGAAAGCTTGATAAAAGCCCAGAGAGCCGGCGTGAAATTAGCAATAAATACGGATGCTCATAATTATCCCATGCTTGATCATATGAGGATTGGAATCGGAGCGGCGAGAAAAGGATGGCTCACAAAAGAAAATGTCATTAATACCTGGAAGAAGGATGAACTGATGAAATTATTTGAGCGTAAAGCAAAGTTATAAAGGGGAATTCACTCATGAACCAACGTGTTTTTCATGTTTTAGAATATAGGAAAGTTATTGAACGGCTGGCAAGGCACGCTGCATCCAGCCTGGGAAAAGAAAAAGCATTAGCATTGAAGCCATCGACCAGCCTGGAACAAGTGAAAGAATGGCAAAAAGAGACAGATGAAGCCACTCAGGTTCTTCGACTGAAGGGAGAAGTTCCTTTAGGCGGGATATTTGATATTAAGCCAAGTATTAAGCGGACGATAATAGGTGGGACACTCAGTCCTGTCGAGTGTTTGGATATAGCTTCCACCATATATGGAGGTAAACAAATAAAGCGTTTCATAGAAGAAATGGAAGAACCAGATTTGCCAATCTTACGGGAACTGGTCGGAAACCTCGTGCCATTAAATGAGTTGGAGCGCCGGATCAGAGGTTGCATTGATGACCACGGCCATGTGATGGATGGTGCTTCTGATAAGTTACGCACGGTTCGTTCTCGAATGCGTACGTATGAAAGCAGGATCCGTGACAAAATGGACGCTTATACAAAATCCAAAAGCAAAATGCTGTCTGAGCCGATTGTAACTATCCGTAATGAGCGTTATGTTCTTCCTGTCAAACAGGAATACAAGGGAGCTGTCGGCGGTATTGTCCATGATCAATCTTCTTCCGGTGCGACTTTGTTTATAGAACCACAATCTGTCGTGGATTTAAATAATCAATTGCAGGAAGCAAAAGTCCAGGAAAAACATGAGATTGATCGTATACTTAAAGAACTTTCCGAAGCTATCGCTGTTGATGAAGCTTATTTGTATGAGAATGTTTCCATCCTGACCACAATAGATTTCATGTTTGCAAGGGCTAAGCTCGGCCAGTCGATGAAAGCCGCTATGCCTCTGATGAATGACCAGGGCATCATTAAAATGAGACAAGCAAGGCATCCATTGATTGAGCAGGATGAAGTCGTCGCTAATGACATTGAATTAGGAGAGGATTTTACCTCCATTGTTATAACCGGGCCAAACACCGGGGGGAAAACAGTCACCTTGAAAATGGTCGGTCTGTGTACCCTGATGGCTCAATCAGGACTACAGATTCCTGCCCTGGATGGCTGTGAATTGGCTGTGTTTGAAAATGTGTACGCCGATATCGGTGATGAACAATCGATTGAACAGAGTTTGAGTACTTTTTCTTCTCACATGACCAATATTGTCGATATCCTTAAGCATGTCAATGACCGGACCCTAGTACTGTTTGATGAACTTGGAGCAGGAACTGACCCGCAGGAAGGAGCGGCTCTGGCTATGTCTATCCTAGATGAGGTAGTAAGCCGGAATGCGCGGGTCATCGCTACTACCCATTACCCTGAATTGAAGGCTTATGGTTATAATAGGGAGGGTGTTATTAATGCGTCCGTTGAGTTTGATATAAAGACGTTAAAACCAACATACAGGTTATTGATAGGTGTGCCAGGGAGGAGTAATGCGTTCGAAATTTCGCGCCGTCTCGGACTTGATGAGCAGGTAATCGAGACAGCCAAAGGTCATATTGGTACTGATTCAAAAAGTGTAGAAAATATGATTGCTTCCTTGGAAACATCCACTCGGCAGGCAGAAAAAGATTTTGAAGAAGCAGAAGAAATACTGAAACAGGCGACTGAATTGCATCAAGAACTGCACAATGTATGGGCAGAGTTTGAAGAAAAACGTAATAAACTATACGAGAAGGCAGAACGAAAAGCAGAAAAAGCTATCGAACAGGCCCGTATGGAGGCAGAAGAAATTGTGAAAGACCTTCGGAGCAGAAATAATTTTAAGGAGCATGAATGGATCGAAGCAAGAAAGCAATTGGACGAGACCAAGCCGAATCTGGCGAAACAGAAACCAGATAAAGCAGAAAAAAAGAGCCCTGTTACCCGCGAGTTGAAACAAGGCGACGAGGTAAAGCTTTTAAAGCTTAATCAGACTGGAACAGTCAGCGAAAAAATCAGTGACAACGAGTATCAAGTCAATGTCGGCATTATGAAGGTGAAAGTGAAACGAAAAGATTTAGAGTATGTAAAATCACAGCAGCCACTGAAAGAAAAGCCTATGGCGACCGTCAAGGGGAAGGGATATCATGTAAAAACAGAATTGGACCTCCGAGGTGAGCGTTATGAGGAGGCGATGAATCAGCTGGAAAAATATATAGATGACGCCATTCTTGCAGGTTATCCACGCGTTTCGATCATTCACGGTAAAGGAACAGGCGCTCTTCGGACAGGTGTGGAAAGCTTTGCAAAAAATCATCGCTCCATCACTTCACACCGCTCCGGTGGTATGAATGAAGGCGGTGGCGGAGTCACTGTTCTTGAGTTAGGCTGATAGAGGGGGGATGAAGATGGAGAGCTTTTGGGAGAATGTATTGGTGGAGACTGCTGCGAGCTACAGCGTAGTCATTCTTTGCCTTGTAGTTTTCATGACCATTTTTGAATTAGTTACACGTTATAATAATTGGAAAGAAATTAAGCGAGGCAACATGGCTGTAGCGATGGCCACCGGGGGGAAGATTTTCGGGATAGCGAACATTTTCCGATACTCCATTGAACATAATGACTCTTTGCTGGAAACAATGGGATGGGGACTATTTGGTTTCTTGTTATTATTGTCCGGTTATTTCATTTATGAGTTCCTTACACCTACATTTAAAATTGATGAAGAAATCGAAAAAGATAACCGCGCAGTGGGATTTATATCCCTGGTCATCTCCGTAGGTCTTTCCTTTGTAATCGGTGCAAATATCATATGAGGAGCGTTACAAAGTGGAAACTTTAGCAAAAGTTCTGGGAGTAGTATCTATACTTTTTGTCATGATTGGTATTATTTATATCGTGTTAAGTTAGAACAAAAGACAGGTTGTTCCAGTCTGACAACCTGTCTTTTGATATGGTTCGTTTGCCCTGTAAGACATACAGTTTTTGCAAAATTTAAAATAATATTTCAAATATCTGCAATTAATAAGTATAATAGTTATAAGCGATATAAAGGGAGGAATTCTGATGAGTGAACAGTTTGTACGGCCCTGGCACCGTCTTTATCCTGATGAAATTCCTGCTACTTTAGACTATGACGTAAAGCCGTTGCACGAATTTTTAGTGGAAAGCGCACAAAAACATCCAAAAAAGAAAGCGCTTCATTTCATGGGGAAGGAAATGACTTACAGGGAGTTGTTGGAGCATACGAAACGGTTTGCATGTTATATACAGGATCTTGGTCTGAATAAAGGCGACCGTGTTTCCGTCATGCTTCCGAACTGCCCGCAATCAGTCATAGCTTATTATGGGATATTAATGGCTGGCGGGATCGTTGTACAGACCAACCCCTTGTACATGGAACGGGAACTGGAATATCAATTGAATGATTCGGATGCAACCATGATAGTCTGTCTGGATATACTCCTTCCGAAAGTTTCTAATGTAAAAGGAAATACAAGTATTGAACACGTGGTGGTTACTGGTATCAAGGATTACCTCCCATTCCCGAAAAATAAAATATACCCTTTTATCCAAAAGCGTCAATACAATATGGTCGTCAAAGCTGAGCAATCAGAGGACACCCATCTTTGGGATAATATCATCGAGGTGTCTGACGGGGAAGTAAAACCAGTACAAATAGATCCAGATAAAGATCTTGCGCTATTACAATACACAGGCGGAACAACAGGTTTTCCAAAAGGTGTAATGCTAACCCATATGAACCTTGTCTCTAATACAGAAATGTGCAGGAAATGGCTGTATAAGTGTAAGCCGGGAGAGGAAATAGTTTTAGGAATCCTGCCTTTTTTCCACGTATATGGTATGACTGCAGTTATGAATCTCTCCATCTTCATGAGCTCGAAAATGGTTCTGCTGCCTAAATTTGAAGTGCTTGATGTGTTGAAAACTATTGAGAAGCAGCGGCCGACACTCTTTCCAGGTGCACCTACCATCTATATTGGGCTGTTGAATCATCCAGATTTAAAAAAATATGATTTATCCTCCATTGAAGCATGCATCAGTGGTTCTGCCCCGCTACCAGTAGAAGTACAGGAACGATTTGAAAAAGTCACTGGAGGTAAGTTGGTGGAAGGTTATGGTTTAACAGAAACCTCCCCAGTTACACACTCTAATATGGTATGGGACAAAAGAGTTAATGGAAGTGTCGGTGTACCTTGGCCAGATACCGATGCGAAAATTTTTAACCTGGATTCTAATGAAGAAGCTGAATGCGGTGAAGTAGGTGAAATAGTTGTAAAAGGCCCTCAAGTGATGAAGGGATATTGGGGACGCAAGGAGGAGACAGACCAGGTACTTACTGAAGAGGGCTGGCTTCGTACCGGAGATTTGGGATATATGAATGAAGAAGGATACTTTTTTATCGTCGACCGAAAGAAAGACATGATCATAGCAGGCGGACTTAACATATATCCACGGGAAGTTGAAGAGGTCCTTTATGAGCATGAGGCAGTGCAAGAAGCTGTAATTGTCGGTATACCTGATCCTTATCGAGGGGAAACCGTGAAAGCGTTTATTGTGAAGCGGGATGGTGCTGAGCTTACTGAAGAGGACTTAGATGCATTTTGCCGGAAACACATGGCTTCGTTCAAAGTCCCCCGTATATATGAATTCAGGGATGAACTTCCAAAGACAGCAGTAGGGAAGATTTTAAGGCGTGCACTGATTGATGAGGAAAAAAAGAGAATGGAAACGCAAGATAAAGAGCCAGTTTGATTTCGGAAGCTTGTCTTCCGGAATTTTTATACTTTTAGAAAGTTTAACTTTGTTAAAGGACTAAAGTATAAGTAAAACTAAGGCTTTCGCCAAAAGGACGTGGCGACAAGCCAAGTTTTTCTAATTGACAGGTCAACAGAGGAACGGTAAAATAACTTATGAATGACCGTTCATTCATTTTCAGTCATAAGGCAGGAGATAACAATGAAAAAAAACAAGCCGAAATATAACCAAATCATTGATGCAGCTGTCGAAATCATTGCTGAAAATGGATATCACTCTTCACAAGTTTCGAAAATTGCTAAAAAAGCAGGAGTGGCGGATGGCACTATTTATTTGTATTTTAAAAATAAAGAAGATATCCTCGTGTCTTTATTCCAGCAAAAAATGGGAAGTTTCATTGAAAAAATCGAAGCGGAAACCACTCAAAAGCAAACAGCGGATGAAAAGCTGCTGGCATTGATTAAAACACATTTCCAGCAGCTTACTGCCAATCATCATCTGGCGATTGTGACCCAATTGGAATTAAGGCAGTCTAAGCCGGATCTTCGTTTGAAAATTAACGAAGTACTCAAAAGGTACCTTGTGGTTATTGACCAGATACTGAATGAAGGCATAAAAGACAAAAGTTTCCGAGGGGATATTAATATCAGGCTTGTCCGGCAAATGATTTTTGGTACACTGGATGAAGCAGTAACCAATTGGGTGATGAAGGATCAGCATTATGACTTAGTAGATCAAGCTGAGGAAGTTCATGATTTGATCGTCCGTGGTTTGACTAATAGAAATAATTGAGAAAGGGGAGGTAAAGGTTTGAGCAATATCTCACTTCAAGTGGAAAACAATGTAGCAACGCTCACACTACAAAGCCCGCCCGCGAATGCCTTATCCAGCAGCTTACTCCAGGCGTTGTCTGACAGGATGGATGAGATAGAAAAAGGCGGGGAAGTCAAAGCAATAATTATCAAAGGGGAAGGAAAGTTCTTTTCAGCTGGCGCTGATATCAAAGAATTTACTTCGCTTCAAAATGAAACCGATTACACGAGTCTTTCTCAGAAAGGTCAGGAATTGTTTGATCGATTGGAACACTTCCACATACCTGTTATCGCTGCTATACACGGTGCTGTGCTCGGCGGTGGATTGGAACTGGCTATGGCTTGTCATATCCGCTATTGTGAAGAGGAAGCTAAATTTGGCATGCCCGAACTCAATCTCGGTATTATACCAGGTTTTGCAGGAACGCAAAGGCTGCCGCGTCTGGTAGGAGAACCACTGGCATATGAGATGATTCTCTCTGGTACACCGATTAGTGGGAAAGAAGCGGCCACCCTAGGTCTGGCGAACAAAAGTTTCCCATCAGAGGACCTGTTCCCTGCTGCCGAAAAACTGGCAAAAACCATTGCCGCCAAAAGCGGTCCTTCCATCCATAAGGTAATGAACCTGATCCCATATACAAGAGCTGCCAAGTTTAAGGAAGGTGCCCAAGCGGAAGCACAAGCATTTGGCCAGGCTTTCGGAACTCAGGATGCAAAGGAAGGTATACAAGCATTTATAGAAAAACGAAAACCTAATTTCAAAGATCATTAGTTTAGGAGGTTCAACTGTTATGAATATCTACGTACTGTTAAAAAGGACATTCGATACAGAAGAAAAAATTTCTATCAGCAATGGGAAGATTGAAGATGAGGGTGCTGAGTTCATTATTAACCCTTATGACGAGTATGCTGTAGAGGAAGCGATAAACCTTAGAGATGAGCATGGCGGGGAAGTAACAGTCGTAACTGTCGGAGAGGAAGAATCAGAGAAGCAGCTTAGGACTGCACTTGCTATGGGAGCCGATAAAGCAGTGTTAATTAATACGGAAGAAGACCTGGAAGATGGAGATCAATTCACAACCGTGAAAATATTGGAAGCTTTTTTCAAAGATAAAGAGGTTGATATTATCTTGGGTGGAAACGTTGCTATTGATGAAGCGAGTGGCCAGGTAGGCCCACGTCTTGCTGAGCGGCTTTCTATTCCTTATGTTACGACAATTACGGATATCAATATTGATGGTAAAACAGTTTCTATTGAGAGGGATGTAGAAGGTGATGTCGAAAAAGTAGAAACATCACTCCCCCTGCTAGTAACTTGTCAACAGGGTTTGAACGAACCACGTTATCCTTCCTTGCCAGGCATCATGAAAGCGAAAAAGAAACCGCTCGAGGAATTGGAACTGGATGATCTGGATCTGGATGAGAATGATGTGGAAGCGAAAACAAAAACGATTGAAATATATCTGCCACCTGAAAAAGAAGCCGGTAAGGTTTTAGAAGGGGAAATAGACGATCAAGTGAAAGAACTAGTGTCTTTACTTAAAAACGATTCCAAGGTACTTTAATTTGAAGCGTACAGGGAAAGGAGAATTCGCATGGGTAAGAAAATGTTAGTCATTGGGGAAGCTCGTGAAGGAGTACTCCGTAATGTTACTTTTGAAGCAATTGCAGCTGCAAAAAAAATAAGTGACGGTGGTGAAATCGTCGCCGTCCTTTGCGGGGAAGGCGATCTAAAAGAACAAGGAAATGAGATGATCTATTACGGCGCTGACCGTGCCATCACTGTTTCAGATGTTAAATTGAAAACGTATACATCTGAAGGGTTCGGCCAGGCAATCAAAGCCGTTATTCAGGACGAATCACCAGAAGGTATCATTATGGGGCAAACAGCCGTCGGCAAAGATCTGACCCCAAAACTTGCGAGCCAGCTGGAGTCAGGCCTCGTATCCGATGTTACGGAAGTGGCAGTAGAAGGCGGAAATATTATTTTCACACGGCCAATATATTCTGGTAAAGCATTTGAAAAGAAGATCATCAAAGATGGCCTCCTATTTGCGACGATTCGTCCGAATAATATACCATCTCTGGAACGTGACGAGTCCCGCTCCGGAGAAGTAACAGCCAAGCAGGTGGATATAAAAGATATCCGTACCGTCATCAAGGATATTATCAGGAAGGGTTCTGAAGGTGTCGATTTATCCGAAGCCAAAGTTATTGTAGCTGGTGGCCGAGGTGTAAAAAGTTCAGAAGGCTTCGAACCTCTGGAAGAGCTTGCAAACGTTTTGGGTGGTGCGGTTGGTGCTTCCCGAGGGGCGTGTGATGCAGGTTATTGTGATTACTCCCTCCAAATCGGCCAGACCGGTAAAGTAGTTACACCAGACCTTTATATTGCCTGTGGCATCTCGGGGGCAATACAGCACTTGGCTGGTATGTCCAACTCAAAAGTGATTGTGGCGATAAATAAAGATCCTGAAGCGAATATTTTCAATGTCGCCGATTATGGCATTGTAGGAGATTTATTCGATGTCGTTCCGAAGCTGATTGAAGAAATTAAAAAGGAAAAAGTGAACGCTTAACAAAATGCACTGCAGCAACACGAAGCTGCAGTGTATTCTTATGAGTAAAAAAGGAAGATTTGTGGTATAAACAAACTGTTAGCCACTAAAAATAGAACATGGTATACTTTATCCATGTTGAAAATGATTGTTCGAGGAGGAATAAATGTATGGCAATTGTAACTGGTACTGATCAAAATTTCACTGAAGAAACTAACGAAGGGCTAGTCCTCGCTGATTTTTGGGCTCCATGGTGCGGACCTTGCAAAATGATCGCTCCTGTCCTGGAAGAAATCGACGGTGAAATGAGCGATAAAGTTAAAATTGTAAAGCTAGATGTGGATGAAAACCAAGAAACCGCTGGAAAGTACGGTGTAATGAGTATTCCTACACTACTGCTTTTCAAAGACGGTAAGGTAGTTGACCAGGTAATTGGTTTCCAGCCAAAAGAAGCATTGACCGATCTTATTAACAAACATGCTTAATAGTTTTTAATTATATGAAGCCGCGTTGCATCTTGTAACGCGGCTTTTTGTACGTAAAAGCGTATGCAATCGGGAGTGTATTTCTATCCTCGCATTGGTGAAATATGTTAATTTTATAATAAAGCAGCTATATTTGGAGTGAGTATGGGATGAATGAAAATATCAAAGAAAAGCTGGCTGTACTGCCCAACCAGCCAGGCTGTTACCTGATGAAGGATAAAAATGGAACCGTTATTTATGTCGGCAAATCAAAAGTGTTAAAGAATAGAGTCAGATCTTATTTCACAGGAGCTCATGATGGAAAAACCCAGCGTCTCGTTCGGGAAATCGCAAACTTTGAATATATTGTTACATCTTCAGAAATAGAAGCCTTAATCTTGGAAATGAATCTGATCAAGAAATACGACCCTAAATATAATGTGCTCTTAAAAGATGATAAGACGTACCCATATTTGAAGATTACACCAGAGAAACATCCAAGACTGATAGTTACAAGAAAAATAAAAAAAGATAAGGGTAAGTATTTCGGCCCTTACCCTAATGTGCTTGCAGCCAGGGAAACCAAGAAATTACTTGATAGATTATATCCTTTGCGCAAATGTAATACTATGCCTGACAGAGTTTGTCTTTACTATCATATGCACCAGTGTCTGGGACCATGTGAATTCCCTGTTTCTCAGGAGACGAACCAAAACATAGTTCAAAATATTACCTCTTTCTTAAGCGGTGGTCACAAAGAAATTAAGAAGGATATAAAAAAGAAAATGTATCAGGCTTCTGAGGATCTGGATTTTGAAAGGGCAAAAGAACTTCGTGATCAAATAGAGCATATTGAATCAGTCATGGAACAACAAAAGATGACTATGAATGATCAGGTAGACCGGGATGTGTTCGGTTACGCCTATGATAAGGGGTGGATGTGTGTCCAGGTGTTTTTCGTCAGACAGGGAAAGTTAATTGAACGGGACATCGCTTTATTCCCATTCTTTGATGATCCGGAGGAGACCTTCCTCTCCTATATTGGACGTTTTTATTTTCACCAAAACCATCCGTATCCAAAACAAGTACTTGTGCCGGTAGCGACCAATATCAGCTTGCTGGAAGGTGTTTTGGATACAAAAGTCCATATCCCTATGCGAGGAAGAAAAAAAGAGTTGGTAGAGCTGGCCATGAAAAATGCAGAAATTGCTTTGAAGGAAAAGTTTGCTTTGATAGAGCGTGATGAAGAGCGGACAATCAAGGCTGTCGAGAAGCTGGGCGAAAAGCTTAACATTGAATTACCGAGCAGAATCGAAGCTTTTGACAATTCAAATATTCAGGGTACTGATCCGGTTTCCGCCATGGTTGTATTTGTTGATGGTAAACCGGAAAAGAAAGATTATCGAAAATATAAAATTCGAGATGTAAAAGGTCCAGATGATTATGAAACGATGCGGGAAGTTATCAGGAGGCGTTATACACGGGTCCTTAAAGAAGGACTGCCACTGCCTGATCTGATTCTTGTAGATGGTTCGAAAGGGCAGATGAGTGCCGCTATCGATGTGCTAGAGAATGAGCTGGGACTGGATATTCCGTTGTGCGGTCTGGCAAAGGATGATAAACACAAAACAAGTGAGCTTTTATATGGGGATCCTGCTCAGGTAGTCGACCTGGACCGTAAATCACAGGAGTTTTATTTGATTCAGCGCATTCAGGACGAAGTTCACCGTTTCGCTATCTCCTTTCACAGGCAGCTCCGCGGGAAAGGAGCAATCCAATCGGAACTGGATGACATTCAAGGAATCGGTGAAAAAAGAAGGAGACTGCTGCTGCGTCATTTTAAATCGGTAGATCATATCCGGAAAGCAAGTGCCTCGGATATAACAAAGCTCGGCATACCGCTGCCTGTTGCAGAAACTTTACTGGAACAGCTGAACCAAAAAAATGAGGGGCAGGTTGAAGAATAACCTGGCCCCTCCGAATTTTATGTCACAAATAGTAAAAGCTATACCAAATGCCAGTGGTAATGTCCCATCATAACCCTTTTGTAGTTAGGTTTGGATGACGGAAAAAGTAACGGTGTATTTTTTCTTATGTAATTCTTCCATACACTCACATTCCACATCCTTCACGATTTTCATCGATTCAGCGAGAAAGCCCGCTTCCATACGGTAGTCTACCTCAAATAAAGGGTTTTGAAGCCGTTTTTCTATGACATGGCCGCTCAATTCAAAAATAGTCTCATGTTTTTTTTCCTGGATGATGGATAGCTTGCCCCAGCCGAAGTGCTGAAAAAATTCCAGAATGTCTTCCTGGGAGGAGATTTCAGTTTTCCTGGCAAGATTTTTACCCATGCAATATAGGATGAAAGGTGCTTCTTTTCCAAGCAAATCAGGAAGTGTATAATAACGCAGCAAGTCATAGCCTGCACCTGTATGGACTAATGACTGCAGGTGGTTTTGGTCGATCTTGGTTGTTTTTTTTTCCTTCATATACGGTCATTCCTTTCTATTAGCCATTATCGCTTGATTTGGAAAGTTGTGCAACAGGCTAAATAGGATTTCTCATTTTAGAAGGATTTTCCAACATTCGATAAATTATGGTTTTGAATTCTTGACGCTCTAATCCGATAGAAGTACAATAAGTGTGTCACAAAATGTACATTCATCAGGAATCAAGGGGAAATTGGGGTTTTCCTTTGCGGAATGATATGTTCCGTTTTTTAAACATGGCTCAAAGCCTTGTTTTTCTATGGCTTTTTTAAAGCGCTTTTATAGCTGTGATAATGTACAGAAAATCCAAAAATCATTTACATTTGAGGGGGGTAAAGCATGGCGGGAAATCGCGATTATATCAACAGGCGGATTCATTCCCTGCTTGGAGTGATTCCGATTGGAATTTTCCTGATCCAACACCTGACAGTCAACTTCTTTGCAACACGTGGTCCTGAAGCTTTCAACAATGCAGCACATTTCATGGAAAGTCTGCCTTACCGGTACGTATTGGAAATTTTCATCATTTTCCTACCTATCTTATTCCATGGAATCTATGGGGTTTATATTGCTTTTACAGCTCGGCATAATGTCAGTAACTTCGGTTATTTCCGAAACTGGATGTTTATGTTGCAGCGCTACACCGGAATTATAACCCTTGTCTTCATTGCCTGGCACGTGTGGGAAACCAGAATTGCCATTGGTCTTGGTTGGGCAGAGCTTAACTATCAGTTGATGGAGAGTATACTTACTGAACCGTTCTTTTTCTGGTTCTACGTAATCGGGGTTATTTCTACTACGTTCCATTTCGCTAACGGACTATGGTCCTTCTGTGTCAGTTGGGGACTTACAATCACCCCTCGCTCGCAGCGTTTTGTGACGTATGCAACTATCATCGTTTTCTTAGCAATTTCTTATGTGGGTGTGCGCACGTTGTTCACATTCGCATATGGAGGATAATATCATAATCTTCAGCTAGAATTGTGAGTACTTAATAGGGAGTGAGTTTATATGAGCAACCGAAACATCGTTATTGTTGGCGGTGGACTGGCCGGACTAATGGCAACCATAAAGGCCGCTGAAGCTGGTGTTCACGTCGACCTGCTATCCATTGTACCCGTAAAACGTTCTCACTCTGTTTGTGCGCAAGGCGGTATTAATGGTGCTGTCAATACAAAAGGTGAAGGAGATTCTCCTTGGGAGCATTTTGACGATACAGTATATGGCGGGGATTTCCTTGCTAACCAGCCGCCTGTAAAGGCTATGTGTGACGCTGCACCTGGAATCATTCACCTGCTTGACAGAATGGGTGTCATGTTCAACCGTACTCCGGAAGGACTGCTTGATTTCCGTCGTTTTGGAGGAACGCAGCATCACAGAACAGCCTATGCCGGCGCAACAACAGGCCAACAACTACTGTATGCTTTAGACGAACAAGTCCGACGTCATGAAGTGAATGGACTTGTTACTAAATATGAAGGATGGGAATTCCTTTCTGCAGTTGTCGATGAGGAAGGAACAGGACGGGGAATCGTTGCCCAGAACCTTTATGATCATGAAATTAAGGTCCTTAAAGCAGATGCTGTCATTATGGCTACAGGGGGACCTGGTATCATCTTCGGTAAATCTACCAACTCGGTCATTAACACCGGTTCAGCCGCTGGAGCGCTTTACCAGCAGGGTGTCAAATATGCAAACGGTGAATTTATCCAAATTCATCCAACTGCTATTCCTGGGGACGACAAACTTCGTTTAATGAGTGAATCCGCCCGTGGGGAAGGCGGCCGTGTATGGACATATAAAGACGGTGAACCATGGTATTTCCTAGAGGAGAAATACCCTGCGTATGGTAACCTTGTGCCTCGTGATATTGCGACTCGTGAAATATTTGATGTCTGTGTGAATCAAAAGCTTGGTATCAATGGGGAAAATATGGTTTATCTGGATCTGTCTCACAAAGATGCGAAAGAGCTGGACGTCAAGCTTGGTGGAATCATTGAAATTTACGAAAAATTTGTAGGCGAAGATCCACGGAAAGTACCAATGAAAATATTCCCTGCTGTCCATTATTCCATGGGGGGCATGTGGGTAGATTTTGATCAGATGACAAACATTCCTGGCATTTTTGCTGCGGGCGAATGTGACTACACCCAGCATGGAGCTAACCGATTGGGAGCAAACTCTTTACTATCTTCCATTTATGGAGGAATGGTAGCTGGTCCGAACGCTGTTAAATATATTTCTGGTCTTGAGAAAACGTTCGAAGACGTTTCTGAGGATATATTCGATAAGCAGCTGAAGACTGAGCAAGACAAATTTGATGCTATAATGAATATGGATGGGGATGAAAATGCTTACCAAATCCATAAAGAGCTCGGGGAATGGATGACAGATAATGTTACAGTTGTCCGTGACAACGAGAAGCTGCTAAAGACTGATGCAAAGATCCAGGAATTGATGGAACGCTATGAGCGTATCAATGTCAACGATACATCGCGCTGGAGTAATCAGGGAGCAATGTTTATCCGCCAGCTGAAAAACATGCTGCATCTTGCCCGTGTTATTACTATTGGGGCTTATAATCGGAATGAGAGCCGTGGTGCTCATTTTAAACCGGAATTCCCAGATAGAAATGATGAAGAATGGTTGAAAACCACGGTTGCAACCTATAATGCAGCAGAAAACAAACCAGAGTTCACTTATGAAGACGTAGACACTTCCCTGATTAAACCGCGTAAACGTGACTATTCTAAAGGCAAACAAGGGGGGAAATAGATCATGAGCGAGAACAAGACAGTAACATTCATCATAGAGCGCCAGGACAGCCCTGAAACTGCCCCATATGAAGAAAAGTTCGAAATACCTTACCGCGAAAATATGAATGTCATCTCTGCATTGATGGAAGTCAGAAGGAATCCTGTTAATGCAAACGGTGAGAAAACCACTCCTGTATTTTGGGATATGAACTGCCTGGAAGAAGTATGTGGTGCCTGTTCTATGGTGATCAACGGAAAGCCGCGCCAGTCGTGTACAGCATTGGTTGATCAATTGGAGCAGCCGATCAGGCTTGCCCCGATGAAGACCTTCCCTGTCACGCGTGACCTTGCCGTAGATCGCAGCCGCATGTTTGACTCTTTGAAAAGGGTTAAAGCGTGGATTCCGATTGACGGTACTTATGACCTTGGTCCAGGGCCGCGTATGGCTGAAAGTAAACGCCAGTGGGCATACGAATTGTCCAAATGTATGACATGCGGTGTTTGCCTGGAGGCATGCCCGAATGTCAACGACAAATCAGACTTCATTGGTCCGGCTGCAATGTCACAAGTACGCTTATTCAATTCCCATCCAACAGGCGAAATGAATAAAAGCGAACGTCTCCAAACAGTCATGGGAGATGGCGGAATCATGGGATGTGGAAATGCACAGAACTGTGTTCAATCGTGCCCGAAAGGCATTCCTCTGACAACATCATTGGCCTCCGTTTTCCGTGATACAGCGATTGAATCCTTTAAGAGCTTCTTTGGAAGCGATCAAAAACTATAATCAATTGCTAATAGTAAAGAGCCTCCCTGTTTTAAGGTGAGGCTCTTTTTCAAATGTATAGAAAGGGGAGAGAAGGTTGAAGAAAATTTCCTATATTACTGACTGGGAGGATTGGAAGAAGGGGTTTAATTTTTCTATTCCGATTCACATTCGATTTTCAGAAACAGATTTATTTGGCCATATGAATAACACTTCCCCATTCATTTATTTTGAGGAAGCCAGGATTAGTTTTATGAAAGAAAAAGCCTTATTTGACTTGAAAGGGGTTAAATCATCTTCCATACCTGTAGTGGGGGATTTGCAGTGTGATTTTCTGAGGCAGCTTCATTTCGATGATAAAGTCAATCTTTATGTCAAAGCATGTCATATCGGCAGCACTTCCTTTGACTTACATTATTTGGCGCTTACTGATAATCAGGAAGCAGCTCTGACCGGAAGAGGGAGAATCGTTCAAATCGACCGGTATTCGGGGAAACCTCAAGCCTTAAGTGATGAGATGAAAGCAAAATTAACCGAAAATTAACAGCTTTTTTATCACCTTGTTCGTAGTATAATGGGATGCAGCAATTATTATATCAGTAATAAACGGTAAGGATGGATTTTTTTGAAGAAATATAGCTGGAAATCATTATTAATACTTATGTTTTTCTTGTTATCATCAGGGTATTTGCTGTATGTTTCACTTGCCTATTCTTATTTGGGAATGGAACTTGAGAAGCAAAATGGTGAGTGGGTGATCGAGAATCTTCAGTCTCAAGGCTGGGCTGCCCGTAATGGGGTCCCACTTGGAGCAACAATTATAGAAGTTGATGGAAAACCGACAGGTCAGCATTACACGGTCAGTTTAATTGGTGAATTAGAAATGGCAGAATCATTCAAAATAAAACATGATGGCTCGGTCGAAGTATACAATGACCTCAATGGATTAAGTTTCCAGCATTGGATGTTATATGTCATTCTGCCTGTAGTTTTCCTGATTGTTACTTTAGCTATCACTCAGTTCTTATATAAAAACATGCCTGCTCGACATTCTGCTAACATTTTGATTATGTTTTTTATGACAATTGCACTTGGATATATGAGTAATAGTGCAGCAATACGTGGCGATTTCTATGGTTCCCTGATGAACGCGGCTATGTTTCTTTTTGCCCCAGTCCTTCTTATCCATTTCTTACATGGATATTTCAGTGAACTTGGCGTCAAGTGGTACTCAAAGAAAATACATCAAGTCCTGTATATAATCATCAGCATTGTCTGCCTGTTCAAAGTCTACTATCTACTAAACTTGGAATACCCAGCGGCATTGGTTAATTTACCAGCTATACTGTTATTTTTCCTGATTGTTTTGTTATTTGTGCTGATTTTCACAGGATATAAAAAGTATCGATCGACAAGATACGGACCCATGTTCAAATATATTAATCTAGGGATGGTTACAGCTTTTCTGCCCTATATATTACTTTATCTTATACCCGGATTGCTGCTGGAAATCCATATTATAACCCTTGATATTGCTGCAATGTTTCTTATTGCGTTACCGGTCACGTTCATTTATCTCGTCACCAGTCAACGACTGATGGATATTACATTTGTTATGGGGAGAATCAGATATTATGCACTGATCAGTTTTATCCCAAGCATGCTGATTATGATATCAGGGGCAGTGATGCTTGATTTCACGGTGCCCTCGATTCGATTATTTCAATTATTTCTGTTTATTGAAATAATAATGGTGAGCTTTTTATCCTTAAAAGAAGTGTTAGATTTCCGTCTTCAGCGCAGACTGTTCGCAGCTAAGTACAGTTACCAGGAAAGTATGCATCGTCTTTCCCAAGATATGAAAAACGAGTCCAATGTCGTGGATCTGTTGCGGAGGTTGCGATTGGAAGTTAAAAATGTCCTTAATGTAAAAGAACTGCACATTTACTCGAAAAATTTCAAAACACAGACTTATTGTGTATATAAAGAAGTGCCCAAATCCACTTTGTCTGCTAGTGAAAAACATATCGGTACCATCAATCCGAATGTTGGAAGCCTGATTGAGACCAATGAGGGATTTGGTGTGATATTAGGATATTCGCTGAATAAACTGACGGTTTTATGGTGTACAGGAAAGAAGGATTTCACTTCCCTTAATCTTGATGAAAAAACATATCTCCAAACGATTGCACATAATACCAATATCGCGCTGGAAAACCTGACATTAATTGAAGACCTTGTCAAAGAGTTAAAAGATTTGAAAAATGACCAGACGCAGCAATATCCTACATGGCTGTCCAGATTATTATTTACCATTGCAGAAAATCAACGGAAGCAGCTTTCCATTGATCTTCATGATACCGTTTTGCAAGAACAACTTTATCTTTATCGTAAGATTGACGATTTAACAGAATCACGGCAGGTTCTTTCCCCTGGAGTTAAAAATGAATTGAAAAATTTCAAAGAATCATTGTTGGACAGCATCCATCTGATTAGGGAGACGTGCAATGAATTAAGACCGGCGTTCATTGAGGAGCTGGGTCTTGTTCAGTCCCTTAGGAATTTAATTCATCAATATCAATTACGCTCTAACTTCACAGTTTACTTTAGTGAAGAAGATTTCACTATTGATTTGGACCAGGAGAGGGTAATGGCTATTTACCGGATTGTACAGGAATTATTGTCTAATGCCATGAAACACTCTCAGGCGAAAGCAGTACATTTATATTTATATAGTGATATGGACGGGGTCCATCTATCTTATGCAGATGACGGAATAGGAATGGATTACTCTGTTAAGCGAAACTTGTATTCGCATATAGGTTTATCTGGTATAGAACAAAGAATTAATGGGTTAAATGGGCAGATAAGCGTGGAAACGGCACCTGATGAAGGTTTCAAAATGCGCATCTGTTTCCCGCTGTCTATGAAAGAGGGGGTTTTACAATGAGAAAGGTTTTGATCGTTGATGATCATCCGGCAGTGGGGGAAGGAACAAAGGCAATGCTGGAACAAGAAGAGGATATCGAGGTAAATGTGATTGAGAAAAGCACAGAGGCGGAGGGTGAATTGGAAGATATCTCCTATGATGTGCTGCTCCTTGATTTATATATGCCTGGTTTGAATGGGGTGGAGCTTGCTAAGAAGCTTCGGAAAACCTATCCGGACTTGACTATTTTAATTTATACAGGATTTGATTTAAGTACGCATTTCAATATGCTGGTGGAAGCGGACATCTCTGGGTTTGTCAGTAAAACTGCGACAAAAGATGAACTGGTGACCGCCATTCGTTGTGCACTAAGAGACGAAGTGGTCATACCGCTTCACCTTTTCAGGCAGCTCCGCCGCACAGAAGCTTGTTCAAATTTAGAAGTACAAAGCCCGGAAGGATTAAGTATTTCCCTCAATGAGAAGGAACAGTCCATCCTCCAGGAGATTGCAGCTGGTCTCACAAACCGGGAAACAGCACAAAAGCTCCATATGTCCCAAAGAAGTGTTGAGTACACTTTGACAGGTATTTTTAATAAATTAAATGTAAGATCCCGTACAGAAGCCCTGTTACAGGCCCAAGAATTAGGATTAATCTCTAAATCTTGACAGAAACGGCACAGCAGTCAATCTTCCTTCATACTATATGGTGACTAAATAATTCCCTCTCAGCGCAGCTCAGAGAGCAAGGAGGGGTACACATTTGAAGGAGAACGACTACAGGCCAAAACAAATTCTGACTAAGCGCGAGAAAGAAGTCTTTGAGCTCCTTGTCCAAGATAAAACCACCAAAGAAATAGCCAAAGAACTATTTATTTCTGAAAAGACTGTCCGCAACCATATTTCAAATGCCATGCAAAAGCTGGGTGTCAAGGGGCGATCTCAAGCGGTCATTGAGCTGTTGAGAATGGGGGAATTGAAGCTATAGTTCACTCCTATTGACTGACGGTTTATAAAAATGACGTCATTGAAGAATCACAAGTTTTTGTGATTCTTTTTTTATAGAGTAGTAGGACGTTGATAAAAATTACTGCCCGCTAATGGAACCATGGTAAATTTCCCGCTTGAAATTTGCGGGTAAAAGGAAGAGAATGAAAGATAATGATTTTGATGAGGAGTGCGTGCAATTGTCAAAGCGAACAATTACAGTCATCCCAGAAATAGAGAAAGAATTAAGATACATATCAGGTATCATTAAACAACAGGGCAGGGAAATTTTAAATCACTACCCCATCACGCCACAACAGTTTGTCGCTGTACAATGGCTGTTGGAAAAAGGGGATTTGACAATTGGTGAACTGTCTGATCATATCCACCTGGCATGCAGTACAACTACTGACCTTGTCGATCGGATGGAAAAAAATAACTTGGTCGAAAGAGTAAAAGATCCAAAAGATCGACGGGTTGTCCGCATACATGTGTTGGAAAAAGGAACCCATATCATTCACGAAGTCATCGAAAAAAGACAGGGTTATTTAGAAAAAGTATTAAAGAACGTACCCGAGGAACAGGTAGAAACATTAAATGACCTGTTGCACATGCTTCACGACGAAATGCGCAGCATCTGCGATCAAGAGAAAGAAACATCTTAGACATTGGGGGAATTCACGTGCAACAACCAATAGGAGTAATTGATTCGGGCGTAGGCGGTTTGACTGTGGCCAGGGAGTTAATGCGTCAGTTACCGAATGAAAGGCTGATCTATCTTGGTGATACGAAACGCTGTCCTTATGGCCCGCGTATTAAAGAAGAAGTAATCCAGTTTACCTGGGAGATGGTCGATCATCTGATGACAAGAGATATCAAGCTTCTGGTAGTAGCTTGTAATACTGCTACTGCTTTTACACTTGAAGAATTACAAAAAAGATTAAATATTCCGGTAATCGGGGTAATTCAACCCGGAGCAAGAGCTGCAATAAAAGTCAGTCAGAATAAACGGATAGGGGTTATTGGAACGGAAGGAACGATTTCCAGTAAAGCTTACACGAAAGCTTTAAATGGGATTGATAAAGATATATTTGTTAGTGACCTTGCTTGCCCGCCTTTCGTGCCCATGGTCGAAAATGGTGTAATGAAGGGAGAAGTAGCCGAACGAACTGTAAAAAATACCTTAAAGCCACTGAAGGACAGAAACGGTATAGATACGCTCATATTAGGGTGCACCCATTACCCATTGATTAAAGATCTCATCCAAAAAGAAATGGGTGAAAATATTCAAGTGATTTGTTCCGGCGAAGAGACCGCCCGGGAAGTAAGTTTAATTCTGGCTTACCAAGACCTATTTTACAAGGGAACTAAGAAACCAAAACATGAATTTCATACAACAGGAGATTTGAATAAGTTTAAAGCCGTAGCAAATGCATGGTTTGAGGAGCCGGTGGAATTATTGAAATTAGTTGTAATTGAACAGGCAAGTTGATCATAGAAGGAATCGCATGTATGATTGCGGTTCTTTTTTTACTGCTATAGATGTCGGTGCTTGCCAAGGCGCTTCCACTTTTGATCTATTAATTTTCAAGACACTTTATAACGGAACATTGGTCTAATTCTTACCCATGCTCGTATATATAATAGTACAAACCATCATAGGAGGGGAAAGCATGAAAATGCGAGTGGTTGGACCAATGTTGATAGCGCTATTGTCTGTACTATTATCAGGCTGTTTTTTTGAAGGTGAACAATCCCTAGAAAAAATGGATTCACCTCAAAATGTTGAATACACAGAAGAAACGGGAGAAGAAGCAACAAAACAGGAAGCAGAGAAGGACAGCGAAAAGGGTGAAACAAATGGAGAAGAACCTTCTGATGAAGAAGGAGAGGAAGTTCTGGAAGGAACGACTAAAAGACAGCTCTATTTGCTGGACCAGAACGGAATGGTTGTGCCACAGACATTGGAGTTACCAAACATCTCATCCAAAGAAGTTGCAGAACAAGCTTTGGAATACATTGTAAAAGGCGGCCCTGTAACAGATATATTGCCTAATGGCTTTGAAGCAGTCCTTCCAGCAGGCACACAAATACTTGGGTTGAATCTGCTGGAGGACGGTACAATGGTTGTCGATGTTTCGGAGGAGTTTGCAAATTACCGCCCTGAAGATGAACAAAAAATTCTTCAGGCAATGACATTCACTCTTACCCAATTTGAAAGTGTTGACCGTATTAAATTGTGGATCAACGGGCATGAAAAAGAAGTTATGCCTGTTAACGGCACCCCAATTTCCGATGGTGTTTCCAGGGCTGATGGAATCAATATTCATGCCGGAGACGTGGTAGATCTGGTGGATAGTAAAGCTGTTACGCTTTACTATCCAGCTCAAAATGACAAACAGGAGTTTTATTATGTTCCTGTCACCACTCATCTGAAGTCAGATGAGAAGAAATCTTATGAAAGTATCGTACAAGCCTTATTAGAAGGACCAGCTTTTGAACTGCCATTATTCACTGCTTTTAATAAAGAAGCAGAAATCAAGGGTGCTGAACTAAAAGACGGTGTACTGACACTTTCCTTTAATAAAGCATTATTATCAAATGAGGAGAAACAATCTGTATCGGAGCCTGTAATGAAAAGTCTGGTTATGACACTTACTGAACAGGACGGTGTAGACGCTGTTGAGGTAAAAGTTGAAGGAGTGGAACAAGTTTTCGGTGAAAATGGCGAAAGTTATGCAGAACCGGTAACACGATCCGATGTTACTGGAGTAGAAAGCTTCTAAACAGGGAAGAACCACAAGTGAAAGTGATTGCTTTCCTCACTAATCTATAGTAAAGATATTCATAAAAACCTTCTATCATAGGAGGTTTTTCTTTTTGTCTCAAACGCTACAGATGCTACGTTTTTCTGATAAATTATGTTAAGATAGGCAAGGATATGGAAAAAGGAGGACGTCAGAATGAGAACAGATGACAGAAAATCTAACCAGCTAAGACCTATTAAAATAGAGACCAATTATGTCAAACATCCCGAGGGATCTGTACTGATCAGTGTCGGCGACACGAAAGTAATTTGTAATGCCAGTGTTGAAGACCGCGTTCCCCCTTTTATGCGTGGACAAGGAAAAGGATGGATAACTGCTGAATATGCAATGCTGCCGCGAGCAACCGAACAGAGGAATATCAGAGAATCTTCCAAAGGAAAAGTTTCGGGAAGAACAATGGAAATACAGCGGCTGATCGGCCGTGCGCTAAGAGCAGTCGTCGACCTTGACAAAGTTGGAGAGAGAACCATCTGGGTCGATTGTGACGTCATCCAGGCTGATGGAGGCACACGTACAGCTTCGATTACAGGTGCGTTTGTCGCAGTAGTATTGGCCTTGGGTAAACTCCTCGATAAAAAAGCAATAAAAGAAATGCCTATTAATGATTATCTGGCAGCAATTTCTGTCGGCGTCATGCAGGATGGCAAAGAAGTGCTTGATTTATGTTATGAAGAAGACAGTAAAGCCCATGTTGATATGAATGTGGTCATGACAGGGAAGGGTGAATTTGTTGAACTTCAGGGTACTGGAGAAGAATCCACTTTTTCTGTTTCTGAACTGCAAACAATGTTATCCCTTGCTAAGGAAGGGATGGATAAAATCCTTGAGATTCAAAGAGAAGCAATCGGGGAACTAGCTGAACATATAGAAAAATCTGTCCAGACAGGTGCATCTAAATGAAAGAGTTGATCATCGCTACCAAAAACCAGGGTAAAGCAAAAGAGTTCCAGGATATGCTTGATAAATATGGGATATATGCAAGGTCTTTACTGGAGCTTGAAGATGAAATACCTGACATCGACGAGACCGGGACCACCTTTGAAGAAAATGCTGTTTTGAAAGCAGAGACAATCTCAAAGAAATTCGATATCCCTGTTTTAGCAGATGATTCTGGTTTAGAGGTCGATGCCCTGCATGGCAGACCTGGGATATACTCGGCCCGTTATGCAGGTCCAGAGAGAAGTGATCAAGCCAATCTACAAAAAGTCCTGGATGAAATGAGTGGGGTACCCGAAGAAAACAGGAAAGCAAGGTTTGTGTGCAGTGTTGCTATTGCAAGGCCGGGAGAGCAGACTTTTGTGAGAAGAGGGACTTGTGAAGGAAGTATCGGAACTGAGCCTGTAGGTGAACATGGGTTTGGTTATGATCCGATCTTTTTCCCAAAAGGGTCCAAACGTTCTATGGCCCAGCTTGGCTCTTCAGAGAAGAATGCCATCAGCCATAGGAAAAATGCCATTGATCAAATAGAGGGTTGGCTGAAGGAACAAAGGTGAGAAAGGTGGAATCAAATTGCCGAGAGTATTGATTGTCAGTGATAGTCACGGTTTTACAAACGAACTCCAGCAATTGAGGGATTACTATGTGAATGATGTGGATGCCATGATACATTGTGGCGATTCGGAACTGGACCATGATGCCAAACCGTTAGAAGGTTTCTACTATTCTAAAGGGAATGTTGATTTTGATAGAAATATGGAAGAAGAAAAAGTGTTCACTGTTGGAGATTTAACATTCCTTGTTACACATGGGCATTTATATCAGATTAAGTCATCCTTGATGCCACTCAATTACCGTGCTGAAGAAGCAGGAGCAGACGTTGCTTGTTTTGGTCATTCCCATATGGCTGGAGCAGAAAAAAATCATGGACGATTATTCATTAATCCAGGAAGCTGCCGACAGCCTAGAGATCATAGAGAACCCACTTATGCGATTCTTTCATGGCAAAGCAAAGCTGACCTTGAACTTCAGTATTATAATATGGACCATGAACCAATTGATCTGCGATATAACACCTCCCTACTGGCAGAGGATTGATTTCCTCTGTCCAAAAAGGTGTTGACAAACATTTGGTAAGTTAATATAATAAGTCTTGTCTTTCAAAAAGCACTTTGCTTTTTATTAGTAGTTACATATCTCCAATGTGCGTTGGTCTACAGGATGATTTTCTAATTCAGAAGCATACATAGTAATACTCATGACTGGTTGTGAACAGGTTAAAAGATAATAATGCGCGTGTAGTTTAGTGGTAAAACCTCAGCCACGAGCAATACATCCACCGAAACCGCTGCGAGTTGCCTCGACGGAAATAACGACGAAGCATAAGCTGG
>NZ_JAFBDO010000010.1 GCF_016908295.1 Thalassobacillus pellis
TCATTGTGCACTCATTCGTGCGTTGTTTGATTTCCTCATATAATGAAGAAATCGAATTGACGTACTGGTTGGTTCGTTCAGTTTTCAAAGATCAAAAGTTTGTCTGTGTCGTTTTTGCGACGAATATTAATATATCATGGCCGAGAAATGATGTCAACAATCTTTTCAAAAAATCTTTTTCATAACTTTTTAAGAAGAGTGTTTGTTTTTCTGGCACAAAAAATAATATAGCATACCTAAGAATGTTGCGCAATAACTTTTATATATTTTTTCAATAAAAAAGAAGGTACACCTTGTTGTGTCCTTCTTAACTTCTTGCTTCGGCGAACTTTTGCTGTAGTTCCTTGAAATCCAGCTGACTAGTATCCTCTACCACCCAATCTGCTTTTTTCAATGCTTTCTGATCGCCAACACCCACCGCAAACATTTCTGCAGCTTTGATAGCTTCAACCCCAGCTTGGGCATCTTCTACTCCTGCGCAATTTTCGGATGATAATCCAAGCTGATCAGCTGCTTTCAGGAAAATTTCAGGGGCCGGCTTGCCATTTTTGATTTCGGCCGCGTTAACGACGCTATCTAACAGATGGGTGATTTCCAGGTTCTCTATGACAGCCTGGGCGTTTTTACTAGAAGAGGCTAAAGCTGTTTTTACACCTGCATCTTTGATTTCATTCATGAATTCCAATACCCCTGGCAAAATATCCGCTGGAGTAATCAATTCAATCATTTGTTTATAATGTTCATTCTTTTTCGTTGCCTGGCGTTCTTTTTCTTCCGCCGTCAGCTGTTTGTTTCCGTGTTGAAGGATCAATTCCAAGGATTCCATCCGGCCGATCCCTTTGAGTTTTTCGTTAAATTCCCGATCGAAAGGGATGTCAAGGTCATCGGCAAGTTGTTTCCATGCTTTATAGTGGTATTCCGCTGTATCTGTAATAACCCCATCTAAATCAAAAAGTATACCGCTTATTTGTTTCATGCTCCCCACTCCCTGCTAACAAAATTTCTACAATGACTATAACATATTTCCTACTGTTGTTTTTTCTTCCGGGGCATGTATTTTAAACATTCTGTATGAGGGGCAATCCGCTTAAAAAAGTTGAATAATAACGTGTACCGCTCTTGCATAGCTTGTTTGACCATTTTGTCGATACGGTGGTCTTCTAAATCAAATATTAATTCCTCCAGCTCTCTTTTTAAAAGGTACTCCATTTCTTCCCTTTCCATTTCACTTATCAATAAACCATGCATGCGTAATCACCTCGTAGTCATTATTTTTTTCATTGTTCCCGTAAATGTTTCTTTTATTATATTTGGGTTCTGTTGAATAGCTTGGGCGTTTGCATCATAGAATGAAGCAAGTCCATCTGGAAAGAGGAGGATACTTGTGCATTTTTTTACGTGGCAAATGAAAAAAATCAAGAAGTATTTCATTATTGTCCTACTGGCATTATTTTGTGCGCTATTCATTTGGCTTGGACAATTAAATTCAAAAGCTGTTTTTACAAGTGACGATGGCCCACAAGCCTTAAGCAAAGGAGATGACAGCAGGGCTGCAGCAGCGCTTACCTTCAACATCAGCTGGGGGACGGAGAAAGTGAATGATGTGCTGGCTAAGCTGGCTGAACATAAGGTGAAGGCAACATTTTTTGTCAGTGGAGAATGGGCAGAAAGGCATCCGGATCTTTTAAAGAAAATCAATGAGGGCGAGCATGAGATTGGAATGATGGGTTATCGGTATATCAGCTATTTGGAGCAGGAGCCTGAACAGATTCGGAAAGACTTGGAGTATGCAAAGCAGATTTTTGCCAAGCTAGGATACGACAATGTAACGCTGTTGCGGCCGCCTCATGGCCAGTTTAATAAAGAAGTATTGAAAATTGCCGATGACAAAGGATTTGATGTCATTCAGTGGAGTGTCAATCCCCATGATTGGAAAAATCCTGGTACAAAAGAGATCGTAAATCAGGTCATGTCAGAAAGTTCCAAAGGAGATATCATTCTGCTTCATGCCTCTGATTCCGTAAAACAAACCCCGAAAGCATTGGAAACCATTCTCCCTGGTCTGAAGGGGAAAGGGCTAAAGCTGGTTCGGATATCTGACCTGATTGCCGGAAGCGAAACAAAAGCCAAAGAAATAAATTAATTCGCCGCCAAGTCCTTATGGCGAAAGCCTTAGTTTTACTTATACTTTATCCTTTGACAAAGTGCGCCTGTCCACCAGCGACACTGTTTAGCCAAGACTCGCCGTGGCGTTCTTTGCCACAGAAAGGTTCGTCGAGGGGGTAGGCGCTGGTGCTGAAGGAAGGTCTCTGCAAAAGGTTACCCTAAACATCCATTATTAAAATTTCCTAGACATAAAAAATGGAGTGCTCTGGCACTCCGTTTTTTTATGCTTTCTTTTCAGTTAATCGGTGAAGCAGTAACAGCTGATAAGTGTTGCATGCGAGTAATGGAAGGATCATCATCCATACATAATCCTGACCGTCAGAACGAAGTGCCGGCACCCACTCGATCGTGGTAACGACAACCATGAAAAACAGTGCAGGCACGAAAGCATGCTTATTTGTCTCCTTCATTTTTATGTAGGAAACGATGGCAGCGATAACCAGTAATGCAAGTGCAGTCATCAGATATGGCCAAATCCCTGCACTTTCTTCCGCTGCCTGATAACGGAAGTACACTAAATCAAACAGGGTAAATACAATAAGGAAAATTTGCATGCTAGGCCAAAAACCCCTGAACATGCCCCGGCCAAATTGATGAACGGTTAAATAAGCGAAAAATCCCATCTGGCTGATAATACTGAAAATAAATCCTAAGCCAGAAAAGAATAATAATACCCCTATTAATTCGAAAAAATCGAATGGTTGTAATACTTTTGTATACGCCTCACTTTTAACAACAAAGCTGACGAGCAATGTTATGACACCGCCGAGCAGCAAGGTCGTCAAAAACAATCGCACCCATTTACGACTAGTCACAATCGTTCCTCCTAAAAAATCAAATAAAGTTAAAAATTCACAATACAGCTTTTGAGACCGTACCTATCGTATTTTACCATGAAGCAACGCTTTTTTCATAAAGGTCAGCGCATATTTTTCTTTCTCCGTACCATATTAACTAATATATAGAACAAAGAAAGGGGACATCCCAAATGTCCATGAAACGAAGCTTCTTGTTCATAGGATTATTTGCACTTATTCTTACGGCATGTGCAGGGAATTCCTCTGGCAGCGAGCAAGCCGATTATGATACCACTAAAAAGATGGTAGTCGATATATTGAAGTCTGATGATGGCAAAAAAGCGATAACAGAAGTATTGTCAGATGAGAAGATGCAACAGTCAATGGCTCTTGAATCCCAGGTTGTCAGTGAAGCAGTCAATAAAGCCCTCACCTCTGAAAAAGGAAAACAGTTCTGGAACAAAATGTTTTCCGATCCTAAATTTATAAAAGGGTTCTCTGAATCCATACAAAAAGAACAGAAAGAACTGATGAAAGGGTTAATGAAGGATTCAGAATACCAGAAACTGATGATTGAAATTTACCAAAACCCGGAAATGATGGATCAAATGCTTAGCGTCATGCAAGGTCAGAAATTCCGGTCCCATTTAGAAAAAACAATCCAGGAGACACTGGAAAGTCCGGTATTCAAGGCTAAGATGACCGAAACATTGTTGAAGGCTGCTGAAAAAATGAAATCTGGAGAAGGCCAGCAGCAGGAACAAGGCTCTCAAACTCAGCAAAGCGGCGGTCAAGGTGGAGACACTGGCGGCGGAAATGCCAGCAGTGGCGGCGGCGGAGGCGGAACCTAAGAACAAAAGCTAAAGCAGTCAGTCTAGCTTCACATAGATTTACTTAAGACTTCGAGAGGGCAGGCACTGGCGCACTTCCTATTTTCATTAAACACTAAAAAAGATCACGCAGACCATAATGGTTCAGCGTGATCTTTTTATTCAGGTCGTTTTATCGATTACTTTAGCTGCCACATTCCGATAAATCTGACCAGTCGGGTGGTCCTCCTGGTAAACAGAAGGAGCGAAGATATCTTCTTCTTCATAAGGCTGACGCAACGGGATATGGCCAAGCACCTCTGTCTTAAGCTGCTCTGCCAGCTTGCTGCCGCCCCCTTTACCGAAGACGAATTCTTTATCCCCTGTAAGCTGGCTTTCGAAATAGGCCATGTTTTCTACAACACCAAGTATCTCATGCTCTGTCTGGATGGCCATCTGCCCGGCACGTGCAGCTACAAACGCTGCTGTCGGATGCGGAGTGGTCACAATGATTTCTTTGGAGGAAGGAAGCATGGAATGTACGTCCAACGCCACATCTCCTGTACCCGGAGGCAAGTCGAGCAATAGGTAGTCAAGGTCTCCCCATTCGACTTCCTTAAAGAAGCTTGTCAGCATTTTGCCAAGCATCGGTCCCCTCCAGATGACCGGTGAATTATCTTCAACGAAAAATCCCATAGAAATAACTTTGACACCAAACCGTTCTACTGGAAGGATTTTTTCACCGCGAACGACAGGGCGATCTTCGACTCCCATCATGTCCGGCACACTGAAACCATAAATATCAGCGTCGATAATCCCGACTTTTTTACCCAAGCGGGCAAGTGCGATTGCCAGGTTGACGGTGACCGTAGATTTACCGACACCGCCCTTTCCGCTCGCAATTGAGATGAAGGTCGTATCTGTCTGGCCGCCAAGCAAAGATGCTTCCTGAGCTTTATGAGCATCCTCCTGATACTTTTCTATCACTTCGTCAGGAAGCTGGGTAAAGCGCAAGCCGACTGTGGCAGCACCTGCTCCCTTCAATATATTGACAATCTCCTGCTGCATTTGCATCTGTTCAGCTGTGTTGGTCTTGGCAATGCCAACCTTCACGCTGACATGGTTCTTCTCTTCCTTAATCGTAATCTCTTCTACTCCACCTGTCTCTTCTAACGTTTTATGTAAAAACGGATCTTCTACCGGATGAAGTAACTTAGTAACGTCTTCTTTCGTCAACACGATGATTCACCATCCTTTGAATTGTTCCATCAATGCCAGTATAACATATATGATACAGCATCTAAGTGATCTACATCAAAGGATGGGGCTTTATCTATTCCGCTTCCGGAAATTCCTTTTCACTCACATAACGAAGGATTCCTTCATAGATTGAGGCAGCCATTTTCCGCTGGTAGCTGTCTGTTTTCAGGAGCTCCCTTTCATGAGGATTCGACAGGAAACCGACTTCGACCAAAGCTCCCGGAGTATGGGCATGCTTCAATACATAAACTCCGTTGATAGCCAGTGCTTCCCTTTCCGTATTTTCCAAATTGCGTTTGATTTCTGCTTGAATGAACTTGGCGAGATGCTTGTTTTCTTCCAGTTCCGGATAATAGAACGTCTGGGCGCCATGCCACTTGGATGACGGAATGGCGTTCAGATGAATACTTAAAAAAAGGTCAGCATCCTTCTCCTGGATAAACTCTGCCCGTTCACGAATATCCTCCGATTTCCTACGGGCCAACCCTTTCGTATCCTTACCTGCAAGGTCGGCATCATCTTCCCTTGTCATATACACGAGGGCACCGCCCTGCTGCAGATAATCCCGCAGATACTCAGACACTTTTAACGCAATATCTTTTTCCAGTGTTTCATCAGCACCTACTGCTCCGCCATCAGGCCCTCCATGGCCAGGGTCAAGGACGATCTCCTCCCCCGCAAGCGGAAGGGACCACGTCTGCCACGTATCCATTGTCTCCTGGATCGGATATGCAATCAAAAAAACCAGCAAGGCCAAGCCACATAACCATACAAACACTTTCAGACGATGGAACACGTCTCCCCACCCTCTCCCAATTACTCTCTTTTTCAACTATATGGGACAAGATAAGAAAATATGCTCGTACGTAAGCAGTGTTTAATTCTGTTCTTTTTTCCGGTCAACACGAAAATCAATGGTTACAAACCGATCAAACTGAACAATTTTATCAACTGATCTGAGAGTGCCGGGATGCTGCTTAAAAATCGGTCCGTCCACAACAACGGTATGGAACTCGCCATTTTCACCGCAGGGATCCACATGGTCCGGAAGCTCTTTAAGCAGGTCCATATCAAGACTTTTGCCAAGGAGCTTTTCCTCCAGCACATTATTATCAATGGTGGTCATCCAGGTCTCATAGCCAAGAGAAATAAATTCTTCCATCAGCTGCTTCGTATCTTTTCCCCATAACGGAAAAATTGCCTCCATTCCGGCTTTTTCCATATTCTCTTCCCGGTAGACCCGGATATCCTCTAAGTGGATATCTCCGAAGACGACTGCTGTGACACCTTTTTCTTTGGCTCTTTGCATCTCCTTTGCCATCAGTTCTTCATATAGGGCATTGCTGCATCCATCAGGTAAATGTACTTTCTGGAGCGGCAATCCGATTGCTTCCGCCTGAAAGTCCAGGACTTCTTCTCTCAATCCATGAATGACTGTGCGTCTGTCCTTTGCCTGAATCGTCGTAAAAAGCCCGACGACCTCATATGCCGGGTTAGACAGCATATAATGAAGGCTAAGCATGGAGTCTTTCCCTCCACTAAATGATACAAGTACCTTTTTGGGGTGTGGCACATTATCCCTCCTAAATAAGAAAAACTTGGCTTATCGCCAAGTCCTTATGGCGAAAGCCTTCGTTTTACTTATACTTTAATCCTTTAATAAAGTTAAACTTTCTTAAAATATAAAAAAGCCTCTGGTCCATTATAGACCAGAGACATTTTTGATTGATAATATTAACGCTTAGAGAATTGTGGTGCACGACGAGCGCCTTTAAGACCGTATTTCTTACGTTCTTTCATACGGCTGTCACGAGTAAGCAATCCTTCACGCTTCAACGGTGTGCGGTATTCAGGGTCCGCTTGCAGCAATGCGCGAGCGATACCATGACGGACTGCACCAGCTTGACCAGTGAATCCACCACCATCGACGTTGACATATACGTCATAGTTACCTTCAGTTTCTGTTACAGCAAGGGGCTGCTTAAGAATCGTACGAAGGGTTTCATATGGGAAGTAGTCTTCCGCATCGCGGTTGTTGACTACTACACGGCCGTTACCTGGTACAAGGCGGACACGTGCAGTTGACTTTTTACGACGGCCAGTGCCATTGTATTGTACTTGTGCCACTATTCATTACCTCCTTTGAATTATCCGCGAAGTTCGTAAACTTCTGGTTGTTGTGCTTCGTGCTTATGCTCTGGGCCAGCATACACGTGCAGTTTTTTACCCATTTTGCGTCCTAGGCTGCCTTTTGGAAGCATACCCTTGATTGCTAGTTCAAGCATTTGTTCAGGGTATTTTGTACGCATTTCGTTCGCCGTACGTGATTTCAAACCACCTGGGTGGTTGGAATGACGGTAGTAAATTTTATCATTAAGCTTTTTACCTGTAAGTTCAATTTTTTCTGCGTTGATGATGATTACGTGATCACCAGCATCGAAATGTGGTGTATAAGTCGGTTTATGTTTTCCGCGAAGGATGGAAGCTACTTCACTTGATAGACGACCAAGTGTTTTGCCTTCTGCATCCACAACATACCATTTACGTTCAACGTTACCTTCATTAGCCATGAAAGTTGTGCGCATGTCGGTTTCCCTCCTGAATTGTTTAAATGTTTCACAGAGCTTTTTCATTTATCTCGATACGATTAGTTTCCGGGGCTAATCGTGGTATAGAAATAAAATGCCATAGAACATATTATAATACTTACACCATGATTGTCAAGCAAATGTTACACCAGGGTAAGTTGTTTTTTTAATCCCTGATATAAAGAGTTTTTTAATAGTACACTTTCCAGAGAAAAAGCCCGTGCGGCGGTGCTGTTTTCCCAGCTGCGTCTCGGTCCTTCCGGGCAATGATATCGAGCATGTCTTCGGGCTCCCTTTCCCCTTGTCCAACTTCAAGGAGTGTACCGACCAGAATCCGTACCATATTGTATAAAAAGCCGCTGCCCCGAAAGATAAAAATCAGCTCTTCGCCTCTTTTTTCAATATCGGCTTTCATGATCGTACGGATCTTATCCCCTTTCACGCCACTCCTTGCAGCACAAAAGGAAGTAAAATCGTGTTCACCCTCTAAATAGCTGCACGCCTTCTTCATTGCCTTGATATCCAGTTCATAAGGAAAGTGGTAACTGTACAGCCTGCGGAACAGGTCTGGCTCACCGGCATTCCAGATGTGGTAATGATATTCTTTGCCGGTCGTGTCGTAACGAGCATGGAAAGAGGTATCAACAAAATAGACTTCAGAAATTCGGATATCAGCAGGAAGGGTGGCAGTCAATGCTCTTTTCCAGCCCTCTAAAGGAATATCGAGGTCTGTTTCGAAATGAATGACTTGTCCAAGGGCATGGACGCCTGCATCGGTACGCCCGGAAGCGGTGATTTTAACTATTTGCCCTTTATGAAGTTTGGTAAGGGCAGATTCAATTTCGGATTGGACAGTACGGCTGTCGGGCTGTACCTGATAGCCGGAAAATGCTGTTCCATCATATTGGACAATGCATTTCAGTTTTTTCACAAGCACTCCTCCACCCTAACTCCGCGTTAAAAATAAACCGAAGATAACCAGGCCGAATACAATGAAGCTGTAGATATCCAGCCTGCTGATCTGTAACTTTCTAAGCTTTGACCTGCCTTCTCCGCCCTGGTACCCTCTTGCTTCCATCGCCATTGCAAGCTCTTCTGCTCGTTTGAAGGCACTGACGAACAATGGGACTAGCAATGGAACGATTGCTTTGACACGGTCTTTGATCGGGCCTGTTTTAAAATCGACACCACGTGAGGCCTGAGCTTTTGATATCTTTTCTGTTTCCTGCATAAGTGTGGGAATGAATCTTAGAGATATCGACATCATCAAGGCCAGTTCATGAACCGGAAATCGGAACTTTTTCAATGGCCCAAGCATATCCTCAATCGCATCTGTAATGGCAATCGGAGTAGTCGTGAGCGTTAACAAGGACGTGACTAAAATCAATAAGAAAAAACGTAAGGATAAAGACAAACCTTGGATAAGGCCTCCGGAGTATACATCAAGCGTCAAAATACTGAATAAGACAGTACCTTCCTTTGTAACGAATAAATGCAGAATAAATGTAAAAAGAATCAAGAACCAGACAGGTGTCAGGCCTTTGACCAGATACTTTACCGGAATTCGTGTCGAGAGTGCACTGCCAAGGGAAAAAACGGTCAATAAGCCATAGCTCATAACAGAATTAGCAAAGAACACGATCAGCACAAAGAAAAAAATGATGGTGATTTTTGTCCGGGGATCCAGATGGTGAATCACCGAATTGCCAGGGACATATTGGCCGATGATCATGTTACTACTCATGGGCCTCCCTCCCTTTTACCACAGCAGCTAATTCCTTTGCTAATTGCGTTATCGTCTGGCCATGATAGGGTACTTTTTTCCCCAACCGCTGCTCAAGCTTGTTCAGGAATTGAATAACTTCCGGCACATCCAATTGGACCTCACGCAGCTCTTTCTCGTTAACGAATACTTCTTTCGGCTGGCCTTCCATGAACTTCTTTCCGTGGTTGAGTATGATGACATGGTCTGCATACCGTAGGGCATCTTCCATGCTATGAGTGACTAGTACAGTGGTTAGTCTCTTCTCCTTATGAAGACGGTGAAACATCTCCATGATTTCCCGTTGTCCGCGTGGATCAAGTCCTGCTGTAGGCTCATCCAAAACAAGGACATCCGGGCTCATAGCAAGGACACCAGCTATAGCTACACGGCGCATCTGGCCACCGCTCAAGTCAAACGGAGAACGATCCAGCAGTTCCTCCGGCAGTTGGACAGCCTGGATTGCTTCCCTTGTCCTCCTCTTAATTTCTTCTTCTTTCACACCGAAATTCAATGGGCCGAAACCGATATCTTTTTCTACATTTTCTTCAAACAGCTGATGCTCAGGATATTGAAAAACGACACCCACTTTTTCTCTCAAATCTTTTAAATCTTTCGTCTTCTCCCCCGCCTTCATCGAATGGCTGCCTACAATCACTTCCCCGTTTGTCGGTCGAACGAGCCCATTCAAATGTTGAATCAAGGTAGATTTCCCCGAGCCTGTATGGCCTATGACCGCAACAAAGGAACCTGACGGAATATGGAAGGATATGTCTTCTAATGCCCGGAATTCAAAAGGTGAATTCGGTTGGTAGATATAACTTACATCTTGGAATGTAATGTCCATAAATCCTCCAGTAACTCCTGGTGATTGAGTGGCTCACGCTGCATTGCCAGACCAGCACCGCTAAGCTCGGCAGCCAGTTTGGTCACAAAGGGAGTATCTAAGCCAATATCTTGTAGTGCGTCTTTCTGAGCGAAGATGTCTCGTGGTACACCCTCCATCCATGTTTCACCCTCATTCATGACGATCACACGATCTGCCTGAGTAACTTCATTCAAATCGTGGGTGATAGTAATCAGCGATAAGCTTCGTTTCCTTTGCACCTCACGAATCGTCTCCATTATTTCCCGTCTTCCTCTTGGATCCAGCATGGCAGTTGCCTCGTCTAAAATAATGAGCTCCGGAGAAACTGCAAGTACACTCGCTATCGCGACACGCTGTTTCTGCCCTCCTGAAAGACGATGGGGCTCATGGCGTTCATACTCACTCATTCCGACTGCTTGCAGGCTTTCTTCAATTCTCTTCAGCATCACTTCTCTTGGAAGTCCGTGGTTTTCCATACCAAAAGCGACATCGTCTCTGACAGTCGTGCCGACAAACTGGTTATCTGGATTCTGAAAAACCATACCTACAGTTTTACGGACATCCCAGATGGTATTTTCATTGACAGGCATGCCATCTACAAAGATTTCCCCTGTTTGAGGAAGGAGCAGCCCATTCATCAGCTTCGCAATCGTAGATTTCCCCGAACCATTATGACCAATGATCGCCAGCCACTCGTTGGAACCGATATGAAAGCTGACATTTTTCAGTACCCATGGATGGTCTTCCCGATAGCGGAATGATACGTTTCTGAATTCGATAAAATGCTGCAAATGCTGCTCCTCCTCTCCATTTCCTTGTATTATTTCCCGGGGAATACTGTCGATTACCGCGAGGAATGTAAAAATCAAAGTTATCAATCGGTACGGATTCCCCAGTCATATCCAGCAAGACTTTTATAAAGCTGCGTTATGCCGGGAAATGAAGGCTTTGGAATGTGCTGCTGCCACTTGGAAAATAAGCAGGCAATTTCCGCTCACATTAATATATCTTAAAGCCTTTTTAAAAATAAAAAAGGGCTGGAACCAACCTCTAGCTGAGATTCCGTCCTGCCCTTTTGCACCAATTTTAATGATTAAACTAGTTCGATGATCGCCATTTTTGCACCATCGCCTTGACGTTCGCCCAGCTTCAACACACGAGTGTATCCGCCTTGACGATCCTCATAACGTGGAGCGATATCAGAAAATAGTTTTTGTAGTGCTGTTTGATCTCCTTCTTCATCAGCAGTTGCATCATAAAGATATGATTCTGCCTGTCTGCGTGCATGAAGATCGCCACGCTTGCCAAGTGTGATCATTTTATCAACGACAGAACGAAGCTCTTTCGCTTTTGCCTCAGTCGTTTCAATTCGTTCATGAATGATTAGATCAGTCGCCAGGTTACGAAGGAGCGCCAAGCGCTTATCCGTTGTACGACCCAGTTTTCTAGCCATTGATTATCCCTCCCTTAATTAGGATTCTCTAAAGATGTCATCTATCGATCAATCGTCCTTACGAAGACCCAAGCCGAGTTCTTCTAATTTATACTTCACTTCTTCAAGTGATTTACGTCCAAGGTTACGCACCTTCATCATATCTTCCTCAGATTTATGAGCAAGTTCCTGCACTGTATTGATTCCTGCACGCTTTAAGCAATTGTAGGAACGTACAGACAGGTCAAGTTCTTCAATAGTCATCTCGAGAACTTTTTCTTTTTGGTCCTCTTCTTTCTCGACCATGATTTCAGCCTTTTGAGCTTCGTCTGTCAGGCCGACAAAGATGTTGAGATGTTCCATATAGACTTTAGCCCCTAAAGATACAGCTTCTTCTGGGCGAATGCTTCCGTCTGTCCAGACATCCAATGTCAATTTATCGAAATTAGAAGTTTGACCTACACGAGTGTTTTCCACTTGGTAAGTGACACGTGCGACCGGCGTGAAAATGGAATCCACCGGAATTACTCCAATCGGAAGATCTTCGTGGTTATTGCCTTCTGCAGGGCGATAACCTCTGCCACGCTCAGCAGTAATACGCATTTGCAGGCTGGCGTTTGGTCCTAGAGTGGCGATGTGAATGTCCGGATTCAGCACTTCTACATCACTATCATGGGTGATGTCAGCAGCAGTGACCTTTCCTTCTCCTTGTACATCGATTTCCAGTGTCTTTTCTTCCTCAGAATAAATTTTCAAAGCAAGCTTTTTCAAGTTAAGGATGATAGTAGTAACGTCCTCAACAATCCCATCAATCGTTGAAAATTCATGGAGTGCCCCTTCAATCTGAACAGAAGTTACAGCAGCGCCAGGAAGCGAGGATAATAGGATACGACGTAAGGAGTTACCTAGTGTTGTACCATACCCACGTTCGAGCGGTTCAACAACGAACTTACCAAAAGTGGCATCTTCGCTGACTTCAACCGTTTCAATTTTTGGCTTTTCAATTTCGATCATTCAACAAAACCCTCCTTCAAAACGTCGAAACCCCGGTTAGACCATTCGTCTAACCGAAATTCCTCAGGTAGGCAGTCCCCGATTTAGAACAATTATCGTTCTTACTGTCTGTTTTTACGCGATGCTGTTTAAATAGCTATCATAACCCATTATAGACAGGGTGACAAATTCTATACAGAAAAGTTATACACGACGACGTTTTGGTGGGCGGCAGCCATTGTGAGGTACTGGTGTAACATCACGGATAGCTGTAACTTCAAGACCTGCTGCCTGAAGTGCACGGATTGCAGCTTCACGACCAGCTCCAGGTCCTTTTACAGTTACTTCAAGGGTTTTCATGCCATGCTCTTGAGCTGCTTTTGCTGCAGCTTCAGATGCCATTTGGGCTGCGAATGGCGTAGATTTACGGGAACCTTTGAAGCCTAGTGAACCAGCACTGCTCCAGCTGACCGCATTTCCTTGTACATCGGTGATAGTAACGATCGTATTATTGAAAGTGGAACGGATATGAGCCATACCAGTTTCAATATTCTTTTTCACACGACGCTTACGAGTGTTAGTTTTACGTGCCATATTGTTTTACTTACCTCCTTCTGTCAGTGATTATTTACGTTTATTAGCAACGGTACGACGTGGTCCCTTACGAGTACGGGAGTTGTTCTTGGTCTTTTGACCGCGAACTGGTAGTCCGCGACGGTGGCGGATTCCACGGTAAGAACCGATTTCAATCAAACGTTTGATGTTTAGAGAAACTTCACGACGAAGATCCCCTTCAACGTTATAGCCTTCAACTGCTTTACGGATTCTTGCTAGTTCGTCCTCTGTCAAGTCGCGGACGCGTGTGTTTTCAGAAACGTCAGCTTTATTCAGGATTTCTTTAGCAGCGGATTTACCGATACCATAGACATAAGTCAATGAAATCGCGACGCGCTTGTCACGAGGAATATCTACACCTGCAATACGTGCCATAAGCTACGTGCACCTCCTTCAGAGTTAACCTTGTTTTTGTTTGTGCTTCGGATTTTCACAAATTACCATTACTTTACCTTTACGACGGATAACTTTGCATTTTTCACAAATTGGTTTTACAGAAGGCCTTACCTTCATGATCCATACCTCCTTTTATCGGAGCATTCCATGCTATTTATAACGGTACGTAATTCGTCCTCTTGTCAAATCATACGGGGAAAGTTCAACCGTCACTTTGTCGCCAGGCAAGATCCTGATGAAATGCATGCGAATCTTACCGGATACGTGTGCCAGTACGGTGTGGCCGTTTTCCAACTCTACCTTGAACATAGCATTCGGCAGGGTTTCAACGACGGTACCTTCCACTTCAATTACATCGTCTTTCGCCATCGAGTTGATCTCCCTTCTTCAAATCAGTCACTACTTCATTGAGAAATTTAGTAAGGGCAAAACGGATTTTGCCGTTTGTGACGCGACCAGTTTCTAGAAGGCTGTTTTGGACTTCTGGAGAGACGAAATCCATCAGCTCAACATGCTGCAGATTTTTTTTCTTTGGTCGATCATACTTTCGCTTCTCCCCATCAGCAAGCAGTGCAAAGCGCTCATCAAGCAAACCGATGATCAATGCATACTGACCTGCCTCTCGTCCCTGTACAATACGAACAACTTGACCTATTCGCGGACTCGACTCAGTTTCGTTCAATAACGATCACCTTCACTTAGGCTTTGGTTAAAATCTCATAACCTTCTTCCGTAACGACGATGGTGTGTTCAAAATGCGCACACATTTTACCATCCTGTGTGACTACCGTCCAATTATCTGCAAGTGTCTTAACATACCTTTTTCCTGCGTTAACCATAGGTTCTACAGCCAATACCATACCAGGTTTTAAGCGCGGGCCTTTATTCGGCGGGCCATAATGCGGGATTTGAGGATCCTCGTGCAATTCCTGGCCGACTCCATGGCCCACATACTCACGGACAATGGAATACCCGAATGGCTCGACATAACGCTGGATGGCATGAGATATATTTGAAAGGCGTACACCTGGTTTTGCTTCATCAAGTCCTTTGCCTAATGCAGCTTCCGTAACTTTCAGCAAATCAGCTGTTCCCTCATCAATTTTTCCGACTGGGTAGGTCCAGGCTGAATCGCCATGGTACCCATTGTATTTTGCACCGATATCAATGCTGATGATATCTCCTTCATGAAGCTCCCGGTCACCGGGAATTCCATGAACAAGTTCTTCGTTGACAGATGCGCAAATACTACCACGGAAACCATTATACCCTTTAAAGGAAGGAATTGCATCCATACTGCTGATAAACTGTTCAGCAATACGGTCCAATTTGCCAGTTGTGATACCTGGTTGGATGTGTTTTTCCAGTTCCCGGTGCGTCAAGGCAACAATTCTGCCTGCTTCACGCATGATTTCAATTTCCCGTGGTGTCTTGCAGATAATCATTTTGTAAGTCCTCCAAGTTTTTCATCGATGTCTTCGAACACTTTGTTGATATCCTGATTTCCTTGGATCGTTACCAAATAGCCTTTGTCCTTATAAAGGTCCAGCATTGGCTGGGTCTGCTCCATATTTACATCGAGACGCTTTCGGACTGTCTGCGGCTGGTCGTCTTCGCGCTGAATCAGTGCGGTTCCATCCTTATCACATTTCCCTTCCACCTTTGGCGGATTGTAAAGGACATGGTAAGTAGCGCCGCATGTCGGGCAGACACGTCTGCCGGTCAGCCGTTCGACCAATTGATCTGTCGGAACATCAATATGAAGGACATAATCCAGTGTTTCATCCATATCTGATAAAAGATCCTCCAGGGCTTTCGCCTGTGCGATGGTTCTAGGGAAACCATCCAGCAGGAATCCTTTCTCGCAATCCGGTTTGCTCAATCGTTCCCGAACGATTCCGATGGTCACCTCATCAGGGACCAATTCGCCTTCATCCATATAGGATTTAGCTTCCTTGCCAAGTTCAGTTCCTTCTTTGATAGCTAAACGGAACATATCTCCAGTTGAGATATGAGGGATGTTATATTTTTCGACTATCTTTTCAGCCTGTGTGCCTTTACCGGCACCAGGAAGACCCATCAGAATTAAATTCAACGTTTTCCCCTCTCTCTCATCTTCATCATCCTTACTTTTTTATGCGGATGATTATTTAATAAAACCTTTGTAATGGCGTTTTACTAATTGACTTTCCAACTGTTTCATCATTTCAAGGGCTACCCCTACAACGATCAGCAAGCTGGTACCGCCGATTTGAATGGTAGGTGGCAGTTCCGCAATCGATCCGAGTATGATCGGCAATATCGATACGGCTGCAAGAAATATGGAGCCGACGAACGTTAGACGATACATGACTCGCGTCAAATACGTTTCCGTGTTTTGCCCTGGACGGATACCAGGGATATAACCGCCTTGCTTCTTCAGGTTTTCAGCCATTTGTTCCGGATTGACCTGCACAAATGTATAGAAGTAAGTGAAGGCGATGATTAATGCAACGTAGATGATCATACCAGGCCAGTTCTGGTAATCGAAAATATATTCAATCGTACTGGCGATTTCGCTGCCTTCAAAAAAGCCTGCAATCGTACGAGGCGCAATGATGAAGGAAATTGCGAAAATCACCGGGATTACTCCGGCAGCATTCACTTTTATCGGTAAATGCGTAGAGTGACCGCCTACTGGTGAACGATTCACCAGACGTTTGGCATACTGGACTGGAATCTTACGCAGAGCCTGCTGGATGAAAATGACACCAACAACCACTGCAATAATGACAAGTGCAATGATTCCAACAATGACCAGATTGATGAACAGCTGATTCCCCGGGTCCGAAAAATACTTATCGTATAATTGGTTAACCCCTGTAGGAATGGCAGCAACGATACCGGCAAAAATCAGGATGGAAATTCCATTTCCAACCCCATTCGCGGTAATCTGCTCACCTAGCCACATTAAAAACGCTGTACCGCCAGTCAGTACCAGCGCAATGACTGCAAATTTGCCAATGCCAGGATTTTGGATCAATTGACCTTGCGTCATGGCATTGAACCCGATCGACATCCCAATCGCCTGAATGAATGCAAGGGCGATTGTGCCGTAGCGGGTAAACTGAGCTAATTTCCGGCGGCCCACTTCCCCTTGTTTCTTCCATTCGGTGAACTTCGGTACTACATCCATCTGCAGCAGCTGCATGATGATGGAAGCAGTGATGTAAGGCATGATTCCCATTGCAAAAATGGAGAAGTTCTGTAATGCCCCGCCTCCGAATGTGTTTAGAAAACCGAAGGCATTCTGTTCATCCATAAAGTTGATGGCATCTTTATTAGTGAATGGTACGGGAATGAATGTCCCGAACCTGAAGATGACCAGCATCAACAAAGTGAAAATGATTTTCCGCCGAATATCACCCACGCGCATAAAGTTGGAGATTGTCCGGAACATTAAATCACCTCAGTTTGACCGCCCGCTGCTTCAATTGCTTCTTTAGCGGAAGCAGAGAACTTATGAGCTTTCACTGTCAATTTTTTCTCGATGGAGCCATTACCAAGAATTTTGACACCAGCTTTAACCTTGCTGACTACGCCTTCTTCAAGTAAAAGCTCTGGAGTTACCTCCGTGCCTTCATCAAAACGGTTTAGGGCATCAAGATTGACGATAGTGAATTCCTTACGGTGGATGTTTGTGAATCCACGCTTAGGAAGGCGTTGGAAAAGTGGCATTTGTCCACCTTCGAATCCTGGACGTACACCGCCGCCGGAACGGGCTTTTTGACCTTTGTGTCCACGGCCGGATGTTTTACCATTTCCTGTTGCCATACCACGACCAACACGGTTGCGTTCTTTACGAGCACCTTTTGATGGTTTCAATTCATGTAGTTTCATGCGAGCACCTCCTCTTTGCGCTAGATTTATTCTACTTCTTTCACAGCAATCAGGTGGGATACCTTATTGACCATTCCACGAGTGGATGGGTTGTCTTCAAGGACCACTGATTGACGGATTTTATTCAAGCCTAGTGTTTTGACAGTAAGACGTTGGTCTTCAGGTCTGCCGATAACACTGCGCGTGAGGGTAATTTCCAACTTTTTAGCCATGTGATTTCCCTCCTTATCCTAACAGTTCTTCTACAGACTTTCCACGGAGCTTAGCTACTTCGTCAGCACGCTTAAGCTCGCTTAGGCCGTTGATAGTAGCACGGACCATGTTGATTGGTGTGTTGGATCCTAGTGATTTGGATAGGATGTCACCTACACCAGCAAGTTCAAGCACGGCACGTACAGGACCGCCTGCAATAACTCCAGTACCTTCTGCAGCTGGTTTCAGCAGGATGTTCCCTGCACCGAATTGTCCATGGATTTCGTGTGGAATAGTTGTTCCTACTACTGGTACGTTGATCAAGTTTTTCTTCGCATCGTCAATGGCCTTCTTGATTGCTTCTGGTACCTCTTGGGCTTTACCAGTACCGAATCCGACATGACCATTTTTATCTCCAACGACAACCAATGCAGCAAAGCGGAAACGACGTCCACCTTTAACTACTTTTGCGACACGGTTGACCGTTACCACGCGTTCTTCTAAATCTAGTTTACTAGGGTCGATATTTGTACGCATATATGTCCCTCCTTTAACGATTAAAATTCCAGGCCGGCTTCACGAGCGGCTTCTGCTAATGCTTTAACACGTCCATGATACAAGTAACCGCCACGATCGAATACGACATTTTTGAAACCATTCTTCTGTGCACGCTCAGCGACAAGTTGCCCGACACGCTTGGCAGCTTCTACGTTGCCTGTGGTATCAAGATCAAATCCATTATCGTTAGTGGATGCGCTCGCTACAGTTGTTTGGCTTTCATCGTCAATCAGCTGCGCATAGATGTGGTTGTTAGAACGGTATACATTCAGACGTGGACGTTCTGCAGTCCCGGTAATGGTACGGCGTACACGTGCATGTCTTTTCTTACGTACCGCGTTTTTATCAGCCTTAGTGATCATCCAGGTCACTCCTTTCTGTTCCCTATTGAACCTTATTTAGCAGTTTTACCTTCTTTACGACGTACATATTCGCCTTCATAACGGATACCTTTACCTTTGTAAGGCTCTGGCGGGCGGATCGCACGGATGTTGGCAGCAACTGCACCAACTAGTTCTTTATCAATACCTTTGATGACAATCTTCGTGTTTGATGGAACATCGATTTCGATGCCGTCACGCTGTTCAACTTCCACTGGGTGGGAATAACCAGCGTTGATAGTTACTTTATTACCTTGCTTTGCCGCACGATAACCTACACCGATGATTTCAAGGCCCTTTTCATAGCCTTTGGAAACTCCTTCAACCATGTTTCCGATCAAGCTGCGTGTAGTTCCGTGCAAAGCACGATGCTCTTTGTTGTCGCTTGGGCGCTCAACAGTAAGAACGTTATCTTCGATTTTAATCGTCATGTCCTCATGGAAAGTTTGTGTAAGCTCCCCTTTAGGACCTTTGACAGTAATTGTGTTGTTATCGTTTTTGATTTCAACACCTTCTGGGATTTCTAATGTTTTAAAACCTACGCGAGACATACTTTTGCACCTCCTGTCTTCTCTTTAGGATTACCAGACGTATGCAAGCACTTCGCCGCCGATGGCCTGCTCACGTGCTTCTTTATCAGTCAATACACCTTTTGAAGTTGATACGATAGCCACGCCCAAGCCGTTAAGAACCTTTGGAAGTTCGTCAGCTTTTGCGTAAACGCGAAGTCCTGGTTTACTGATACGTTTCAGTCCAGTGATTACACGCTGTTCGTTTTGTCCATATTTCAAGAAAATACGTAGTACACCTTGTTGGTTGTCTTCTACATATTCGAAATCACGCACAAAACCCTCACGTTTAAGGATATCAGCGATCTCCTTTTTAACGTTAGAAGCTGGAAGTTCTAGCTTCTCGTGACGTACCATGTTCGCGTTACGAATACGCGTTAGCATATCTGCAATTGGATCTGTCATTGTCATAACTCTTTACCTCCTTCCCTGTCGGGGCTTTACCAGCTAGCTTTTTTGACGCCAGGAATTTGTCCTTTATATGCAAGTTCACGGAAACAAATACGGCAAAGTTTGAATTTGCGTAGTACAGAATGTGGTCGGCCACAACGCTCACAACGTGTATATTCCTGTACTTTATATTTTTGCGGACGTTTTTGCTTTGCAATCATTGATTTTTTAGCCACAATTTTCCCTCCTTTGTTAGCTCACTATTTTTGAAACGGCATGCCAAACTGAGCTAAGAGTTCACGCGCTTCTTCATCCGTGTTCGCTGTAGTTACTACAACGATATCCATTCCACGCACTTTGTTGACCTTATCATAGTTGATCTCTGGGAAAATCAATTGCTCTTTAACACCAAGCGTATAGTTTCCACGTCCATCAAAAGCTTTCTTTGAAATACCACGGAAGTCACGTACACGTGGCAGGGAAACAGCAATCAATTTTTGTAGGAATTCATACATACGCTCGCCGCGCAGGGTGACTTTGGCACCAATCGGCATTCCTTCACGTAGGCGGAAGCCAGCGATTGATTTTTTCGCACGAGTCACCACTGGCTTTTGCCCAGTGATTAGTGATAGTTCTTCAACAGCAGTATCCAGTGCTTTCGCATTCTGAACTGCATCACCGACACCCATATTGACAACGATCTTCTCAACTTTTGGTGTCTGCATGACAGAATCATAATTGAATTTTTCCATCAATGATGGGACTACTTCTTCTTGATATTGTTTCTTTAGTTCGTTCATCGTTTGGCCCTCCTTTCGTCGCTAATTATTTATCTAACGCTTCACCAGATTTTTTAGCGATACGAACTTTCTTTCCGTTTTCTTCCTTGTATCCGACACGAGTTGGTTCGCCGGACTTCGGATCGATCGGCATCACATTAGACACATGGATCGGTGCTTCCTGGTTAAGGATACCGCCCTGTGGATTGTCTTGAGAAGGCTTGGCGTGTTTCTTTACGATGTTGATGCCTTCAACAAGTACACGTTCTTTCTTCGGGTATGCTTCAAGGATAGAACCCTGCTTGCCTTTGTCCTTACCGGAAATGACCATAACTTTATCGCCTTTTTTCACATGCATGCTTGACGCACCTCCTTAACGACACGATTCATTCTTTATAGTACTTCTGGAGCTAGAGATACGATTTTCATGAACTTTTCATCACGCAATTCACGAGCAACCGGTCCGAAGATACGAGTTCCACGTGGTCCTTTGTCATCACGGATGATTACTGCTGCGTTCTCATCGAAACGAATGTAAGAACCATCTTTACGGCGAACACCGCTCTTTGAACGTACGATAACCGCTCTTACTATCTCACCTTTTTTGACAACGCCTCCTGGTGTTGCTTGTTTCACACTAGCAACGATGACGTCACCGATATTGGCAGTTTTACGACCAGAACCGCCCAATACTTTGATTGCCTGGATTTGACGAGCTCCAGAGTTGTCTGCAACTTTTAAACGACTCTCTTGTTGGATCATATCACTGTAACCTCCCTTCGGAATCAATCCGAGCGAACTTTGTTTAGATAATCACTGATTCTTCAACGACTTCGATTAGACGGAAACGTTTCGTAGCGGATAGCGGACGAGTTTCCATGATACGTACGATGTCGCCATTTTTAGCCTGGTTGTTCTCATCGTGAGTTTTGAATTTCTTAGAATATTTAACACGTTTGCCATATAGCTTGTGGAATTTATAAGTTTCGACCAATACCGTAACGGTTTTATCCATCTTGTCAGATACTACGCGGCCTGTGTAAACCTTACGATTGTTACGTTCACTCATATGAGGGTAACCTCCTCTCGACTATTAGTTATTTACGCCTAGTTCCCTTTCGCGGACAACGGTTTTCATTTTAGCGATGGACTTGCGAACTTCACGGATGCGTGCAGTGTTCTCAAGTTGACCTGTTGCCAGCTGGAAACGCAGGTTAAAAAGTTCTTCTTTTAAAGATTTAACTTTTTGTTCAATTTCGGCAGTGGTTAATTCTCTGATTTCATTAGCCTTCATTGATTTCACCACCAATTTCTTCACGTTTTACAAATTTAGTCTTGATCGGCAGCTTGTGAGAAGCAAGACGCAACGCTTCGCGAGCAACTTCTTCAGACACACCGGCAATCTCGAACATGATCTTCCCTGGTTTTACTACTGCGACCCATCCTTCAGGAGCACCTTTACCGGAACCCATACGGACCTCTAGGGGCTTAGCAGTATAAGGTTTGTCAGGGAAAATTTTAATCCAAACCTTACCGCCACGTTTCATGTAACGAGTCATCGCGATACGCGCTGCCTCGATTTGACGGCTTGTAATCCATGCAGGCTCTACAGCTTGCAATCCATATTCACCGAAAGCTACGGAAGTTCCGCCTTTTGCGCGGCCTTTCAAGCTGGTACGGTGTTGACGACGATACTTAACACGTTTAGGCATTAACATAATGCTTTTCCCCCTTCCTTAGTTGTTGTTGGTTTTAGTTGGAAGGATTTCTCCACGATAGATCCACACTTTAACACCCAGTTTACCGTAAGTGGTGTCTGCTTCTGCAGTTCCGTAGTCGATGTCTGCACGAAGTGTGTGAAGTGGTACAGTTCCTTCACTGTAATGTTCAGCACGTGCGATGTCTGCTCCGCCAAGGCGTCCAGAAACTTGTGTGCGGATACCTTTTGCTCCTGCACGCATAGCACGTTGGATAGTTTGTTTTTGAGCACGACGGAAGGAGATACGGTTCTCCAGTTGACGCGCGATATTTTCAGCAACCAATGTTGCATTCAAGTCGGCCTTCTTCACTTCAATAATGTTGATGTGAACCCGCTTGCCAGTAAGACCGTTAAGGGATTTACGAAGTGCTTCTACTTCAGAACCGCCCTTACCGATAACCATACCAGGTTTAGCTGTGTGGATAGTGATATTCACACGGTTCGCTGCACGTTCGATTTCGATCGTAGATACGGCAGCATCCTTCAGACGTTTTTCCACGTATTCACGAATTTTGATGTCTTCATGTAGTAAGTCTGCATAGTCTTTTCCAGCGTACCACTTGGATTCCCAATCGCGGATGACGCCGACACGAAGACCTACCGGATTAACTTTTTGACCCACTGATTATCCCTCCTTCTTTTCTGATACGACCACTGTGATATGACTGGTGCGTTTATTGATTTGGCTTGCACGTCCCATAGCGCGCGGGCGGAAACGTTTCATTGTTACGCCTTCATTAACAAACGCCTCAGAAACATATAGGCTTTCTGGATCTAATTCATAGTTGTGTTCTGCATTAGCGATAGCAGATTTCAATACTTTTTCTACAACCGGAGAAGCGCCACGATGAGTATTATTTAAAATACCGATCGCTTCGCCTACGTTTTTTCCTCGAATCAAATCAATTACAATGCGAACTTTACGAGGAGCAATACGAACGGTTTTTGCAACGGCTTTAGCTTGCATGTAGAGTGCCTCCTCTCAATTAGCGTTTTGTTTTCTTATCGTCGCCAGAGTGACCCTTGAACGTACGGGATGGCGCGAATTCACCGAGCTTATGACCTACCATGTCTTCTGTAACATATACAGGTACATGTTTACGTCCATCATAAACTGCGATTGTGTGTCCGACAAAATTAGGGAAAATAGTAGAACGACGTGACCAAGTCTTGATTACCTGCTTTTTGTCGTCTTCGTTCAATTTCTCAACTTTATTCATCAAATGGTCATCTACGAAAGGTCCCTTTTTTAGGCTGCGACCCATACATAAACCTCCCTTCGTGATTGAGAGACGGGTTTCATCCCCCGTCGTTCAACCCCGTTATTTTTTACGCTTACGAACGATATATTTATCAGTTGGTTTGTTGCGTTTACGAGTTTTAAGGCCAAGAGTCTTCTGTCCCCAAGGTGACATTGGTGATTTACGTCCGATTGGAGCGCGTCCTTCACCACCACCGTGTGGGTGATCACTAGGGTTCATAACAGAACCACGGACAGTAGGGCGCTTGCCTAGGTGACGAGAACGTCCCGCTTTACCGATATTGATCAGCTCATGCTGTAGGTTGCCGACTTGGCCGACGGTTGCACGGCAAGTGCTCAATACCAGACGAACTTCTCCGGAAGTCAGACGAACAAGTGTGTACTTGTCTTCGCGTCCAAGCACTTGTGCCTGGGCACCTGCAGAACGTACCATTTGGCCGCCGCGTCCTGGTTTAAGTTCGATGTTGTGTACGATTGTACCAACTGGAATGTCTTTAAGCTGAAGGGCATTACCTGCCTTGATATCTGCACCTTCACCTGAGATGATTTCATTTCCTACTTCCAATCCTTTTGGAGCTAGGATATAACGCTTTTCTCCATCAACATAATGAATCAAAGCAATGTTGGCTGAGCGGTTAGGATCGTATTCGATCGTAGCAACGCGTCCTGGTATTCCATCTTTGTCACGCTTAAAGTCGATGATACGGTATTGACGCTTATGACCGCCGCCTTGATGACGAACTGTTAATCTACCTTGATTGTTACGGCCGCCACGCTTATGCAGCGGTGAAAGCAAGGATTTTTCCGGCTTGTCAGTAGTGATTTCCACGAAATCAGATCCTGACATACCTCTACGACCATTACTAGTTGGTTTGAACTTTTTAATCGCCATCGTTTTTTCCCTCCTTCACTTGAAAAGTTTTATTTAAACACCTTCAAAAAATTCTAGTTCTTTACTGTCTTCAGTCAAAGTGACAACTGCTTTCTTACGGTCAGAACGGTAGCCGCCATAACGACCCATACGTTTGAATTTACCTTTAAGGTTCAACGTGTTCACACGCTCAACTTTTACACCGAAGATTTCCTCAACGGCATGCTTGATTTGTGTTTTGTTGGCTTTAGGTTCTACCTCAAACGTGTATTTCTTTTCTCCCATAAGGTCGGCAGAGTGTTCAGTAATGACAGGGCGCTTAATGATATCACGTGCGTCTTTCATTATGCAAGCACCTCCCCTGCTTTTTCAGCTGCTTCCTTCGTCAGGATCAGCTTGTCATGCGCTAGCAAATCAAGAACATTCAATTGTTCAACTGTAACAGTCTTCGCAGTAGGAATGTTGTTTGTTGATAGCGTTACGTTTTGGTCATCATCTGCAGTAACGATTAATACTTTCGCATCGACATCCAAAGATTTCAGCATATTAACTGCTTCTTTCGTTTTTGGAGCGTCGAAGGAAAGAGAATCCAATACGATTACGTTCTCGTCGTTTACTTTAGTAGAAAGCGCAGAACGTAGTGCAAGACGACGTACCTTTCTTGGAAGTTTGTAACTGTAGCTGCGTGGTGTCGGACCGAATACTGTTCCGCCGCCAACCCACTGCGGGGAACGGATGGAACCTTGACGTGCACGGCCTGTACCTTTTTGACGCCATGGTTTGCGTCCACCGCCGCTAACTTCAGAACGGTTCTTTACTTTGTGTGTTCCTTGGCGCAATGAAGCGCGCTGCATTACAACAGCTTCATGCAGTACGTGTGTGTTTGGCTCGATGCCGAATACCGCATCGCTCAACTCCACATCGCCTACTTGAGAGCCGCTTTGGTTTAATAGTGCTACTTTAGGCATGACGAATCCTCCCTTCCTTTAATTATTTACTAGCCTTGATTGCACTAGAGATTTTCACATAAGATTTCTTCGGGCCAGGGACGTTACCTTTGATAAGAAGCAAGTTGCGCTCAGCGTCAACTTTTACAACTTCAAGGTTTTGCAATGTCACTTGCTCGTTACCCATTTGACCTGGAAGGTTCTTTCCTTTAAATACGCGCATTGGATCAATTACACCCATCGCACCTGGACGACGGTGATAACGAGACCCGTGTGTCATTGGTCCGCGAGATTGGTTATGACGCTTGATTGCGCCTGAAAAACCTTTACCTTTAGAAGTACCAGTTACATCAATGATGTCTCCAGCCTCAAAAATATCTACCTTAACTTCTTGACCTACTTCATAATCGTCAAGATTTACATTACGGATTTCACGAACGTAGCGCTTAGGGGTGGTATTTGCTTTATCAGCATGTCCTTGCCCAGCTTTGTTCACGCGATTCTTCTTTTGATCAGCAAAGCCCAATTGCAGAGATTCATAGCCGTCGTTTTCGATTGTCTTCTTTTGAAGAACAACGTTCGGTTCAGCTTGAACGACCGTAACCGGGACCAACTCTCCATCTTCAGAAAAGATTTGAGTCATGCCGACTTTGCGTCCTAAGATTCCTTTCGCCATCCGTTACACCTCCTATTAATTGAAAATACTATTTTATAATTTAATTTCGATATCCACACCGGATGGTAGATCCAAACGCATCAACGAATCTACTGTTTGTGGTGTTGGATTGATGATGTCGATTAGACGTTTATGTGTGCGCATTTCGAACTGTTCACGAGCATCTTTGTACTTGTGAACCGCACGCAGTACTGTGTAGATGCTTTTGTCTGTCGGAAGCGGGATCGGACCGGATACACCAGCACCTGAACGCTTCGCAGTGTCCACGATTTTTTCAGCGGATTGATCAAGAATACGGTGATCATACGCCTTCAAACGAATACGAATCTTCTCTTTTGCCATTATTTTCCCTCCTTTTCGCCCATTTTTTAAATAGACTTTCTCCGCGAAAATTCCTCGACGCACCCGCCATGGCAAAGGGGCCGGGTGTGTCAACAACCTTTCGCATCATCGCCTTTTATGACCAACATTATTCATTATATAGAAAAACAGTGATGGATGCAAGACCTAAAACCAAAGGATTTCAGGTGTCCAGCATTTTTCTGCTGTCAGCCATACAATTCCCCATTATACTAAGGTTTTTTGTGCATATCAACCCCTGCTTCCAAAAACATTCACCTTCTGGAAGGCACGCCGTTTATATAGTAGATACTTGCTGTCAGAAGCGGTGAGCATGAAATGATACAGCCAGTCCCCCTTTTATAAAGTTGATATTCCTTCACCATGAAAAAAGCTGTCGATATTTACTCGACAGCCTGATATCCCGTTGAATTGTTTGGGTTATATTTAGAATTTACTTCCGATCATCTTTTTGAAATTAAGAGGTGGAAGTACTAGAAGTCGTGACGATTGTAGTTGTAAGAAGCACAGTCATTACCGTTTGGATATCCTCCAGAACCTGGTGCACAGACTGGGCATAGACATTCGACTTTCTAAGTTCTTTCAGCTTTCTTTGTATTTCCTTATGATTATCTGGATAGAGCTTTCGGTCAAGCTTGCATATTTGAAGCAGGAACGCAAGTGACATCGTACGTTCCGAGAGTACGTCTATATCTTCCTGGAACAAATCCTCTTTCAACTTTTCCAATTGTGTTTGACGATCTTGCGCATCCACAATATGATATTCCTTTGATTTAAAAAGGAATAAAAAAGGCCGTTCTTTTATAATTATTTTATGAGTATAGACAAGGCTTTCCATTACTCTATCAATTAATTCTGTTCTTCCTATCTTTTGAATCACAGATTTAAGTTTCTTGCCATCCATCTCATCGAGTTTAGAAGCATAATGCGAGAGGACTGGAGATTCATAAGTGTTGTCTGCTCTGTTCCATACTATTTTTTTGCTGTGAACACTAATACAATCATCTAAGGCAAATTCCATTAGAACAGCACCAGCCAGAGCATATTGCAATGTCTGTTTACTGACGTTCAACTTTTTAGTTTTCTCGTCGATCGACAGGTAAAGAAGTTCTTCTTGTAAATGCACATTCACCATCTCCTTACCTATCATTACGAACTAAGCTGAAAAAAGTTTCAGATAGATGCAGATAGCTCACTCTGTGTTACGTATGCAAAGCAAACACCCTCTTTTTGATTCCCTGGACCATAAAAAAAAGCTGCCTCGGCAAGTCTATTTCAGACTTGTGAGGCAGCCTCTTTATCTAATCGCTATTACTCAGTGATTTCAGCAACAACGCCGGCGCCTACTGTACGGCCACCTTCACGGATAGAGAACTTAGTTCCATCTTCAATCGCGATTGGAGAGATAAGTTCTACTGTCATTTCAACGTTGTCACCAGGCATTACCATTTCTACGCCTTCAGGCAGTTGGCAAACGCCAGTTACGTCCGTAGTACGGAAGTAGAATTGTGGGCGGTAGTTAGTGAAGAATGGAGTATGACGTCCACCTTCTTCTTTAGATAGTACATAAACTTCCGCACGGAATTTAGTGTGTGGAGTGATAGAACCAGGCTTAGCCAGTACTTGTCCACGGTTGATGTCTTCACGTGCTACACCACGTAGAAGTGCACCGATGTTGTCACCAGCTTCTGCATAGTCAAGAAGCTTACGGAACATTTCAACACCAGTTACAGTTGTTTTCTTAGCCTCTGGAGCAAGACCGATGATTTCGATTTCGTCACCGACTTTAACTTGTCCACGTTCAACACGGCCAGTTGCAACTGTACCACGGCCAGTGATTGAGAATACGTCCTCAACTGGCATCATGAATGGCTTGTCAGTGTCACGTTCTGGAGTTGGGATGTACTCATCCACTGCGTCCATTAGTTCAAAGATTTTAGCTTCGTACTCGTCGTCGCCTTCTAGCGCTTTAAGAGCAGAACCTTTGATTACTGGTACATCATCACCAGGGAATTCATACTCAGTCAATAGATCGCGAACTTCCATTTCTACTAGTTCAAGAAGCTCTTCGTCGTCTACCATGTCTGTTTTGTTCAAGAATACTACGATCGCAGGTACACCAACCTGACGGGAAAGCAGGATGTGCTCACGTGTTTGTGGCATTGGACCATCAGCAGCAGATACTACAAGGATCGCACCGTCCATTTGTGCAGCACCAGTGATCATGTTTTTAACATAGTCAGCGTGACCTGGGCAGTCAACGTGTGCATAGTGACGGTTATTAGTTTCATACTCAACGTGTGCAGTAGCGATTGTGATTCCACGTTCGCGCTCTTCTGGAGCACCGTCAATCATGTCATACGCCATTGCAGTACCAGAGCCTGATTTCTTGTGAAGTACTGTAGTGATAGCAGCTGTCAACGTAGTTTTCCCGTGGTCAACGTGACCAATAGTTCCGATGTTGACGTGGGATTTGGAACGATCAAACTTTTCTTTACCCATTTATAGTTCCTCCTTTAAGTAAATAACAAAGTGTTATTGTTTGCTTTTTTTATATGAAGCCCAGAAGCAGCTATGAGCTGCCTCTTAGCTTACACTATACTTTATACTTGAACTCGTCAAAAAAATCAATTATTGACCAGCATTTTTCTTGATAATTTCTTCAGAGATGCTCTTAGGTACTTCCTCATAGTGGTCAAAGTGCATCGTATATGTTCCACGGCCTTGTGTGTTGGAACGCAACGCTGTTGCATAACCGAACATTTCAGAAAGTGGCACAAACGCTTTGACTACCTGAGCAGCACCGCGGGCTTCCATACCTTCTACACGTCCACGACGGGAAGTTACATCACCCATGATGTCACCCATGTATTCTTCAGGGATGACAACTTCTACTTTCATCAATGGCTCAAGAAGCACTGGGTTACATTTGTTCTTAGCTTCTTTCAGTGCCATGGAAGCAGCAACTTTAAACGCCATCTCGTTGGAGTCGACATCGTGGTAAGAACCATCGTATAGGGTAGCCTTGATATCGACCATAGGATATCCGGCAAGTACACCATTTTCAAGTGATTCTTTAATCCCTTGCTCTACAGAAGGAATGTATTCACGCGGTACGACACCACCGACGATTTTGTTTTCGAATTCAAACCCGGCGCCTTCTTCGTTTGGCTCGAATTTGACCCAAACATGACCGTATTGTCCACGACCACCGGACTGACGTACGAATTTACCTTCGACTTCAGCGGTGGAACGGAACGTCTCACGGTAAGCAACCTGAGGAGCACCGATATTGGCATCTACTTTGAACTCACGACGCAGACGGTCAACAATGATGTCAAGGTGAAGTTCACCCATCCCTGCGATGATTGTCTGACCTGTTTCTACGTTCGTTTCCGTTTGGAAAGTAGGATCTTCTTCTGCCAGTTTGCCTAGAGCAACAGCCATTTTGTCCTGGTCGGCTTTTGATTTCGGTTCGATAGCAACAGAGATAACTGGTTCAGGGAATTCCATGGACTCAAGGATAACAAGGCTTTTCTCGTCACATAATGTGTCACCAGTACCTGTATCTTTCAATCCTACTGCCCCTGCGATATCTCCGGCATAAACCGTTGAAATCTCTTCACGGGAGTTGGCGTGCATCTGCAGGATACGTCCTACACGCTCACGCTTATCCTTCGTGGAGTTCTTCACGTAAGAACCGGAGTTCAATGTTCCGGAATAAACACGGAAGAACGTCAGCTTACCGACATAAGGGTCTGTTGCGACCTTGAATGCCAAAGCAGAGAATGGTTCGTTATCATCCGCTTTACGGACAACTTCTTCTTCTGTTTGAGGCACATGACCTTCAATTGGAGGTACATCCAATGGGGATGGAAGGTAATCGATGACACCATCGATCAACAGCTGAACCCCTTTGTTTTTAAAGGCAGAACCACAGAAGACAGGGTAGAAATCAACACTTAGAGTCGCAGTACGGATTGCCGCTCTCAACTCATCATTTGTCAATTCTTCCCCTTCAAGATACTTCATCATCAGCTCTTCATCAAAGTCAGCTACCGCTTCAATCAGTTTTCCACGGTACTCTTCTGCCTGCTCTTTATGCGTGTCTGGGATCGGACGGGCTTCTGCACGAGTGCCCAGATCATCCAAGTAGTAGTATGCTTCCATAGTCACCAAGTCAACGATGCCTTCGAAGTCATCTTCTGCACCAATTGGAAGCTGGACAGCCGCTGCATTCGCGCCTAGTCGATCCTTCAACGTGCCTAAAGAGTAGATGAAATCTGCGCCGATTTTATCCATTTTGTTGACGAATACGATACGTGGTACTCCGTATGTTGTCGCCTGGCGCCAAACAGTTTCTGTTTGAGGCTCAACACCAGATTGCGCATCAAGTACTGCAACAGAGCCATCAAGCACACGCAGGGAACGTTCAACTTCAACAGTGAAGTCTACGTGTCCTGGTGTATCGATGATGTTAATACGATGACCTTTCCATTGAGCAGTCGTCGCTGCAGACGTGATGGTGATCCCACGCTCCTGCTCCTGTTCCATCCAGTCCATCTGGGAAGCACCTTCGTGAGTTTCCCCAATTTTGTGGATACGTCCTGTATAGAAAAGGATACGTTCAGTAGCAGTTGTTTTACCGGCATCGATGTGGGCCATGACACCGATATTACGCGTTTTCTCCAAGGAGAATTCTCTAGCCATGAATCTTTCTCCTTCCTGAATGTAAGTTTTAGGATTCGTTGGTTATTACCAGCGATAGTGAGCGAATGCTTTGTTCGCTTCTGCCATTTTGTGCATATCTTCGCGTTTTTTCACTGCTGCACCTGTGTTGTTTGCTGCGTCTAATACTTCGTTAGCAAGGCGTTCTTCCATCGTCTTTTCACCGCGCAGGCGGGAATAGTTTACAATGAAACGAAGACCTAGTGCTTGACGTCGTTCCGGGCGTACCTCAACTGGTACCTGGTAGTTAGAACCACCCACACGACGAGCGCGAACCTCAAGTACTGGCATAACATTTTTCATTGCTTGTTCGAAAACTTCCATAGGGTCGTTACCGCTACGTTCCTGAACAAGATCGAATGCTTTATATAGAATCTTTTGGGCTTTACCGCGCTGTCCGTCAACCATGATCTGGTTGATCAAACGAGTAACAAGTTTAGATTTGTAAAGCGGATCTGGCAACACATCACGCTTAGCTACTGGACCTTTACGTGGCATATGTCCCCCTCCTTTCCATGATGTATTTATCTTCAATCGGCCATTTGGCCATTATTTTTTAGGGCGTTTTGTACCGTATTTGGAACGGCCTTGCATACGTCCTTCAACACCTGCAGTATCAAGCGCACCACGTACGATGTGGTAACGTACCCCTGGCAAGTCCTTAACACGGCCTCCACGGATAAGCACAACACTGTGCTCTTGCAGATTGTGTCCGATTCCAGGAATATAAGCTGTAACTTCGATTCCGTTAGTCAAACGGACACGTGCATATTTACGCAATGCAGAGTTCGGTTTTTTAGGTGTCATTGTACCAACACGTGTGCACACTCCGCGTTTTTGAGGAGAAGACTGATCAGTCAAGCTTTTCTTGAAGCTGTTGTAGCCTTTGTTCAATGCTGGAGAGTCATATTTACGACCTTTGCTGACGCGTCCTTTGCGTACTAATTGGTTAATCGTTGGCATTTTGGATATCCTCCCTTCCTTGCTTTTTTAATACCACACATCCAGGTGGTTCATAATTAGGCAAAAAACAAAGCCTTCGCGTTTTACCGCCAAAACTTTATTGCTTTATCGCCACAGTGGCTGCACCGACATCAATGTCACAGGCTTCCCCAAGTTTTTTCATGGAGTCTACCCGCTGGCAGGGAATGTTCAATTCATTCGCCAGGCGCAAAACCTTTTCAGTTACTTGATGATCTGCATCATCAGCAACGAAAACCTCTTCCACTTCACCATTTTTCATGGCTTTCAGTGTCTGTTTCGTTCCAATAACGATATTAGAATTAGCCTGTGCTACTTTTTCATAAGACATTTTTCATTCATATCCTCCAAAGTAACAAGGATAAATGGAAGCACCTTGATTATAGTATCACTCACGATTACCCGTGTCAACTAGTATTCGAAGTGATTTTCAAGATGCTTCCCGTCTTATTTATCCAAGTTGATCTGACCAGTCATAAATTACTGTGTCAGTTGATCGACTTCTTCCTGTTGGACTGTTTCTTCTCCCTCTTTATCAGCTTGGATCTTGCGGTAGCGGGTCATTCCCGTACCGGCAGGAACAAGCTTACCGATAATGACATTCTCTTTCAGGCCGAGAAGCTCATCACGTTTTCCTTTAATGGCTGCATCTGTAAGGACACGAGTCGTCTCCTGGAAGGAAGCAGCAGATAAGAAGGAATCCGTTTCAAGAGAAGCTTTGGTGATTCCAAGTAATACCGGACGTCCCACAGCAGGCTGGCCGCCTTCAAGCAACGCCTTTTTGTTGGCATCGCGGAATTGGTGGATTTCCAGCAAGGATCCCGGCAGTACTTCTGTATCTCCGGAGTCAAGGACTCGAATCTTGCGAAGCATCTGACGGACCATGACTTCGACGTGCTTATCGCCGATTTCAACACCCTGCATGCGGTAAACCTTCTGTACTTCTTTCAACAAGTATTCCTGTACGCCATCCAGTCCGCTGATAGTAAGAAGCTCTTTCGGATCTACAGAACCTTCTGTCAGCTCCTGCCCGGCTTTCACTTCATCTCCGACAGCGACTTTCATACGTGCGCCGTATGGAGCGGTGTAGGAACGGGTCTCCACATCGCCTTGTACGACGATTTCTTGTTTTTCCTTAACTTCATTGACTTCCTGAACGGTACCGTAGATTTCCGAAACGACAGCGCGGCCTTTCGGGTTACGGGCTTCAAACAATTCCTGGATACGAGGAAGACCCTGTGTAATGTCATCCCCTGCGACCCCGCCTGTATGGAAGGTACGCATGGTCAACTGGGTACCAGGTTCACCGATGGATTGGGCAGCAATAATACCAACTGCTTCGCCAACCTCGACCTCGTCTCCGGTAGCAAGGTTACGGCCGTAACATTTCTTACAAACACCATGTCTGGTGTTACATGTAAAGGCAGTACGAATGACCACTTCTTCAATACCGGAATCGACGATTGCCTTCGCTGCATCCTCAGAAATAACTTCGTTCCGCGTAGCCAATACCTCATCTGTCTCCGGATCGCGGACTGTCTGGAAGGAAGTCCTTCCGATCAAGCGGTCAATGAGCGGCTCAATCAATTCTGTGCCTTCTGTCAAGGAAGCCACCGTCAGACCTCTGTCCGTGCCACAATCGTCTTCACGGATGATGACATCCTGTGCCACATCAACAAGACGACGCGTCAAGTAACCGGAGTCGGCTGTTTTCAGTGCGGTATCGGCAAGACCTTTACGCGCACCGTGTGTGGAGATAAAGTACTCCAATACTGTCAGCCCTTCACGGAAACTGGACTTGATCGGCAATTCAATGATTCGTCCTGCCGGGTTAGCCATCAGACCACGCATACCAGCCAGCTGCGTGAAGTTAGAGGCGTTACCACGGGCACCGGAATCACTCATCATAAAGATCGGGTTACGCGGGTTCAAGGATTTCATCAGACGGTCCTGAATATCATCCTTCGCTTTCGACCAGATTTCAATGACACGGTCATAACGCTCTTCTTCCGTGATTAGACCTCTGCGGAACTGCTTAAGCACTTTATCCACTTTTTCTTGTGCCTGATCCAGGATTTCTTGTTTTTCCGCTAATACAACAACATCAGATACACCGACTGTCATACCAGCTTTGGTGGAGAAAGAGAATCCTAGATCTTTCATACGGTCAAGCATCTTGGAGGTTTCACTGATAGAGAAGTGCTTAAATACTTCTGCAATAATATCTCCTAAGATACCTTTTTTAAATGGAAGAATTTCATCGCGTTTAGCGATTTCTTCCCGTACATTTGTGCCCTTTTCAACAAAGTAATGCTCTGGAGTCTTGATCTCCAGGTTTTCCTGCGTAGGCTCATTCATATAAGGGAACGAGGCTGGAAGCATTTCATTGAAAATCAGCTTACCGACCGTAGTCAATAGCAGCTGTTTACTTTGTTCTTCTGTTAATGTTTCATTGTTTAAGGAACCAGCATATACTGCCACGCGAGTATGCAAGTGGACATATCCGGTCTGATAAGCAAGCAGTGCTTCATTCAGATCCTTAAAGACCATGCCTTCTCCGACAGCTCCCGGACGCTCCATGGTCAGGTAATAGTTACCCAAAACCATATCCTGGGAAGGTGTTACAACTGGTTTTCCATCTTTCGGGTTTAGGATGTTTTGCGCAGCAAGCATCAAGATGCGTGCTTCTGCCTGCGCTTCGGCGGATAACGGTACGTGAACGGCCATTTGGTCACCATCAAAGTCAGCGTTATAAGCTGTACATACGAGCGGGTGCAGACGAATTGCCCGGCCTTCGACCAATACTGGTTCGAATGCCTGAATTCCCAGTCTGTGCAAGGTAGGCGCACGGTTCAACAGTACCGGATGCTCCCGGATTACTTCTTCGAGCACATCCCATACCTCCGGATGAATCCGTTCGATTTTCCGTTTAGCTGACTTGATGTTATGGGCAAGCCCACGCTCGACAAGCTCTTTCATGACGAACGGCTTAAATAGCTCAAGTGCCATTTCCTTAGGAAGGCCACACTGATACATCTTCAAGTTAGGACCAACAACGATAACGGAACGACCGGAATAGTCGACACGTTTACCGAGCAGGTTCTGACGGAAGCGTCCCTGTTTACCTTTCAGCATATGGGACAGTGACTTCAACGGACGGTTACCTGGACCGGTTACTGGACGGCCGCGGCGTCCGTTGTCGATCAATGCATCGACAGCTTCCTGAAGCATACGTTTTTCATTTTGGACAATGATGCTTGGGGCACCAAGGTCGAGCAACCGTTTCAAACGATTGTTACGGTTTATGACACGACGATAAAGGTCGTTCAAGTCGGAAGTGGCAAAACGGCCACCATCCAGCTGCACCATAGGGCGAAGCTCCGGAGGGATGACCGGAAGAACATCCAGAATCATCCAGGATGGATCGTTACCGGAGTGACGAAAAGCCTCCAGTACTTCCAGACGCTTGATTGCCCGTGTCCGGCGTTGACCTTGAGCAGTTTTCAGCTCTTCTTTTAGAGCATCTACCTCTTTATCAAGATCAATATCCATTAATAATCTGCGAATAGCTTCCGCACCCATTTGAGCGCCAAAGTTGCCGCCATATTTTTCCCGGTACGCACGGTATTCCTTTTCTGACAACAACTGCTTTTTATCAAGAGCTGTTTCTCCAGGATCCGTTACGATATAGGCAGCAAAGTAAATGACTTCTTCCAAAGCGCGTGGGGACATATCGAGTACTAACCCCATCCGGCTTGGAATGCCTTTGAAATACCAGATGTGTGAGACAGGGGCGGCCAGTTCCAGGTGCCCCATGCGCTCACGGCGTACTTTCGCTTTGGTAACTTCTACCCCACAACGGTCACAAACGACACCTTTATAGCGTACACGTTTGTATTTACCACAGTGACATTCCCAATCCTTGGTAGGACCGAAAATACGTTCACAGAAGAGACCATCTTTTTCTGGTTTCAACGTACGATAGTTAATTGTTTCTGGTTTTTTGACTTCACCATATGACCAAGAGCGAATCTTATCCGGTGAGGCCAAACCGATTTTCATATACTCAAAATTATTTACATCTAGCAAGGGGCCTACCTCCCTTTTAGTATCCAGGTTTCCCTAAGCTTAGAACACATTTTTTCTGTGCTGCTGGTATCAGCTTTCTTCCGGCTCGAGATTCAGATTTTCAGAGGCTTTTGTTTCCTCTTCTTCGATATCTCTCATTTCGATTTCTGTTTCGTCACCTGACAGAATCTTGACGTCCATCCCTAAGCTTTGCAGCTCTTTGATCAAGACCTTGAATGATTCTGGAACACCAGGTTCTGGAACATTTTCCCCTTTGACAATCGCTTCGTATGTTTTAACACGACCTACGACATCATCGGATTTAACTGTAAGAATTTCTTGCAGAGTATAAGCAGCACCATATGCTTCAAGTGCCCATACCTCCATCTCACCAAAACGCTGCCCACCGAACTGTGCTTTACCACCAAGCGGCTGCTGCGTGACCAGGGAGTATGGTCCAGTTGAACGGGCGTGAAGCTTATCATCTACCATGTGAGCAAGTTTAATCATATACATGACACCGACAGAAATACGGTTATCAAAAGGTTCTCCAGTACGTCCGTCATAGAGGACTGTCTTGGCATCACGTGGCATTCCTGCTTCTTCAAGTGTTTCCCAGACGTCTTCTTCACGGGCACCGTCGAATACTGGTGTTGCAACTCGGATGCCAAGCTGTCTGGCAGCCATTCCGAGGTGTAGTTCCAGCACCTGACCGATGTTCATCCGTGATGGTACCCCTAATGGGTTAAGCATGACATCAACCGGTGTACCATCTGGAAGGTATGGCATATCTTCTTCAGGAAGAATTTTGGAGATGACACCTTTGTTACCATGTCGTCCTGCCATTTTATCCCCTTCAGAAATTTTACGCTTCTGAACGATATAGACACGTACCAGCTGGTTAACACCAGGAGGGAGCTCATCGCCATCTTCACGGTTGAAAATTTTAACGTCGAGTACGATTCCACCGGCACCATGTGGTACTCGCAAGGAAGTGTCTCGGACTTCACGTGCTTTCTCACCGAAAATTGCATGTAAAAGACGTTCTTCGGCAGAAAGTTCGGTTACACCTTTTGGCGTTACTTTACCTACTAATAAGTCTCCATCGCTGACCTCTGCACCGACACGGATGATTCCTCGTGCATCCAGGTCTTTCAGCGCTTCTTCTCCGACATTCGGAATATCCCGAGTGATTTCTTCTGGTCCTAGCTTCGTATCGCGTGCTTCTGATTCATATTCCTCGATATGAACGGAAGTATAGACATCGTCTTTCACTAACCGTTCGCTCATGATGACAGCATCCTCGTAGTTGTAGCCGTCCCATGTCATGAAGGCAACCAGCGGGTTTTGACCGAGAGCAAGTTCACCTTTGTCCATGGAAGGCCCATCAGCAAGGATTTCACCTTTTTTGACGCGGTCTCCTTGAGATACAATCGGACGCTGATTATAACAGGTTCCCTGGTTGGAACGGATGAATTTCTGCAGACGGTAACGATCAAGGTCACCTTCCACTTCTTTTCCATCCACCTCGGAAATTCTTCTCACTAATACTTCTTTCGCCTCAACGCGCTCCACGACACCATCGTGGCGGTTAATGACTGCTGCACCAGAATCCTTACCATTTACATATTCCATACCGGTACCGACGATAGGTGCATCCGGCTGCAATAATGGTACTGCCTGACGCTGCATGTTCGCGCCCATCAAGGAACGGTTCGAGTCATCGTTTTCCAGGAATGGAATACAAGCAGTCGCTGCAGATACTACCTGTTTAGGTGAAACGTCCATGTAGTCGAGACGTTCACGGCTGACTACTGTGTTTTCCCCTCGGAAACGGGCGATGACTTCAGGGTCTGTAAAGGATCCATCATCATCAAGACGAGCGTTCGCCTGGGCTACCACGTAGTTGTCCTCTTCATCAGCGGTCAGGTAATCGATTTGCGCTGTCACTTTGTTCGTATCCGGATCGACACGGCGGTATGGCGTTTCTATGAAACCAAACTCATTTACTTTCGCGTAAGAGGAAAGCGAGTTGATCAGACCGATGTTCGGCCCCTCTGGCGTTTCGATCGGACACATACGTCCATAGTGGGAGTAGTGAACGTCACGGACTTCAAAACCTGCACGTTCACGCGTCAGACCACCTGGCCCGAGCGCAGATAGACGACGTTTATGAGTAAGCTCTGCCAGCGGATTGGTCTGATCCATGAACTGGGATAGCTGCGAGCTTCCGAAAAACTCTTTTATCGACGCAATGACCGGCCGGATATTGATCAGTTGCTGTGGTGTAATAGACGAAGTGTCCTGGATGGACATACGCTCACGCACCACACGCTCCATACGGGATAAACCGATCCGGAACTGGTTCTGCAGTAGTTCACCGACAGAACGGAGGCGACGGTTACCCAAATGGTCAATATCATCCGTATCCCCTACCTGATGTAACAGGTTGAAGAAGTAGCTGATCGCTGAAAGGATGTCAGCAGGCGTGATATTTTTGATATTTTTGTCAATGTTCGAATTACCAATGACATTGATAGATCTTTCCCCTTCTGGGTCAGTTGGATCTACAATCTTGATGGATTGTACCCTGATTGGATCCTCAAGCACTCCATCATGTGGCTCTAATATTTCGTCACCGGCATTATCTTCTTTACCTTCCAGATAAGGAAGCAATTTATTCAACAGGCGACGGTCAATCTTGTCACCTTTATCCGCCAGCACTTCGCCGGTCTCTTCATCTACTAAAGTTTCTGCCAGCGTCTGGTTGAACAGGCGGTTTTTAATATGAAGCTTTTTGTTCATCTTATAACGGCCGACACGGGCAAGGTCGTAACGCTTCGGATCAAAGAAGCGGGATACTAACAAGCTTTTCGCATTTTCTACTGTCGGCGGCTCGCCAGGGCGTAGGCGCTCATAAATTTCAAGAAGCGCTTTTTCGCTGTTTTCAGTGTTGTCTTTTTCAAGCGTGTTTTTCAGGTATTCGTTGTCACCGATCAAGTCGATAATCTCCTGGTCGGTTCCGAATCCAAGCGCACGCAAAAGAACCGTAATTGGCAGTTTTCTTGTTCGATCGATGCGGACATGTACGACATCTTTCGCATCGGTTTCGAATTCTAACCATGCACCACGGTTTGGAATGACGGTGGCTGTGTAGCCTTTTTTACCGTTTTTATCTATCTTCTTGTTATAGTAGACACTCGGTGAACGGACAAGCTGGGAAACGATGACACGTTCTGCCCCGTTGATAATGAATGTTCCAGTGTCTGTCATCAATGGGAAGTCACCCATGAACACTTCTTGTTCCTTCACTTCACCTGTTTCGTTGTTCAAAAGGCGGACCTTGACTCTTAATGGAGCATTATAGGTCACGTCTCTATCTTTTGACTCGTCCACAGGATATTTTGGTTCACCTAGACTGTAATCTACAAATTCCAATGAAAGATTTCCTGTGAAATCTTCAATCGGTGAAATATCCTGGAACATTTCTTTCAAACCTTCTTCCAAAAACCACTCATAGGAAGCTGTCTGAATCTCGATCAAGTTAGGTAACTCTAGTACCTCACTGATGCGCGCATAGCTTCTGCGCTGGCGGTGTCGTCCATACTGAACTAGTTGACCTGTCAACTGCTTCACCCCTCAAATCAAGCATTTTGATAAAATAGCAAAAGTAGATATGGTCCACTCCTCCACGTGTTCCCTAAAAGAACCGAACGCTTGTGTATTTACAAGCATTTTTTCAGAGGTAAGTGAAAAGAGCAACTGGCATGGTATAATAAATCCAGCCCTCCTGAACCTATCACTTCTATGTTACGTAAAAAGGGTCCGGCAAGACATGCCGAACAAGCTTATGGAAGATCTATCGACCACAAGCCGATTTATTGTGGCATCCGCGAAAATCACGGATGGAATCTTAAAACAATTAAATCTTCATTTCTCTCTAACGTTAGACAAAAAAGAAAAGTTGTTCTATTCTATTTCGATTTTACCATTCTAGCCCTTTCTTACAAGGTTTATACATCAAATATAAAAAAGCCTTGACAAAAGAAAGCACATAGAGGCATTTTTCAATATTAGCACAAACAATTTTGCGAGTCAAACTTTTTTCGCCTTAAGAATGTAGTAACCTTTTTCCTTAGCAGCTACTTCTACTTGCGAAAAGATTTCTTCCAGCTTTTTACGGGCAGAAGGCGCCCCCTGTTTTTTCTGAATGACCACCCATAACTCTCCCCCGTCAGCTAATGCCTGGTGAGCTTCTTCAAACATTCCGTGTACAACCTGTTTACCTGCACGAATCGGCGGGTTGGTCAAAACGGCCGCGAACTTCATTCCCTCCAACGCTTCCATCCGATCACTTTCCCTGATGTCCACATTGTCGATGTGATTATTCATTGCATTTCTCCGTGCTAATTCTACCGCCCGTTCATTGATATCTACCATATAGACCGTACGCTCAGGATAAGTCCTGGCTAAGGCAAGCCCGATCGGTCCATAACCACAACCTAAATCCAGAAGATTGCCTGGAACATCCGGAACTTGGAAGGTGTCTATTAAAACGCGGGAACCAAAATCTACTTCCTTTTTTGAAAAAACGGCATTATCAGTCGTAAATTGGAAGCTTTCACCCTTTAGAACAAAGTTCCACGTTTTTTCATCACTGGCAGCCTGGGTCTTTTTGGAATAATAGTGTTCAGGCATATTAACCACTCACTTCACAAAATAGATTAGAGACTGTTAGAAAAACTTGGCTTATCGCCAAGTCCTTATGGCGAAAACCTCAGTTTTCCTTATACTTTTTTAACTAAGTTAAACTTTCTTAAGGTATAAGAAAAATAAAGCTCGCCGATATTCAGCGAGCTTTACCTCAAGACATGTAATTACTTAACTTCTACAGAAGCGCCTGCTTCTTCTAGCTTACCTTTGATTTCTTCAGCGTCTTCTTTAGAAATGCCTTCTTTGATTGCGCCTGGTGCGTTATCAACAAGGTCTTTCGCGTCTTTAAGACCAAGACCAGTGATTTCGCGTACTGCTTTAACAACCTTGATTTTAGAGCTTCCAGCGCTCTCAAGGATAACGTCGAATTCAGTTTGTTCTTCAGCTTCTTCAGCTGCACCGCCGCCGCCGGCAGCAACTGGTGCTGCAGCAGTTACTCCGAATTCTTCTTCAATTGCTTTAACTAAGTCGTTAAGTTCAAGAACGGACATTTCTTTAATCGCTTCAATAATTTGCTCATGACTCATGATTAAGTTCCTCCTTAAAATTGTTTGTTTATGATTTAACCGTAAACGGGTCTGCTATTAAGCGCCTTGTTCTTCTTTTTGCTCAGCCACAGCTTTGGTAACATATGCAAAGTTGCGTACTGGTGCTTGAAGCACGCTGAGTAGCATGGATACAAGACCTTCGTAGTTTGGAAGATCTGCAAGTTCCTTGATTTGTTCAAGGGTAGCAACATTGCCTTCGATGACACCGCCTTTGATTTCAAGTGCATCGTGCTCTTTTGCAAAGTTGTTAAGGATTTTGGCAGGTGCTACGACATCTTCTTCACTGAATGCAATGGCAGTAGGACCTACCAATGTATCGTTCAGCTCAGACAGCTCCGCTTCTTCCGTGGCACGGCGTGTCATTGTGTTCTTGTACACTTTGAAGTCGATGCCAGCCTCACGAAGCTGTTTACGCAAGTCAGTAACTTCTGCAACGTCAAGACCGCGGTAATCTACAAGGATGGTAGATTTACTGTTGCGGAACTTGTCAGCAATTTCAGATACAATCTGCTTTTTGTGCTCGATAATTTTGCTCATCATTCCACCTCCTATTGACTTTTCATCATACCGTATCGATGTCTCATTTCTGTTTTCATCGGATGAAAAAGAAAAGCCCCCACGTAGACATGGAGGCTTTTGGTGAAAAACGGCACAACACGGACGCCGTTCCTATATTCACACACCTCGGCAGGAAATTAAGCGCCGTTATGGCGCACCTGCTGTCTACGGTATAACGTATTCATTTATACAACGTTTTTAATTATATTGGTTCTGTTTTGAAAAGTCAACCGTGAATGTTAGCGACGGATAAATCCGGATACATCCACTTTGATTCCAGGACCCATTGTTGAAGCGACAGCCGCATTCTTCATGTATGTTCCTTTAGAAGCTTGAGGCTTCGCTTTTACAAGCGTTTCAGTGATCGCTTCAAAGTTGGCGACCAATTTATCAGTATCGAAAGAAACTTTTCCGATCGGAACATGGATATTGGCAGATTTATCAACGCGGTATTCTACTTTACCAGCTTTGATTTCATTGACTGCTTTTTCCACTTCGAAAGTAACAGTACCAGTTTTCGGGTTTGGCATAAGACCTTTAGGTCCAAGCACACGGCCCAGTTTACCAACTTCAGCCATCATATCCGGTGTTGCAACGACAACATCAAAATCGAACCAGCCTTGGTTGATTTTGCTGATCAAGTCTTGCTCGCCTACGTAATCCGCTCCGGCTGCTTCTGCTTCCTTCGCTTTATCACCTTTAGCGAATACAAGAACTCGCTGAGTCTTACCTGTACCATGCGGCAATACCATTGCACCACGGATTTGCTGGTCTGCTTTCTTAGGGTCTACGCCCAAACGGAAAGCAGCTTCTACCGTTTCGTCAAAATTAGCTTTAGCTGTTTCTTTCACAAGTTCAACTGCTTCTTGAATCTCATATGATTTTGAACGATCAACAAGCTTTTGTGCTTCTTGATATTTTTTGCTTTTTGTAGCCATTATAATTTCCTCCTCGTTGTGGTTTTAACGGTTATACCTCCCACGAATAAAGGTTGCGGAAGGAAAAAGACTCCATTCTCGCAACCTTTAACTCCTTAAGAGTGACGCTGTGGGATTAGTCTTCGATAACAATACCCATACTGCGCGCAGTTCCTTCTACCATGCGCATTGCAGCCTCAACGTCAGCAGCATTCAAGTCAGGCATTTTCGTTTCTGCAATCTCACGTACTTTGTCGCGATTAAGCGTCGCAACTTTATTACGGTTAGGTTCACCTGATGCAGTATCGATACCGGCTGCTTTTTTAAGAAGAACAGCAGCTGGCGGAGTTTTAGTGATGAATGTAAATGAACGGTCTTCAAAAACCGTGATTTCCACCGGAATAATCATACCAGCTTGCTCTTGTGTACGAGCATTGAACTCCTTACAGAATCCCATGATATTGATACCCGCTTGACCTAGTGCTGGTCCAACTGGCGGTGCTGGGTTAGCTTTACCTGCAGGAATCTGAAGCTTTACTACTTTGATTACTTTTTTAGCCACGAGACACACCTCCTTAAGTCCGTGATGTGGTATTAGGGTCATGCCCTCCCACTCAGAATTGCAATATGTTGACTCCTCTGTCCGAGGCACATAAAGAACATAAAAATTCTAGCATCTTTATCAGCTGTTTGCAAGGGGAAGGGCTATAATTTTTTGATTTGGGAGAAATCCAGCTCTACCGGAGTTTCGCGCCCGAACATGTTGACATGGACTTTCACTTTCTGTTTATCAACGTCGATATGCTCGATCGTACCTGTGAAATTCGCGAATGGTCCCTCTGTCACCTGGACACTTTCCTTCAATTCGAAATCGATGTCTGTGACAGGTTCATTCATGCCCATGCGCTTCAAGACGGCATCCACTTCTTCGGGCAAGAGAGGGGTCGGTTTCGAACCAGAACCGGTGGATCCGACGAACCCGGTTACACCAGGAGTGTTTCGGACTACGTACCATGAATCGTCGGTCATCACCATTTCCGCCAGCACATAGCCAGGGAATACTTTCTTTTTGGCTACTTTACGTTTGCCGTTTTTAATTTCGGTTTCTTCGTCTTCCGGGACGAGGACACGGAAGATTTTATCTTCCATTCCCATGGACTCGACGCGCTTTTCTAAATTGGTTTTCACTTTATTCTCGTAACCGGAATAGGTGTGGACCACATACCATCTTTTTTCCATAAATTAGGACAAGCTCCTTGCCCTTCCCTCCCTTATCTAAAAAAATATTTCCAGACGTTGAAAAAACCCGTCAGACGGGTTTTTAATGTCAATCATATTCACCATTATAACATAAAACCTGGAGCATTATTCAGGGAAGAAGAATTCCAAACCCCAAGAAATGCCGAGATCGACTACCGCGAAAAAAACAGCAACAAATGCGACTGTCGTAAGGACAGTGATCGTGTAACGCACAAGTTCCCTGCGCTTCGGCCAACTGACCTTCTGCATTTCACGGGTTACATTCTTGAAAAACTTAAACATGCTTGTACCTCCCCTAAACCTGCGCCTGCCGGCATCTATCTCTATTTCGTTTCGCGATGCAGCGTGTGCTTACCGCACCTCTTACAAAACTTCCGGACCTCGAGACGCCCGGACTGGCTTGCTGTATTTTTATAGGAACTATAATTTCTGCTTGAACATTCGGTACAGGCTAAGATTACTTTTCTTCTCATTACGATCCCTCTAATCAGAGGATTTTGTCACTTCCATTAATGTAGCATGCAAGATAGAGCATGTCAATGAAGGATTATAAGATGATTTCAGCGATTTCAAGGTACTTCTCAAGCTTTCGCTTCACTCTCTGAAGAGCGTTGTCGATGGACTTCACATGCCTGTCCAGTTCGGCTGAAATCTCCTGATACGACCTGCCGTCCAGGTATAGTGTCAGCACCTTTTTCTCCAAATCGCTTAACAATTCTGAAATTTTATCTTCCATGTCTCCGAATCTTTCTTTATTGACTATCAATTCCTGCGGGTCAATCGCTTTTGAACCGGCAATGACATCCAATAACGTGCGGTCAGATTCTTCATCATAAATAGGCTTATCCAATGAAACATAAGAGTTAAGAGGGATATGCTTTTGACGTGTGGCTGTTTTGATTGCGGTGATAATCTGGCGTGTGACACATAACTCAGCGAAGGCTTTAAAGGAGGATAGCTTGTCCTCTTTATAGTCACGGATAGCCTTATACAGTCCAATCATTCCTTCCTGAACGATATCTTCACGGTCTGCACCAATCAGGAAATAAGTCCGAGCTTTTGCGCGGACAAAATTCTTATACTTATTGATCAGATAATCCAACGCCTGGCTATGCCCTTCATTGATTCGTTCAATCACTTCTTCGTCTTCCAGCTTTTCATAATCAAAGATGTCGATCTCCGTCTGTCCGATGCTCACTCAGGATTCCCCCCGACCCATACTGCCCTGAATATAGAAATATTATACAGTAAGCGTTTTACCAGCGTCAACATGCCATCGCGCTTATTTATCTCCCCGGCGCCATTTCTCGAATACATCGAGCACTTCTTTTTTTATCGGTATTTTCGGCTTATATTCAACCTGTTTATGGGAATCTACATCCTGTTTTATTCTCTTTTCAATATTTTTCACTTCGATGTAGAGCTCCCTGGCCGATTTACGGAACGCTCCCTGGCCAAAGATTGTCCGCTGTTCAGCATAGTCGGATGTAGCCACATACACTTTTGTCCGGACATCATTCAATTCCCCGGCCAGCTTCTCTATCCGTTCATCGGCCGTCTCATTTTCCCTTGTATAAATGACCTCGACCTTATGGTTCTTCTCTTTATTGGCAATTCCCCTGACATGATAAGCATCAAATACGATAATGACTCTGTCATCCGTATAAGATTGATATTCCGCCATCATATCAACGAGAAGGTCTCTCGCCTGGGCGAGATCTTTATCCCTGAATTTTTTCAGCTCCGGCCACGCGCCGATCATGTTGTATCCGTCTACGATTAGGACAATCATTTGTCAGCCACCAACTGGGTGCCGTTTCCGGTAGACTTCATACATGAGCAGCGAAGCAGCCACCGAGGCATTCAAGGAGGTGACCTTCCCTTTCATGGGAAGCTGCACAGTCCAATCACATTTCTCTTTGACAATCCGGCTCATGCCTTTTCCTTCACTGCCTATGACAAGGGCAAGTGCCATCGAACCATCCAACTGACGGAAATCCTCTGTGCCATCTGCATCGGTTCCTACCACCCAGACATGGCGCTCTTTCAATTCATCAATCGTCCGGGAGATGTTCGTTACTCGGGCAACAGGAATATATTCAATGGCACCAGTGGAGGTTTTCGCAACAGTCGCTGTCAATCCGACCGACCGCCGCTTCGGGATGATGACGCCATGGGCACCCGCTGCATCAGCTGTCCGGAGAATCGAACCTAAATTATGAGGATCCGAAATCTCATCTAAAATAAGATAAAAAGGCGCTTCCCCTTTTTCTTCTGATTTGGCAAAAAGATCATCCAGCGTACTATACGTGTAAGCTGCTACAGATGCTGCAACACCCTGGTGGTTCCCTTCTACCTGCTGGTCAATCTTCTTCTTTGGCACCTTCTGCACAGCAGCTCCATTTTCCTTAGCCAACTGTTGGATTTTTTGAAAGGCCTGGTGCTGCAATTGTTCGGAAATTAGAATCTTATTGATTGCACGGCCGGACTTCAGGGCTTCCATAACAGGATTCTTACCAATGATCCATTCTTCCTTCATGTGCTCATGCTCCTTTCCTCTACTTGCCGAATCGCATCTTCCACCACTTCTGTCAGCCGGTCCGTTTCCCCAAGTAAATAAAGGTAACCGATTACCGCTTCAAACCCTGTACTGTGACGGTAGGCCTGTACATCTGTGTTTTTCGGAATGGAACCTGATTTTGCATTCCGTCCCCTGCGAAAAACAGCTTTTTCTTCCTCTGATAAGAATTCTTTTTCCATCCAATTGTGCACGACTGCAGCCTGCGATTTTGCGGATACAAACCGGATGGCAGACTGGTGAAGCTGATTCGGCTGTACGGCCCCTGTTTCCAGGAGGTGATGCCGGACATGGACTTCGTAAACGGCATCACCCATATAAGCAAGCGCTAAACTTTTCATTTGTTTCACATCTATGGACATCGTTTTTATCCTCTTTTCCAGCGCGTGCCTTGAGGAGTGTCTTCCAAAATAATATTCCGCGCTTTCAAGTCATCACGTATCTGGTCGGCAAGGGCAAAATCCCTATCTTTTCTTGCCTGGATACGCTGTTCTATCAACGCCTCAATCTCTTCATCAAGCAAGTCATCCTCTTTCTCTAAACCGACACCAAGGATATCCAGTAAGGTAACGAACGTATTTGTAAAAGCATCTATCACCCGCGTAGAAGTCTGTCGGGACTGGAGATAGAGGTTTGCCTCTTTTGTCAAATCGAACAAGACGGAGATGGCATTCGCTGTGTTAAAGTCATCATCCATCTCAGATTCGAACCGCTGCTTATGCTGCTCGATTTTCTCCATCCATTCCCCATGGTCTTCCAGGTCTGCACTCGCCTCTTTTCGGTGCAGCAGGTTTTCATAGGCATTACGGATTCGGTCAAAGCTGTTCTTTGCGCCTTCCAGTAACGCATCACTGAAATTGATCGGATGGCGATAATGCACGCTAAGCATGAAGAAGCGGATAATTTTCGGATCATGCTTTTCAATCAGGTCATGGGCGAGGACAAAGTTTCCAAGTGACTTGGACATTTTTTCATTTTCAATATTAATATAGCCATTATGCATCCAATAACGGGCGAATGGCTGGCAGTTATGGGCTTCCGACTGGGCGATTTCATTTTCATGATGAGGAAACGTAAGATCCTGACCGCCGGCATGAATATCAATCGTTTCACCCAGATACTTTTTTGCCATCGTTGAGCATTCGATATGCCAGCCTGGACGTCCTTTTCCCCAAGGACTGTCCCAGGAGATCTCACCCGGCTTGGCTTCTTTCCAAAGCGTGAAATCAAGTGGATCCTGTTTCTTTTCGCCTACCTCGATACGCGCCCCAGACCTTAATTCCTCGACAGATTGGTGAGAAAGTTTTCCGTATTCATCAAACGAGCGGGTCTTGAAATAGACATCTCCTCCAGAAGCATAGGCATGACCTTTGTCAATCAGTCCCTGAATGAATTCGATGATTTCCGGCATGTTTTCAGTGACACGTGGATGGTGGACGGCTTCTTTCACTCCGAAAGCACCTACATCCTCTTTGTAAGCATCAATGAATCTATTTGCAATCGTTGGAACTTCCTCTCCCAGTTCATTGGCTGCTTTGATCAATTTATCGTCAACGTCGGTGAAATTCAGTACATAAGTCACATCATAGCCTTTATATTCAAAGTAACGCCGGACGGTATCGAAAACGATTGCCGGGCGGGCATTACCGATGTGAATATAGTTGTATACGGTAGGACCGCACACATACATTTTGACCTTGCCTTCTTCTATCGGGGAAAAGGCTTCTTTTTTTCGTTTCAGCGTGTTATAAACGTGTATCGCCATTTGACTTCACTCCTTTTAACTCATCAAGCTCCTTATGGAGACGCATGATTTCCTGCTCAAGCCCAACCAGTCGATCATATACTGGATCAGGCAGCTTATGGTGGTCAAGGTCTTTTTCACGTACCTTCACACCGTCCTGTACAACGACACGGCCAGGGATTCCCACGACAGTAGAATTATTCGGTACATCATGGAGAACGACAGACCCTGCTCCTACCTTCGAATTCTGTCCAATTGTTATCGACCCTAATACCTTGGCTCCTGTAGCGACAAGGGAATTATCCAATAAAGTAGGATGCCGCTTTCCTTTTTCTTTTCCGGTACCGCCAAGCGTCACTCCCTGAAAAATGGTAACGTTGTCGCCAATTTCGCATGTTTCTCCAATGACTACGCCCATACCATGGTCAATAAAGAAACGCCGGCCAATTTTGGCTCCTGGGTGGATTTCGATCCCCGTAAAAAAACGGCTGACTTGTGAAATGACCCGTGCGAGAAAAAAGAATTTCTTTTTAAAACAAGCATGGGCCACCCTATGTGCCCAAATTGCGTGAAGCCCTGAATACGTCAGGATCACTTCAAAGTGCGTACGCGCAGCCGGGTCCTGGTCAAATACGACACTGACATCTTCTTTTAACATCTTGAATAGCCCCATACTTGCTCCTCCTTAAAAGAAATGTGAAAATCGCTCGTTAAGCTTACATGTGTACCTTCTGTTAAAAATAAATAAATAAAAATGCGCCTCTATGCCTTTCAGCACAGAGACGCATCGTAAGCGCGGTTCCACTCTGTTTGGGAAATATTCCCCAACTCTACTCTCTGTAACGGGAGAAACCCGCTCTTGCCTACTAATGTTCGGCAAGAGACTCTGAGGGGCATTTCGGAATCGTGCCTTAAAATCACTTCCAGCCAAGGTGATTCTCTCTGTATAAGGCAGCTGCATCCTACTTATCCTCATCCACGTTCTTATTGGTATTTCCGTTTTTAGTGTATTACTACTATATTACATCCGTATCGCTTTGTGAATCATTTAAGCTTGCAGCCGCTTCAAGGCATCGTCCAAACGGACAGTCACTGTTTCTAACCCGAGCAGGTGAATGGCATCCGGCAATTCCGGACCGTGTGTCTGGCCGGTAGTTGCAACGCGGATCGGCATAAACAACTTTTTACCTTTATGGCCGGTTTCTTTTTGCACGGCTTTCACCTGGGACTTGATATTCGGTGGAGTGAATTCTTCCAGCTCAGTAAGATTACGTTTAAAAGTTTCCAGCACTTCAGGCACTTGCTCGCCGCTCAGGACCTCCATTGCGTCTGCGTCATACTCTATTTCCTGCTTGAAAAACAAGTCCGTCAGTTCGACGATTTCCGCACCAAAGCTCAGCTGTTCATGATAAAGCCCGATCAGTTCAAGTGCCCATTTCCGCTCTTCCCCGTCCATATCCTCAGGCAGACGTCCTGCTTCGATCAAATGCGGCAGGGTCAGAGCGGCGATACGGTCGAATTCTGCCGCTTTGATGTACTGGTTGTTCATCCATTTCAGCTTGGCAGGGTCGAATATTGCCGGAGAAGTAGATAGGCGTTCTGGATCAAAGATGTCGATGAATTGATCCTTAGTGAAAATTTCTTCCTCACCGACAGGGGACCATCCGAGAAGCGTGATGAAATTGAACAGCGCTTCCGGTAGATAGCCTAGATTTTTGTATTGTTCGATGAACTGAAGAATATGTTCATCCCGTTTACTTAGTTTCTTCCGGTTTTCATTCAAAATCAATGTCATATGACCGAATTTTGGAGGCTCCCAGTCGAAAGCTTCGTAGACCATCATTTGTTTCGGTGTATTGGAAATATGCTCTTCCCCACGCAGGACATGGGAAATATTCATCAAGTGGTCATCAATCGCTACTGCAAAGTTGTAAGTCGGTATTCCGTTCTTTTTCACAATGACCCAATCGCCGAAGTCACTGGAATCAAATGTGATCTCTCCGCGGACGATATCGTTGAAGCGGTAAGTATGATCCTTCGGGACACGAAGCCTGATGCTCGGTTCACGTCCTTCTGCTTCAAACTGCTCTCTTTGTTCCTCTGTCAGGTTACAATGGGCTCCGGAATACTTCGGCACCTGACCTTTGGCACGTTGTTCCTCACGCTCTTGCTCCAGTTCTTCTGCGGTCATGTAACATTTGTAAGCAAGATCACGTTCCAGGAGTTCATCGATATATTTCTGGTAAATATCCAGGCGCTCCATTTGGCGGTAAGGGCCAAACTCTCCTCCGACATCTGCTCCTTCATCCCATTCAATACCGAGCCATTTCAAATAGTTCAACTGGCTTTCTTCCCCGCCTGTAACGTTTCGTTTTTCATCCGTATCTTCCACTCGGATAATAAACTTACCGCCGAGGTGACGGGCATATAAGTAATTGAATAATGCTGTGCGAGCGTTCCCGATATGAAGGTTTCCTGTCGGGCTTGGCGCATAGCGGACACGTACGTCATTAGTCATGATTTTTCCCCTTTCCTTAAGTACCGTTCTTTTAAGTTATCCAAATTCACGGTCGTATATTTGCCTTGTCCTATTTTATCACTTTTCCTTGCCTACTGGTGACTGTTTTGCAGGAGAACGACTGCCTGGGCGGCAACTCCTTCCCCTCTTCCTGGAAAGCCGAGCTTTTCTGTCGTCGTTGCTTTGACGTTGATACAGTTCGAATCAGCGTTTAACAAAGCGGCAATGTTCCCTCTGATTTGTTCTATATACGGTGCCATTTTAGGAGCCTGGGCAATGACCGTGCAGTCTATATTTCCAAGCTCATACCCGCGCTCTGTGACCATGTTCCACACATGCTTCAAAAGCTCGGAAGAATCAGCATTTTTATAAGCCTCATCGGTATCCGGGAAATGTTTGCCGATATCCCCTTCGCCAATAGCTCCAAGACAGGCATCAGCAATTGTATGAAGCAGAACGTCAGCATCTGAGTGTCCAAGCAGCCCTTTTTCATGAGGGATTTCAACCCCGCCAATAATACACTTTCTTCCCTCCACTAACTGGTGAACATCAAACCCTTGTCCGATCCGAAACATCTGCTTTTCCTCCAAATTGTTGTGTTTTTTATCGATATGAGCGACAGCTTTGTTCATATCTTCTGGTGTCGTCAATTTCATATTATCATAGCTTCCTTCGACGATTGCCACATTCCTGCCCGTACGTTCTACAAGGGAAGCATCATCCGTACCGTAAAAGCCAATCTCCCTCGCTTGCCGGTGTGCATCGTAAATGACTTCATAAGAAAAGGACTGCGGTGTCTGTGCGGCCCATAACTTTGAACGGGCAAGCGTTGTGAGCTTTCCCCCATCCCGCTGCTTGATTGTATCCGTTACCGGAACGGCTAATAAGGCAGCCTGGTGTTCCTGAACCGCTTCAGCCAACTTGTGCAAATGGATATGCTCGACAAAAGGACGGGCACCGTCATGAATGAAAACAGGCTTGTTATGGTCCGTGATCTGCTGCAATCCACAATAGACACTATCCTGCCTCTCCTGGCCGCCATTCACTAACTGAATCGGTGTTTGAAGTGGATAGCGGGTCAGCAGTTCTTCCATACTTTCCCGTTCCTTTTCGTTGGTAACAAGAATAATTTCGCTGCACCATTCGTCCGTTTCAAACACGGACAAAGTATGTACCACCAACGGTTTATCACCCAGTAAAATGAACTGCTTGTTTTTTCCCGCTTTCATCCTTTTGCCTTGCCCGGCTGCAAGGACGATAGCAGCGTATTGTATCATATCGTATCCACCCTAACCGTTATAAACAACAAAAGCGATAACATCCATGTTATCACTTTTGTTTTCCTTATTCGTTTATACCTTTTTTATAACGCTTTTTCAAGTGGTTTTGGTTTGGCAAAAATCATTCTGCCAGCAGAAGTCTGAAGAACGCTCGTCACAATTACATCAATCGTATCGCCGATATAGTTCTTTCCTTCTTCAACCACGATCATCGTACCGTCATCAAGATAAGCAACACCCTGATTCTGCTCTTTACCGTCTTTGATCACCTGGATTTTCATTTCTTCTCCAGGAAGTACCACAGGCTTTACAGCATTCGCAAGGTCATTGATATTCAAGACTGCAACATTTTGGAATTCACAGACTTTATTCAAATTAAAGTCATTCGTCACCACAACGCCATCCATCACTTTTGCAAGCTTGACGAGTTTACTGTCGACTTCCTGAATCTCCTCGAAATCTCCTTCGTAAATTTCTACATTGACAGGCAATTCCTTCTGGAGACGATTCAGGATGTCCAGCCCTCGGCGTCCGCGATTCCGTTTCAGCCCGTCTGATGAATCGGCGATATGCTGCAATTCTTCCAGTACGAACTGTGGAATAACGATGGTCCCTTCTAAAAAGTTCGTCTGGCAGATATCAGCAATCCGGCCGTCAATAATCACGCTCGTATCAAGTATTTTCGGTTTAGGAAGCTGTTCATTGTTAGCAGCGGCAAGCTCCTCTTCGGACTTTTTCTTTTCCCTTTTGCCACCTCCATTGAACAAAGCCAGGATTTCATCTTTCCTTTTAAAGCCTACCTGGAAACCAAAGTAACCAAGGAAGAAGCTCAGGAATATCGGTACAACCTGACTGACCACCTGGATTTGGATATCCTGGATAATGATATTAATCAGAAATGCAACAACAAGACCGATAATCAATCCAAAGCTTCCCAGCAGCAAATCCGCAATAGGGGCCTTTACCAGAGTATCCTCAAACCATCTCAAAAGATCAACAATATAATCGACAAGCCAAAACGTCAGTAAAAATAAAATAAGTGCTCCTAAAATAGCGCCAATATATGGTGATTGCAGCCATTTCTGGTCGGTAATATCAAGTACCCGGATAAGATCAGGAATATATAAATACCCTACAGTACCGCCAGCAATAATAATAAATAATTGAACGATTTTTTTAAGCACCATATTCACCTCCTAGCCAACAGTATGACCAAAATCAAGTTCCTATAACCATGAATGCACCAACTAATCTATTATTGATAAAGGTAGCACAATTGACAAATATAGTCAATTTTAAAGTATAAAATTTTAACACACATTACAATATTATGTCAACCCATTAAATATTACGGTCAATAAACAGCTGCTCCTGTACCCGGTCTAATCCATCTTTGATTTTGTGTGCCCGGATTTCGCCGACCCCATCCACTTCAACCAGTTCCTTAGCAGAAGCCTTAACAATTTCATTCAATGTGCCAAATCGGACAATCAGGTGCTCGATAATCAATGGCGGAAGCCGTGGAATTTTCTTTAGGATCCGATAGCCGCGTGGAACGATTGCTTCCTGCATCTTTTGGTGGGTGGAATACCCGAGCAACTTCAGTATTTGTTCGCCGGAAAGCAATTCGGAATTGTCTGCTTCCTGCATTTTTCGCAGCAAGTAATAAGGCTCGTAATCAGGACGCTTACTATAATCTCTGATGGTTAGAGCTGCTTCCTCCTCAATATTAGACACCAGTTCTGTAAGCTGGAGCTGGACGAGTCTTCCTTCGCTCCCGAGTTCATTGGCATAATTCAATATTTCTGTTTTGATGCGCAGGACCATCTCTATTCGGTGGATGACCTGGACTACTTCTGAAAATGTCACCATTTCCTCGAACTCTAATGCCCCAAGATTGGTCATCCCCTGATCGAGAACATTTTTATATTTTTCCAGGGTCTGGATTGCCTGGTTGGCTTTTGTAAGGATGACTCCCATATCTTTCAAGGAGTAGCGAAGACTGCCTTTATACAGCGTAATGATGTTCCTCCGCTGGGAAATGGCAATCACAAGATGTCCTGTCTGTTTAGCAACACGTTCTGCTGTTCGATGGCGCATTCCTGTTTCCAGGGAAGCAATCGTCGGGTCGGGAATCAATTGGGCGTTTGCATACAAAATGTTTTCTCCGTATTCATCCAATATGATTGCTCCATCCATTTTGGCCAGTTCATAAAGGTGGGCTGGGGTAAACACAGTATTGATATGGAAGCCGCCATCCACCATATCCTGGATGGTCTCCTCCCTTCCGATGACGATCAATCCCCCCGTTTTGGCCCGCAGCACATTGTCTATGCCTTCCCGTAACGGCGTACCGGGAGCGACCAACTGTAATATATCTCCGATTACCGATTTTTTCATCTCGTGCCATTCCATCTATCTCTCTCCTAACGTGGCTTTAAGTGCATCTTGAACCGTATCGACTCCCAAAACTTCTATATTCGAAGGAGCGGTCCACCCGTCCAGATTTTTTTGTGGAATGATAACTCGTTTGAACCCAAGCTTAGCTGCCTCCTGGACTCGTTGTTCGATTCGCGCCACACGACGGATTTCCCCGGTTAACCCTACTTCGCCTACAACCACATCCTCAGGACTGGATGCCTGATTCCGGAAGCTTGATGCAATGCTGATCGCGACACCCAGATCGATTGCCGGTTCATCAAGTTTTACACCTCCGGCAACCTTTACATAGGCATCCTGGTTTTGCAAAAGAAGCCCGACACGTTTTTCGAGAACCGCCATCAACAGAGGGACACGGTTGTGGTCCAAACCAGTCGCCATACGTCTAGGGTTGCCAAAAGTAGTTGGAGATATAAGAGCCTGTATTTCTACCAACACCGGTCGGGTCCCTTCCATGGAAGCTACGATTGTGGATCCCGCAGCGCCCTGGGAGCGTTCTTCCAAAAAGATCTCGGAAGGATTATCCACCTCTTCCAGACCTTTTTCCTTCATTTCAAAAATTCCCATTTCATGCGTGCTTCCGAAGCGGTTTTTTACACTGCGGAGAATACGGAAGGTGTGATGTTGTTCCCCTTCGAAATACAGGACAGCATCCACCATATGCTCAAGGAGTCTAGGTCCTGCGATGGAGCCTTCTTTCGTAACATGACCAACGATGAAAATAGGAATTCCTTTACTTTTGGCAACCCGCATCAGTTCACTGGTGCATTCCCTGACTTGGGATACGCTTCCGGGAGCCGATGTCACTTCTTCACGGTAAATGGTCTGGATGGAATCGATGACGACAAATTGGGGATCAATCGCTTCAATCTGGTTTACAACCTCTACAAGATTAGTTTCGGGAAGGACATATAATTCTTCTGACTTGATTGAAAGACGATCAGCCCGTAGTTTTGTTTGTCTTGCTGATTCCTCCCCGGAAATATATAAGACTGGCATTCCTTTATCAGCCAGTTGAGACGATACTTGCAAAAGTAAAGTTGACTTTCCAATTCCCGGATCGCCTCCGATTAAAACCAATGAGCCAGGTACAATGCCGCCGCCAAGCACGCGGTTCAGCTCAGGCATATTAGTCGTTACGCGTGGCTCTTTTTCAGACTGGATTGCCGTAATCTTCTCCGGTTTCTTAGAAGTTGTTCCCGGTTCCGCCTGAAACACATGGCGGGAATTCGACCCAGACATCACTTCTTCTACTAATGTATTCCATTGATGACAGGCAGGACACTTGCCCATCCATTTCGCGGATTCATAACCGCATTCCTGGCAAACATATTTTGTCTTCTTTTTTGCCAAGTCAATCTCCCCTTACTCTCTATAGTATACGAACAGCCTGTCCAAAAGGTTACAGACTGCCAACAAATAAGTAAATTCATCTTAAACAAAGCATATCGAAAAAAGAAAAAAATCGGAAGGCAAACACCTTCCGATGATAAAAATTGAATTATTGGGCATGAACGACAAATTCACCGTTATCATTAACGTCAATATCGACTTTCTGCCCTTTCTCGATATTTTCTTTTAACAGCTCTTCAGACAAGAGATCCTCTACGTTTTTCTGGATAGAACGACGCAGCGGTCGAGCTCCGTACTCTGGGTCGAAACCTTCGTTTGCTATTTTTTGTATAGCTTTATCAGACAATCGGAAGTCGATTTCCTGCTCTTTCAGGCGTGTACGTAGCTGCTCTGCCATCAGCGTTACGATATCAGCCATATGCTTCCTTTCCAGGGAGTGGAAGACGATTGTTTCATCGATCCGGTTCAAGAATTCCGGACGGAACGCTTTTTTCAGTTCATTCATAACTTTGGCTTTCATGTCGGCATGATCCTGGTCATCGTCACCCATGCTGAAACCAACATATTTATTCTGTTTCAGCTCCTGAGCCCCGACGTTGGAGGTCATGATCAGGACAGTATTGCGGAAGTCGACTACACGACCTTTGGAGTCAGTCAGCCTTCCGTCCTCAAGCACTTGAAGAAGAATGTTGAATACTTCTGGATGGGCTTTTTCAATTTCATCCAAAAGCACGACTGAATATGGTTTACGGCGGACTTTTTCAGTCAGCTGGCCGCCTTCTTCATAGCCGACGTAGCCTGGAGGAGACCCTACGAGACGGGACGTGCTATGCTTTTCCATATACTCGGACATGTCAATTCGAATCATCGCATCTTCATCGCCGAACATGCTTTCTGCCAGCGCTCTTGCCAGTTCTGTCTTACCTACACCCGTAGGCCCAAGGAAGATGAATGAGCCGATTGGGCGCTTCGGATCTTTCAATCCTGCGCGTGCACGCCTGATCGCTTTTGAAATAGAACGCACCGCTTCTTCCTGACCAATAACACGGTTATGAAGGGTATCTTCCATGTTCAACAGACGCTCACTTTCTTCTTTGGCAAGCTTGGATACAGGGACTCCCGTCCACGTGGATACCACAGAAGCGATATCCTCTGTAGTCACCTCAGAGTTCTCCTGGCCCTGCTTTTCTTTCCATTCGTCTTTCGTTTTTTCCAAGTCATCACGTAAACGCTGTTCACTGTCACGCAGGGAAGCAGCTTTTTCGAACTCCTGTCCTTGGACAGCGGCATCCTTTTCTTTACGGACTTCTTCAAGTTTCTGCTCAAGCTCTTTCAAGTTTGGCGGAGCCGTGTAGGATTGAAGACGAACCTTTGAGGCCGCCTCATCAATCAAGTCAATCGCCTTATCCGGAAGGAAGCGGTCCGTAATATAACGATCAGAGAGCTTTACTGCAGACTCGATCGCTTCGTCGGTAATCGTTACCCGGTGGTGGGCTTCATAACGGTCTCGCAATCCTTTGAGAATCTGGACGGACTCATCTGCTGTCGGTTCATCTACCTGAATCGGCTGGAAACGACGTTCGAGCGCAGCGTCTTTTTCAATATATTTACGATATTCGTCCAACGTGGTCGCCCCGATACATTGCAGTTCACCACGGGCAAGAGACGGCTTCAGGATATTGGAAGCATCAATGGCACCTTCTGCTCCGCCGGCACCGATCAACGTGTGAAGCTCATCGATAAATAGAATGATATTATTTGCCTGACGGATTTCCTCCATCACTTTTTTCAAACGATCCTCAAATTCCCCGCGGTATTTCGTTCCAGCAACAACTGTCCCCATATCAAGGGTCATGACGCGTTTGTCGCGGAGAATTTCCGGTACTTCGTTATTGATGATTTGCTGGGCAAGCCCCTCAGCGATGGCCGTTTTACCTACACCAGGCTCCCCGATCAATACTGGATTATTTTTCGTCCTGCGGCTCAATACCTGGATGACACGCTGGATTTCTTCACTTCGCCCGATAACCGGGTCGATGTTTCCTTCTTTAGCAATAGCCGTCAGATCGCGTGCAAGGGAATCCAGTGTCGGTGTGTTGGCATTCGTAGCCTGGCTCGCACCGCGGCGGTTTTGCCCTCCGGAAGATTCATTATTCCCAAGCAGCTGAAGTACCTGCTGACGTGCTTTATTCAGGCTGACTCCAAGATTGTTCAGGACACGGGCTGCTACACCTTCGCCTTCACGGATCAAGCCAAGCAGGATATGTTCTGTACCTACGTAAGAATGGCCAAGCTTACGAGCTTCGTCCATGGAAAGCTCGATGACCTTTTTAGCTCGTGGTGTATAGTGAATGGTCTGAGAAACCTTTTCCCCACGGCCAATCAGCTGCTCTACTTCCTGCTGGATTTTCCCCGCTTCCAGTCCCAAAGCAATCAATGCTTTTGCTGCTATACCTTCACCTTCCCGAACAAGGCCGAGAAGGACATGTTCTGTACCTATATTATTGTGGCCAAGACGAACTGCTTCCTCTTGAGCAAGAGCCAATACTTTTTGTGCTCGTTCTGTAAATCGCCCAAACATCATGGGACATTACCTCCTTACAAAAATTATTGTTTTTCAAGCTGCAGCCGCTCACGAATCAGGGATGCCCTTCTGATATCCCGTTGATCCGGAGATAATGTTTCTTGTGCGTATTGTTGCAAAAATCCCGGCTGGGTTAAAATCATCAGCTCATTCAAAATGTTTTTGGTAACGTTCTTGATATACCCTAAATCTATTCCTAACTGGACGTCCGATAAACACTTGGCCGCTTCTTTTGATTCAATAATACGGCTGTGTTTCAGGACACCAAATGACCGGAACACTCTGTCCTCTAGCTGAATGCTGGAGCGTTCCTTTAATGCCTGGCGCGCTCTGCGCTCCTGATCGACCAGTTGTTTAACGACACTCTGTAAATCTTCCACAATATCTTCTTCAGACTTGCCGAGTGTTATTTGGTTGGATATTTGAAAAATATTCCCGAGCGACTCACTGCCTTCCCCATAGATTCCTCGAACGACAAGACCAAGCTGGTTAATAGCAGGAATCATACGATTGATCTGCTGGGTCATTGCCAAGGCTGGCAGGTGCATCATAACCGACGCCCGCATTCCTGTACCGACATTAGTCGGACAAGTCGTCAAATACCCTCGACTTTGATCGAAGGCATAATTTACTTTTTCCTCGAGCCAATCATCAAGCTCAGATGCCCGCTTTAAAGCCTGGGACAATTGAAAACCCGGATAATACAACTGAATCCGGATATGGTCTTCTTCATTGATCATGATGGAAACTTGTTCGTTCTGTGATATCAGCGCTGCGGAATAATCGGAATGCTCCGCCAAGTGTGGACTGATCAAATGCTTTTCGACCAGCACACGCTTTTCAATCGGCTTCAAGTCCGTCATTTTGACTAACTCAAGGTTTTTATAATCCTTAAAGGATTGATGCGCATATTCCTGAGTGAAAAATTCAAGAATAGGCTTCAGATCATCTTCTTTTGCTATCACAGGAAAGGTCACTTTATCAAAATTCCTTGCCAGACGAATCCTGCTGCTAAGGACGATATCACTGTCCGGTCCCTCTTGCTTCATCCAGGGACTGATAGCTTCATTCATGAACTGTTGAAGAGACATCAATCATCGCCCCCTTCTTGCTGCAGTTGTTTCTCTAATTCACGTATGTGGTCACGCACATCTGCAGCCTTCTCAAACTCTTCTTTCTCAATCAGCTGGTGTAATTCCTGCTTTTTTTCACTAATTTGTCTTTGTAAATGCAAATTGCCTCCGACACGTTTAGGAATCTTCCCATCATGGGTCGTGTTACCGCTATGGACCCTGCGGAAAATTGGATTTAGTCGTTCATCAAACGTTTGATAACATTGGGTGCAGCCGAATTTGCCAATCCTGGTGAACTCCTGATAGGTTAGACCGCATTTAGGGCATTGCAGCTGCTTTGGGGCTTCTGTAGCCGATGATTGGGCCTTTTCGCCTCCAAACGAAGATGGTTGATCAAAGTTGAAGAGACCTGATAACAAGTCATTTAAAGAAAATGTGTTTTCAGCATAACCTTTTTCTTTGGCACACTGTTCACACACGTGAACTTCCGTTTTGTCACCATTGATGACCTTTGTCAAATGGACAGTGGCCGGCCGTTGATGACATTCCTGGCATTCCATTTCTTTTCCTCTCCTTTCCTGATCAGACTTTATATCTTAATGTCGATAACATGGCAGCCAGAATTCTGGACCTTATTTCATCACGCAGCGGAAGTTGAAATGCGAGCACCTGACGACTTATTGCACTAGCCATCAGTTTCGCTTCCCGTTCGGAAATGATTTCTTCTTCTAACAGCCTTTCGACAACATTGATTGCTGCGCTCTGAGTGACCTTAGGCTGGATCATTTCCAATACCTCTTCAATAAGTTCCGCGTCATCCTGAGGCTTGACCCGCATAATACGGATATAACCTCCTCCCCCGCGTTTGCTTTCGACTATATAACCTTTTTCCACAGTGAATCTTGTTTTAATCACATAATTAATCTGAGAGGGAACACATTGAAACTGATCTGCAAGTTCACTGCGCTTAATCTCAATCACTTGCTGTTTATTAGAGTCCAGAACCTCTTTTAAATACTCTTCAATGATATCGGATATATTCCGCATCTTCCCTCCTCCTCATTTGACTTTGACTATCTTTGACTTTAATTATATTATACTTATTTTTTTGAAACACGCAACAGAAAAGTTTTACCGATTTCCTATCTTCCATGTTCCCCTAAAAGGGGAGGTTTTAAAACAAAATTACTGGATAAAAAAACCATACTGCTGTCATTAGCAGTATGGCACTTTATCTCCTCTTAGCATTTATTTTCGTTCATACACCAGCTTTACATGCTCTACCTTCGATAATTGATCAAATAAAATGGCCTGATCAAATTTTTGACCTTTTTCCAGTTCAATAAACAGAATGCGCTCGCCCGTACGTTCATTCTCAATAGAAAGTTTACGGATATTTATACCGACCTCTTCAAATGTACGCAGTAACTCACCCATATTTACATCTCTTTCAACCACAAGTCTAAGATAGTTTTTATTGCGCCCGGCCATTACTTTTTCTTCGATCTGATTAAGTAAAACCAGGCTCAACAACACTAGGATGGTTGTCAAAATGGCCGCATCATACATTCCTGCACCGATAACCAATCCAAGTCCAGCAACTGTCCAAATGGATGCAGCCGTAGTCAGACCCTTGATGGTCATCCCATTGACAATAATTGTACCTGCTCCTAAAAAACCGATGCCACTGATTACGTAGGAGGGAATACGGGCCGGGTCAAAGCGGATATTATCATACGCCTGGATGAAAGATTGAAAACCATATAAAGATAATAGCATCATTAAGCAGGAACCGACCCCCACAAGAATATGGGTACGAAAGCCTGCTGAATGGTTTTTAAGTTCACGCTCAAAACCAATCAGACCTGATAAAAGTAAAGCAATTAACAACCGGATCAGATAAACATCAAAATCTTCTCCTACAAGGGGTAAATCCTCCATAAGCTTCCTCCCAACCAAAACACTCTAATATTTAATTATATACCCGCTAAACGATGTTTATCACTGTTAAGATTTTCTTGTATTGAAAAAACCCAGAAGCTTTATGACTTCTGGGTTTACGTTGCCTAGCGGCGTCCTACTCTCACGGGGATAAACCCGACTACCATCGGCGCTGGAGAGCTTAACTGCTGTGTTCGGCATGGGAACAGGTGTGAC
>NZ_JAFBDO010000011.1 GCF_016908295.1 Thalassobacillus pellis
ATTCTTACGTCAGTCTTAGAGAAACCGCCGTATACGGAACCGTACGTATGGTGGTGTGAGAGGACGGGGGTTAGTCACCTCCTCCTACTCGATTTGCCTGGGAAATGTAAAGATCGTGGATAATCTTCTGTATCGAGCTTCATACAGCTACAGCGCCTACTCCCTCGAGGTCTTAAGCCGATCCTCTCTGTGGCAAAGACCGCCACGACGAGGCTTGGCTTAAGCTTGTCGGGAGTGAACAGGCGCTTCCACTTTTGTTGGGCAGGGAAGTTTTACATAGGTTAGATAAAAGTGACTGGATGAAAAAAGCAGCTTCTCCGCATGCTAAGCGTGTCGTAGCTAAGGGAATTCGAAAGGAGCTGCACATCATGAGCAGACGAAGAGGGATCATGTCCGATCAACTGAAAGAAGAAATTGCGAAAGAACTTGGGTTATACGACACGATTAAATCAGAAGGCTGGGGCGGCATCACAACACGGGATGCCGGTAATATAGTGAAACGCGCCATTCAGATGGCTGAGGAACAGATGAAAAGGGAGCAGTCCTGATGGCTGCCCCTTTTTTCATAAATAAAGCATTCGGATGGCCATTTAACAATAACCTTTCCTATTGTTTGCAGCCGAATGCGTTTGCCCATTTTATCGAGAATTGTGGTACAATTTCATACAGGAATTACGATTAGAAGTAGGTGGAATCGATGCAGGTGTTAGAAAAAGCCCCAGCGAAAATCAACCTTTCCCTCGATGTCCTTCATAAACGGGATGATGGTTTTCATGAAGTGGAAATGGTAATGACGACGGTTGATCTGGCCGACCGTATTACATTGACACTGTTGAATTCCGATAAAATCATTATCGAATCGGAAAGCCGTTTTGTGCCGAACGACGAGCGGAATTTAGCGTTTCGGGCAGCTAAGCTGGTCAAGGATACATACAACGTGAAAAAGGGTGTGAAGATCTTTATCGAAAAAAACATCCCTGTAGCAGCGGGCCTTGCAGGTGGAAGCAGTGATGCAGCTGCCGTGCTGCGTGGGGTGAACCGGTTATGGAACTTAGGGGTCGGGCTGGATGAGCTGGCAGTGCTTGGGTCTAACATCGGTTCGGATGTCTCCTTTTGTGTGTATGGCGGTACAGCTCTTGCGACCGGTCGTGGAGAGCATATAAAAATACTTCCATCGCCACCATCGTGCTGGGTAGTACTCGCCAAGCCGAGAATTGGCGTTTCCACTGCAGTCGTTTATAAAAGGTACCGTGGTGACCAGATAAAGCATCCTGATACAAAAGCGATGATTGCAGCTCTTGAACAAGAGGATTTCCAACAGGTTTGCGCAAATGTGGGAAATGTCTTGGAATCGGTAACGCTTGATTTGTATCCAGAAGTAAAACAGATCAAAGAACAGATGAAGCATGCTGGGGGAGATGCAGTATTGATGAGCGGCAGTGGTCCGACTGTTTTTGCCCTTGCTCATCAGGAAACAAGAGCTCATAGGATCTATAACAGTCTGAAAGGCTTTTGTGAGGAAGTTTATATTATCCGTTTGTTAGGGAATCGCTCCTAAACTTGATAAAACACGTATGAATCTGATAGTATAAGGTAATAACATTCGGATTCTGAGGTGTACGTATGAAAAGAAGTGAACGTCTTGTGGCAATGACCAACCATCTGTTGGATCATCCGAGAGAGCTTGTCTCCCTGCCATTCTTCTCCAGCACATATGAAGCTGCCAAATCATCGATAAGTGAAGATCTGGGCATCATTAATCAGATGTTCCAAAAGCAGGGGGTAGGATATCTGCAGACAGTTTCAGGGGCTGCAGGAGGCGTCAAATATATCCCGCAGTTTTCAAAGGGTTACAGTGAAAAGTTTGTCAATCAACTTTGTGAACGGTTAGAGGATCCAGCGCGCTTGCTTCCTGGGGGATACCTGTTTATGAGCGATTTACTTGGTGAACCGGAAACCGTACGGAATATCGGCCGGATTTTTGCTTCTGCATTTGCAGAGCGAAATGTCGATGTGGTCATGACGGTGGCGACCAAAGGAATTCCCTTAGCCTATGCTGTAGCGCAGTATCTCAACGTCCCTGTCGTCATTGCTCGAAGGGACCCGAAAGTAACAGAAGGTTCGACAGTAAGCATCAACTATGTCTCTGGTTCAACGAAAAAGATTCAGACCATGGTATTGACGAAACGGAGCCTGACAGAAGGTTCACGGGTGTTGATCATCGATGACTTCATGAAAGCAGGGGGGACGATCAACGGAATGAAGAACCTGCTTGCTGAATTCAACGCCGAAGCGGCCGGAATTGGTGTGCTGGCGGAAGCGGAAGATGAAGAAGAGGATCGTGTGGTCGATGAATTTCTATCGCTTGTCCAAATCATGAATGCTGATGATCGCAGTGGCAGTATTCGTGTTACTCCGGGTAACTTATTGGAAAAACTTAAATAATAAATTTTTTAAACCTGATTATTTATCAACCAAGTGGAAGCCCTGATGCTAAGCGTATCTGAGCTTCCACTTTTTTACATAGTGAAATAATAATTTTTTTGTATTTTGTTTATTCTGGAAATTTTTTTTGAAATAAAGAAGGAATTTATACCGTTTTGTGGAATTATGTGTAATAAGTTCTTATGACAAAAAGGTGGTGAATTTCATGGAAGTAACAGACGTAAGGCTGCGCCGTGTCAATACGGAAGGGAGAATGCGGGCAATTGCTTCTATTACATTGGACCAGGAATTTGTAGTTCATGATATCCGCGTCATCGATGGCAACAATGGTCTGTTTGTAGCGATGCCAAGCAAGCGTACACCAGATGGTGAATTCCGCGACATAGCACACCCGATCAACTCGAATACTCGAGGAAAAATTCAAGACGCAGTGCTTGAAGAATACCACCGTGCTGGAGAAGCCGAAGTGGAATATGAAGAAGCCGGAGCTTCATAAATAAAGTGAATACAACAGGGGGTCTAACTTCATAGAGGTTAGGCTTCTTTATTTTTTATTGGATATGAAAAACTAACATTTACGGCGGACGATTAAAGGAGAGTTTTTCTAATATCGAAAATATTACATATTCAGAAGTCGGGCTCGGTGTTTATCGGGTTTATTTGTGTTTTATTCCAATAGTTGGATTCCCTATAGAATAACAAGCCTTTTGTTGAAATAACCCCCATTTTGAGATATGATTTTTATGGATAAATAGGATGGAGGGTTACTTTCATGTCGAATAGATATGCCGTCGTACTTGCGGCTGGCCAAGGTACGCGGATGAAGTCCAAATTATACAAAGTATTGCATCCCGTATGCGGCAAACCGATGGTACAACATGTGGTAGACCAGCTGAATAAGCTGGAGTTAAATGAATTGATCACTGTAGTCGGTTTCGGCGCGGAAAAAGTTCAGGATCAAATAGGTGACGATAGTCATTATGTTGTTCAGGAAGAGCAGCTTGGCACTGGTCATGCTGTACAGCAGGCGGAAGAAATACTGGCCGATAAAGAAGGCACAACCGTAGTTGTTTGTGGTGATACGCCATTATTGACAGGTGAGACTTTACAAGCTCTTCTCGACCACCATGATCATGAAGGGGCAAAAGCATCGGTGCTTACAGCACATGCGCAGGACCCGACTGGCTATGGCCGCGTCGTTCGTGGTGCGAGTGGAGAAGTAGAACGAATTGTTGAGCATAAAGATGCCGATGATAAGGAAAAGGCTATACAGGAAATCAACACAGGCACATACTGCTTTGACAACAAAGCGCTTTTTGAAGCACTGAATAATGTTTCCAATGATAATGTACAGGGAGAATATTATCTTCCGGATGTTATTGAAATTCTAAAGAATAATGCAGATAAAGTAAGTGCATACCAGACATCGGACTTTTCAGAAACGCTCGGTGTCAATGACCGTGTCGCCTTAGCGCAGGCAGAAAAGACGATGAAACGCCGTATCAATGAGCAGCATATGCGTAACGGGGTAACATTAATTGATGTCGACAATACTTATATAGGGCCAGATGTCTCTATTGGACAAGATGTCGTTATTCACCCAGGCTGTGTAATCGATGGCGAAACGACGATCGCCAGTGATGCTGTTATCGGTCCGCATACAACTATCAAAGACTGCCAGGTTGGTGCGGAAACGGTCATCAAACAAAGTGTTGCTACAAATAGTAAAATCGGCAAGCGTGTCCAAGTTGGCCCGTTTGCCCACATTCGCCCAGATTCCGACCTTGATGACGATGTGAAGCTAGGTAATTTTGTTGAAGTGAAGAAAGCAGCGTTTGGACAAGGAAGCAAGGTTTCCCATTTAAGCTATATTGGAGATTCTGAAGTCGGAAGCGGTGTCAACATCGGATGTGGTACAATTACCGTGAATTACGATGGGACGAACAAGCACTTGACCACGATAGAAGATGATGCATTCATCGGCTGCAACTCCAACTTGATCGCACCTGTGACTGTTGGAAAAGGAGCCTATGTAGCTGCAGGATCAACGATCAACAAGGATGTGCCATCGGAGGCACTTTCCATCGCACGTGCTCGTCAGGAAAATAAAGAAGGCTATGCCTCTAAATTGAAATCTAAAAATGACTAATGGAGGGTTATGATAATGGCAACTGGTTACAAGGATCCATCTTTGAAGGTTTTTAGTTTGAATTCCAATCCTTCCCTGGCAAAAGAAATTGCCGAAAATATAGGGACGGAATTAGGGAAATGTTCCGTTTCGACTTTCAGTGATGGAGAGATACAAATTAACATCGAAGAAAGCATTCGCGGATGTGACGTCTATGTCGTGCAATCAACCTGCGCGCCGGTTAACCAGCATATCATGGAATTATTGATTATGATTGATGCCCTGAAACGTGCTTCTGCTCGTACGATCAATATCGTCATGCCATACTATGGATATGCACGCCAGGACCGTAAAGCCCGCTCCCGTGAACCGATTACATCGAAACTTGTAGCTAACCTGTTGCAGACTGCCGGGGCCACGCGCGTGCTGATGCTTGACCTGCATGCTCCGCAAATCCAGGGCTTTTTCGATATCCCAATCGACCACCTTGTCGGAGTACCGATTCTATCTGATTATTTTGAGGAGAAGAACTTTGACGACATCGTCATCGTATCCCCGGACCACGGAGGAGTGACGCGTGCACGGAAAATGGCAGATCACTTGAAGGCTCCTATTGCCATCATTGATAAACGCCGCCCGCGACCAAACGTCTCCGAAGTGATGAATATTGTCGGTAACATTGAAGGAAAAACGGCTATTTTGATTGATGATATCATTGATACCGCTGGTACGATTACCCTTGCAGCTAATGCGCTTGTGGAAAACGGTGCAAGAGAAGTGTATGCGTGTTGTACTCATCCAGTCCTTTCTGGACCTGCGATTGAACGCATCGAAAACTCCAAAATCAAGGAATTAGTGGTAACCAACACGATTCCTCTCAGCGAAGATAAGAAAATTGATAAGGTTACGGAATTGTCTGTCGCGCCGTTGATCAGTGAAGCGATCATCCGTGTGCACGAGTTCAAATCCATCAGTATTCTTTTTGATTAATTATTAACTGACTCCAACGTCGTCAATGAAGGAAACAGGATTTTCAGCTGCATTTTAAAAAACAGGTTTACGTCCAACATCGAAAGGGAAACATGATTGAATAGATGGTTTTTATTTCTATGGAGGGTGATTAACTTGGCAATTAAATTAAAAGCGAATCAAAGAAAAGACTTGAAAAGTTCTACCAGCAGAGAACTACGGCAAGAGGGGAACGTTCCTGCAGTCGTATATGGAAAAGATAAAGAACCTGTCACCGTTAGTGTCAACAGCATTGAGTTATTAAAAACAGTACGTGACGAAGGACGTAACGCCATTATTTCCCTAAACGTTGAGGGAGATAAAACAGTTGACGTCATGCTTCATGAATATCAAATCGATCCGCTAAAGGATGAATTAATCCATGCCGACTTCTATATCGTGGATATGGAACAGGAAATGGACGTCGAAGTACCAGTCCATCTGGACGGGGAGTCGGTCGGTTCCAAAGAAGGCGGCGTACTTCAGCAGCCGCTTTATCATCTGCAGGTCCGCGCTAAACCAGGGAATATTCCAGAGGAGATCAAAGTTGATGTTTCTGAGCTTGAGGTCGGAGACAGCATCATGGTCAGTGACTTGAAGCAAGGCAAAGACTATGAAATCCTCGATGATGAAAACCAGACCATTGTTTCTGTCACACCACCGGAAGAAATGCCGGAAGAGCCGGAAACAGAAGATGAAGGTGCAGAACCTGAACTTGTCGGTGCGGAAGATAACAATGAAGGTGGAAATGAAGAAACGGAACAAGGCGAAGATAAAGAATAATATCAATTTCATAAAAAAGGGGCGTGACATTGCGTTACGTCCTTTTTTATACTTATAAGAAAGTTTAAATTTGTTAAAGGGTTAAAGAATAAGTGAAAACTAAGGCTTTCGCCATCAGGATTTGGCGACAAGCCAATATTTTTAAAGACATTGAAATGACTATTATAATCAAATGTTATAATAACTAGTAACAAAGGAAGTTGAAAATATGAAATGCATTGTCGGATTAGGAAATCCCGGGAAAAAATACGCACAGACCCGGCATAATGTCGGTTTTATGGTCATAGATCAGTTTGCGGATAACAACTCCTGGGAACTGAAGCAGGAAAAATTCAAAAGTCAGTATGCATTGGAACATATCAACGGGGAAAAAGTACTCCTCCTCAAACCGCAGACCTATATGAATTTATCAGGTGTCGCTGTCCAGGCGTTCGCCGACTATTACGGGTTCGGTCCTGAAGATATACTTGTGGTCTACGATGATCTTGATCTTCCGACAGGGAAAATCCGTCTTCGCCAAAAAGGCGGCCATGGCGGCCATAACGGAATCAGGAATATCATCGACCAGCTGGATGATAAGACGTTTAAGCGTCTTCGCGTCGGAGTTGGCAGACCCTCTGTACCGATGTCGGTTGTTGATTATGTTCTTGGAAAGTTTGATAAAGACCAAAAGGATGCTGCACAGGACAGTATCCAAAAAGCTGCTAAAGCCTGTGAAGCATGGCTGGATCAGCCGTTTGACCAGGTTATGAATGAATTCAACCAGTAAATGGAAATGGTATGGAAAGACGTGCATGCTCATAAGCTTTAAGAATCGTATAAATAGGTGACTGGACGGAGAAACTAAGCACAATTGCTTTCTATAGGAGGTTGTGCGATGTCCATCATCTATGTGTGCCGTCATTGTAAAAGTACAGTGGGGAAATTGGAGCAGTCGGCTGCTGACGAAACAAGGCTGGGTCTAAGTGACTTAAATGCTGAGGAACGTCAGGAAATGGTCGAACTCCAGCAAAACGGTGACCTTCGCATTCAGACGATTTGTGATGATTGCGAGGAGGCGCTTGACCAAAACCCCCAATATCATGAACTGGACTCGTTTATTCAATAAGCCCAGGGAATTATGCTCTAAGAATGATGATTGCGGAGGAATCGTTTATGCAAGGGATAAAAAAATATTTGCATGCCCAGGATGATATTCAATCATTGATTTCAGGTTTTTCCTCGGGAATGCAGGAACAGATGGTTGCCGGTTTATCGGGAGCTGCCAGAAGTACGCTCGTATCCATTATCAATCAATCGCTGGATCGGCCTGTTTTGCTTGTTACGCATCAGCTTGTTCAGGCCCAGCAATTGTACGAGGATATCCAGGAAATAACGGATGAGGGGGACAAGGTCCACCTCTACCCTGTAAATGAACTGATCGCCTCAGAAATAGCCATTGCAAGTCCAGAGCTCAAAAGCCAGCGGATTGATGCCTTAAGCAAATGGTTTGAGCAGGGATCCGGAATTTTAGTGGCACCTGTAGCTGCCTTGAAACGACTGCTTCCTCCTAAATCCTATTGGGAAAACTATCGTCTCCATTTCAAAGTTGGGGAGGATATAAATGTAGAAGCATATCTTGAAAAACTGGTGGAAATGGGATATGAACGCTCAAGTATGGTGGCTTCACCTGGGGAATTCAGTATCCGCGGAGGAATTATGGATATCTATCCTCTTACTGCTGAGTTTCCATATCGTATAGAATTGTTTGATACAGAAGTAGATTCTATCCGGACGTTCGATTCTGAAAACCAGCGTTCACTTGACAAAGTGGACGAAGCTGCTATTACTCCTGCAACAGAATTACTAATAACAGAAGAAGATTTTACCCGAGCCTCTCATCGTCTAGGAGAGGCCTTGAGTCATTCCCTGAAACATTTGAACAAGGCCGAAGCCAAGCAAACCCTGAATGATGTGACGGAACATGACCTTGAACGCCTGGAGCAGCGTGAACGATTTCAGGAAATGTATAAATATATTGGACTCTATTATGACCAGCCAGAAGGATTGCTAGATTACTTGCCGGAAAATGGGTTACTAGTCATTGATGAAATGAGCAGGATACAGGAAACTGCCAATCGTCTTGATCAGGAAGAAGCAGAATGGTATCAAAGCCTCCTGGAAGCGAATCAAATCGTCCGTGACCTGTCGATTTCTTATGATTGGCAAGACGTTTGGAGCAGCATTAAGCAGCCTCGCCTTTATTTATCTGTTTTTCTAAGGCATATTCCTAATACCCATCCAGAAAATGTCGTGAACGTTTCCTGCAGGCAAATGCAGCAGTTTCATGGACAGATGAATTTATTAAAAAATGAAATGGACCGTTGGGATAAGCAGCATTTTTCCGTCATAATCATGGTGCCGAGTGAAACACGAGCAGAAAAAGTACAATCTGTCCTTGATGATTATGACATGGAGGCTGTTATTTCGAAGCATGAACCTGAGCTGCCCGTGTCAAAGCCGACGATCATGATCGGAAACATCAGCAGTGGGTTTGAGCTGCCGATGCACAAGCTTGCAGTTTTGACTGAAAATGAGCTGTTCAAAAAGAAATCAAGCAAGCCGAAACGCAGACAGAAAATTTCCAATGCAGAGCGGATTAAAAATTACCAGGAATTGAAGGTCGGAGATTATGTTGTCCACGCTAACCACGGGATCGGAAAATACCTTGGTGTGGAAACATTGACAATGAATGGCCTTCATCGTGATTTCCTGCTCGTCAAATACTCTGGCAATGATAAATTATATGTCCCGATTGAACAGATCGATCTGATCCAGAAATATGTAGGCTCTGAAGGGAAAGAGCCGAAAGTCTATAAGCTTGGCGGCAGTGAATGGGGCAAAGTGAAACGGAAGGTCCAGTCTTCTGTAGAGGACATTGCAGATGACCTGATCAAACTCTATGCCGAAAGGGAAGCATCCAAAGGTCATGCCTTCCAGGAAGATAGCGAGCTGCAGCGCGAATTCGAAGCTTCTTTCCCTTATCAGGAAACAGAAGACCAGCTGCAATGTATCGAGGAAATCAAGGTTGATATGGAAAAAATCCGGCCAATGGATCGACTGCTTTGTGGGGATGTCGGATATGGAAAAACGGAAGTGGCGATCCGGGCTGCCTTCAAGGCCGTTGCCGAGGGCAAACAGGTGGCTATCCTTGTGCCGACGACCATTCTTGCTCAACAGCACTATGAAACGATTCAGGAGCGGTTCCAGGACTTTCCTATCAATATCGGACTGTTAAGCAGGTTCCGTACAAAGAAGCAGCAGAAAGAAACTATTGACCAGATGAAAAAGGGCCAAGTGGATGTCGTCATTGGAACGCACCGGATTCTATCGAAGGATTCAAAATTCCAGGATCTTGGCTTATTGATCGTGGACGAAGAACAGCGCTTTGGGGTAAAACACAAGGAAAAAATCAAGCAAATGAAGACGAATGTCGATGTCCTCACGCTTACAGCTACACCGATACCTCGGACGCTGCACATGTCGATGCTCGGGGTAAGGGATTTATCTGTCATCGAAACACCACCCGAAAACCGTTTTCCGATACAGACATATGTTCTTGAGTATAATCCTGTGTTTATGCGCGAAGCGATTGAACGGGAAATGGCAAGGGGCGGACAGGTTTTTTTCTTATTTAATCGTGTAGAAAACATTGAACGGATGGCAGAGGAAATAGCTGCATTGGTCCCAGAGGCAAGAGTCACTGCTGCTCATGGCCAAATGAATGAAACAACACTGGAGAACGTGATGTTTTCCTTCCTGGAAGGCGAGTTCGACGTATTGGTCAGTACAACAATCATTGAAACAGGTGTTGATATTCCGAATGTCAATACGCTGATTGTCTATGACGCTGATAAGATGGGCCTCAGCCAGCTATACCAGCTCCGGGGCCGTGTCGGTCGTTCTAACCGTGTCGCCTATGCTTATTTTACTTATCAGCGTGATAAAGTGCTGACAGAGGTAGCAGAGAAGCGTCTTCAGGCGATCAAGGAATTTACAGAACTTGGGTCAGGCTTCAAGATTGCGATGCGCGATTTATCTATCCGGGGGGCAGGTAACCTGCTTGGTGCCCAGCAGCATGGATTCATTGATTCGGTTGGTTTCGACATGTATTCCCAGATGCTTAAGGATGCTATCGAAGCACGGAAGCAGGGTAAAGAACCAGAAGATATCCAGCCGTTCCAGGTAGAACTTGATTTGCAGATCGATGCTTATTTGCCTGATACCTATATATTGGACGAAAAGCAGAAAATAGATATTTATAAACAATTCCAAGCCATTGACAGTGTGGAGGATATCCATGATCTCCGTGACGAGGTGATTGACCGTTTTGGCGATTATCCGGATGAAGTGGAGAATCTGTTCCTTGTTTCATCTATGAAACTGAACGCCAAGCGTGCCAGAATTGAATCGATTTCTGAAAAGAAAAAGAAAATAGAACTGCTGATGGAAGCCGAGACAAGCCAGCAGATTGATGGCGCAAAGTTATTTGAGTATGCCAACAGCTATGGAAGAATTGTCCAATTGGGCACGGAAGATCAGAAGCTGAAGGTTACTTTCCAATGGGATAAGAGTAATTATATCCGTCGTTATCAAGTGGTGGATGAGTTCATGCAGCGTCTGCCGGACATGCAGCGTGAAGCATCTACTGCTTAACGGCTTTAAAGCAGAAATCCCTGATCAGATATAAGGCAACTGAAAAATGGAAGGTTTAGAAAAGGGATAATTTTGAAAAACGGTCTTTATGGATTTTTTTCCAGAGAGACCGTTTTTGTGTTTTAATGAAGGGAAAAACGTTCTTGAAAGCATACTTACCGCCGGGGGAGAGCATTCTGGCAGCGAACGAGCATATTTCCATGCTGGCCGATCATATTCTGGTCAGCGGGCATCCGCCTGCAAGCGGTACGTGAGAATCAACAAACAGCCCCTCTAGATAAGAAAGAAATTTAACAGTAACCTCCAAAGAGTTTCTCCTTTTTTTACCATGAAAAGGTTAAAAATTCTTTTTTTATTGGAAGAATTGGTAAGTGTGCATGCATAGGTTTTTCCTGTTGATTCATACTAAAGGCATCAATTGTAAAATGTAGTACCTTTTTCAGTAAGATATCTAAGGTCAATCATCAAGGAAAGTGAGGCTTCTCAGTTATGAAAGCAACAGGAATAGTACGACGTATTGATGATTTGGGGAGAGTGGTCATTCCTAAGGAAATCCGCAGAACCCTGCGGATCCGCGAAGGTGACCCACTGGAGATCTTTGTAGACCGTGAAGGTGAAGTCATTTTGAAGAAATATTCACCTATCAGTGAACTTGGGGATTTCGCAAAGGAATACGCGGACGCGTTATTTGATTCATTAGGCCAGCCGATATTGATTTGCGACCGCGATGAATTTATTGCTGTAGCTGGCGGATCCAAGAAAGAGTACTTGAACAAAAGCATCGGGCAGAAAATTGAACAGACGCTTGATAATCGTACCGTGTATACGGAAAAAAATGCTGGACAGGTTGAACTCGTCCAGGGTCGCGAAGAGTCGATTGCATCGTATGTAATTGCACCGATTATCGCACAAGGGGATCCTATTGGCTGTGTCGTCATTTACTCGAAAGAAGGTCCTGCGCTTGGGGAAGTGGAAGCAAAATCAGTAGAGACTGCTGCAAGTTTCCTTGCCCGTCAAATGGAGTAGGATTCCGCGTTTTTATTCCATAATAGTTGGGGAAGCTGTATGGTGTATGTCATCATACGGCTTTTAATATGGACTTTTCTGTATGATACTAGCTTTCTTCCTGTGCTATAATGGATGTTAAGAATTTGGGAAAGGCGTCCTTATATGAACGACAACCAAAACATGAAACAATTTTTTAAGGGTGCTTTCATCCTGACGATGGCAGGCTTGATAAGCAAAATATTAAGTGCAGGATACCGGATTCCACTGCAGAACATCGCAGGGGATCTGGGCTTTTATATTTATCAGCAGATATACCCTTTCCTTGGGGTGGCTATGGTTTTATCCTTGTACGGGTTTCCAGTTGCCGTTTCAAAGCTTGTGGCTGATTACAGGGAAGAAGGACGGAGTTTGTCCATTAAAGCGTTTTATGGTCCGGTCATTGGCGTGTTGCTTTTCTTTTGTGTGGGGATGTTTTTCGCCTTATATACACAGGCCGACGAGATAGCCGCCTTGATGGGTGATAAAAAGCTGAACAGCCCATTGAAGGCGGCTGCCTATGTTTTTTTGGTCATTCCCGTAACATCACTTCTGCGCGGGGTGTTTCAGGGAGAGGGTGACATGAAGCCTACAGCCCTCTCGCAAATGGCAGAACAGCTGCTTCGGGTGGCTATTATCCTCCTTTCGGCTATTTATCTGATCGATCATACTGGAATTTATGGTATAGGCATTGGGGCAGCCTTTGGGTCGATCGCCGGCACTTTGACGGCAGGAGTATTCCTGACGGCTGTGTTCCTGAAAAAAAAGCCGTGGCAGCGCGTAGATCAACGGCAGGTGTCTTTTTTTTATTATATAAAGACAATTTTTTTATACGGCGTATTTATCTGTCTGAATTATATGTTTTTGCTGCTGATCCAGATGGTAGACGCATTGACACTTGTTCCTGCGTTGGAAAACTTCGGGGTTGAAACAGACATTGCACGAGTGATGAAGGGCGTGTTCGACAGAGGTCAGCCATTGATCCAGCTGGGAACAGTTCTTGGTTCCTCACTTGCCCTGGCCTTGATTCCGACTATTACTGCCAAACGTATGGAAGAGCATCCAGACACATTCCAAAGTCATCTTCAATCTGCATTAAAGGCAAGCCTGTATATTGCATCTGGAGCGACAGTAGGATTAATCGTGTTGTTTCCTTATGTCAATATCCTGTTATTTCAGGATGCAAGCGGGACAGAAGCGTTAAGGGTCTTGATGGCTGTCATTTTGCTCGGTTCATTAGCTATTACGACCTCTTCCATTCTGCAAGGGCTGGATATGATTTATTTTACAGCTGGTGCAGTATTGGCTGGGGTATCAGTGAAATGGGGAATGAATTATTTACTCGTCCCAATCTTCGGTCTTACTGGAGCAGCCTCTGCTTCCGTGTTAGGCGCAGGTGTAATGTTAGCTCTTAACGTCAGGCGGATGCACAAGCGAATACCAAAGAAGATCTGGCATACGCTGCCTTATGCTAAATTGGCGATGTCGCTTGCGGGAATGGTCGGGATATTGATTGCAGCCATAACAGTGGAATCACTTTTTCTGAATCTGGCTTCCCGGATCAGTATTTTAGTATTCACACTGGCAGTTACCTTGGCAGGTGCAAGCATTTTTTTTGTTATATTGGTGATAAATGGGGGACTACATGAACGGGAAGTTAAGCAGCTGCCACATGGAGAATGGATCCATCACAGGCTTATAAGGGGGAAACGGAATGGGTAAGATTGACATTATCGGGCTAGGAGCTGGCGATATCGACCAGCTTCCATTAGGAATATACAAAAAGCTCCAAAGCAGCTCAGGTCACCTGCATGTCAGGACGTCTGAGCATCCTGTCCTCAATCAATTGCAGGAAGAAGGAATTCAATTTCAAAGTTTCGATGAAATTTATGAAAAATATAATCAGTTTGACTCCGTCTATCAGCACATTGTAAAGTCTCTTGTCGAATCAGCCAAGAGTCATGACATCGTGTATGCCGTGCCCGGGCACCCGATGCTTGCTGAACGTACTGTACAGCTGTTGCTTGAAAAAGAAAGTCAAGGGATAGTTGAGGTTACAATTTCCGGTGGGCACAGTTATTTGGATGATATGTTTGCATCCCTTAGAATTGACCCGATTGAAGGTTTTCAGTTCATCGATGCTACCTCGTTTGATAGGGAACAGCTCCAATACACCGGACATATCGTTTTTTCACAAGTATATGATGCGATGATAGCCTCCGAAGTCAAACTGACCTTACTAGATGATTTGCCTCCGGATCACCCGGTAACAATCGTTACAGCAGCGGGGAGTAAGGGGGAGCAAACATGGACGGTCGCTTTAGAGGAACTCGACAGGTCGGTTCAGCTTGATAATCTCACGAGCGTATATGTACCTCCAGTGAGTCCTGCTTCGTTAAATCACAAATTTTTCCGTCTGCGTGAAGTTATCCGGACATTGCGTGGACCTGATGGATGTCCTTGGGATAAAAAACAGACTCATGAATCTTTACGCAAGTATCTAATTGAAGAAGCATATGAATTCATAGACGCTGTGAATGAACTTGATGAGGAAGGAATGGTGGAAGAGCTTGGCGATGTGCTGCTGCAAGTGATGCTCCACAGTCAAATCGGAGAGGATGAAGGATTTTTTACCATTGATGACGTAATAGTATCCATAACGGAAAAAATGATCCGTCGTCACCCTCATGTATTCAGTGACGTAACCGCTGAAACGACCGAAGAAGTCCTTACTAATTGGGATGCAATCAAGCAACAGGAAAAGCAGAACAAGCCATCCTCTCTCCTCGATGATGTCCCTGCAAGTTTTCCTGCACTTTTGCAGGCGGAAGACATTCAGAAAAAGGCAGCCAAAGTCGGCTTTGACTGGCCGGAAGCTGAACCCGTCTGGAATAAAGTGGAGGAGGAATGGGAAGAGTTTAACGAGGCAAGACTTAACAACGACAATAGCGAGATGGAGAAGGAGTTCGGTGATCTTCTGTTTGCAATGGTCAATCTGGCACGCCATTATAAAATCAATTCCGAGACCGCTTTGCAGGGTACAAATGAAAAGTTCCGTAAACGATTCCGGTTTATGGAAGAAAAAGCTGGTGAAGCTGGAGAGGACATGGGTAAGCTTTCCCTGGAAACAATGGAGCAATGGTGGAACGAAGCGAAATATAACTGACAAAGGGGATTATTCTATATGCGTTTAGATAAGTTTCTTAAGATTTCCCGGTTGATCAAACGAAGGACTCTGGCGAAGGATGTAGCAGATCAAGGCCGGATTACAGTCAATGGAAACCAGGCAAAAGCGGCCACCAACATCAAAGTGGGTGATGTACTGGTCATCCAGTTTGGCCAAAAGGTTTTGACACTGGAAGTGCAGTCATTGCGTGAAAATGTCAAAAAAGACGAAGCCGCTACATTGTATAAAATCGTAAAAGAAGAAGCTGTCCAACAGTCTTAACCATTCCACATTCAGGAATGGTTTTTTTGAACCAACATACAGTTCTGGTCCTCCGTAAAGAAAGTTCTAATCCATCTTCCTGGTGCATAGGTTGTACTAAGGGAAGGGGGATTAATTATGGAGTACTATGAGAAGGATGCGAACTTGCGTGGACAAGCTGAACATCACGTGAGAATGAATAATAGACGTAATTTAGAAATCACCGGGGTGAAAGAAGTCGACAGTTTCGATAATGAAGAGTTTCTTTTGCAGACCAACATGGGCTACCTGGTGATCCGCGGTGAAAATCTCCAGATGAAAAACCTTGATGTTGAACAGGGGCTGGTCGCGATTAAGGGGAAAGTATATGAGCTGAGCTATCTGGATGAAAACCATGCGGAGAAAGCTAAAGGAATCTTTAGCAAGCTATTCAAATGACGCTGACAACCCAATTCCTCGCAATTATCAGCATGATCGCTGGGGGAATCTATCTTGGGGCAGCAATTGACACGCTGAAACGATTTGAAAAATGGTACCGCAAACGAACGCTGATGAACTATGCCATTGTCATCAGCTTTTGGCTTTTACAAGTGTTTATGCTGTTTTTTTTGTTATATCAGGTCAATTACGGAGAGTTGCGACTGTATATCTTTCTTGCTGTCTTGTGCGGTTATGCAGGGTACAAAGGACTTTTCCAGCATGTTTATGTAAGAGTGCTCGAATGGTGGATCCGAATGGTCAAAGGGCTGATCAAGTTCTTTTCCCGTTGTTTCCAGATGTTCATTGTCACCCCTTTTCAGTGGATCTGGAAAGTGACTTTTGGTTTATTGAAATGGGTTTCAGGTATATTACTCGCGGGTATGCTGCTTATAGTCCGTGTCATTTGGTGGCCGCTCAGGCTTGTGTTCCTCCTCATCTGGAAACTCATTCCGGAAAACATGAAAAAATACTTACACACAGCAGCAGGATTTTGCTGTAAAATAAAGAATAGAATAATAAGTTGGTGGAAATTATTGAGAAGATAAGGGGGTAAAAGCGATGGCTAAAAAACGGGTAGCTCGTTTAGAATCAACTTATATGCAGCAATACGATGCTCATGTAGAAAGACAACAAAGGAAGAAAAAGCGACTATTTCGACGCCTGGCACTTTTTGCCTTGCTTACATTGGTGATCGCAGGTTCCATGATTACATACCACTTCCAGCAACGGGCATTGTATGAGGAAAAGCTTAATCAGCTGCAAGACCTGCAGGAACAGAAAATCGCTCTTGAAAATAAGGAAAAAAACCTCAAGGAAGAGATCGAACTGTTGAACAATGAAGAATACGTTCTGCAAATTGCAAGGACTAATTACTTTTTCTCTAAAGAAGGCGAAATCATCTTTAAACTCCCTGAGGAAGATCCATCTTATTGACACACTTTTCATTGCTTATATATAATAGTAAAGAAGGATATTTATCGAATTTTTAAGGAGGAGCATTTTTTTTATGTCAATCGAAGTAGGCAGCAAGCTGCAGGGCAAGGTAACTGGAATCACTAATTTTGGAGCATTTGTGGAACTTCCGGATGGGCAGACAGGATTAGTCCATATTAGTGAGGTTGCCGACAACTATGTCAAAGACATTAATGATCACTTGAGCGAAGGCGATCAAGTGGAAGTAAAAGTAATTAATGTCGGGAAAGATGGTAAAATCGGTCTTTCCATTAAGAAAGCGAAAGAAAACTACGGACGCCGTAACAAACCACAGAACCGCAAACCGAGTGAGTCATTTGAACAGAAGATGAATCGCTTTCTTAAAGATAGTGATGAGCGTCTCGCTTCTTTGAAGAAGCATACGGAATCAAAACGTGGAGGTCGAGGTGCTAAAAAAGGCTGACTTGCTGTCTATGTAAATATAAATAAACGTTTCAAAAAAAGAAACGGGTCCACCTGTGTTAATAGGTGGGCCCGTTTTTTTACTGTTTAGGAAAGGGTAAGAATGGATGGTGGTGGGTCATACCTTAATGCAGAGGGCTGCATCCAGTTCCAACACTTTCGAGGTCTAAAAGGCCTAATAAACATCTTTACATGACGTATATATTCAGCTAATCCATTCTGCGCTCCCAAGGGTGAAAAAGCTTGCAGGATAGCGAGGGTATTTAAGAACTGAAGGTTTAGAATATATATTTTAATAAAACGGTTTGCATGGAGTTTTATGTTCATGTATACCGTTTTCCCTATAGCTTTGAGTGATTCTAATCTCTCTATTCCTTCATGAGTTTAATAATCCCTTTGACATTAACCAACCCTTCATACTGACATAAACTATTGGTTGATTTAATTGGTGGTCTAACATCGAATCTCTCAACTGTATATAGTAAATTCATGTACAAAAAAGAGTGATTTTCTATTAAAGTTTATAACCACATAGGGTTATATCATGTTGATTCAACGATGAGCGAGAGGCGGTGACGCCAGCGGGAACAGCGCGAGCCGAAGATCCACTTGGGCAAGCGATTTTCTTGACCAAGTTAGCTGAGGCCGTGCCCGCGGCAAGCATCCGCCGGCAAGTGATTCGTGAGAACCAACAACAAGCTTCAATAGCTCCTTTAGATTATAAAGGACTTTTTCACTGGCCTCAGAAAAGGGATTACATATGGACTTTGCAAATATAAAAACTGCCCCTTCCATCATTGATGAAAGGGGCAGCCAGGACAAGAATATGGTTGGATGACCCGTACGGGATTCGAACCCGTGTTACCGCCGTGAAAGGGCGGTGTCTTAACCACTTGACCAACGGGCCTGAGTCATACATCTATGTATGAACTTTTAATAATAAATGGTAGCGGCGGAGGGGATCGAACCCCCGACCTCACGGGTATGAACCGTACGCTCTCGCCAGCTGAGCTACACCGCCATCAACTCTATTTCCAAAGGCACAAGCAATATATTACAACATGATAGATAGAGTGTCAACAGAAATTACAATTTCAAAATAAGTCTGTCAATTTTTGAAGTTGGAAGAAATAGGATAAAACCCAGGAAAAATGCGGGTTTTATTCCATAACGCTGTCCTTTAATTGGCAGCGGATGATGCTGATTTTGTAGAAGGGTACTTCTATGAGTCGAACTTTTTGTCACTGCTCTCCTCTTGTTTTGACAAATTAAATGATAGAGATGTGGTTTAATAGAGCGACAAGAAGGAGTGGTGAAGATGTTAGGGACCGTAACGAGAAAAGGAGCACAAGCACTCAGATTGGAAAAAGGTAAGTGGAGCAAATTGAAGCGTAAAGTAGAGGGGAAAGCCAGATTTCTGTTGATTGACAAAGGCTGGCTGCTGATGATCATCGCTTTGTTGTTAGGCAGAGCGGTTATTCTTTCTTCGATTTCTCCCTTTGTCATCGCGTTGATAGCTTCTGTGTGGTGGCTGAGGCGGGATCGTGTGCCTGCGGTGATCTTGTTTGCGGTCATAGGGGCATCGACTTACGGATGGATGCAGACAGGCTTTGTTTTTGTATCTATGTTGACTTTCTTGTTACTCGCTTTCATTGTACATACGTGGAATGAGCATCAAAAAATACTGCCGCTGATGGCTTTATTGGCCTGCGTCATTCCACGTGCTATCGCTTTGACATTTATGGATGCCTGGCAGCCATATGAAGCGCTTCTGATGACAGCCGAGGGAGTGTTGAGTGCGATGCTTGTACTGATATTTATGCAGAGTGTGCCTCTGTTATCACCAAAAAGGTATAAAGCATCTTTAAAGAATGAAGAGATTGTCTGTATGATCATTCTGCTTGCCTCCGTTTTGACAGGTACGATCGGCTGGCAAATTCAAGATATTTCCTTAGAACAGATCTTTTCCAGGTATCTTGTTCTGTTCCTTGCTTATATAGGCGGGGCGGCTATCGGTTCAACAGTCGGGGTCGTTACCGGGCTTATCATGAGTCTTGCAAATGTCGCTAATTTATATCAGATGAGTCTGCTCGCCTTTTCTGGTTTACTGGGGGGCTTATTAAAAGAGGGGAGGAAAATCGGTGTCAGCCTCGGTTTGGTTGTAGGAACCCTATTGATCGGTGTATATGGGGGAGGTATATCCGGACTGTCGCCCTCCTTGATTGAAACGGTGCTGGCAATCGGTTTATTTATGCTGACTCCGGAAGGGTATATCCGGAAACTTTCCCGTTTTATACCTGGAACTCAGGAGCATTCCCAAGAACAAGAGCAATACCTCCAGAAGGTCAGGGATGTTACCGCTGTCAGGGTGGAGAAGTTTTCTGATGTTTTCCAGGCACTTTCCAAAAGCTTTAATTTTATGGATAACACAGATGAGGGGGATGAAGAACAGCGAGAGAAGGATTATTTTTTAAGTCATGTTACCGAAAAAACGTGCCAATCCTGTTTTAAAAAGGAACGATGCTGGGCAAGGCAATTTGATGAAACCTATGGGGTACTTACAGATTTGATGACAGACCTTGATACGCAGGACGAGCCAAGCAGAGCGGTACGTAAAAATTTGGAGCAATATTGCGTGAAACCACAGAAAATGATTGACACGATGAAATATGAACTTTCCTTTTATCATGCCAATCAGCAACTGAAAAAGCAGGTCATGGAAAGCAGGCGATTTGTTGCTGATCAACTGCGCGGCGTTTCTGAAGTAATGGGTGATTTTGCCAAAGAAATCGCAAAGGAAAGGGAGAACCATGAAAACCAGGAACAGGAAATCACCTATGCCCTCAACCAGCTGGGATTGGAAATAGAAACCCTTGATATATATACGCTTGATTCAGGCAACATTGATATTGATTTGTCCTTTTATGTGAAAAATTATCACGGAGAAGGCCCAAAGCTTATTGCGCCGCTCCTTTCTGATATATTGCAGGAGACCGTAGTAGTAACGAAGGAGGACATTGCTCCGTTTCCAAACGGTTATTGTGAACTTTCTTTCCAGTCAGCAAAACGGTTTACGATCGAACCGGGTGTCGCCCATGCAGCAAAGGACGGTGGGTTTATTTCTGGTGACAGCTATTCCATGATTGAGCTGGGTGCAGGGAAATATGCCCTGGCGATCAGTGATGGCATGGGAAATGGTCTGCGTGCCCATGAAGAAAGCATGGAAACGCTGCGGCTCCTTCAACAGATCCTTCAGTCAGGCATCCCTGAACAGGTGGCTATCAAATCGATTAATTCCATTCTGGCATTACGTACGACAGACGAGATTTTTTCCACCTTGGACCTTGCTGTCATCGACCTGCAGGATGCTGCTGCTAAATTTATCAAGATCGGCAGTACACCGAGCTATATTAAACGGGGCGCTCAAATGCTTAAAATAGAATCCAGTAATCTACCGATAGGAATCATCCAGGATGTCGATGTTGAGATCGTTAACGAGCATCTCCAGGCAGGGGATTTGCTGATCATGATGAGTGATGGAATTTTAGAAGGGCCAAAGCATGTCGAGAATATAGAGGCATGGCTGAAACGGAAAATCAGGGAAATGGAAACGAACGAACCCCAAGCTGTTGCGGACTTGATCCTCGAGGAGGTCATACGGACACGTGGTTCCATCCAGGACGATATGACGGTGCTTGTAGCAAGAATCGACCACAATATTCCTAAATGGAGTTCCATCCCATATCATAAGAAACAAGCATGAATATAAGTCTTTATGATACAGGTATATTCCTCCTGATCTTCGGCGAAGATGATGGTATCAAACAGGAGGGGTAAATCGATGAAAAAAGGCACACTGAAGCAAATCTTATTGTTGACGGATGGCTGTTCCAATCAAGGTGAAGATCCGGTTGCTATTGCGGCGCTCGCTAATAACCAGGGTATCACCGTGAATGTCATTGGAATCATAGATGATGACCAAAGCGAACAGCCGGAAGGGTTAGAAGAGGTTGAAGCGATTGCGATGTCTGGTGGCGGGGTCAGTCAGATCGTCTATCAGCAGGCTCTATCCCAGACGGTGCAAATGGTGACGAAGCAAGCAATGACTCAAACGTTACAGGGAGTAGTGAACCAGGAACTGAAACAGATCCTCGGTGAAAAAAAGACGTTTGAAGAGCTGCCTCCTGACAAACGAGGCGAAGTGATGGAAGTGGTGGAAGACCTTGGAGAAACCTGCGATTTGGAAGTGCTTGTATTAGTCGATACAAGCGCCAGCATGACGCCTAAGCTCGCTACCGTGAAAGATGCTTTGTTCGATTTGTCGTTAAGCCTGAACGCACGTTCTGGGAACAACCGCTTCAGCATCTTCTCATTCCCGGATAAAAAGGCTCCGATCCACAAATTGATGGACTGGACGCCGCACCTGGATGGCATCTCTAAAATTTTTCCAAAGTTGGCGAGCGGTGGTATCACGCCGACTGGACCGGCAATTAAGGAAGCGATATATCAGTTCGGCAAAAAAGGCTTGTTTGGGAGCATGAAAGATGCAAGTGAACCATACGAAGAAACTGGTTTCTAATTTAAAACGGGCTACCGTTATCCGCGGAAAATGGAACGGGACGAAATACCATGTGATTCATAAGCTGGGGGAGGGCGCATGTGGAGTCGTTTACCTATGCGAAAGGAATGGGATAGAGACTGCCCTGAAATTAGGTACGGACAGCGCCAGGATCACGACGGAAGTCAATGTACTTAAATCCTTTCAAAGGGTCCAGGGGAAACGCCTTGGACCTTCTTTATTAGATGTGGATGACTGGGTGACTCCAGGCGGCATCACCCTCCCTTTTTATGTCATGGAATATGTAAAAGGGCAGGAACTGGCGACTTTTTTACACGGAAAGGGAAGTGAATGGCTCGGCGTATTATTACTGCAGCTGCTGATGGATCTGGGTAATCTTCATGAAAGTGGCTGGGTGTTCGGAGATTTGAAGACGGATAATCTACTCGTAACTTCTCCTCCACCGAGACTTCGTCTGATTGATGTCGGAGGCACCACACAAATAGGTCGGGCAATTAAAGAATACACGGAATTCTATGACCGGGGATATTGGCTGAAGGGGTCAAGGAAGGCGGAGCCATCCTATGACTTGTTTGCTGTGACCATGATTATGCTAGAAGTCGGTGGAAGAGGCAGATTTGAAAGGGGCAGTGATCCCCGTCAGACATTAGAAAGAAAATTACAGCAGGCAACTGCACTGAAACCTTTCACGCCCTTAATAAATAATGTATGGGCTGGAAACTATCAGAATGGGTTAGAAATGAGAGAGGACTTGGTGAATTTACTTCAGCGCCGGCCTGAACCTAAAAAAAGGAACATGCCAGTCTCCACACGAACCAGTCGGAGGAAAAAAACGAAAAAGACTTCTTTTGCAACGTTTGAAATAGGGGCAATATTTGTTTCCGTGATTATTTTTTATCTTATTTACATGCTCTTTTTTTTATAGTTTCACTATCTTTGCAGGAGCTGCGATAATAATGATAGGATAATGGTGTTCAGCCTGATTTAAATTGGAGTGACAGATAAATGGAAGAGTCCGTCAAAAGGTTCATTGAAAAACATCAACTGCTGAGGCCGGGGCAGACCATTGTTCTTGGCGTGTCAGGCGGCTCGGATTCCATGGCATTACTCCATTACTTTAATGAAATTCGTTCAAAACAGGATTTGAGAATTATAGCGGCCTCCGTTGATCATGGGCTACGGGGGGAAGAATCCCGTCAGGACCTCCAGCTGGTAGCTGACATCTGCGAGGAATGGGATATTGAATTTAAAGGCGTCCAATGTGATGTAGCTTCCTATAAACAAGAGCATAAGCTAGGAACCCAGCAAGCCGCCCGCACGCTGCGTTATCAGTTTTTTCATGAAATGATGCAAGAGGCTGGGGCAGATGCTCTCGCGCTGGGCCACCACGGAGACGACCAGGCAGAAACGATGGTCATGCAGCTCATTCGCGGGACTAATATCGATGCGTTAAAAGGAATTCCGATTACCCGCCCGTTTGCGACCGGTAGAATCATCCGGCCCTTTTTAAGCGTATCCAAACAAGAAATTCGCACTTACTGTAAGAAGAAGGGCATCCGTTTGAGAGAGGATCCTTCCAATCAAGAGGACACTTATACAAGAAATTATCTTCGCTTGCATGTCCTTCCATTATTAAAAGAAAAAAATCCGCGTTTGAGTGAGCATCTGCAGCTGATGAGCGAAAGGGTAAGAGAGGATCTTTCCTACTTGAATGCCCAGGCAGAACAAGCCTTGAAAGCCGTCGTCCAGTTGGAACCGGCCGGACCGGAAGCTGCATTTGACATTGTCGATTTCCAAACGCTCCCCACAGCTTTACAAAGGAGAACCTTTCATCTAATATTAAACTATCTTTATGATGGAAGAACTATGGATTTATCCTATATACATGAAGAGCAATTCTTTGCTATGTTGGATCCTGTTGTGGCAAATGCCCGATTGGATTTTCCAGACAACCTGTCATTGCACCGGAATTACGGACGGATTTCTTTTTATTTTGGAAAAAAAGATGAATCTTCTCCATATCATTTTGAGCTTCAGCCAGGGGAATCCATCATGCTGCCGAATGGCTCTGAGCTGACAGCGAAAACCACTGCCTGCAGGGATGCGAAAGAGGATCAGTATACGTTTGCTTGTGATGTGACTCACGTAAAGCTTCCCTTAATCATCCGCACAAGGCAGGATGGTGACCGCATGACACTGAAAGGAATGTCCGGTTCAAAGAAAATCAAAGATATTTTCATTGACCAGAAGGTACCTATTGAACAGCGGGCAGACTGGCCGATTGTGACTGATCAATCTGGTAATATTCTCTGGCTGGCTGGATTGAAAAAAAGCAATATAGGGAAGAAGGATAGCCAGGGAAACTGGCTTCAATTACACTATAAATATAAGGAAGAGATGTAGGAGGAGCATACATGCATAACGAAATTCAGAAGACCTTGATTTCCGAAGAAGAGATACAAGAAAAATGTAAGGAAATCGGGGCACAGCTTACAGAGGAATACGATGGCAGATTCCCGCTTGCCATAGGTGTCCTGAAAGGTGCCATGCCTTTTATGGGAGATTTATTAAAGCGTGTCGAAACCCATTTGGAAATGGATTTTATGGATGTTTCCAGTTACAGTGGTATGAGATCGACAGGAGAGGTCAAAATAGTTAAAGATTTAGATACACAAGTAGAAGGAAGAGACCTGCTTATCATCGAAGATATTATCGACAGCGGTTTGACGCTGAGTTACCTCGTCGATTTGTTCAAGTATCGGAAAGCGAGATCCATCAAGATCGTAACCTTGCTGGACAAGCCTACCGGCAGGACTTCCCATATTAAAGCGGATATCATCGGTTTTGAGGTTCCGGATGAATTCGTTGTCGGCTATGGCCTTGATTACGATGAAAAATATCGCAATCTTCCGTACATAGGCGTGCTGAAGCCAGAGGTATATGGAGGGTGAATGAAGGCTTGATAGTAACAAAAAATCGTCACAAATGGATTAGGGGTAATTAGTTGTGCTGGTACTTTTTAGTATGATACTATTTAAGATAGTTTTTGTTGATTGGGAGGAGGTAGGCAATGAACCGGATATTTCGTAACACAATCTTTTATTTACTTATCTTCCTCGTAGTAATCGGCGTTGTCGGTCTATTCAGAGGACAAGGTGAGCCCCAGCAAACATTCAATGTAAATGAGTTCACAGATAAATTGAATAATGGTCAAATTGAAGAAATGACGCTTCAGCCTGTCAATGGAGTTTACCAGGTGAAGGGTACACTTAAAAATGCCGAAGAAGGTAAGGAAACCTTCACAGCTAAGCTGCCGGCAAATGAACAGGTCATTTCAAATGTAACAGAAACAGCAACTCAGCAAAGCATCCTAAATGTGGAAGAGGCGGAACAGCCGAGCGCGTGGGTGTCTTTCCTGACTACAATGATACCGTTCATTATCATTTTCATCTTATTCTTCTTCTTGCTTAACCAGGCTCAAGGCGGTGGAAGCCGTGTTATGAACTTTGGTAAAAGTAAGGCAAAGCAATACACCGAAGAAAAGAAAAAGGTACGTTTCAAAGATGTCGCTGGTGCTGATGAAGAGAAACAGGAGCTTGTCGAGGTTGTCGATTTCTTAAAAGATCCTCGCAAATTCTCTGCAGTCGGTGCCCGTATTCCAAAGGGTGTCCTGTTAGTCGGACCTCCAGGTACAGGTAAAACCTTGCTTGCCCGTGCAGTAGCAGGGGAAGCAGGAGTTCCGTTCTTCTCCATCAGTGGTTCGGACTTTGTCGAAATGTTTGTCGGTGTCGGTGCATCCCGTGTCCGCGACTTATTCGAAAACGCGAAAAAGAACGCGCCTTGTATCATTTTCATTGATGAAATTGATGCAGTCGGCCGCCAGCGTGGTGCCGGTCTTGGCGGCGGTCATGATGAGCGTGAACAGACATTGAACCAGCTGCTAGTCGAGATGGATGGTTTCGGTGTCAATGAAGGAATCATCATCATCGCAGCGACAAACCGTCCTGACATTCTTGACCCGGCGTTACTGCGTCCTGGCCGTTTCGACCGTCAAATCACGGTTGACCGTCCAGATGTTAAAGGGAGACAAGAAGTGCTTGCGGTTCATGCTAAAGATAAACCATTAGGTGATGATGTCGACTTGAAGACCATCGCCATGCGTACACCTGGTTTCTCAGGTGCAGACTTGGAGAACTTGCTGAATGAAGCAGCACTTGTGGCAGCCAGAGGTGATAAAAGCAAGATTGACATGGAAGACGTAGATGAAGCGATTGACCGTGTCATCGCAGGGCCTGCCAAGAAAAGCAGAGTCATCTCCGATAAGGAACGTAACATCGTTGCTTACCATGAAAGCGGTCATACCATCATCGGCATGGTGTTAGATGATGCAGATATGGTGCATAAGGTAACAATCGTGCCAAGAGGACAGGCTGGAGGTTATGCGGTCATGCTTCCGCGGGAAGACCGTTACTTTATGACCAAGCCTGAATTGTTTGACAAAATCACCGGACTGCTTGGCGGCCGTGTCGCTGAGGAAGTTATTTTCGGCGAAGTCAGTACAGGTGCCCATAATGACTTTCAGCGTGCCACAAGCATTGCCCGTAAGATGGTTACAGAATATGGTATGAGTGAAAAATTAGGTCCGCTTCAGTTTGGTTCGAATTCCGGTGGGCAGGTATTCCTTGGCCGGGATATCCAGAACGAGCAGAACTACAGTGACCAGATCGCTTATGATATTGATAAAGAAACTCAGAATTTCATCAACTACTGTTATGAGCGTGCTAAAACGATCCTTACAGAAAATCGCGACAAGCTCGAGTTGGTCGCTTCTACACTGTTAGAGGTGGAAACACTGGATGCGACAGCTATCAAGTCTCTCTTTGAAAAAGGGCGTATGCCTACACAAGAGGAACTGGAAGAGCAGGCGAAAGAACGCGAAGATGCAAGGAAAAAAGAAAAGTCGAAAAAAGACGATGTCCGTGTTAATGTCCAATCAAAAAACGATGAAATCAAGACAGAAAACAAACCGATGGACCATGAAGAACAGCCTTCACAGGACATCAATAAACAGGATTCAACCAATCACTTGGACGATGACCAGGATCGGAAATAGGATGTAAAGATCACGCTGCAGTTAACTGCAGCGTGATTTTTTTCGTTGTCTAGGAAATAAAAAAGGAGAGTTTGGGTTAACCGTGGCCACTGAGCCAGGTTTTTCTGGTTAAGACGTCGGTCTTGATTTTCTGAGGCGTGAGAATATATGATGAAGCAGTAATAAGCTTTTTTTGGTATGATGAAAGCGTAAATGAATTGGTAAAGTGAGGTAAAACCATGATTTTCGTACTCGATGTAGGGAATACAAACACTGTACTTGGTGTTTTCGAAAAAGATAAATTGAAATTCCAATGGCGGGTAAAAACCGATCGTTACAAAACGGAAGATGAATACGGCATGCTGATCAAATCGTTACTGGAACACGAAGGACTGGCCTTTTCCGATATGGAAGGTGTAATTATATCTTCGGTGGTGCCTCCGATCATGTTTGCTCTTGTACGCATGTCCAGCTATTACTTTGGCAAAAAACCAATGGTCATCGGCGAAGATAATCTCGACGAAGGACTCGGTATGAAATACCCAAACCCTGATGAAATTGGGGCTGATCGGATTGTAAATGCTGTCGGTGCACTGGAAGAACATGAAGGGCCGCTGATTATCATCGATTTCGGGACCGCGACCACCTATTGTTATATAGATGAGGAGAAAGATTATGTCGGTGGAGTCATTTCACCGGGAATTAACGTCTCGATGGAGGCACTGTATGCGAAGGCAGCCAAACTGCCAAAAATCGAAATTCGTAACCCTGGCAATGTTATCGGCCAAAGTACGGTGGAAGCCATGCAGTCAGGAGTCTTTTTTGGGTATGTCGGTCAGGTGGATGAGGTTGTTAGAAGAATGAAAAAGACCTCCAATACCAACCCTAAGGTTATTGCTACAGGCGGTCTCGCCACTTTGATTGCCGATGAATCCGAGGTGATCGATTTCGTCGATCCTTCTTTGACATTGAAAGGTCTTTACCGGATTTACCAGAGGAATAAAGGAAAAAAAGCTTTTAAAGGAGAATGATGTGAACATGGAAGATTACTTAGTCCGGGCAACAGCATATGACGGGATGGTACGTGCTTATGCCATCCAATCGACAAACACCGTAGAAGAAGCGCGGAGAAGACAGGATACATGGGCCACAGCATCTGCTGCACTCGGCCGTTCGTTGACTATCAGTGCGATGATGGGTGCCATGCTGAAAGGTGAAGATAAGCTTACTGTCAAGCTGGAAGGAAACGGGCCAATTGGTGCGGTTATCGTAGACGCGAATGCCCGGGGGGAAGTTCGCGGTTATGTTAAAAATCCCCATGTAGATTTTGATTTGAATAGCCAGGGAAAGCTGGATGTTGCTCGTGCAGTAGGTACAGAGGGCACACTCAGCATCGTGAAGGATCTTGGTATGCGTGATCATTTTACCGGTCAGGTTCCGATCGTCTCGGGGGAAGTGAGCGAGGATTTTACGTACTACTTCGCTAATTCCGAGCAAGTACCATCTGCAGTCGGTGCAGGGGTACTTGTCAATCCGGATCATACGATTCTTGCTGCAGGTGGATTCATCATCCAGATGATGCCTGGGGCTACCGATGAAACGATCAGTCTGATCGAGAAAAAGCTGACAGAAATGCCGCCGATCTCATCTCTTGTCCGGGAAGGGAATACGCCGGAAGAGATCTTATCCCGTTTATTAGGAGAAAGCGAGCTTAACATACTGGATCGCATGCCTGTCCAATTCCGCTGTCGCTGTTCTAGGGAACGAGTGGAAGTAGCTTTGTCCAGTCTGGGCGATGAAGAGCTGCAGACGATGATCGAAGAAGACAAAGGCGCTGAAGCAAAATGCCATTTCTGTAATGAAGCTTACCAGTTCGATGAGAACGACTTACAGGAACTTAAATCAGGGAAATAGAAAACAGCTTTTTTCAACATGCTTCCAAATTTTCAAGTGAATATATGAATGAATAGTTTGACAATTCCTATGAAATTGCGTAAATTGTATATAAATCCTATATAAATACTAGGAATTAGGGAGTTGAGTTGATGAGAGTAGCGGAAAACATCAGCGGGTTGGTAGGACAAACCCCCGTAGTAAAATTAAATGGTTTTGCGGAAGAGGGCAGTGCGGATATATATTTGAAGCTTGAATATATGAATCCCGGCAGCTCAGTAAAAGACCGTATTGCGTTATCGATGATTGAATCTGGTGAAAAGAGCGGCGATTTGCAGCCTGGCGGAACAATAGTGGAACCGACAAGCGGGAATACAGGAATCGGACTTGCCATGATTGCAGCTGCCAAGGGCTATAAAACCGTGCTAGTCATGCCTGACACGATGAGTCAGGAACGCCGTAACCTTCTTAAGGCTTACGGTGCAGAGCTTGTACTCACCCCTGGGAGCGACGGTATGAAAGGCGCAATTAAAAAGTCAGAAGAGCTGCGTGAAAAACATGGATATTTCATGCCCCAGCAATTCAATAACGAAGCAAACCCTGAGATTCATGAACGTACGACCGGCCCGGAGATCGTCGAACAGATGGGCGACCAGCTGGATGCATTTGTATCAGGCATCGGCACCGGCGGCACAATAACCGGTGCGGGGAAAGTATTGAAAAACCATTACAAAAATATCAAAATCTATGCAGTTGAACCAGCTGATTCCGCCATTCTTTCGGGGGGGGAGCCTGGCCCGCATAAGATTCAGGGACTTGGTGCTGGTTTCGTGCCAAAAATCCTGGACACTGACATTTATGATGAAGTCATTCAAATTTCCAATGAAGCCTCCTATGAAGCAGCTCGAGAAGCGGCTCGCAAGGACGGTATCCTGGGCGGGATTTCCTCCGGTGCAGCTATTCAGGCTGCTAAGCAGGTTGCGAAGGAGCTTGGCGAAGGTAAAAAGGTGCTGGCTGTTCTTCCTAGTAACGGAGAAAGGTACCTTTCAACTCCGCTTTACCAATTTGATGAAGAATGATATAAAAGGCTGCGTCTAATACAGGCGCAGTTTTTTTTACTTTTAGAAAATTTAACTTTGTTAAAGGATTAGAGTATAAGGGAAAATGAAGGCTGTCGCCATAAAGGCTTGGCGACAAGCTGAGTTTTTCCAATTGGAGGAAAATAAAGTAATGGATGACAGGACATATACGTTTGCAGAAGCTTGTTCTAAGCAGTTCGGGGGCGACAAAGGCGCTTCCACTTCTATCCTGCATTCACACCAGGGTGAATCAAGAGCCTTTATCATGTAAAATGGACGATGAGTATATTGAACGGAAATGAGGGAAGGGTTATGGCTTACTGGCTAAACACAAAGAAAGCATCATTTAATTTAACAGAGCAGTCGCTTGTCATGGGGATTCTTAATGTCACCCCGGATTCTTTTTCAGATGGAGGCAAATATAATGATGTAGATAAAGCGGTGGAACAAGCCATTCAGTTGGAAAGGGATGGAGCTCATATTATCGACATCGGGGGAGAATCAACACGCCCTGGTCATGCCCCAGTAGGTGAACAGGAAGAACTCCAGAGAGTCCTTCCGGCTATTGAGGCAGTAGCTGCCAATGTTTCTATTCCGATTTCGATTGATACATACAAAGCGGAAGTGGCACGCCAGGCTATTGAAGCAGGAGCAGATATCATCAATGATGTGTGGGGTGCAAAGAAGGATAAGAATATGGCAAAAGTAGCCGCCGATTATGGGGTCCCTATTATTATCATGCATAACCGCGATAACAACGATTATGAGAATCTCCTAGTGGACATGCTGGAGGATCTCAAGGAAAGCATCGCTATTGGCAAACAGGCTGGTGTGAAGGAAGAAAATATTATCCTCGATCCTGGAGTTGGTTTTGCCAAGACACAAGCGGATAATCTCATGGTCATGCGTCATCTCGATGTTTTTAATCAATTAGGCTATCCTATTTTGCTTGGAACTTCCAGAAAGAGGTTTATTGGGTCTGTGCTTGATTTGCCGGCGGAAGACCGGATGGAAGGGACAGGTGCGACTGTTTGTATGGGGTTGGCAAAAGGGGTGCATATTGTCAGGGTGCATGATGTCAAACCGATCGCCCGTATGGTGAAAATGATGGACGCCATGCTAGGAAAAGGAGAATGAAAATGGACAAAATATATGTAAACCAGATGGAGTTTTATGGATATCATGGCTTGTTTCCTGAAGAAAACAAATTAGGCCAGCGATTTTACGTGGATTTAGAACTTGATGTGGATCTTGCTGCTGCAGGTGAAAAAGATGATATGAACGAATCCATCGATTATGGTGAAATCTACCAGGTGACAAAATCCGTAGTGGAAGGAGAAGCGAAAAAGCTGGTGGAGGCTGTTGCCGAAACGATAGCATCGCGCATGCTCACTGCATTTTCAAAGATTGCCGGCTGCCGCGTAAAAGTTATCAAACCGGATCCGCCGATACCCGGACACTATAAATCTGTTGCTATAGAAATTTACAGGAGCAGAAAAAGATGAATGAGGTGTATATTGCCTTAGGTTCCAACATCAGCCCTCGTGCACATTATCTGGCAAATGCCATTGAAAGGCTGGCGATTCATCCTGATATTCAGGTGATCAAACAGTCAGCTGTTTACGAGACGGTTCCTGTTGGGTTAAAGGAACAAAGCGATTTTTTGAACATGGTCATTAAGGCTGTAACGGACCTCGGAGCAGAAGAATTATTATCTGTATGCCAGGAAATTGAACGAAATCTAGGAAGAGAAAGGGAAATAAAATGGGGTCCACGTACGATAGACCTTGACATTTTGCTTTATAATCAAGAAAATATTGTAACAGAGCGTCTGATTGTTCCGCATCCCGCAATGCATGAACGGGCGTTTGTCCTGGTGCCACTTGCAGAAATTGCTTCAGGGGCCATAATTCCAACAAAAAGCAAGACAGTGCAAGCTGTTTTAGATACATTACCCGAGGATGAGACAGAAGGAGTTAGAAAATGGCAGATAAACAATGGGGAAGACGCATAAAAGGTTTTCGGAAACTAAAAGGGATGACGCAGGTGGAATTTTCAAGGAAGCTGGACATTTCCGTCTCTATACTGGGAGAAATTGAGCGTGGTTCCCGCGAACCCGACCAGGCCACGTTGAAATTGATTGCAAAAACCCTGGGGGTCTCACTGGATGAATTGACATCCACACCCAAGAAGAAAAACAAGCAAGGGGAGGACCTCTATGTATAAGATTATAGATGTTACCATTCCCAATCGTATGGTACTTGTGCCATAATAACCTTGAAGCCACCATGGATGTGTACTGACGCCTCCGCGTTGACACTTCCCGCAGTCTTTTCTATACTAAACGATAGCTGTGATACTGCCAGGGGACGAACTGGCAGTTTTTATATTACTTTAAGAAAGTTTAACTTTGTTGAAGGAATAAAGTATAAGTAAAACTAAGGTTTTCGCCATAAGGACTTGGCGACAAGCCAAGTTTTTCTAATCGTACGGTACTGAGTTATCCATATAAAATTTACGTGGAATGGAGTGATGGAAATGACAGAAGAATTGAATGACCTCATGCGGGTGCGGAGAGAAAAGCTTGATTCTTACCGTGAAAAAGGCTTGGACCCCTTTGGTAATAAATATGAGCGTACTCACGTCGCCCAGGAATTAAAAGAGGCGTACGATTCCTATTCTAAAGAGGAGCTTGAAGAAAAAGAAGCAGAAACCACTATTGCAGGACGGATAATGACAAAGCGCGGCAAAGGAAAAGCGGGTTTTGCCCATATCCAGGACTTAAGTGGCCAAATCCAGCTTTATGTAAGGAAGGACCGCATTGGCGAGGAAGCCTATGAACTGTTCAAAACTGCTGACATCGGGGATATCGTTGGTGTTACAGGTGTCATGTTTAAAACGAAAGTAGGCGAATTGTCCGTAAAAGCCAATGAATTTTATATGCTGACTAAATCGTTACGTCCTCTACCAGAGAAATTCCATGGTTTGAAAGATGTCGAGCAGCGTTATCGCCAGCGTTACCTTGACTTGATTACTAACCCAGACAGTAGAGATACTTTCGTCCTTCGCAGCCGGATCATTCAGTCTATGCGCCGTTACCTTGATGGCCAAGGATTTCTCGAAGTAGAAACGCCGATGATGCATGGCATCCCAGGTGGTGCATCCGCACGTCCATTTACCACTCACCATAATGCATTAGACATTCCGCTCTATATGCGGATCGCAATTGAACTCCATTTGAAGCGTCTGATTGTTGGTGGATTAGAAAAAGTGTATGAAATCGGACGTGTCTTCCGTAACGAAGGGGTGTCTACAAGGCATAACCCTGAATTTACCATGCTGGAACTCTATGAGGCGTATGCTGATTTTCACGATGTAATGGATTTGACAGAAAACCTAGTCGCCCATATAGCCAAAGAAGTGCTTGGAACGACGAAAGTCACTTATGGAGAAGTGGAAGTTGATTTAGAGCCTAATTGGACGCGCAGACATATGGTAGACCTTGTTAAAGAGCACACCGGCATCGATTTTTGGAAAGACATGACTGATGAAGAAGCGAAATCTCTTGCAAAAGAACATGGTATTGAGATCCAGGATACAATGACGTATGGCCACATCGTCAATGAATTTTTCGAACAACGTGTGGAGGAAAAATTGATTCAGCCAACATTCGTGTATGGGCATCCGATTGAAATTTCCCCACTGGCGAAAAAGAATCCGGAAGATGAACGTTTTACAGATCGTTTTGAATTGTTTATCGTTGGCCGCGAACATGCCAATGCATTTTCTGAGTTAAACGACCCTATCGATCAAAGGGAGCGTTTTGAATCTCAAATCAAAGAAAGAGAACAAGGTAATGATGAGGCTCATATGATGGATGAAGACTTCCTTGAATCCTTGGAATATGGTATGCCTCCAACAGGGGGACTGGGAATCGGAATTGACAGGCTTGTTATGCTGCTGACTAACTCTCCATCAATCCGTGACGTCTTACTGTTCCCGCAAATGCGTAGTCGTGATTAATAGAACCGCCCGTTGCTGCAAATGCAGCAACGGGCTTTATTTTTGGGGGAGAATAGTCAGAATATAATTATATTTAATTTACCTCTTGCGCTAATCTTGAGACCATGGTAAATTATTAAACGTTGCGCCAAGAAAGCGACCAACTCACTTAAAAAAAGAAGCAAAAAATAGTTGACTTATATTGGGCAACATGATATATTAATTAAGTCGCCATTTTGAGTGGCGGACAAACATTTGATCTTTGAAAACTGAACGAACCAACCAGTACGTCAATTCGATTTCTTCATTATATGGGGAAATCAAACAACGCACGAAAGAGTGCACAATGAGCAAGTCAAACTTTACTTTTATGGAGAGTTTGATCCTGGCTCAGGACGAACGCTGGCGGCGTG
>NZ_JAFBDO010000012.1 GCF_016908295.1 Thalassobacillus pellis
GTTCCCATGCCGAACACAGCAGTTAAGCTCTCCAGCGCCGATGGTAGTCGGGTTTATCCCCGTGAGAGTAGGACGCCGCTAGGCAACGTAAACCCGGAAGTCATAGTGCTTCTGATCAGGCTGTCGAGAACTCTCTCGGCAGTTTTTTTTATCCTTTTTTAAATTTTTATTTCAGTTTGTTAATCAGGAATGTAACATATGGATATTACAAATTCATATTCAATAGCAAAGTATTGCCTCAGCAACTGTCACTTAAGTGTAGAGAAAAAAACAGGCACTGATGACGACTGCCTGGCAATCTTCAAAAAACAATAAGGTTAGCAGCCTGGACCATAGCAATGGTCCAGGCTGCTATTTTTTATATAGTAGAAGTAAGAAAGAGATTCAGCTGATAAATGGTGCGAAGAACTCTTATACTATTGTAATGACAAGGGAGGGTCCTTCGCTCCTGCTGCAGGTAAAAAGGGCAGTCAGTAAAGCTGATACGATATGGAGCCTTATCCGCCATTTTTATGGAAATTAATTTAAAACTATTTTTCTAAAAAAAGTAGTATAAGAGATGATAGATTTGGACATACTACGTGCAGGGAGGTGGAGAGATGGAAAAGACAAACCATTGCGGCGTTTGTGAACGTCAGAAACCGCGCGGCATCTATATTTATCAGATGTATATTTGCGAAGACTGTGAAAAAGAAGTCATTAGTACGGAGCCGGGCGATGTCCGCTATTCCTACTTTTTGAAAAAACTTAAGTCTATCAATCAATCCACAATACATTCGTAATTACTGGGAGATCTTATGCACATGGCAGAGATCTCCTTTTTATTGTGCCAGAAGCATATTTCCGATAAGATGAGAGGAGATTTTCAATATTGCGAGGGTGGCACAGCATCATGGATCAATCAAGAACACCTTTATATGATACGTTACATACATTTAAGAAGCGTCACATGGCTTCTTTCCATGTTCCTGGGCATAAGCATGGTAAAATATTTCCGGATCATGCCCGAGCTGACTTCCAGTCCATTCTGGGAATTGATATGACGGAAATTACCGGTTTGGATGACCTACATGCGCCAGAAGAAATCATAAAAGATGCACAGGAACTGGCGGCTGGCTTTTTTAAAAGCAGATCTACGTATTTTCTTATTAATGGAAGCACCTCTGGAAATCTTGCTATGCTTATGTCCGTTTGCATGGAAGATAAGAAGGTGCTGGTCCAGCGAAATTGCCATAAATCAGTGATGCACGGCCTTGAACTGTCCGGAGCTAAGCCCGTCTTTTTGGGTCCTGGCTTTGAAGAAATAACACAACGTTACAGCAAAATGGATCCTGCTCTAATCGAGGAGGCCATAACCATTCATCCTGATGTAAGCGCGCTTGTATTGACGTACCCGGATTATTTTGGCCGGGCGTATGATATTAAAAAAATCATCTCAATAGCGCATGCCCGTGACATACCAGTCCTTGTAGATGAGGCCCATGGCGTTCATTTTCATTTAGGCAGTCCGTTTCCTTCCCCAGCCATGGAGGCGGGTGCTGATGTTGTCGTCCAGTCCGCCCATAAGATGGCCCCTGCGATGACGATGGCTTCTTATCTGCACGTAGGCACTACTCGGATTAATCAGCAGAGTTTAGAACACTATCTACAGGTGTTCCAGTCCAGCAGTCCTTCGTATCCATTAATGGCAAGTCTTGACTTAGCCCGGTATTTCTTGGCTGGTTTTTCTAATGGAGACATGCAGGAGACCCTTAGACAGGTAAAGGAAATAAGGAAGTGTTTATCTGTTGAAGAAGGCTGGCAGCTGCAGGAAGCGACACCGCTGGATGATCCATTGAAAATCACCCTCCATATCGATGAGGGCTGGTCAGGTTTTCAATTGGCAAAGCTATTCGAGGAGGAAGGGGTTTATCCGGAGCTCGCTTCGGCAAATCAGCTACTGTTCGTTCTCGGTCTTGGCAGCTATGTCGACTTGACTGCATTCAATAGTATCGTCGAGCGGGTGAATGACAGATTAAAAAACATAAAAAAGCATGCTACAATGAAGAAGGTGTCCATACAGACAGAGAGCATCCTGGAGCTTGCCTATTCCTATCATGACATGAAAGGAAAAAAGGCTATTTTTAAAGCTTATGATGAAGTGGAAGGTGAGGTTGCTGCACAGGCGGTCATCCCGTATCCTCCTGGAATACCTATTTTGTTAAAAGGGGAGAAAATCACCTCCTGCCATATTTCCCATATTAAGGAATTGCAAACGCTTGGTTCCCGGTTCCATAACCCGGAAATAAACCAGGGGCTTTATATATATTAATCAGTTGGATGATGACAAAGGAGAATGTACGTGAATGGATTATTCATTACGTTTGAAGGTGGCGAAGGAGCAGGTAAAACTTCGGTACTGGAAGCGTTGACGAAGCAGCTGATAGAAAAGGGATATGATGTATTAGCAACAAGGGAGCCGGGCGGTATCAAAATTGCTGAAAAGATCCGCCACCTGATTCTGGATCCTGCCCATACGGAAATGGACGGTCGTACAGAAGCACTGTTGTACGCAGCTGCAAGAAGGCAGCATCTGGTCGAAAAAGTCATTCCGGCCTTAGAACAAGGTCGAATTGTCCTGTGTGACCGGTTTGTGGACAGCAGTTTGGCTTATCAAGGGCATGCCCGTGGGCTTGGAATAGAAGAAGTAATGAAAATTAATGAATTTGCCATCGAAAATTGCATGCCAGATGTTACGTTATTTTTTGACATCGAGCCAGAGTATGGATTAAAGCGTATTTCCGCTAATGCTTTACGGGAACAGAATCGGCTTGACCTGGAGAAAATAGATTTTCATCAGCGCGTCTATGAAGCCTACCAGAAGTTGATACGCCAATTTCCAGACAGGATCCATGTCATTGATGCAAAGAAATCAATCGCTGATGTACAGGCATCTGCATTGCATGAGATTGAGCCTTATCTCATAGAGATTAATCGTAATGGGTGATTTTTGGTATAATATAAAAAAAGGAAATTGGAGGAGACAACGTTATGAAAATGATCGTAGCTGTTGTTCAAGATAAGGATAGCAGTCGGTTGACGAATGCTTTATCCGAACGTAATTTCCAATCGACCAAATTATCCTCGACAGGCGGTTTCCTGAAAGCAGGAAACACGACCCTGATGATTGGGTGTGAGGATGATGCGGTGGATGATGCCCTTGAGATCATCAAAAAAAATTGCAGTCATCGTGAACAGATGGTGGCACCGATTTCTCCAATGGGGGGCAACGCGGATTCTTACATCCCGAAGCCAGTTAAAGTAGAAGTCGGTGGTGCAACTGTGTTTGTGCTTCCCGTCGAATCGTTCTTCCAATTTTAGTAATAAATTAAAGGGGACTCCCGAATGAAAATTACGCAAGATATACGTGCCCAAATGGAGTCTGCCCAGCGGTCGGCTCCTAATCACCATAAAGGGCGGAAAGACTTTGATGCGCTTGTCCAATCTCAATCCCAGAAGCTGCAGGAAGCTGAGTTAGGGAAACTTGTTAAGGATATCACAGCTCAGGGAGAGCGTGTTGCCAGGCATCGTTCCTTCCGTGATTTAGCCAAATATAAACGGCTGATCAAAGACTTTCTTCAGGAATCGGTGCAGTATGGCATGACATTGAAGCATTCCCATAGTTGGAGTATGGAGGGCCAGAACCGGAAGCTCACCATTGTCGAGTCAGTGGATGATAAGCTGGCAGAATTGACGGAAGCAGTGATGGATGAGGAAAAAAGGTCGATAGATATTTTAGGGATTGTAGGAGAAATCAAAGGATTACTGATTAATCTATACACTTAAGGACGGAATCATATGCAGACTTGGAATGACATGAAACAAATCCAGCCGCTCGTCAGCCAGATGTTGGTCAATAGTTTTAAGAAAGACAGGATTTCCCATGCCTATCTTTTTCAGGGGTCCCGCGGAACAGGAAAAAGGGAAATCAGCAAGCTGTTTGCAAAAAGTATCTTCTGTCCAAACCGCGATGGAGCAGAGCCTTGCCATGCGTGTAATGCCTGCCATCGTATAGAATCCGGGAATCATCCGGATGTGCACTGGATTGAGCCCGACGGCATGTCGATCAAAAAAGATCAAATCCTTCGATTACAGAAGGAATTCACCTATACCGGTATGGAGTCGAACCGGAAAATATATGTAGTCGTTGGCGCTGACAAAATGACTGCCAATGCTTCGAATCGTTTGTTGAAATTTCTCGAAGAACCGAGCCGGCAGACCACCGCTATGCTACTGACCGAAAACGGACAGGCGATATTGGATACCATCCGCTCCAGATGTCAATTGATGGCATTCCAGCCGCTGCACTCCGTTCATTTGGAAGAAAAGCTCGTGGAGGAAGGTATTTCCGAATCTAACGCGAAACTACTTGCATCCCTGACAAACAACCTGGCAGAGGCGTTGGAATTTGACGAAGAAAATTGGTTTGCTAATGCTCGAAAATTAGTGATACAATTAATAGAAGTGTTACAAAATAAACCAAATGAAGCACTTTTATTTATCAATCACCAGTGGATGCCTCATTTTAAGGAAAGAGAACAGCTGCAACGCGGTTTAGACCTACTGATTTTCTGGTTCAAGGACATGATCAACCATGACCTTGGAAGGGATGAGGCTATTGTCTACATTCAAGAAATAGATAGAATGGAACAGGCTTCGATGCGGTGGTCCCGCCAAAACATAGTGGAAAGCTTGACTTCAATCCTTGAGGCGAAACGGAAGATAAACCAGAATGTCCATCCAACACTTGTGATGGAACAACTTACACTTCATTTAAAGAGGTGATCAGGATTGATTGAAGTGATTGGCGTCCGCTTTAAACAAGCGGGTAAAATATATTATTTTGATCCTAGAAACATCAAGATGACGACCGATGATTATGTCATTGTCGAAACAGTCCGCGGCATTGAATTCGGTAAAGTCGTCATTGCAAATAGACAGGTGGACGAAGAGGACATCGTCCTGCCATTGAAAAAGGTCATTCGTATTGCTGATGAGAAGGACAAGCTTACGGTGACTGAAAATAAGGAAAACGCCCAGCAGGCATACGACGTCTGTGTCGAGAAGATAAAAGATCATAATCTCGATATGAAACTTGTCGAGGTAGAATATACTTTTGACAGGAATAAAGTGATTTTTTACTTTACGGCAGATGGAAGGGTCGATTTCCGTAATCTCGTCAAAGATCTTGCATCCGTATTCAAGACGAGGATCGAACTGAGGCAAATTGGGGTGCGGGATGAAGCTAAGCTGTTAGGCGGCGTTGGTCCATGCGGCCGGATGTTATGCTGCTCGACTTTCCTCGGTGATTTTGAGCCGGTTTCCATCAAAATGGCCAAGGATCAGAACCTTTCTCTGAATCCAGCTAAGATTTCCGGCTTGTGTGGCCGTTTGATGTGCTGTTTGAAATACGAAAACGATGATTATGAGGCGGCCAAGCGGGAACTCCCGGATCTTGGACAGCGAATCAGCACTTCCAACGGAAAAGGAAAAGTTGTCGGCTTAAATATGTTGGAGCGTGTGGTCCAAATTGAATTTCCTGAACTGGAACGTACCCTGGAATATACGTTACAGGAATTGATTGATGAAGGGGTCATTTCAACCCAAGCCACAGAATGATGGGGTGGAAGGAAGCGTGAACAAGAAAGAAATATTTGAACAAGTATCTCATTTGGAATCGCAAATCGGGGAGTTGTATCAGCAGTTAGGGGATTTGAAAAAGCAATTGGCTCATTTGCTGGAGGAAAACCAGCACCTTTCCCTGGAAAATCATCACTTGCGGGAAAGGCTGGACCGCGAAACTACTGAGCAATCCCAGGGTAACACTTCAAAAGGAAAGAAGACTTCCAGTGACAGTCAGGTTGGGGAAGGCTATGATAACCTGGCCAGGCTGTATGAGGAAGGCTTCCATATATGTAACTTGCATTTCGGCAGTCCAAGAGATGAGGATTGTCTATTCTGCCTCTCCTTTTTAAACAAGAAATAATAATGTAACACCCGCCTTTCCTTTACGCTGAGGAAGGGCTTTCTTTTTACACGTTAAGAAAGTTTAACGTTGTTTAAGCATTAAAGTATAAGTAAACCTAAGTTTTTAGACATAAATACTTGGCGACAAGCCTAGTTTTTCTAAAGCAGGCGGAATAGTTTTTTGCAGGGAGATATGGGGAGCAGGTAAGGGTTTATGTAAAGGAAAAATAGATGGAAAGGAACAAATAAGATGGTTGAATTAAGAGAAGATGAACGAATGGACTTTTTATTGGCGGAAGAGAAGATGCGAATCATCCAGAGCCCGACTGTGTTTGCTTTCTCACTGGATGCGGTATTATTGGCTGATTTTACTTACGTACCGATCAAGCGCGGAAAAATCATTGATCTATGTACGGGAAATGGTGTGGTCCCGTTACTGTTATCAAGGCGTTCCAGTGCCAAGATTACAGGTGTAGAAATACAGGAACGGCTGTATGATATGGCAAAGCGAAATGTCACCCTGAATCATTTAGAAAATCAGCTGTATATGATTCACGGCGATTTGAAGGAAATGCCGAAACGATTCGGCCAGAATAAATTCGATCTGGTGACCTGCAATCCACCTTATTTTCCAACACCAAAAAAGCAGCATCAGAATATGAATGACCACCTTGCAATTGCCCGTCATGAAATCTTTTGTTCCTTGGAAGATGTCATCTGGTCCTGCAGCCAGCTTGCCAAGTCCGGCGGAAAAGTATCCATCGTCCATCGGCCGGGAAGAATGGCGGATTTGATTTCTTTATTTCGTAAATATCGTATTGAGCCGAAACGGATGCGCCTCGTTTATCCTAAACAGGGAAGGGAAGCGAACACCCTTTTGCTGGAAGGAATAAGAGATGGAAAACCCGATTTAAAGATCCTTCCACCTTTATATTCTTTTACGGAAAATGACGAATACACGGATGAATTGAGGACCATCTTATATGGAAAATAAGCAAACGCATTATATCTATCTGCTGAGATGCTGCGATGGATCGTTATATACTGGGTATACCAATGATCTCAAGCAGCGTCTCCAAAAACACGAGTCAGGGAAAGGCGCAAAGTATACCAGGGGAAGAGGACCCTTCGAACTGGTACATTATGAAGTGTTTTCATCCAAACGGAAAGCCATGCAGCGGGAATATGAAATCAAACGCTGGTCCCGTGGGAAAAAGGAAGACCTCATAGCGTTAAAAAGGAGTGAGATATGATGAATGTGCAAAAGAGCTACACCAACACGGAGACAGGAACGCTGTATATCGTGCCTACGCCGATTGGCAACCTCGAGGATATGACCTATCGTGCTGTCCAGACTTTAACGGAAGTGCACCAGATTGCAGCTGAGGATACAAGGAATACCAAAAAACTATTGAGTCATTTTGATATCCATACCCCTTTGGTCAGCTACCATGAACATAATAAACAGGAGCGGGAAGGATATTTACTTGATAAATTAGTGAACGGGGAGGACATTGCCGTCGTCAGTGACGCTGGTATGCCGGGAATATCTGATCCTGGTGCGGATTTAGTGAAAGCTGCGGTGACTCGGGATTTACCGGTAGTTGTTCTTCCGGGAGCAAACGCTGCCATCTGTGCATTAGTAGGTTCAGGATTAAAAACGGATTTCTTCCATTTTTGTGGCTTTTTGCCCCGTAAAAAAAAGGATCGTGAGCAGGAACTGACGGTTTGGAAACAGCTTCAGGCAACGTTGATTTTTTATGAGTCGCCTCATCGATTAAAGGATACATTAAAAGCGATGCTCACTGTGTTAGGGAATAGGAATGCTTCCCTTTCAAGAGAATTGACAAAAAAATACGAGGAGTACGTCCGCGGAGATCTTGAGGAACTGCTGTCCTGGGCCGAAGCAACTGAATTACGAGGAGAATTTTGTATTACTGTTGAAGGCAGCCAGGAGGAAGATGTCGAGGATACCCTTTGGTGGAGCAGTTTGTCGGTCGTCGAACACGTGGAGCATTATATAGAGAATGATAATTTATCCAGCAAACAGGCGATCAAACAGGCTGCAAAGGATCGGAAGCTGCCCAAGCGGGAAGTGTACCAGGCTTTTCATGTGGAATAATTTGGGAATTTTTGGCTTATCGCCAAGTCTTATTGGCGACAAGACTTATGTTTACTTATACTTTAACCTTTTAACAACGTTAACCTTTTTTACAGGTTAAAAAAAGCGCTGACTGCCAGTCGGCATCAGTCAGCGCTTTCAAAACGGTTGAAAAGACACTATATATTTTTATAGTCTTTTCCCGCCAATTTGGTTATTTTATGCTATCTTGTATTTCTTTCATTAATTGTGTAGCACCTTCACGGCTTAACACCAATTTACCATTGGCCAGTGACAGGTTGTTTTCAGATACCTCTCCAGTTACATGGCAAGTCATGTTAGGCTTGTACTTTTTAAGTACAATGCGGTCATCATCAACATAGATTTCCAATGCGTCTTTTTCGTTGATGCCTAGTGTGCGGCGCAGTTCAATTGGGATGACTACCCGTCCCAGCTCATCAACCTTACGTACGATACCAGTAGATTTCATTTTATTTTCTCCCCTCAGTCAAAAATTTTCGCCAGATTTCGACATCTGTCTCAAATTAATCGTACCAACCTTTCCCAATTGTGTCAATTCTTTAATTTTCCATTTTTATAATTCTTAAAATACCCCGCCTCGTACTGTATGTTGTACCTGTATCACGACATATGTCTGTGAATGGGTATAATTATTTAGCGTTTGGTTGCATAAATCACCAAAATTGATAATTTATGGCAATGAACGCCAGGCGGTACGAATACTCCATATAAACCTTTCGACAGTATTCGACGTGTTTGCGGGGGTATTTTAAATGTTTTATTATTTAATAAATCTATAAATAATGAATGGGCTTTAATCTCTCAGTCCTCTATTTTCGTCGAATTCTAATGAAACCGCTCCTGATGAGATGGTTATTGATTAATTTGAAGACAAGTCTGCTTCCTCGACGGTTCAAATGCTGATCATCCAAAAGGAGGTAGGTGTTCGGCCTGCTGCTGTCAATAAAATTGGCCATGTCGAGAAAGAATATATCCTTTTTATTGCTTTCACTTTTCAGTACATTATTATATTTGGCAATCTGGTTCAATGTATTTGGATATTTATTGTCCATTCGGATAGATGTCGGACAAATACCGACGATGATCAAAGGGATATTATGTTTTTTAACGAGATTGACAATCTTGATGTAATGTTTTTTAAAGCTTTTAAGATCTGTCTTCGGCTTTCCTCTTAATTCTTTTCGCGGCCAGCAGTCTACAATACCTACGTGAAGGATAACCATGTCAGGGCGCAAGGAAGCAAGGTCCGCTTCGATGCTTTGGGAGACGCCGATAATCGTCTGGCCATACTGGGCATGATTGATCACTTTTATATTTGACTTCAGTTTTAATAAATTCTTCTGCAGTAAGACAGGGTAGGTCTCCCGGACTTTCACTTCGCGTCTTGGAAGTGCAAGGGAATCCCCAGTTACTAGCACTTTCCTTTTTTCAATCCCAGCCACTTTTCCAACTCACTTCCTTTTTGATTTATCATTTATAAATAAGATATGTCCCAAAAAGATTTATGGCTGGTTGAACGCATTAGAACCAGATAAAATCAACCTTTATCCCTTCTGAAAAGCAGGGGGCTTTAAAACTATTGGCTCCTGCTAATAACACTTTGACTTTTCGAGGTTTCTTCTGAATACTAATCTCCTCTTTTCTGATGGGGAAAATCTTCCATATCCAGGATATGTACAAAGTAGGAGTTATGTCTGGTCAAACAGATCAGATTTTGAAAACTCTATATATCCATTGCGATTCGTTCTTTTTTGACAGGATTGGCTGGAATGGAGTATATTTTGGTGTTAGGAATGGAAATCCTCTATATAAATCGATACAATAGGAAGATATATGGTATCACTGGATTCATAGGAATGCGTAATAACGTCGAGGAGGGAAAAAGATGCCTGAAGAAAAGAATACTTTTTATATTACAACGCCGATTTATTATCCAAGCGGCAACCTTCACATAGGCCATGCCTATACGACTGTAGCGGGTGACGCTATGGCACGCTATAAACGATTACGTGGGTTTGACGTCATGTACCTGACAGGGACGGATGAACATGGCCAGAAAATCCAGCGCAAAGCAAAAGAGCAGGATGTCACTCCTCAAGCTTATGTTGATGATATTGTGAGCGGCATCAAAAACCTATGGAATAAACTAGAAATCTCTTATGACGATTTCATCCGGACAACGGAAGATCGCCACAAGGAAATCGTCGAAAAGATTTTTTCATACTTAATGGAAAAAGGCGATATTTACCTGGACCAGTACGAAGGCTGGTATTGTACACCGTGTGAATCGTTCTTTACCGAACGCCAGCTGGATGATGGCAAATGCCCGGATTGCGGCGGCCCCGTTGAAAAGGTTAAAGAAGAGTCCTACTTTTTCAAAATGAGCAACTATGTCGATCAACTGCTCGATTTCTACGAAAAGAATCCTGGCTTCATCCAGCCGGAAAGCCGTAAGAATGAAATGATCAACAATTTCATCAAGCCGGGTCTTGAGGATTTGGCAGTTTCCCGTACCACCTTTGACTGGGGTGTACAAGTACCAGGGAACGCCAAGCACGTCATTTATGTATGGATCGATGCTTTGAGCAATTACATTACATCGCTCGGTTTCGGTACGGATAACGATGAGCGTTATCAAAAGTACTGGCCTGCTGACGTTCATCTGGTAGGAAAAGAGATTGTCCGCTTTCATACGATTTATTGGCCGATCATGCTGATGGCACTGGACCTCCCGCTGCCGAAAAAGGTATTTGCTCATGGGTGGATACTTATGAAAGACGGCAAAATGTCTAAATCAAAAGGGAACGTTGTCGACCCTGTCCAGCTGACCGATCGCTATGGTCTTGATGCGCTACGCTATTATTTGCTTCGTGAAGTTCCGTTCGGTTCTGATGGAGTATTTACACCGGAAGGGTTCGTTGAGCGGACCAATTATGACCTCGCTAATGACCTGGGCAATCTGTTGAACCGGACAGTTGCCATGATCAGTAAATATTTTGATGGCCGTATTCCTGCCTTTAAAGCTGGTGTAGACGCGTTTGATGAGAACCTGGAGCATCTCGCTAAAGAAACGAAGGAACAAGTAGAAGAAGCTCTTGAAAATATGGAGTTTTCCGTAGCTTTATCCAACCTTTGGCAGTTTGTCAGCCGGACCAATAAATATATTGATGAAACCCAGCCTTGGGTATTGGCAAAAGATGAAGCGAACAAGGAACGACTTGGTAATGTAATGGCACATTTGGCTGAATCACTCCGCCATATCGCAATCATGCTTCAGCCGTTCTTGACTCGCACTCCAGGTCAAATATTTAAACAGCTAGGTATTACAGCAGATAAATACCAGACATGGGATAGTATGGAACAGGTTGGGCTAATTCCTGAGGGTACCGCTGTACAAAAAGATGATCCGATTTTCCCTCGTCTGGACGTGGATGTAGAAGTCGAGGCGATCAGAAACATGATGAAAAAACCTGCTCCACCAAAAGAAACAAAGAAAGAAGACGAGCAGGATGAAGTAACAATCGATGACTTCATGAAACTCGATTTCCGTGTGGCAGAGGTCGTTCAGGTCGATAAGATGGAAAAAGCGGACAAGCTTCTCCGTATCCAGCTGGACCTTGGCTATGAAAAACGTCAGGTCGTTTCCGGTATCGCTGAACATTACCAGCCAGGAGAGTTAGTTGGCAAGAAAGTCATTTGCATCACCAATTTAAAACCAGTCAAGCTACGCGGCGAGCTTTCCCAGGGTATGATTCTTGCCGGGGAAGATGATAACGGTAAATTGGCGCTTGCTTCCATTGACCAGAGCCTGGAAAATGGAGCAAAAGTTAAATAAAATGGCTAATGGGGAAAGCTGTAACTGGCTTTCCCTTTTGGTCTTGATTCTATTGGTGTAAACGTTTCTATATGGAAGAACCATTATTTAACAAAGGTGGTGGGTAATATGTTGTTTGATACACATGTCCATTTAAACGCAAGACAATTCGATGAAGACAGAGAAGAAGTCATAAAACGGGCAAGGGAAACCGGAGTCGAATATATGGTAGTAGTAGGGTTCGACCGTGAAACGATACCGCTCGCCATCGAAATTGCCGAGTCCCACGATAACATCTATGCTGCAGTCGGCTGGCACCCCGTGGATGCCATTGATATGAAAGAAGAAGATCTTTCCTGGATAGAAGAGCTCTCCGCTCATCCGAAGGTCGTTGCTATCGGAGAAATGGGATTGGATTACCATTGGGACAAATCACCGGCAGATGTCCAGAAAGATGTATTCCGGAAGCAGATTGCACTTGCGAAAAAGGTAAAGATGCCGATTATCATCCATAATCGGGAAGCAACTCAGGATATTGTCGACGTATTGAAAGAGGAGAATGCCGATGAAGTCGGTGGCATCATGCATTGTTACAGTGGTGATGTGGAAATCGCCAAGGAGTGCATTGAGATGAACTTCATGATTTCTCTCGGCGGCCCGGTGACATTTAAAAATGCCAAGCTGCCGAAAGAAGTAGCCGAAGCTATCGACCTTGATCATTTGCTGATTGAGACCGATTGCCCTTTCCTTGCCCCACACCCAAATCGTGGAAAAAGGAATGAACCTGCATACGTCAAGCTTGTCGCCGAACAGGTAGCAGAACTGAAAGGTATGAGTTACGAAGAGATTTGTAATAAAACAACGGAAAATGCATTGAATTTCTTTAAAATTGACAAGTAAATTAAAAGTCAAGCGAAATTTCGCCGTCTCCTGGTCAGGGAGGCGGTTTTTTTATCGGAATTTCCTGGGTTAATAGTCCGAGTGAAAATTGTGTAAGCTTGTCGGATTCATGTCACATTTTAGGTGAATGGTTCTTTTTGCTCTCTTTTTCATACAATTGTATGGGAATTGTAATGTGTTTGTTATTTTAATTGAATGTTGAGATGTGTATATTGGAGTAAGTGAAAAGAGACCCCCCTTGCAAAATTTTACAAAAATGGGGCAGGGGTGGATCAATACGAAATCAAATGACAGGTATTTGTCAAAAGGAGGCAAGAAGGCATGAAGTATATGGCGAAGCTGCTGCCTGCATCTAAACGAGCGCTGGCACTGACAGTAATTAGCACTATTGCATTAATTGCCTTACTTGGAGTCTTAACACATGAAGCGACTAAAGCAGAAGTAACCGTTACAGGAAACGGAGAAACTACTCAAATAAGAACACACGTAGATACAGTGGGAGAATTGATGAAATCACTTGATATTGAAATCTCCCAGCACGATACATTATCCCATCCAGAAACCGCTCAACTCGAAAATGGCATGGAAATCAAATATTTTATTGCATCACCGGTTGAAGTAGTGATTGACGGTGTACATAAGGATTACCATACGACGAAAAAAAGCGTCGGATCGTTTTTTAAAGAACAGAAGCTATCATTTAAAAAGCAAGATGAAATTTCCCATAAGATGGATGCACCTATCAAAGCTGGCATGAAAATTGAAATAGCCACTGCCCTTCAAGTTACTATAAACGATGGCGGAAAAGAGAAAAAAGTCTGGACGACAGCAGAAAACGTAGAAGAACTTTTAAAGGAACAGGGGATCAAGCTCAATGAATTGGATGAGCTAAAGCCTGGAAAAACGAAAGAATTGACAGCTAAAACCCATGTAACGATTACACGGGTCGAAAAAGTGACCGATGTCGTGGAAGAACCAACCGACTTTTCTGTAGTCACTAAGAAAGACAGTTCTCTTCCAAAAGGGGAAAAGCGGGTTGTTTCCGAGGGTGAAGAGGGACTGGTTACGAAAAAATACGAAATCACCATGAAAAATGGGGAAGAAGTTTCTCGTAAGCTGATTGAAGAAAAAACAGAAAAAGACAGTGAGAAAAAGATAGTCGCGATTGGTACGAAGGAACCTGAAAAAGAGCGTAAGATTGTGGCTGTTTCCAATACCTCAGGCGGCACAAGCAATAATGATGCTCCTTCACGTGGAGAATCCCATGCTTCTAAAACATTGCATATGAGTGCGACCGCCTATACGGCGAATTGTGCGGGGTGTTCTGGTATTACAGCTACAGGTATCAACTTAAAGGCTAATCCGAATGCAAAAGTCATCGCTGTCGATCCTAATGTAATTCCTCTTGGATCCCGTGTATGGGTAGAGGGTTATGGATATGCAATCGCAGGAGATACTGGTGGAGCCATTAACGGAAACAAGATTGACTTGTTTATGTCATCGCAGAGCAAAGCGGAAAGCTTCGGACGTAGAACCGTTGAAGTCCGCATCATTGAAAACTGATCAAGGGAAAGCAGGGGAGCAATCCTCTGCTTTTTTTAATCGTTAGCGGATAATCTTTTGTCCTATCCTCTCGAGATCATAAAAAGCGTCACGGCGAGACTCGACTTAAGCTGGTCGGGAGTGAACAAGGCGCTTCCGCTTTTGTCTCATCCAGCTACAGCGCCTACCCCCTCGAGGTCATAAGCCGATTCTCTCTGTGACAAAGGAGCGTCACGGCGAGACTCGACTTAAGCTGGTCGGGGGTGAACAAGGCGCTTCCGCTTTTGTTTACCTATTCATTTAATTTCGTGGTATGCTGAAAGGAAATGCAAATGCTAGTACGGAGGAACTTTTCGTGAAAATTAAAGAAGTGATTGTCGTTGAAGGAAAAGATGATACGGCAAAAATCAAACAGGCTGTTGAAGCGGATACGATAGAGACGAATGGATCGGCTATCGATCAAGGTACAATAGAAAGAATCAGGCACGCCAGGGAAAAGCGGGGGATTATCATTTTTACGGATCCTGACGCTCCTGGCGAGCGGATACGTACAATCGTGGCTCAAGAAGTGCCGGGTTGCAAGCATGCTTTTTTAACAAAGGATCAGGCGCGTTCACGGTATGATAAAGGAATAGGTATTGAGCATGCGTCATTAAAGGATATCCGGGCTGCCCTGGAAGCGGTTTACGAGTTAAAGGAATGGGAAGAACCGGTGATAACGAAACACGACTTAATGACTTATGGCCTGCTCGCTGGTCCTGGAGCAAGCAGGCGAAGGGAAAAGTTAGGGGAGCGTCTCAATATTGGAAAGACAAACGGTAAGCAGCTGCTGAAGCGGTTGAGCATGTTCCAAATATCCAAGGATGAATTTGAAGCTGCCATGAAGGCGTTGGTACAGGAGGAAAACGATGAATAAGCAAAAGGCAATAGCTACACCGACTAAAACAAGACAAATATTGAGTGAATACGGTTTTTCGTTCAAAAAAAGTCTCGGGCAGAATTTTTTGATTGATGTCAATATCCTGGAAAATATCCTGCAGTACGCTGGAGTAGATCAGAATGCAGGAGCGATTGAAATCGGACCAGGAATCGGTGCGCTGACCGAGCAGCTCGCCATACATGCTGACCGCGTCGTGGCATTTGAGATCGACCAGCGCCTGGTACCGATATTGCAGGAAACCTTATCAGCATATGAGAACGTAAATATTATCAATGAGGATATCCTGAAAGCTGATGTGCGAAAAGTCATACGTGAAAATTTTACCGAGGGGCAGCCATTGAAAATCGTTGCCAATCTGCCATATTACATTACCACTCCAATTTTGATGAAGCTGTTGATGGAACAGCTTCCTGTCGATAATATTACCGTCATGATTCAAAAAGAAGTCGCTGATCGTATGGCGGCAAGTCCGAATACGAAAAGTTACGGCTCACTGTCTATCACAGTTCAATATTATACCAATGCAAAAGTGGTCATGAACGTACCGAAAACCGTTTTTATGCCGCAGCCAAATGTTGACTCTGCTGTGCTCCAGCTTCAGCTGCGTGATAAGCCTCCTGTGGATGTCGCAGAAGAAGCTTTTTTCTTTGATGTCGTCCAAGCGACATTCGGACAGCGTCGGAAAACTCTGATGAATAACCTGTCCCGCCATTTCAAAGGGAAGCTTGATAAAGGGCAGATTCGGGAACGGCTCGATAAAGCGGATATTGACCCATCACGGCGGGGTGAGTCTTTAACGATGGAGGAATTTGCGAGACTTGCGAATAGCCTGCATGACATTGGATAGTTTCTGGTATCCCCTGATGACACACCTTCCATGATTCCACATAGGCTATGTTAGTGACATGTGTGAGGTGGTTGGAAATGATTGTAAAAGGGGACTTGGTCACGCGCGAATCCTATAATCACGACCTTTTATTCCGAGTCCAATCAGTGGATGGGGAACGTACAGTTCTGTTCGGGGAGGATTTCCGCATCGAAGCGGATGCCCCTTTGAAAGATTTAAAACAGGTCACTGGCGAAGAATATAAGCGACATAAACGAAAAGTGATGGATCAGGAAGATTATTCCTATCGGTTATTTCGACAGGATTATCAGCTTTTGAAAGAAAAGAGAGATCACGATTCAACAGAAGGATATCAAGTAGACAATAAATATTTTCAGATTTCGCCTCGTGTTCTCCATGTGGATGGCGACCAGCTGTTTTTGAAGAAATGTGTCCAGCTATACCAGCAGCTCGGTATTCAGGTGCATGGAACGCATATGGGGGAAAAAGAGATGCCTCTGCAAATCAGTGCACTGGTAGATAAGATTCAGCCCGATATAATCGTCATCACCGGACACGATTCTTTTTCCAAGAACAAGGGGTCGATCCGGGACCTGCGTGCATACCGCCATTCCAAATATTTCGTAGAGACTGTCCGGGAAATCCGCAGCAAAACGCCACATCTGGACCAGCTGGTCATTTTTGCAGGCGCCTGCCAGTCCCATTTTGAATCACTGATCCGGGCAGGAGCGAATTATGCAAGCTCTCCGACAAGAATAAATATCCATGCACTCGACCCGGTGTATATCGTGGCCCGTATAGCTTATACTTCCTTCATGGATAAAGTGAACGTCAGGGAAGTACTGCGGAACACGCTGACTGGAGAAAATGGACTTGGCGGCGTAGAAACACGAGGTTTACTCCGGGTAGGAATGCCATTTCCTTTTCATAATGATCAGGATGATGACGAAGAAGAAGAAAACGAAAACGATTTATCAAGCGAAAAAATATAAAATCGAGGGTATATCCCCTCGATTTTTTTAAATATTTTCCACCCCAGGATAAACAGAATTTTCCAATCACTGTTTTTTTGTACATGTTTTTTCCTTTTTTAGACACAATAACTATATAATGAGCCAAATGAATTATTATTTTATTGACATCAAATTTGTCATACTGGTATAATATAATATTTTATTTGACTTGAACATCGGCTTGTGTTATATTTATATACAGTGAGGTGGAGTGTAGTGGCTAAAACGTTATTCGAAATCAAAGAATCCCTTGAAGGACAAATCGGTAAGCGGCTGACATTGAAAGCGAATGGTGGGCGCAGAAAAACTATTCAACGATCTGGAATTCTGGCAGAAACCTATCCTTCTGTGTTCATTGTCGAGCTGGACCAAGAGGAAAATGCTTTTGAACGAGTATCTTATAGCTATGCAGATGTACTTACAGAAACAGTTGAATTGAGTTTTGATGAAATCAACAAACTAGCACTAGAGCAGTAAACTTTGTTTACTGCTTTTTTATGTGTGCCCGGCATGGGCATATACTCTAGGGTTCAAGTCCCGAACGGCGAAGGTCGTTGTAGCTGTTAGCCAAAGGCAAGGGTGTCCA
>NZ_JAFBDO010000013.1 GCF_016908295.1 Thalassobacillus pellis
GACTTAGCTCTGGGAGTCAGACTATGGGTGATAAGGTTCATAGTCGAGAGGGAAACAGCCCAGACCGCCAGCTAAGGTCCCCAAGTATGTGTTAAGTGGAAAAGGATGTGGAGTTGCTTAGACAACCAGGATGTTGGCTTAGAAGCAGCCATCATTTAAAGAGTGCGTAATAGCTCACTGGTCGAGTGACTCTGCGCCGAAAATATACCGGGGCTAAACACATCACCGAAGCTGCGGATTGATCTTACGATCAGTGGTAGGAGAGCGTTCTAAGGGCCGCGAAGTCAGACCGTGAGGACTGGTGGAGCGCTTAGAAGTGAGAATGCCGGTATGAGTAGCGAAAAAAGAGTGAGAATCTCTTTCACCGAAAGCCTAAGGTTTCCTGAGGAAGGCTCGTCCTCTCAGGGTTAGTCGGGACCTAAGCCGAGGCCGAAAGGCGTAGGCGATGGACAACAGGTTGATATTCCTGTACCACCTCCTTTCCGTTTGAACGACGGGGGGACGCAGGAGGATAAGGAGAGCGCGCCATTGGATGAGCGCGTCCAAGCAGTGAGACGGTCGGACAGGCAAATCCGTCCGGCAACGTCAGGCTGTGATGGGGAGGGAACCATAGTACCGAAGCTCCTGAGTTCACACTGCCAAGAAAAGCCTCTAGTGAGGAAAGAGGTGCCCGTACCGCAAACCGACACAGGTAGGCGAGGAGAGGATCCTAAGGTGAGCGGGAGAACTCTCGTTAAGGAACTCGGCAAAATGACCCCGTAACTTCGGGAGAAGGGGTGCTCCTCTTGCGAGGAGCCGCAGTGAAAAGGCCCAAGCGACTGTTTAGCAAAAACACAGGTCTCTGCGAAGCCGTAAGGCGAAGTATAGGGGCTGACACCTGCCCGGTGCTGGAAGGTTAAGGGGATGCGTTAGCGTAAGCGAAGCGTTGAACCGAAGCCCCAGTAAACGGCGGCCGTAACTATAACGGTCCTAAGGTAGCGAAATTCCTTGTCGGGTAAGTTCCGACCCGCACGAAAGGTGCAACGACTTGGGCACTGTCTCAACGAGAGACCCGGTGAAATTATACTATGCGTGAAGATGCGCATTACCCGCGACAGGACGGAAAGACCCCGTGGAGCTTTACTGCAGCCTGATATTGAATGTTGGTACAGCTTGTACAGGATAGGTGGGAGCCAGAGAAACCGGAGCGCTAGCTTCGGTGGAGGCGCCGGTGGGATACCACCCTGGCTGTACGGACATTCTAACCCAGGACCGTGATCCGGTCCGGAGACAGTGTCAGGTGGGCAGTTTGACTGGGGCGGTCGCCTCCCAAAAGGTAACGGAGGCGCCCAAAGGTTCCCTCAGAATGGTTGGAAATCATTCGCAGAGTGTAAAGGCACAAGGGAGCTTGACTGCGAGACCTACAAGTCGAGCAGGGACGAAAGTCGGGCTTAGTGATCCGGTGGTTCCGCATGGAAGGGCCATCGCTCAACGGATAAAAGCTACCCCGGGGATAACAGGCTTATCTCCCCCAAGAGTCCACATCGACGGGGAGGTTTGGCACCTCGATGTCGGCTCATCGCATCCTGGGGCTGTAGTCGGTCCCAAGGGTTGGGCTGTTCGCCCATTAAAGCGGTACGCGAGCTGGGTTCAGAACGTCGTGAGACAGTTCGGTCCCTATCCGTCGTGGGCGTTGGAAATTTGAGAGGAGCTGTCCTTAGTACGAGAGGACCGGGATGGACGCACCGCTGGTGCACCAGTTGTTCCGCCAGGAGCATCGCTGGGTAGCTACGTGCGGTCGGGATAAGTGCTGAAAGCATCTAAGCATGAAGCCCCCCTCGAGATGAGATTTCCCATCACTTTCAAGTGAGTAAGATCCCTCAGAGACGATGAGGTAGATAGGTCCGAGGTGGAAGCGTGGTGACACGTGGAGCTGACGGATACTAATCGATCGAGGACTTCCCTATACAA
>NZ_JAFBDO010000014.1 GCF_016908295.1 Thalassobacillus pellis
AAATCGAGTAGGAGGAGGTGACTAACCCCCGTCCTCTCACACCACCATACGTACGGTTCCGTATACGGCGGTTTCTCTAAGACTGACGTAAGAATTGATATCTCGAATTAAGATCACGCAACCCTAAACGGCTCCAGAAGGAGTTGTTTAGGGTTCTTTGTAGTATTGGACTACCTGAAATTCTCCAGTATGCTTTCCGAGAGTTTGCCCATTCATGGGCTTTCCACTTGTCTGCACCTAGTTGAATCAGGTTTCTTTGACGTGTTTTAGGCTGTTTCCATTCTTTCCATAAACACATTCTAAGTCGTCTCCGTATCCATTTATCAAGGCTTTGAAACGTAGATGGCGTATCAGCTAAAGCGAAATAGCCGCACCACCCCACCAAGAATTGATTTAGCTTATGAAGGCGGAACTCCATACTCCAAGTTTTCTTTCTAGAGGTTAAAGTACGTACTTTCTCCTTCATGCGTTGGATGCTTTTCTGATGGATACGCACCTTGGGCGCCCGATTCGGAGTGAAACTGAATCCCAAGAACTTTCTACGCCAGGGGCGGTCCACGGCTGATTTCTTCCGATTGACCTTAAGGTGTAATTTCTTTTCCACCCATTCCGTAATGGAATCCATCACTCGGGAACCAGCTTTCTTCGATGAGACGTAGATGTGAAAGTCATCGGCGTATCGAACGAAGGAGTGCCCCCTCCTTTCCAGCTCTTGGTCCAGTTCATTTAAGATGATGTTGGCGAGTAAAGGACTTAAGGGACCTCCTTGGGGAGTCCCTTGGGTAGCGGACACACAGACTCCCTCTATCATGATGCCTGATTTCAGGAATCGTTTGATCATGCGAAGAAGGGCTGGGTCCTGTATTCTTTTCGCCAGAAGGCCCATCAATTTATCATGATTGACCTTATCAAAGAATTTCTCCAAATCCATGTCTACCAACCATCGTTTCCCCTCTTGGATGTACGCCTGGGCTTGACGGACAGCTTGATGCCCGTTCCGTTCGGGACGAAAACCGTAGCTGTATTCCGAGAAGGTCGGGTCGTAAACGTGAGTTAATACTTGCGCAATCGCCTGTTGAATGAATCGGTCTACTACGGTAGGAATACCTAGGAGCCTGACTCCTCCATCGGGTTTCGGGATTTCGACTCGACGTACGGGAGAAGGCTCATAGGTTCCCGCCTCTAGTTGAGCGCGCAGGGATTCCCAGTGTTCGGATACATGACGTCGTAGGGATTTTACGGTCATACCATCCACACCGCGGCTTCCCTTATTGCGTTCCACACGCCTAAGCGCCAATATGAGGTTTTCCCGTGATAGAATGTGATTCATCAAGGTAGTTCTCTCCTTACGCGAGCGATGAGCTTCGTTCTATTCCTCTCCTGTTCCACTCTCTCAAAGTCCCCTGTGGACTTCACCACTTCCTCCTTTGAGCAGGCTCCACTTTGGAGTTGTCTGTGTCTTCACAGGAGTCGGCGTCTCGAAGGATCGCTCTGTCTTAAAGATTCGGTCCTTCCTTCTTCCCTCGAGTAGAAGAAGTACTATGACCTCGGCTGCCATCTGCCGGTTCAGTTTCCCATCACTGAGAAGGTTACGAAGGGTACTTCGTTTGTCCGACAGACTTCCCCGGGTAAGAGCATATACTTCCCTTCCATATCCCCGCCTCATTTACTGTCTATCCCTTTGGTCGTTGGGACTTTGTCTTGTTATGCAGACTCATCCCAGATAGACAGCCTTGTATGAGATTCGTGTTCCTCGGGGCGGAAGTTTGCCTCCGGCTTCCTTCAGATTCCAAGTCGCCCTGGACACCCTTGCCTTTGGCTAACAGCTACAACGACCTTCGCCGTTCGGGACTTGAACCCTAGAGTATATGCCCATGCCGGGCACACATAAAAAA
>NZ_JAFBDO010000016.1 GCF_016908295.1 Thalassobacillus pellis
GTGAACCTTGAAAACTAGATAAGAAACAAGACATTCAACGACATCAAATGTAAGACGTCTTTTCACACGTATAGTGAAGTGAAGAAGGGCGCACGGTGGATGCCTTGGCACTAGGAGCCGAAGAAGGACGGGACTAACACCGATATGCTTCGGGGAGCCGTAAGTAGGCTGTGATCCGAAGATCTCCGAATGGGGGAACCCACGGTCCGTAATGGGACCGTACCCTGCACTGAATCCATAGGTGCCGGGAGGCAGACCCGGGGAACTGAAACATCTCAGTACCCGGAGGAAGAGAAAGCAAACGCGATTTCCTGAGTAGCGGCGAGCGAAACGGAACCAGCCCAAACCAGAAAGCTTGCTTTCTGGGGTTGTAGGACACTCCTTTGGAGTTACCAAGAGATCCGGTAGGTGAATCGATCTGGAACGATCAGCCAGAGCAGGTAACAGCCCTGTAGCCGAAACCGGATCTCCTCCGGAGTGGATCCTGAGTACGGCGGAACACGAGGAATTCCGTCGGAATCCGGGAGGACCATCTCCCAAGGCTAAATACTCCCTAGTGACCGATAGTGAACCAGTACCGTGAGGGAAAGGTGAAAAGCACCCCGGAAGGGGAGTGAAAGAGAACCTGAAACCGTGTGCCTACAAGTAGTCGAAGCCCGTTAATGGGTGACGGCGTGCCTTTTGTAGAATGAACCGGCGAGTTACGATCCCATGCAAGGTTAAGTCGATAGAGACGGAGCCGCAGCGAAAGCGAGTCTGAACAGGGCGAAGCTAGTATGTGGTCGTAGACCCGAAACCGTGTGATCTACCCATGTCCAGGGTGAAGGTCAGGTAACACTGACTGGAGGCCCGAACCCACGCATGTTGAAAAATGCGGGGATGAGGTGTGGGTAGGGGTGAAATGCCAATCGAACACGGAGATAGCTGGTTCTCTCCGAAATAGCTTTAGGGCTAGCCTCAGAGAACACGAGTCCTGGAGGTAGAGCACTGATTGGACTAGGGGCCCCTACCGGGTTACCGAATTCAGTCAAACTCCGAATGCCAG